>CAZHOW010000001.1:0-386657 GCA_964534395.1 uncultured Lishizhenia sp.
TCCTGGAGGTACCACGTAAAAAACCCCTTTAAATCATTGATTTTCAGGGGTTTTTCATTTTCTGTTAAAACATTTGTTAAAACAAAGGCGATTCCTTCGAGATTACATAAACCAAAAATTTAGTCAACACAAATAATTTTCAATGATGATTATTTGAACGGAGAGGGTATTTAAATAAATATAGAATTGATTTTTTCTTTCAAATTCACTTTCCTAGCGAAACCGAATAATTAAAAACCTTTGACCAACCCTTCCAAATTCCATAATCGCCAATGGTTTCGTTGTGCCAAATGAAAGAATATTCACCTCCGAAATCCCGAACTTCTTGATATAGGACATCAATTCGTTTTATGGCCTCATCCGGATTTAACTTCATGTATTCATTGAGTGTCCCATCCATAAAGACAAATGGATGAATTATCAGATTGGTAACTACATTTTTCGTTAAATCAAACCAATTGAATGATCTAGCCGTTCCTGCCCTAAATCCAATATGATCCGCGAATCCCATCGTATAATCATCCGTTATTTCTTGACCGATTAAGGTTTGATAGGTCTGTGGAAATTTGAGAACTAAAAAATGTTGTCGACTTGAATGTACTCTTTTTTTAATAATGGATTCAAGGCGCTCTATTTCGTTGTGAAGGTAAAACTCATAACTTGTTGATTTAACACTTGGATGAATTCCAATTTCGAAAGAGGAGGACATGTATTGAATCAATTTTCTGTGTTTTTTGGATCGATGCGAGACATTGCGATCGTATTTTGCGAAATCACCAAGCAACCAAAATAGTTTACAAGAATCATTTCCTTCATTCAAGCTTATAATTTTATCATACGTATCGTATGGATCTTTTGTCAATCCTGTCTGTACACTTTGTCGCTCAATTAGTCGTTTACTTCGACCTAAAAAGAAATCTTTCATATTTGAAATGGAACTCCTCAAAAGGCCTTTGTTCTTATATGCATAGGCATTGTCAATATCAAAAGTAGGAAGTACTTTGACGTTTTCTTTCAGTAAAGTAAATTGATAGTTGGCCTTATTCTTCAAAAAATTTAAAATATCCGTGCTCCAGCGATCACAAATAGCTTGTTCAAGCCATCCAAATTGAAATTGAATGCTACTCGAGGCTTCAAAACGACCAAAACCATCTGTATTTAACGCAAAATATTCCTCCATTCTGGTTAAGACATAAAAAATGCTCGCGAACGGATCTACAATAGTATTGAACGAGAGACATTCCTCATGGTGGAACATTTTTTTTGAAAGTTCAATAGATGAGATATCCTCTGAAAACAAAAGTGATGATGGAAAAATACTTGCGGTATCATTAAAATCTTGATCCGAATAATTGAGCTTAATTCCTTCAAATTGTTCGAATGATCCTTTGTGACTTGTCGTTTTATAGGCAATACCTCTATTTTTGAATACAAAATCAAGCGTGTATTCCAATCGGGTTGTGACTCTATTTACGTAAATCAAAATCATTCGATATCCTCAACTATTTTAGAACAAATAAAATTTGCAGCTTGTCCATCGCCATAGAATTGTGGAAATGTAAAATCATCTTTATCAATCAATTCATCAAAGGCCGAAACGATTTTATCAAAATTGGAACCTGCTAAAATTGCGTTTCCATTTTCGACGATTTCAACCCATTCCGTTTGCTCACGAAGAATTACACAGGGTTTCTCAAAGAAAAAAGCTTCTTTTTGCAACCCCCCACTATCAGTAATTACCATGCGTGCATTTTTTTCCAAAGCAATAATATCCAAAAAGCCAGCCGGAGGAATAATTAGAAAATTTGAATTTGAATCTAGCTTTTCTTTCAAACCTAGTTCCAATAAATCATTCATTTTCCCTTTTGTTCTTGGGTGAATAGGCAAAATAATCTTTAATCCACTTTTCTCTTGAATAGCAATAAGTGCTTTAAAAACGGCATTCAAATTTTGAGGAATATCTGTATTGGAATCACGATGAATAGTACAAAGTATGTAGTCATTTTCTCCTAAACTTAGATTACGTAATATCTTTGATTTCTGGTTGGAAATAGAGGAAAAGTAAATACTATTGTCAAACATAATATCACCACACAAATAAACATTTGGGCTATCAATTGTAGCATTCGACTTTTTGTCAAGCGAAAATCCTTCCTTTTCTAGATTTGAAATTCCCGTTTTTGTAGGTGAAAAAAGCAAAGTCGACATATGGTCCGCTGAAATTCGATTGATTTCCTCTGGCATCGACTTATTGTAACTTCGCAGTCCAGCCTCGATATGAACTATCGGAATATGAATTTTTGCTGCTGCTAATGCACCTGCAATTGTGGAATTTGTATCACCATAAATTACAATGGCATTTGGTTTTTCATCCAGGAATATTCGCTCAAGCCCCTCAATCATTTTTGCCGTTTGAGTTCCGTGAGAACCACTTCCGACATTCAAATTGTAATTCGGTTTTGGAATTTCCATCTCTTCGAAAAAAACATTCGACATATTTTCATCGTAATGTTGTCCCGTATGAACAATTATTTCCTCAATTTTATCCGAAAACGAGTTTCGAATTGCTCGACTTAGCGCTGATGATTTAATAATTTGAGGTCGAGCGCCAATAATGGTTATAATGCGTTTTTTAGTCATATTGATAAGAGGCCTTCGTCGGCGAAGCTAAGATAGCCATTATCCGTGAAAATGAGGTGATCTAACAAATGTAAATCAATGTATTTACCAAAATCCCGAATGGATTTCGTGAGCTGAATATCCGAATGACTCGCTTTTTTATTCCCACTGGGATGATTGTGCGATAGAATAAATGCTGCGGCATGGGATTCCAATGCAAGTTGAAAGATTACCTTTCCATCAGCGATCGTGCTCGTCATTCCTCCTTTTGAAACTTGCTTGGTTTGTATAATTTCATTTGCCTGATTTAGAAAAATCACATAAAACTCCTCATGCTTCAAATCACTGAGATAAGGTTTTAAATGTTGGTAGGCCATTTCTGAATTTTCTACTTTTTTTCTATTCGAGTTTGAAGCTCCTTCTCTCCTGCGACCAAGCTCCAATGCTGCAAGTATATTAACAGCTTTCGCTTGACCAATACCATTAAATTTTAGTAATTGTTTCAAGTTTGCCTTGGAGAAATCGGCGAGGTTATTTTCAAAACTTGACAAAATTTCGCGAGCGAGTTCAACCGCACTTTTACGACGTGTTCCTGATCCAATAATAATGGCTAATAATTCAGCGTCTGAAAGTATTGTTTTTCCTTTTAAAATAAGCTTTTCACGTGGGCGATCATCTTCAGCCCAACATTTAATTGTTTGTGTTCCCATACACTTTAAGTTAATCAAATTCTTTCAATTATTGATTCTTTTACATGATTTTTTTCTTCTTTTTTGGGTTTCAAAAAAGGATTTAATACATTTGTTATATGTCGAAAAAGAACAAAAACTTGGTTAATGTGGTCTACTCCACGAATCCAAATTTTCAATACCAAGAAGAACAAGAAGAACATCAGGAAACGCTTCCCAAACAACAACAAAGATTGTATGTTTCGCTTGACAAAAAGCAACGTGCAGGCAAGGAGGTTACCTTGATTGAAGGATTTACAGGAACTGATGAGGATTTAAAAGAATTGGGAAAGATTTTGAAAAGTAAATGCGGCGTCGGTGGTTCAGTAAAAGACGGCGAAATTCTTATTCAAGGCAGTTTCAGAGATAAAGTTTTCGACTTATTGGTAAAGGAAGGGTATTCCCAAACAAAAAAGAAAGGCGGTTAGAAGTCAAATTTTATGCCCGAACGGGCTCCACATGGATATGAACATCTGCAATTCCAGGAAGTTTTTTCATTAAATGGTCTTTGAGTCGGTGTGCGATTTCGTGGCCATCAAAAACACTAAGCGATCCCTCAACCTCGATGTGCAAATCAACCATGTATACCATTCCAGCTTTGCGAACAAGGCATTTTTCTGTATCGATTACGCCCGTAACTTCGGTTGAGTAGCGTCGAATGTCATCAATCAAATCGTGATGAAGGTGTTCGTCCATGATTTCACCCAACGCTGGTCTGAAAATTTTATAAGCATTGTAAACTATAAATCCTGAAGCAAGCAAGGCTGCCCAATCGTCGGCCTTTTCAAATCCTTTGCCAACTAAAAAAGTTAAACTTATTCCTACAAATGCAATAACGGATGAAATCGCATCGCTTCGATGGTGCCATGCGTCAGCTTTCAAGGAAGATGAATTGGTTTCAATCCCTTTTTTACGCACATATTGAAACGAAATTTCTTTAATAAGTATAATCGCGGCTAAGACATAAAGCGTGAAAAATTCTGGTTTTTCTTGTGGTTCATTCAAATGACGAATACTTTCAACCGCAATAATGGTAGCCGAAATCAGTAAAAATCCAACCACTGCAAACGTAGTGAGCGCTTCTGCTTTTCCATGTCCATATGGATGATTTTCGTCGGCGGGTTTCGTTGAGTAATTCAGCCCTAATAAAACTAAAACACTTGCAAGAACGTCAGCGGTGGATTCTATCGCATCTGCAATAAGAGCATCGGAATGACCGATAATACCAGAAAAACCTTTTGCAATGGCAAGACCAGCATTGGAAATAATACTAAGAACTGCAGTTGATTTAGCTGTTTTTTCGTGACTTGACATGTAATAATCCCTGCGAAAATAATACATTTCGAAGATCCATTTGGATTTTCTTTAGTTTAAATAGGCCAATTACCTAACAAATTTACTTGACTATTAAGGTGTTTTATTGCTTTACTTGAATTATCAATAAGAGCAATTTCCAAACTGTAGGTTCACTTTCTAAAGAGCGCTCCTTTATGAAACCCATTCCAAGCAACTTGAATATTTTCTTTGATAAAAAATCTACTTATCAACCGTGAATTATTTTTCACCATTGAAATCCTTCGACAAAATAAACACACAAATTGAAATTTATTTGAATCAAATGTTAAATTCTATTTCCTTAAAATCGATATGACAACCCAATTTGCAATCCGACTGATTTGTATGAATTCCTCACAATTCCTTGATTAATTATAGGCCCGAGCGACATTCGATAAATCGGAATCATTGAAACTGTAAATTGCTCCAAACCATAACAAAATTGAACACCAGCCTGAAAAGTTGATGAGAAAGCCTCAGATTTGACAATTGATGTTGAGATTAAATCTGGATTCAGGTAAATTCCATCTTGTCTTATTCCATAACCGACTGAAAATCCCGCAAACGGATTTATTCCAATTTTTTCTATTTCAAACATATATCCAAAATTTAATGGCAGATTCAAGTATGAATAGCGATTGATTCCTGAGATTGAATTAAAATCATATACGAGTTGTTCTCCCCATTCAAAAAATTCAACGCCAGATTGAATAGTTACTTTCCTATGAATGAATTGCATTCGAAAAGCTAAATCCCAACTAGAAGTCATTCGCTCCTGCTGACGACGAATATCCCGATATGTTATTAAATCAGTTGTACTTGCAAGCATCGTGTAACCATCATTAAAATTGATGGAAGAAAAAACGCCGCTTACACCAGAAAACAGTCCGAAAGAAAATCGTTTCGGGTTATCGGTTTGTCTCTTTTTCACTTCTTCTGTAATTTTAGATTCTCTAACAAATTCTACAGAATCCTTTATTTTTTCTTTTGCAATGTCCTTATTTTTCAAGGAATCCAAATTTAAACTTAGATTTAATTTTTCCATAGTTTCTGGATTTTGCAAAGCCTTATAACCTGAACTTCTCGCTGAATCCATTGAAAAATTTAGGTTGTTATAGCTAATTTCACCCTCAAATGTCTTCGACTCAAAATTTCTTTCTAAAAGTGAATAACTTTTGGATTGTCTTATTGGTTCATTCAAATTGCTTTTAATTATTTCATTTCTAACTTGACGATATTCACGTTTTGTTTTTATAACGGAACTTTGTTTTAAAACATTATTTTGCTTTAAACTCATTTTTTTAACCTTATTATTAGGTTTACTTAATACATAAAGAGGTTTTTCAGTCTTTTCCACCTTGATCAAATACCCAAACGAAAGTGCCCCAGAAATAAGCGCAAACGATAAAAACCAAATTAAAAACAACCTCCTTTTCTTCTTCTTCTCGAGTTGATCTAGTCGAAAATTGATATCCGAGAGAAAATGCTCGGGAATTTGTTCATTGAAATCCGGAGAAAATTCCTTTGTCAATAATTCATCTATTTCATCTTGTTTCATGATGCACTTCCAATTTTAAAAGTTCTTTTAATTTTTTCCTTGCCATTTTCGTATGCCACTTAGAGGTTTGTTCCGAAATACCTAACATCTCCCCTATCTCTTTGTGTGAAAAACCGTCTATTGCGAATAGGTTGAAGACGACTTTTGTAGACTCTGGCAACTTTTTAACCATGCTATTTAAATGAGAATCAATTATATCATATTCTGCCTCCGCATGCGAGAACTGATTTAATTCAACATCAAAATCTTGATTGAAGAGATTTCTATATTTTTTATTTCTTCGATAGTCGTCGATGATTTCATTTGTAATGATTCGCTTTATCCAACTAAAATATCTTCCTTCTTGATAATTATTTAAATTTTGAATAATCTTAATAAAAGAGTTATTCACCAATGCCAAATGATCTTCCTCATTCATCCTATATCTCCTTGCAACAGCAATTAAAATGGGATAACTGAGTTTATACAATTCCAATTGAGCCTTTCTATTAAAAGCGAATGCCTGTATCAGTAATTCAGCGTTTGGTTCTTGCATAATACGTCAATTTAATATTAACGAAAAAACCAAAAGGAGAGAGGTGTTCAAAAACTAATTTTTATGAAGAAATAAATTGAAATGGACGAATAAAGAGAAAGATATAATATCAATTATTGAAGAAAATCCTCTTTCACACAACGCTCAACAATTTTTGCGCTGTTTAATGCCAACGGAATACCTCCTCCCGGATGCACAGTGACACCTGAAAAATAAAGTCCTTTTATTTTCTTTGAAAAATTTGGGTGCCGATAAAATGCGGAAAATGCACTATTCGAAGAATTACCATAGATTGAGCCCTGCTTTCCAAAATAAGTGGATTCAATTTTACGAGGGTCGGAAATTTCCTCCTCCTCAATCAATTCATCTATATTCGTATTTAGGTGTTTTGAAACTTTACGAATAATCCGTTCGCGAGTTTGAATTAATAGTTCATCCCATTTTTGACCTACGTCAATAGGAGCATTAACCATCACGAACCAATTTTCACAACCAGCAGGCGCATCGTTTTTCTCGACTTTGGATGTAATGTGTATGTAGATTGTTGGATCTTCGTGCATCGTTTTCGATTCAAACAAAGCACTAAACTCTTCTTGATAGTTCTCAGCGAACAAAATGTTGTGAACGCCGAGTTCATTGAAAGAACCTTTTATTCCCCAATAAAAAACAATTGCCGAAGTTGATTTTTCTTGATTCAATATTTTTTGAGGGGCAGCATAACCATTTAATAGCTTCTCGTAGGTAAAATGAACGTCCATATTGGAAACTACTAAACTACATTCATAGGAACCATTGACTGTTTTGACTCCAATTACTGAATCATTTTGATGGATTATTTCACGAACATATTCATTTGTGTAAAACTTAATTCCAGAATCTTCTGCCAATTTTTTGAGGGTATTGGTTATTGCCACCATTCCTCCCTTCGGCATTGCAGGACCTTCATTCAATTCCAAATGAGAAATTATATTCAGCATTCCCGGAGTTTTGTATGGACTACTTCCATTGTAGGTCGCCAATCGATTGAAAATTTGAGCAGTCTTTGGGTTTTTGAATACAGATTTATTTACCCGATACATTGAAGAAAGTAGTCCATACTTCGGTATTCTCGAAATCGCTTTCCAAACAGATTTATTGAACCAATGCTTGAAACGATGGAGTGAAACTTCAATGAAAACAGGATAAACCGCTTTATAATTTCTTTTCATTCGATCAAGAAACCATTCCGTTTGATTTATATCTTCCTCAAAATGCTCTTTAAATGATTTCGAAACCTCCAGTTTACCGCTTTTGATTACAACTTGTTGTCCGTCGGAGAAAAAATAACGACAGGATTCCTCTAGCCTGTGGTATTGAAAAAAATCATGTGGTTTTCCGCAAAGTGCAACAAGTTCTTGAACCAAATGGGGTTCAGTAAAAACGGATGGCCCCATATCAAAGCGATATTCACCGATCATTTTAGAATTAACTTTCCCACCGATGAAAGCATTCGATTCAAAAATTGATACTTCATAACCAAGTTTGGCGAGTCGAATCCCAGAGGATAATCCACCAACACCACTTCCAACAATTATCGCTTTTTTACTCATTTTAGAGAGAATAAACAAACATTCGATTCATCTGTTCATCGGGATTCGAAGTTCGACATATACCAAATTAGCTTGATAAATTGAAAAATAATAATTTGATTTATATTCAATTTCAAGTCTTTTCTTTAGATTGTTTAAACCGACCCCTAAATCCTTTTCACTTGATATCTGTCCAGAATTGGCAACTTGAATTAAAATAAATTTTTCAACCTTCACCACACGAATCGAAATTTCACCACCTTCTATTAACTTTGAAATACCATGTTTAATTGCGTTTTCCACCAAGGTTTGAATGGTAAAGGCGGGAATATCAAAATTTCTTAATTCATCATTAATTTCTTTTTTAATTATTAGTCGTTCCTCGAATCTGATTTTTTCCAAACTTAAATATGAATCAACCATCTGAAGCTCATTTTCAATGCTTACAAGTCTGTCATAATTGGTTGATAGGGAAAATCGCAACAAATTTGAGAGTAGGGTTACCGCCTCTTTTGATTTCTTCGGATCGACTTCAACTAAAGCACGAATAGCATTTAATGCATTAAACAAAAAGTGCGGATTTAATTGAGACCTTAAATTTTGTAATTCCAATTCTGTTTGAAATGCTTGTAGCTCTAAATTATCTAATTCTTGTCGTTGGTTTTGTTCAAACAAATGATAACCATAGTATAGAGTTAACCAAAATGCGAACAACAACAAAAAGGAGGCCCAGTTAATTAAAAATGAAACAACACCTAAATTCATCGTTGACCAAGAAATTAGAATTGAAACAATTTTAGTTGAGACTACATAGAAAAAGGATACAGCGATTAGTACGAAAATAATCTTAACGAAATCGCTGAATACCGACAATTTCAAAAGTCCCAAAGAGACAACTCGATTTTTCAAAACATGACTGAATGCAATCCCAAAAAAGAATGAAAGAAAAAGATTTAATAAAAAAGATCCACTTAAATAAAATCCTTGTGAATTGAACGACGCAAAAAAAATAAGTCCTGCATAAGCAGCCCAACCCAATGACTGAAGCAGCCAATACAAATGAATTCGTTTGAACTTGATCATACAGGATCAAAAGTAATACGAAATTAAATAGAATGAAAAAGCATACGCCATTATGACTAAAACCCCCATAAAACAAGGTTCTCAGGTGTGTTTATTAACAAAAAACAGGATTTTTCAACATTTTCGTGATTTTTTTGGTCTGATAGAGAACAACGCGTTGATATTCCGATATATTTGTTCTGTAATTAATTATTATTAACTTATTTAAACAAATTATTATGAACAAAGCAGAATTAATTGATGCAATGGCTGAAGGAGCTGGGTTGTCAAAAGCAGATGCTAAAAGAGCATTGGATGCATTTGTTGGTGCTACTGCATCAGCATTGAAAAGTGGAGATAGAATTTCTCTAGTTGGTTTTGGATCTTTCAGCGTATCTAAAAGAAATGCTCGTAAAGGTCGTAACCCTTCTACAGGAAAAGAAATTACTATTGCCGCTAAAAACACAATTCGTTTCAAAGCAGGTTCTGAACTTTCTTCAAGCGTAAATTAATACTTTACAAAGTATAAAGAAAAGCTATCTGAATTCAGATAGCTTTTTTTATACACCCTTTTTTGATTCTTTAAATACAAGCGTAATTTGCCATAGAACGCCCAATAAAATTGATGCAAAGACAAGGTGTGCAGTTTGAATGAACCCTGGCATGTTCGCATAAGCCAATAACACACCCGTAACTAATTCTACTCCTAGAATCACGAATGCCAAACGAATTGAATTATGTTTTTCAGATTTCTCGTTTTTCCATGCAATAAATACTAAAAGAATTAAAACAAGCCAAGAAAAACTTCGATGAATGATAAAAGGAAGACCAAGTCGATCAATAAATTCTGATCTCTGCACTCCTTGTTTTACGAGGAAATCTGTTGCTTCTCTTACTTGTGTCCCTAAAAACATTTGGTAAAACGTAACTGCCAAAATAAACCAAATCAACCAACGAATCGATTTTTCAGGTCGCAATTTTTTTGAATTTATATTTCTGATTTTAAACAATATATATATTTGAATCAAAAGTATTACTAGAGCTAAAAAGAGATGAATTGTTATCGTCCAAGGAACTAAATTTGTGGCAACGACGATTGAGCCGAACCATCCTTCAATTCCCATGAAAATAAGATTAAGAAGCATTAACCATTTTAATTTCGATTGTCTATATATCGTAAAGAACCATATCAAACCAACAATCATAACATTACCCGCCAAAAATCCCAACAAACGATTCACATATTCAGTCCATGTTTTACGAACATTGAAAGCTTCTTCCTTATAAACATCCGGATTGTTTCTGATTTTATTTGCGGTTTCGGACAATCCAACTGAATTCAAAAATCTACAAAATTTTTCAATCTTTTTCTCGCGCTTCAATAGATAGGCTTCACGGTAATCCGATGGCAAATCAGTTAATTCTGTTGGGGGAACCCATTTCCCGAAGCACTTTGGCCAGTCAGGACAGCCCATTCCACTTCCCGAAATACGAACAAAACTACCTGCAAATATTACAAGATAAATGAGGATTAAAATAATCCAATTGAATCGAACAAATCTTTTAGAAAATTCCATGTTCAAAATTAAACAATTTAAATGCGCTTTTGCTTTCATATTTCATGGAATTTGGCAATGATTAATTTTCAAAGTCTTATCTTTGTTGACTTATTCCAAATTATGAATTTAAATAGCCTCACAGCCATATCTCCAGTTGATGGTAGATACCAAAATAAGACTAAAGATTTACGAAAGTTCTTTTCAGAATTTGGTTTAATTAAATACCGTGTTCTAATTGAAATTGAGTATTTTATTGATTTAACAAAACTAAAAATAAAAGGACTGGAAAACTTTCAGCATGAGCGATTCGTTGAACTTAGAGCAATTTATGAAAATTTCAATGAGAGTGATGCGTTATGGATTAAAGAAAAAGAGAAAATAACAAACCATGACGTTAAGGCAGTTGAATATTTTTTGAAAGAAAAGTTGAATCAACTTGGATTGGGCCAATACGTTGAATTCATTCATTTTGGATTAACCTCTCAAGATATTAACAACACCTCTGTACCATTATCTCTTAAAGAAGGTTTAAATAAAGTTTATCAACCGCTTCTTGATCAGTTAATTAAACAATTGAAATCTTTTCAAATTGATTGGATGAATATTCCTATGTTAGCCAAAACTCATGGTCAACCGGCATCTCCAACTCGATTAGGAAAAGAGATTCAGGTATTTTCTGAACGATTAGAAATTCAACTCGACCAACTAAAAAAAATAGATTTTTCAGCAAAATTCGGAGGTGCAACAGGAAATTTTAACGCGCATTTCGTTGCTTACCCCGATGTAAATTGGGTTGAATTCGCAAACCAATTTGTAAAACACACTCTTGGTTTGAAAAGAAGTCAAACAACAACGCAAATTGAACATTATGATAATTTGGCTGCTCTTTTCGATGCTCTGAAACGGATTAATACAATCATTTTAGATTTAAACCGAGACATGTGGACCTACATTTCAATGGATTATTTCAAACAAAAATTAAAAGAAGGCGAAATTGGATCATCTGCAATGCCTCATAAAGTTAATCCGATTGATTTTGAAAATTCAGAGGGAAATATAGGAATTGCAAATGCTCTTTTTGAACATTTATCGTCAAAACTTCCCGTATCTCGTCTTCAGCGCGATTTAACAGACTCAACAGTTCTTAGAACAATTGGAGTTCCAATTGCGCACACAATAATCGCTCTTCAATCGACCTTGAATGGGCTTGGTAAACTATTACTAAATCAACCCAAACTGGAAGAAGATTTAGAAAACAACTGGGCTGTAGTTGCTGAAGCGATTCAAACTATTTTGAGAAGAGAGGGTTTTGAAAAGCCCTATGAAGCTTTAAAGGGATTAACGCGAAAAAATGAGAAAGTCTCAAAGGAGTCTGTTCACGAATTCATTGATTCGCTTTCAGTTGATCAATCCATTAAAAATGAGTTAAAACAAATCAGTCCGACTAACTACACGGGCATCCAATTGGTGAAAAAATGAGGAGCGGACTTTTAATCATACTTTTTATTGTAATTTGTAAATCGTTCTCGGCGCAAGAATTTCCTATCTCTTGGGGAGTGCTTGAGCGAAGTAACGGTTCATTAATCGAAATACTTCCTCGAACAAACAACGATTTTTATACACTGCGCTGGAGTGGAGGCAGGACGTTCGGTTCATACCGTATTTCAAATCACGAAAACTTATCATTTATTGAAAACCAACGAATTAAGCAAGTAGCAGAAAGTGGTATTGCTAATTTTGAAAATGCATTCTATTTTGGAGAAAAACTTTATGTGTTTTTATCAGATCGCAAGAATGGAGAAATGTCCCTATATTACCAAATTTATGACTCTGAATTAAAACCTTTCGGTGGTTCAGAGTTGATTGCAACGTACAGTAACAATCGATTAAACGCCAAGCCAAATTTCAAAATTCTACAATCCTGGAATCGTGAGTATTTAAGTGTTGTTTGGGAAGTCCCTGGAAAACGGACAACGAGCGATATTTATGGATACCGGGTATTTGATAAAACGATGAATACCATTCAATCGGGTGAATATGTAATTCCTTTTGACGGAAATTTAACAACTATAAATGAACATCACATTTCAAATCAAGGAGACTATTTTTTGAGTTTAACAGAACACTTGAGACCCAATGATCGGTTATCGTTCAGAGAATTTGAGAATTTTAAAGCGATGCATGTTTACAAAATCAGAAATGATGAATTGAAAGAGTTTCAAGTTGATCTTGAAGGCAGGCGCGTAGATGACGTTACAATGACTTCTAATGATAGCAACGTCGTAACGATTTCTGGAATCTATGGTTCGGGGAATTTCAGTGGAATTGAAGGAATATTTATCATACGAATTGATGCGAAGAAGGATTCCGTTCTTTCTCGAGGAATGGTTCCATTTAGTCGAGACCTAGTTTTTCAGAATTTAACTGACAGACAAAGAGACCGGGCGGAGCAACGACTTTTGAATCGTAATTCGGAACCGCAACTTTACAATTACCGTTTACGAGAAATGTATACTCAACCTGACGGAACGGTTCTTGGTTCAGTGGAACAATATTATGTTCACCGAAGGGTCACGTATGACAATAGAACGGGTATATCTTCGACAATTTTCTACTACTACTACGATGATATTATTGCCTTTAAAATTGGAAAAAGCGGTCAATTCGATTGGCAAAAAATGATTCCGAAATCACAAGTTTCAATTAATGATGGCGGTCCGTTCAGCTCATATGCGTCTTTTGTTAGCGATAAAAAAATGTGTTTTATATTCAATGACAACATCAGGAATTACAATGACGATGGTTCATTTTCCCAAAGTATGAATTCCAATTCAATATACAGCTTGAATTTATCGAGAAGGAGAAATGTTGCAGCTATAACTTCGATCGATTTGGAAACAGGAGAAATCAGTCGAAATACGCTTTTCTCGAGGAAAGAATTAAATTCCATTGTAGTTCCTAAAATGTTTAAAATCAATTTACTCGACCGTGAATTGTTACTCTATGCCATAATGGGAGGAAAAGAACGATTTGGAATTCTAAACTTTAGTGGGAAATGAGATTTTTGATTCTGATTTTTATCACTACATTTTTCATGTTGTCGTGCGATCCACCGCCTAAAATAATTGTATCAAACACAGAACTCTTCGTCGATTCTGTATTTGACGACCATAGTTATTCAAATTTGAAGGAAATACACACGACCCATTTGGATTTAGAACTTGACGTCAGCTTTCAAAATAAGACGATTTATGGGGTTGCACGACACACAATGAAAAACAATGAAACCGATACGGCAATCTTTGATATAAAAGGATTAAAGATTCAGAAAATAACGCTCGGTGAAAAGAATAATGAGCGGGAAACGGATTTTGTTATTGGCAATATGGATGTTGATTCAGTTCTCGGACAACCGCTACTCGTGTCTATAAACAAACAAACAACCAAAATAAATATCTATTATCAAACTACTGAAAATTCGGAAGCGCTTGGTTGGCTCGATAGTAATTTGACCAGTTCAAAATCTAAACCATTTCTCTTCACCCAAGGTCAGGCCATTTTAACCAGGACATGGATTCCAACCCAAGATTCTCCTTCAAATCGAATTACATACAACGCAAAAGTTAAAGTCCCAAATGACCTAATGGCTGTGATGAGCGCAAGGAATTCCAAAAAATTAAATAAGGATGGCATTTATGAATTTGAAATGAAAAAAGCGATTCCCTCTTATTTGATTTCATTAGCAATTGGTGATTTGGTTTATCACCCTTTTACGAAGAATTCCGGAGTTTATTGCGAGCCTCAACTTTTGGCGGCATCCTCTAAAGAGTTTATTGACTTGCCCAAAATGATTACTGCAGCAGAAAGATTATATGGAAAATATCAGTGGGAGCAATACGATTTATTGGTTCTACCCTACTCCTTTCCTTTTGGGGGCATGGAAAATCCAATGCTTACATTTGTGAATCCTACTGTAATTGCAGGAGACAAAAGTTTAGTCTCTGTTGTTGCTCATGAACTAGCGCATTCATGGTCAGGAAATTTGGTTACTAACAGAACTTGGAATGACTTTTGGCTAAATGAAGGTTTTACCGTGTATTTCGAGGAACGGATAATGGAGGAATTGTACGGTAAAGAAGTTTCAGATATTCTTTCATCCATAGAGCGTTATGACCTTGAAAATGAATTAGAAAGAATTAAAAACTCTAAATTCCCTGAAGACAGTCGTCTTTTCTTAGAATTGAAAAAAAGAAATCCAGATGAAGCTATGACGGCCATAGCCTATGTTAAAGGTGCATTTTTCCTTAAAACTTTGGAACAAAAAGTGGGACGTCAAAGATTTGATAAATTTCTTAATTTGTATTTCAAAAACTTCGCATTTAAAACCGTAAACTCGAGCATGTTTGTCAGTTTTCTAGAGAAAAACCTATTAACGCCAAATCAAATAAAATTCAACTACAAGGAATGGATATATGAGCAAGGACTTCCATCCAATTGCATTTCAATAAACTCAGGACGTTTGAATCGGATGAGAGATCTCGCGTTGAATTATTCGAAGGGAATCGATGTTTTTGCTCCGAAAATAAAATACCGTTATGTAAAAATTAAAGGAAAAAAGAAACGAAAAAAATTCATAGAACAAATTAAAAGATCGGATTTTATAGTTCAAGAATGGCAGACGTTTATTCATTCATTACCAAATAACATAGGAAAAACAAAACTTCAAAAATTAGATGCTTATTTTTCCTTTAAAAATTGTGGAAATGCTGAAATTATGACTGATTGGTTTTTACTTGGAATTAAAAACAATTACACCGAACTAAATCTGGAAATTCAAACATTTTTGAGAAAAATAGGAAGAAGAAAGTATGTTTTACCTATTTATGAAACAATGCTGAAGAATAACAAAACGAAAGCCCTAGCAATGGACATTTTCCAAAAGAGTAAAGAAAATTATCACTCAGTAACTAAAAATTCAATTGAAGCATTAATTAAGAATTAATTAGCCATATCGCTCATGAACTTAATTCTCATTAGTCGAAGTTCTTCCTCGGTGTATAGACCATCGAATTCGTGATATGCAGAGATTAAATCGTCCGTTTCGGAATTGGAGAAATAATCAAAAATTTCTTCTTGATTTTCCTGGTCTAGGATTGAATTGATATAGTAATTGATATTGACACGAGTGCCAGAATTGACTACCGATTCTATTTCATCCAATAGTTCTAAAAAAGACTTCCCCTGAGCATTTGCAATATCTTCTAGTGGTAATTTACGGTCAATATTTTGAATCAACTGAACTTTTAATACTGATTTATTCACCAACGATTTCACGACCATATCTTGAGGACGTTCGATATTATTTTCCTCAACATAATGATAAATCAAAGCCACAAATGGTTCACCATATCGCTGCGCTTTTCCTGTTCCTACTCCTTGTATATTTGTTAGTTCTTCAATTGTTATGGGATATTGAAAACACATATCCTTTAACGAGGGTTCTTGAAAAATAACGAAAGGAGGAATGTTTTTTTGCTTTGCAATCGTCTTCCTTAAATCTACTAACAAATCATACAAAGTCTCATCAAAAGCACCACCCTTTCCTGCTTGCACAATGGATTCATCATCATCAGTATTTGAAAAATCATGTTGTTTTAAAAGCATAAAAGATTCTGGTCTCTCCAAAAATCTTTTTCCCGAATCAGTTAATTTCAGTTTCCCAAAAGTTTCAATATCCTTGTATACTAGACCTCCTAAAGTCACTTGCCGAATTACTGCATTCCAAAAATGTTCATCCTGATCCTTTCCTACTCCGAATGTAGGTAACATATCATGTTTGTATGCTTTTATATCCGCTGTAACGTGGCCAGATAAATATGCGCAATAATGCTTTGCTTTTTGCGTTTCGTCAAGTGCCAAGATCGCCTCCAGCAACATTGTAACGTATTCTTGCCCCTCTCTTCGTTCTCTTGGATTCTTACAATTATCACACTGCTCATTGCATTTTTTCTCGTCAAAAGTCTCCCCGAAATAATGTAAAATGAATTTTCTTCGACAAACTGAAGTTTCGGAGTAAGAAACAATTTCATTCAATAATTGTCTACCTATTTCTTGTTCTGACAAAGGTTTTCCTTGAAGGAATTTTTCCAATTTCTCAATGTCTTTGTAGCTGTAAAAAGCAATACAGTCACCTACTCCTCCGTCACGACCTGCTCGACCAGTTTCTTGATAATAACTTTCCAACGACTTTGGAATATCGTGGTGTATGACATAACGCACATCCGGTTTATCAATTCCCATTCCAAATGCGATAGTGGCAACAATTACTTCGACCTCTTCCATTAAGAACATATCTTGATGTCGGGCACGTGTTACAGCATCCAAACCAGCATGATAAGGTAAAGCGTTAATTCCATTGATTTGAAGCAATTCAGAAATTTCCTCTACCTTTTTTCGGCTCAAACAATATATTATCCCACTTTCTCCTTGGCGATTTCTAATGTATTTTATAATTTGTTTCTCTATCTCACGTTTCGGCCGAATCTCGTAATACAAATTATCTCGATTAAATGATGACTTGTAAACATCAGCATCCAACATATTCAAATTCTTTTGAATGTCAAATTGAACTTTTGGAGTCGCAGTTGCTGTTAAAGCGATTATCGGAACATTCGAAATTCGTTCAAAAATCTCTCGTAATCTTCTGTATTCGGGACGAAAATCATGCCCCCATTCTGAAATACAATGAGCTTCATCAATAGCGAAAAAAGAAATGTCAACAGAAGTAAGAAAGTCAATATTTTCTTGTTTGGTAAGCGACTCAGGTGCTACATAGAGCATTTTTGTCTTGCCCGAGGAAATATCCTTCTTTACCTGAGTAATTTCACTTTTTGAAAGTGAAGAATTTAAAAAATGAGCTACGCTCTCACTATCACTTACATTTCGAATAGCATCAACCTGATTTTTCATTAACGCAATTAGCGGAGAGACAATGATTGCGGTACCGTCCATTAGTAAGGAAGGAAGCTGGTAACACATCGATTTCCCTCCACCTGTTGGCATGATGACAAAAGTGTTTCGACCGTTTAATACATTCTGGATAATTTGTTCCTGTTCACCTTTGAAAAAATCAAAACCAAAATAGGTCCTAAGAGCGCCTTTTAAGTCAATGTCCTGTTTAACCATTTGAAAAACTCAATCTGAAATAATTCGAATAAAAATATTGATAACATAAATTTAATGAAAAATATGTAATCAACTCAAGAAAAAAGTAATTAAATAGAGAATTTAGCCATTAATAGCCACGACCTCTTGAACTTCAGGCAAATGTTGTTTTAGCAGATTTTCAATACCACCCTTTAATGTTGCAGTTGATGATGGGCAACCAGCACACGAACCTTTCAATTGAACAGTTACTTTACCATCTTCAAAACCAAGAAAATCAATCGCACCACCATCATTCTCTACTGCCGGACGCACGTACTCATCCAAAAGCGCTCGAATAGGGTCATCATAATCGGTTGGATTGAAATCTTTCAACGTATTACCTTCAACACGTTCGATAGCTTGTTGCTTTTGCGTAGGCATTTGGATTAAAATCTCTCCTCCATTTGAAATCCAACCTTTGATAAATTCACGTAACTCCATGGTGATAAAGTCCCACGGAACATTATCCGTTTTCGTAATAGTAATGAAATTAGCTGCAATGAAGACATTCTTTACAAAAGGGAAATTAAACAGTTCATCTGCTAAAGGTGAGAATCCTTTCGTTTCGTTTTTATTTGAAAATTCTACTGAATCACCCGTGGCAAGTAAATATTTATTTGCTACAAACTTCATTGTTGTTGGATTGGGCGTCATTTCGGTGTAAACTGTTACTGGTACGTTCATGATTTGTTTGATTGTTTTACAAATTTACATAACAAACGAAGATCAAAAGTGACTTTAACAAATTTAATTTCATCATTCCGACCAATTACCGTTTGTTCCAAATTGCAAGTAGAAAAGATCTTCTCTACGATCATTTTTATTAAATACTGGATTGCCATTTTTATCTATTCGCGGATAATGAGGTGTATTTCTTGGAATTGACTTGGGAAGAAACATTAAATCGTGAGTTAACCTATTTTGAAAAAAATGACGAATTTCTTCACTATCCATTCCTAATCTCCAATGAATGTTTTGAAATATTGGTAATTGGTATTGTGCTCCAAAATAAAAAATACCGTGACTCGTCTTGCCGAACGGTAAATTGGTGAGATTTTTAAATCCATTTGGACAGTTTTCTATTGGTTTCAAACGAGGAGAACCGCATGTTTCACCTGTCCACATGTTAATCCCGAGAGAATATCGAACCAATTCTGTCCGATACGAAAACTGCAAATGACCAGTTCGAAAACGATCTTTTGCCTGTCCTCCAAAAACATCATTCTCAAAAAATATACTCGTTTTATTTAAAGTCAATCCAAATGCTCCAGACCGTTGGGAAGTTCCTGCATTATCGAAATACCAGATATAATTGTATCCAAGTGCGTTGTTGTAGTTAGAGTTATGAATCAACCCTGCAAAATAATTTTCAATTGGAGTCTGCCTTTTACCACCCAGAAAAAGCAAACCCACATTCGTTCGATTCTCCAAATAGTTTATTCTTCCTCCTAGTGAATTTAATAGAAATGAGAATCGAGTTCCAACATTTAATTGCGTAAATCGATAAAGTCCGCAGGTATTGACTTCAATTCCAATTTCATTTTCGTGGGAGCCAAAATCTAGGACAATTCCCGCTTGAAAGCCAATTTTAAAATCATTATTTGATTGCGAAAAACAACAAAATCCTAGAAAAAAGAAAATAGTAAGAAATCGCATTTCGACTTCCTTTCAAAAATCATTCCGATAAGGTATGAGATGGATTTAAAAGATCTAAAACAGTTTTCACGGGACTAAATGTTTCATTGGAAATTTCAACAAAAACCGTTATCCAATTCGCCATTGCTCCGTTCCACAAACCTGGTAATTCCATAAAACGAATATTCTTTCCCTGTTGCTTTTTATGGACAATAAAAAACTTGGAGTTATCCGCGAAATCAATGAGATTGAAATTTTTTCCATTGGCTTGTTGGTAGCTCAACACCATCATTACTGGGTTGAAGTGCGTGCTTTTCACCATTTGATTCATTTGTTCAACTGACGATGAAATTTGTGCTTTTTCTACGATTTGTTTGCGTATAATTCCGTTATCTTCAACCAAGAATGGTCCGCCGCCAGGTTGACCTTCATTTCGTACCATTCCACAAACTCGAATCGGTCTGTTTATTAGCTTTAGAATATCTTGATTCGATCGAATTGTCTTCATTTCAGACTCAGAAAAAAGATCAAATTTTTGGTTGAATTCAATTACTTTATCCAAATTTGGTTCTACACTTATTTTCGAAAGTTCGTTCTTAATAGTTATAATCAAACCTCCAAGCGCATTCCAAATTTGTTGGGATTTATCAGATTTTGAAAAATGCTGAATATTATCAATGTTCTTGACAAAGACCAATTCATTATTAATAGCTTGAAGATTTTCAATGAGCGCTCCGTGTCCGGCAGGACGACGTAAAACCGAACCATCTTTATTTGTCGCAAGTGAACCATCCTCTTCAAAAGCAAACGAATCTGTTTCTTTATTTTGCTCAGAATACGAAACGTCGAAACGGTTCCCCATAAGTCCCTGCAATTGTTCAACAACCGCATTAAAATGATTCTTGAATTGCGATTGAATCGTGAAATGAAAAGCCGTTTCCTTTGAATGCAATCGGCTGCCTTGAATAATATGTTCCTGAAATGGATTTAAAATGAATGGATCTAAAACGTGAAACGGAATAAGTCCTTTCGGTAATTCACCATATCCCATTCCAACTTTATTCAAAAGATAGGAAACAATTTCACGCAAGGAGATCTGAAATTCTGTAATTTCCTTTTGTTTTTCGAATGGAAGTTGACGAAAAAATGCAAACGATTGAATTCTATTTAAAAAACGTTCGACTTGTGCGCGATTACTTTCATTTGGTTCTTCTAAAAAATCAAAAAGAAATTCGAACATACGTGAACCTGAGCCGGATGCAGGAATAAATAAACTTATCTTTTTCTCCTCCTTTTTGAAGAATTCCTCAAATTGATGAATTTCGGATTCCGACAAACGTAAAATCCCATTTCCAATCGTGCAAGGTGCAACAATTTTCAAGGTCGGGTTTTCCGAGAAAACGAGTTTACGTTGATGTTCTATTATTTCTTCTTTGTTCGTATTGGTTGCCATTCGGTTTGAAAATAGTTACTTTGCAAAGTGAATTTAATCTTCGAATTTATACAATATCAGTGGCTTGCCCAAAACCGACATGGTATCCATTCGCCCTTTGTTTACGATTTAAGCGATAAATGTTTCAAAATAAAACGAGAAAAAGCGGACGAAATTTTATTGAAAGATTATGAATCGAAATTAAAATCAGACAAAACAAAAATTCAAATTCAAGATTTTGGAGTCGGATCACGAAAAATGGGAACTGAACGAAGAATCAATCACATCTACAAGAATAGTTCTAGCAAAGGAAAGTATGGTAAACTACTTTATCGACTGAATCGTTATTTTCAATTCAAGAATGTCTTGGAATTCGGAACTTCTCTTGGAATTGGAACATTGAATCTCCATTTGGGAAATCCAAAAAGTAAAATCATAAGCGTGGAAGCTTGCCCTGAAACGCATCGATTTACATCGAGTCAATTGAGACCATTTCCGAACATTCAACTCATTAATCAAACGTTCGAACATTTTCTAAATGAATCTCAAAATCAGATATTCGACTTTGTTTTCATCGATGGACACCATGACGGAGATGCACTATTGCATTATTTGGAAAAATTGAAACCGATCACACACCCCGAAACCATAATTCTATTGGATGACATTCGTTGGAGTCACTCTATGTTTGACGCTTGGAATAAAATCAAGGAAGACAAAAATTACAATTTAACTATTGATTTATTTCGAATGGGACTTATTTCTAAAAGACCTCAGCAGCAGAAGGAACATTTTATATTGAAGTTTTAAAAATAATTTTGCAACTATTAATTTCTTAACTTAAATCAATGTAATGATTCTTGTAAGAGATGAAATTTGTACAATACTTTAAACTTGGGTTATGGACAGAAAAGATTTTTTACGTAAAGGATTGCTCGGTACTGGCATGTTTGTGAGTGCATCGGCATTAGGCAATCTATTCAAAAATGAAATTGACGAGCTTAAGGAATTAGATATAATAGGATATAATCATTTACCAAATAAAGAAGAGAAAACTATGAACACGGTACTTCACAAAGCCGAAACAAGAGGCGATGCTAACCACGGTTGGTTGCACAGCAAACACACTTTCAGTTTTGCAAATTACCACAATCCTGAAAGAATGCATTTCGGAGTTCTTCGCGTTCTGAATGACGACATAGTTTCTGCAGGACAAGGCTTTGGCACTCATCCTCACGACAACATGGAAATCATTTCTATTCCATTGGAAGGAGATTTGGAACACAAAGACAGTATGAGAAATGTGGCAGTTATCAAAGAAGGAGATCTTCAAGTGATGAGCGCTGGAACAGGAATCACTCATTCTGAATACAATAAAAATAAAGACAAAGAAGTCAAATTTCTACAAATATGGTTGTTCCCGAATAAAAGAAATGTAACGCCTCGTTACGACCAAATTACCATTCGTGACATGGAAAAGATGAACGAGTTTTATCAGGTTCTATCTCCAAGTGCAGATGACCAAGGAGTATGGATTCATCAAGATGCGTGGTTTTCGATTGGAAAATTTGAAAAAGGAATAAGTAGTTCCTACGCACTGAATAAACAAGGAAACGGAATCTACTTTTTTGTTTTAGATGGCGAAATTGAGGTCGAAGGACAAAAACTCTCCAAACGAGATGGATTCGGTATTTGGGACATTGAACAAGTAAAAGTAAAATCTTTTTCGAACAGTAGAGTTCTTCTTATGGAAGTTCCAATGTCAGTATGAGTTAGAAATCTATAAAATTTCGGATAGAACACATTTCACCACAAACAGCAAATTTTATTCTGCGTTACTAATAAGTTGTATAAAGCAAATCCAAAACGGCAGGTTTGGAGCTTACTGGCTGAATAGTTGTCGAAACGAAATCAATATCTTTCTCCATTACTGAATAATCCGCAGCAAATGTTCCTGAGGAATAACCTTCGAAATCTTCCATTTGAGCCTCAGCAGGTTGTTCTAGTTTAACAAATACTTCTTCCGAAACAAGTGCAGGTGTAATTTCGTCAGTTCTAGAATTACTAAAATTACTTTCACTAAATACCACAGTGGATTCGGAATCTATACTAGTTTCTAATGTTGGTTCTACTTTCGAATTTTTGTTTTTAGAAGAAGAATTCGTTTTCTTTTTTTCAGATTTTGGAACTTCATTCTTTGCAAGTTGAACTGGAGATTGATTTACAAAAAAGATTGAGACTCCAAAAATCAAGATAATTCCAAAAGCCAACTGAAAAGCCGGCTGACGAAAAAAGACAACCCCACTTGGAAATAGAAAGGATCGCCAATCAAACCCATTCGAAGTTTTGTATTTACTTTCAAAAAGTTCATCCAAACGCTTCTTTGTATTTGAATTGTCATTAATTGAAATTCGTGAAGATTCCACAACTGAAAACAAAGATTTTAGTCCTTGAAATTCTTCCTCGGAAGCACACCATTCATTCATTACTTTTTTTTCATCACTGGAAAGCTCCTCGAATGAACGTTTGGTCAATATTTTTAATAGATAATCTTCCATAACCTAATAATTTAATGCGGGATTAAATGCTTTTAATTGTTCTGACAATTGCTTGGTGGCATAAAAAAGTCGTGATTTCACTGTTCCCTCGTTAATATCCATTATTTCAGCAATTTCTTTCATTGAGAGTCCGTCAAAATGGCGTAGCGTAAATACTTCACGATGTTTTTCATCCAATTTATCCAAACTTTCCTCAAAAGCTTCTTTGAACTGCGAATCGTGCACTTCATTCATCACATTAGAGGAAGCCGAAATCGTTCTGTAATCGTCAATTCCTGTGGACGTATTTTTTCGCACTTCCTGTTTCTTGTACTCATTTTTACACATGTTACTCGCTACAGAAAAAAGCCATGTCTTAAAAGAACGAGTTACATCAAAATATTCCGGATTACGAATCAATTTGGCAAATAAATCGTGGACAAAATCTTCCGCTTTTTCTTTGTCTCTCCACAACATATTCATAAAATAACCTCTTAATTGTCCCGCGTAACGTTTGTAAATTTCATCAAAAGCCAATTTATCTCCCTTCGACATAGCCGTTAGGAGTTCCTCATCTGATTGAGAGGCGTATTTTGGCTTGAAAAACTTCATTCCTTTTTCTTCTTCAATTGATTAGAAATCCCTGCTTTTTTCCTGACGCGATCAATGTCGGTTTTTATTTCCATCGTTTTCGTCTTATCACCTGTATTTTGATAATATTCTTCCAAATAAATCAGCATTGGGAGGTAGTTCAAGCTGAAAGAATTACTTAACGGTGAGATGAATTGATTGATGACTTTTTTATTTAATTTCTGATTCCAAAGCGATTCCAATTTTTGATACGATTGTTGTGAAAGTGTTGGTTTGTATTCAAAAATCAATCCTGAGACGAAAATATTGTCCTTGATTGGTTCAAAATATTCCTTGGGTATAGTCATTGACAAGGCAATGTTTTTTTGCTGATTCAACTCACAAAACGATTTTAAATATGGGACATCAACCGTCTTTTGCTTCGGTAGCTCATACCCTTTCTTTTTCAATACATTTCGGTAGGATTCACTTTGCATGAAATCAAGTGAAATGACCGTTGTATTTGGAGCCAGATTTTGATTGAACTGATTGAAATACGTTCCATAACTGTCATTAAATCCGTGTGTGACAATTGTTGAATTCGTTCCGCTCGAAATAATAACATCTTGCGTGTAGCTTACTGTTTCAGGTTGAATAATTTGTTTCTCTTCCAACTTCCTTAAATACGATTTTGCTTCAATCGTATCCCCTTTCACAATTGCATTCGCTGCTCGAAATTTGATGACATCCGTATTTTCAGGTTGTTGCTCTTCTGCCTTTATCAGTTCAGATTCTCGTGAAACATCGTAATTCCCAGAAGAATAATACATCAAATTGTAATCAAACGAATTCGGTGCGATTTCCTCCAAGTCTTCAACCTGTTTATTCATAATCTGTTGCTGTTCCTTAGATGGAGTTCGCTGATTTCGTTGTGTTGAAGATGCTGCTTTCGCCTTAGAAAACTCCATTTTCTTTTGGTTCATTTGAGATTGACTTGATGAGGATTCAATTGACTTTTTTTGTTTTGATTTATTCAACTCAATTTTATCGGAAGATTTTAATTGAATTTCTTCAAGTTTATAACTTACGGTGTCCAGAGCACCTCTTGTTGTAGTTGAATTTGTCGAATTCATCGCAGGAGCGTTTGATACACTCGGAATAGCGACATTGGATTTTTCCTCTTCCTTTCCAGTTTGAGCATTGGAAACCATGCCTTTTAAGAGTAAAAAAAGTAGAAAAACAGTTCTCATTTCGTATTGAATTTGTTTAGCTTACAACCAACATCAAATTTCGTTCAAAAAATTGTGCCATTTTCCAAAATTTCCTTCTTTGTTAAAAATTTACCTAATAAAATGTAGTTTTGTTCGTTTGTAAATTATGACTTTTTTGAAAACAGCGTTATTATCTATCTTGGTTTTACTTTTTGCTCTTTCATTAGGGAGTTGTAAGAAGAAGGGATTGCTTTCCAAAAAGAACCTTGAGTTTTCCGTTGACACGTTAGTCTTTGATACAGTTTTTACAACTATTGGATCAACTACAAAGCAATTTAAAATTTACAACCGAGAAAATAAATCTCTTAAAATAGAGGAAATCGAATTAATGGGAGGAGAGAATTCACCTTTCAGAATGAATGTTGATGGATTGATGGGGAATAAATTAACTGACGTTGAAGTTCTTGCGAAAGACAGCCTCTTTGCATTTGTTGAAGTAACTTTGAATGTTAATGGTGAAATTTTACCAATGATTGTTGAGGATTCCATTCGATTTCAAACCAATGGCGTTGATCAATATGTAAAATTAGCAGTTTGGGGTCAAGATGCCTATTTCCATTACAAAGATTTAAATGAAGGAATCTGGCCCAATGACAAACCACACGTCATTTATGGATATGCGGCGATAGATTCAGCGAAAACGTTGACAATTCAAGCCGGAACTCAGGTTCATTTGCATAAAAATTCGTTGCTATACGTCTACAAATCGACACTCAACATTCAGGGAACATTGGGAAATGAAGTTGTTTTTCAAGGAGATCGCTTGGAGCCTGAATATGATGACGTTAGTGGACAATATTATGGGATTTATTTTCAAGAGGCTCGACCAAGCACAATTGATTACGCCATTATTAAAAATGGAACAGCGGGAATTCATTTATTTTCGGATGATCCTAGCAATCCGAGTTACACACTAACCTTAACAAATACCATTATTGAAAATCAAGCTAGATACGGCGTTTTTATTTATTCAGGAGCTAAAGTAAAAGCAGAAAATTGCATTATTGCGAAGAATGGGACGCATTCACTACTCGTTCTTGAAGGAGGAGATTTTAATTTTAATCATTGTGACCTTTTGGGTTACGGAAGTTCGCAAAATCCGTCGGTTGGAATTAGTAATTATTACACGGATTATTCAACGAGCACGACCAATATTGGTTCCATTAATGAAGGTATATTATATAATTGTATTTTAAGTGGAAATCTGGATACCGAATTAGCCATCGATACAATCCAGATGACTGGGGTTTCCTTGAATTTCGATTTTAGAAATTGCTTGATTAAATCTCAAGAATTACAAACAGATGCTTTTTATCAAACCATATTTTGGAACAATAATCCATTGTTTACAGATCCTCAAAATTTTGATTTTAGCTTCTCCCCTTCTTCCGTATTAAATGGAAATGGGTTTACAACATCTGTTATAACAGATATTTTTGGAGCCGGACGAAACAATCCACCTGATATTGGTGCTATCGAATTGAATTGAACCTATTGAGCAGCAATTGTTTGAATTAATTCAATACAATTTTATTAGTGTAAATTTTATTATAGTCACTATCTACTACTCTAAGAAAATAAATCCCTTTTTCATTTTTATTGGCGAGCTCAATTTTTATCATTGGCTTCGATATTGAAGATTCAAAAACTATTTGACCTAAACCATTCTCAATGAAAACTTTGTAGTCAGAATTCACAAATTCCTCATCAAAGAGAATATTCAAAATATCATTTGTAGGATTCGGAAAAATCGAATATTTAGAACTATTAATTGAATTTATACCCAATGTATCATTTACAAAATAGGTCGTGAAATCAAACTCAAAAAGCTTTGGTTGTATTGTTATAAAGCTTGATATTATCTTTTCCGATGAAATAAATCCTGAAAATTGATTCCTCCATGTAATTCCTTCGGTTTGAGAAAGCGTCAGCATATTTCCAAGTTCGATTCTTCGCTTATTACCTTTAAAATACTGATTATTCGGATAATCAAAAATCAAATAAACAAAACTGGTATAGAAATTCGAACCATTATTCTTGTACCCGAGTAGAACTAATTTACCAGTTTGAGCGTCAATTGAAGCATCCGTTATTAATCCATCTACAAATAAACTATCCTTCAGAATTGCAGCAACCGGTTCTGCATTATTCAAAGGAACGATGTAGTGTTTAGTATATAAATTAGCCCAACCTTTCGTAAATAGGTGCAGTGAATCTTGAAAAAAAATGAAGGCTTCACAATCAAAATTATTGTTGTTTGGTTGGGATGAAAAATTGGTTTGATCAGGATAATAAAATTGAATAAATGTAGAACTAACAGTATCACTTTGAAGAACATCACCCTTATTGATTCGATATATTTTCAAGTTAGTTCTTGTACCTGAATTATTTCCGAAATCACCAATAAAAAGCTCGGTTTCACTCATTGTTATCGCCTCCCAATCAACATTCTGAGCAGAATCTATCTGTATATTTCGAACAAGTGAACCATTTAGCGATAACTCATTAATGATCGTTGAATTTCCTCCATCATTTATACTGTAAATTGAATTATTAAGAAAAGATAACCCTGAATTTTCAGCCAGATCTTCTGATAATTCTGCAATTAAATTTGGAGCATAATTCGTCAACTGATAAATACAAGAACCATCGTTAACTAATGCGGCTGGATCATAATTTTGAGCTTGAGGATCAGTACATCCACTTTGTCCAAAATAAAATCCTGTTATGACGAATGAAAAAAGGAGAAAAATTATTTTAAACATTTAAAAAAATATTATTCAAAAGAAAATGAACTACGGCTCTTCAAATAAAACTTGATACTTTAAAAGTCCATCCTTTCTTGAGCAAGCATTAAAATGCCACCATTCGGTTGGAATGTTACGAAAGCCTTCTTTTCGCATCACTTTTCGGAGTAACTCACGATTATCAATGTGCTGTTTCGTTAACTCTCCGGACTTAAGAAATTTACTTTCTAATTCGGGATAAGCAATTTCACGAAAATCGTCGTATCCAGCTCCCATATCCAATGGCGTCTTGTTTTCATCACAAATGGTTAAATCAACAGCCGCACCCAAATTATGTAGACTTCTATTTTTCGGATTTGAAACATATTTTCCTCGCTCAACCGGAGGCAAAGAATCCATCGCATCCCACATTTTTTGCTGAACGCTAACTGGTCTAACAGCGTCATAGATCAATAACCTATAACCTGGTTTAATTCGCGATAAATAATCTTGGCAATTCGATAATCTAAAAGCTACATCCTTCTGTAAAAAAGCACGATTCAATCTAGAGTACAACTTGGTTTTCATGAAATTATCGGAAGAAGCATACTTCAAATCAACTAAAATTTCAGGATTTAATTCTTGAATATCAATTAAATTGTTCACTAAGATTGAGTCGACTTTTTGTAGGTCGACTTTTTGGTTCTTTATAATAGTATCTGTTTTTAATTCCTCTTTATCCAGGACTGACTTTTCACTTTCTGAATTGCAAGAGCAAAGAAGGAAGAAAATAATAAATATATGTCTTGGTTTCAATCTGAAAGGTGGTTGTCGATTCTATAAATTAAAAACGAATTCTGCATTTTACATCCTTAATTCTTAACTCTAACTTCTTAATTCTAAACATCTCTTAACCCAACAATTTCTTCGTTTCAATCTCTATTCTTAACCTTAAGCCATCCGAAACAGGATATAAAGGCAAACGCATGTGTTCTTCCATAATTCCGCGAGCAGCTAATGCAACCTTCACACCTCCAGGATTTCCTTCTTCGAAAAACATTTTTGTAATTGGCAATAAATCATAATGCTCCTTTCTTGCCACTGATAAATCTCCTGCCATCGAAGCATGAACCATTTTTGAGAACTTTTCCGGAAAGGCATTTGCAACAACTGAAATTACACCATCAGCTCCAGCTGCAATTAGTGGCATTGTAATCGCATCATCACCGGACAATACACCAAATTCAGGTTTTCTAATGCGAATGATTTCCATTATCTGCTCCATGTTTCCCGATGCTTCTTTCATCGCTACAATATTTGGGATTTCTGCCAAATCTAAAGTCGTTTCTGGCAACACATTTGAACCTGTTCTTCCAGGAACATTGTACAAAATGATTGGTAAATCAGTACATGTCGCCAAATACTTATAATGCTCGATAATTCCCTTCTGTATTGGTTTATTGTAATAGGGTGACACAGATAATATTCCATCAACTCCAGCCGGTACTTTTTTTAACGTTTCCCCCACTGCCAATGTATTATTACCCCCAACACCATAAACGATCTTCAATTTGCCTTGATTTACCTCAATTACCGTTTGAAGAATCTGCATTTTTTCATCTTGAGAAAGAGTTGGTGATTCACCTGTTGTTCCTTGAACTACCAAAAAATCCGTGCCTCCGTCCAATTGAAGTTGCACCAATTTTGTCAACGCATCGAAATCAATCGATTTATCACTTTTGAATGGCGTAACTAAGGCGACACCAGAACCTTTAAATGGATTATTCATAAATTGAAATTTTTTCGAGTGTATGTATTACAAAATTGAGCATTTCAGAAGGCTCAGAGGATTCAGCATTCAACTGTAAATCAAAATGTTCGTGATGCTCATTCACAATTATACGCCGTTTGCAATTTGTGATTTTAATTTCTTTGAAAATTGGCTGATCAACATTTCCAAACCAAATCATTACATCATAATCACGTTTTAATTCGGATTCCAATTGCACGTCTTTCATTTTCCCCCAAAACGAGTAATCATTTGGTGAGTTGTAATAAATTAAAAAATGTGGAGGAAGCGTATTTTTATCAATTTCCTTATCGATGTTCACAACGATTATCAATCGATCTACATTACTAACATTCAACATTTTATCCAACGACTTGCGAAAGCCATTCAATTGCTCATCGTTTTCGTAATTGAATACAACTAACAAGGATCGTGTCGCATTCCAAATATTTTTTTCTTTCATGAACTTATGAGTTTGATAAATTCATCTTCACTTATAATTTTCACGCCTAAATCAGTCGCTTTTTTCAATTTCGCAGGTCCCATGTTTGCTCCTGCAACTAAATAATCCGTATTCCCAGAAACAGAAGAACCATTTTTACCTCCATTTCTGTCAATTAATTCTTTGAGTTCATCGCGCGAAAACGTTTCAAATGTCCCAGAAACCACCACCGTTTTCCCCTCTAATTTAGCAGATAATTTTTCTTTTTCAAGAATTTGAAATTGCAATCCTTTTTCTTTCAAACGACTAACAAATGACAAATTCGATGCCTCCAAAAAGAATTGCTGAACTGAAATCGCTATTTTTTCTCCAATTTCCTCGGTTTGAATCAAATCATCATACCGAGCAGAGGCAATGGCATCAATATTCTTGAATTGCTTTGCTAATTTTTTAGCGACCGTTTCTCCGACAAACCGAATTCCTAAACCAAATAAAACGCGCTCAAATGGAACTTCCTTCGAATTTTCAATACTTTTCAAAAGATTATCAGCTGATTTTTCAGCCATCCGATCTAAACTGACAATTTGCTCAAATGATAATTCGTATAAATCAGCGCAGTCACGAATCAAGCCTTTGGAATAAAGCAAATCGATCGTTTCAACGCCAAGTCCGTCAATATTCAAAGCTTTGCGACTGATAAAATGTTCTATTCGACCTTTTACTTGCGGTGGACAGAAATTCTCATTCGGACAATAATGTTGAGCTTCTCCTTCTCTGCGAATCAATTTGGCTTGACACTCCGGACAATATTGAATGAATTCAATTTTTTGATTCGATTCAGTTCTTTTTTCTTCGTTAACACCAACAATTTTCGGAATGATCTCACCTCCTTTTTCTACAAAAACGAAATCTCCTTGATGTAGATCCAATTTTTCAATTTGATCGGCATTATGCAATGAAGCACGCTTAACCGTTGTTCCACCAAGCGATACAGGTTCCAAATTGGCAACTGGCGTGATGGCTCCCGTTCTCCCGACTTGATAAGTTACTTCCAACAACTTCGTTTCAACCCGATTTGCTTTGAATTTAAATGCAATCGCCCAACGTGGTGACTTTGCTGTAAAACCCAATTTTTGCTGTTGAGAATACGAATTAACTTTAAGAACGATACCATCGATTTCAAATTCAAGCTGTTCACGTTTTCTATCCCAAAAATGAATAAAATCCATTATTCCCTCAATCGAATTCGTTTTTTCGATGAAGCGATTTTTTATTGACGGAATTTTGAATCCCCAATTACCTGCTTCGTTGACAGCTTCGAAATGACCTTTCAGGTTATGATTTGCGCCGTATATTCCATATAAGTATGAATCAAGTCCGCGCTCAGCGACTATTTTTGAATCTTGTAATTTTAGCGTTCCGGAAGCCGTATTTCTTGGATTTGCAAAAGGTGTTTCTCCGATTTCCTCGCGCTCGGCATTCAATTTTTGAAATTGCTTTTGTGGCATAAAAATCTCACCTCGAATTTCAAAATCTTCTGGAAAATTTCCTTGCAACTTTAGAGGAACGGATCGAATTGTGCGAACATTATTGGTAACATCCTCTCCTTTTTCACCATCACCTCGAGTTACCGCTCGAGTTAATTGACCATTTTCATAACGAATTCCAATTGCAACACCATCGTATTTCAGTTCGCAGACGTATTCTATTTCCTCGACAATGATCTTCTTTACTCTACTAACCCAGTCAGCAATTTCTTCTTCCGAGTAAGAATTACTCAACGAAAGCATCGGAAAACGATGTTCTACTGTCTCAAACTTCTTGGTAATGTCCCCTCCTATTCGTTTTGTTGGACTATTCTCATTTGCAAATTCTGGAAATTGCTTTTCAAGCTCTTGAAGTTTGAGTAAAAGCATATCGAAATCATAGTCGGAAATCTCGGGATTGCTATCCACATAGTATAAATAATTGTGGTGGTGAATCAAATCCGTAAGTCGCTCAATTTCGATTTTCGCCTGCTCAGCATTCATATTATAAAATTACACTTTTTGAGCTTTTAACATGCGTTTTTTTCCTTGCAAATCATTCTTCAATTCAATATTGCCGAAACCTAGATTTTTCAACATTTTGACTACATCATAAGCAAAATCAGGATTTAATTCAAAAAATAGAAAGCCTTTTTGATTCAACTTATGTATGGCCAAATTAGCAATTCGCTCGTAAAAAATGACAGCTGAATCATTTGGCACAAACAAAGCTAAGTGTGGTTCGAAGTCCAATACATTCGGATTCATCAGCGTTTTTTCATCCAACGTAATATATGGTGGATTCGAAACAATTACATCGACAGAATCCATGTTTTTCCAAAAATCCGAATTCAAATCCAATGCATCAGCTTTGTAAAAATCAACGGATAACTTATTTCGAATGGCATTGGTTTCCGCCAAATTATTTGCCTCCTCAGAAAAATCAACACCGAAAATTTTTGCATTTGGAAAATGTGACTTTAAACCAAGTGCAATACAACCCGAGCCAGAGCAAATATCAATGATTGAATTAACATTTTTAAGTTCTGAAATCCAGCTTACAAGTTCTTCAGTTTCTGGTCGTGGAATTAATGCTCGGGAATCACATAAAATGGTTAATTCACAGAAGGTCGTTTCACCGAGAATGTATTGAAATGGTTCGTTACCTTGCAATCGCTTCACGAATGATCGAACATAGAGCAAGTCCGATTCTGATAAACGATTTTCAGAAGATAAAAGAAATTCAGAATCGCTCCATTCGAATCGTTTGCACATCAATTGTTTCCACATCGATTTGAGTTCACTTTCAGAGAATTGATATTGAAGGCGATCTTTGAAATAAGCTCTAGTGGCGGAAATGGTATTTTCTTTTACAAACATTACTCTTCCCTCAACTCAATGAACTTTTTAATTTTCTCGTTTTCAATGAGCACAGCTAAATTGTAATAAGTGATTTTCCATTCACCTTTCTCAATCGTACAAATTCCACTTCCACGACAACCTTTCATCCATGTATCCAAGTCTTCATCAAACCAAGCTATTTTCTTGTCTTTAGAAAAATTCCATTTACGATTCGAAGGTTTAAAATCCCAAGCTTTTCCGTTATCGAAATAAGGTTTGCAAAAAGCTTGAAACTCCGATTTATTCCAACGTTCACCTGGTGCTGTACCAAGAAAAATGAAATTATCCGATGTAGCATCAAAGTATTTCTTAAAATCTGCTTTCGCTGCGCTTATGTGCCATTGATCAATCAATTCATTTAACTTGATTTCCTCTTTTTGTCCCAAAGAAATTTCGGCTAACAAAATGAATCCTAGTAGCAATATTAATCTTGATTTCATCTTCGTAAAATAAAAAATGCAAAATCGAGAATTTCCCAATTTTGCATTTCCGATTTGTATATTTTATTTTCTAGAACTTTCCAATTTTTGGCAAGCCTTAACTGCATTGTAAACATTTACAACTCCACCTGTTACTGATTTTGTAGCAAATTCATCAACTGTATATTTTACAACCGTAGAAAGCATAACATCTTTAATTTCCTTCATGGATAAAGTCGGGAAATATGACTTTAACATGGCTGCTACTCCAGTAACCATTGGCGCTGCCATTGAAGTTCCTTGAAGATTTTGATAGGCACTTTGCGGAACTGTGTTATAAATCTCAAAACCGGGAGCAAAAACATCAACTCCCGTCTGACCATAATTGGAAAATGAAGCCACTAGTGCCTCTTTGTCTTTGGTAGAAGCACCGATTGTCAAGAAATGATCCAACGGTTTTTCTTGAAAAGAATACTTTGATGTTGGGTAATTTGGTTCGATATCAATGTCTTTAGCGTCATTTCCTGCAGCGTGAACTAACAAAACTCCTTTCGAATCAGCATATTCAAATGCCTGAAACACCTTTTCTTGATGTGGAGAATACGATTTTCCAAAAGACATATTTATCACTTTTGCACCATTATCAACAGCATAACGAATTGCTAATGCAATGTCTTTGTCATGTTCATCTCCGTTCGGAACTGCTCTTAGCGACATAATTTTAACGTTATCCGCAACACCATCGCCTCCCTTGTCGTTTCCACGAATTGCGCAAATAATTCCCGAAACATGTGTTCCATGAAGTGCATCTGGACCTTCAACATTAGGATTACCATAATTCGTATCATTGAAATCATCCGGATTATCACCAATCAATGATCGATCATCGTAGTTTACATTAAGGTTGTAATTCAACTGATCTTCAATGTATTTCTTCGTGTCAGCGTCTAGAGCTCCTGATTTGATCATTTCCAAGTAAGGTTCGTATTGCGCTCGTTCACCTTCGATTTCGTTTTTAACTGATTGGTATAATTCGAATTCCTCATCACTTTTTATTGATGCAGGGTCAATACCATCATATTTATCCATTAATTTTGCAAGAATTCTAGTTTTCTCCAAACGAGCAGCATCCAAATTTTCTCCTTTCGAATTTCCTAGAAAGTTCCAACCATGAACATCATCAACGTAACCATTTTTATCATCATCGATTTTGTTATTAGGGATTTCTTTTGTGTTTACCCAAATTTTACCCTGTAAATCTTCATGCTCAATATCCACTCCTGAATCAATAACGGCAACAATTACCGGTTCAGATTTCTTCTTTTTTAATAAACCATAGGCTTTATCGGTAGCCATCCCTGCACCTTCCTTGTTGTACCAATTTAAAGTTCCTGGAATAGCTTGGGCAGATACTTGCACAGAAAAAGCAAATGTTAGTGCATATAATCCAAGAGAAAGAATTTTTTTTCGCATAAAAGATTTTTTTTTCAAATATAAATAAAAAGATTCGAGCAATATATGCTATTCTAGTACTTTTGAACTTACAAGAAATCTTTTTAAATTCGCTGTAAGTCAAATTTCTCAAATTTTATGAAAAGAACTTTAATCCTCGGTTTCCTAATTTCAATAACTTGGAATTTTTTCGGTCAAAAAAACTATTTGAGACTAGACGATTATCTAAAAAATGAAACAGAAAACACATTCATAAATTCGTGTATCTCGAATACAGAGTCGAATCGTAAATTTCTTTTAGAAAACAAGATTAAAATTAAAAATTCCACTAAAAATTGGATTTTCTTTTCGGCAAGTTCTGAATGGGTTAAAAAAAATAAAAATAACCAAGCATTGAAAAGTTTTTATTTTGAATTTGCTCCACCTCATGCGTTGGCTGACACCGCTTTAGTTCGACACAAGATTAATTTGGTACACCAAGGTAATGGACTTGATACATCTTACACCGGTAAGGGTGTTATTGTCGGAATCGTTGATCAAGGGATTGACTTCAACCACCCGGATTTTAAATTTTCAAATGGAAAAACGCGGGTATTAAGGTATTGGGATCATACTGAAAATGCCGCCAATCCACCTCAGCCTTACGGTTATGGAACGTTGTGGGACAGCACCTCTATCAATAATGGGACTTGTACTAGTCTCGAAACTGGAACTGCTCATGGAACAACTGTTTCAGGAATGGCGGTTGGAAATGCCCGAGCAAATTCAAAAAACAAAGGCGCAGCGCCTGAAGCAGATATCATTGTTGTGGAAACTAATTTCAATCTTCAAAATTGGACTTTATCCATAGCTGATGCTTGCGATTACATCTTTAAAGTTGCCGACTCACTTGGAAAACCTGCAGTTATTAATTTGTCTCTAGGTGCATATTTGGGTAGTCATGATGGAAGAGACCCTGCAGCGGAACTAATGGACTCATTACTCGATGCAAAAAAAGGTAGAATTATTGTTTGTGCCGCAGGAAATGCGGGAAATCAGGGAAAGTTTCATGTTCACAACGACATCGATTCCGATACAAGTTTCGTTTGGAATTTAAATAATCCAGGAAACACATTTGTAGGAAACAATAAGATTTTGTTCGATTTATGGGGAGATACGGCAAGCTCCAACTATCATTTCGCTTATGGAGCAGATCGTCCAGGACCAAATTATGGCTTTGTTGGCCGTACCAACTTTCGATTAGCTTTAAGTGACACAAATGGTGTTGTAGTTTATGATACGATTTACAATGCACAAGGACAGCGCATCGCGTGCATTGAAACATGGAGAGAAATAGTTGGGCAAAATTTTCACATGCAGGCAGTTTTTCGAACAATCGATTCTTTAAATTACTTGTACCGATTTGAAACAACTGGATCAGGATCTTATGACATTTGGGGAGGTTCTTGGCAACGATGCAGTGACTTTGTGACGTCGATTCCATCCGTCAATGAAATGCCAAATATCATTCACTATGTCATGCCGGATTCCTTGCAATCTATTGTCTCATCATGGAATTGTTCTCCAAAAGTAATTTCTGTTGGAAATATTGTAAACAGGAAATCATTTACAGACAAAAGCAATAATGTTCAAACTTTCAGTGGAACACCTGGAAATCTTGCTGCATCAAGTAGTAAAGGTCCATCCAGGCTTGGTGAAGTTAAACCAGATGTGGCAGCGAGTGGAGATATTTCTTTTGGATCAGGACCAATGTGGTTTTTGTCAAACCCAGCAAATAACGCGAGTATTGAAGTGGGCGGATTCCACGTAAAAAATGGCGGAACTTCAATGGCATCTCCCGTTGTAGCAGGATCAGCAGCATTGTATCTTCAGAAATGCAATTTACTCTCTTATCAAGACTTCAAAAATGATTTGATTTTATCATCCACATCAGATTCCCAGTCTGGAATTACACCAAATTATGCCTTTGGATATGGGAAATTAAATACCAAAGATTTAATTTCATTACGACACATTCCAGTCAATATCAACGGGCCAAATGGCATTTGTTTGGGGGAAAGCGTAAATCTTTCATTTCAAACTGACATGATTCCGTCCTCAATTGTTTGGTCAAATGGTTCTCAATCAAATTCAATTTCAACTTCCATAAGCGGTGGCTATTCCATTTTATTAAAAGATGAAAACGGCTGTCGCTCACGTTCTCCAATCAAAAATTTACAGTCCTTTCAACTTCCTTTTGTCGATGCAGGACCAAATCGTATTGTATGCCCGAATTCTTTATTGACATTAACTGGAACCGGAACGGCAAATTCATATCAATGGACGAATGGCGCACTGAATAACATTCCTTTCACGCCTACTATATCAGGCTTTTACCATGTTACGGGAACTGATATCAATGGCTGTTCAAATATTGATTCAACGTTCATTGATTTTTACACACTAATGCCTGTTTCCTATTCCGAAAACGTGACCGAAATCGGTCTTTATGATCTTGCATTTAATGTAACATCGGGAGTTCCTGATGGAGGAAGTTATTCTGGACCTGGTATTATCGGGACTTCATTTCATCCGGGATTGGCAGGAGAAGGAACACATGCCATTGTATATTCAGTAATAAATTCGAATGGATGTTATTCCACAGATACCTCTTACATCACGGTGATTGACAATGTAGGGATAAGCGAAAATCAACTGGATGGAATCGTCATATGTCCAAATCCGACAAATAATTTCATAAATATTTCAAATCCAAATGTTATATCAGTTGAGCTCATTTCGAATGAAGGGAAAAGTCTATTGATTCGTGAATTACAGCCATTCGCAAAAATTGATTTTGCAGACTTTTCTAATGGTTTGTACTATTTAAAATTAAAAGACAATTATAAATCAAAAACATTCAAAATCATCAAGTATGGCAATTAACTGGATACGTTTTCTATTCGTTTTTTTTCTAATAAACAGCCATTTACAAGCTCAAAATTTTTCTTTAAAAAATAAAGAAGATGGGATTTTTCAACTAGGGGCGCGATCAACGACATCCATGTTTAATGACGGAGGAACAGATAATTTCGGTTTAGGTTTAGGTGGTCAATTTCGTTTGCAACTTGCGGAGCGAATTAATACCGACTGGTTTTTTGATTATTTAAGGAGTGATATTGGAAACGTTGGAAATCGAACAGATTACCACATAGGATGGAGCGTACTTTTCTATCCATATATTAATAAAGAAAATGATGTCGTAAATTATACTTTGATTAAGCCGTTCATTTTGGCGGGACATTGCTTTGATTATTCTCGCTTAGTAGAAAATAACAATGCAAACAACTTTAAAAAGCGATGGAGTTCAGCAGTTCAAGCCGGGATAGGAACGCACATTAACCTCACAAAAAGACTAGATTTAACAATAATGACACAATACATGATTCATTTGGGTAATCACATTCATGCCGACGCAATTGGAAATTCATTGCAACTTTCAGAGGAACACGGGGCGAGTTTGGAAGGGCACTTGCTTTCAACCATTAGCATTAACTACAAAATCGCGGATTTATGGTAAATCGAATTCTAATTTTTCTTCTTGTTTTTCCTCTAGTTGTTTTTTCGCAAGAGTTAGGAGGGTTGGATCCAAGTAAGCAGAAGGAAGAACCGAACTATTTTCAACCTGGATTACTCAAAGCATCAGCTACCATTTCACCAGGAAGAATGCTTCAAAACAAAGCAAACTCGATTTATATTTCTGGATTCCTTGAATACGCTTTGGATTCGAAATACAGTTTGCGAGGTGATGTTTTTCAATTTGTTGATGCAACTTATTCTGATGGTTCCTTGCTCGAACCGAATTTCATGAATCGACTTTATTTCGGAGCTTTTCGCCATTTTGGCAAGCGAAATCTAAAGCTCTATACAGGAGCTCAGGCCGGAATGACCTTAATGCAATATTATCATAGCTTCAGTCAAGGAAGAAAATTCTCTGTAGAGCCTTCTTTTGCTTTAAAAGCTGGAACAACTTTTTTTGTATGGAAGTATTTTCATTTTTTCGCTGATTTGACCTACGTAAATTCCACGACAAGAGGACTCGTTTTCGGTTCACAAAAAATGGATGAACTGATTTTTTCAGCAGGACTTGGATTTCAGATTAATACAAGGAAACAATTCAAGATATCAGGGACCCCTTTCTTTTGAATGAAATTAACTTCCTTCATTGAGAAAAAAAGCATTGCTTTTTAAATGAGTATGGTAACAATAGAAAATTCGTTAAAAATTAACATCATCCCTCTTGGTCTCCCTTCAAAGGGAGAAAATAAACTTCCTCTATTGAGAAGAAAAAGCATCGCTTTTGAATACCAAACGATAGTGCTGGGAAAATGAGGAGGGTGACCATTGAAAATTTGTTTAAAACTTAAACAGTCATCCCTCTTAATATCCCTTTCCTTCTGCCGGCGAACAGGCAAAGGGAGAAATTAGGCTCGCTCAATAATCGTAGCATATCCCTGCCCAACTCCAATACACATGGTTACAAGAGCATAACGTTTTCCAGTGCGTTGTAACTCACGCGCGGCAGTCAAAAGAATTCTAGCACCTGACATTCCAAGTGGATGTCCCAAAGCAATTGCACCACCATTTGGATTAATTCGAGAATCATTGTCTGCGATTCCCAAAGCCCTTGTGCAAGCTAAAACTTGTGCAGCGAAAGCTTCATTCAATTCCAAAATATCCATATCAGCCAAAGTCAGACCAGCTCGATCCAATGCTTTTTGAGACGCGTAAACAGGACCGATTCCCATGATTCGTGGTTCAACACCTGCAACTGCGGCTGATACAATACGCGCTAGCGGTTTCAAAGAATGAGATTTCAATCCTTCCTCTGAAGAAATCAATAATGCCGCAGCCCCATCATTTAATCCTGAGGCATTACCAGCAGTTACCGATCCATCTTTTTTGAATGCCGGTTTTAGACTCGATAACGTTTCCATCGTCGTTGAGGCTCTGGCGAATTCGTCTTTGACAAAATGAATTGGGTCTTTTTTCTTTTGAGGAATAACAACAGGGACAATTTCTCCATCAAAAAAACCGTTTGCTTGTGCATTTGCGACTTTCTCTTGCGACCAACAAGCAAATCCATCTTGTGCCTCACGATCGATTCCGTATTTCTCAACCAGATTTTCGGCAGTCATTCCCATGCTGTCAACGCCATAAATTTCTTCCATCTTCGGGTTGACAAAACGCCAACCGAATGAAGAATCAAACATTTGAGCATCTCGACCAAATGCTGAGGAAGTTTTTGAAATCACCCAAGGTCCGCGCGTCATATGTTCTACCCCACCTGCGATGTATAAATCGCCAGCGCGGTCCTTGATTGCTCTTGCAGCATTAATCGTTGCGGCCATTCCAGAAGCACAAAGTCTGTTCACCGTTTCTCCGGCTACTTCTAACGGCAAACCGGCCAAAAGTCCTGCCATTCGAGCCACATTGCGATTGTCCTCACCTGCTTGATTAGCACAACCCAAAATCACATCTTCAATTGCCTTCAAATCCAAATTCGGATGTCTTTCAATCAAACCTTTAATGGCAATCGCAGCTAAATCGTCTGCTCTAACTGCAGATAAAGTTCCACCAAAACTTCCGATTGCTGTTCGAACACCATCAACAATGTATACTTCCTTAGACATAAACTTCTTTTTTTCAAAATTAGAATTTATCCTTCGATCAAATCATCTTTTTTTCAACATGGGTTGTTTTTAAATAAAAAGAGAAACCAATTTTGAAAAGAATTTTTGTGTTAAGTTCGAATTGAATTTCATTTCAAAACATTATTCCATGACGTCGATTTTGAACGAACAACAAATTTCATTTTTCCAAAACCTTTTGGACGATCGCTGTCTAACAGATTTCGAACAGCGAAAAGAATACGGTCATGATGAAACAGAAGATTTGAACTTTCCACCAAGTGCCATTTTGAAACCAACAAGCGTAGATGAAGTATCGAAAATCATGCGCTATTGTTTCGAACAAGAAATTCCAGTTTCACCTGCAGGAGCTCGAACCGGTTTGAGTGGTGGTGCACTTCCAACGCACGGAGGCATTTTAATATCGATGGAGAAATTCAATCGCATTCTCGAAATCGATGAAAACAACCATCAAGTAACTACTGAACCGGGTGTAATTACGCAAATTTTACAAGAAGCAGTAAAGGAAAAAGGATTGTTTTACCCACCTGATCCGGCAAGCAAAGGTTCATGTTTCATTGGCGGTAACGTATCTGAAAATTCAGGCGGACCGAAGGCAGTTAAATACGGCGTCACAAAAGACTACGTCTTAAATTTGGAAATGGTTCTTCCTAACGGAGAAGTCATTTGGACAGGTGCGAACGTGCTAAAAAATGCAACTGGTTACAACTTAACACAATTGATTGTCGGCTCGGAAGGAACGCTAGGAATTATTACAAAAATCGTTTTGAAACTAATTCCACATCCAACGAATGACCTTTTGATGCTTGTTCCATTTTTTGACGCACAGAAAGCGTGCGAGGCCGTTGCAGCGATTTTCAAAGCTGGAATCACGCCAAGTGGATTGGAATTTATGGAACGAGACGCTCTCCTTTGGACAAAAGATTTCATCGGTGAGAGTTCGATTCCAATTGCTGAAAATCACCAGGCGCATTTATTGATTGAAGTTGATGGATTTCAAGAGGATCAATTGATGCAAGAATGTGAAAAGATTCTAGCTGTGCTTGAAAATTTTGAGACCGATGAAATCCTCTTTGCCGATTCGGAAGCGCAAAAAAGTGCACTTTGGAGTTTGAGACGAAAAGTTGGAGAAGCCGTAAAATCCCAATCTATCTACAAAGAAGAAGATACTGTTGTTCCCCGATACGAATTACCGAAATTACTTTTTCACGTTAAAGAGATCGGTAAGAAATACGGTTTTCACTCGGTTTGCTACGGTCATGCGGGAGATGGAAATTTGCATGTCAATATTATCAAAGGTGATCTTTCAGATGAAAAATGGGAAAACGAACTCCCTATCGCCATTCGGGAATTATTTACCGAAGTTGTTAAACTCGGAGGAACTATTTCGGGCGAACACGGAATCGGCTTAGTGCAAAAACCATTTATGGATATCGCTTTCCCTGAAGTTACACTGAATTTAATGCGTGAAATTAAACGGGTTTTTGATCTAAAAGGGATTTTGAATCCGGGGAAGATATTTTGATTCTTACTTTTTTTGCCGAAGCATAAAAAGAGAAAGCACCATGTAGCTATTTCTTTTGAGACGAAGTAAAATTAAGTTTCTCCACCTCGAGTGGAGATTAAGTCTGATGACTCTGACGAGTATCAGACTCCGTCAGAGAAGGGTGACTCTAAAAAATAAATTCCATTCACACTATTCCGCGCATTGAAAGATTAAACTGGGCCCCACACAACGATGTTGCGTTGAAATTCAAGGCTGTTTGAGGTGGAGGAACGACAACGAGTTTCGGGAATTTTAGCAACAAGGAAAATGTGGGTAGTTGAATCTTTCCAGCGCTAGACCTTTTTTGTTTCGTTTTTTGGGGCAATGCCAAAAAATGAAAACCACGATTATTTCTTCTTTTACTTTTTTTGCCAAAGCAGAAAAAAAGTAACAAAAAACTGCATTTCAACTTTCATAAGGCGTTTCCTATGGAAAACTTGTTTTTTCATTTCGTGCTATGGTTCCGTTGCTACGACTAACGTCTCCGCGAACCGCAACTGCATTCAAAACTGCGTTAACGCTGTATGAAAGTTGGGTGGGAGTGAAACTATTTTTTACTTAACAAAGTTAGATTTTTTGAGAAACGAAGATTGAAATGTTTTAAGTTCCCACGAACCCCGCGCATTGGAAAAATAACTTGGGACCCGCTCGGTGAAGAATCGCAGAAATTTTAACTGTTTGAGGTGAAGCGGAAGCGAGTTTTTAAAATTTAAGATTCGAGCCGAAGAAGGGTAAGTGATTTTTCCTAGCGCTAGACTTTTTTCTTTCTTTTTGTGGCAATGACAAAAAGAAAAACAAAACTATCGATTCAACAAACCATCAATCACCTTCTTCAAATAAATGTTTTCTTCTTTGAGCAAGTTAATTTGTTGTTCAAACAAATTCTTCTCGGCATCTGAAATTTGACTGTTATTGATCACCAAGCCGTTTCCTGTTTGATTGTTCATTACATTGAAAACCAAACTTTCGTTAAATGCAATGATTTCTTCGGGTTTCATACCCAATTCTTCGGAAATTTTTTCCAATTTAGAATAGGTAATTTCCGTTTCACCCAACTCCATTCGGCTATATGGACATTGAGAAATCTTAATCACAAGCAATTATATTAATATTTTCCTTTTGATATCGGATTTTTTATTAGTTTTAACCTAATTCACCAATTCAAAAAATCATAAATTTTTGACTATGATTAAAAAATTCCTTCTAATTTTCATTTTGCATTCATCATTATTTCTCCTAGGGCAGCAGACGATTTTACCTATGAAAGGTAATTACATTTTTATTGAATTTAGAGAAAAAACAAATAACACTAAAAGACCAATACTTGATTATTTTTCAGTCGCAAACGAAGGAAAAGGTAACTCTTTGTATCAAAACTGTTTACCCAAATACATGGAATTTTATAAATTCTCTTGGAATACTAACATTTTTTCATCTAAATTAAAATCTGATTTTACCGGAATTATGGTTTCCCACTGTTTTCTTGATAACAACGGTGAAATTATCCAAAATTATCTACCTGGTTATTTGCAAATTACGCTATCTCCACAATCAAATTTCTTGGATAATTCTGGTCTGGGAATGTTATTGAATATGAGTAAGAAAAAAATTATTTCACACCATATAAAAGCTGATATTGTTCTAAAAGTACATTCTAATAATGAATATTCGTTAATTATCACAAACTTTAAATACTTTACACAATACATTAAAGGTACTTTTTCAGGTGAGTCTGGATCTAATGTGATTAATGTTGAAGAGTTGATCAATGTAGTAAACGATAAAGAGAATAAATATAGAAAAACAGAAAAGGAAACGGCTCAGAAATATATTGAATTTATTGACAAGCTTACAAAGGGAATAGCTAAAGTATTTCAAGAAGAGCTGAAGCGAATGTACGAAATTGACGAATTATATTGAGTTAATTATTTGAAAGTAGTTGTTAACTGTAATTCATATAAATTTATCTATTCCAATCATTTTTCCCAAAATAAATCCCTATCTTTGCACCCTATTTTTAGAATCGCTCCTCTAAAGCGATGTTTTTGATTATTAACCACTTTCGGAAGTTAGGGGATTTCGAGATACAAATTTTAAAAGCCACATGGCAAATTCTATTAACCCGCAGGGATCTGCAGATTTTGATTGGGAAGCTCTTCAATTAGACGGCTACTCAAAAGTTCAACGTTCAGAAATGTCTGATCGTTACGAAAAAACCTTGACTTCAATCAACGAGAAAGAAGTAATTCAAGGAACAGTTGCAATGCTTAACAAGAAAGAAGTAATCGTAAACATCGGTTACAAATCTGAAGGAGTTGTTGCAGCAAACGAATTCCGTTACAACCCTGATTTAAAGGTTGGAGATACAGTTGACGTTTATGTTGAATGTCGTGAAGACAAAACAGGACAGTTGATTGTTTCTCACAGAACTGCACGTATGCACAGCGCTTGGATTCGTGTGAATGACGTTTTACGTTCAGGTGAAATCATCACTGGTTATGTAAAATGCAGAACAAAAGGTGGACTTATCGTGGATGTTTTCGGAATCGAAGCATTCTTACCTGGTTCACAAATCGATGTTAAGCCAATCCGTGACTACGATGTTTACGTTGGTAAAAACATGGAATTCAAAGTAGTGAAAATCAATGAAGAATTCAGAAACGTAGTTGTTTCTCACAAAGCGTTGATCGAAGCTGAATTAGAAGAACAAAAGAAACAAATCATTTCTGGTCTAGAGAAAGGACAAGTATTGGAAGGCGTTGTGAAAAACGTAACTTCTTATGGTGTGTTCATTGACCTTGGTGGAGTAGACGGATTGATTCACATTACAGACCTTTCTTGGGGTCGCGTTACGCATCCTGAAGAATTGTTGGAGCTTGACCAAAAAATCAACGTGGTTATCCTTGACTTCGATGATGATAAAAAACGAATTGCTCTTGGTTTAAAACAATTACAACCACATCCATGGGATTCTTTAGATGCTAACCTACAAGTTGGTGATAAAGTATCTGGAAAAGTTGTTGTGATGGCTGACTACGGTGCGTTTATCGAAATCGCTCCGGGAGTTGAAGGTTTGATCCACGTTTCAGAAATGAGCTGGTCTCAACATTTACGTTCAGCACAAGATTTTATGAACATCGGTGATACAGTTGAGGCTGTTATCTTGACGTTGGATCGTGAAGAGCGTAAAATGTCTTTGGGCATCAAGCAATTAATGCCAGATCCATGGAATGATATCGAAGTGAAATACTCAGTTGGTTCTAAGCACAAAGCAAAAGTTCGTAACTTCACAAACTTCGGTGTATTCGTTGAATTGGAAGAAGGTGTTGACGGATTGATCCACATCTCTGATCTTTCTTGGCAAAAGAAAATCAAGCATCCATCTGAATTCTGTAAAGTGGGTGACGAAATGGAAGTAGTTGTTTTGGAAATCGATCGCGACAACCGAAGAATTTCTTTAGGTCACAAACAATTGGAAGAAAATCCATGGGATGTATTTGAATCAACATTTGCTGAAGGTTCAGTTCATAGCGGAACTATCATCGATATGAAAGATAAATCAGGAATCGTTTCTCTTCCTTATGGTGTTGAAGGAATTTGCCCATCTAAGCATTTGAGAAAAGAAGACGGAAGCAACGCGAAAGTTGAAGAAGTTCTTGATTTCAAAGTAATTGAATTCAGTAAGGATGCCAAGAAGATTGTTGTTTCTCACACACGTACATTTGAGGAGGGTGAAGACAAGCCGTCTGCTGCTAAAGGCGGTAAGAAGTCAGCAGGTTCTGCAACTGACCAAGCAGTGAAAGCAATCAATCAAAGTTCTGAAAAATCAACTTTAGGTGATTTGGATGCACTTTCAGCATTGAAAGAAAAAATGGAAAAAGGAGAATAATTCTGATTTTCGAAAATATAAGAAGAGGTTGTCAGTTTTGGCAGCCTCTTTTTTTGTCTAAATTTTATAACTTAGCGTGATTCAAAGGGAGTTAGACAGTTATTAACTCCCTTTTTTATGATCCAATTCGCAACAAATGAAATTTGTTTTTCTATTTCTAATCTTTAATTTCTCTTTGGCTTTTTCTCAGGAATTAAAATTGACTGTTGTTGATGAAGATGGTGCAGTTTTGTCAAATTTCCTAGTATCTAAAAATTCAGAGAATCAACAACTTGTAAGCAAAGAAGAATTTGTTTTAAAGGTCAAATTAGGTGACACCGTACTAGTAAAAAAAACAGGGTATAATGACAGTAAATATGTTGTTGAAAGTAACGAGAAAATTCTACGCCACATTTTTGTGCTTGAAACAAAATACCAAGAGTTAGATGAGGTTACACTGAAATATGAAAAATACAAAAAAGTAGCCGGAGAAGAAAATGAGAATATTCTAGATTACATATTTTACCCTGCAGAAAAGCGACTAATACTAATTAAAAGTTTAAAGAGAAAATACTATTTAGAACAGCAAACTACTTCTGGAACGAAATCGTATGAACTCCATTTCAAGCCTCAATCTTTGCATCTAGATGTTTTAGGAAATACGCATATCATTTCAAAAGATTCAGCTTATCAGATATGGGTTAGAGATTCTTTGGTTTTCGTTTCCTTTATATCCAATAATCTCTTTGATAAAATGGTTAAAAATTTAGTTTACAAAGGCAGCGATTTTGTTTATTACGAAAACAAATCAAATTTTAATCAACGCTACACCTTAACGAAAATAGGACAAGACAATAAAATGATTGAAGTTGCTAATGTTTTTGATGAAACTGCCCATAAAACCGCTCAGAGTGAATACAACTCCATTATTTCAACTTATCATAGGAAAGCACATGAAACTGAAAATGTCATAACCAATGGGAATTGGGATGGCGATGTAATGAAACTTACTTGTGTTGATTGTGATTCGATTGTTTTTATGACAACCTGGCTTCTCAAAATTAGGTCTAAACCAATAGCGTGTTATGCATTTGGAAGAATGGATAATATTGAAATCTTAAATCTTTATAATTCTTCGATAGAAAAGATTGATTTTGAGGGTCGATTAGTCAAAGAGCGTAAAATTTCTTTACCAGTGATGAAAATTGAAACACCCATTTATGATTTTTTTTACGATGAAATATATTTGAGTGGAATATTTAATAATGAAAAGTCAATTTTTTCTGTGAATAAATCGGATTATAAAATTGAATTAATTGCAAAAATTGGTGATCAGGACCCTACCAAAATCAAAGTGATAGGTAATGAAATCTATTTTCTTCAACGGAACAATGCGGGATTTAATAAACTGATAAAAATGAATTTCACCAAATAATTGACCCCCTGTAGGAATATTAGATTAAAAGTAAGAGATTCAAAATGAAAGAAGAAATAAGTAATTTCCTAAGTCAACTTTCAAGTGATATTTACGACAGGAAAAGTAGTTGATAAGATTGGATTAGCATTTTATAATCGCCGCAACTTTATGTTGGTTATAGTTTCTTCTTTTGCGAAAAAGCAGCGATAATTTCACTTTCGTTCATAATGTGTTGAAAAAGTATCACTTCCCAATCAACTATAAAAATAGTCCCTTATATAAAATAACTAAATTTGCACGTAACTAACAATGACAAACGAAGAACTAAAGGGAATTGTTAAGGATATTTTTGCTGCATACCTGGAGCAAAATGGTCACCGAAAAACTCCGGAGCGATTTGCCATACTCGCTGAAATTTACGATTATGAGGGGCATTTCGACATCGAGTCGCTCTACATAAAAATGAAAAATCACAATTATCGCGTTTCACGAGCGACGTTGTACAACACAATCGACTTATTATTAGCATGTAATTTGGTTCGGAAACATCAATTTGGGAAGAACATCGCTCAATTTGAAAAGTCACATGGCTCAAAGCAACACGATCACGTTATTTGCACGGATACAGGGGAGGTTTTTGAATTCTGCGATCCACGTATTCAACAAATCAAGCAAACAATTGAAGAACTTTTTGGGGTCCAGGTACAACATCACTCTCTTTATTTTTACGGCGTTAAATCTAATTCAAAATTGAAATGAGTTTTAGTTTAAATCAACACAACGTGGAGCAGTTGCTCGTTTTGGAAATGTCTGGAAAAATTCTTTCTGATGGTGATTTGGAAATAGCAAAGGCATCACTGGACAAAATAACTAACTGGAACATCGTAATGGATTTAAGTAACCTAACACATTCTAATTCAAGCGGAATTGCATTTATGGTAAAGACATTAACGCGTTCTAGAATCAATAACGGAGATGTGGCAATGGTAAAACCGAATGCGCAACTTGCCAAGTTATTTGAAATAACGAAAATGCATGAGGTTTTTAGCATTTATGATTCACTAGAAGAAGCGAAAAACCATTTCAATAAATAGAATTCTCAAACGTTATAATCACGAGTAAAAGTAAAACTTAAATGAAGGTAGATGTATTGTTAGGCCTACAATGGGGCGACGAAGGAAAAGGGAAAATTGTAGACGTTCTAACACCAGAATACGACATTATCGCACGGTTCCAAGGTGGGCCAAATGCGGGTCACACACTCGAATTCGAAGGAATTAAGCATGTTTTACACACCATACCATCTGGAATTTTTCACTCGAATGTGATTAATTTGGTTGGAAATGGAGTTGTTATTGATCCTGTTATTTTTAAAGCAGAATTAGACAAATTGACACCATTCAATATTGATTTTTCGAGTAGATTATACCTTTCCAAAAAAGCACATCTTATTTTACCGACTCACCGTTTGTTAGACGCTGCCTCAGAAAATGCAAAAGGGAAAAACAAAATTGGTTCGACACTTAAAGGGATTGGACCAACCTATATGGATAAAACCGGACGAAATGGTCTTCGAGTTGGAGATATTTTCTCGCCAAACTTTAAAGAGAAATACGATGCACTCGTTGAAAAGCACGTAGGGATGCTTAAACATTATGACGGTTTTGAGTACGATGTTAAAGCACATGAAGCTGCTTGGATGGAAGGAATTGAAGTTCTTCGCAGTTTACACGCCGTTGATAGTGAACATTTTTTAAATAAAGCCCTACTGGAAGGGAAAAAAGTATTAGCCGAAGGCGCTCAAGGAACAATGCTGGATATCGATTTCGGAACATATCCATTTGTCACTTCTTCAAATACCGTTACTGCTGGAACTTGCACAGGATTGGGAATTGCCCCAACTCGAATCGGAAAAGTAATTGGTATTTTCAAAGCATACTGCACCCGAGTTGGTAGTGGTCCATTTCCAACTGAATTAGACGACGAAATTGGAGAAGCGATTCGCAAAGAAGGTCGAGAATTTGGCGCAACAACAGGTAGACCAAGACGTTGCGGTTGGATTGATTTAGTGCAAATGCGCTACGCAATTATGATAAACGGAGTTACCGAACTATCGATGATGAAAGCAGATGTGTTGAGTATCTTTGATTCGATTCAAGTCTGCACGCATTATTTAGTAAATGGTGAAAAAGTAACCGATTTTCCATTTGATGTAAACGACTTAGATTACACTCCTGTTTACGAATCACTTCCTGGATGGAATTGCGACTTAACTCAATTGGATGACTATTCAAAAGCACCTGTGGAGCTTAAAAAATATGTTTCTTATTTGGAAGAAAAACTACAAGTTCCAATAAAGGTTGTTTCCGTTGGTCCGGATAGAAAACAAACCCTTTCAAACGCTTGATTGAAAAAAAACATATCCTAAATTGTGCGCTTTTCACAGGCGCATTTTTTTTAAGTGGGATTTTATTAAGTCAAAAAAACCTTTTACAATTGCTTCCAGGTTCAGAAAAAATGTACTTCGATAAAAAAACAGGGTTGCATCGTTTGGTTGGTTCGGTAAGTTTTAATTATCAAGGAAATACCATGTTTTGTGATTCTGCTCACTATCAAGAGAGAAATAAAATCGTTCGTGCCTATGGGAATGTGCAAATTCGAAAGGATGATGTTAATTTGTTCTGTGACTCTCTCTACTACAACGGAAGTTCAAAATACGCCAAACTTTGGGGACACGTTCGCGTTAGAGACAGCGAATACAAAATAACAACCGATTCTCTTGATTACGATGCAAAGAACGGGAAAGCAATCTACCGACGTTTTGGCACCATCGAATCAATTGTTTCTGATGAGAAGATAACAAGCCGAACCGGTTATTTCTATCCTAACAAAGGAAGTTTCTTCTTCAGTGGAAATGTAAACTATAAAAAAGAAAAATTAACCATCACCACCGACACGCTTCAGTTTTCTTATGAAAAACAGACGAGTTATTTCTATGGTCCGACGAAAATCATCAATGATACAGTCACGATTCTTTGCAAAAAAGGCTGGTATAATGTTCAAAAAGAAGAAGGCGTGCTTTACCAAAAAGCAGAAATTATTCAGAAAAACTCGCTCATTCGCGGAGACACACTTTATTACAATGGTATAAAACAAGCTTACGAAGGAAAGGGGAACGTTTTTTACAAAGATTATGACCAAAATATGGTTTTCCTTGGAAACCGAGCCTATTCGAGTAATGAAAAACATTATGCTTATCTCACCGGAAAAGCAATGGCGTTCAAAGTCAAGGATCAAGATACCGTTTTCATTCATGCAGATTCACTTCATCTTTTTCGGGATACGTTGAATCAAACCAAAGAAATTACCGGGAATAGAAATGTTAAGATTTATAACAAATCCATTCAGTGTATTGCTGATTCGGCATTTTATTTACCAAATGAGAATTTACTTTATTTGCGTTCGAAGCCAATTGTTTGGGCTCAAAATACAGAATTGAAAGGAACAAAAATGGATGTTTTTTTGAAAGACACCTTGGTCGAAAAAATTCTAGTTTCCGGAAATGCAAACGCAATAATGGAGGTTGATTCTGGTAATTATTACAACCAAATCGCAGGAAAGGAAATGATCGCCTATTTTGAAAACAATGAAGTCGTCAGAACTGATGTGCAAGGAAATGCCCATACCATTTATTTCCCTGAAGAAACGAGCAAATCAGACTCAAGTTTTACCAAAAAACGTATGGGAATGAATCGCGTAATGGCTTCTGATTTAAGAATCTATCTTGATAGTGGCGAAGTGAAAGGCATTACTTATTTCGATAAACCTGATGGCGTTTTCTATCCCATGGATCAAATAAAACAATCTGAACAATTCATCAATGGCTTTTCATTGAATCCTGCTTTACGACCAAAATCGGCATTGGATTTAATCAAATAAAAAATTAATTCCCAAGCATTAAATGCAATTATTAGAAAGGATTTTAAATTAATTTTGATAATCATCAATGAAAAAATTAGATTTCTCTTTCAAAAATAATGAACCAACCAAAAAAGGTAGCATTCTCATTTCTGATCCATTTTCGGACGATGTTTATTTCGGACGTTCAGTTGTTTTAATCTGTGAGCACAACGAAGAAGGAACTTTTGGGTTTGTTTTGAATAATTACATAGATGTTGATTTACATCAATTAGACGATAATTTCCCTGATATTCATGCTCGCATTAGCTTTGGCGGACCTGTTTCCAAAGAGAATTTGTATTACATCCATTGTTTTTCAGATATAACAAATACACTTGAGATTCGCGAGGGACTATTTTATGGTGGCGACTTTGATGAAATCAGTGAAAGAATAAAAAATTCTAAAAATCCAAACAAAGAAATTCGGTTTTTCGTGGGTTATTCGGGTTGGAGTTCAGGTCAATTGGACGAAGAAATAAAAAATGAAAGTTGGATAACAGCCAATAATATCTCAACGGAAAAAATACTCGATACAAAATTGGACGATTTATGGGAAATCTGCTTGGAAAAACAAGGCCAACGATTTAAATTGATGACAAAGTTTCCACGCAATCCGATGGATAATTAAAATATGAATCTCAACACGTTTTAACTCGAACGATTGACCAATTCTATGTATTTTTGAAATATGCATCTGATTTCAGACTTTTCACTTTGGTTTTTAATCCCAATCGGACTGCTTTCTGCTATCTTGACGTTTTATTTTTACAAAAAAGAAGGTTGGTTTGCCGATTTAAAACCATTTCAACAAAATCTTTTGCGTGTTCTTCGCTTTTCATCGCTGTTTTTAATTGGAATGTTATTGCTCGGCTTAATTCTTCAAACAATTAATTACCGGGACGAAAAACCGGTATTCATAAACTTGATTGACAATTCAAACTCAATGATGAATCATAAGGATAGTAATTTGGTTAAAAGTCAAATTGCTTCTTATCGTGAAAAGTTAAAATCAAAATACGGTGAAAAGTTTGAATTGGTTGATTTATATGTTGGCTCTAATGTATCAAATCAGAAATTAGACTTTTCTGAAAAAACTTCCAATCTTGAAGCTGGGTTTGAGAAAATAAATTTTGATTATTACAACAGAAATATTGGTGGAATCACTTTCATTTCGGACGGAAATTATAATGTTGGAACCAATCCCGCTTATGCCGCAGAAAAAATCAGCCTCACTCCTATTTTCTCATTAGCCGTTGGTGATACAACTCCGCGAAAGGATCAGATGATAAAAAATGTTTCGGTCAATGAAATTGCGTTTTTGAATAATGAATTTCCAGTTGAAGTTGATTTAGAATCGATTAAACTAGGTGGAAGATCCGTGAGTGTAAGTATTTTCGAAAATGGCAAACAAGTTGCTTCCCAATCAATCACTTATTCTAATTCCAAGCGAGATTTCAAACAGGTGAATTTCACACTAAAAGCAAATAAAATTGGATTTCAAACATACGTTGTAAAATTGAAGTCCTTGGATGGTGAAAGCACTTCGAAAAATAACCAACGCACATTTTATGTGGAAGTAATTGATTCGAGAAACAAAGTGCTTTTGTTGGCAGGAGCCCCACACCCCGATGTTTCGGCTCTAAAAGAAGTATTGGATCAAAATGAAAACCTAGAATCAGAAAGTATCTTAATCAAAGATTGGAATAAGAACCTGGAGAAAACAGATTTAGTCGTGTGGCACGAACCTGGAGCCAATTATGATCCAACTGTTCTTCAACTTCTGCAAGAAAAACGCATTCCGATTTTGTATATTCTGGGACCAAACACAGAATCGGCTGTTATTTCTAAGTTGAATTTGGGGCTTTCAGGAATGAAGGGTAACAAAACGGATGACATTCAACCAACACTGGCATCTGGATTTAATGATTTCGAATTATCGGAAAAAGTGGCGGAAGCACTTGATTTTTATCCTCCTTTAAAAAGTAAGTTCGGTACACTCAAAGTGGAAGGTAATCCATCGGTTTTATTGAATCAGCGAGTTGGACCCGTAAAAAAATCAGATCCGTTGTTGTTTTTTGTTAACCGAAATAATTCGAAAACTGGTGTTCTATACGGTGAAGGCCTTTGGCGATGGAAACTAAACGATTTTATTCGATCCGGAAATCACGAAGCATTCAGCGAATTGTTTTCGAAAACGATGAACTATTTGATGGTAAAACAGCAAGAGGCTGGTCTTCGAATTGAGTTTCCAAAACGTTTTACAATTGAAGAAGAAGTAATTGTTAATGCTTCATTCTACAATTCAGCCTTGGAACCAATTACAAAACCAATAATTGAATTAAAGTTAACCGATTCAAAAGGCAAAATATTCAGATCGCAATTTGGGGTTAATGGAAATGGATATAAACTTTCATTAGGTAAGTTAAAAGCTGGAAAATACAAGTGGTCAGCAGAAACAAAATTTAACGGAAAATCTTACAAAAAATCGGGAATTTTTATTGTTGAAGACATTGAACTAGAAAAAATTGAAACGGCTGCAAATCATGGCGTACTAAAACAAGTTGCGAAACAATCAAATGGGAAATTCTACCCATTAAGAGATTATCAACAATTGATAAACGACATTGAAAAACGAGGTGATATTACTGTCATTAGTTTTGAAGAAACAGCTTTCAATAAATTAATTGATTATTTAGCGATTATTTTGCTTCTGATTACTCTTCTTGTTAGTGAATGGTTTTTACGCAGGTATTGGGGAAGCTATTGAATAAACTGAGAACTGATAGTTGCTGGTTTCTAAAATTCCTTTCACAATTAATAGTTCCTACTTTAGCCATTTATAAACATCAAAATTGATAGTGTCATTAAATCCAACATTGCATGTAACGGCAAAATATAACTTAATGAATTTGCTGACCTTTGGTACATGACATATCCTGCAAAAAATAAATAACTAAGATACATGCCAGGATAACTAAATTCAAACAAACCTGATAGTTGCACGATAGAAATCATTCCTATGCAAAGAAATCTAAATTTGAGTTTTTCTACCGAACTCCAACAAATGAAAACAGCAATACTCAGAAGTGTGTAGAAAATTTTAAAATACTCCAAATAATTCTTATTGAAAAAATTCTCCATCGAGATTTCATCTAGAAAAAATCCCCATAGAATTGGGTTCATTAAAAGTTTGAAAACAAGCGTTAAGAAATAAATATAGAAATACCACTTTCGAAAAGTGATCAAATCTTTACGATTCCAAAAAGCAAACTGAATCGCGATTATTATCAGAATAAAATCGAAAATTGGAAAAGGAAGAACAAACGAATATGATTCTAAATAGACATTAACCGCGTAAGCAATAAGGGTCAGAATTACTAAAGAAACCGCTCTTTTTTCCCGATACATTACATTTTTAGAGCTTCATAAACATAATCGAATGTAGATAGAATCTCAGGATTCCCATCAATAACTGCGATGTTATGTTCAAAATGAGCGCTAGGTTTCCCATCAGCAGTAACAACTGTCCATTTGTCATCTAAGGTTTTAACCTGTTCTGTTCCCATATTAATCATTGGTTCGATCGCAATTGTTAATCCATTTTGGATTTTCTTTCCACGTCCGCGTCGTCCATAATTCGGCACTTGAGGGTCTTCGTGCAACGATTTTCCAAGTCCATGACCAACCAATTCTCGTACAACTCCAAAACCATGGCTTTCTGCATGATTCTGTATCGCCCAGCCAATATCCTCTATGCGATTGGCAGTTGTGCATTGTTCAATTCCCAAGTACAAACACTCTTTTGTAACCTCTAATAATTTTTTTACCTCTGGTTTTACCTCTCCAACCTCGAAAGTGTATGCGTGATCTCCGTAATATCCTTTGTAAAGTGAACCGCAATCAACTGAAACAATATCGCCTTCCTCAAATGGACGTTCTGTAGGAAGGCCATGAACGACCTGTTCATTTACAGAAATCAAAAGTGTACTAGGGCAACCATATAAACCTAAGAATCCAGGAACAGCATTTTGTGAACGTATGTAATCTTCAGCTAAACGATCAAGTTCTTTTGGTGTTTTTCCAGGAACAACATGTTTTGCAATGAGACCTAATGTCCTACTTACAATTTGCGCAGCCTCGCGCATAATTTCAATTTCTTCTGAGGTTTTATAGCGAATCATGAATTTATCCAAAAATGACATCGTCACAAAGGTAGTTAGTTAAATGCAATAATTGATTGATGAAATTAAAACTGAACAATTATTGTCGTCCAAGTTTTCCTTCTTTCCAATCTTTTATAAGCTTTGCCCAAGAGTATGGGTTCAAGAGATTGTTGACCGGAAGCTGACCGTTGGTATATAGCTTGGTATATCGCTGATTTTGAGCATAACCGTGAGCAAGTGACGCATCTGTATCCAAACGAGCTGCGATAAATGCAAGTGATTCTCCAGATAATTCTTTTTGTGCTCTACGCATTGCGTCGTCATAAGGCTTCATGTTAACAAAATAATTCGCGAATTCATCCCGGGATGGCCAGGGATAAACAGTAACTTCTGGTAGATTAACGGTGTCGCGTTGCAACATATGAATAATACTATACCTATTATCATTCAGCGTGTCTGGAACAATGTAAGTAGAAGTCTTGTAACCAAAATAGGAAAAACAAATTGTATCACCAGGAAATGAAACCATTGAAAAGAATCCATAGTAATCGGCAAAAACTCCCTTTCGAATTGATTTATCGTAAACTGTAATGTAAGGCATTGGAGCTAAATCCTCTTCTGAAACAATTACCCCCGAAAGCTGAATCATCTTTGATGTGTCTATGTCTTTTCGTTGAGCAATAAAACATGCGCTTGTTAGACAAAACAACAAAAAGATGGCTATTCTCATAATGAATTGTTGAACAAGTTTAACGAATTTCTCTAAAAGAGATGATTTATTGACCTTATTTAACATTTGACACTTTTACATTCTTCCCAAAAATTCCATATTTTTCATACTTTTGCAAGAATTTATTAAAAAAATAGATTCATGTCCCTTAACAATTTGAAGCAGATCACAGAAGGTTTAACTTATGATGACGTTCTCTTGGTTCCTGCATTTTCGGAGGTTCTCCCTAGAGATGTTCAATTGAAAAGCCGATTCTCAAGAAATATTTCATTGAATACGCCAATCATTTCTGCCGCAATGGATACTGTAACAGAAGCAGGATTGGCAATCGCAATTGCCCAGCAAGGTGGTATTGGAGTCATTCATAAGAACATGAGCATCGAAATGCAGGCAATGAATGTTCGAAAAGTCAAACGTTCTGAAAGCGGAATGATCATCGATCCCATTACTTTGCTTGAGAATGCCTATGTTAAAGATGCACTTGAATTGATGAAGGAAAATAGCATTGGTGGTATTCCTGTTGTAAATGAGGATAATGTCTTAAAAGGAATCGTCACGAATCGTGATTTGAGATTCGAAAAGAATATCGATCGACCAATTCGAGAAATCATGACGTCAGAAAATATTATTACAACAGGTGACGGGACGGATTTAGCAACAGCAGAAGGAATCCTTCAGGAAAACCGAATTGAAAAATTACCAGTTGTTGATAAGGATAATAAACTAATCGGACTAATTACCTACCGTGATATTATCAAAGTTAAAGAACACCCTATTTCGTGTAAGGATCACCTAGGGAGATTGAGAGTTGCCGCGGCGGTTGGAGTAACACACGATACAATCGATCGAGTCGCTGCTCTTGTTAAAGCAGGCGTTGACGCCGTCGTTATCGATACTGCGCATGGGCACTCTAAAGGTGTAGTTGAAAAATTAAAAGAAGTAAAAGCTAAATTCCCAAAAATTGATGTAGTTGTTGGAAATATTGCTACTGCCGAAGCAGCTGAGTATCTCGTTGAAGCAGGCGCTGATGCAGTAAAAGTAGGAATCGGTCCTGGCTCAATTTGCACAACACGCGTAATTGCTGGTGTTGGTGTACCACAATTAACGGCGGTTAATGACGTAGCCGCGGCACTTGAAGGAACAGGTATTCCTGTTATTGCAGATGGTGGAATTAGATATACGGGTGATATTGTTAAGGCTCTCGCAGCTGGTGCAGACTCTGTAATGCTCGGATCGTTGTTCGCTGGTGTTGAGGAGTCACCGGGCGAAACCATTATTTACGAAGGCAGAAAATTCAAGTCTTATCGTGGAATGGGTTCTATTGAAGCCATGCAACTAGGTTCAAAAGATCGCTATTTTCAAGATGCGGAAGACGATATTAAAAAACTAGTACCTGAAGGAATTTCAGGAAGAGTTCCATTTAAAGGTAATTTAATGGAAGTTATGTTTCAAATTATTGGTGGTTTACGAGCAGGAATGGGCTATTGTGGGGCTGCTTCTATTGAAAAATTAAAAGGTTCCAAATTTGTGAGGATAACATCCGCTGGTGTCAAGGAATCACATCCACACGACGTTACAATCACGAGAGAAGCTCCAAATTATAGTTTTAAATAAATGTTAAAAATGCTCGTTTAATTTCTTGAGCGTTTAATTTTAAATTAATAAGAAATACAAAACCATGAAAATCGTAATTTTAATAATTTCAATCTTTTTTTTAGGTCTAAAGGTTAATGCCCAAGAACTGCTAGTTGGACCAGCGGATCCTGTCGTAATGGAAATTAATGGAAAACGAGTTACGAAAAGTGAATTTTTGCAGATTTATTTAAAGAACAACAATGATCCAAAATATGACAAGGCTTCCTTGGATGAGTATTTGGAAATGTTTAAAAAATTCAAATTGAAAGTCGCTGAGGCTGAAGCCTTGGGATACGATACAATTCCAAAACTGAAGAAGGAATTGGAAGGTTATAGAAAACAATTAGCCAATCCATATCTAATCGATTCAGCTGAAAATAAAACACTTGTTTTGCAGGCATATGAACGGACAAAAACTGAAGTCAGAGCATCGCACATTTTAATTAAAGTGGATCAAAATGCCAGTCCGAAAGATACGTTGGCAGCATACAATCGAATTTTAGGTTTGAAATCGCGTATTGAAAAAGGGGAAGATTTCGCTTCTGTCGCGAAAATGAAAAATGGCTCAGAGGATCCATCAGCAGTTAATAACGGCGGAGATCTTGGTTTCTTTACCGCATTTCAAATGGTTTATCCTTTCGAAGAAAAAGCATATACGACTCAGGTTGGATCCATTTCAGATCCATTTAGAACACGCTATGGTTATCACATTTTGAAAGTTACCGACAAGAGACCGGCAAGAGGAACAATCAAAGTTGCACACATTATGGTGGCAACAGGAAAAGATGCCAGTCAAGATGCGATTGCCAATGCAGAAAAGAAGTGTAATGAAATTTACGAAAAATTGATGCAGGGTTCCAAATGGGAAGAAATGGTAGCTGCCTATTCCGATGACCCAGGCTCAACGAAGAAAAATGGAGAACTTCCTGCTTTTGGTTCTGGAACATCTCAACGAATGGTTCCTGTATTTGAAGAAGCTGCATTTTCATTAAAAAAAGACGGAGAAATCAGCAAACCAATCAGAACTGAATATGGATTTCACATCATTAAGCGATTAGAATGGAAGGACGTTCAACCTTTTGAAGCAATGAAAAAAGAACTTCAAACTAAGGTTAATAAAGATGAACGCTCGAAGAAAACGCAAGATTCTTTTGTAGAAAAATTGAAGAAACAATACAATTTCAAATTACCGAAAACCAGCGGACTTGAATGGTTTGAATCAAATTTGGATACAAGTTATTTTATTGGAAAATGGAAAGCCGACAAATTAACAACTGATTTGGAAATTTTCAACTTGGATGGTAAATCATTCACTCAAAAACAATTTGCAGCTTATCTTGAGAAATCATATCGTGGAATTAAAAAAGACGATAATAAGGTAGTTATTCAAAATCAATATAAAAATTGGGTTAAAACTTCAATTCTAGAGTACGAAGAATCTAAACTTGTTTCCAAATACCCAGATTTCAAAGCACTTGTTAACGAATACCACGACGGAATAATTTTGTACGAAGTCATGTCTGACAAAGTTTGGAATAAAGCCAATAAAGATACGACAGGGTTGAAGAAATTTTTTGAAGAGAATCGTGACAAATATCTTTGGCCAAAACGGTTGGATGCTGAAATATATGAATGTAACTCAGCTGATAACGCGAATTTGGTTTATAAAATGATGAAGAAAAAATCCAATACTTCAAAGGAAATAATTGAGAAAGTTAATGCAACGTCAGAATTAAACCTAAAAGTGAAAATGAATAAATTTGATCCGGAACAGACATCCTATCTTCAAGGCAGAACTTTTGCAGTAGGTAGAAACAAACCTTATTCATTTGAAGGAAAACACTATGTTATTAAATTGGTTAACGAACTGCCAATCATGAGAAAAGAATTCAGTGAAGCACGCGGAGCAGTGACATCCGATTACCAAAACTTCTTGGAAAAAACTTGGTTAGAAGAATTAAATAAAAAATATTCGGTAAAAGTTAATTACGATGTTCTTTACAACCTCGATAAAAAATAAAAAATAAATAATGCTAAACAAAATTCTTTTTTCTGTTCTCCTTCTTCAATGCATTTGCGCTTTTGGACAGGGAAAAGTAATCAACAAGGTTGTAGCACAAGTTGGTGATAATGTAATTTTACTTTCCGATTTGGAGGTTCAAAAATTACAATCTTCATCTGAAGGAAATGAAATGAATTTCCCGAAAGAATGCGCTATTTTAGAACAGCTATTAATTGAAGAACTGCTCCTTAACCAGGCTATTCTTGATAGCTTGGTTGTTACTGATCAAAGTGTTGACGCTGAAATGGAAAACCGACTTCGAATCATTGAATCGAAAATGGGAAGTCGGCAAAAATTAGAGGAATTTTATGGTAAATCCACAACAGAAATTAAAAATGAATTTCGCATTCAAATAAAAAACAAAATGCTTGCTCAAGAAATGGAGCAGAAGTTGACAAAAGATTTAACCGTTACTCCGAAAGAAGTTGCAACTTTTTACGCATCCATACCAAAAGATAGTATTCCATTTATCAATATGAAATTGGGGTTTCAACAAATTGTAAATTATCCAGAGATTACCAAAGCTGATAAAAAACGGGCATATGACGCGCTTGCTGAACTTAGAAATGATATCGTAGCAAAAGGTAAGAGTTTTGAAACGGTAGCACGTATTCACTCAATGGATCCTGGAAGTGCTCCTCAAGGTGGAAGAATTGAGGCCTCTAAAGGAATGATGGTGCCTCAATTCGAATCAACTGTATTCGCATTAAAAATTGGAGAAGTTTCCGAAATCGTTGAAACGATGTATGGTTATCACATTATAAAATTAATCTCCAGAAAGGGTGATGATTACGTATGTTTACACGTTCTAATAATGCCAGAATTCAGTCCAGAAGCTATTAATTTATCCGCTCTGAGAATGGATTCTTGTTATGCCATGCTTAAGGAAAACAAAATTACATGGGACGACGCTGTTCTTCGCTTCTCGAATGACGAACTAACCAAACAGAATCGCGGAGTGATTACAAATCCCATTACAGGTGAGCCAACTTGGGACATGGAAGATTTAAATGAGGTTGATCAACAGATTTATGTTTTGACGGATGCGATGGAAAAAGGAGATATTTCAAGACCAAGTCTTTATGTAGATATCTACGAAAGAAAACAAGGGGTTAGAATTATACGTTTGATGGATCGTTATGAGCCACATGTTGCAAACTTAAAAGATGATTACGCGTTGATAAAACGAGCATCAGAAAATGATAAAAGACAAAAAACGATAACAAATTGGGTGAATGCTAAAATTAGTAATGCCTACATTCGAATTGATGATAATTATAGAAATTGTGAGTTTAATTCAAAATGGATAAATACAAATAACTAAAAACTATGTCTGATAAGGAAGCAATTGATCGTTTAGTAGTTCATTACAAAGAATTAAAAAATGAAATTCACAAGGTAATTATCGGCCAAGATGAGGTAGTTGATCAAGTATTGATTTCTATTTTCTCACGAGCGCATTGTTTGTTGGTTGGAGTTCCTGGTCTTGCCAAAACGTTATTAGTGAATACAATTGCTCAAACGCTTGGTTTGTCTTTTAATCGAATACAGTTTACTCCGGATTTAATGCCATCTGATATTGTGGGATCCGAAATTTTGGATGAAACCAAGAATTTTAAATTCATCAAAGGACCACTTTTCTCAAACGTGATTCTTGCAGATGAAATCAACAGAACTCCTCCAAAAACTCAGTCAGCTTTACTGGAGGCTATGCAAGAAAGAAGAGTCACCGCAGCCGGAACTACATACGATTTACCCGCTCCATTTTTCGTTTTAGCAACACAAAATCCAATTGAACAAGAAGGGACCTATCCTTTGCCAGAGGCTCAATTAGATCGTTTTATGTTCAATATTTGGGTGGATTACCCTTCTTACATTGAGGAATTAGCCATTGTTAAAGCCACAACAACAGACACACGAGTTGAATTGAACGAAATTTTGAACGCGCAAGAAATTATCGAGTACCAAAATTTGATTCGTCGCATTCCGGTTGCAGATAATGTGATGGAATATGCAGTTAAATTGGTTGGTAAAACACGTATTAATTCTGATGAAGCGCCAAAAATAACAAAGGACTTCATTACATGGGGCGCAGGACCTAGAGCATCCCAATATTTGATCGTTGGAGCGAAGTGTCATGCTGCTATACGTGGAAAATACTCGCCGGATATCGAAGATGTAAAAGCGGTTGCTAAAGCGATTTTGAGACACCGCCTCGTCAGAAATTACCGAGCAGAAGCTGAAGGCTATTCAATGGATCGCATAATCGAAGAATTGTTGTAATTTTATAAGGTGAAGTCAAGAATCATTTCCATAATCTTGTTATTCAGTGTATTTATTTTGAATACGCCGAAATCATGGTGGCATGATTGTGATCATAAAGTTGAAACTTCAAAGTCAAATGAAAAAATCTTTTCTGAAAAATCGATTGATTGTGATTTCTGTGATCATGATCTAAGTGCTTTTACGGTTCATAATTACGATTTTTTTAAAATTCAAAAATCAATTGTTTCATTCCATAATGACATCCTTTTTGAAGATGTATCAATTCAATCATTTGATCAAATTGCCCTGCGAGGCCCACCTTCTCTAACAATTTAATATTTTCATTTACTCTTGATTTTTTTGCGGGTAAATTAAATTAATTCCTTAATTCTAGGGAGTTATAGTTATTGTTAATAAGAAATAAAATTTTCAAAGAAGGTAATCAATGAAAACTATGTTATGTGGCTTCATACTCCTTTCTTTCGGAGTATTTGGTCAAAAGAAATTAACCGGTGTCATTAAAGACAATGAATCAAACATTGGAATTGATGCTGCACTAATACAAATAATCGAAACAGGTGATCGCACCTATTCGAATCTAAAAGGAGAATTTCTCTTCGAAGGAAATTTTCCAGAAAATATTCAATTGAAAGTCGGGGCTGTAGGATTTCAAACTGAGATAATAAATTTATCCTTTTCGAAATCGAATTTCATCGAAATAAAGTTAACTGAAAAGCACGTTGATTTGGAAGAAATAACCGTTTCAACTGGAGCCAACGTAATGCAAAACAAAGCCCCTTTTCATGTTGAAACAAGAAAATTGTCCGATCTTAACGGAGTCGCCACAATGAATTTAGGAGAAGCAATCGCCAAAATCCCTGGTGTTTATCAATCAAGTCTTGGAAACGGAATCTCGAAACCCGTAATTCGTGGTTTGCAAGGAATGCGAGTCGTAACATTGCTTAACGGACTGAGAATAGAAGGTCAACAGTGGGGAGGCGATCACGGAATGGGACTTTCAGAAATCGGAATTGGTTCCGTTGAGGTAATCAAGGGCCCTGCGTCTTTATTATACGGTGCCGATGCCCTTGGCGGTGTTCTTTATTTTTCAGATGAACCTTGTGCGGCAACAAATACTCGTTCTTTGAGCGTTCAAAATCTGTATCAATCAAATACGCAAGGCGGTTCTGTTCGGTTTTTATACAAAGAATCTCGAAAGAAACTGCGTTGGCTCATCGGTGGAAGTTATTCGAATCATGCTGATTTTCAGTTACCAAATGGAAAGTTCGCCAAAAACTCGCGATTTGATGAATCTGTTTTAAAAACAGCACTATCATTTAATGGTAAAAATAGCGTTCATCACATTCGTTATACATTTAACGCCACAGTTACCGGAATTCCCGGGCACACGCACGATAGTTTGGCTGTTTTTTCAGATTTTCAAGTAAAAGATCAGAAAAGAAAATATGAGCTCCCTGCCCAATTTTTTCAAAATCAATTTTTATCGTTTGATAACAAATGGTTTTTCAAATCAAGTGACTTGCAAATTTTTGTTGGAGCAACTAGTAACCGTTTGATTGAATACGATGAAAAAGTCACAATTCCAAGTTTAAGTATGAGATTGAATAATGGCCTTTATTCATTGAAATGGAATAAAAAATGGTCGAATTCTTCTAAGTTAACAATCGGCATTCAAGGAATGGCTCAGAATAATATCAATGCGCAAAACGCATCCGATATATTAATTCCGAACGCAAACACCTTCGACAATGGGATTTTTGCAAATTGGGTTTACGATTGGGATCGTTGGATATTACAAGCTGGAGTAAGATATGATTTACGTATTTTAAAATCCTTCGAGACGATGGAAATCAATAATCCAATTACTAAAAATTTTAGTGCACCTAACGCAGCCATAGGACTAGTTTATAATACTGAGAATTTTACCTTTCGAACAAATGTCTCAAGTGGATTTAGAGCACCTCATTTAACAGAACTGCTTGCAAATGGATTCCATCACGGAGCGCTTCGCTTTGAGATTGGAGAAGTGAACTTGAAACCAGAAAAGGCAACTCAGATTGATTTAACGTTGGAATATAAAAATGAACATTTAGCTTTGGTTGTAAATCCGTATGTCAATTATATTGCAAATTACATTTATTTACAACCCATTGATTCTTTGGTAGATGGAATTCCTGTATTCAACTTTGAGCAAATGAATTCCGTTTTATTCTATGGAAGCGATTTTGGCGTTCATTACCACCCTCATTTTGCACACAACCTACATATTGAATCGAATTTTTCATGGATAAATACGTTCACACAATCGGATAGCAGCATTTCTCTTCTTCCTCCATCGCGCTTAAATACAAGTGTGCGTTACTCATTCAATCTTGGAAAGAAATTTCAATTAAAGGATTTAATCCTACAACATACGTTTATGGCAGCTCAAAATAAAGTTGCATACAATGAACTACCTTCAAAAGCATACAATTTAGTGAGCGTTTCCTTGAATGCATCAATCAATTTGAAACAAACCATCAGTCTCGCCATTGGATGTAAAAATATTTTCAATGAGCTATACATCGATCACCTTTCTCGACTGAAGAATATTGAAATGCCGGGAATGGGAAGAAATTTTTATGTGAGTCTTAATTTTTTAATCAATCAAAATCTAAAATCAAATAAGTTATGAAAAAAGTAGTTTTTAAAAGCTCAGTTGTTGTGGCCATCTCAATGGCACTTTATTCTTGTAAGCGTGACGAATGTCATGATTGTCATTATGACAAAGCTGGGACAGAAGTTGAAATGGGAGAATTTTGTGGTGAAGCACTTGAAAATTTAGAGGCGCAAGGCACTTACACCGATTCAACTGGCACGTACGAAGTTCATTGCCACGGGCATTAATTGAAAATTAATCGCCCGAACTAATTTCGATTATTTGGAGCGATTTTCAAGTTTTTAACATTGTTAGAAAATATACAAAACTAAATTTCGTTGTAACTTTTAAAGGTTGTATCTTTATTCTTTAAAAGTAGGAGTATGTTTGATGACGAGGACGATGAGGATTTTTCTGACAAAAGCTTAAATGATGACATCGAGCAATTTGAAGCACATTTAAAAGGAAAATCGATTGGCTTTATTGATAGTGACCGTTTGGAGGCTTTAATCGATCATTACATCATCAACGGGCAATATGCGAAAGCAAAAACCGCCTCTGAAATGGGAATGTATCACTTTAGCTATAACACTATTTTTCTCCTTCGTAAAGCTCAGTCTATGAGTGGAATGGGGCTTCTAAATGATGCCCTGGAAATAATCAACCAACTTGAAAAGACTGAAATTGGGTCGGCAGAAATTTATCTGACTAAAGCGGCGTTGTTCAGTCAATTAAGAGATGCAAGAAATTCAATTCGCTATTTTAGAATGGCGATGGAGGTCTGTGAGCCTGAAGATCGTGACGAGATTTACATGGACATGGCGATGGAGTTTCAAAATATCAATCAGTTTAAAGAGGCAATTGAAGTTTTGAAAGAAGCCCTTAAATTCAACAATCAGAATGAAGGCGCCTTGTATGAAATAGCCTATTGCTACGATCAAATGGGTGATTACGAGCAAGCGATCAAATGTTATTCTGATTTCATCGATGAGAATCCATATTCTTTTACCGCTTGGTATAATTTGGGAAATGCCTGCAGTAAGATGGAGAATTATGATAAGGCAATTTGGGCCTATGACTACTCCATTTTGATAAACGATGAATTCGGACCTGCGCATTTCAATTTAGGAAATGCCTATCTTTCTCAAGAAAAATACCTTAAGGCAATTGAACATTTCCATGAGTGTATGCGCTTGGATGGAGACGACGCAATGGCGCTTTGTTATATTGGCGAGGCTCATGAACAACTGAATGAATTTGAATTAGCCAAACATTTTTACAGGAAAAGTCTTGAACTTGCACCAATGCTTGCTGAGGCATGGCTAGGATTGGGAATTATAGACGATTTGGAAGGAAGAACGAAAGAGGGTATTATACTTATTCAAAAAGCGTTGGAAATGGATCCATTGAATGCTGGAATTTTCCATGTTCTTGCTGGAGCTTATGAAAAAATAGATGAAAAGGAATTGGCAATTGAGCATTATGAGAAATCTTTGGAACTTGATCCAACTGATGAGGATTGTCTTTCGGATTACATAAGTTTGTTAACAGAGAACTCCCCTATTGATGCATTTCGGAAATTACAAGATTTCAACTCTGAAAATGATTCAAACCCAATATCGAAATTATTGGAAGTCAATCTATATTGGATTTTAGGTCAACGCGATAATGCAAAACGTCTTTTTGTTGATTGCCTTCAAGAAGACGAGAAAAAAGCGAAGTCAATTTTTGAAATTAATCCAGATTTGTTGGATGATCAAGATTTTTTAAACCTATCACACGATTAAAAGATGAATTTTAAACTTTCATATATACCAAAGAGAAGCGAGAAACCAAGAAATAAAGGGGTTACAATGATGATGGATAAAGGTTTGGGCTTGAAAGAAACTGAACATTTTATCGAGGCTTCAGGACACCTTACTGATTTGGTTAAATTTGGCTTTGGGACGTCTTATGTAACCAACAACCTCGAAGAAAAAATCAAGTTATACAAAGAGGCAGGAATTCGTCCTTATTTCGGTGGAACGCTCTTTGAAGCTTTTTACGCGAGAGGAAAATTTGATGACTATGTAAAACTTTTAGATAAGTTTGATTTGGATTTGGCTGAAGTTTCTGATGGTTCAATCATAATCCCTCACGATGAAAAATGTGAACTTATCTCTAAATTAGCCAAAACGAGGACAGTACTTTCAGAAGTTGGTTCAAAAGATTCGGGAATTTTAATTTCTCCTGCAAAATGGGTTCGATTGATGAGCGCGGAACTTGAGGCTGGAAGTTGGAAAGTCATTGCCGAAGGACGCGAAGCAGGAAATGTGGGTGTTTTCCGACCAAACGGAACAGCTCATACCCTTCTGATTAATCGTATTATTGCCAAAGTTGCTCCTGAGAATATTCTGTGGGAAGCGCCGCAAAAAAATCAACAAGTGTGGTTCATCAAACTTTTTGGAGCAGAAGTAAATCTTGGAAATATTGGTCCTGGGGACGTTATTCCGCTAGAATGCTTGAGACTGGGTCTTCGTGGAGATACATTTTTTGACTTTTTACCAAAAGATTTCGCTGATCGTTTGAAGCAAGTAAACGATGACGAAGAAGTTGAAGAGGAAGGGTAATGGAAAAAACTTTTGTTAAATCAAAAGAAATTATTGGGCATTCAGGACAAATCTTTTCAATTGCTTTCGATGGCAATTTTATTTACTCATCCTCTGCGGACAAATTTGTCACACGTTGGGATTTTCATACAGGACTGCAAGATAAATTTGCCATTCGATTTGAAAAATCGCCCTACTCCATTTCTTTAATTTCTAATGATGAGAAATTAGCAGTCGGACTTGAAAATGGGGATCTGCATATTTTTGACTTAAGAGACAGGAAAGAAGTTAAGTTCTATCAACAGCATAAATCTGGCGTTTTTTATCTTAAAGAAAACAAATCTAAAAAACATTTTTACTCCAGTGACGCGGATGGTAATTTAGCTGTTTGGAATTCTGATTCGTTAAAATTAGAAGTTTTTCTTCCTTTTGCTTGTGGGAAAATCAGAAGGATGTCGCTTAATTCACATGAGTCCAAGCTATTTTTGGCGTGCCAAGACGGTTTTGTCCGTGTTTTGGAAACGGAGTTTTACAACTTAATTGAAGAGTTTTTTGCGCACGAAGGTGGAACTACATCGATATCTCTAGACCGAGAAAATGAAAACTACCTATTTACTGGTGGAAAGGATGCGTATTTGAAAGTTTGGAATTTGAATTCAAATCAATGTGAAAAAATTATTCCGGCACATAATTATGCGATTTACGACATACTATTTTTAGATAAAGAAACTTTCGTCACGATCAGTCGTGACAAGTCAATTAAAATCTGGGATAGAGAAACGCTTCGGGTTCTTCAAAAAATCGATGCGAAATCAAAAGGACATAAACATTCAGTAAATTCGATTGTAAAGTTGAACGATTCGAGCTTCGCTACGGCAAGTGATGATAAAACCATCAACTATTTTTCACTTATTTAATTTTTAAATCGATAGAGACTGGCAAGTGGTCTGAATAACCACCTAGGTATTTTTCTCCTACAAATGTTCGTTTGGGTTGTTTATTTCCTTTATATTCTTCCATAAGAAATTCGAAACTATTGATCTTACCAGAATTTGGAATGACGGATAACTTACCTGCGGAAAATCCTTTTGAAACCATGATGTGATCTAAAATTCCCCATTCACCTTTATAAGTGTGAGTACCACCAAACTCACCCGATGTTTTCAAAATCATAGGGGTCAATTTTTCGGCTATTAGGGAAGGTGCTTTGTCTTCTGGGTGATCATTCAAATCTCCTATAAAAACAATTTTAGCGTTCGGATTGATATTTAGAACTGAATCTATGAACGTTCTTGCACTTTCTGCTGCTTTTACTCTTTTTGGTTCACTATCATTCGTTCTTCTACTCGGCCAATGATTGACCATCGCGAAAATTGTATCTTTCTTGCATGCGAATTTTGCCCAAACAATATCTCGTGATCTAGGTTCTGTATCACCAGGTAAGGTAAATCGAATATTTCCAGATTTTTCCAATTTTAAAAGAGAGGAATTGTAAATAAAACCAACGTCAATTCCGCGCAAATCAGGGCTATCATAATGAACGATTTGGTAGTTTTTAAGTTTCTTGTCACTCTTAATCAAATCTTCTAATACAAACTTATTTTCAATTTCACAAAATCCAATTAAAGCTGGATAATCTAAAGCATTAATAACCTCTATAACATGCCTTTTTTTATCTTCATACTTGGCTTTACCCCATTTAAGCTTTGAACTAGGCAAGTATTCAGCGTCATCATTGGGCCCATCAATCGTATCAAAATAATTCTCGGTATTGTAGAACGCAATTTTTGTCGTCTTTTGAGAACATGCGATACTCAAAATTGAAATAAAAGAAATGATAAAACTGTTTTTCATAGAAGGATTTCGGCTAATGTAAATAGAAAATCTAAACTTAATTTTAAGCGCGTATTATTTTAAAGTAATTCCAACTGGACAATGATCCGACCCCAAAACCTCATTGAGAATAAATGCATCTTCAAGTTTTGGAATAAAACTCTCAGAAACGAGAAAATAATCGATTCTCCAACCAACATTTTTCTCTCTTGCTCCGCCACGATAGCTCCACCACGTATATTTCACCTGATCTCCATGAAAATGACGGAACGTATCGACAAATCCATTTTGTGTAAATGCGTCCATACCATCGATTTCTTCTTGCATATATCCTGCTGATTTATTGTAATTCGCTTTTGGTCGTGCTAAGTCAATCGCCTTGTGCGCAACATTAAAGTCTCCACAAACGACTACCGGTTTTTTCTTCTCTAATTTTTTCAAATACGCAAGAAAATCTTTATCCCACTTTTGACGGTATTCCAAACGTAACAGTTCGCTTCCAGAATTCGGCACGTATACACTTATCAGATAAAATTCTTCAAATTCCAAACAAACTGTTCTTCCTTCCATATCGTGTTCATCCATACCAATCTTATAATGAACGTGATGGGGCTTAACCCTGCTCAAAATCGCTGTTCCTGAATATCCTTTTTTATCAGCGTGATGAGCATAAACATGATAATCAGACAAAGAAGAAACGGCTTCTTTAACTTGATCTTCGTTTGCTTTTGTTTCTTGCAAGCAAATGATGTCCGCATTTACATCCAACATATCGCTAAAAAAGTTCTTTGTCGTAATCGCTCTGATACCATTGACATTAAAAGAAATTATTTTCATTCTATTCGGTTAAAAACGGATTGTAATATTTGTAAAAAGTAAAGGTAAATAATTTGAAAATTGTTTTTGAAAATAAAACAGCTCATTTTCTTTTTTACCGAATAATGTTTTGGCTTCAAGTCTCAGTATCAAATAATTCGTAACCTGGTGCGTAAAACCCAAACTGCTTGCATGTCCGGTGAAACCAATTGCATTTGAAGGGGTTTGAATTTGAATTTTATTTGGGTCGTGAAAGTACTCATGACGAAAATATATATCGGATTTCGTTCCAAGTTTATAATCAACAATTCCATTAAGCTGCCACCAATATTTGATTGCTTCGTTTTCTACTTTTTGAAGACCGGAATAAAGACAAGCCTGAGTTCTAAATTTTTCTGTTTCATGAGACCAACTTAATTCAGTAAAAAATCTTAATCCAAAATTCGGAGAAACATCAGATTTCTCATTTCCTGCATAAGTTGTCCAATTTATATAATCCCTGTTTTTTCGCCATTCCAATTGAGTTCCGAGAGATGGAATTTTCTTTTGCAGTCCGATTTTCTGCCATCCATTCATTAGGAATAGTGACAGCTTATAATTTTTTGAAAGTTCATTTTGATAACGTAAACCAGTAACATAATAAGGCACAAACTCTGGAGCCAAACTTCTTGTGTAAGCCAAATGATCCCAGCTTTTTGGTGTTTCAAACGTATAGGGAGATGAAAAAACACCAAAATCAATCCATTGGCTATTTTGTTTGCTTGGTGAATAACCTATTGAAGCCTCATAAATCCAACGCAAATATTTCTTTTCTGATGCATAATTTGAATTCATATACGATCCGAATGCAGGAGTTAACTGAAATCGTAATCGATCATTTGGTCGAAATTTAAAATCCATTAAAGCCAAATTAATACCTAAGGAATTTAATTGATTCGAACTAACATAGAATGGAATGTTCTCTTGATTCACATCCAATGGGTTTATTCCATAATACAAATCGATTCCACCTGAAATCTCAATTTTTTGCTGTCCGTAAAACCCAAAAAAAGAAAGTAGGAAACTGGTGACTATAACGAACCTCACTTTTGGATATAAATTGTTTTAATTAGATCAATGTTCTCATTGAAAATGTGAATAAATAATATTTGACTTGAATCAAATTCAATTAACTTCGAATGAGCAGAGTCCTCTAAAACTTTAAATTGAATTGCCCTCCCGGAAGCATCAAAAAGAATAATATCTTTTGGGGAAAATTGAACATTCGAAGTAACTAAAAGATGAGAATTATCAACTACTTCAACATGAATTTCATCCTCCGAAAACAAATCCAGCATAGCAGTCGAAATAGTGATTAGTTGCGTAGCCGTATCACTACCACAAGTTCCTGTTCCTACCAATTCAACCAAGTAATTTCCATCAACCATGTAGGTATGAAGAGGATTTTGTTCATTGGAAAACATATCGTCTCCAAAATACCAAGTTAGGTTATCTACATAATTGCTTGTTGAGTTAAATTGAATACTATTTCCTTGATTTGTCGCGCTGGAAATAAATTCTACTCGCACCAATGAATCATGATGTTTTAGCTTCCAAGTAGTAATACTATCCAAAACAGTAATCGCTGCTGCATATTGAAGAATGTCGGCCGTAGCTTGATCTAACGATCCTAAAAATGTAGCTCCCACAGGAGATTTATGAAAAATGGAACCGTAAAAAACACAAGCACTTAAATAGGTTCCAGCGTAACTTGGATGCGATCCATCAGGGGAAAATAAATTTACAGTCGGATGATTGTCAATTACATATTTCCAAGCAGGACCAGATGGAGAAACACTTGCATTCGCCGAATCTGCTATCCTCAAATAAGCATTACGCAAACGAAGATTCATTTTATTGAAGGTGTTTATTGAGTCCCATTGAGGGTCACCAACTTGCCTTCCCCACGTCATAAAAAACATTGCCTGCGAGCAAGGGGCATTGGCATAGACGGAATCAGAAAGTTGAACGGCGTATGGCAAAGTTGAAGTATTTACTTGACCATATGGAAAACTCGGTTCCTGACTTTGACCTTGTAATACAACATAATCCCAAGGTTTACTATTTATTTTTTGAAAGGTAACAGGATCATTTACATGACTTTGGAATGTAAATCCACCATTGGTTTTTGAATCAATTGTAACAATATCCCCTTTCGAGGTAGCTATGTTCTTAAAAACTATTGGCAAGTCATTCGAATAAATGTAACTATTTCCTACAAATAAGACAGAAACACTATCCTGGCAAAACAAATTGAATGAAAAAAGAAGGAATACAAATGCAAGAAATTTGCGCATGATTTTTTGTTGTAAATTTAACTAAGTTTATCCAAATGAAGAGAATCATCGTTGTTTTTGTAATTGCAATGTCCACAAAAATTTTTGGTCAATTTCAATTTAATTATTCGGATAGTATTTCAGTAATAAAAAATGGAATTGCATTGCAGAATCCATGGGCGGGTGGTTTGAATTACGCACAAGTTTCTGATATCGATTTTGATTTCGATGGTGACTTGGATCTTTTGGTTTTTGATAGAAGCAACGATCAAATTAAATTATTCGAACACAAGCAGGATGGTGTTAATCATTTTTATAAATTCAAGCCTGATGGTTATTTATTGTTTCCTTCTGACATTCGTTATCGTTTAACTTCAATTGATTACAATCAAGATGGAAAAAATGATTTGTTTACCTATGGAATCGGAGGGATTAAAGTTTATAAAAATGTTGGGAATTCAACGATAGGCTTACAATGGCAACTCGCTAAAAACTTACTTTACTCTGATAACTGGGGAACACAATTAAATCTTTATGTTAGCTCAGCTGATATTCCTGCGATAGTTGATGTTGATTTGGATGGTGACATCGATGTTTTGACTTACCATATAAGCGGTGAACATTTACAATATCACAAAAATCTGAGTCAAGAAACATACGGACACTCTGATTCATTGATTTTCGAACTTAAGAATGAGTGTTGGGGTGGATTTAGTGAGGATGTAAATTCAAATACTGTTTTCCTTAATGATCAATCTTCACCTTGCCAAGGAGGAAATGTTCCCAATCCTGAACTTAAACCTAACGACGCATTAAAAGCTCATGCCGGTTCGACAGTTTTAGCCTTGGATATGGATGGTAATGGAGTCAAAGATTTAATTTTAGGTGATGTCGCATATCCTTCATTAAATCTTTTAATAAACGGAGGAACTTCAGTTAATTCAAATTCACTAATTATTTCTGCAAATCCAAATTTTCCATCTAATTCTATTCCAGTTAACATGCAATTATTCCCAGCTGCTTTTTGGGTAGATGTCGATTTTGACAATAAAAAAGACCTAATTGTTGCTCCGAATGCCAAGAACGTTTCAGAAAATGAAACGAGTTTGATGAAATATAAAAATACTGGCACAAATACAAATCCGAATTTTGTTTTTGAAACGAAATCCTTTTTGCAAGAGGATATGATCGAACACGGAACAGGGTCAATTCCCGTTACAGTAGATATTGATAATGATGGATTAGAAGATTTATTTGTCGCTAACTTCTTCTCCTACAAAGCAACACTTTCGAAGGAAAGTAAAATAGCGTTTTACAAAAACACAGGAACCGCTGCAAATCCTATCTTCACTTTTATTGATAGTGATTTCAATAATTTATCTCAATCAAATCTAGGCTTGCGAATGGTTCCAACTTTTGGCGACTTGAATGCAGATGGTAAAAAAGACTTAATTCTCGGATTGGAAAATGGAACAATAAGTTACTTCAAAAATTCTAGTACAGGAAGTAATCCAACTTTTGCGGCCCCGATATCGAATTTCACAGATAATTTGGGGCAGATCATAAATGTTGGTCAGTATGCTGCACCACAATTAGTTGACTTAAACAAGGATGGTAAATTAGACTTGGTGATTGGAAATAAAACTGGGGAGTTAAAGTATTACGAAAACATAGGTACAACTTCAATCCCAAGTTTTGAATTAAAAAACTCTTTGCTCGGTGGACTTGACGTTTCATCTTCCGTTTCTCCCGACGGATATGCAGTTCCACATTTTTTCAATTATCTAGATACAACTTATTTAATGGTTGGAGCTTTGGATGGTGCAATTCATTTTTATGATTCAATTGACAATAATTTAAATGCAGGAAATGCGTTTTCAGTCATCTCTGAAAATTTCCTGAATTTATCCAAAAATATGAGGGCCTATAGCTCTATTATGGTCAACGATATAGACAATGATGGCAATTTGGATTTATTTATCGGACAAGATCTCGGAGGCGTATATCATTTAGAAAACGATATTAATGGATCACTTGGAACTCAAGAAATTACTTATAAAGAAAGTGAATTGTTGTTGTATCCTAATCCCATGTATGACATTATCAATATAAAAACAGATAACTTCCCAATGGGAATTCGCATTTTTAGCAGTGACGGAAAAGAGTTACGTAAATTTGATATTAATGAGTATTCAACTCAATTAAATTTATCAGAGTTATTAAAAGGAATTTATTTCTTGAAAACTGATAAATTTGGAAAATTGTACCGAATAATGAAGAACTAATTATTTAATGAAAAAAGTAAACATTTCTTCGCCATTCAATGTTGCTTCTAGGCGATCTCCAATAGCAACTGGCCCAACTCCTGCAGGCGTCCCTGTAAATATTAAATCTCCAGTTTTCAAGGTGATGAATCTAGAAACATACGCAATGATTTGATCAATTGAGAATATCATATCACGTGTAAATCCATGTTGTTTCAAATTATCATTTTGATAAAATTGAAATTCTGTGGAACTGAAATCAATGTCTTCTAATTTAATCCATTTCGATGAAATTGGAGCACTGTTATCGAAACCTTTGGCTTTTTCCCAGGGCAATCCTTTATCCTTGCATTTTTGTTGCAAATCACGCGCTGTAAAATCAATTCCTAAAGTAATTTCAGAATAATATTTGTTTGCAAATTTTTGATCAATATTTTTGCCTACCTTATCAATTTTGACAACTATTTCGCATTCAAAATGAAGATCATTCGTGAAATTGGGATAATAAAAATCTTTTTCTTTTAGCAGAGCCGTATCTGGTTTAAGAAAGAATAATGGTTCTTCTGGAAGATCATTATTGAGCTCTTTAGCATGCTCTGCGTAATTTCTACCAATGCAAATTATTTTCATTTTGAATTGAATTTATTTTTTAGTTGATTCAATTTATCCTCCAAAGAAACTGCTGAATCATTAGAACGTTCCTTGATTCGCTGCATTTCAACTCTAAGACATTGCTTCGTGTATAATGGAAAATCAGCATCAAGCATCCATCCATAATATCCAGGTTCAATTTTCAACACCTCAGCAACACTTTTGCCATTGTGTTTTCCAAAATTATAAATAACATCACCTTTCTTATTTCTGGCCAAACGTCCAGCTAAATCAACTATTTCAAATTCACCTGCTCTTGAGAATTCGGCTAAAAATGACACATCGTTTTTCAGATTTTCATAACGATCCAACTGAGCTAGAAAAACATCTAGTGTTGCACGTGTATCGTAAAGTGCATCATGAGCATTTTCAATTTTTCTATCACAATAAAATTGATACGCGGCAGCAAGGGTTCGTTGTTCCATCTTATGAAAGATATTTTGAACGTCAATAAAGCGTCGATTGGAAATGTCAAATTCGAATTCTGCTCGTAGAAATTCTTCGGCTAACACTGGAACGTCAAATTTATTCGAATTATATCCAGCAAGATCAGAGTCACCAATGAAGTCGGCAATTTCTTCAGCTTTCTCCCGAAAAGTGGGGGAATTTTTTACACGTTCATTCGTAATTCCATGAATTAAGGCAATTTCATCCGTTATTACTATTGTCGGATTAATGAGTTGATTATATTCTTGTTGCTCACCATTGGGTAAAAGCTTTATAATAGCGATTTGAACAATTCGATCTTTTGTAATTTGCGTGCCGGTTGTTTCTAAATCGAAAACGCAAAGTGGTCTTGTTAAATGTAAATTCATATTGCATTAAAAAGCCCAACTTTCATTGGGCTTAATGTTTTATTCTGTGATAATAAATTCAGTTCTTCTATTAATCTGATGATCTGCTTCACTGCATTTAACGCCATCATCACATTTGTTTTTAAGTTTGCTTTCTCCGTATCCTTTGTAGGTAATACGCGAAGGATCTGTTATTCGTTTAGCTATATAATCAGCTGCTGATTCGGCTCTTTTCTGAGATAACCATTGGTTATAAACATCAATTCCCCGTGAATCAGTATGAGAACCTAACTCAACTTTAATTTCCGGATTTTGGTTCATAACATCAACAACCTTATTTAAAATTACAATCGCATCAGGTCGCAAATTATACTTATCGAAGTTGTAGAGAATCAAGAACGGACCTAAATCTATTCCAGGAGCTTTTTTATCTATCAAGAAAGACTTTTTGATCAATGAATCAAATGTAAGTCCTTCCTTTATTTCAAACGATTGGGATAAATAACCGTCAGCTGAAACGTTTACTTTGTAAATTAGTGAATCTCCATAAGATTTACCTTTAGCAATACTTGTATATACAATTCCATTTGATGCAGAAACAGATTCTACTAGCCCATTTTTGTCATATATTTCAACCTTTGCATTTTGAACAGGATTTCCGTTTGATTTGTCAGCAACCAAACCTTCAAATCGGTATTCATAAATCGGAATAATTACCTTGTCATCCTCATCCAAAATAACTTTTCGTTTTATTTCTTGGAATGAGATGTCGCACGAGGTTGAAAAAGTTTGTTTTAAAGGTTTTTTATCACCAGGACCGTAAAAATAAGTCAATTCATATTTTCTACATTTATCCAATGTAGAAAGAAATACACCGTCACGAATTCTTGGGTTAACGATATTTTCAGATTTATCCTCACAATCAATACACTTCAATGTCATGTATGAGGTTTCAGGAATTTCCTTGCCTTTTGAGTGAATAATTTGACCATTTAGAAAAGCAACATTTTTAACATTACTTTCTAAATCAGTTTCATAAATATCTCTTTCACCCAATCCTCCTTTACGAAAAGAGGTAAAATAGGCTTTCTTACCATCAGCAGTATGCGTGTAGAAAATATCATCTCCCACACTATTTATTGGATATCCAAGATTTACAGGTTCAGACCAAATACCATTTTCATCACGGACAGTCATGAAAATATCAAATTCTCCCATACTTGTAGAATCGTTACTCGAGAAATAAAGCGTTGAGTTGTCCAATCCCATAAATGGAGAATCTTCATCGCTCCAAGAATTAATATTACCACCAATATTTTCAGGTTTCGTCCAATTCCCATTTACACGCTCCATAAAATAAATGTCTCTTTTTCCATATCCACCTGGCTTGTCTGAAACAAAGAATATCATCTTACCATCCGGAGAAAGAGTATAATGGGTATCCCACCATTTATCATCGTTTACACCTTTAAATTCTACTGGTAAAATCTCACTGAATTTCCCGTCTCGATAATCACTATAATAAATGTCTCCAATTCCTACTTTATCATTGTATGTATAAACCCGTCGCTCATCAATACTAACACTAACAGATGCCTCATTGAATTGAGGCTTACACATCCCCATTCTAATAGGGCTTTTCCAGGAATCTCCATTACGAGATGCTTGATAAATATCCTCAGGAAAATGATTCAACATTGGGTCTCTAAAATTGTCCGAAGATTTATCTGCCCATGGTCGTCTTGATGTTAAATAAAGTGACCCTCCTTCCAATGAAATGTTTGATGAAAAGTCTGCATATTCAGTATTAACAGTTGGGCCAATGTTTCTAATTTTCGCATTTTGAGGCTGAGCCATTAATTTTTTGGCAACAGAACATTGAGCAATACGTTTTTTCGCTTCAGGAATAAGTTCAGATTCTTTTGATGTTAATTCTAAAAATTTTTTATAGTTCTCAACAGCCTTTTCGAATTGTTCATCCAAGTGGTAAGCGCGACCAAGATGAAAAAAGGCATCTGCTGGGACAGCATCCTCACCAACCGAATACATGTCGTAATTTTTCTGAATTTTCGCCCCATTCGTTGCTTTCGTTAGGTATTTAATTGCAGAAACTTCATCCCGACGTATTCCAAGAACGATAAAACCTTTTCGGTAATTATAATTTGGACTTGCTGAATTTATTTCCAACAATCTATTCGTAATCAATTCAGCAAAATGATAATGATTTTCCTGAAGAAAACGAGAGCAATTAAAAACGAGCTCTTTTTCTGAAGCTTGACTAATCATGTTTTTAACTTCTGTCTCAGTGAATTGAGCGAAAACCCCAAAAACAGGTAAAAACAATAAGAGTGCGATAATTTTTTTCATATAGATGTAATAGTAGGTTTTAAAATTCTCTTTCCGGATCAAACTCTTCCAAATAATCTGCAACGCGTCGTACAAATTGTCCTCCAAGAGCACCATCAACGACACGATGATCGTATGAATGTGATAGGAACATTTTATGACGAATTCCAATGAAATCACCTTCTGGTGTCTCAATGACAGCGGGTACCTTTCGAATTGCACCTAATGCCAAAATAGCTACTTGAGGCTGATTAATAATAGGTGTTCCCATTACATTTCCAAATGAACCAACATTGGTTACTGTATAGGTACCTCCTTGAATATCTTCTGGTTTTAGTTTATTATTTCTTGCACTGTTCGCTAGTTCGTTAACTGTCTTTGTTAAGCCCGTTAAATTCAAACGATCGGCATTTTTAATAACTGGAACAATCAAGTTACCTGAAGGCAATGCAGTTGCCATTCCAATATTGATGTCTTTTCTTTTGATTATGGTGTTTCCAGAAACTGAAACATTTACCATTGGAAAATCTTTAATTGCCTTTACGATGGCTTCAATTAAAATTGGTGTAAACGTAATGTTCTCACCTTCACGTTCCAAGAATTTCTTTTTGACTTTATTTCTCCAATTAACGATTTTTGTTACATCAGCTTCCACGTAGGATGTTACATGAGGAGAAACGTGAACGGACATAACCATATGATCAGCGATAAGCTTCCTCATACGATCCATTTCAATAATTTCATCTCCCGGATTAGGAATCACAACAGGCTCTTTAATGTTGTTTAGGAAACCTCCACCGGCAATTTGAGGTGAATCTGCTTTCGGAGAAGGGGCTGGTTTATTGTCTGAAATCACTTCCAATTTTGAAGCGGCATTACCTCGATTTGCTAAATAAGAAATCAAATCGTTCTTCGTAACTCTGCCCTCTTGACCTGTACCTTTTATTGAATCCAATTCAGATTGAGAAACATTCTCTTTTTGAGCAATACTTCTAACAAGAGGTGAGAAGAACTTTCCATTTGAACCATTTTTTGCTACTGCTTCAGTGGCAGAAGATGCTTTTACTTCAACTATTGCTTCAGTTTTAACAGGTGCAGCCGTCTCTTCTTTGGACTCAGTTGAAGATTCTTTGGAAACTGTGCTTCCATCTGTTGATAAAATAGCAATCACATCTCCAACCTTAGCAACTTGGTCTTTTTCAAACAGAATTTTAACAAGTGTTCCGGCAGCTTCAGAAGGCAACTCGTTGTCAACTTTATCGGTCGCAACTTCAACCAAAGGCTCGTCAACAGCTACTGAATCGCCAATATTTTTTAACCAATTTGTAATTGTAGCCTCTGTTACGCTTTCACCCATTTTGGGTAAACGAATTTCAATTTCTGCCATTTTTATTTAGTTTCTCCACACAATTGCGAGGCAAAGATAAAAAAGTTACCCGAAAATTTAAAATTAATTCAGTTATTGATCCAGTTTTTTCCAATTGGACATAATTACTTGAATGTCAAACAGAATACTGAAATTTTTTGCGTACAACAAGTTTAAACGTTCAAGCGTGTCATTCGCCGTATTTTTGGGTGTAACATAGGGAGGTAAAACTCCGGGTTTTATTTTCGGTAATTGACGTTCATTGATCATTTGGGTTTCGATATAACCTACAAAACTTTTATTCCCAGTTAAAATATTTAACAGATTGACTAGAAAGGTATTTTTATTCGTGAAAGACCAAATTACAATGGGTGAAATAAAAATAAATAGAATTACAAAAAATAGATCGATTAGACGCTTTGATCGCAAATTTTCCGGTCGACTTAAATTGTTTGAATTAAGAATGTATAAGTCTCCAGAAGAATCAATCGAATTACTTCCAATCAAATAAGTCGTATCTGGCTGAGCTATTTTAAATTCAATTTCCTGTTCCTTGATTTTTGACATTCCATCAATAATCTCTTTTGCCGTTAAATTTTTGGAGCAAAATATAAGCTCATTTATTCCATGAATCCGAATAATTTCGTCGATTTGATCAAAACTGCCTGCAACATTTGAAAACCGCTCTCCAACAAACACTGGCAAAATCACTTCGATATTCGGATACGTCTCAGAAAGCAGCCGTTCAACTCGATGAAACTCAACTTCATTCCCAACAATCGCGAATCTCTTTTTTGGAACGTCTGGTAATGAAAAACGATTGTTCCGAAATAAATTAATGATAGCACGAGAGAGATAAAATTGACCGATATACCACAAGGACCCCACTAGAGTAAAAAGTCGGGAGAACTGCCAATCTTTTGGGAGCAAAGCGTAGCAAATTAAGATGATTGCTGTTCCCATCATGGTTCCTTGCCAAATCAAGAGTTTGTTGTTTTTATTATCGTAAAGTCCGCTTATCAAATTACAAATCAACCAAATTAGGACATAAACTGGGAATGAAATAAAATAAGCTCTATCCGGAAAATGAATATCTTGTTGCGCCCAACGATTAGCAAGCACGAACAACCCAGTCAAAGAGATAAAATAATCGAAGAAAGGCAAGCTTATTTTTTGAATGAATCGATTTAAAATTGCAATAGAAGCTCTGAAATAAATAGCCAAATTAATTGCAAAAGAAAATAATTTGGCGTTGTTTTCCGAAAGATGCTTTTTAGCAAAAATCACCATTGCCTTGTAAAAAACAAAGACATAATTCACGGAGCTCTTCTTCGTACTTTCTCCCTTGTAGTGGATGATTTTCGTCTCTGGGAAATAATAGTTTTTGTATCCCCCCAATTTAATTCGGTAAGATAGATCGATATCTTCACCATACATAAAAAACGTTTCATCTAAATGACCAACTTTATCGAGCGTTTCTTTTCGCATTAACATAAATGCACCGCTTAAAACATCGATTTCATTGATCTCAAATTCAGATAAATAACCCAAATGATATTGACCAAACGTTTTTGATTTTGGAAATAACTTGGAGAGACCGAAAATTTTACAAAATGCAACCCATGGCGAAGGAAATCCACGTTTTGATTCAGGAAGGAATTTACCCTTGCCATCGATCATACGAACACCAAGTCCACCTGAATCTGGATGCTCGTCCATAAACTTAATTGTTTTCTCAAAGGTATCTTCCTCAACAACTGTATCTGGGTTAAGTAGTAAAATGTATCTTCCCGAAGATAGTCGAATCGCCTGATTGTTGGCCTTTGAAAAACCTGTGTTTTCTTTATTCACAATCAATTTGACTTGAGGGAATTTCTCTTGAACCAATTCTACTGATCCATCGACACTGTTGTTATCAACCACAAAAACTTCAACATTCAAATTCTTGGAAGCGGCAATTACTGAATTTAAACATTGCTCCAAAAAATAAACAACGTTGTAATTGACGACAACTACCGATAAATCAAATTTGATTTTTGACATTAGTCCTTAACTGCGATACAGGAAATTTCAATATTGACATCAAGCGGTAATCTTGCTACTTGAACAGTTTCACGAGCAGGAGGAATTCCCGGAAAATAAGATGCGTAAATTCCATTTACAATTGCAAAATCATTGAGATCTTTTAAAAAAATGGAGCATTTTACAATATCTTCAAACTGTAAACCAGCAGCCTCTAGCAATTTCCCAATGTTTTTCAAGACGCGATGTGTCGCGTTTTCGATCGTATCTATTTCCAAAATACCTGTTTCCGGATTAAGTGGGATTTGACCACTCACAAAAAGTGTGTTTCCTGTTAAAATTGCTTGACTGTAAGGACCAACAGGTGCCGGAGCATTTGGAATTTGAATTGCTTTTTTACTCATCGCGTTTAGAAGTCTTTTGTTTTCTACTTTTGCAAAGTAACAAAATTAGTGTCACGTGAACTTACTCGTAGTTGATTTTTATGACTCTTTCACCTATAATTTGGTGCATTACCTCGAAGGTCTAGATTGCATGGTGACAACAATTTTGGAGGATCAAATTGATTTAGTTCAAATTTCAAAATACGATGCCGTCGTTCTTTCGCCAGGACCAGGATTACCAACTGAAAAGAAGAATCTGTTTAACATTTTGAAAATTTGCGAAGGAAAAATTCCTGTTCTAGGAATTTGTTTAGGAATGCAAGGTATCGCTCAATACCTAAATTTGGAACTCGAAAATCAAAAACAAGTCAAACATGGTGTTTCTGAACAGATAGAGGTATTGCAAAAAAATGGATTATTCAGAGATCTAAACGATAAAATTTCAGTTGGTCTCTATCATTCTTGGAAAGTAAAAGAAGCTCCAAAAGAGAATATTTCAGCTTTGAGCGAAACAAACGTAATAATGGGGTTGGAATTTCCTGAGAAAAAACTTTTTGGAGTTCAATTTCACCCTGAGTCGATCATGACACCTGAAGGTAAAAAAATTCTTCAGAATTTTATTTTAATGACTAAAAGCTAAACAATTAAGTTGTTTCAATTGTACTTCAATAAAAATCAAAAACAATGAAATTCTATTTCCTTATTCTAACAAACATTTTCATTTTCTTTTCATTTTCTCAAATTGGATTAATCAAGGGGCGCGTTTACAACACATCAAATAACCAAGGAATTCCCCAAGCGAAAGTTCAAATAATTGAATTAACGAAAGGCACTATCACGGATGACAATGGATCTTTCGAGTTTTCAGGCATCGCACCGGGCGTTTATTCGTTCAAAGCAACAGCACCAGGATTTAGAGAATTGATTTTGAATGAGATTACAGTAACGAACGCTCGAACAGTTGAATTGGAATTTGCTTTGGAAGAATTTGTTCTGGAAAATAAAGAAGTTGTGGTCAAGGCCAGTCCTTTTGTTCGCAAAACCGAATCTCCTGTTTCATTAAAAACGTTGAATACAACGGAAATTGAGCGTCTTCCGGGAGCAAACAGAGATGTCAGTCGGGTGATTGCAGCCCTTCCTGGTGTGGCTTCACGTGCAACTTTTAGAAACGACATAATTATTCGAGGCGGCGCACCAAGTGAAAATAAATTCTACCTGGATGGCATTGAAGTCCCAAACATTAATCATTTTGCAACACAAGGAAGTAGTGGCGGGCCTGTTGGACTTTTAAATGTCAATTTTATTCGTGAGGTTGACTTTTACTCAGGAGCTTTTCCCGCAAACCGTGCGAATGGATTAAGTTCAGTATTGTCTTTCAAGCAAAAAGATGGAAACAAAGATGGACTCATTACCAATTTCGCATTGGGATCAAGTGATGTGGCTTTGACTTTTGATGGTCCAATCGGAAAGAAAGCCGATTTTATTTTCTCGGCACGAAGATCCTATTTGCAATTTTTGTTTACTGCTCTCAGATTGCCAATTCTTCCAGAATACAATGACTTTCAATATAAAGTGAATTTGAATATCAACGAGAAAAATAAAGTGACGTTTATCGGACTTGGTGCAATAGATTTGTTTCAACTCTATCAAAAAGTAAATGACAAAGTTACTGATTCAACTCAACGTGAATACAATAGTTTCATACTAAATAATCTTCCCATTCAAAACCAGTGGAATTATACGGTTGGAGTAAATTGGGTTCATTATTCAAAAAATTCATATCAAAATTTTGTTGTTAGTCGAAACATGCTCAATAATTCGTCTATACGTTACAGAAACTTAATCGAAACACCCGAGAATTTATTATTAGATTATAAGTCTTTTGAGGCTGAAAATAAATTTCGATTTGAACATACCTATACGAAGAATGGATGGCGCGTGAATGCAGGATTTGGCTATGAATACGCAAGGTATTTCAATTCAACTTTCAATAACGTGACTGTACAAGGTTTTCCTGTTACAATTGACTTTGAATCAAATTTATTCTTAAGTAAAATGGCAGCATTCGGTCAAGTGAGTAAAGGATTTTATAACGAGCGTTTGAATTTATCTTTTGGTCTTCGCACAGACTTTTCGAATTATTCTAAAAGTTTGATGAATCCGTTGAATCAACTTTCTCCAAGTTTCTCAGCAAATTATAGATTGAATGAACAATGGGCAATAAATGCGAATGTTGCTCGCTTCCATCAGTTGCCTTCATACACAATTCTTGGTTACAGAGATGCAAATGGAGTTTTGGTAAACAGAGAGAATGACTTGAAGTATATCAGCGCGGATCATTTTGTTCTGGGAACAGAATATTTGACAAAATTCAATGCTCGGTTCACACTTGAAGGCTTCTTTAAAAATTATCAGAATTACCCATTTTCCATAAAAGATTCGCTTTCATTGGCGAATGTAGGATCTGATTTTGGGGTAATTGGAAATGAGGCTGTAACATCTAGCTCGGAAGGCAGAACCTATGGAATCGAGTTTTTGTATCAGCAAAAAATGTTTAAAGGGTATTACGCCATTTTGGCTTACACGTTTGTTAGTTCTGAATTCAAGGATAAAAATGGAAATTACGCCCCTACTTCATGGGATAGTCGAAACATTGTTTCATTTACGGGAGGAAAAATCTTCAAAAAAGGATGGCAATTAGGTTTCCGATGGTTATACTCAGGTGGTTCTCCCTACACGCCATTCAATATTGAAGTTTCGAGTTTGAAACAAAACTGGGATATCAATGGTCAAGGAGTCCTTGATTATGGTAGATTAAATTCAGAAAGAGAAGCTCCATTTCATCAGCTCAATGTGCGGGTGGACAAGAAGATTTTCTTGGAAAAATTCTCAATGAACTTTTATTTGGATATTCAAAACTTGTATGGTTATAAAACGAAATTAGCACCTATTTTACTTTTAGAAAAAGACGCAAATGGAGTTCCGATTACCGATCCAAATGACCCAACTCGTTACAAGACGAAACTCATCGAAAACGTAAATGGAATCGTACAGCCGACAATTGGAATCATTGTAGAATTCGCAGCGAAGAAAAAGAAGAAATAAATTCAGATTGATTGATTTAATCGATTAGAAAGGTATTTCTGGCTAATCAACACATTATTTGATATATCTCTCACAAAATGAGAGTTATATTCCGAAAAATAAGTTATCAGCAATATGGTAACAGTAGTTCTTAATATTAGTCAGGACCATTTTCTAAATTGGCATCTTTGAATGATGATGTATCCTCAAGTTGCTTAAATATTTGAGGTTGATAGGTATTTTCTTGTTGTAACAAAGCAATGAGTCATCGTTTGTTTTTAAAATCACAAACAATGAACGCAAAGCTTATGTTAATTTCGTTAGGAGCCATAACATTGGTTTCTTTCAATCTTGTTAAGGAAGAGAATTTTCTTGGAGATTCAAAACTTGACCACATAGATTTCAGTATAAATCCATCAGGTAATGAATTTGTTAAACCTTGTAATGAAAAGGCAGAATTTCAAATGATTGAAAAAATTAATGCATTACGAATCAGAAAAGGACTCAAGGCACTGAAATATGATGCAAAGTTAACACGTGCAGCGCGCTATCACGCAGCAGATATGGCCACTGAGCGCTATTTCAAACATAACACCCATAATTACAAAAATAATCAATTGAATGATGAACTTGGTACATTTGATCGAGTGTCAAAATTTTACGATGGATCAGGGTATGCAAATACAGAAAACTGCGCTGCAGGAAATATTTCCGTAGAAAAAACTTATTTGCAATGGTTTCATAGCCCAGGACATTACGGGAACTTTTTAAATCCATCTTCAACCGTTATAGGAATAGGATATTATTATAATGAAAATAGCGTATACGGCGCTTATTGGGTGATGAATACCGCGTCTGAATAAAGAAAAAGGGACTTTTAAAAGCCCCTTAATTCTTGTTTAGTTAAATTCTACAAGTGTATCACTTCGCCGTATGCAGCAGCAGCAGCTTCCATAATCGCTTCAGACATCGTTGGATGTGGGTGAACTGTTTTGATTAATTCTTCACCAGTTGTTTCCAATTTACGAACAGCAACTAATTCAGCAACCATTTCGGTAACGTTTGCACCGATTAAATGACCACCCAAAAGTTCACCGTATTTCGCATCAAAGATTAATTTCACAAAACCGTCTTTTGCTCCTGCAGCGCTCGCTTTACCAGATGCAGAGAATGGGAATTTTCCAACTTTGATATCATATCCTGCCTCTTTAGCCGCTTTTTCAGTCATACCAACTGAGGCAACTTCAGGAGAGCAATAAGTACATCCCGGAATATTTCCATAATTCAATGGCTCTGGATGATGACCGGCTAATTTTTCAACACAAATGATTCCTTCAGCAGATGCAACGTGAGCCAAAGCCGGTCCCGGAACAACGTCACCAATCGCGTAATAGCCCGGTATGTTTGTTTGATAATAATCGTTCACTAAAATGCGTCCTTTATCAACGATAATTCCTACATCTTCTAAACCAATATTTTCAATGTTTGCTTGGATTCCAACAGCAGAAAGCACAACGTCACATTCAATTTTCTCCTCACCTTTTGCTGTTTTAACAGTTACGTCGCAACCTATTCCTTTCGTGTCAACCGATTCAACAGAAGCATTTGTCATGACATTGATTCCAGCCTTTTTGAATGATTTCTCTAATTGTTTTGATACGTCTTCATCCTCTACTGGAACAATGTTTGGCAAGTATTCTACAATGGTTACCTCAGTTCCAATTGCATTATAAAAATAAGCGAACTCAACACCAATCGCACCTGAACCAACAACCACCAATTTCTTTGGTTGTTTTGGCAAGGTCATCGCCTGGCGGTAACCAATAATTTTTTCTCCGTCCTGCGGAAGATTTGGCAACTCGCGCGATCGAGCTCCCGTAGCTATGATAACACCTTTCGACGCTGAGTATTCAGTTGTTGCACCACTTTCATCCGTAACAAGAACCTTTTTTCCGGGTTTTATAACGCCGTTACCTTTGATGACATCGATTTTATTCTTCTTCATCAAAAATTGAATTCCAGCACTCATTCCGTTAGCTACGTCACGACTTCTTTTAATCATAGCCCCAAAATCAGCAGAAGCATTTCCAACCGTAATTCCGTAATCAGCAGCATGAGAAAGATATTCAAAAACGTTTGCGGACTTCAACAAGGCTTTTGTTGGAATACATCCCCAATTCAAGCAAATTCCACCAAGTGATTCTCTTTCAATAATGGCAGTTTTCAAACCAAGTTGAGAAGCGCGAATTGCTGTAACATATCCACCTGGACCGCTTCCTAATACTATAATATCATAACTCATATCGACTGATTTTAGGAGGCAAAAGTAGTGAAAATTAAAACAAGATGAAATCCAAAAACTAAAATATCGATTTCATCATCTATTCAAAACGGAACAACTTTAGTTACTTGCAATTCAACGAGGGAAGCACCTACTTTTCCGTTAGCAAAGTTATCATCGTGAATTGTGAATCCAACTCGAGATTGAACCATGGAACGAATTTCAGACTTCAACCTGCCCTCGCCTGCCCCATGAATGACTCGAAATTTAGTTACTTTTCTCTGAATCATTTGGTTGGCAAACCCTTTAAAATGTTCGATTTGTAAAGTGAGTTTATCGTGAGCAGACATTTGAGAATCGGAAGGAAGTAAAGACTCAATGTGTAAATCAATTTCAGGTAATGAATTCGATTTTAGGTTATTTTTAGAGGATCGGGACTCAGTTTCATCCTTTTTTTGAAGACGATTTACAGTAATAGACCTTCTTTTTACAATTAATTTTAAATCGATCCATTGTTCGAATCCGAATTCATCTTCGATTCGTGCTTTACCTTGTAAAATTTCCTTGATTGTAAACACTCCTGACTCATCAAGAATACTCACATTTTCCCCAACTTCAAAGGACTGCATCTTAATTAAATCGTATTGCTTTGGTAGGACTGATTCGGGTCACCACATAACTTGGGATAATCAAGGCAAGAATGCACACTGAAAACGTAATAAAATTAATCATCAACCAATTTAAGAAAGTTAATTCAACTGGAACTTTATCCAAATAATAAATGCTTGGATCCAAAGTGAAAATTCCATATTGCATTTGAACCATACAAAGGGTAATTCCGATTGCGTTTCCAAACAACATTCCTTTTACAATTAAATAGGCTGCTTGCATTAAAAATATTTTCCGTATGCTCCAATTTGTGGAACCAAGAGCTTTCAAAATACCTATGAAATTAGTCCGAACAACAATAAGTACGAGCATTGCTGAACCAACATTGAGAATTCCAATTAGCAACATTAAAATGACGATAATAAAAACATTGTAATCCAAAAAATTCAACCAAGCGAATAAATCACCTTGCGTATCTGTTATACTTTGAATTTGAAGTAGTTCTCCATACTTCGTTGGTTTCATTTCAATTGAAGCCTTTAAGTTTTCCTGTACGGAAGTTAAATCGTCCCATTTTTTGATTTGCACTTCATATCCCGTAACAAAATCCGAATATGTTCCTTTTCCCGAAACTGTAGAAACTTTAATTTTTTGATTCTCGGCGAAAAGAAAAAATGAATTTGGATTATCCTGCTCACGATAAATAAGATTATCAGTTTGTCGTTTCAAACTCTGAACAGAAATTAGTTGTCTACCGCAATCGAACGAGATATAACTTGTGTCCAATGGATTTGATAAATTTCGAGCATAATCCATTTGATGAACAATCAATCGTATCGTCGTATCCTTTAACTGATTTAATAAAATCCCACCATAGACGTCGGGTCCTTTTCCCCAATCAAAAAGAAGATCACTCGTGTTACCAGAAATATTTGCGCGCAAAAGAATAGATCCTGATTTTGAAATCGTATCCTCGATGCTAATCTCCGTTGAAATACCAAAATCGCTCACACGTTGAACTTCCCGAATATCACAAAAGACAATTTTCTTATCGAATTCTTCGAGTCCAGTATTGTAAATTCCAACCACCTTATAGCGTTTTGAAACTGGTTGATCCTTAACGTAAAATGTCAGTACTTCATCATTAAGATGAAAATTTAAATTAGAAGCTGTTTTTGAAGAAATTACAATTTCTTGACTTATGGTAAAATCATCGTATTTTGGAATTCGACCTTCAACCAAATGTTTTTTAATGAAGCCCCAATCGTAATTCTTGTCAACCCCTTTCATTACAACTCCTGCAATATCTTGTTTTTGCACCAATGAATCTTTGCCAGAAGATAGTTGAATGGTATCTTGGTATTTACTAGATTGCAACAATGCAGGTTTGTAACAAATAGGATTAATTGAGTTTACACCATCGGATTCCTTCAAAATTTCAATTTCGGTTTGATTTTTGTGAATTGGATCACATTCATAAAGGCTTGTTGCCCCGGCTTTTGAAATGAATAGAGGCGCATTAAAACCAACAATTTTTCCTCGCACTTCATTTTGAAATCCCGTAACAATTGCAATGGTGATTAAGTTAACAACAATAGCAAGTGAAATACTTATGACAGATATACGTATGATCGGTTTGGAAACTTTTATACCTTGTGCATTAATTCGAATGAGGCGTTTTGATATGAAAAACTCAAATGACAATTTTCTTTTTATTTGGTTCCAAAAATACGGAAAGCTTCTTTGTATGGAAACAATTTTCGTTTTTTTACTTGTTTCTTGCTCTCAAAACGCTAAAGGAGAGAACAGAGTTGCAGGAACTATTGTCATTGAAGAAGATACAATTCGACTACCAAAAGCCCCTACTCCACCTCCTACTATTAAAAATCCCATTCTTGGGATCGATCGTTTGCATTTGTTCGTTGATTCCTTGAAAGGAAAACGGATTGCGGTTGTCGGGAATCAAACTTCTGTTGTGAAAGGTGTTCATTTGGTTGATACCTTGTTGTCGTTGAAGTTAAACGTTGTAAAAGTCTTTTCACCAGAACATGGATTCAGAGGAGATGTTGATGCTGGTGAAAAGGTCGACCATTCTGTTGATGAAAAAACTGGAATTCCACTTGTTTCTTTATACGGCAACCATAAAAAACCAAGTCCTGCTCAATTGGAAGATGTTGATGTGGTAATTTATGACATTCAAGATGTTGGCGTTCGTTTTTACACGTTCATTTCAACTTTACATTATGTAATGGAAGCATGTGCTGAACAAAAGAAACAAGTAGTCGTTTTGGATCGTCCCAACCCTAATGGACACTATATAGACGGGCCAATTTTGGAATCAGAATACAAGTCTTTTGTTGGAATGCATCCCGTTCCGATTGTTTACGGAATGACCATTGGCGAATATGCTATGATGATCAATGGTGAAGGTTGGTTGGATAAAGGATTAAAATGCGATTTATGGATAATTCCTTGTAAAAACTACACGCACAAAACCAAATATAATTTACCCGTTGCCCCTTCACCGAATTTAAAATCAGAGGCAGCCATTGCATTATATCCGAGTTTATGTTTGTTTGAAGCAACCACAGTAAGCATTGGAAGAGGAACAGAAAAACCGTTTGAGATTTTTGGTCATCCAAGATTTCCAAAATGTGAAATTGAATTTTGTCCAAAACCTCAGCCAGGAGCGAAAAACCCTCCGCATGAAAATAGAATATGTCAAGGATTTGATTTGACCAAATTTACCGGTAAGCGAACATATGAAATCAATTTAAACTTTTTAATTCAGGCAAGGGATTTACTCGGCGATTCAGCTGTATTGATTGATCAGAATGGTTTTTTCAATCGACTAGCTGGAACTAAAACATTGAAAGAACAATTGTACAAAGGTTGGTCAGCGAAAGAAATACGAGAAAGTTGGAAACCGGGAATTGAAAACTTTATGGTGATTCGAAAAAAATATTTGCTTTACGATTAATCAAATTTATTTTCCGGATTCTTGCTCTGAATTTGCCTTTAATTTCAATTCTTCCTCTTCTTCTTTCTTTTTGGCCTCCTCCTCAACTTTTTTCTTAATTGAAGCAATCCATTCCTTATTCTTTTTCTCAAGTTCTTTAACAGGAATGAATGCGCGACCCGTTATTGGAAATAAATCCTGTAATTGACCACTGTAATAAAACTCAAAACACAATCCACCAAATGTGTAATCTTTACCTCCCACGTCAAAGGTAGATCCTCCAACTACCGGATTTTTCTTCGGTTTACTTTTCTGATAACCCAAATTAAACAATGAACCCAAAATCTCTGGTCGGTTTTCAAGCGTAAATCCATTTCGTTCCCAATGCGCTTGATATTGTCTTAGTAAAAATGCCGTATACAAATACGAATAATAATGATCTCCACGTTGAATCAACCGTTGAATCGTTTTCAGTTTATGCGCTTTGATTGTATCATTCACTAATTCAGGAAAAGAATCGTTTACATTGATGCAATTTTGGAAATAGTCTCCAGCGTAAAATTCACTTTTTTTGTTGAAAATCGTGTTTTCGATTCGTAACGCAGTGTGCTCCAATATTCCTGTCACACCATATCCGCGATTCGTCGGAAGCATAATTCGATTGAATGGAAGAACATATTTTTTGAATTTCTCACGGCCAGAATTAAACATTCTAATCTGCTCTCCAACCATGCACATTACGATTAAACGCGATTCAACACCGGTCAACCTGGAGACGGAATCAATCGCAAATCTGTCATTTCTTACAATTTTACAAAAATCCTTCCACACCTGATAGTTAGACCATTCGTAGATGGACAATGGATCCTTTCCTTTTTTGATACTCGTAATTTCCTCCTGAAATTCTTGATTTTTTTTCATCATAATTGAAAATGCATCAATCATTCGAAGACCGACAATCGGATTTTTAGAAATGTAATATGCTTGTGAAATGCTTTTGGCATCTGTTGGTTTATACTTTGCAACAATGGCCAACTTTTGAAAGAACTCAAACTCTTTTTTTTCGATGCTTGCAGAATCCATTTTCAATTCATCATCATATTTGTCTGCCATTTGCGAGAAATAACGGTTGTTTTCGTCGATAGCACCTTTATTATTTGTCCATTTAAACTTAACAGCCAAAGCGGTAAAAATTAAGAAAAGAGCTATTGCAGCTAAAATATGAACAATAGAAAAATATCCGTATTTGAGAAACTTTTTCATCCACCAGAAAATTAGGAAGCAAATTTAGTGAAACGGTGGGAATAACTGGCAATTGTTGAATTAGACACTTTTTACCTGTTTTCCAAGTTCATCAATGAATAAAATTTAGAAATTATTTAACTATTTGATGGAATACCAATACTTTTGAACTTTCAAAAAAATCAATTGTTCCATTCTATTATACTTAAATCAACATGAAAAAAACAGGGGTATTACTCATTCAACTTGGAACACCTAACAGTCCGAAAACTAGGGATGTTAGAACGTATTTATCCGAATTTCTTAACGACCCGCGTGTAATTGATCTTCCTTGGTTAGCACGCGTTATATTGGTAAATGGCATAATTGTACCTTTTCGGGCGCCGAAATCCGCCAAAGTCTATAAAGAACTATGGGAGCATGGTAATGGTGTATCGCCACTCATTACTCACTCTTTGAATCTTCAAAACATGTTGAAAGAGGAGTTTAAATCGGATAATGTCACAATTGAATTGGCAATGCGCTATCAAAATCCTTCAATGGATTTGGTGCTTGAACGCATGCGCTTAGCAAACTACGATCAAATCATCATTTTGCCTTTGTTTCCTCAATATGCGAGCGCTTCAAGCGGTTCGGCAATTGAAAAAGCAATGAATATCATTCGCAAATGGTGGGTAATTCCCGAGGTAAAAGTCATTAATCAGTTTTGGGATAATGAGGGCTACATCAACTCGGTTGTAGACCGTGCGAAGCAATTCAATTTTGATGAATATGATCATATTTTATTCTCCTACCATGGTTTACCAGAACGACAAGTTGATAAGGTATACGAAGGAACGGATTTATGCGGAGATCAACCTTGTGAGACGGAGGTGAATGAAAAAAATAAATTCTGCTACAAGGCGACAAGTTACGCAACGACTCGTTTAATTGCTGAAAAATTAGGGATTCCCGAAAACAGATATACGGTTTGCTTTCAGTCACGACTAGATAAAAAATGGTTAACTCCTTTTTCTGACAAAATAGTCGAAGAACAAGCAAAAAAGGGCGCAAAGAAATTGTTGGTTTTTAGTCCAGCTTTTGTTGCGGATTGTTTGGAAACGATTATCGAAATTGGTACAGAATATCAAGAGATTTTTGAAGAACATGGTGGAGAAAAAGTTCAATTGGTTCCAAGCTCAAACGATCATCCGGAGTTTGTGAGGGGGTTGCTGGAGATGATTAGGGGGAGGATTTAGAGTTAAGGGTTAAGGGTTAAGGGTTAAGGGTTAAGGGTTGAGGGAAGAGGGAAGAGAAGTTAGAGTTAAGGGTTGAGGATTGAGGTTAAGGGTTAATAGTAAATAGTTGAGGGGTTTAGGTTGAGGGTTAAAGGTTGAGGGATTAAAGGTTAGAGTTAAGGGTTAAGAAGAATTTGGTTAGAATTTATTACAATGATTCCATTTAATAAGCCATATCTTACGGGGAATGAGTATTCTTATATTCAAGAGGTTATTGCTTCGGGAAAAATAGCTTCGAATGGAAAATTTACCGCGAAATGCGAACGATTTTTTGAAGAAAGGTATGGTTTCAAACGCGCTTTACTCACCAATTCTTGCACAACGGCACTTGAAATGGCTGCATTACTAATTGATGTTAAACCAGGTGATGAAATCATTGTTCCTTCCTATACGTATGTTAGCACAGCCAATGTATTTGAAAAATTTGGTGCAAAAGTCGTATTTGTAGATGCGTGTGCAGAATTTCCGAATCTAGATCCTGAGAAACTTGAAGCTCTTATTACGCCCAAAACCAAGGCGATTGTTCCGATGCACTATGCAGGAGTTTGCTGTGACATGGACCGCATTATGGAGATTGCTAATCATCATCAATTATTTGTAATTGAAGATGCCGCGATGTCAATAGACAATACCTACGATAACAAGTACATTGGAAGTTTAGGACATTTTGCTGCCTTTTCCTTTCACGAAACGAAGAATATTACTTGTGGAGAAGGAGGATTATTGGTAGTGAATGACCCAAAATTTATTGAACGGGCAGAAATTCTCAGAGACAAAGGAACGAATCGCAAACTATTTCTAAAAGGCGCTGTCGATAAGTATGAATGGGTGGATATTGGCGGTTCTTTTGCTCCCAATGAAATTACGGCTGCTTATTTATTGGCTCAACTTGAACAACTTGATTTAATTCAAAATAAGAGACTTGAGATTTGGAATGCGTATTTGAAAGAATTTGAATCAATCGAATCACATTTAATTGATATACCAAAAATTCCGAGTCATTCGAAATCAAACGGTCATGGATTCTTTATCGTATGTAACTCAATACAAACTCGGGATTCACTCATAACGTTCATGGCTAAAAAAGGTATTCAGCTCACTTTTCATTACCAGACCTTGCATCAGTCGAGGTATTATCTCGATCGAAATCAGGCAATTTCTTTGCCGAATTCAGAACGTTTTTCAGATGGTTTGGTGCGTTTTCCATTATACGCGGAGTTGGCTATTGAGACGGTTCAATTGATTTGTGGTGTGGTAAGGGAGTTTTTGAGGGAATGTAGAATTTAGAGTGTAGAGTGTAGAATTGAGAGTGAAGAGTTAAGAGTGGAGAGTGGAGAGTTAAGAATTCAGTGTTTAAAGTCAAAAATTCTCCGGGAATTTAATTAAAAACTAGCAAGTTTTTCCTTTTTGAAAACTTTTCGGTAAGTATCGTAGACGTAATTTAACCACTTTTCGTCGTTGGGGTAATCGTGAAACCAATGAGGGGGAAGTTCAATTATTCTTCTAAGTTCTTCTTCGCTGATTCCCAATTTTTTAGCTATGTATTCAATTTCCCGATCGACGGCTTCATGATTGAATGGACTCGTTTTTAATATTTCCAACGATTCTTCTCGTGAGATTGCACCAGCACAGATCTGGGATGATAAAGTAGCTCTTCGGTAATCAATGTTGAATTTTTTGAATAAATAATAAGACTGAATAAACCCAGTATACTTGGATTCATAGTGCTTACCTCCGTAATTTTTCCAGTTCAATTCTGTTTCCAATAATTTTATAGCTTCAGCTTTGTCGTAAGGAACATAATTCAAGAGATAAACCATTTTGATTTTCTTCACCAACTTATAGTACATTTCACTTCTAAAACCGAAAGTTGGAAAGGTTTTTATTTTCCCTTTTCCAAAGGTTTTATGAATGTGCTTGAAATAAGTGAGGTCTTTAGCGTTGTAGTGCCAATGTTTGGGTAGAATACCTTCTGTTGCAAAATTACCTCCACTGATAATGTATTTTATTCCATACTTGTTCGCTACTTTATGCAAGCATGAAAGAATCGCTATATCTGTTGGAGTATCAGCTTCAGGAACAGATGCCTTCAAAAAAGCCAATTGTATCTCTTTAAATTCTTCCCAGTCCAAGACATAGCTTTCGTAATCAATTCCTAAAATTTGAGCAATATTTCGAATATTCTGAACGGCTTCGGGTGAATTCCAACCATTATCCATGTGAACTGCTAGAACTCGTAAACCATTCTTTTTTGCCAAATAGGCAACATACGAACTATCAATTCCGCCACTTAAACCAACGACACAATCGTATTTTCGACCTTCGCTACCTTTTTTTATGTCATTAATTAACGTGTGAAATTTTCTATCGGATTCTTTTCCTTTATAACTATGAGCAGCACGAACATTTATGAATTCCGAACAATGATTGCAAATTCCTTCAGCATTGAATTTAATAATGGGGTCTGAAGAGTCCATTACGCATCGGGTGCAAATTTGGTAGGTTTGGTTCATTTAGGTGCAAATATAGGTGATTTGGAATAGAATGTAGAATTTAGAATGTAGAATTTTGAGGGTTGAGGTTGACGTTGAGGTTGAGGTTGAGGTTGAGGTTGAGGGTTGAGGTTGAGGGTTGACGTTGAGGGTTGAGGTTGAGGTTGAGGTTGAGGGTTAAGGGTTAAGGGTTAAGGTAGAGTATAAGATTGACATTGTCCGCTGATGATTCGATGGCTGAAAAGTTAGAATTGAAATAATCTTGATTTTCATTTTTTGGCATTGCCCCAAAAAACGAAACAAAAAAGGTCTAGCGCTAGGAAAAATCACTTACCCTTCTTCGGCTCGAATCTGAAATTTTAAAAACTCGCTTCCGCTTCGCTTCACCTCAAACAGTTTAAAATTTCTACGATTCTTCACCGAGTGGGTCCCAAGTTATTTTTCTAATGCGCGAGGATTGTGGGAATGGAATTTATTATTACTTCGCTTAGTTAAGAATAAAGGTGCATGTAACGCAACTTTCATATAGCGCTACAAAATGTTCTTTTTGGCATTGCCCCAAAAAGGAACCAAAAAGTTCTAGCGCTGGAAAGATTCAACTACCCACATTTTCCTTGTTGCTAAAATTCCCGAAACTCACCTTCGTGCCTCGGCTCAAACATGCGAAAATTTAAACGCAACTTCGTCGTGTGGGTGACCAGTTTAATCTTTCAAGGTGCGGGGATTGTGGGAAAGGAATTTATTTTTCTCTTCGTTTTAAAAAACAATATTAATTAAATGAGGAAAAAATATTATTTTGTGTATTCAATAAAACATATTACATTTGTATTTGTACATTACAATAAACAAAATGAATGAAATATTAACACAGTCAGCGACTTTACTTAGACAAAAACTTCCAGACTTTAAGCGATTTTTGTTCGACGAAATTCATTGGTCATCTCGATTAATTGGAATCAAAGGAGCGCGAGGAACTGGTAAGACAACGTTGCTGTTACAATGGCTGAAATCTTTGAATAAAAACAACAATCAAGTTGCCTATTTTTCATTGGATGACGTGTATTTTACAAAATACTCATTAAAAGAAACGCTTTTAGAATTTCACGCCAAAGGTGGGGAAATTGTCGTGTTGGATGAAGTGCACAAGTATCCCAATTGGTCACAAGAAATTAAAAACATCTATGATTTTTACGCGGATCTTCAAATCGTTTTTACAGGCTCATCAATCATTGATTTAAAAAAACAAGAAGGGGATTTAAGTCGTCGCGCTTTAATGTATGAATTACCAGGATTGTCCTATCGCGAGTTTTTAAGACTAAAAGGAATAAAAGGGTTACCAACTTTCTCAATTGAAGAAATCGTAACGAATCAACAAAAGATTTATGATTCCCTTCCTGCTAAATTCAAACCCTTAGAACATTTTGCAGAATACAACCAAATTGGCTATTATCCTTTTCTATTAGATGAACCTTTAACTAGCCATAGAAGAATGAATCAACTCATTCGAACTGTTGTGGAATATGACATGGCAGAACTTAAGGATTTTGATGTTCGAAATGCAAAAAAAATGTTGCAACTGCTTTTTATCATCGCTCAACAAGTTCCTTTTAAACCCAATATATCAGACCTCGCTCAAAAGACTGGTATTCACAGAACAACACTATACAACTATTTGGAGTTTCTTCAAGAGGCTAAATTAATTTCATTGGTTTATTCTACAGGAAGAAGCACAACGGTTTTGCAAAAAGCGGATAAAATTTATTTAAACAACCCAACTTTAGCATTTGCACTGGCGGAAGAGAAAGCGAATATCGGAAACATTAGAGAAACATTTTTTTATTCGCAGGTGTCTCAAATAACGACTATTGAACTTCCTAAAATCGGAGACTTTTTAGTAGACAATAAATATATTTTCGAAGTTGGTGGTAAAAACAAGACCCAAAAGCAAATACAGGATTTGGATAATGCTTACATCGTTAAGGATGATGTCGCGTTTTCTTCAGGAAATGTGATTCCACTTTGGTTGTTTGGGTTTTTGTATTAGGTTTTCTTTTCTGCTTCGGAAAAAAAGTAAAAAAAGAATTAATCTTGGTTTTTCTTTTTTAGCATTACTTCCCTTCGGTCAGTGAGATCGCTTCGCTAAGTTGCCCTAAAAAAGGTCTAGCGCTGGAAAAATAACTTACCCTTCTTCGGCTTGAATCTGAAATTTTAAAAACTCGCTTGCGCTGCGCTTCACCTCAAACAGTTCACCTGTCTGCCGAACAGGCAGGAAATTTCTACGATTCTTCACCGAGTGGGGCCCAAGTAATTTTTCCAAGGCGCGGGGATTATGGGAATGGAATTTATTTTGAGAGTCACCCCTCTTAATCTCCCCTCAAGTGGAGAAACTTAATATTTACTTCGTGAAATAATGAATAGCATCATTCCCACCCAACTTTCATACAGCGTTGAAAATGTTCTTTTTGGCATTGCCCCAAAAAGGAACCAAAAAAGTCTAGCGCTAGGAAAAATAACTTACCCTTCTTCGGCTTGAATCTGAAATTTTAAAAACTCGCTTGCGCTGCGCTTCACCTCAAACAGTTCACCTGTCTGCCGAACAGGCGGGAAATTTCTACGATTCTTCACCGAGTGGGGTCCCAAGTAATTTTTCCAATGCGCGAGGGATTGTGGGAATGGAATTTATTTTTCTCTTCGTTTTAAAAAAGTCAAACCTCGTAAAGTGAAAAATAATTGAAATCCCACCCAACTTTCATACAGCGCTACAAAATGTTCTTTTTGGCATTGCCCCAAAAAGGAACCAAAAAGTTCTAGCGCTGGAAAGATTCAACTACCCACATTTTCCTTGTTGCTAAAATTCCCGAAACTCGTTGTCGTTCCTCCACCTCAAACAACCGGCCGCGGCCGACAGGCCGGAAATTTAAACGCAACTTCGTCGTGGGGGTGCCCAGTTAAATCTTTCAAGGCACGGGGATTGTGGGAAAAGAATTTATTTTTCTCTTCGTTTTAAAAAAGTCTAAGCTCGTAAAGTAAAAAATAGTTGAACTCCCACCCCAACTTTCATTCAGCGTTAACGCAGTTTTGACTGCAGTTGCGGTTCGCGGAAACGTAAGTTGGAGCAATAGAACCAAAGCACGAAAGGATAAAACAAGTGTTCCGAAGGAAACGCCTATAAATATGTTCGATCTTTCTTCCCCCTTTGAAGTGTGATCGAGGGGGATGTCAAATTATATGTAAAAAAATCAAAAACTATCTGTAAGTCACCTCCCTTTATCCCTCCTCAAGGAGGGAAGAATGTTTAATTCCTTAAAACCTTCACTGTTTTGGAGTTCACTCCATCGGAAATCTGGAAATAGTACACGCCGGCGCGGAGGTTGCGCATGGAAAGGGTTGGCGTGTGGAGACCGGAGGCGAATAGCTCGGTGCTGGATTGCACGATGCGACCGGTTTCGTCCGTTAAGGACGTGGTAATCGTAGATTCCTCTGAAACGATGAGTGTGTAGGTAATGTCATCGTTAGTCGGATTTGGGTAAATGGGTAATAACACAAAGTTACCGCTCTCGGTGTTGAGGCAAGAAATATTGTTGCTTAATTCTGTTTCAATGAGTTGGTAATCGTTGTAGGAAGTGGCTTCCACACATAAATAACTGATTTCATTATCTTGTGTAGAAACGAAAGCCGATGGGTTGGCGTTGAATAAATAAATTCTGCTCTCACCCGGCGCTAAGGATTCATTTTCCGTTTCGAGGATTGGGGATGAATTGTACAATTTCAATAATAAATCTGTTTGGGTGATTTCCACGAAGCCTAGGTTGCGAAGCTCAACACCTACTTTATAGAATCCATTAATATCTTGAACAAAAAGTTGATTGATTGCCAAATCAATGCGTGGCTCGTTGATTTTTACGTATTGATAAGCAGTGTCTTTGCAACCAATGGCGTTTTGAATGGCGAGGTAGGTTAAGATGCTATCTCCGATGAAGGAGGAAGCAAACCCCGTTGCTTCGACTGGCTCAGCAACCGTGGTTTGCATGATGTTTCCGTTTCCGAGGTTCCATTCGTAGGAATTTCCACCTAAACTGTTGTTTGTGAAAACGACCGGTACACCTGCCACCACCGTAGTTGGACTTACAGTATAAGCCGCATTGATTTCTGGTTGAACGTTGACAATGATCAACGTATCTGTGGTACAACCTTGATTGGAAGTGGATGTTAAGTTCAAGTATTGAACACCGGTGGTGGCAAACTTATACGCAGAACTTGTTCCTTCCAAAGGATATTGCAAGTTGACCAACCAATCTGTTTGAGCAATGTTGCCCAATGGAATGGTACTTTGGTTCTCAAAGGTTGTCCAGGTGTTTTTGCAGGCAGGACCTAATTGCCAACCTAAAATTGGTTTTGGATGAATGGTAATGGTTTGCGAAAGTGTATCTTGGCAACCGTTGTTAGCTGTTACTACCAATTCTACTTCGTATTCTCCGTAGGCTTGATAGACTTTTTGAAAACTTGGGTTGGTCGCTTGTGTGCCATCTCCGTATGACCATTGGTTTGTAACGACTGAAAATGTATCGGCGATACTACTGTTGTTAACAAAGTTAACCGCACTTAGCTCACAGGTATTGGTAAACGAAAAATCTGCTTCTGGTTGAGGTTGGATGTAAACAGCTTGAACGACTGTATCTCGGCAACCGTTGATGTCTTGGGCTTGGAGGGAAACGTTGTAGGTGCCGGTGGTTCCGAAAACGTGAGTTGGGTTTGGAGAGGAACTTGTGGTGTTGTCGTCGAAGTTCCAAAGTTGAGAACTCAAAGTTGAGAGTTGAGAGTTGGCTGGCGTGAATTCGACAGCATCGTAGGGGCAGAATTTTTCAGTTGAAAAAGACACAATTGGCTTGGGGTGAACGACCAAGGGGAAGGTGTTACTGCTACTACAGCCTTCTTCGGTTTGTATAAGTAAAGTTACGTTGAACGTACCCGAAGTGTCTATACTGAAAGAACCCGAGCTACCAGTGAGTGTATCTCCTATACTGATAAACCATCTGATTGAATCAATAGTACCGTTGCCATTTGGTACAAAACTATTATCCAAATAACTACCCGGTGAAAACTGGCACAAGGTATCTGTAAAGGTAAATTGTAAAGTTGGAGAAGTACCAAAAACCGTTACCTCAATGGTATCTCTGTTGCGGCAATTATTGGTGTTGGTTACTTCTAAGATGTAAAGCCCTGAGGTATCTACTGTTTGGATGGCTTGGGTGTTACCCGTGTTCCAGGCATAGTCTGTTATGCCGGCAGGTGCATTTTGCAGTTGGATGTTGTTGCCAGAGCAAAGGGAGGTGTCGGAGCCGAGGGAGAGGTTATATAAGGAGGAATCTACTGAAATGGTAAATGCATCCGAACGAATTAAACAACCAGCACTATTCTCAAATTCTATAAAATAGGTACCTGGTTTGGATGTTTGAAAAGCAGTTGATGGGTAGCAATTATTCCATCTGACAAAAGTATGCCCAGAAGGGATTTGTGGATTAAAGGATAGTGTGTCTTGAAAGCAAATTGTTGTATCTGGCAGATTAAAAACATTTATTTGCGGATAATTAACTACCACTGTATCACTAGAAATTCGACCAAATATATCAACAACCCTTACCCAATAAGTACCCGGTTGTGTCACATGAATTTCAGAAGTTGTATCGCCTGTATTCCATAAATAGGTTCTATAATTGTTTCCTGCATTTAATGTATCATTTATACATGTTGTAGGTTTTAAATCTTCGCCAATATTGACTGGTGGCGCGTATTTATCCATTTGATATTGTTCAACCAACCTCCTTTGTTGAATTGATAGACTATTTGAGTAAATTAACGTATTAATTATTCTTTTTTTTCCAAAAAAAGATAAATCTACGGAAGAACCCAAACTTATTTTCTTACTAGTGGTTACATTAGATGAGGTATTACGACTTGGTGTATTAAATGATATACTATTTTTATAAGAGAAAACTGTAGAATTATTTCTAACGAGACTAAGTTGAACAAACTCATTGTTAGGTGTTGGAACAAAATTACCATATGGCTGACTTGTTTCTAAAAACCCCCCTCCCAAAGTATTACTATTTAAATCTCTTCCAATCCAAAAACCCGTAGAAAAATCGTGGTCTATAAACCGACCATAATTACCTTCACTACTCTGTTGAGCCGCAATTAAAAAGATTCCAGCATTAGCAAATGAAAAATTATTCTGACTTATTAGGTATTCTGCTCCTTGAAAATCAATTGCTCTATAGCCGTTCATTTGATATATTGGAGAAGTTACGTATGGTCTACTTATTTGATTTGAATTAACAAAATGGTTTGAGCCAATGATATTGTTCCATGATGATACCCGATTATTTTGATCTAATGTAACCAAAGAATCAGATGACAACCAAACAACAAGACCAGAAATATCTGTTGGTTCAAATACCTGAAACTTCCCAAGATTAGATGTGAAATTCTGACCGTACAACGTTGCATTTACCTTCCAAAACCACGTGCCTGAAGCTAAATTAGTTGTTAACTGATACGATGCATTAGAAGATGAAAATTGCTGAACCCCAGAATTAAAGGTAGAATCCAAAGAAAGGCTAATTTGATAATTCGAAACTCCTTCCATCCCATTCCAACTCAACAAAGGAGTGCGGTCTGATATCACCTCGCTCGCCTTAGGCCAAATGATAGAGATTCCTGAATAAAGATATGAATCTAATTGTTCTTCTAATACAATTGTTGTATTTGAAGTATCTGAACATCCATTTTGATCACTTGCAATCACACTAATTGGAAAAGTACCTGATTCGTTATATATATGATTGGGTGTTGCAGATGCACTCGTTACATTCTGTCCCAAGTTCCACAAGTAGTTTTGGATGTTGAACCCATTGTTGTTGGTAATAAAACTAACCGTGTCATAGATACAGGAACCATCTGATATTATTGAAACAGCTGGATTTGGGAACACTTGAATGGTTTGGTTCAAGACCACTTGACAACCGTTCGATGCTGTAACAGATAATTGAACTTGTTTCATCCCAGCGGTAGTATAACTTGTTGCAACAGAATCACCAAGCGCAGTCAAACCATTTCCAAAATTCCAAGAGTAAGAGGTAATGCTTTCCGGAGCTGAAATTATGCCTTGTGCTATTAATTCAATTGACGTGCCAACGCATGCAGAGCTTGGAATCGCAGCATTCACAATCGGGCCTTCACCTGAGATTAATACAGTAATAGTATCCGAATTATTGCAACCATTCGTATTGGTAACATTAACCCAATAATGACCTGAAAATTGTACCAATTGACTAGAGCTCGTATTGTTGGTATTCCAAACATAGTTCAGGGAAACTTGTGGTGTATTCGTCAAAAAAATTGAATTATTAGAACATATTATGGTATCTTGCCCCAATGTTATCATCGCTAGGGTGCTATCAATTTCAATGTTAAATGAATTAGATTTTACAAAACACCCATTGTTATCAATCAAATCAACAAAGAAAGTATTATTATCATCTGACGTATTAAATATTTTTGTTAGAAATTGGGTCCCATCAGACCATGATAAAAATGAAAATACTGATGGAATTGAAGGTGTTATAAATGAATTATTAAAACAAAGAAGAGTATCTTGAAAATTGAAAATTTCAATTTTTGGGTAATTTACAACCACTGTATCGCTTGAAATTCTTCCAAATACATCAGTAGTTTGTATCCAATAAGTTCCCGGTTGAGTTACTGAAATGCTCTGAGTCGTCGCTCCTGTACTCCAAGAGTAGTTGGTATACATACTTGAAGCTGTAATGGTTTCATTGATACAAGTTCCATTATTTAGATATACGGGCGTGATGTCTGCGCCTATATTCACAGGTGGCGCATATTTATCCATTTGATATTTCTCAACTATTTTTCGTTGAGATTCCGTTAGATTTGTTGAAAAAATTAAAAGACTCATTAATCTTTTCTTTCCATAGTAACTTTGATTAATTGCTGCTCCAATTGAAATTTTGTTACTTGAAGTCACAATTGAGGACGTAATTCTACTAGGATTAGGAAATGGATGACCATTCTTGTAAGAAAAAGACGTAGTACCTAACCTAACTAAACTTATTAGAGAATAAAAGTTATTAGATAAATTCACAAAATTTCCATAAGGTGCACTGGACTCTATAAAACCTCCACCTATTGAATTATTTGAGGCGTCCCTGCCGATCCAAAATCCTGATGAAAAATCATGATCTATAAATCTCCCATAACTTCCATCACCAGTTTGCTGGGATGCAACAACAAAAATACTGGCATTGGTAAATGAAAAGTTATTTTGGCTCGATAATAATTCTGCACCTTGAAAATCAATTGCCCTTTGACTATTCATTGCCCCTATTGATTCTGTTATAAAAGGACGACTCGATGAATTCGTATTCACAAAATTATTCGATCCAACAATGTTATTCCATGAAGAAACCCGGTTATTTTGATCCATTGTCACCAAAGAGTCAGAGGATAACCAAACTACTAATCCCGAAATATCCGAAGGCTCAAATACCTGAAATTTTCCGAGGTTCGAAACTAAATTTTGACCGTTCAGAGAACTACTAACCTTCCAAAACCACACTCCAGAAGCTAAATTATTTATTAATTGATATGAAGGCGTAAAAGATGAAAACTGTTGAACACCCGAATTAAAGGTGGAATCTTGAGAAATACTAATCTGATAATTAGAGACTCCGTCTACACCATTCCAACTTAATAAGGGCGAGCGATCTGAAATCACCTCATTGCTCTTTGGCCAGATGATGGAAAGGGATTGCGCCTTACTATTCAAGCAGGTTAAAACTACATAAATGATGAAACAAAATTTCCGAATTCTACTCATTTTTCTTTAAAAAGTTAGCCAATCCTTTGACGTAATTTTTTCTTGAATGGTTGTCTATATTAGTTGATATAGATTTGATTTCATTGGATAAACTAAATTCATGGCAAAGTTCTTCTAAAATAATGAATAATTCCGAAGCATCTTTTACAATGACTCCTGATTTTGTTTCCTGAATTAAATCTGCTTGTAAAGATCCTGAAAAATTCTCGTTTTCATTCACTTTGTAATATGCAAATTTTAGTCTGTTTGCCTCCTTATCATCCGTGAAACACAACAAGATTTTTCTATTAATTCCCAAGTAATCAAAAATTTTTGTTCCCATGTAGGAATAATAGTTGAAGAGTAACATCACATTGTCTTTTGCCAATTCCTTCAACAATTGTTCATTAGGCATTTTACCAATAATTTCAACATGATTTTTTAAAATTGGAAATTTGTTTTGTGTAATATGCTCTAGTTCGATTTTTCGATTGGTACCGTAAAATTTGAATTTGATTTTCTGATTTGTCTGTTCAATAAACTTGGCACAAGTTGCTAAAAAATGTTCGTAGGGATGCCAATTGTACAAGCTTCCCACCAAAGAAATGGTGAGTTCAGAACGAGATTGTGGAATATCTTTTACTTTGTTAATTACCTCGTCATCGTAGCCATTTGGCAGGATTAAATATGATTGTTGCCTAGGTTGAACAACTTGCTCTATTTTGTATTTGACAAACTCAGAAACAACCGATATACAGCAGGCTTTCGATACTATTTTTCGTTCTAACCATCCTTGAATTTTCTTTTCAATCCATAGTTTCTTTTCATCAGAATTCAAGGTCCAAGGATCACGATAGTCTGCCATCCAAGGCACGTTAAATTCTTCACTTAATTCATTAGCATAATGAAACAAAACAAAAGGGTCCCCTGTAGCCAAAATAACATCCACTTTATTTTCTTTCAAATACTCTTTTGCTGAAAAGTATATCGAACGCTTCGGACCAAGAGGAAATACATATTGTCCATACTCAACTACGGCTGAATAGGCTTTCCTTGCTAATTTCCATTTTTTATCTCCTTTATTCAATATCAAGCGATTAGACCAATTGGGAAAATAGGGTGCTCTAATAATGGTTCCAGTTGTATGCTCTTCTATAATTGTTTTAATTGAATTGGATGGCGCGATATAATCCCTGAAATCACCGTATTTATTATCCCACTGACGTGTGACCACTATCGGGTGAAATCCAAATTCATGAAAATATTTGAACCAAGCATTTGGACGTAAAGCTCCTACTGAAATGTAGGGTGGGAAGTCGTAAGCGAGGATGAGGATTTTTTTCAAGTTGTGAGGGGTTAGTGGTTAATGGTTAGTGGTGAGTGGTGAGTGGTGAATGGTGAATGGTGAATGGTGAGTGGTGAATGGTGAATGGTTAGTGGTGATCTGCCTACGGCAGACAGGGTAGTTAGTGGTTTTTGAGGTGTTTGATGAATGCTAATAGTAGTTTTTTGACTGATGTATGTAATTCTAAAATTGGTTCGATGTTTAATTGGTAAACGTTATTGCAAATTATTAATAAGGTTTCAATTTCTGTTAAGGAGCCCAGGGCGATGTAACTAAATTGAATGGTTTCTTTCTGATGGTTTCGACCTGCGCCTTCGGCAATGTTGGTTGGAACAGAAACAGCAGCTCTCTGTAATTGTGATTTAAGTCCAAAATCTTCGGTTCGGGGAAGTTTGTCACAAAGTTTGTAGATTTCAGTAACTAATTCGATTGATGATTTCCAGACGTTTAGGTCTTTGTGATTCATTTGGTGAGTAGTGAGTGATTAATAGTTAGTGGTGAGTGGTTAATAGTTAGTAGTGAGTGGTTAATAGTTAGTGGTGAGAGGTTAGTAGTGATTGGTTAATAGTTTGACGAATTCATTGTAGTTGGTTTCGGCGTTGTAGTTATGTTTCCAGTTTTCGTATGATGCATTCCGTTTTTGTTGTTTTTCTTCGTCAGTGCTGGAAAGATACTTTTGAATAATAAATACTGCTTCTTTCAAATTAAAATCTTTTTCAATTAAAAAGCCATTTTCGTTGTTGACAATTTCGGATGTGCCGCCGACATTGGTCGCTAAAACTGGAATACCAGCTGATTGTGCTTCCATTATAGTTACCGGGATTCCTTCCGTTTCGCTTAAGTTTAAAAATAAATCGAAAGAGTGATTAGCTAAAATAGCTCTTACGTCTGAATTGGATAATTGACCAAGATACTCGAATGAAAAATTTCGATTTTGCTGAGATTTTTGAATAGCCAGTTTTTTTAATTTTTCAAATTCAGAACCAGTTCCAATGTGCGTCCATTTGATTTTTAGATTCGTTAAACTTGAAAGAACTTCAAGAATTTTATCTACACGTTTCAAAGGAATTATGGATGAGATAGAAAGAACGTGAAAAGTACCATCTTTTAAAATTTCAGGAATAGATAATAATGACATCGTTCCTAGTCGACTAATTTGTATTTTTTCTTTCAAACTAGGATATCGAATAGAAAGATAAGCTTTACCATTTTCAGAAATAGTATATACCGTATTTAAAATTTCCGCCAATAAATTTCGAAAAGGTAAGTAATTATTTGAATGTCGTTCTTCATGTACATCCCAACCATGGGCTCGAGAAACCACTTTTATTTCTGGATTTTTAAGCTTTAATAATACTAGAGAAAGTGCTTTTTCATCCAACCAATAACTGTAAAATATTGCCTTTTCTTTTTCGATAGTCGATTCTAATTGTTGGGATATTGACTGCGCTTTTGATAAACTATACCAAGCTGTTCGAAATGTTGAAAGATTAAATTTTCTCTTTTTTCTTAAATAGTTTAGTTCACGGTAAAATTCTTTCTTGAATAAAGAACTTATTCTTGATTTCCAACCAAAAGAATTAATTAAATGAAATTGAAAGCTTGAATTATTAATTCTTGATTCTCCTTTTTTACTTTCAGAAATAATGATGACTTCTTCAAAACCATTCGATAAAAATGGAAATTCATTCTCGAGAAATGTTTCACCAATTCCATAAGGAAATTCAGAGGTTAGGAGGATTAATTTTTTTTTCAGATTAGTTATTGGTTAGTGGTTAATGGTTAGTAGTTAGTAGTTAGTAGTTAGTAGTTAGTAGTTAATAGTTAATGGTTAGTGGTTAGTGGTTAGTGGTGATCTGCCTCCGGCAGACAGGGTAGTTAATATAACTTTGCTTCCGTAGAAATGGCACTTTGGCTATGCTCAGTGCGAGTGGTTGTATAAAGTGAGTAGTTTTTCACAATACGATTCAATGTCAAATTGCTTGGCGAATTCGGCATTGAAATCGCTTATTTCTTTATTTTGAGATACTTCTATGATTCGATTGGCGAACTCTTCAGGATTTTGATTTTCAATCAAAAATCCATTTTTGCCGTTTATTATTAAATCGCGATTACCTCCGCCATCTAAAGAAACAACTGAAAGACCTGCTGCCATTGCTTCTAATAATACTAGACCTAAGGGTTCGTATGTTGCGGTATGCACGTACACATCAGATTGCCATAAATACTCCTCTACATTTTCAACGTTTCCAAGAAAATGAAATTGATTTGAGATTCCTAGTTCTTTTGCTCTATTTTGGACTTCAGTTTTCAGAGGGCCATCGCCCAGAAAAAGGCAATTTGCATGAACTCCCCTTTCGCCAAGCTCAAGGATGATATCGAGAAGAAAGGTTTGATTTTTTTTAGGAACGAAGGAGCCGATGTTGATGAGGTTAATAGTGAGTGGTGAGTGGTTAGTGGTTAATGGTGAATAGTGAGTAGTTAGTGGTGGATGGTTAGTCGTGAGTAGTGAATGGTTAGTCGTGAGTAGTGAATGGTTAGTAGTGAGTGGTGAATAGTGAGTGGTGAGTGGTGAATGGTTAGTAGTAAGTGGTGTTTGACTTTGAACCGGTTTTTGGAAGCGTTTGACGTCGATTGCATTGTGTAATAAAGTGACTAGGTATTTGGATTGGACAGATTTAATGTAAGATTCTGTATGTTTGGAAATGGCAATGAAATGGGTGCCTCCATTTTTTTTGTATTGACTGAATAAAATTTGTTTTTCGTACCAATTTGTAATACTTAATTTTGAAATAGACGACCAAGACCAATTCTTTAATTGCACCATATTATCATGGACGTGGCTAAACCAAAGTGCTTTGGGATATACACAAAACCGACTCACCAATTCTGCTTCAAATAAATGAGTGTGTATTATATTCGGTTCAAAATTTTCAATGTAGTCTTGAAGGTCAGAAACATTGACTTGCCATTTTTTGGTTAAAGAGAGTTTGACTGATGAGGGGATGATCGAAAGGAACTCCTTAATTTCTGAACTATCGTATTTTATTTCATCTTTGAAAATAACCAGTCGAGCTTTTGTTTTCTCTTGTTTGTTTAAGTGTTTTATAATATCGATGACCAAACGCTCTGATCCTCCTTTTGATAATGTGGGTATGATGTGGAGGATTTTCATTTTGGTTAGTAGTTAGTATTTAATGGTTAGTAGTTAGTAGTTAGTAGTTAGTTGTGAATAGATAGTGGTTAGTAGTTAGTGGTGAATAGTTAGTAGTTAGTAGTTAATGGTGAGTAGTTAGTGGTTTTTGAGGTGTTTGATGAATGCTAAAAGAAGTTTTTTGACTGAGGTATGTAATTCTAAAATTGGTGCGATATCTAACACGTAAACATTTTTGCAAATTATTAGTAAGGTTTCTATTTCTGTTAAGGAGCCGAGTGCGATGTAACTAAATTGAATTGTTTCTTTCTGATGGTTTCGACCTGCGCCTTCGGCAATGTTGGTTGGAACAGAAACAGCAGCTCTCTGTAATTGTGATTTAAGTCCAAAATCTTCGTTTCGGGGAAGTTTGTCGCAAAGTTTGTAAATTTCAGTAACTAGTTCGATTGAAGCTTTCCAGACGTTAAGGTCTTTGTGGTTCATTTGGTGAGTGATTAGTGGTGAATGGTTAGTGGTGAGTGGTGAGTGGTGAGTAGTTAGTAGTTAGTAGTTAGTAGTTAGTGGTGAGTGGTGAGTGGTGAGTGGTGAGTGGTTAATGGTAAATAGTTAGTGGTTAATGGTGATTGGTGATCTGCCTCGGCAGACAGGGTAGTTAATGGTGAGTGATGATCTGCCTCCGGCAGATAGGGTGGTTGGTTCTCGACTGGGCTCGTACCACTTTCTGAACAACTTTTATTAAAATCCGCAGGTTTTTGGAAGCGTTCGACTTCAATGGCATTATGTAATAAGGTTACTGGGTATCTGAACTGGACTGATTTGATGTAGGATTCGGTATGTTTGGAAATGGAAATGAAATGTGTGCCTCCGTTTTTTTTGTAACGTTTGAATAAGATTTGTTTTTCGTACCAATTTGTAATTTTTGTTTTTGACATTGACGACCACGACCACGACCAATTATTAAATTGAACCATATTATCGTGGACGTGGCTGAACCATCTTGCTTTTGGAAAATGACAAAATCGACTCACTAGTTCAGCTTCGAATAAATGGGTATGGATGACATCTGGTTCGAAATTATTGATGTAGTCTTGAAGGTCAGAAACATTGACTTGCCATTTTTTAGTTAAAGAAAGTTTAACTGAAGAGGGGATGATCGAAAGGAACTCCTTAATTTCTGAACTTTCGTATTTTATTTCATCTCTGAAAATAATTAGTCGCGCTTTTGTTTTCTTTTGTTTGTTTAATTGTTTAATAATGTCAATTACTAGACGCTCTGCTCCTCCTTTGGATAATGTGGGTATGATGTGGAGGATTTTCATTTTATTGTTCGTTGTTTTTTGTTCTTTGTTTGTTGTTTACGCAATCGCTGACTTACATCTACTTAATTTATTCAACTTTGTCGGAAATTTATCGGAAAAAACAATCGTTTATCGGAAATTTATCGGATATATATACCTAGATGATTTTCTATTTCCTTGCTTAAGCAGCAAATTCTTTTCAACTAATTCCGACAGATCATACCTTGCAGTTCTGTCCGTAATTTTATACCTCCTCATATATTCAGAACTCTTGATTTCTTTATTGTATTTAAAATGCAGTAACGCATCCAATTGTCTATTATTTAGTCCTAATTCCCGTAAATATTTTTCATTGTAAATGTCTTTACGGAATTCTATAGAAATATCACTTGAATCGTAATTGAAAACCGGTTCAGGAATTCCTGCTTTTTTACATTCATTGATGATTTTAAGAGTTCCTCTACCCCAAGATTCAATGTAACCACTTCGAAAAAGTGCATTTGCAATATCTGGGTTATAGGGTCTAGAGGCGTGCTTTTCTAATAAATTCTTTACTGTCCAATTTTCTGGAAGTTGACCTTCGTTCCAAATTACCAATTTGTCATTATAAACACTGATTTGAATGGGAACTCCACCTGAATAGTCTTTATGGGCAGCTGCATTCAACAATGCTTCTCTAATTGCTTCCTTGGGATATTCGTAGGTCTCTATACGATTCAATCCTTCATAGCTAATCAAAGCTTTGATGTACTTTGTGAATAATAATTCTGTTGTCTTTTCAATTTGTTCAAAAAGATTTCCGTGGATTTCATCCTGATATCTTAAGTCACTATCACTTTCGAAGTAACCTATTTTTATGTAAGCTCCTGTTACATGTTTTTCAGGATTAGTGTGAAACAACAGAATAGATGCCCGCTTTATTAACTTTCCTTCTTTGAGTTGAAGATTCTCAATAAGGTGTTCATCACTATCAGTGAAACTTTCTTCATCAATTCTTTGGCTTCTGAAAGCTCTTTTTCGAAAAAAATCAAGTGTTTCTTGCTTAAAGTCATTTACGGAAACATTTGGAATAGGTACACCATCCCATCTTTTTCCTTTTTTCTGAAGAAGAAACTTATCAAGAGCTACTCCTTTCAATTCTTGCTTTGTACTACCGCTTCTATAATGATACTGTCCTTTGTAATTGACTGGATATGGATATTGCTCAACAACAATTTCGATATATTTTCCACGTTCAGATTCATTAAGGTTAACATCAACCAAAATCCCCAAAGTGTCTCTGACCTTGTTTGGAATTTCTTCCAAAAGTTTTTTAAAATCTTTTAAGTCAACCACTTTTCCAGTATCGTCTTTCCCTATGAAAATAGTTCCTCCATCAGCATTCGCAAAACCACAAATCCATTTAAGATATTCATCTCTCCAGGTTAATTTATATTCAATATTTTGCGATTCAGATGTCACTTGAAAATGTTTGAAAATATAAGGTTGGAGAAGATTGACTTGCCATTTTTTTGTTTTTTGTTCTTTGTTCCTTGTTCCTTGTTCCTTGTTCGTTGTTTGTTGTTCGTTGTTCGTTGTTTTTTGTTTGTTGTTTGTTGTTTATTTAAATTTTTGGCCTTTGAAAGGTGTTTTTTTGAGGTAGGCAATAAATCCTCCTATATGATTATCGATTGCTGTAATTTGTAAATTGAAATTTTCGAGTTGTTCTTTTGTAATATAGGCTCTGTCATAAGCTCGAAAAAGTTGGGATTTTGCTTCTAAACAGGAACCTTTGGCATAGGTAAGAAAATTAATAAATTCTTTATTACCGAGCCTGCCATATCCTTCGGCAATGTTATCCATAATGGAGCCTGATGATCTATTAAGTTGATCTTTCAACCCAAAATCCTTTGCAAATGGTTCATTGCTATAGGTTTCATAAACTTCCTGAGCGAAAATTCGTGCTAATTGCCAAGCGTTTATATCCTCAAAACTTTTAATTGTTGGCATAATTAATTTATTATCCTGCGTTTAAAGTAACAAGTTATTTCTTCGTACAGATGAAGAAGACACTGCTGCTGAAGCGAGCAGATTTTCTGAGTTTAAAAAATTGGGGGTAATCTGGATAGGGATACAGGCAGGGTAATATTACTTTTTCTACTTTAAATTCTTGTTCCACTGTTCGCTGCCAATTTTTAACTCGGTAGTGTTTTATATCGTACCAGATTGAAGTGGCTCTTGGGTAACTGTGTGAAGAAATTCTAAAAATACGAACGAACCTTTGAAAGCTTCCCATTGAAAAAATTCCCCTTAAGAATTCGTATGTTTTAATGTGTGTTGTAAAAACAAGGGTTGAAAAGAAATTTATCCATGCCATTGCCGCCGTTGGCATACCTATTATTAGAACACCGTCCTCTTTCAACACGCGCTTCATTTCCTGAAGGGATTTTTGTTCGTCATTGACATGTTCAAGTACGTGAGATGAATAGACGACATCAAATGAATTTGCTTCGTACGGCAAATCTTCGGCAAATCCTTGTTTAATTTCCGGTGATTTGACTAATTCCTTTAAAAATCTCCCTACGCCATGGGCACCAGGATCTGGATCAATTCCCTCCACGCTACAATTCAATTCATTTTGTGCTTTAAACATCGCATATCCAGCCCCACAGCCCACATCTAAAAATTTAGCACCTGTTTTAATTTCTGATGAGATTGCCTTCCATTCTGAATCTCGAATTTCTTGTTGACAAGCCTCTATTTTAGTTTTAGAGGATATGGATGAATAGACAATTTTACCGATCATTTTTTGATTTTTTATCTATGATAAAATGATAGTTGATGTGTTTCTTTATTTTAAAAAGCGTTGATGCATCATTCTTTAGAAATTGATTCAACCAATTGGATAATTTTTCTGCGCCAACTGTATTAATGTGCTCTGGGTCTCTAAATTCATTATCTGATAAAGGAAATTTTGCCAAATCCAAAAACTTCACATTTGCCAAATCGGTTTTAAGTAGGTTATTAAAATCACGTTCATTTGCAAAGCCATGATAACTTGAATGCTGTGGAGATCTTACTAGAATCAATTCTATATCATTGTCATCTAAAAAAGTGATGATTTCTTTCAAATAGTGAATCTGTACATTCGATACTCCTTGTTTTATCTCTACAAAGTTTTCATTTTGATGTTGAGTTTTATTTATTTGATAACTTGACAGATTACCTTCAACTGCTTTAAATCCTCCATACTCATATGCATATTTATAAGTGGATAGGCTTTTTTTTAGTAAATCTTTCGTTGTAATTGGTAAATTTCTTAGGTAATCAAGTGGTACTTTTTTAACTATTTGAAGATGATCTTTAGGATTGATGTATGGAAAGTACATTGCGTAATAATAACCGAGGTACTTTTTCCCTGTTATCCATTCTTCCACAGTTTGCGTTATCTGATTGTTTGTAAATTCTAAAAATACAGTTTTAACTTGTGGATTTTTTCGTACGATTTCTTTGATTTTAGGAAGTGTATAAAAATAAGACTCTCCCGATTGTGAAAAATTTTCGAAATTCTCTATTAACTGATCGTTGTATGCACATTCAGCATGGGAATGTCCCAAAACTATATAATGAGTATTCGATTTAATACGGAAATCATTATTCCTTTTTGCCACCCAACTTGTAAAAAATAATAAACAAAAAAACAATGTTCCTAGGCAAGTGAAGAAAATGGATAATCGAAAAAGAAATCTTTTCATTAAAATTGAAAATAAATAAAGGCTTGTTCTTTTCCAGTTGAGAAAAAAACAAGCACAATTAACATCAAATAAAACGACCATCGCCACCAGGATGGTTTTGATATGAAAAGATTTTCAAGTGCAAAGTTTCCTTTTCGTCCATACCATTCGATTAGGAAAAAGAATGCAACCAAAAGTAATGTTACTTTCGGCAAGATTTGAGGTGAATTGAAAAGAGAAGGAGAAAAAATCGCACTAACTATTTGAAATGCATGTGAAACACTTTCAGATCGAAAGAAAATCCATGCGAAAGTTGCCAATAAAAAGGTTAACGACATGGAGAACAATTCCTTAACTGAAGGCATGAGGCTATCTTTAGCAACTATTTCCATATTAGTTCTATTGGTACTTGCTATTATGGAAGGTAGAATAAAAAGTGCATTCAAAAATCCCCAAACGATAAAAGTCCAATTTGCTCCGTGCCAAAAACCACTTACTACAAAAATGATAAATGTGTTTCTTATTTTTTTCCAAGTTCCTACTTTGCTTCCTCCTAGCGGAATATATAGGTAATCTCTGAACCAAGATGATAATGAAATGTGCCAACGTCTCCAAAATTCAGCAATATCTCTTGAAAAATAGGGGAAGGAAAAGTTTTTCAATAATTCAATTCCAAATAATCGGGCTGTTCCCAAAGCTATATCTGAATATCCAGAAAAGTCACCGTAAATTTGAATGGAGAACATTACCGCTCCAAGTGCTAAAGTGGCTCCATTGTATTCCGTTGAATGGTTGAAAATCTGATTTGCAATTTCTGCGCAAGAATCCGCAATGACAACTTTCTTAAATAAACCCCAAAGTATTTGTCTTAAACCGTCAACTGCTTTGGAGTAGTCAAAAACACGATTCTTTTTTATTTGCGGCAATAAATGAGTTGCTCGTTCAATGGGGCCTGCCACCAAAAGAGGAAAAAAGCTTACAAAAACACCATAATCTATAAAGTTTCGTTCTGCTTCAATTCGGTTTTTGTAAATATCTATTACATAAGAAAGACCATGAAAGGTATAAAATGAGATACCCACCGGAAGAATCAAACCTAAGGTCCATGGATCAACATGAACATTAACCTTGGCAAGTGCATCTGCAAATGATTCAGCAAAGAAATCATAATATTTAAAGACAGCTAGAAATCCTAAGTTAACTGTTATACTTAACCAAAACCAAAATTTACGTTGCGTTTTATTGGTAGAATTTGCAACCTTAATTCCTGTGCTGAAATCTAAAAAAGTTGAAAAAAGAAGCAAAAACAAAAAGCGCCAATCCCAACACGCATAAAAATAATAGCTAACAACTAGTAATAATATATTTTGAGACCTTGTATTCTTTTTGGTGATAAACCAATACAAGAAGAACACTATTGGTAGAAAAAATGCGAAATGTAAGGAATTAAATAACAAACTACTGAAGAGTTTTACGAGGATTCAACATCAAGAATATTTTTTCTTTTAATCTGGTTTCAGGATAAAACAAAGAAGCTGTTAACATGCACCAGCGCACTTTCCAAAAATCATTATGTGCAGCATAAAACTTTGCTATCCCGAAATGACAATCGCTCAATAGTTTTCTTTTCAATTGACTTTTTACCGTTCTTCCAACTAAACTTTTAAAAATGTGATTTAAGGTTTTTTTTCGCTCTTTGTAAGCATTATATCGCAACGGATTTACTGAATTGTCGTCGTGTTGATGGTAAATCAAAGTCGCTTGAGGTAATAGTTGTAGTGGAGCAACGGCAATAAGTCGAAAAAGCAATTCTGTGTCTTCGCTAATTCTTATTTTCTCATTAAATAAGTGATTTTGAATTAACGTTGTTGGGATGCACATTTGTCCGGGAGTAATTGTATTTATCAGGACTGTTTCTGCATCGGTTTCTCCTTGCTTTATATCAGATACTGCCACAACAGTTTTCTCAGAATTGATAATCTGGGTATTCGTTACAAAAATTGAATTTTTATTTTCTACGGAACTTATTGTCTCGAATAAATTTTGAAGATGTGTTGGGTCAAATTGATCATCACTATCTAAAAAACAAGTGAATTCCCCTTTTACATGATTAATTCCATTGTTTCGCGCTGCAGATCGTTCTTTATTTTTTTGGTAAATGTAATGAACACGCTTATCTGTTTCGCAATACTTTTGTACCTCAACCTTAGTGTCATCAGTAGAGCCATCATCTACCACAATCAGTTCCCAATCTTGGAAAACTTGCTCATGAACACTTTCAATCGCATTTGAAATGCTATTTGCTCTGTTGTAGGTTGGAATAATTACTGAAAAGAAAGGATTCATTATTTAGATAACCTGATACTTTTTTTTATCAAAAATCCAATTAATGGTGTAGAATACAGTGTATTTGCCAAGAGAATTTTATTTGTTCTTCCATTGTAGCCTTTTGGACACAAATAAAAACTCAATATTGCATAGTAAATTGCTCTCCATCTTTCTCGTGATTCAAAAGCAAAATTGGATAGAAAAAAATAGCACATACTTTTCAACCTATTTACTTTACTTTTAGGTAATATATTTTTTAATTCCGGCTTATTAGCTACATACGTGAACATTCTCAATTCATTGGAATATTTCTTTTTTGAAGAAATTGAATACATCTCATCGTGAATCGAATAGATGTTAGTAAATTTTTCTATGTGGTAAATAGGATAGTACAAAGCGATTCTTAACCATAAATCCAAATCTTCTATTCCAGGAATGTTTTTGTCAAATAAATTTTGTTGTAGAATACTTGTACTAACGCAAACTCTTGCCGGATTAGGCGTATATTCCAGTAGGTAAGCAAATCTATTTGTGAATTGGAAGGTATCTACCCTTTTTTCTAAAAGTTCTTTGCCTTCGTATTGCAAATATGAATTGGAAAAAATCATACATTCCGGAAAATTCATTTTTTCCAACTCATCGTAAAAAGTAAGTAAGTGATTCGGTAAAAATAAATCATCACTGTCTAAAAAGCAGACATACTTACCTTTTGCAAACTCAATTCCCTTGTTTCTCGATACACATCTTTCTGAATTTACTTGATTTTGTAATAAGTTTATTCGTCCATCTTGAATAGATTTAATTACTTGAACTGTTAAATCTGTGGAACAATCATCAACAACTATTATCTCAAAATCAGAAAACGTTTGTGATAAACAAGAGTTTATTGTGTTTTCAATTTTATCTGCACGGTTAAATACCGGTATTACAATGGAAAAAAAAGGAGAATCTATATTACTTGACATTTAAAAAATTCTTCCCTTTTTGTTGACTTTTTAAAACAAGGGGCACAATGTTTTTCTCTAAATTCTTTAATCTTTTGTACTCCTTAAAAAGTTTCTTGAATTTTTTAAAATTCAACTTAATTAATGCACCTATTGAATAACGCAAATAATTTTTCCGTTCTTCTGAGATCATACTTGGGTTATTCGGATCTGAAAATTTAACTAACTGTTGTCTTTCTTGAATTTCCGGATACGATTTAAAATAATCTCTTTCTGGATAATCTTTGTCATGGATAACAAAAGCCTGAGCACAAATACCTATTTTTAATCCATGGTATTCTAATCGAAGACAATAATTGTTATCCTCCCCATAGTGTTTAAAAATTGGACTAAAACCACCAATGATATTTACACAATTTTTTGTCATCAACCAGCAAGCTGCATTTACAAATTTAGCTGGATACAAAGTGGTTCTAAGATTTTGCATAAATCCATCTGAAATTATATCAGGACAAATACCTGGGAATATATCTACAGAAAAAATCAAATCCAATTTTTCCTCCGAATTATGCAGCTGTACCGGACAAATTAGGTCATAGTGAGGCTCTTTCTGATGAGCCATTATTAATTTCTCCAAAGTATCTGGAAACAAGTATGCATCTTGGTTTAATAATAAAATGTAATCCGCATTATGTTTCAACGCATATTCAATTCCGATATTATTGGATTTTCCAAAGCCTAGATTAGCTCCTGTTTCTATTAATTGGACATATGAATATTCATTCAGAATTTGAATGGTTTTATCATTTGACGCATTATCTAATATTATTATATGATTTTCAATATATGTGTTTGTAAATACAGAATTTTCAATGCTCTCAATGCACTTTTCTATCCACTTTTCACCATTAAAGGTTACAACAATTGTAAAGAGCCTCATTTAATATTTTTTTTGATTAATAGGATTAAAAAATCAAACCATTTTTTTTATAACTATTGCTGGAATTCCTGCAGCTACAGAATTTTCAGGAATACTTTTTGTCACAACTGAATTTGTTCCTACAATACAATTTTTACCAATGGTAACATTAGGTAAAATAGCAACGCCTTCACCAACCCAAACATTATCTCCTATAACAACAGGTCCTTTTGAAATTAATTTTCTTTCACTTGGAGGTATAGATAACATATCCTTTGTAGTGGTGCCATGTTCGTGATCAGTAATGAAAATTCTACTTGCAAATAAACAATTATTACCAATTATTACATTATTAATACAACCTATATGTATATCATTATTAAAAATGACATTATCTCCAATTTTAATTAATGGATTGAAAATTTCACCAGAATATTTTTCCCAAGCTTCCATCCTAAACCTGTCAAGAGCCAAAAAATTATTACCAATTTCAATATACTGTTGATTCAATATTGAATAATCTTTACCAATCCTAAAACCATTACCAATTGACTTAAAATCTCTTTTTAAAGATTCTATTTGGTTAATTTCTTTTTGTCTGAAATAGGAATCTAAAAAATTATAGATTTTATTTTTTATGTAATTTTTCATTTGAGTTGAATTAAAGAGATTTTATGACCTTAGCCGGAATTCCTGCAACTACGCTATTTGCAGGAATGTTCTTTGTAACAACAGAATTTGTTGCAATTACACAATTTTCTCCAATTGTTACACCCGGTAGAATTGCCACTCCTTCTCCTACCCACGTATTTTTCCCTATTAAAACTGGACCTTTTGAAATAAGTGGCCGATCTTTAGGTATTAATTTCATAATATTAGATTCTGTGTTTCCATGATGATGATCAGAAATAAATATTCTACTCGCAAAAAGACAATTATCACCAATAATTACTGAATTAATGCTACCAATGTGTATGTCAGTATTAAAAATAACATTATTACCAATTCTTATTTGTGGTTTGTAATACTTCCCCTGATATAAATCCCACGCTTCTATTCTAAAACGATCCATCGCTGTAAAATTTTTTCCAATTTCAATATATTGTGGGTTTTTAAAAATAAAATCTTTACCTATTTGGAAATTTTCTCCAACATTTTTCAATTTATTTTTAAGGCTGATAAACTCCTGCTCTTCATAATTTTTATTTATTAATTTAAATTGAGTGAATAAATAATGAAGTATTCGATTTTTAATTTTAGAAAAAAACCGGATTAATAAACGGTTAAAAATTATTTTGAAAAAGTGCTTTGGAAAAACAAAATAATATTTTCGCTCAATTTTAGTTTTTAAACTACTTTCAAAAAGATTTCTACTAGTGAATAGTAATTTTAATGTTGAATGTGAATATTTATTTTCCACCTCCAAATATAATTTGCTAAAAGCATTTATATTAATTGTCAAATCTTTAAAATTTTGATTAAAATCCTTATTTAGTATTTTTTTTATTTCAGTATTGAATTGGTTTTCAGAGATAATTGCATTACTTAAAATTGATGCCTTCTGCTTTCGATACTCTTGACTCGAAATCAAATGATTTATTTCGTTGAGAAAACTTTTTTCATCAAAAAATGTGAGTTGAATATTTTTGTTATCAATAGTTAGAGATTCTATTTCGTTTGATATGATTTCAGGATTTGAATATCCTATAATTGGAACACCTGTCCAAATAGCAAATTGCCCCATCAATCCACCCATTATGGGATATGTGGATAAATAAATATCTGCTCTTCTTATTACTTCTGAAATATCATCCCTGTTTCCTATTAAAATAATTGTTTTCTCTAATTTGTATTTTATTAATTTTCGTTTAAATATGCTTTCATCGCCACTTCCAGGAAATAAAACTATTACGTTCTTATTCTGCCTTTGAATCTTTTTGATGAGTTTAAAATATTTATCTTGATCTCCAAAAACCTTGTAAAAAGTTCCACCTGAAACAATTATGGTCTTGCCGTTTGTATCAACAGGAAATCCTTTAAAACTGTTTATTTCTTTTATTATTGGATAATATTGAAGTTTAATTAATTTATTTCTCGGTATTTGTCTGTATTTGGCAGAAATATTAAATCCATAATTTCTAAACTCTATACAATAATCAAATGCATTTTTACCCAACCAAAATGCATGATCGGTCAAATTTATTTGAAAACGTTTTACATCTTTAAATAAATTCCAAACTATAATAGGTGATAGTGCCCATGGAGATAAATGTAAAAACACCTCTGTTGGTTCATACTCTTCTGAAATTTTTGTTAGTTTTTTTATTTTTTCAGTGGGTAAATCATTTTCAAGAATAAATATCTGACAATTAGGATAACTATTCAATTCTTGAAGAATATCTCTTGAATCTTTTAAGTTGAACTGATCAAGAATATAAAGGAAATTATATTTGTTTTTAATAAAAGATCGAATGTATTGTTGTGTTAAACCTCTGTTATCCCAACCAAAAGAATCAAAGAAGATTATTTTTCTTTCTTGAGTAACCGTATCATTAAATGTTTTATTTCTTTTAACTAATTTTTGACCAATAAATAATAATTCATTTTCTATAATATCATCCGAATAAAAAAGATTTAAATTGTATGCACATTTAGCTAATATTTCGAACAAATTAATAGCACCGTTAAAATCTCCAAATTTTGATTTATAAATCGCTTGATTTCTAATTTTCGTGTATAATTCTTGAAAATGCTCAGAAGTCATATTTACCATTTTCTTTTTTCAAAGGCAGAGCAAATAGTTAAAAGCTCTTTAGATTGTAGTACAGGGGAAATAGGTAAACTTAAAACCTCATTATGGATAACTTCGGTAATTGGGTAATCCAAACAATTCATTTCTACAAATGCTCTTTGTTTATGCGCGGGAATTGGATAATGAATCAAGGTTTCTATTTCATTTTGAAATAGATATTTTTGAAGCTCATTTCTATTATTCGAACGAATCACATACAAATGCCATACATGCTCTTTACTGTTGTAAGGAATTTCTGGCAAAATTATCTTATCATTTTTGATTGAATTGCTATAGAATTCAACTATTTCTCGTCGTTTTTCATTTTCTTGTTCTAAATATTTGAGCTTAATATTAAGAACTGCTGCTTGTATTTCATCCAATCTTGAATTCAGCCCTTGATAAATATTCACGTACTTCTGTTTTGAGCCATAATTTCCGAGCGCTCGAATCACCTTGGCTAAATCATCATCATTCGTTGAAACCGCTCCTGCATCACCAAGAGCGCCTAAATTTTTCCCAGGATAAAAACTGAAACCGGCGGCATCACCAAGGGCACCTGTTTTTAATCCCTTCCATTCAGCGCCAATTCCTTGCGCATTGTCTTCAATAATTTTTAGATTGTGTTTTTTTGCGAGTTCCTCTAATTTTTCTGACCAACAGACTCTACCGTACAAGTGTACAACCATTATAGCTTTTGTTTTCGCAGTAATTTTTTCTTCGATTTTTTCAAAATCTATGTTAAAAGTATTAATATCCGGCTCTACTAAAACGGGATTTAATCGGTTGTCGGTGATAGCTAATATCGAGGCGATATATGTATTTGCAGGGACGATAACCTCATCTCCTTCTTGCATTACTCCCATTTCGATATATGCTTTCAAAATCAAGCGCAACGCATCGAGCCCATTTGCCAAGCCAATAACATTTTTTACACTACAATAGTTGGCTAAAGCACTTTCAAAACTCTCTACTTCCTTCCCTAAGACATACCACCCACCGCGATATATGCGTAGAATAGCCTCTTCAATTTCTTTCTGGTATTGAAGATTAATTTTTTGAAGATCAAGAAATTTAATCATGGACATATTCACTTTTTTCAAACCACAAATCGAAATTCACACCTGCCCAAGGCATTCCTCTATCAAAATTATATGGCCAAGGATAGTGATTTTTCCCCGTTTCTTTTGATTTTAAGTCTCTAATATCTTTTAACACTTTCGCAGGATTTCCACTAACAAGTTCATAATCATTTACATTTTTATTTACTAAGGATTGTGCACCAATTAAGCAGTGCTTTCCTATTAGCACACCAGGTAGAATCACAGAACCAACTGCAACTTGAGAAAAATCTCCAATTACAGGGCCAGTACATACATTAGATGGAGGATGAGGATCGTTGGTTAAAACAACATAGGGATATATAAAAACAAAATTCCCAATAACTGACTTTTGCCCAATATGAACATTACTATGAAGCCAACAGTAATCTCCAAAAGAAACATTACCTTGAATATCACTGAGTGTACCTATTCTGTTATGTTTACCAATAATTGAATTTTCCCTAATTGTAACCCTATGACCTGAACTAAATCCTTCTTCAATTTGACAACCAGAATAAATAATTGTATGACTTCTGATAATAGAACCTAATCCAATTTGGGTAGGAGGATTTTCGTAGTTATCAATATTTGAATAATATGAATTATTCGGCTCTCCAATTACACAATCATTGGCAATTATAGAGTTGTCACCAATAGTTACATTATCATAAATAATCGAATTATCCCCAACTTTAACATTCTTACCCAGTTTTGCTTTCGGACTAATATTAACATTTAAACCTGTAAATTTCATATTAATTTGTTTTTGAATTTTTGATAGTCTCTAATGTAATCTTTCTCATCATACTCCATACTAGCAATTGCCATCTGTACCGCAAAGTTTGAGTATCGCATGGTATGCCATGCCATTTTAGGTATAAAAACTCCCACATTTGGGCTATCTAAAATAAACTGAAAATTATCATTATTTTTTAGAGTAATTTGAACTTCAATTTTTCCCGTAACTGCAACCAATATTTGTTCCAATTCGTAATGTGCATGATGTCCTCTAACAACATCTTCTGGTATATGATAAGTCCAATAAATTCTTTTAGGAATAAAAGGCAAGTTATCTTTTTCAGAAATAGAAATGTATCCAAATTGAGATTCGCCAATTTTTGGAAATTCAATTAAATAAGGTTTATCAATCATATACTAATGAATAAAATTGGATATGTAATTTAAATTAGGCCTTATAATTCCTGGTAAAATAAATGAATTGCTTCCAGATGTTTCATTTAAAACTTCAAATTGAACAATATCTTCGTGAATATATAACGCTTCTCGTTGATTTTCCCCAAAAATAAGTTTAAACTTATAACGGCCTGCATTTAAGAGGTTTTCAGGAATTAGACCACTTACTTTGTATATACCCACCAAAGAATCCCTTTCACTAGTTATTATTTTACCACCGTGATAAATTGGAATATCATCAAAATTACTTAACTCAAAGGTTGCATCAAGATTGATATTTTTCTTGAAATTATGAAAAACTAACTCAAAAAGAATCCCAGATGATATTTGGATTACATCTCCATTTTGAGGTTTAACCTCAAAACTTAAAATTCGAATATTATGGTTGCCCGGTGCTAAATCTAAAGTTCCTTCGTGATGGAAACTACTTGCAGTATTGCTATTATTCTGATAAAAATTAACAGAATTGGTTTCAGTTCCTACAAATTGAACTTTTCCGTTAATCAATACGATTCCTTTATTACAAAGTGATTTCACCGCCGCCATGTTATGACTTACAAACAATACTGTTCTTCCTTCCCCACTAACATCCTTCATTTTACCGAGGCATTTCTTTTGAAATTCGGCATCGCCAACAGCAAGCACTTCATCTACTATTAGAATTTCAGGTTCGAGGTGCGCAGCCACCGCAAATGCCAAACGAACATACATACCAGAGGAGTAACGTTTTACAGGGGTATCAATGTATTTTTCCACACCCGAAAAAGCCACTATTTCATCAAACTTAGAGCGTATTTCGCTTTTGGTCATTCCGAGAATCGCACCATTTAAAAAGATGTTTTCTCTACCTGTCAATTCCGGGTGAAAGCCAGTTCCAACCTCTAAGAGCGAGGCAATTCTTCCTTTTACTTTAATGTTTCCTTTTGTAGGAGATGTAACTTTAGAGAGAATTTTTAATAAGGTACTTTTTCCAGCGCCGTTTCTACCAATGATTCCTAATACTTCGCCTTGCTTCACCGAGAAATTTATATCCTGTAGGGCCCAAACATAGTCGTTGCTTCCGCTATCTTCACGGTTGTTTACGCCCGTAATTTTCTCATACGGATCTTCTTTTCCCCGCACGGTGTGCCACCAACGGTTTAAGTCATGAGCAATAGAACCTGTACTTACCTGGCCTAGCCGGTATTGTTTGTAGAGGTTTTCGACTTCTATGGCATTTGACATTTTATATTTTTTCTAGTTATAACCGAGTTCTTGCATATCTTCAATCCATGCATCTAATGTGTCCAATTCTTGGACTGAAACTATATTGTTTTCATTTAGTTCTTTGTAAGCTAACTTCAAATTTTCTAAAAGAGATAGTTCAACTTTAACCACTGATGAAATCATTTCAATAACATTTTCTCCAGTCTCGTACATTGGAATCTCAGATTTAAAATCTTTAAAGTAGTCATGAGGATTTCTTTTTTGTATTACCGTTGCATCTGTAAAGCCCAATTCATAATTATATAACCACATAATAGGTTGTGCTACTAAACCGCGTAGTATATCCGTGTAACGAAAGGTCACGTAGGTAGGCAGATAAAGTAACGGGAAAAGTTCCTTTCTTATTATTGTATTTTGTGTATTAAATGGAGAGATTGTTCCTTTTGGTAAGACTAAAGGATTTCTTTTTTTAAAATAACAAGGAGTATCATCGGTTAATCTATAAATGGCATCAACATCTGGATCTTCATCGGCCAATCCTTGCCAAATTCCTACATTTGAGCTTTCGGCAGATAAAGACAAATTAGTGAAATCACTATTAATAAGCCTCAGAGGTAATCCTCTCGGCCAAATTTTCTTATCTGTAAAAAATTGGTATATGTTAATGAAACCAAGATTATTTGAAAATTTTTCAAATTCTCCTTCAAATTTTGGAAATTTCCAATCGTCATAAGGTATATTATCGTCATCGGTATCTATAATGAACTCTGAACCAGAATTTATAGCATAGAGATAACCAACCATTTTTCGAGAGTAATGATTAAATGGAAGGGCATTAATAATATTATAGTTTAATGAAACTTGTTCCTCAACTGAAATGAATTTCACATTTTCACAGGACCATTCTTTAGGCGATTTTTTATCTCCTACAACTACAAGATTGTATTCACTTAATCCAGCAAATTTCTCTACGGCCTCTGTTGGATTGAAAATACTTGTTATGACAATTGTTTTTTTCATTAGATATTTTTAAGAATTTTAATTCGTTCCGAAGTGTAATGATTTTTTAGATAATTGGAATTTCTTTCGATAGGTGGATCAGTTGAAAGTGCAAAATTTAGTTCTTTTTTAAATTCTTCGTAGGTTTCTATTGAATCCATCAACGTATTTAATTTAAAAAATTCAGTCTCAACATTCTTCGGATATCTAGCAATTACATGACATCCTGCAGAAAGTAATTCAAATAATCTAGGAGTAACCGGGTTAAATCCGTTCGTTCTTTCTGCACCATCATCCATTCCTGGTGTATTATAAAATGTAACACGGGCCCTTTTAATTAAATTGAAATATTCCTCTCTTGTATGTACATTAAATAACTCGTCACTGTTATTACTCTTATAATAAAGTTGACCCTTGTGATGAATTTGATAATAGTATTCAATTGTAGGGTTTTCTTTTTCATACAATTGTAAAAAATCCCAAAGAACAGAATTTGTTCTCCCAGCCAAAACTAAATCAATATTTTTTTCAAATTTATCGGTATTCGATAATTTATATTTTGTTGGCAAACACAGGGGGAAATGTACAATTTTACCAGGAAAATTATTTTCATTTAAAAAATTGATCACCTCTAAACTTGAGACGAGAATCAGAGGGCATTTGCCATAAATTTGATTGAATTCTAATATTCGGCTCTTATCCCAATAATCAATAATAACGGGTATAGCATTTTTATTATTGGAGAAGCTATTATAATGTCGTGGTGTCATTTCAAAATAAAAATAATTCGACCCAAGCTCACTCACAATTTTATTTTTTAATTGACTAAATCTACCTTTAAAAAATCTATTTTCTAGTTTTCTAATTTTGGAATTTTCATTAGGACTTTTTACAATTGGAATATTTAATTTCTCGGCAATCTCATTCTCCCATTCATATACAATAAACCAACTTGGCCAATTTTGATGATTTCTATCACTAAGTATCTTAGAAACTTTCATCATTTTTTAAAAAGCTCCACATCACTCAACACCATTTCTTCCACCAAACGATCCAGGTCGTATTTTGGTTTCCAGTTTAGTTTTTCGTTGGCCTTGGTAGCATCTCCGATGAGTAAGTCCACTTCTGTTGGGCGGAAATAGCGCGGATCTACACGCACCACAACTTTTCCAATTTCTAATTGGTAAGTAGGGTTGCTGCAAGATTTTACTTTGGCAATTTCTTGTTGGTTTTCACCTTCAAATTCAAGTTCAATACCTACGATGTTGAATGCTTTTCTCACGAAATCACGCACAGTGGTGGTTATTCCAGTTGCAATAACAAAATCTTCCGGTTTTTCTTGTTGAAGCATCAACCACATAGCTTCGATGTAATCCTTGGCATGTCCCCAGTCGCGTTGCGCATTTAAGTTACCTAAGTAAAGGGTATCCGATTGTCCCAAAGCAATTTTGGCAACTTCACGAGTAATTTTACGCGTTACAAACGTTTCTCCTCGCTGCGGAGATTCATGGTTGAATAAAATTCCGTTACAAGCATACATTCCATAGGCCTCGCGGTAGTTTACTGTGATCCAATACCCATACAATTTGGCAACAGCATAAGGTGAACGCGGATAAAATGGCGTGGTCTCTGATTGCGGAACGGCTTGTACAAGTCCATACAATTCTGAGGTTGAAGCCTGGTAGATGCGTGTCTTATTGATTAAACCTAAGATTCTCACCGCTTCCAAGATTCTTAGTGTGCCGATTCCATCAACATTCGCTACGTATTCCGGTGAGTCGAAACTTACTTTTACATGCGACATTGCTCCTAAATTGTAAATTTCATCCGGTTGAACTTCTTGGATAATTCGAATGAGGTTGGTTGAATCGGTTAAATCTCCATAATGCAAACGCAATTTTGGATTGGGATTGTGCGGATCTTCGTACAAGTGATCGATACGCTGGGTATTGATACTTGACGCTCTTCGCTTGATGCCGTGAACGGTGTATCCTTTTTTGAGGAGGAAGTCAGCGAGGTAAGCGCCGTCTTGTCCCGTGATACCGGTGATTAAGGCTGTTTTCATTGGTTGTTTTTCAATTTCAACTTTTTTTATTTAAATCTTACTTCCTTTTTGGCATCGCCCCAAAAAGGAACAAAAAGGTCTAGCGCTGGAAAGATTTTGCTACCCACTAATTCCTTATTGCTAAAATCATTAATCTTACTTTTTTGCCGTAGCAGAAAAAAGTAAGGCAAAAACTGCATTTCAACTTTCATAAGGCGTTTCCTTCGGATCGCTCGTTCATGCGCTTCGTGCTTTGGTTCTGATGTTCCGGCTGCGCCTACACGAACCGCAACTGCGCTTTGAACTTTGCTAATGCTGTATGAAAGTTGGGGTGGGAGATATGACATTTTTTGTAAATACAACTAATTCATTTTTAGTATTAAATTCCCTTTGGGTTTTGTTCGGATTTTAGCATTCCGAGGAACCAATTGTAGGTGAGTTGAATTCCTTCTTCCAGGTTAATTTTTGGTTCCCAACCGAGATTTCTCAATTTGCTGCTATCCATCAGTTTTTTTGGTGTGCCATCGGGTTTGGTTTTGTCCCAAATGATTTCTCCTTGATGGCCAACGATTTTTTGAACCAGCTCGGCGAGTTCTTTTATGGTTAAGTCAGTTCCAAAACCAACGTTGTACAGGTCATCTTCCAAATCATTTTCAAGCGCAAATAAAGTGGCAGCTGCCATATCATCCACGTGCAAAAACTCTCTGTATGGACTTCCTGTGCCCCAAAGTGTGACATCTGTATTGTTTTCCTTTGCCTCGTGAAATTTGCGAATCATTGCTGGAAGTACGTGAGATCCGTTCAAATCGAAATTATCGTTGAAGCCATATAAATTGGTTGGCATCAAACTAACTGCATTTAATCCCTTTTGTTTTCTCGCCGCTCTACAAGCCATTATTCCTGAAATCTTCGCTATTGCATACCATTCGTTTGTTGGCTCGAGTGGTCCTGTTAAAAGGTATTCTTCTTTCAATGGTTGTGGCGCTATTTTCGGATAAATGCACGAACTTCCCAAGAAAATGAATTTTTGAATCTTATTTTCCACTGCGGCTTGAATCAAGTTGTTTTGAATCAACATGTTCTGCATAATGAAATCATAAGGATAGGTGTCGTTTGCCAATATCCCCCCAACTTTTGCTGCCGCATCAATAATTACTTCAATTTTTTCGTTTCGGATAAATTCTCTTGTTTCCGTTTGATTGGTTAAATCAAGTTCAGTTCTATTCTTTACCACCAAATTCTGATACCCGGATTTTTCAAGGCTTCGCACCACGGCACTTCCTACCATTCCTTTGTGGCCAGCGATGAAGATTTTTGTGTTTGGGTTCAAGGTAGAAATTAGAAGTTAGAATTTAGAGTTAAGAAGTTCTAAGACCGAGGTTAGAAATTAAGATTTAGGGTATTTGAAATAATTTTTTTTGTTTTAATTCTTAATTCTTATTTCTCAATTCCTAAACTGTGTCCATAAAACTTTTCTCGACTTGATTAAAGATGATGATTCCTAAAAACAAGACGCCGAAACTAAAAATACTGGTGTAAGCCAAACCGCTCCAATCGAAGGAACCGATACTGAAAAAGGCATAGCGAAAACTTTCCATGATGGGCGTAAGTGGGTTCATGCTGATGATCGTGTGTAATTTTCCTCCGGTGTAGCTCAAAGGGTAAATGATGGGTGTTGCGTACATCAAGAGTTGAATACCAAAGGTTAATAAGAAACTCAAATCGCGGTATTTGGTGGTAAGTGCGGAGAATATAATTCCCAAGCCCAAGCCCATTACTGCCATTAAAATAATTAAGTAAGGTAAAATAAGAATATGCAAGTTGATTTTCACTTCAGCTCCCTTGAAAATAATTTGATAAGCCATAATTGCTAAGAACAACAATACCTGAATTCCTAACTTTATAAGGTTTGAAAAGACGATTGAAATCGGTGTGGCCAAGCGTGGAAAATAGACTTTTCCAAAAATACCTGCATTCGCCACAAAGGTATTGGAGGTTTTATTGAAGCAATCGGAGAAATAGTTCCAAAGAGTAATACCAGAAAGGTAAAACAAAATAGGGTCAATGTTATCGGTTGGAATCTTTGCAATTTGGTTAAAAACGAAGAAAAAGGTTAGTGTCGTAAATAAGGGCTGAATAAACAACCAAATAGGTCCGAGAATTGTTTGTTTGTATTGTGAAACAAAATCACGTCGAACAAACAACATGATCAAATCTCGGTAACGCCACAACTCTTTCAGGTTGATGTCGAGCAAGGAACGCTTAGGGGATATTATTTCGGTCCAGGAGTCTTTCATTTTTGAAGGTTGAGGGTTGAGGTTGAGGGTTGAGGTTGAGGGTTAAGTTTAAGGGTTGAGACTAAGGGTTGAGGGTTGAGTTTAAGGTTTAAGACTAAGGTTTAAGGTTGTGAGTTGAGGGTTTTATTGATTTTGTTAATTTCAAGTATGATTTCGTCAAGTAGCTTGATTGCATTGGTCACTTCAGTTTCGTTAAAATAGTTCACTTTTAGTCCGTAAAGCAACTGACTTTTTGTTTCGAAGGCTGATCCACGTGCGTAAATGTAAAATTTCATCTTGTCTCGACCTCCGTTTCTCCCATAACCTTCAGCGATATTTGAAGATATACTAACTGATGCTCTTCTAAGTTGTGAGGTAAGTCCGTAATCTTCTTTTCTTGGTAAAATCTCTGTTATTTGAAAGACTTTATCTGCAGCGTCAATGGCTCTGTTCCAAATTGGCATCTCGGTGAAGTCTTTGTATTTCATTTTGAGGGTTGAGGTTGAGGGCTAAGGGTTGAGGGTTAAGGTTTGAGGTTTGAGGGGGTCGTAAATCTTAGACCTAATTCTTAAGCCTTAGCCTCAACTCCTCCGCAATCCTAATCATACATTCAGTTACATCGTATTTAGATGAGTCTACTCGAAATGCTTCGGTAGTTGGTTCTTCAAACGGGTCTGAAATCCCAGTAAAGTTTGAGATTTCTCCCGCACGTGCTCTTTTGTACAAACCTTTTGGGTCTCGTTGTTCGCAGGTCGCCAAGTCGCAGTCCACGAATACGTCTAAAAATCGTTCGTTTTTTAAAATTTCTTTAACGAATGAGCGCTGTTCTTCGTAAGGCGTAATCAAGGAAACCAAGACAATCATTCCTGCATCCGCCATTAACTTGGCTACTTCAGCAACACGCCGAACGTTTTCCAAACGATCTACTGACGAAAAACCTAAATCTTTGTTCAAACCTAGCCGCGTATTGTCGCCGTCCAAGCAGTAGGTGTGGTTGCCCATTTCGAAAAGGCGTTTCTCCAAAGCATTTGCAATCGTGGATTTACCAGATCCTGATAATCCGTACAACCAAACCACGGCCGATTCATGTCCGTTGTGTGCAGTTCGATGCGCTTTAGTTATCGTGAAATTTTGCCTTGCTTGCACTTGCTTTTTCTTACGGCTTCGCCATTCTCAGTCACAGTCATTTCTTGAAAAATGCTGCGGTGAGTAGTAGGTAGTGTATGTCAAAAAACCAATTAATTCTTGCTCCAGAGCAATAAAATCGGTTCTTCGTGTTGTAGTTTGTATTGCTCTAGCTCAACTTGATTCATTACGAGGTAACGAATTTTTCGTTGCACTAAATCTTCTGCTTTTTCAATTAATTCGGTTAAATACGCTTTGTCCACTTTCCCAACGAGGATAACATCGATGATTCCAGAGTCACTCCCTTTTGCGTAATCGCCTATCAAATAAGCGTTTTCCACATCTCCTAAGCGTTGGATCACCCACTCGATGATGGAATCCAAACCTGTCATTTTCGAAACGATACTTCGAATTTCAGGAAATAAGGGATGAGACTGCTTTGCTTTGTATTTAACCACATTGCCAACGGCTTCACTTTCAAGGATTCCGGCTTCGGTCAAACGGTTTAATTCAACACGAACGGCATTGGTACTTTCCCCAAATTCATCGGCCAATTGACGCAAATAGGCTTTCATCGTTGGATTGAGAAAAAACTTTACCAACAGCCGAATTCTCGTTTTCGATGTGATCAGCGCGTCTAACATTGAGTAACAAATTTACTCAGTAGAACTTAAAATTGCAAATTTTTTGCTATTTTTTATAAGAGGTGAAATGTTAAAATTTTCAGTGTAGTATCGAAAACGATTATTTCACTGAATTCATTTGCTGTAATTGAACCAATTCAGAATAAACGCCTTTTTGAGCAATTAACTCTTCGTGTTTTCCGCGTTCGATGATTTGACCTTGCTGCATAACCAAAATCTGATCAGCATTTCTTATTGTTGATAGTCGATGAGCAATCACAATTGAGGTTCGACCTTTCATTAATTTTTCCAATGCTTCCTGCACCAAACGTTCTGATTCAGAATCCAAGGCAGAAGTCGCTTCATCTAAAATAAGAATTGTCGGATTTTTCAAAATGGCTCGTGCAATGGCAATTCGCTGTTTTTGTCCACCAGAAAGTTGAATTCCCCTGTCCCCTACTTCAGTTTCGAGTTGCTCAGGAAATGTTGATATAAACTCCCACGCGTTGGCTTTTTTAGCGGCTTCTTGAACTTCTTCAACGGTTGCATTGGGATTTCCAAAACGAATATTTTCCAAAATTGTTCCTGAAAATAAAAGTACTTCCTGCGGAACAATAGCCATGTGCTCACGAAGATGGGTTAATTCCAAATCAGATGATTTCGAATCATCCAAATAAACGGTTCCAGAATCTGGTTGATAAAATTTTAATATCAAGTTGGAAATGGTTGATTTTCCAGACCCACTCGCCCCAACCAAAGCTAACGTCTGGTTTTTATCAACTTCAAACGAAACACCTTTTAATACTTCTATATCAGCTCGCTGTGGATAAGAGAATGATACGTTTTCGAATTTTATTTTCCCCGAAATTGACGGCTTCGAATTTCCTTTATTCACTTCGATTTCAGTCGTTTCGTTGATGACATTCATTAAATTTTCCGTCGAACCTATCGCCTTTTGAATACTCGCATACATATCAGGCAACGATCCAACCGAAGCACCCATCATAATGGTGAAAAGCACGAACTGATAAAATCCTTCGCTCGATAATTCAGGTTTTTGACCTTGAGTCATTAGTAATCCTTGCCAAACAATGAAAACGATCGCTCCGAAAAGACAAAAGATGATAAACGAGACAAAAACTCCTCTCCACAAACCACTTTTCACATTCAAATCGCGCGTTTGCTGGGTTGATTTCTTGAACTTCGTCAAGATAAAAATCTCATTTGTAAAGGATTTTACGTTTGAAATCCCAGTTAATGCTTCTTCAATGATTGAATTCGATTGAGCCGTAAAATCTTGTGCTTCCTTACTCAATCTCCGAATAAATCGACCGAAAACGACAGCGATGATTGCCATCACAGGAACGGTTCCTAACATGATTAAAGCCAATTTCCATGAAATGAAAAGCAAAAAGGCGATTCCTCCAACGATGATGATAATTTGTCTAAAAAATTCGGCTATTGTCGTTCGCAAAGTTTCCTGAATCTGAGTAATATCAGCCGAAACGCGACTCGTCAACTCCCCTACCTTATTCCGATTGAAAAAATCCATCGGCATGTAAATGAGTTTTGAAAACGCATCGTTTCGCATATCTCGCAAGGTATTTTCGGTTACATTGTTGAAAATCACCACCCGAACAAATGAAAATAAGGCCTGAAATCCAAAAAGAACAAACAGCGAAATAGCAACGGTATTAATGTTGTCCATATCAATCATTCGAACACTTTCATTCAAATTTTGAGATTGACCTGTCGAACCGAGTAATTTCCCCATCAAATAAGGAAAAATTAATCCGGCGGTCGTTGAAAGAAATAGAAAAATCCAACCAATGAAAAACAAAAAAGAGTAAGGTTTTAGATAACTAAAAATCCCCTTCGCTCTGCGATAACTTTCCTTACTCAATTTGACTTTATCGTCTTTTTTCTTTTTAGGTCTGAGCATTTTTTTCTAATCGATTACAAAAATAGGTGTTTTTATATGGCAACGATTACTTTATTTCTTATCAAATACTAAACTTCTTTCATTTTTTCCATAAAATAGTCGATGTATTCTGGAATTAACGTCCCCAAATAATAAGGCAGATTCATCAATTGAAACGATTTACCTTCAGGTGTTTTATGTTCCTCAATTGAAAATTTACCACCATATATGCGCACCGCGAAATTATGATCAACGTGATTAATGAAATAATGTAAGGATTTCATACTACCTGTACTGCCCGATTTTATTTCAATTGGAATCAACAAGGAATTGTAACGATAAACCAAATCGATTTCAGCCGAAGACTGAGCCTTATCCCGCACCCAAAACGCGGGACGCTCCTCAACTTCTTTGTTCAAAGAAAGTAATTCTTGTGTAATCATATGCGGAATTAAAGCACCACGAAACGCATTGCTCAGATCTTTCATTGGAATCAATTCACTTTGAATGCCAATCGAATTATTGACAATTCCCGTATCTAAAAACTGAAGTCGCGGAGATTTTTTGTAATCTACCAAGGGTGGTGTATCGTATGACGTTGTTGGGTAAATCAAACGAATCAATCCGGCGGCGTCCAAATGTCGAAAAGCCTCACCAACTTCCCTCGAACGATAATTGGAGTTTCCAAAATTTTGAAAGGTAATCCGCTGATCCATATAAACTGGCGCCGATCGGAGAATATGCCGCATGATCTGTAAATCAGTTTTATTCGCCGCATACTTTTCAACATCCGATTTGTAAGTATTCCAAATGCTATTATAAACCGAACGAATGCGGGTCATATCGCCATCCGTGTAATAACGTTTAACCACTTCCGGCATTCCTCCAATGATACAAAAGCGATTAAATCGTTCAATTAGTAAATCGTGGGCGACGGTTGAAACGGGAACCTTCAAAAACTCCTCCAATAATTTCGGATTTCCTTCAGCCTCCAAAAACTCATGGAAATTAAAGGGATGCATATACAAATATTCAATTCGTCCGACTGGAAATTGTTTCACCTCTCCCAATGCGAATTCCAAGAGTGAACCAGCCGCAACAACATGAATGTGAGGCAGATCCTCCCAAAAATAACGCAATAATTGAATCGCTTTCGGCCGCTCTTGAATTTCATCGATAAACAACAATAGAGTTTGACCCACTTTTAGATCTACCTTGTGTTGAAGTGAAATTGATTCATAAATCTTTTTTACTGAATCTTCCTTGTCAAAATGACTAGCGTCTTCTCCTCGCTCCAAATTGAGTTCAATAAAATAATCGAATTGCTCTCCAAACTTTCTAATGATTGTACTTTTACCTGTTTGTCTAGCACCTCTTAAAATCATCGGTTTTCTATCATCTTTTTCCTTCCAAAATAATAGCTGTTTTTCAATTGATCTTATATATTCCTGCATTACAAATATTTATATCGTCACAAATATACTATTTTGTAACATAATAAAGGGTATTTTTTAATTTTTTTGTAACATTATAAAGGTTGTTTTTACCTTTTTATGTATAATAATAAGGGGTGTTTTTGATATTTTATGTATAATAGTAAGGGGTGTTTTTTAAATATTTTGTAACAGAATAAAGGGTGTTTTTGATATTTTTTGTATAATAGTAAGGGGTGTTTTTACATTTTATGTATAATCGTATTGGTGATGTTAGTACGGAAACAAAAAACAAATCCAAGTGACTTATTTAATTGTTCTTAATGAATTGATCAAAAAATTGTTAGCGTTGTTATATTTGCATCCATGTTTAATCTCGCGAACCTAATTACAGGCTCCAATATGCTCTGCGGCTTCATTGCTATCATCTTGGCATTAGCTGGGCGAATTGACATTGCTCCATTGTTCATTTTCCTTGGTGCAGTTTTAGACTTTTTCGATGGATTTGTCGCAAGAAAAATTGGCGTTTCAGGAGCGATGGGAAAGCAATTGGATTCTTTGGCGGATGTGATAACTTTTGGTGTTGCGCCTGGAGTGATTACGCTGGTTATGATTGTCTTGGGAGTCGACAACAGCTCATTATTTCCTACGGAAGATGCAACGCGTGTTTATCAAAACGACTTAACTTATTACTCCTATTTTCAAGTTTCGGCTTGGATGCAGGCGCTTGTGTATAACGTTCCGAACAATTTTGACGCTTCCATAAAATTTCTTCCATTCGTTGCGATGATAATTCCCTTTCTTTCGATGTTTCGGTTGGCGAAATTCAATATCGATGAACGTCAAACGGATCGTTTTCACGGACTACCGACCCCATTGAACACCATGTTCTTCATGTTTTTTCCGCTTTACTTCTCTTTGAATTTGGACAACTGGGCGCACCAAGGAAAATTCATTCATTGGATTTTTGATTGTTACTCGATTGCCGGAATCGCTGTTGCCATGTCAATAATGATGATTACAGATATTCCATTAATTGCCTTGAAGTTCAAAAATTTCAGTTGGAAGGACAACAAATTCAGATATTTACTCGTGGGAAAATCGTTGATAATTATTCTAATTTTTCAATTATGGGCGATTCCAATTATTGTAATTTTGTATTTGATTTTGTCAATAATTGATAATTACACAACCAAGAAATATGAAGTTCAAAGCTGAAATTGATGTGATGCCGCATGATGCGTTGCTCGATCCGCAAGGAAAAGCCGTTACAAATTCCATGAAAAACGTTGGATTACCTGAAATTGAAGGTGTTCGGATCGGAAAACACATCCGTCTGTTCGTAGAAGCCGATTCACTAGAAAGCGCAAACAGCAAAGTTGACGAAGCTTGTAAAAAAATGTTGGCAAATCAAATTATGGAAAGTTATAGTTTTTCTGTTGCTCAGGTTTAATTTGACTTTTTCAAATTTATTTCTTTCCTAATAATATTATTTTAGCCGTAGCATTAATAATAAGAACTGTTACTTTCCGTTTTTACGTTTTCGATTAGTTTTTACAAGTCTTTTTGTTTGTAATAATATTTATCTATAGATTCGTTAAGTTCGCATGGAAGAACTTTGATGAAAACGATTCAATTCATAGCGAAAAATAAAAAGGAAATTGAGTTCTCTGAGACATTGAAAAGACGGGTCAACGAGTATTTCAGATCCAACAATATTTCTCAAAAAGGTAATTTTTGGATGTTTTTGAAAGCGTTCATTTTACTTGCAACATACATTGTTTCATTTCTAATCGCACTTGTTTTTCCTATTGAGCCTTGGCTTGGAATTTTGATAGCAATCCTAATGGGAATTGGTGAAGCCGGCATTGGAATGTCAGTGATGCATGATGCTGCTCATGGGGCTTTTTCAAAACGGAAATGGGTAAACTCTTTTTTCGCCTCAACAATGTTCATTTTGGGAAGCAATGTTCTGAATTGGAAAATTCAACACAACTTGCTTCACCACACGTACACCAATATTTTTGGTTACGATCAAGATATTTCTACTAAAGCAGCCATTCGATTGTGCGACCATGCTCCTTTAAAAAAGTACCATCGGTTTCAATTCATTTATGCTTTTTTGCTCTATGGTCTAATGACAATCTCCAAATTGTTCAGCGATTTAACTCAACTCTTGGAATTCAATAGAAGTGGAATTACAAAAGCTCAAAAAAGGAATGGAAGAAAGGAAATTATCGTTTTAATTCTTTCAAAAATAGTTTATTTCGCTACCCTTCTTGTATTTCCGATATTGTTTAGTTCCTTTTCGTGGTGGCAAGTATTAATCGGATTTTTCTTAATGCATTTAACCGCCGGGATTATAATGAGCGTGATCTTCCAAATGGCCCATGTAGTTGAAGGAACGGAACAACCATTGCCAGATAAAAACGGAATCATTTACCACGATTGGCTCGTTCATCAATTAAGGTCAACAGCCGATTTCGCTCCAAAAAACGTAATTTTGAATTGGTATGTCGGAGGACTCAATTTTCAAGTCGAACACCATCTTTTTTCGAATATCTGCCACATTCATTATCGGAAAATCGCACCAATAGTTCGACAAACGGCTGAAGAATTTGGATTGGAATACAATGTGAAACCAACTTTTATGAAAGCGTTGAAATCGCATGTGAATCGATTGAAGGAATTGGGAGATAAAACAATTAAAATAAAAACACGAGAAATTTAATACAACAAGGAATTTTACCTTTACTTTTCTTTCAAAATTCACTATATTTGGATAAAGGCAATTAAAATGGCAATGAATATCAATTTATCAAGCAGAAAACTAGAATTAATACAATGGCTTTCCACAATCGAAGATCCAAAAATTATCGACAAAATAATGGATTTGATTCAAAAAGAAAATAAAGATTGGTGGAATTCGATTTCCGAAAATGAAAAAAATTCTATTGACGCAGGTATAAATGATGCGGAGGCTGGAAAATTGAATGATCATTCAAAAGCACGAAAGCTTTATGAAAAATGGATATAATATTCAATGGACAGATAATGCAATCAATGAATTAAAAGAAACAATCCATTACCTTCAAGAAAAATGGACTGAAAAAGAGTTAAAAAGTCTAGCCATTGAACTTGAGAAAACAACATTATTAATCGCAAAAAATCCATTTTTATTTCAGGAGTCGGAATTCAAAAAAACCATCCGAAGGGTTGTTGTATTAAAACATAACACGTTGTATTACAGAATAAAAGGTGACAACATTCAAATTCTTTCTTTCTTTTTAAACAAACGACATCCGAAGAAAAGAAAGTTGAAATAGGTTATTAAAGTTGGAATACCGATCGATTGTAACACAATCTAATACTATAGTCCATTCAACCACTTCATCGTGTCAACATTATCCGCATAATCAAAAAGTGACGGGCATTGCGCATTACCAAAAGGATTGAAATTTCTTCCAACGACACACTGAATGTCGTTTTTATGTTCTTCGATGTAATTGGAAACCTCACTCTCGCTTACATAATAATGATAATGAACCATGGCTAGCGGCGAGAACAAGTCTTTACTTTCTTTGAGTAGAATAAAATTATTGTCTAGAAAAACAGCTTGATTCATCAAATGAATGGTCTTGTTGTAATCGTAATTGTTGCCGTATTTTTTATTGTTAATGACATCTCCTTGTTCAACGATGGCTTCAAAAAATCGATTCAATTCAAATCCTTTTGGCAACAACAAATGAGTCACATTGCGGCAGCCACGGCCGAAATAATCCAAAATATCAGTTCCTAAAAGCGTAAGTTCCTCTTTTGTTTCCTCACCATTGAGCACAGCGATGGAAGTTCGGTTGTGTCGGAATAAATGTGGATATTTCGAAAAATATTGTTTAAAGTGAAGTAATGAATTATTACTGCCGGTGGCGACAATTGCATCAAATCCTTTTAAATTTCGATCCGAAAAAGTGATTCGCGACTCCAGTTCGGGTTGGAATTGAATTAATATTTTTGATAGTATCGGTAACAATTTGTTGTCCTCAGAACTGAGTTTGCAAATGACATTATTTCCGGAGGCTAAAACACATAAAAAATCGTGAAAACCAACCAAAGGAATATTTCCAGCCATGATAACTGCGACGTTTTTAGGTTTGTCCGCAAATTTGTAAATGGAAAGCCAATTTGTTAAGTCGACTTCATTTAACCACAAACTCAAATTTCTCAACGACTTCCGAGTCAACTCTTCGGTAAACCAACCATTGTAATGATGTTGTGTTTGAATGACGGAATTAATCTCATGAAGCTCATTCTCAGTCAATCCAAGTTCAAAACCAGGCCAAGGAAGATTATTTCCCAGGTGATTCATTATTTTTCCAAGCTGACAAAACGCTTGAATGAGTGCTTCCTTTTTCACAATGCAAATTTAGGCACAACAATTCGTAAAATGAGAAATTCGTATCGGATTTAAAAAAATCTCATCAACTGAACAAAACATTCTGTATTACGTTGTTATATTTGCAAAAAATTAGTTGCTATGGCGATAATGATTACCGATGAATGTATCAATTGTGGGGCTTGTGAACCTGAATGTCCTAATAATGCAATCTACGAGGGAGGTGCCGAATGGAAATATTCAGACGGAACAACTTTGAAAGGTATCATTACTACTTTAAACGGTGATGAACTGCTTGCAGACCAATCGCAAGAACCTGTAAACATGGACGTTTACTACATCGCTCACGAAAAATGTACGGAATGTGTAGGTTTTCACGATGAGCCACAATGTGCCGCTGTTTGTCCGGTTGACTGTTGTGTCGATGACCCAGATTATCGTGAATCTGAAGATGAACTTCTTGCCAAGAAGAATTTCATGCACCTTTAAAACCGAATGTTTCAACGGTTCTTATTTCTACTTTCTTTTTTCATCTGTTTCAATTCTAGTCTGAATTCTCAGAAATACACGAAGCACTCATTCGATTCCCTCTCTTTAAAGAACAAAAAAATTTATCTCTACCTAATTCCAATTGGTGTAAAAATCAATAAAAAAGATGTCGTTACGATTGGAAAGCCATTTCAAAAGGCCAAAATTTTAATCGAGCCGGCAGTATTACCTGAATTGAAACTAGATAATCATATAAAGTGGAATAACCCATTCGCTGATCACAAGCAATTCACAAAAGAAATGAAACTTGTTCGAAACACTTATTTTGAGCGTTTCGAAAACGAACCCAATTCAATCTACTTTTTCGTTATCCCCGAATATTTATCAGATTCAATTCAAGGATACACCATTCCGGGTAAATCAATAGCATTTGTTACTGAAAAAGGATTACAAAATCAAAATACAGTCAACTTGAATTTAGGATCTTGCCTCGGTTTAAAGTTCGAAACGGATTCTTTAAATGTGATGAGTCAATTTGATGGGCAAGGAAAAGAGTTAAACTGGGAACAATGCGTGCATCTTCGAGAAAAACAAACGTCATTTTCCATTTACGATGATTTTGAAAACGTTTCCGCTAATAATGGTTTGGTTCCTAAATTCATGTGGGAAGAAAATGAAGATGGAGAAATTGAATTTGACTCTAATGATCCATTTTCAAGTTTAAAACAAGGTGAATTGAACAACTCCTATCTCGTTTACCGAAAAATATCAAATCCACTATTTAAGGAGCTTTTCATAATTTCAACCCATTCCATTTGCGCAATTCACCTAATGAGCATTTTGATTTCAATAACATTAACTCTTTACTTTAGAAGGAGATTCAATCGTGCAATTGAAAATAGTGGATTCTTCAAACGCATTTCTATTCGTTTTATGAAGTTGATTTTATGGGTTGTCTTCATTGCGATTCAGACATGCACTTTCTTGGCAGTCGATTACTATTACGACAATAATTTTTTAAAATCCATATACCTGCTTGATTTCAAAGGAAAAAAAATCGATGAATTGAACACCAAGTTATCGGATGAGAATTTGTTTTTACCAAAAGCAACTAAAATACATTTGAACCAATGTTTTCAAAAAGAAGGAGTAAATTGGAAAGTAACGAAAGAACAAAGGGTTTTGTATTTTGAGTTGAAAACTGTTAAGGACAAGTGTATTGGGAAATTTGTTGGTTCAAAAAACAGATTGATACTGAAATCTAACTCGAAATTTCGAAAAAAGTTGAATAGAGTTGCCGATTATCCTTATGTCGTTTTTCGTTACTTAAATGAGAACAATAAGCTGACTAAAAACGAAGTATTTAACTTAGAAGGAAAAAATATAACCTCAAAACTTATATTGAAAGACCCTGCCAAACGCATCTTGGTTTTCGTTAATGGATATAGACCTGTTTCCGTTAGTAACTCATTGGAAAACAATTTAAAAGACATCCAAAAAAATGGAGTAGAATACCCTAATTCAGCAAATGTTTTACACAATTTTGATCGCCATCAATACTGGACTCCTTGGAATGAAATAAACATTTTATTTATCGACCGAATTAATCCATCCGAGATTTGGTATGCCGATGGGCATCACTCAGTAGCAACATCCAATTTTGAATCCCTTGTTAATTTTTCGGCCATTTCTTCGGTTTATCCGACTACGTGTAAAAATTTAAAAAAACACACCTGTTTTCAAACGAAGATTGCAGGCAATAAAACAGTGGACACTTATTCATTATTGGCAACAAAATCAAACAAATCAGGATTTATTAAGCGTCGGAAATCTGGAATTGTTGCAGGAACCAATCTCAAAATGTTACTGAATGAATTACCGAATTGTTCTGAAAACGACACGTTATTTATTGTCTCTCACAGCATGGGATATGCATACGCCCTCGGAATGATTCAAGAACTTAGAGGTAAAATTAATTTTGGTGGTTTTTATATCATGGCTCCAGAAAATGCGGGGGTTGGTAAAACGTTCATCAATGAATGGAAAGAGGTTTGGCAATATGGGGCTAACTTTGAACCGAAAATTAGAAATGCTCCTTGTTTGCAAGATGGTGTCGCGGTGCAAGTTAAAGCCAAAGGGCTCAAAGAAGAAAATCGTGTGTTTTTCCCTTTCGAAAAAGAACGCCAAATGGGATTCTTTAAAAGTCACTTTGTAGGTTATTACACATGGATTTTCGATATACCGGAAGGCAAAAAGGGATCTGTTACAAAGCATTAATGTTTGTTCCTTAGAAATCAGATTAAATTGTTCAAAAATTGATTAATTTGACCAAATTGCGAAGCCTAAAATAGCTTTATATTCCTTACTTTTGTTCCACTAAAAATATTTCATGGAATCCACTTTGCAAAAGGAAGCAACACTCGAACAAGCTATCGATTTAGGACTTAGAGCCGACGAGTTTGAAATGATCAAAGAAATTTTAGGTAGAACTCCTAATTTCACTGAAACAGCTGTTTATTCAGTAATGTGGTCGGAGCATTGTTCTTATAAAAATTCAATTTTGTGGTTGAAAACGCTACCGAAAGATGGCCCACACATGCTCGTGAAAGCTGGAGAGGAAAACGCCGGATTAGTGGATATCGGTGATGGATTAGGATGTGTATTCAAAATTGAATCTCACAATCACCCAAGTGCCTTGGAACCATATCAAGGTGCTGCAACTGGAGTTGGAGGAATCAATCGTGATATTTTTACCATGGGAGCTCGACCAATCGCACAATTAAATTCATTGCGATTTGGAAACATCGAATCAGCAAGAACAAAATGGCTTGTGAAAGGTGTTGTCAAAGGAATTGGAGACTATGGGAATGCATTTGGTATTCCAATCGTAGGAGGTGAAGTATTTTTCGATGAATCATATAATACTAACCCGTTGGTTAATGCTTTCTCAGCAGGAATCATAGACACAAAAAAAACAATTTCTGCAACTGCTAAAGGTCCAGGAAACCCGGTTTTTATAGTTGGCTCAGCCACTGGAAAAGATGGTATCGCAGGCGCTGCATTCGCTTCAAAAGACATAACCGAAGATTCAGCGGATGATTTGCCTTCTGTGCAAGTTGGAGATCCTTTCATGGAAAAACTTCTTTTGGAAGCAACCATGGAATTGGCTGACACCGATGCTATTGTTGGAATGCAGGATATGGGAGCCGCAGGAATTACCTGTTCGACTTGTGAAATGAGTGCGGCTGGAAATGTGGGAATGGAAATAGATTTAGACAAGGTTCCTACTCGCCAAGAAAACATGCTTCCGTATGAAATTTTATTATCTGAATCTCAAGAACGTATGCTGGTTGTGGTTCAGAAAGGAAAGGAATCCGTTGTGAAAGAAATATTTACAAAATGGGATTTACACGCTGAAGAAATCGGACATGTGACGGATACAGGTCGCATTCGCTACTACATGCATGGTGAATTAGTAGGAGATGTTCCAGCAGAATCTCTTGTTCTTGGAGGCGGCGCACCTCAATACAAGCGAGAATACAAAGAACCGGCTTATTATCAAGAATTCAAGAAATTCGATATCAATCAAGTTGAAAAGCCATCGGATTTAAAAGAGGTCGGATTCAAATTACTACAAATGCCAAACATCGCATCAAAACGATGGGTTTATGAGCAATACGATTCCATGGTAGGAACTCGAAATATGACAACAAATCGTCCTTCAGATGCGGGAATTGTAAACATCAAAGGAACAAATAAGGCTTTAGCGATGACAGTGGACTGTAATTCACGTTATGTCAATGCCGATCCGGAAGTAGGAACAATGATTGCCGTTTCCGAGGCTGCTCGAAATATTGTATGCGCCGGTGGAAATCCAAGTGCGATAACTAATTGCTTGAATTTTGGAAATCCATACAATCCAGAATCTTACTGGCAATTTGTTGGAGCGATTAAAGGAATGTCTGCAGCTTGTTTGAAATTTGAAACACCTGTAACTGGGGGAAATGTATCTTTTTACAATCAAACATCCATCGGAGGAAAAGAAGTTCCGGTGTTCCCTACCCCAACAATTGGAATGATTGGAATTGTGCCTGATAAAGAAAAAATCATGACGCTTGATTTCAAACAAAAAGGCGATTTGATTTTCTTGATTGGGGATTATACAGAAGATATTTCATCGTCGGAATATTTGGCGTCTTATCACGGAATTAAAGCCTCTCCTGCACCTTATTTCGACCTTGAAAAAGAATTTCAAATGCAACAAGCTGTGAAAGGATTAATTGCAAATAATTTGGTAAATGCCGTTCACGATGTCGCTGATGGAGGATTATATGTAACTTTGGTAGAAATGTCTTTGCCAAGAGAGCTTGGTTTTGATATTGTTACAGATTCAGAGATTCGTGAAGACGCTTTCTTATTCGGTGAAGGTCAGGGAAGAGTTGTTGTTTCTTTAACAGAAGAAATGGAAGAGGCATTTTTGGAATTTATGGTTGAAAGTGGTGTCAATATCACATTACTGGGACATGTTACTAAAGGTAAATTGCAAGTCGACGAAGAACATTTTGGATTTATCACTGAAGCGAAGGAATTATATGACAATGCTTTAGCAAAACACTTAGAAAATTAATTAATGGAATACAATACAACACGAGGTCGACTTATTCTACCAGAATACGGTAGAAATGTTCAAAATATGATCGCTCATGCAATGGAAATTTCCGATCGGAATGAAAGAAATCGAGCAGCGCAAGCTATTATAGAAGTAATGGGACAATTAAATCCTCACTTGCGCGATGTTGATGATTTTCGTCACAAACTATGGACACATTTATTTGTAATGTCAGACTTCAATTTAGATGTTGATTCACCTTACGAAATTCCAAAACCGGAGGTTTTAAATGAGAAACCACAATTAATGGATTACCCAAAAAGTTCAATTAAATACGGTCATTATGGGAAATATACGCAAGCCATTTTAGAAGATTCAAAAAACATAGAAAAGCCAACTGAGAAGGAATACCTCAAGAATACGATGGCAAATTTCATGAAAAAGCAATATTTGTCCCACAATAATGATGCGGTTGAAAACAATGTTATCGCTCAGAATTTAAAGGAATTATCAAAAGGTGAATTAATCCTTGAAAATCCTGATGAATTAGTGAATACAAATACTTTACTTCGTTCAATGGGAATGAATAAAAAGTTTAATCCAGGTAAAAACAAAAATTTTAAACAGAAAAAGAAATTCAAAAAGCAATAAAAATGGCTTCATTTGAAATATACGGGGGAAAACCCTTGAAAGGAGAACTTCATCCGCAGGGAGCGAAGAACGAGGCATTGCAAGTATTATGTGCTCCACTTTTAACAGAAGAAAAAGTAACAATTTCTAATGTTCCCGACATTATTGATGTAAATAAACTAATCGCGCTTTTACAAACGATGGGAGTGAAAGTCGAAAAAGTTGAAAAAGGAACCTACATCTTTCAGGCAAAAGATATTGATTTAAAATATCTTGAATCAGAGGATTTTAAAAAACGTGCGTCATCACTAAGAGGTTCAATAATGATTGTCGGTCCACTATTAGCGCGTTTCGGAAGAGGTTTTATTCCGAAACCAGGTGGTGACAAAATTGGTCGAAGACGTTTAGACACTCACTTTGAAGGCTTCGCACTTTTGGGAGCAAAATTCAATTATGATGCGGGGGAACATTTTTACTCGGTAGAAGCAAAAAAACTGAAAGGAACCTTCATCCACTTGGATGAAGCATCTGTTACTGGAACAGCAAATATTTTGATGGCGGCTGTTCTAGCTGAAGGTAAAACAACTTTTTATAATGCCGCCTGCGAACCTTACATTCAGCAGCTCTGTAAAATGTTGAACTCGATGGGTGCAAATATCACTGGAATTGGATCCAATATGCTTCACATTGAAGGTGTAAAATCATTGGGTGGTTGCTTTCATCGAATTCTACCTGATATGATTGAAATCGGAAGTTTTATTGGTTTGGCAGCGATGACCAAATCTGAAATTACCATTAAAGATGTAAGTTATGAGAACCTAGGAATAATTCCAAATGTTTTCAGACGTTTAGGAATCAAACTTGAGAGAAGAGGCGATGACATATATATTCCTGCTCAAGATACTTATGAAATTGATACATTTATAGACGGCTCAATTCTAACGATTTACGATGCGCCATGGCCAGGCTTTACCCCTGATTTGTTATCAATCATTTTAGTCGTTGCTACCCAAGCAAAAGGCTCGGTCTTGATCCATCAAAAAATGTTTGAATCGCGACTATTCTTCGTGGATAAATTGATTGATATGGGAGCTCAAATTATTCTTTGTGATCCACATCGTGCTACGGTTATCGGATTGAATCGCGAACATGATTTAAAGGGAATTAGCATGACTTCTCCCGACATTCGTGCTGGAGTTTCTTTGTTGATTGCAGCTCTTTCCGCTAAAGGAAAAAGTGTTATTCATAACATTGAACAAATTGATCGAGGCTATCAAGACATTGAACTTCGATTGAATAATATTGGTGCAGATATTCGAAGAGTAGGCTAATGAAACGTCAACTTTTATTTGGTGGAATGTTGTTACTGGTTTTTGCCTGTTATTCCATCTGTTTCCGAAATGACCCAAATGAGTATTTAAATGATTTAGCTCCAGAAATTCAACTCAAATCACCTAGCGGTAAAACGGTTTCACTCTCTAAATTGAAAGGTAAATTGGTTCTAATCGACTTTTGGGCCTCTTGGTGTGGACCATGCAGAAATGAAAGTCCGAATGTTGTCGAATCGTATAAAAAATACAAAAATCGAAAGTTCACCAAAGGAAATGGATTTGAAGTTTTCAGTGTATCCTTGGATAAGGATGTTAATGCCTGGAAAAATGCAATCAAAGAAGATAAACTAATTTGGAAAAATCACGGGATTGATAAAGATGGGAAAGCATCTGCAAATTACGGTGTTTCATCCATACCAAGTGCTTTTCTAATTGACGGCGAGGGTAATATTTTAGCTCAAGGAGAAAAATTGCGAGGACTCAATCTTCATATCACTATCGAAAAATACCTTTCAAAAAATTAAATACGATCTAACACATATTTAATAAGTCCTTTCATTTCATCTTCATATCCTTTCGAAAACTCAAGGTTTGGTCGATTAGCAACACCCAAACAAATTGTGGCACATTGATGACCTAATTGCTTACCCAAAGCAAAAAGTGCAGAACTTTCCATCTCAAAATTGAGTATTTTTTCATTCTTAAATTGAAATGAGCCTAATTTTAGATGAATATCACGCATATGAGTCGGAATTCGTAGCGTTCTTCCCTGAGGACCGTAAAAACCAGAACTTGTAACTGTAATACCAGACTTTACATCGTTGGAATTCATACGATCATATAAATTTTGGTCTGCCGAAGTAAAATAAGTTTGAATGGCTTTTGGAAGCATTAAATGATCATTAATTATTGAATTGAATTCTTTTTCATCATCTCTAAATGAAATATTATAAAAATGAGCAACATTGTCAAAACCTAATGCATACTTGGATAAAATGTAACTATGAACTGGAATGTCAGGCTGCAGAATACCGCATGTCCCAATTCTTACAATTTCCAACGATTGTTTTTCAATCTTTTCAATCCTTTTATCTAAATCAATATTTACAAGCGCATCTAACTCGTTAATTACGATATCAATGTTGTCCGTGCCGATTCCAGTAGATAAGGCAGATATTCTTTTTCCTTGATAGAACCCTGTATGACAAACAAACTCCCTGTGTTGGGATTGATGCTCAATGGAATCGAAAAAAATGGAAATTAAATTTACACGATCTTGATCTCCAACAATAATTACTTTTTCAGCTAAATTTTCGGATTTAAGTCCAAGGTGATAAACCTGATTATTTGAAGATAGAACAAGTTCTGAAGGAGGGAAAAATTTCATTACTTTACTTGGTCAAGCTTCCAAAAACTTTAATTAAAATATCAGTTACTCGAGCTGCAGGGTCTTTTCGAATCTTATTTTCCTCTTTTTCAACCATATAAAATAATCCTTCAATGGCCTTCTGTGTGATGTACGAATCCAAATCTGGATTCAATTTTTGACCACCTGTTAACGTCATTGCACTATTATACTTACTAATTATTGGATTCCAATATTCCGTCAATTTTACTTTGGATGTGGCTTCTTTCACTTTTGGACTAAATGCAGCTACTAATTTCGATGTAGTTTGATCCTTTAAAAATTTAGTTGCAGCCCCGTCTCCACCATTCAATATAGCAAATCCGTCTTGGACGCTCATGTTAAGAATAGCGTCCTTGAAAATAGGCAATGCCTCCTTTGTTGCTTCCTCTGCGGCACGATTCAAAGTTGTTTCAAATTTTTCAACTTGTCCATCAAGTTTCCATTCCAATGCTTTATCCTTGACCTTTTGAGCATCAGGAGGAAATGGCAATCGAATAGCTGTATTCTTTAAAAATCCATCTGTTACTGATGTTAATGACACCGAATTTTTTATTCCAACGTTCAAGGCTTCCTTAAGACCTGAAATTACTTCTTCATTTGATAGTTTAGGTGCTGCATTTTGAGTGGATCCAGAGGTTACATTAACCAATTGTGACGCTTCATTCAAAACTTCGCAACTTGAAAAAACAAATAATGTAACAGCTAAAAAAATGACATTCTTTTTCATGGATGAAAACTTTTTACTTATTTAATAATTATCTCAAAAATAAATCAATATAGACTAAATATCAATTACTAAAATTAAATAGAAATTCTGTTTTATCGTAATACATTGAGATATCCTGTATGGAATTTACGACCGTCATTATCTCTTTCTTTGTAAGATATTTTCCAGATATAAGTTCCGTTTGGTACAATTCTACCATTAAATGTACCGTCCCACGACGCTTTGTGATCTTTCGATTCCCAAATTAATTCGCCCCATCGATTGTAAATAACTAATTGGAAATTTTCAAAATCTATACCATCTACATAAACGAACCAGTTTTGGTTGTGTTCGTCATTATCCGGCGTAAACGTATTGGGTACATAAAGTAGAATGTCAGGTACTATTTCTATTTCCAAAGTAATTGAATCAGAACATCCTTCAGCCGTGGTTACCACAAGCATTATTGGATATGTACCGACTTGTCCTTCGGGATAAGTAATTATTGCACTTGCGCCATTCATTCCAATGGAAGTAGATCCAGGACTCGTCCAATTCCAATCAACAATGTTACCGTCCGAAACATCAGATGTTTGAATTGTTGTTTCAAACCAAGTAGCTGGATTTTTAGAAACTGTGAAATTCGCCGTAGGAACAGGTGTTACTTCTACAATATTGTCTTTAGTTATTGTGTAAAAACATCCATAATTTGAGGTAACGGTCATTTGAACATCATAAACTCCGACATTTGGGAAATTTGCAGTTAAATTTTCCGTACCATTCAAGTTGTAAACATCTCCATTCGAAAATGAATATTGCGTAAATGCAATATTACTAGAATTCAATGATGTATTTGTGAAGGTAAATTCACCCGGAATACAATCCCTCGGTTTATCAGGAACAACATTAGGAATAATCTCTGTTGGAAAAGTTATAATCACACATTGCTGTGTTGTAGGCGAACCGCACTGTTCTGAGAGTGTTACACAGTATTGAGTTCCTGAGGTATTTGGCTCAACGGTAAATGAACTACCTGTTCCAACAGTATTACCACCTTGACTCCATGTAAAAATATATGAAGACGAACCACCTGAACCTGAAGCGTTCAAAGTAATGGAGGTACCTGGACAAATCATTGAATCTGGGGTTAAAAAAGTTATTGAAAGTGGATCAGGCTCTCCAATTGTTATTTGTATGGTTTGTATACAGTTATTCCCATCAGTAACGGTTACCGTGTGAACATTGGCGTTCAAATCTGTAGCCGATGCAGTAATGGAATTTGAAATATCCCAATCATACGAATAAGGTCCTGTACCTTGCGTAACATTTAATGATGCTGTTCCATCAGATCCTGAATTACAGGTTACATCGGTTTGATTAGCAATCGTAATTATCATAGCTGGAATTTCGTTTACAGTAACTGTCACAATGCCTGAACATCCAATACTCGATGTTACAGTGCATGTATAAGTCCCTGCCGAAAGATTATTTGCAGTTTGAGTAGTTTGACCATCACTCCACAAGTATGAAACCGTCCCCAAGGCAGGTGTCATTGTGGCTGTTGCAGTTCCATCTGAACCTCCTGGACAAGAAACCAAAGTTGATGTGGCGCTGAACTGAGCGGGAGTATCACCAACCGTCACAGATGCGTTTGCAGTGCACCCATTACCATCAGTCATAAAGACAGTATAGGTGCCCGCGGTAACATTGTTAACAGTTTGAGATGAAGATGCAAGTAAAGGCCAACTAAACGTATATGGTGCAGGAGAATTAGCACCAGGAACAGCAGTAACTGAACCTAACCCTTGTGTACAAATATCTGGTGTTGAAGAGGCTGTTAATGAGGGATTAGCAACTGTAATCCAAGTTGTATCGTTAGTAATTGACCCAATACTCGTACCACATGCAGATCCAGAAAGAAAATATCCTGAGGTGCCAGCAGGAATTGGATAGTTCGGATTTGTTGATGGTAAGTTTAAAACTCCATTGTTATATGGAAAAGTAGCTAAAACAGTTCCCGCCGAGTTGCATGCGTTCCAAACGAAATTACTTCCCGGACTATTTACCATTAAATATGGAATCTGAGTTATTGTGTATGCATTTGTATTGGTGGGTGAAGTTGGCGCATATCTTCTTCCATCCTGATTAGCACCCCAAATAGTATTATTTCTACCTGGCGTTGTGTGTGCTACAGTCATAGCATTATTTTCCGTTCCTTGAATTGCTAAGCCACTATTCCAAGTTGTACATTGCGGTTTATTTCCGATGTGATATTCGACAATATTTGATGTTTCGTATAAAATAATGGACATATAATTACATTGTGTTGTACAACTGAACATGTAAATGTCCTTATAGAGCACAACAAACTTCCTATTGGGGGCTGTTCCCACAGTTTGATACTGCACTGACGGTGGAGGAAGAGGTGGGTTTGGAACAATTGCTGGATTTATATCTTGATAGGTCAACATTGCAGAATTTCTTGCGCCAGTAATAACTGTATTGGGCAATGGACCTCCAGTCAATGACCAAGGACAATATTGGTTTGCCTGAGTCGTATTAAATGAAACCAATCCGTTAGAACCGATAACACACTGTGTATAATTCTGTCCATAAAAATTGAACGTGAAACCCATATTTACTGCACCTGACCACACATCATCTGAGAGTGTCACGTTAGTTGGTGCATTTAAATAAATCCCTGCAGATGTTGCCGAATTACCTCCTGTATTGTTATTTGCTATTGTTACTGTCTGTCCAGCACAAATGGTTGCATCTTGACCCAGAGTTAAAGACACATTTGACGCCGCAAAATATTGATTTTGAAATAAAAGTATAAAAATGAATATTTGAAGGAATAAGGTAACTGATTTCATCTTATTTATTAATTTCAAATTAAACGTCTAGAATATGCAAAAAGTTGCCTCAAATATAATAAATTTAGAATGGTGAATTTTAATTTTTAGATTTACTAAATGTCATGTAGACACTAACAACATTTGTTTTTCAGAATGTTGCACGAAAGAAAACTTAATTAATTTTGTCGCTGTTAACATTAAAAAAAACATCTTATGTCGAATAATTTTCACGCGGAGATAGAATCTTTCATGTCTCGAGTTAAAGAAAAAAATGGTCATGAACCTGAGTTCATTCAAGCTGTTCAAGAGGTTGCTGAGGCCGTTATCCCCTTCATTGAAGCAAATCCCAAGTATAAAGTAGCGAAAATTCTTGACAGAATTATTGAACCTGAAAGAACAATTATATTCAGAGTTCCTTGGTTAGATGATCAAGGTAACATCCAAGTTAACCGTGGTTATCGAGTGGAATTTAATTCAGCGATTGGTCCATACAAAGGAGGGTTACGCTTCCACCCTTCCGTGAATTTATCAATTCTTAAGTTTTTAGGATTCGAGCAAATATTTAAAAACTCATTGACAACTTTACCTATGGGTGGAGGAAAAGGTGGTTCTGACTTCGATCCGAAAGGAAAATCAGATAATGAAGTAATGAAATTCTGTCAATCATTTATGACTGAATTAGCTCGCCACATAGGAGCTGATACGGATGTACCTGCCGGAGACATTGGTGTTGGAGGAAGAGAAATTGGATACATGTTCGGTCAATACAAAAGACTCCGTAATGAATTTACCGGCGTTTTGACCGGGAAAGCAAGAAACTGGGGAGGATCATTGATTCGTCCAGAGGCTACAGGTTATGGTACTGTTTACTTTGCAAAAGAAATGTTGTCAACGAGAAACGATTCTTTCCAAGGGAAAGTTGTCGCGGTTTCAGGTTCTGGAAACGTAGCACAATTTGCTTGTGAAAAAGCTACGGAATTGGGAGCGAAAGTTTTGACTTTATCAGATTCAGAAGGCTACATTTACGATGCTGATGGAATTGACGCAACGAAATTAGCTTGGGTAATGGAATTGAAAAACGTTAAAAGAGGTCGAATCTCTGAGTATGTAGCTAAATTCCCTGGTGCAAAATTTGTTGCGGGAAAAAGACCTTGGGAAGTAAAAGTGGACATCGCTCTTCCTTGTGCTACTCAGAACGAATTAAATGGCGATGAGGCGAACGTACTAATCTCTAACGGAGTAAAATGTGTTGCAGAAGGAGCAAATATGCCTTCAACACCAGAAGCAATTACTGCTTTCCAAAAGGCAGGAGTACTTTTTTCTCCAGGTAAAGCGTCAAATGCAGGTGGAGTTGCCACTTCAGGACTTGAAATGTCACAAAACTCGTTGAGATTATCTTGGTCGAGAGAAGAAGTTGATCAACGCCTTCATGGAATTATGGTTTCAATTCACGAAGCATGCGTGAAATATGGTAAAAATGAAGATGGATCTATTGATTATGTTAAAGGAGCCAATGTTGCTGGTTTTGTGAAAGTTGCTGATTCAATGATCGATCAAGGATTAGTTTAATTTCAAAATTGAATAATTATTAAAAGCTGTCTTCGGGCAGCTTTTTTTTTGAATTATGTTTGAGTGTAAAACAAAAGTATTATTTTTGTTTAGAATAATTCTAAATAATGAATAAAGATTCTACCCCATTCATCCTTGAGGACATATGTTATTCGTTGACTCAAAATACAATTGAATGCAAGAAATCTAAATGCTGCAAGAAGTACAAGAAAAAAGGTCAAGCTTGCAAAAAATGTCCGAAATTTGGATAATGCGATTTATAGTTATTTATCTAATTCTAGGAATAAATTATTGTTTTTCTCAAAATTTGATGAATAGAAATTCAAATCTATTCTTTACCTCAAGTATCTCCAAACAACGAATGGATTTCTTCTGGAATCTTGGAGTTAAAACTCGAAAAAAGTACCTCGAAATTGGCGTGGAAACAGGAATTGGAGTTGAAAAAACTTTATTCCAGCAAACATTCTCTCCGCACATTGAAATAACGACTTTTTACAATATCATTCAACAAGAAGTTAATAGAAAAAATGGAATTGTTTTTGGTCCTGGTTTAATACTTTCAGGAACCACTTACAAAATACAAAATCCCATCAGATATGGAGATGTATTTCTTGGTTATCATCTGTGTCTAGGTAGGAAATTGAAGTTTTTTCATCAAGGCGGGTATGGCATCATGTTCGAATCATTCAATTCTTACGAAGGGAAGGTTGTTTCCAGAGCATATAATTATTGTTTTAAAATAGGTCTTAGTTATGCGATGCATATTTAAAATACTGGTTGTTTTCATCCTATTTTCCTGCACAAAAAAAAATCACAGTTCAATTACCGTTTTTGGTCACGCCGGAATGGGACTTTCTATGGAAAATTCGCTCTATCACGATAATTCAAAAGAATCAATTGAATTATGTTTGGCTCTTCCAAATTCGGATGGCGTTGAAGTAGATGTGCAAGTGGATACTCAAGGGGAACTTTGGCTTTATCACGATGAATTTTTAGATAACATTTCATCACTTGATGGTTGCGTAAACGAAAAGACAACTTCCCAATTGGAACAATCTTTTTATAAAACGTTAAAGAAAGAAAAATTGGTTAAACTAAGTCAAATTTTACCTTTAATCAATGAAAATCAGAAACTTTTCTTGGATGTCAAAAACAGAAATGCTTGTTCAAGCACGATTATCAATTTCAGTCAATTTCAGGAAAGTCTATCGACAATCTTAGGCAACAATAACTCTAATGTTTATGTAATTTTATCCGATTCAAATTGGTTGGACGCCCTATCGGAAATTTATCAAGTTTACTACAGCACAGATAACTTTTCTGAAGGTTATAATGTATTGATTGAAAATACGAACGTTCGAGGAATCGTAATACGAAATAAAGCAATTGAAAAATCTCAAATTGAAGCAATTAAAAACCAAAATAAAGAGGTTTATTTATATGACATTCGTTCACCCAAAGGTAACCGCGTTGCATTTAGCAAACATCCGAGCGGGATTATTACGGATGATATACGAGCAGCACTCGTTGATAAATAATTCTTTATTAAAGTTTACTAACGAAAAATAAAAAGTTACATATCAAATATCCTACCTAAAAAAAAACGAGCAAGATCTTGATATTGACAACTCATCCTATTGTTTCATTTGGATTGCCTTCTATAAATATCAGGTTATTTTTTTGCTAGTTCATTTATTGCAAATCAACCTTACTTTTCTTTAAAGCCAGGTTATATTTATTACATAAATGTAAAGTATTCTTACGTCCATGCATTAAACTGATTCTTGTTACTAATATTTAAATTGAAGCTAAATTGGCAAAAGCGATTTCCATTCTTTTGCATTCTTTATTCTAAATTTGTATTATCTAAAAACAAAAAACGATTGAAAAAAAGTATCATCTATGTTTATCCATCCAAATCAACATTCATTTTAAGGGATATTGAATTGTTGAAGAACGAATACGACATTATCCAATCTTTTTTTGATGTATCCATGAAGAAAAAAGTCCCAATTCAATTTTTTCGTCAATTCTTTTTACTGCTTTGGAATATGAAAAAAACGCAAGCATTGATATGTCATTTTGCAGGATATTCATCGATATTACCAGTTCTTTTTTCAAGGGTATTCAAAAAACCTTGTTTCATTATAGTTGCAGGAAATGATGGCTCAAAATTTGATTCATTTAACTATGGGAATTTCACACGCAAACTACTTGGTTCAGCAACTTGTTTCTCCCTTTCAAAAGCAACCCATATTTTGCCCGTACACGAGAGTTTGTATTTTCAAAACTATGATTATTATGAGGGTGGAGCGCCATACCAAGGATACAGTGTATTTTGTCCAAACTCCGTTAATATTCCATTTACACCTGTATACTATGGTTATAATAATGACTTTTTTAAACCTTTAGATGAAATTAGCCGAAGACCTTTAAGTTTTTTAACTATTGGAAACCTTTCTGAAACATACAGCTTCAAAAGAAAAGGATATGATTTGGTAATTGAACTCGGAAGAAAAATGCCCGAAATTCAAATTTCTTTGGTAGGTTGGGATGAAAAAACATCAATTGATGTGCCGGATAATGTCAAACTCTTACCTTACATGTCTCAAAATGAACTTTTAAAAGTTTTTTCAGAGCATCAATATTATTTTCAGCTTTCTATTATGGAAGGATTTCCCAATGCATTGGCTGAAGCGATGCTCTGTGGATGTATTCCAATCGGATCAAATGTTTCAGGTATACCATTCATCATAGGAGAAACAGGTTATGTGCTTCAAAAAAGGAATGTTGACTTGCTGGTTGAATTAGTTTCAAAACTAAAAAATCTCAATAAAGAACAACTCAAAGAGCTAAGCCTTTCCGCGCAAAAACGTATTCAAAATGAATTTACTTACGAGCGTAGAAAAACCAAATTAATTGAACTTATTCAGAAACATTCAAAAGACCTATGAAATTATTTATCAAGTTAATTTATCATCCGTATGCTAATCTTGTTTTTCGACCGTTAGCTCGCTTTACATTTCGATTACTAGGAAAAAAACTTTTTTCAATTTCTGGACGTTTGAATGTAAAGTACGAAAACTTTTCGTTTAAACTTTATACGAATCAAACATGTTCTGTAACTCAGGAACTTTTCTATAACGGAGCCAAAAATTATGAATTTACGCCCTTTTTTGTTGATATTATTAAGAAACAAAAAGTGTTTATGGATATTGGTGCCAACATAGGATATTTCTCAATTCTTGCAAATGCTGTAAATCCGAAATGTAAAACAATTTGTTTTGAACCATCGCTTGGAGCATTGCACTTTCTAAAGTTGAACTTGAAAGAAAATAATTGTAGCAGTGCCATTTTAATCGATAAAGCTGTAGCCGAAACGGATATTCCTCTAACTTTTCACGAAGTTGTAAATAAAAAATATCCTTGGCTAAAATATAATTTAAACGGTTCAAATAGTTTAGCTGAACAACATATTAAACATGAGTATCAATCATATAAAGTTCATACAATTACCATCGAAAAAGCATTAAAGGAAAATGATTTAGACAGAATAGATCTAATAAAATTGGATACAGAGTGTACTGAACATCTTATTCTTGATTGCTCAGTTGAAATGATCAATAAATACAAACCTTTAATTATATCTGAGGTATATCCTGTTATTGAGTCTGAAGTGGAGGACATAGTTACAAATAAGTTTACAGAATATAATATTGCACAGTATAGAACCGGACAAAATAAACTCATTCCTATCAAGTCATTCAAAGAGGTCAAAATAGATGATTTGGATAGAAATTTTGTTTTTTACCCAAAAGAAAAGATAGATTTAATTCAAAGTTATTTAACCGAATAAATAATTGATTAGGTGATTTAGTCTTTCAAAGGTTTGAAAAAGAAAAGTATTTATCCAATTTTAAATGTAAACTAAACAAAAACGGGTTTGGATAATCTATTAGCATTCGAAAAGAATTAACTTTGTATTTATAGAAAAACGGGGAAGAGCGAAGGGAAAATGAATCATTTGAAAGATACGTTCAAACACAAAGGGATGCGAAAAAATCTTATTTCGCAACTCAAAGAAAAAGGGATTGAAAATAAAGCAATTTTGGAGGCTTTCGACCTAATCCCTCGACATTTCTTCCTTGACTTAGCTTTTGAAGAACAAGCATATTCGAATATGGCTTTTCAAATTGGATCAGGGCAAACCATCTCGCACCCATTCACAGTTGCTTTTCAAACGGAGTTATTGGAACTTGAAAAAGGTAACAGAGTTTTGGAAATTGGAACAGGTTCTGGATTTCAAACCTGTATTTTATGTTCACTTGGCGCCAAGGTTTTCTCCATCGAGCGCCATCGCGATTTACATTTGAAGGCTAAACAGATCATACATTTTTTCAATTTCAACCCTAAATTATTTTTTGGAGATGGGTATCAAGGAAACAATTCTTACGCTCCATATGATAGAATTCTAGTTACATGTGGCGCTCCTGAAATTCCTACTGAACTGAAGAATCAACTCAAAATTGGTGGAATTATGATCATTCCTGTAGGTGAAGGAATCGAACAAAAAATGATGAAAATCAAAAAAATAAACGAAAGCGAATTTAACATTCGTGAATATGGAACATTCAAATTCGTCCCTATGCTGGAACGAACAGTAAAATAAGTGAAATGAAAGTATTAATTATTGATGATGAACGTTCGATTCGAAGAGCTTTAAGAGAAATTCTCGAGTTTGAGGGTTGTATCGTATCCGAGGCTGAAAATGGCAAGGATGGTTTGGAGGCGACTCGAAAAAACATGTTTGACCTCATTTTCTGTGACATCAAAATGCCAATTTTGGATGGTCTCGAGGTTTTGGATGCCTTAAATAACGGAGAAAGTAATACGCCTATTGTAATGATTAGTGGCCATGGAAATGTTGAAACTGCCGTTCAAACGATAAAAAACGGTGCATTTGATTTCATTGAAAAACCACTTGATTTAAATCGAATTCTGGTAATTCTTCGAAACGTCAAAGAACGAAATTCAATGGTAATCGAGACCAAAGCGCTAAAAACAACAATTAAACGAATAAAAGGCAGTTCAATCATTGGGGAAACATCCGAAATTAAAAAAATCAAGGAGATGATAGAAAAGGTCGCTCCATCTGAAGCACGTGTTTTGATTACTGGTGGAAATGGAACCGGAAAAGAACTGGTTGCGAGATCTTTACACGATCTATCGAATCGATCCAAAATGCCATTCATTGAAGTCAACTGTGCCGCTATACCATCCGAATTAATTGAAAGTGAATTATTTGGTCACGAAAAAGGTGCGTTCACATCTGCGGTGAGAGATAAAAAAGGGAAATTTGAGTTAGCATCTGGCGGAACCTTGTTCTTAGACGAAATTGGAGATATGTCAGCAAGCGCGCAAGCAAAAGTTTTGAGGGCCTTGCAAGAAAATGTGATTCAACGTGTTGGAGGAGAAAAAGATGTAAAAGTGGATTGCCGAGTAGTCGCAGCGACAAATAAAGATTTACGCAAAGAAATAGCAGAAGGGCGTTTCCGTGAAGACTTGTATCATCGATTGGCAGTTATACTTATCCATGTTCCCTCTCTAAATGAACGAAAAGACGACATTCCATTATTAGCTGAACACTTTTTAACTTTGATTTGTCAGGACCATGGAATTCCTCGTAAAACCATAACGCCAAAAGGTATGGAAGCTCTAAAATCAGTAGATTGGACCGGAAATATTCGAGAACTACGAAATATCATAGAGCGATTGGTAATCTTATGCGGTAATGAAATCGATCATCAAGACGTTGTGCTCTTCGCAAATCCAAAACAAAACTAAAATTGAAGGAATGTTGTTACCTTCACATTAAATTTTACTCATATGAATGAAAAAATAAAATTGTTTATTCCACACATTGCAGCGATAATCATTTTCATTGTATTCTCATCCGTTTATTTCTCCCCTCTCTTCAATGGATACAATCTAAAACAAAATGATATCAAACAATTTCAAGGGATGTCGAAAGAAATTGTTGATTACCGAACCCAAAACAATAAGGAACCGCTATGGACGAACTCCATGTTCAGTGGAATGCCTGCATATCAGATTTCGGTCATTCACCAAAACAATTATTTAATCAAAGTTGATCGATTGTTGCAATTGAATTTTGCACTTCCTCGACCAGTCGGACTGCTGTTTATAGCGATGCTGGGATTCTACATTTTTGCACTTTGCCTTCGCATAAATCCTTGGCTTGGTATTGTTGGTGCCGTTGCGTTTGGTTTCTCAACCATTAATATTCTTTACATTGGCGCTGGTCACATGACGAAAGTTAATGCAATAGCATACATGGCACCTGCATTGGGGGGGCTAATTTTAGCATTTAGAGGGAAATGGCTATTGGGCAGTGTTATTTTTGCCTTATTTTTCGGGTTGAATTTAACCGCAAATCACCTTCAAATGACCTATTATTTGGTGTTTCTTTTATTTGCTGTTGCGGTTGCCGAAGGAATTAGGCTTTTGATTGAGAAAAAATACCTTTATCTTGGAAAAGCGATTGGAGGATTAGCAATTGGTGGAGTGTTGGGACTTCTTCCATCTTCTAGTAATCTTCAAACAACGTTGGAATATAGTAAATATACAACCAGAGGTGCCACTGATTTAACTATTGAACCAAAAGGTCAAAACAAAAACCAATCTAAAAAAGAAGGCTTGGATGTTGATTACATTTTGGAATACAATTATGGTAAAGGTGAGATTTTATCTCTTATTGCTCCAAATGCTAAAGGTGCAAAAGATGATTATTTAGGAAATGATGAAGACATTATGATGAATGTTGACCCAAGCTATGCGCAACAAATTGGGCAAATGAATCACTATTGGGGAGGACAACGAATGAGCGGCGGTGCTATCTATTTTGGGGCGGTCATGTTTGTGTTCTTTTTATTCGGACTTATTTTCCTAAAAGACTCACTTCGATGGCCATTTTTAGCAATTTCAATTCTTTGTCTTGCGTTAGCAGCAAAAGATCCAGGTGGACTAAATGATTTTTTTATTCACAAATTCCCTCTCTACAATAAATTTCGTGACTCCAAAATGATTTTGGTGCTTCTTCAACTAATAATACCTGCATTAGGAATTATATTTCTCGATCGATTCTTCAAAGCTGATTTTTCAATCGATTTTTCCGGATTAAATTCTCAAATCAATTCAAAAAACAAAATTCTCTTTCGACAAATAGAAAAAGCTAAAATTGCCGGAGTTTGTTCGGGTTTATCAGAATATTTCAAGATTGATGTAAAAATTATTCGAATTTTGTTTTTGATCATGACTTTTATTTTTGGATTAGGCCCTATTGCCTATTTAATTTTTTGGTCATCTATTCCGCCAAATTATGTTGAAAAAAAAATTTCCTCGAACGAAATTATTGGTAATAAAATTTCATTTCTAATTGTGTCATGCACAATTACTACCCTATTGATTATTCTATTCGCTTTTCCATCAATCTCAGGATCGTTCTTGCGTTCCGATGAAATTCAGCAATTCAACCAAGCAACCAAAGGAGTTACAGATGTTCAAAACCTTTCTTTTATAAATGGACTTAAGACTGAATTGATTAAGGTTCGAACAGATATTTATAAAGCTGAGCTAGGCAGAACTTTATTTTTAGTATTATTAGGAATTGGAATTATTTTGATTTCAGTTTACACCAAGATTTCAAAATACCTTATTATTGCTGTTGCGTTTATTTGTATTGCTGTTGATAACATCGGGGTTTCCAAGCGCTATTTAAATAATGAAGAAACAGAGGGTGTTTACACAAGTTATGAAGAAGAAAATGCTTCCATACTACCTACTCTTCCTCAACAAGCTGATCTTTCAATATTACAAGAAGAACAAGTGAATGTTCCAAACTTTACCAAAAAAGTTCAAGATTTTAAGTCAAACATGATCAATTCTGGAACATACAAGCAACTTTCTGACGACAACTTGATGAATCAACTCGCTGCATTTAGTGTCCTGAACTTGAATACGAACTACCGAGTTCTTAATTTTTCAGGACCTTTCAACGAAACGAATACGAGCTATTTTCACAAAAGTATTGGTGGATATCATGGTGCGAAATTAAAACGCTATCAGGAATTGATTGACTTCTACCTTGCGGATGAGATTAATGTAATTAACAAAGAAATTAGTGAGGTTAAAAACGTTAAACTTCGTGAATACGCATCAACAATGAATATTTCAAAAGAACAAGCTCAGGGTGTTTTCGACTCAATTCAGATTAATGAATTGCCCGTTCAAAATGCAAATGTGATGAACATGCTTAACGTTAAGTATATTCACGTTGACAAAACGAAAAAAGCAGTAAAAAACACGAATACCAACGGAAACGCGTGGTTCGCTCAAAGAATAATTCGCGTCAAATCAGCTAATGAGGAAATGTTGGCTCTGGGAAAAAATGATTTAAAAACTACTGCAATTATTCATCAAGAATTTAAAAATGTTAATTCAGATTACAAGTTGGATTCTAATGCGAAAATTGAACTCACCAAATATGATGTTACAGAAATGACATACAAATCAAAAAATTCTGTAAAAGCTGCGGCGATTTTCAGTGAAATATATTATCCTGAAGGCTGGAACTGTTACTTAGACGGAAAAAAGATTGAAAATTTCAGAACTAATTATGTTTTGCGGGGTGCAATGATTCCTGCTGGTTCACACGTTATTACATGGAGGTTTGAACCGAAATCTTTTGAAACATCGAGCACATGGAGTTTGATTGGATCGATACTTACCTTGGTTATTTTTGTTGGAGTTTGTAGTATGGAAGTTAAAAGCTTGAAATTTGATCAGGTCAGAAATGATGAAAAATAAACTCTAAAGTAATTTCAAATAGATAGATAAGTGACTAATGATATCTGAACAAAAACAACATAATTGGTATGTAGTAAAAACAAATCCGAGGGCTGAAAAAAAAGTTTTTGAAAGAATTCTATCTATAGGGATTGAAGCTTATCTCCCTTTGGTTCAGACAATACGTCAATGGAGTGATAGAAAAAAGAAAATTGAAATTCCATTAATAAATTCTACGTTATTCGTCCATTGTTTTGAAAATGAACTTACTAAATTGTACGATGTTCAGGGATTTCATTCTTTTCTGTACTATTTAAAAAAACCGGCAATAGTTCGTGATTATGAAATCAACAATTTAAGGATTTTACTAAAGCAACAAACTGACTATGAAGCATCAGAATTTGAAAATATTACAAAAGGTGACAAAGTTGAAGTTATTCGAGGTCCTTTTCAAGGTTTGATTGCAACTTCGATTGAAATTGATCGTACACACAAACTGATTGTTGAGATTGAAGGAATTGAACAAAAGTTCATAGTTCATGTTCCGAGATCTTTTGTTAAAAAATTCAGAACGTAATTCGTTCAAACATTTTTTGTGAGAATTCTTGTTTTATAATGGGACTCACTATTGGCGAAGCCATACACTATTGACATATGGAAAAAAGAATATTAGTTACTGGAGGAGCTGGTTTTATCGGTTCAAACACGTGTGAAAACCTTATTTCAGAGGGACATACTGTAATTTGCTTGGATAATTTTATAACTGGACGAAGAAGCAATATAGAAGAGCTTCTAAAATCACCAAAGTTTCAATTAATTGAAGGCGACATCCGAAGTTTGGCTGATTGCCAGAAAGCCGTCTCGAACATCGACATTGTTTTGCATCTGGCTGCGCTTGGATCTGTGCCGAGATCAATTGCGGATCCAATTACAACAAATGATATTAACATAAATGGGTTTCTGAATATGATTGTGGCTACAAGAGACGCTGGAATTAAGCGATTTGTCTATGCTGCAAGTTCATCAACGTATGGAGATTCAGAAAGTTTACCTAAAGTTGAAGATGTTATTGGAAAACCACTTTCTCCCTATGCTATCACAAAATATGTTGGCGAATTGTATGCTGACGTGTTTGCAAAAACATATGGAATGGAGTGTATTGGGTTAAGGTATTTTAATGTTTTTGGAAGAAGACAAGATCCGGCTGGAGCTTATGCTGCTGTTATTCCAAAATTTGTAGATACACTTTTACGGAAAGAGTCGCCAATAATTAATGGTGATGGTTCATTTTCTAGAGATTTTACGTATATCGATAATGTCATTCAAATAAACAAGCTTGCGATGTTTACAGCTAATCAAGAGGCAATAAATCAAGTTTATAATGTTGCATTTGGTGAGAGTTCGACGTTGAATGAATTATTTCAAGAAATAAAGTTAAACTTGACCAAATTTGATAAAGAGGTTAGCGAGATTAATTCTGTACATGGTGAATTTAGAAAGGGAGATATTCCCCATTCATTGGCCTCTATCGATAAAGCAAAAAAATATTTGAGTTATTCACCAACTCACAGTTTAAAGGAAGGATTGGCAGAAACAGTCTCCTGGTATTGGAATAATAGAGATTAATTCATTTTGAACATTTTACAACTTATTGGTAGATCTCAACCTTTGTTTCGTGAGGATATTCTTGCTCATGAAAAAGAGATTTGTAGACGGGTTGAATCAAGTTCTTTTTTAGTTTTAGGAGGAGCCGGTTCAATTGGATCTGAAGTGGTTAAAGAGATATTTAAACGCAATCCTAAACGTTTGCATGTTGTTGATTTGAGTGAAAACAATCTTGTCGAACTTGTAAGAGATATTAGAAGTTCATTAGGTTACATACAAGGTGATTTTAGTACTTTCGCCCTTGATATCGGGTCAGATATTTATAATGCGTATTTTGAAAATCAACCGAGATTTGATTACGTTCTGAACCTCTCTGCGCTCAAACATGTTCGTAGTGAAAAAGATATTTACACGCTAATGCGAATGATTGAGGTAAATATTTTTAATACAGATAAAACAATTCTTCAGTCAATTTCCAAAGGAACTCAAAAGTATTTTGCTGTCTCCACTGACAAGGCTGCAAATCCAGTCAACTTAATGGGTGCATCCAAACGTATTATGGAAAAGTTTCTACTCAATCGAAGTCAATCCATTTCTATTTCAACTGCACGCTTTGCAAATGTGGCTTTTTCCGATGGTTCATTGTTACATAGTTTCAATCAACGGATTCAAAAAAAACAGCCCTTAGTTGCCCCAAATGATGTAAAGCGATATTTTGTTACTCCTGAAGAATCCGGAGAACTATGTTTAATGTCAGCTTTATTTGGAGAAAATAGAGATGTGTTTTTTCCGAAGGAAAATACTGAATTTGCATTGACTTCATTTACCGATATTATAATGCGGTATTTGACATCAATTGGTTTTGAACCAATGATTTGTTCAAATGAAGCTGAGGCAAGAGAGAGAATAGACGAGCTTATTCCTCAAAAAAAATGGCCTTGCCTTTTTACTAGCTCGGATACGACAGGTGAAAAGAAAGAAGAAGAATTTTATTCTAAAAAGGAGATTTTAGATTTAAATCGATTCAGTTCACTAGGAATTATTAAAAATGACTTCTTGGAAGAGGGCGATAAAATTGATGAGTTTAGGATTAAAATAGAAGACTGGAAAAAAAGGGTTAATTGGACCAAAGAAGATATTGTAGAGGCATTTCGAGAAATTATTCCTGAGATTCATTACGAAGATTTAGGAAAGTACTTGGATCAAAAAATGTAGATGAATAATCAAGAAATTCTTTCAACAATTCGTCAACTTTTTCCAAATCAGGATAATATACCACTACATCAACCATTTTTTGGTGGAAAAGAAAAGGAATATTTGAACGAGTGTATTGATAGTTCATTTGTTTCAAGTGTGGGTCCATTCGTGGATCGCTTAGAAAAAGACATTTTAAAATACAGTGGGACTAAACATGCAGTTGCAGTTGTAAATGGAACCGCTGGATTACAGGTTTCATTGCAGTTAGTTGGTGTTAAAAAAGGTGATGAGGTAATTACTCAGGCATTAAGTTTTATTGCAACGTCAAATTCAATTCATTTTGCAGGAGCTACTCCAGTTTATGTAGATGTTGACTACGATTCAATGGGAATGTCACCAAATAGTTTGACAAAATTTTTAGATGAAAATGCTGAGTTGAGAAATAATCAATGTTTCAATAAATCAACTGGAAAAAGAATTTCCGCATGTCTACCTATGCATACTTTTGGGTTTCCATGTAAAATTCAAGAAATTTCAGATATCTGCAAAAAATGGTCTATACCTCTTATTGAAGATGCTGCAGAAGCATTAGGAAGTGAATATAAACAGAAGAAAATTGGTTCTTTTGGGGATCTTGCTGTTTTTTCGTTCAATGGAAATAAAATTATAACTGCTGGAGGAGGAGGAGTAATCGTTACAAATAATGAAAATCTCGCGAAACGAGCAAAACATCTCACAACTACGGCCAAATTACCACATAAATACGAGTTTTTGCATGATGAAGTAGGGTATAATTTTCGAATGCCAAATATAAATGCAGCATTGCTATGTGCACAATTAGAACAACTCGAGAACTTTATAAAAAATAAGCGTGTATTGGCTCAACAATATGCCAATATCTTTAAAACGAGTCCAATCTTTAGAGGCGAAATGGAAAATACAAAAGCCAATTATTGGTTAAGTTGTATTGAATTTCAAAATTTGAAAGAGAGAAATTCATTTTTAGACGAAGCAAATGAGCAAGGAATCCAATGTCGGCCTGTTTGGACTCTTTCATTTTTACTCCAAATGTATACCGATTGTTGGCGAGATGGGCAAGAAAATGCAATGCGTTTATTCGAACGAATCGTGAATTTGCCAAGTAGTGTCAGATAATAGAAGATGTTGAAGAAAAGATTTCTTATTGGTTATTCTGGACATAGTTATCCGATAATTGAAGCACTTATTTCCATTGGACTGGAGTTCAACGGTTATTTTGATCTCCACGAAAAAGAAAAGAATCCATTTCATTTAAACTACTTAGGAGATGAAGATAATTTTTCTTTCACCAAAAATGATGAGGTTTTTGTTGCAATCGGGGATAATGTTATACGGAAAAAAGTTTCGGAAAAGATGAAGGAAAGTGTAAGACTTTTTTCAATAATTGACACCAATTCTATTGTTAGATCTGAAATCATTCAACGAGGTATTATTATAAATGCGGGAGCAATAGTTCAACCACAATGTTCAATAGGTGATGGAGTAATTATTAATACAGGCGCTATGATTGACCATGAATGTTCTCTAGGAAATTATGTTCATGTCGCTCCTGGAGCAGTATTAGCTGGAAATGTGCAAGTTGGTGATTGTACATTTATCGGAATAAATGCAACAATACTTCCTGGTGTTAAAATTGGTGAAAATTGTATTGTTGGTGCTGGTTCGGTTGTGACAAAAGACGTTAGAGATAATACAATTGTAAAAGGAAATCCTGCAAAATGATTAAAAAAACACTAATAATTGCTGAAGCTGGGGTTAATCACAATGGTGATTTAGAAAAAGCCATGGCATTAATTGATGCTGCAGCTTATGCTGGAGCGGATTATGTTAAATTCCAAACTTTTAAGGCAGAAAAAATTGTAAATCCAACTGCACCTAAAGCAGATTATCAAAAAAAGAATTTGAAAGGTGATGAGGAAACTCAATTTGTAATGCTTAAAAAGTTAGAAATGGGGACGGATTGGTATTCCATTCTAATTCAACGATGTCGAGAGAAAGGCATTCATTTTTTATCTACAGGCTTTGACGTTGATAGTATTGATTTTTTAACCGATTTAGACATTCCTTTTTATAAAGTACCATCGGGTGAAATAACAAATAAACCTTATTTGCAGCATGTTGCACGAAAAGGTAAGGATATTATCTTATCTACCGGTATGGCTGATATGCAGGAAGTAAAAAATGCTATTGAAGTTATAGAGGAAGAAGGAATCTCTAGACATAAGATCACAGTGCTTCATTGTAATACGGAATATCCAACGCCTATGGCCGATGTTAATTTATTGGCAATGAATTGTTTAGCTAAAGAGTTAAATGTTAAAATTGGTTATTCAGACCATACGTTAGGAATTGAAGTTCCTATTGCTGCTGTAGCTTTAGGTGCAGAAGTAATTGAAAAACATTTTACCCTTGATCGAACTTTGCCAGGGCCTGATCATGAAGCCTCTTTGGAGCCGGAAGAACTCAAAGCTATGGTAAAAGGAATACGGAATATAGAATTAGCAATATCAGGAAGCGGATTAAAAGAACCAAGTAATAGTGAAAAAAAGAATATTTTAATTGGGAGAAAAAGTTTACACTTGAAGCGTAAGGTTTTGGCCGGTGAAATTTGTATGCCCGAGGATTTAATTGCTCTTAGACCTGGAAATGGCATATGCCCTATGCAAATTGATAAATTAATAGGTAAAAAGTATAAAAATACAATGCCAAGTTTAACTCAGCTTTCATTTTTTGATTTTTGTTAAATATCCTTTCCATACATCAACCGAGTTACTTTCCTTGGTTAGGCCTTTTACACAAGGTAAATAAGTCAAATAAGTTTATTCTTATGGATGAAGTGCAACTTGCTGATCGAGCATTTCAGCACAGAAATAATTTTTTGACAAAAGATGGCAAAATCAAAATGTTAACGATTAATATTCATAAGAAAGATTATAGAGATAAATTCATTAAAAATTTAAAAATATCAAATCCAAATTGGAATATAGAACACAAAAATTTTATTATTGAAAATTATAAAAACTCACCATTTTTTGATGAGATTATGCCTTTTGTAGAAAGTGTTTTTGATCTAAAAACTAATTTTTTAATCGATATTTTGGAGCAATCATTCATTTGTTCCTTAAAGTTGTTTGATATTGAAACAGCGGTGATAAAGATGAGCGATTTGAATTACGATAAAAGCAAGCATAAAAGTGAATTGATTTTGGAATTAGTTGAAAAAAGTGGTTCTAAAACTTATCTTTCAGGAATTGGAGCAAAAGATTATCTGAATGTTACAGATTTTGAAAACAATGGTATTGATATTATTTATCAAGAATTTTCTCACCCCGAATATAACCAAAAAAATAAATCAGAATTTACAGCCGGATTATCATGTTTAGATATGTTATTTAATGAAGGAATACAAAATAGTAAACAGATTTTTAAAAATATACAATGAACATCGATAGAATTGAGACAGGTAGGCTAATCCTGAGAAAAATAAGTCAAGATGATTTATTAGATATTTTTGAAATAACATCTGATTCAACAATTACAAAATTCTTAACATGGGAGCCTCATTCGAATATTGAAAAAACTAAAGAGTTTATTGAGTCTGTTATCGCAAAGTATGATAATGCTAATTTACCAAGTCAATGGGGAATTGTACTCAGGGAAAATTCTAAGCTCATTGGTATAACAGGATGTACCATGATAAATTTTGAACATAAAAAAGCAGAGATATCATCTTTAATGAATAATTCCTATTCAAGTAATGGATATATGACAGAAGCAAATAGTGCGGTAGTTGATTATTTATTTCAAAAGGGATACCACAGAATTCAAGCTAAAGTAGAAGTTTCTAACCAGGCATCTTGCAGAATGCTTGAAAAATCTGGATTTCTTTATGAAGGAACGTTTAATGATTATTTATTTTTAAATGGATCCTTTCGTACCTATAAGTATTTTTCGATACTTAATAAAAGTAAATGAAAAAAATAGTTTTCTTCACGGGTAATAGGGCAGAATTTGGTATACTCAATCCATTAATTTTTTCTTTGTATAAAAATTACAAAATTTCAATCGTTATTTCAGGTGCGCACACGAACACTGAAACTAATAGTAAAAATGAGATTTATGAAATACTCAGTGATTATTGTGAAATAAAGACATATGAATTTTTATATTCAGCTGAAGATTTTTACAGAGATAATTTTAAAGTTAATTTTGAAAAAGGATATGATTTATTAAATAAATTAAAACCAGATTTGTCAATCGTATTAGGGGATAGAGTAGAAACATATGCGTTCGCTAATGCCTCTTTTTTTAATAATATACCCATTTGCCATTTGTTCGGAGGAGATATAGGAAATGGCCCTTATTTCGACACGAATATTAGGCATGCAATATCAAAAATTGCCAATCTTCATTTTGCTTCAAATAGGCAGAGCTATGAGAATCTTTTAAGAATGGGGGAAGAATCTTGGCGTTGTTTCAATATGGGTAACATAAGTTTGGATAATTATACCCTGGGAAATGTTAGCAAAAAAGAGAATATCTTGACTAAGTATTCTTTAAAAGACAAAATGACAGTTCTCTTCACTTATCATCCTAGTCAATTCATAAGCGCATCTGAGAATTTTAAGAACTTCTTTGTGGTGTATAATCGCATTAAGAGAGTTGCTCAACAAATTGTAATTACTTTTCCAAATAATGATCAAGGACATGAGGAAATTACGTCATTTCTTGAAGAACAACCGAGCGAAATTGATAATGTTTATATTGTGAAAAACCTGGGAATCAGAGATTATCTTGGTATGTTAAAAGAAATAGACTGTATTGTTGTAGGTAACTCATCTTCAGGTTTATTTGAAACTGCCTTCACAGGAACACCTTCAATTAATGTTGGTGATAGGCAAACCGACAGACCAAGAGCTTCCAATGTAATCGATATTTCTATTGGTGAGATAGAAACTCTGTTGGAAAATACTCTAAAAGACATTATAAAAAATTATTCAAAAATAAAAGAGAATAATAGACAAGATTATGATTTTTTTGGAGTGGGAAATTCTGTTAAAATCGTTCTGGATGGAATAGAATTGTTTTTGAGAAAAGAGAAAATAGAACAAATTTCCAAAAAGTTCATAATTCATAATAAATTTGAATAATGGAAAAGCCTAATAACTCTAAAGTGATAGTAATTTCAACTCACCCAGACGATGAAACTTTAGGGGCAGGAGGAACTCTTCTAAAACACAAATCAAATGGTGATGAGCTTTATTGGATAATAATAACAAATATTTTTGAATTTCAAGGTTTTTCCAAGAAGCACGTTAATACAAGACAAAATGAAATTGAAGATGTAGCAAAAATAATTGGTTTTAAACAAGTTTATAAATTGGATTTTCCAACAATGACATTAACGTCTGAAACCTTAATTAAATTAGTTCCAGAGATAGCAAAACTATTTCAAGAAATTAAGCCTGAAATTGTTTATCTTGTTAATCGTTCTGATGCTCATTCAGACCATCGTATCACATTTGATGCAGTTGTGAGTTGTACGAAATCTTTTCGTCATCCATACCTTAAAAAAGTTTTAATGTATGAATGTATTTCAGAAACCGAATTCGCCCCAGCTACACCAGAACGAATGTTCATCCCAAATTATTATGTTGATATCACACAATTTTTAAAACAAAAGTTGGAATTGATGCAAATTTACCAATCGGAGTTAGATGAACATCCCTTTCCAAGAAGTAAAAGAAATATTGAGGCATTAGCAACTTTTCGAGGAGCTTTTACAGGCGTGGAATATGCCGAAGCATTTCAATTAATCATGTATTTAGATAAATGAATAGACACTTTTCAGAACATTTAATTTTACTTGATTCAACTATTGAAATGGCAATAAAAAAGTTGGATCATTTAGCATCTGATACTGTGCTTTTTGTAGTCAATTCAAATGGTCAGTTACAGGGTAGTTTGACGGATGGTGATATTCGAAGAGGGTTAATTAATGGAAATAACTTAAATTCTCTTATTAGTCGAGTAATGTTTAAGAGTCCACGATCTATTCATTATAAATTAGTTGACGTAAAAAAATTACAATCCTATAGACAATTAAATTATAAAATCATTCCCTTAGTTGATGATACCAACTGTATTGTTGATCTTTTAAATTTTCGATTTCAGAATTCTATTTTACCCCTTGATGTAGTTATTATGGCCGGAGGAAGAGGAAGTAGGCTGTTGCCAATGACTGAAAATACTCCAAAGCCGCTTCTAAAAGTTGGAACTAAACCTATAATTGAACATATTATCGATGGTTTAACTACTTTTGGAATAAGAAAATTTGATGTATCAATCAACCATCTTGGTCACTTAATTAAAGAGGCTTTAGGCAATGGTTCAGAAAAAGGAATTGAAATAAATTATATAGAAGAAACAGTGCCTCTGGGAACAATAGGGGCCGTAGGATTAAAAAAAACTCAGTCTAATCCCTTTACATTAGTTTTGAATTCAGACCTACTAACTACTATTGACTATGAGGATTTTTTTATTGATTTCTTAAATAAAAAAGCAGACTTTTCAGCAGTTGGTATTCCTTATAAGATCGATATTCCCTATGGAATTTTTGAAATGCAAGATGATAGAATTATACAAATCAACGAAAAACCTACCTACACCTATTTTTCAAATGGTGGGATTTACCTATTTAAAACAGAATTGATTGATTTAATCCCCAAAAATCAAAACTACCTCGCAACAGATTATATTCAAGATTTAATTGAAATGAATAAAAAGGTAATATCTTATTCATTAATGGATTATTGGCTAGACATTGGAAGTCATTCTGATTTTGAACGAGCACAAAAAGATTTAAAAAATAAATCATTTTGATTAATTTACAAGAAACATTAGTTATCATTCCGGCAAGAAAAGGGTCTAAAGGAATTTTTGGAAAAAATAAAAAGCTTTTAGGTGGTAAACCTCTTATTCAATATACAATAGATATTGCGATTGCCTTATTTCCAAAAGAAATTATATGTGTCTCAACAGATGATGAAGATATTCAAATACTCGCTGAAAAAAGTGGATTGAAAGTACCATTCTTGAGAGAGGAAAAATATGCAGGTGATAAGACATCAGGTCGCGAAGTAATATTGTATGAATTAAGTAAACAAAATCGAAAGATTAATACAATAATATTTTTACAGCCAACATCACCTTTGAGAACTATTAAGAATTTAGAAGAGACAATTGAACAATACCATGAGGAAATAGATATGTTGGTATCAGTTGTAGACTCAAAAGTAAATCCTTTTTATAACTTATTCATTGAAGATAATAATGGTTTTTTAAAGCCTTTCTCACAAAATCAAGTGAAAAATAGACAAGATTCGCCCAAATATTATCAATTTAATGGTGCAATTTATATAATTAACTCAAAAAGTATCATAGAAAAAGAAATTTCTCAATTTAAAAAAATTACAAAATACGTTATGAACAAATTTGAATCAATTGATATTGATGATGATTTTGATTGGTTTGTAGCTGAACAATTACTGAAAAATAGATAATATATGGAAGCATGGAAGGGATGGGATAATGATCAAGCATATGGCGACTTATTCTTTAAACGAGCAACAGGAGAACTTCCAGAAATGGAGTCGAGTAAAGCATTGGCTAAAATTATTCAACCGTATTTGGAGGAAGGAGACAAAATAGGAGATATCGGTTGTGGTGGAGGTCATTACCTGAGAAGTCTTGACAGTAAAGCCACAAAAAAATTTCATTATGTAGGAGTTGATCAAACAGCATACTATATTCAAAAAGCAAATGAAGCGTTTTCTATACGAACAAATGAAAATACATGGAGAATATCAACAACATTTATTCAAGGAGACATTTTCTCTATTCCTTTGGACAATGAGGAGGTTGATATAGCTATTTGTAATAATGTTTTACTTCATTTACCTTCAATTGAAAAGCCTCTTTCCGAATTACTTAGGATTGCAAAAAAAACAGTAATTATAAGGGCTTTAATTGGAGACCATACCCTAAGAATTAAACAGGTTCACAAACCGGAAGAGTTTGATGAGAATGGGGATCCGTTACATTTTCATTTTCATAATATTTACTCAAAAGCCTATGTCGAATCAATTTTACGAAAGAACGGAATTCAAAAATTTCATTTTTTTGAAGATAAAGATTTTCAATCCGAAGCTTTTAATACGAGTGATAATTATGTAGGAAAAAGACCCGATAATCTTACAGTTGTATTAAATGGAATGCAGGTTAACACCTATGTTATTCAGCCATGGAGCTTCCTAATTATTGAGAAATAAAGTTGACTAAAGTTATAATCATTGGAGTTGGCAAATTAGGTGTTAGGCACTTAGAAGCAATACTTATTTCTCAAATTACATCTTTAATTTGGGTTGTTGACACCAATAACGAAAGCATTTCAATTGCTAAACAACTAACAACTAATAACATTCATTCTAGTACGTTAAATTTTTGTAAGATAATTCCTGAAATAGGGTATTTTGATTTAGCAATTATCGCAACTAATTCAAAAAATAGATTTGAAATAGCTCAAGAATTATTGACTAAGAATTCGGTTAAAAATTTGGTATTGGAAAAAATTGTTTTTCCAGTTTCTTCAGAATATATTGGGTTTAAAAAGTTGATTGATGAATCAAAAACAACTTGTTTTGTAAATCTTCCTAGGAGATTATTCCCTCATTATAAGTTAATGAAAGAATATACCTGGAATTGTAATTCCTTTGAAGCAAAGATTTCGGGTTCCTCGTGGGGTTTGTTATCAAATTCATTGCATTTTATCGATTTAATTCATTTTTTATTTTCTGAGGAATGTAGTTTTATTGATTTCAGCCAATTAACTGATTTTTTCCCTTCTAAAAGAGAAGGATACCTGGAGGCGAATGGGCAAATTCAATTAAATTTTGCAAACAGGGGTAAAGTTTTAATCGAATGTACAGAAGGTGAATTTAATGGAATTTCAATTTCACTTAGATTCGATGGAAAAGAAATAGAAATTCAAGAAAAACTTGATGGTTCTATGAAATTTTCCTGGGAATTAAAGCCTAGGGAAATTCAATCATTGATGGTCACACAAACAACAGCTTCTATTTTTGAACAGTTAGTTGAAGAAAATAAATGTGACCTTTCGACTTATTACGAAATTTATACGGAACACCTCTTGTTTATTCAAGAATTAGAAAAGAAATTTCAGAAGGATTATGCTCAAAATGAAAACCAAATTTTGGTAACCTAATAGTTATGAGAGTACTTGTCATTGGAGCGGGATTAATTGGACTAGAATATATGGGTATTTTGAGCGATTTAAATGTTCAATTTGAGTCGGTTTGTAGATCAAAAGAAAGAGCTCATCGAGTAAAGGAAGAAACTGGATTTGATATTATTTCTGGTGGTGTTGAAAAAATGGTAAAAAGACTACAAGAATTTTCACATTTTATTGTGGCTACAGACGTGGAAAGTTCCTTTGAAATAACGTCCCTACTTCTATCAAACAATTGCAATAACATTCTTCTTGAGAAACCTGGAGCAAGTTCTATAGATCAATTTTCAAGATTGTATTTGGATTATTCAAATTCATTTTCAAATGTATTTTTAGCCTACAATAGAAGAAATTATAGTTCTGTACTAAAAGCCAAAGAAATAGTGGAATTGGATGGAGGAATTTTAAGTTGTCATTTCGATTTTACCGAATGGACGCATGTGATTGAGGCGATGAACAAACCTAAATTTCAATTAAAGAATTGGTTTTTTGGTAATTCCACACACGTCATTGATTCGGTATTTTTTATAATTGGAAAGCCTAAAAAGCTTCAAACAATATCAATGGGTGAATTGTCATGGCATAAACCATCGATTTTTGTTGGATCTGGTATTACTAAAAATAATGTAGCATTTAGTTACCATTCTAACTGGCAATCAGCTGGAAGATGGAGCATCGAAATAAAAACTAGAAATAGAGCACTTCGTCTTATGCCAATGGAGCAATTATTTGAACAAAAAAACGGAACTTTGTCGTGGGAGCCAATTGAACTAAGCAATGAAAAGGATATTTCGTACAAACCAGGTTTTTATAAACAAGTAAATCAATTCTTATTTGAACCAAATCCTAATTTGAAAACTTTCAAGGAACAATTTGAGGATTTAGAAATTTACTCTGAAATATTAGGATCGTTTGAATAACCAATTAAAAAGTATTGGTCTCCTATTTTCAGGTCAAGCTCTGATTAAGTCAAGTAACTTTCTGAAGCAGCTATTGATGGCCTATTTTCTTGGGGTTTCGGGTAGTGCTGATTTACTTATAGTTTCTCAAATTATACCGAATATTCTGGGTAGTATGATTTCTGGTGGAGCGGGTGAAATTTTAGTAACTAAAAACAATGCTGATGAATCCTCCAAACGTCCTTTTGTCACTTACTTCACCTTTATTTCAACAGCTTTAATGGCTTTTGTTTTGTTTATTTATTGGTTGCTTTTACCTTTTATTTCCCAAAAACTTGATATTCGATTTTCTGATTATAATTTATTTACGGAAATCACTATTGTAGTAATTATTAGCAAAGTATTTGGCTCAATTATTTCTTGCCTTCAACATTTACTTTATGCAAAAAATCTATACAAGAAATTTGTTTTTGTGAGCTTAATTGCCGAACTGTTAGGAATCTTTGTAATTCTATTTTTAGTTAGAGAAAATCAAATTATGGCATTTGCATATGGTATTTTAGTTTCAACGAGCGCCACTGCAATTATGTTTATTTTTATACATGGTCTTCCTCTAACTTCATTACTAAACATTCAAATTTGGCGTTCAAATCGTTCTGAGCTTAAGGAAATTTATAAAAAGGTATTTACATTAAGTATTCAAACCTTGATTAATCAACTAAGTACTTTGTGGGAGAGAATGCTTTGTTTTAAATATCTACAACCAGGATATTTAAGTGCTTTAAATTATTCCAAAAGTTTAACAGAATTGCCAAAAATGGCCTTTTTATCCTCTGTCTTAACAACTTCCTACATTGAGCAAAATAAACGCAAAGAAGTTTCTAAGGAAAATTATGCTGCATACTCCAACAAGGTTAATGAATTATTGAATGAAACCGCCTTTTTTTTTCAAATTATTAGTTTGCTCCTAAGTCCCTTCATACTAGTTGTTTTCTACAGAAGAGGCGCATTTGACACATCAGATGTTCAATTTACTCTTCTCATATATCAAATTTTAACAATTGGTTTTCTACCAGGTCTTATGTACAATTTTTTGACCAGAACAATGTATATCGAATCTGAAATGAAACACTTATTTTGGGTAATTACGGGTAAAACTTTTTTTGAAATCTTGCTAATGACCCTCTTTATTCGTTCATTTTCACAAACTATACCAGTGGTTTTAACCATTTCAAAATTTCTTTGTGTTTTCTATCTTTATTACTACCTAATTAAGAAAAAATCAGATATTTTTAATGGTAAAAAGGCCGTTAAAATATATAGTATTACAATAGTGTCGAGTCTTTTAATTTATTACCTGAACCATGAGTTAGTATATATTGTAACCTCTCTCCCAATTTTTAAATTAACTCTTTTTTATATTCCCGTATTTATAATCACTATCATTTTATCTATTTATTTTCTGAAGAATCTGAAGAAAAAAATAGTTTCCGTTTGAGCACTCATAATCAATACTATTTTAGAAAATTAAAACGACTCAAAACTTTGGCTATTCCCATTGTTTTGATTTTTGATAAATTCAAAGTTTTACAAGCATTAATTCCAGTAATCAATATGTTTATAAGAATTACCGGGATAAAAAAGGAGTTTAATGCTAAATTAAATTATCGCACATATGCTGAATCCTTTTTGAATGCTTTTGAAATAGAAAATAAAGAGCTTTCACATACTAAAAAAGCGCTTTTCTTTTTTACCATGGGTTCTGAAAGTTCTTATTTACTCCGTCAACTTATCATTGCGAAATACTTTCAATCAATGGATTGGCAAGTTGAATTTTTATTTTGTGATGGATTTACACATGCATGCAGTAAAGAACGAATCGGTAAATCCAGGGAAAATACTCAGCTATTATGCACCGAATGTAGTTGGGGATATTCATATATTCATGAAAAAACTAAAGTTCCCACAACTTTTCTTGAAAAACAAACTTTAGATTCACTTGAGATTGATCGAATAAATGCGTTGACATCTATAAATGATTGTATTTCATTTGTATTGTCTGATAATACTCCAATAGGTGAACTTGCAAAAGTAAATGTACTTAGGTACTTTTATCAAGGATCGTTCACTAATTCAGAAAATGAATTAAAAATATATAAGAAGTACTTGATCGGAACCTATCAAGCCGTGAAAAGCATTGAGTCATATTTTTCCTCTTCTTCAGCCGACTTAATTATCCTTCAAAATGGCTCAGGTAACCTTGACCAATCCATGATTTATTTTGCTCAAAAGAAGACAATTAACTACGTTACACAAGAAAGTTTTATAGGGTCAAATAGTTGGATTTATAAGAAAAATGGAATTGCAATTCATCTTGATTTCATTAATGAATGGAGAAAACATAATGTAACCTTGTCCGATTATCATTTGAGTGAATTACATCAGTTTTTATTTAAAATTAAGAAAGGAGAGATTTATAACACAAAATTACACGAGACAGAAATTGGAACCTTAAATACTAAAAAAGGTGTAGCTCTTTTTACGAATATGAATTTTGACACCTATGTTTTGGGAAGGAATTTTCTATTCTCCTCAATGGAAGAATGGTTAGTTCAGACAATTTGTTTTTGGAAAGAAAATGTTCATAATATTCCACTTTATATAAGAGTGCACCCTGGCGAAACAAAAATGACAACTCCAGCTGTTAAGTTTACAAGAGAAATTGTAAAACCTTTTTTAGATGAGAATATCATTTTGATTGACTCTGACTCTGAAATCAACTCCTATTCACTTGTTTTAAATTCAAATTATGTCATAACATACTCAAGCACAATTGGGGTAGAAGCGATGATGATGGATGTTCCTTGTATATCTGCCGGTGAGGCATTTTACAAACCTTTTGCGTTAACGACAAAAACAAAGAAAGAATATTTTGAGTCACTTACAGAGATGAATAATGATAAGGATTACTTTCAAATTCAAAAGAAAGATTTAGAATCTTACTTGCATTTTTTATATTTTACAAGAATTAATCATTTTAAAGGATTTGATATAAATCGTAAAAAAGCAAAAATTGAACTCTCCGACTTGGGTAAATACGAGTTATTATTGGACAAAAACAAGGAGATTCTAGATATGTTTTACAAGGAATGTATTACTGATGAATAGTATTTCAAATAAAAAAATCAGTTTTTTTTCAGAAAAGTTAGACGAGAATATCGTAATCCTTTTGCCAATTTTAAATGCCTTGGCTACGGTATTGGTTCCGTATACTCCGGATAGTTTGATTAACATAGGAATGATTAGGGCTTCAATTATTATTGTTTTTGGAATTTATTTCTTATTAAATTATTTTACCATAAAATTCAACCTTTCCATTGTAACATTTATCTTTCTTTTTTATGTTCTTTTTTGTGTAATTGTAGGAAAAGATTACTTAGTTGGATTTAATGTTTATTTCAAGTTTTTTGCAGCGACAATTCACATTCTATTTGGATTGCATTATGGCTCAAGACCTTTTTTCATGAGAAGGATTTCTATTGGAATACTTGTTATGCTTGGAATATATGTTCTAGATTTTATTATTTCCAATATTTTTAATTTTGGCTCAACTTCGTATAAAGGGGTTGAAAATGAAATTAATTTCGGAGGTTCGGGAGTTAATTTAGCTAAATGTGTCTCGGCAATTCTCTTAATGATTCCAATAATGTTTTATGATTTCAGAAGTGTACTATTGAAAAGAATATTAATTGTTTTGACAATTGCCGGTGTAATACATGTATTATTTGCATTTAAAAGATCTGGTGTTACAAGTTTGTTTTTGGGATATTTTATTATTTTATTGTTTTATCCAAATCCTTTAAAGAAAATTCAATTTAGTGTTCGTATTCTTGTATTTTCAATCTTGTTGATACCTTTCGTTTATGAGCAGATTATTGATAATTATCAGGCTAGAGAAAAAGCAATTCGATTAGATGATCAAGAGAATTTAGAAGATCAAGCACGCTATGTTGAGTATCAAATGGGAATAAATGAATGGCAAAGACAATCCTGGGATTATAAGCTTTTTGGTGCAGAATTGTTTAATTCAAGGTTATATTTTAGTACACGAAGGACTTTTCACACTGATTATATGACACTGTTTGCCGGAGCAGGGTTAACTGGTGTTTTTCTGCTATTATTTCATTATTATTCGATGATAAAAACTTTATGGCAAAAAAAAAATCAGTTTAAAACGGAATTAAATCAATTACAATTTGCTGTTGGACTTGCGTTGGTTGTGAGTATGGTTTTATATGGGTTTTCAGGACTTATTCAAGCAATTGAACCGCGAGCCACTATTCTTCTTTTCGTTGGGGCTCTCATTGCCAGACCTGCTTTCCCTAAAACGTAATGTGGTTTATTGGAGATATAGCATTAAATGGATTAATCGCCAATCAATCTGAAAAGAACGACAATAGATTTAAAGATGCGGTAAGTTTCTTCAGTAAAAAACCTTTCATTTTTGCAAATCTTGAAACTCCTATTTTTGTAAAAAACTCTCGGAATGCTAAAAAAAAGATTATTCACACAACCAATGAAGATGCTCTAAAAGTACTTACAGACTTAAATATATTTGGAGTTTCATTGGCCAATAATCACATCTTTGATTGTAATGAGAAAGGTGTTGAATCAACAATTCAATGGTTGCGCAAAAACAATATAAAATATACGGGGGCTGGGGTTTCGGAAAAAGATCTCGAACCCATAGTATTTGAAGATAAAGAAGGGAATCAAATTGCTTTTTTTGCTTATGTAGATGAAAAAACAAATCCCCATTGTTCAAATAACAATTCCTTCTACATCAATTTTCTTGATCTTGAACAAATAAAAAAAGATTTTACTCGATATAGGGATTCTTGTAATAAACTTGTTGTTTCATTACATTGGGGAATTGACTACTGCAGATATGTTTCACAAACTCAAATAGAAATTGCCGAGAAAATTATTGATGCCGGTGCAGATTTAATTATTGGGCATCACAGTCATGTTATTCAACCTTTCAAATCATACAAAGGAAAAAAAATATTTTTTGGTATAGGAGGACTTGTTTTTGGAGATTACTTGACAAATAAGGGACTTGAATCGACCTTCGAAAAAACGAAAACAGGACTTATTATTCAGTATGAAAACGAAAAATACAACTTTTATAAATCCTTCGACAGAAAAGGCAACATTATTTCCATTGAGGATTTTAAAGAATATGGTAAAATTGGAGAAAAATGGTTTTTGAAAAATATTTGGTTTTTAGATAGAAAAAACTTTTTCGCTATCTATCAAAAATTTCAGCTTAATAAAATGAAGATTTATCACTTCTTTTTTTCCTATCAAAATAACCCAATTAATAGATTAAAACACAGAATTTTTAAATGATTGGTATTCATAAATTTAGAACTCTTTATATTTTTCTTAAAAAACTTAAGTACTGGTGGTTATCTTTAAAATTCAGAACATCTCCAACTTACATTATTCAAACTGCTTCAACGACCTTCATGGATCGCCACCCAGATATTTTCGAATTTCTAAAACTTCAATTTGGTGACAAAAGTATCCGAATATTGTCTTTCGGTTGTTCAACTGGGGAAGAATGTTTTTCATTGAGAAAATACCTGCCAAATGCTCATATTACAGGTGTTGATATTAATCCTACTAGTATTGAAACCGCAAAAAAAAGTAGTTTGAGAGATGACAGAATGGAATTTTTGAATATTACACTTAATGAATTAGAAAATCTAGAGAAATTTGATGCAATTGTTGGTTTATCCGTCTTTTGCAAAAATCCTGAGGCACATGAGCTTCAAGATATTAGTTCAATTTATCCGTTCTTTCGTTTTAATGATGCAATTTCAATCCTTGATTCAATGATTAACTCAAAGGGATTTCTTATTCTTCGAAGTTCCAATTTTAGAATGAGAGATACAGATGTATTTAAAAAATATGATCTTATAGATTTTGAAAACAGAAGACAACCATTGGATTTTCCAAAATTTGATTCTAACAATAGAAGATTAAAGGATTACCTTGAAATTGAAGAATTTTTTCAAAAAAAATAGGTGCCATGTGGCTATTGACCTCAAAAAATAATCCAATTGAAACTGTTCTTGATTTGAAGATACACTTTTCAAATCATGTTTTGTTTACTGATGAAGAATTTTTTGAATATTCCTCAGATTTAATTCATCTTATTGTATTTGGATATCCATGGCCTAGGTTTGAAATACAACAGAAGGATATTGATATAAAATACCATAAATGGCTTATTTCCTCTATTAATGAAAACAATCTCGATTTCATAAAATATGTCAAAGGTGACTTTGTCATTTTTCTCGAATTAGAAAATAGACTATATTTATTCAATGATCATTTTGGTTTTTCACCTATCTATTGCAACACAAAAAATGAAATATTTTCGAACAATTTTAATTTTTTAAAAGCACAATCTAATTTATTTAACGAAGATTCAATAGCACAACATATTTTATATAATCGAACAATTGGTAATACCACGTATGATAAAAATATCGAAAATAAAGAGGGCGCAAACTTAATTGAATTGTCAAATAAATCTATAAAATCCTCAAAATACTGGGATTATAAGAAAGATATTATTAAAAATTCAATAAACTATTCATTACAAGATATTATTGATTTTTCATTAGCAAATACAACTTTTTTCTATCGGTATTTTGACGTTGATCAAACTTTTATTACGCTTACTGGTGGAAAGGATAGTAGAAGCGCACTTGCTATTCTATTGAATTTAGAAATACGTCCAATTGGATTAAATTATGGTTCGAACAAATCGAAAGATATAGTTTTTGCCAAAGAATTAGCAAACAAAATAGGTATTGAATGCAAAAATATTCAGGTTAATACAGACTCAGATAATTATTTTACGCTACTTCAAGAATTGATGGATGACCAACCGATGACAAGTTTACACAGAACACATCGCTATGCAGCATTTAAAGAAGTAAAATCGCAGAATAAATGTTTTTCAGTTCTATTTAATGGGTATTTAGGTGGAGAGCTCCTAATGGGTATTTATCCCGATAAATTAGTATTCACAGAGCATGTATTAAACAAATTAAACAAAACAAAAACTGAAAAGAAGAATAAATATTTCGAAACAGAATTAACATTAAATCTTATTGAAGAATTTTCTAAAAGTAATAGCTCTATATCGAATGAATTTGAAGCAATTTTTACCATTGGTTTGAAGCATCATCTTCAGGATATTCACTTATCAAGAAAAAATTGCGATTACGTTTTTCCTTTTTTTTTAGATGTTGATTTTATTGACCGAATTTTCAACAGTAATTATAATTTCACAAAGGTTAATAATAAATCAAAGAATTTATTTAAAAGACATAGTTTATACAAATTGAACTGTGAACTTCAATATCAATTATCACCTGAACTGAGAAATATTCCATTTGCAAAAAAAGGTAATTATACGCTTTTTGACTACAAAAAAGGGCCTTTTTTTTGGTCAATTAAAAAGGTGTTAAATCATTTAAATGAAAAGAAATATCCGCCTAATTTCACCTATAATCAAAAGTATATTTCATGGATTAGAGAAAAATTAGAAGAGATAAACGTTAATAAAAGTTCAAAGATCCATCGTTTCTTTAATCTTTCAGAGACACTTAAAGAAATAGAAAAAATGAACAAAAATACTTTTTCAGAATCTGAACTTTTACCTTACACTCGTATCATTACGTTTCATAATTATTTATCCAAACTAAATTGAAAAAAATTCAAGTTATAATTCTGAAAAATGAGATGCCAAATGACCACGACGGGTGGGTTCTTTCTTTTAGGAAATTTGATCAAATTGAATTCAAGATAATTGAGATTTTTACTGATAGCTGGCTTGAATTAATTCAAAAAGAAGAATTTGATGTCTTAATTTTACGTCCTCCAGGTAGATCAAGTTTTTATAAACAAATGTATGATGATCGAACACAACTATTGGCTGAATTGTATCCGGGCAAACTTTATCCGAACATTGATTTGGTAAAAATATACGAAAACAAAAGGTATTTCAGAGATTGGATGCTAGTTCGAAATATTCCTCATCCGAAAACATGGCTATTTTATTCCAAGGATGAAGCAATGAATTTTCTTGATTCAAATAAAAACTATCCTTTGGTTTCTAAATTAAATATCGGAGCATCAGGAAAAGGTGTAACAATTCTTCAAAATGAACTCCAAGCAATTAAAGTTATCTCTATTCTCTTTGGTGAGGGTAAAAAAATTAAAGGCGCACCTAATTTAAGAAAAGGATCCCTATTTAAAAAAATTGATAAATTAATTAAAAATCCTGGTTTTATCAAAGCTCGTTTGAACGAATATAAACAGCAATCCGATGAGGTTCATAAGAATTATTGTATAATTCAAGAATTTATAAAACACTCATTCGAATGGCGTTGTGTAGTGATTGGGGATTCCTATTTCGCTCATAAAAAGCTCGTAAAAGCTGGTATGTCATCAGGTTCTTTACTTAAAGATTACGGAAATCCTCCGCTTTCATTATTTGCTTTTATAAGAGAACTTTCTGAAAAGCACTCAATTGATTCTGCTGCAATTGACATTTTTGAGCATAATGGTACTTATTTAGTAAATGAAATACAATGTTTTTTCGGACAGTCAGACCCCTACCAAATGTTCGTTGATAATGCCCCGGGAAGATATTATTTTGAGAATGATAAATGGATTTTTGAAGAAGGCTCATTCAATGATAATCATTGTTTTGATTTAAGAGTGAAGCATGTTATTGATAAATTTATCATGAAGAAAAAAAATTAATTTGAAGACCGCAGTTATTCGTTTTTTATGTCTTATCGGTATACCGGAGCTGGTTCGTAGAATCTGTCAAAGAAATAAAACCACTATTATTTATTATCACAATATTTCAAAAGAAAAATTTGAAGAACATTTGAATTTCCTTACTAAAAAATATTCGATAATTTCTTTAGATGATTACTTAAATAATTCCGTTTCAAAAGATAAAAAATATAGGTTGATAATAACCTTGGATGATGGTTATAAAGAAAACAAAGAACTTCAAGAGGTATTATTAAAATTTCAATTATCCTCAACGATATTTTTAACTGCAGGCATAGTAAATACGGATTGTGGATTATGGTTTCAAAGTAAAATTCATAAAGTCGAGAAGAAACGATTAAAAAAAATCCCGAATCAAGAAAGGATTGATTTCCTTGTTAAAAATGAGATTTTTGTCCAAAATAGAATATTAGAGGAACGAACTTCTCTTAATTTAGAAGAGATAAGATTAATGAAAAATTTTTCCTTTGGTTCTCATACGATGTATCATCCATGTTTAGACATGTGTTCCGATGATGAGTCTAAATATGAAATAATTAAATCAAGAGAACATTTGGAAAAATTAATTCACAAACCAATAAACACTTTGGCCTTTCCGAATGGTAGTTTTTCAAAAAGAGAGATTGAATTTGCCAAACTTAGTGGCTATAAAGCAGTCTTAACCTCTATTAAAGGTTTTAATGAATTTCATAGTGAGTCGTTTATTCTAAAAAGATTTTCTGTTGTTGATTCTTGTTCAACTAATGAACTCTACTTAAGAACAACGGGTGTTTGGTTTATGCTTAGAAAAATTTTTAGCTAACAAAGTGGATTTTGAATATAAACAACTATCATCTTCTTTGCTTAAAGATCTTCATTATTTATTTCGAATATCAGGAAAGAGGATTTCATTTTACCAGTTGCAAAAAAAGTACGAAACGAAAAAGTTTGGTTCTGAATATATTGGATTCATAGCCTATGATACGAGTAAAAATTTACCGGTTGGATTTTATGGAGTACTTCCAGTAGAAGCAATTCATCTTGAAAAAAAAATAACTATTGCTCAAAGCGCAGACACAATTACTCATCCCGCGTATAGAAAACTTGGTTTATTTAGAAATCTTGCAGAAAAAACCTATTCATTGTGTTTGGAGTCATCAATTAACTTAATTTTTGGAATCCCTAACTATAACTCCTATAATGGTTTTATAAAATATTTAGGATGGGAGAATAAAGGAAGATTTTTAAAGTTCACAAAAAAAATATCTACGATTCCGGTAAATGCATTTGTTAATAAATTCAAGATTTTTCAGCCATTATATTTTAGCTACATAAAACTTATTTTATTGCTCTTTGGGAAATCGAATATGTTAAATTTCAAAAACTTCAATAATCATGAGTTTTTCATACCATTTACCTCTAATTACAGGTACTATAAATTAAATAATGGGAACTTTGAAGTAGAAATAAAGAGAGTGAAAATAATTTTTTCCTTTAAGGGATATATGAAAATTGGTATGTATGAAACCTCCGAAGGTGATTTTTCAAGTATCAGTTTAAGGTTAAAGTTAATAGCAATACTTTCAGGTAGCCATAAAATTGTTTTTCAAAAATTAGATAGTTTATGTGATGAAAAAACTAGAAAAGATTTCTCTAGCTATTCAATTTCAGAGGGTTTACCCTTTATTCAAAAAAGGATGATTGAAGATCAATTTAACGATGATCTTTTGAATATCAATTACTTAGATTTCGATACATTTTAAAAAGTGAAAATATTGGTTGTTTCTCGGTTAAAGTCAAATAATAAAATTTCTATTATCACTCAGAGACAAATGAATTCACTTGAACGTATCGGGCATGATCTTAGTTATTTTAGTATTGATAAAGGCGGATTAATAGGTTATGCCAAGGCGCTAATTCAATTACGCAAAAAATTAAAATGTAATAATTTTGAGGTCGTTCATGCGCATTATTCCCTCTGTGGTATAATTTCTTCACTTGCAGGAGCAAAGAACTTAGTAGTTTCTCTCATGGGAAGCGATTTGAAGAAAAGTGTTTTCAATGATAATATTGTCCGTTACTTCGTAGAGAAAAAATGGCCAAAAGTCATTGTTAAATCAGATGAAATGTTGAATTATTTTAATTCCCAATGCACGCATTACAATGAAATCCTTGTATTACCAAATGGTGTTGATTTTAATTTATTTCACCCCATAGATCAAATTGAAGCACGAGAAAAATTAGGTTGGGATCTTAATTCAAAAATTATTCTTTTTGGTTCAGATCCATCACGTTCTGAAAAGAGATTTGATTTGGCAGAGAAAGCTCTAAATAACCTTGTTTATAGTAAATCTAAAATTGAGTTAAAGTACCTATATAATATTGAACCAGAAGATGTACCTTATTACATAAATGGATCAGACGTGGTATTATTAACAAGTGATAGGGAAGGTTCACCAAACATAATAAAAGAAGCAATGGCTTGTAATGTGCCAATTGTTACAACTTCTGTCGGTGATGTTAAAAAGGTTATAGGAAATACTCGTGGCTGTAAGGTTCTTTCTGTAAATCAAGCAGAAATTATTGCCAATGCTCTTTCTGAAATTCTGAATTCAAATTTGACAGGAACTAATGGGAGAGAAAACATTCAACATCTTTCAGATGAGCATATTGCTAAAAGACTTATTGAATTTTATGGGAGGTAAAACTAAAATTAATGTTTTGGTATTGGGTGGGCATGTACAAGGATTAGGCATTGTTCGTATTTTAGCAGAAAAGGGGTTGCGAATTGCTGTATTGGATGAAACAAGTATCAATCTTGCTAAATTTTCTCGGTACTGTAATGAATTTTTTAAGTGTGATAACGATCAGGTCGAAGTTTTTCTTAAAAATCGGTCGTTAGATCCGAATTTTGAAAATTGTGTTGTTTTTCCAACAAATGATTTTTACGTTGAACTTCTGGCGAAAAACAAAGAACAATTTTTACCAAATTTTATTTTTGCAGTTGATTCGTGGAAAAAAATAGAGGTTTTCTTTTCCAAGGAAAAATCCTATCAATTAGCTGAATCGTTATCAATTGAAATAGCCAAAACATTTCAAGTTAATACTTTAGAGGAAATAAAAAATATTGACATTAAATATCCTTGTATTATCAAACCTGCAGTGATGCATACATTCTATAAAAAATTCAAAAAAAAAGTAATCGTTTGTAGTAATGAAGTAGAATTGAGGACAAAACTTACTTTGGTGACATCATTTTTCTCTCTTAAAGAGATCCTTGTTCAAGAAATAATCAATGGCGATAATTCATGTCAATATTCCGTTGGCGTATTTGCAATTGATGGAAAAATAATTAGATCGATTTCAGCTAATAGGGCAAGACAACATCCTATTGATTTTGGAAATGCAACTACAATGGCAGTTACTTGTACTAACCCTCAATTGGTTGAATATTCAAAAAAAATAATTGAGCATACAAAATATACAGGTTTATGTGAGATTGAATTTAAAAAAGATTCATTGACTGGCAAATATATGTTCCTTGAAGTAAATTCAAGAACATGGAAATGGCATTCTATCTGCAAAGCAGCAAAAATTGATTTAGTATATCCTTATTACGAATATTTGATTTCAGGAAAGGTTCATTTTGAAGAACAACATCAAAGGGATGCATTTTTTATTCATGGATTAACTGATTTTCCAACTAGATTAAAAATGCGATTACAAAATTTGAGAGTAATCATTTCTCCTAAAGGTTATAATAAGCAACATGCAGTTTGGAATAAAAATGATATCCTACCATGGTTGTTGGAGAAAATTTTTCTTCCATATTATATTTTTAAACGTTAATGGGATTGTTAATTGAGATAAATCATCCTGGGCAAGTTCATTTGCTTAAGAATGTCATTGAAAATTTACAACGGGAAAAAACGAACCACGTAGTTATAGCCAAAAATGAAAAATCAATAACAGACTTATTAACTCATTACCAAATACCTTTTGTGAATATCGGAACAAAAGGTAAAGGCACGATGGGGAAATTATTAAAACAATTGGTTTTTACGTATCGAGCATTTATAATTGCAAAAAGAAATAAGTTAAATATTGGTGTAGGAAGTTCTTTTACAAATGACTTACTGACAATTTTTATCAGCAACTTTAAATCAATTCACCTCAGTGATGATGACGAGGAAATGGTGCCGTTTATTACTAAATATTCATATCCTTTTGCCACAGTGATTCTTTCACCGGATTGTATTCATTTCAAAAAGTTTCAGCGTAAAGTGATACCTTATGCAGGTTACCATGAATTAGCTTATTTACACCCGAATTATTTTAATCCAGACCCAAGTATCATATCAGAGCTTGGACTTACCAGTAAAGATAAGTATTTTGTTCTGCGATTTGTTGCATTAAAAGGACACCATGATGGTGGTCATAAAGGTATTTCGTTAGATCAAAAAAGATTATTAATAAACTATTTAGTAAATCAAGGAAAAGTTTTTATTACATCTGAAAATCCGATTGAAACTGAATTTGAAAAATATAGAATTCCAATAACTCCTAACAAAATTCATTCAGCACTTTTTTACGCCACTGCCTTTATTGGAGATAGTCAGACGATGACATCGGAAGCAGCCATTTTAGGAACTCCATCTTTCAAGTGTAATACTTTTGCTGGGAAATTATCTGTTCCGAATGAACTTGAAAGTAAATACAATCTTTGTTACTCCTTTCAGCCTGAAGAGTTTGAAACTATGTTTTTAAAAATAAAAAGCACAATAAACTCCGTTGAATCGAAAGATATTTGGAAACAAAAAGTAGAACTTCTTTTGAGAGATAAGATTGATGTTACTTCATTTATTCTCAAGTATATCCAAAGTACAAAATAATGAAGCAAAGAGATTTTACAATTCGTGTCTATATACAGCTCATTGATACACTATGTTCTGCTGGATATGCCTTTCAGAGATTTGATGAATTTTTACTAAATCCTAATTCCAGGACCGTTATTTTAAGACATGACGTAGATAAAATGCCAGAAAATTCTTTGTTTTTCGCTAGGCTACAACATGAAAGAGGGATTAAAGGAGTTTATTACTTTAGGGCTAAAAAATGTAGTTGGAACGAAAAAATTATTCGAGAAATTGCTGAAATGGGACATGAAATTGGTTATCATTATGAAAATCTGGCAACTTTTCATGGTAATTTAAATAATGCTCTTTTTGATTTTCAGAGTAATCTAGATCAATTGCGGAAAATCGTTCCTATCTCAACCATCTGCATGCATGGAAGCCCACTTTCAAAATATGACAATAAAGATATTTGGAAATCAGTTGATTATAAAAAATTTAATATCATTGGAGAACCCTATTTTGATATCAATTTTTATGAGACACTCTATTTAACGGATACTGGAAGAACTTGGAATGCAGGTGAAGCAAGTATTCGTGATAAAGTGAAAAGTAACTTTAAATTCTCTTTTAATTCAACGACTGAGATCATTCAATCGATAAAAAATAATGAATTACCAGATACAATCATGTTTAATTTTCATCCACAAAGATGGAATGACAAGTTTGTCCTTTGGTTGATAGAATTGCTTTCTCAAAAAGCAAAAAATCCTATCAAAAAAATTATTAAAATTATTCAGACTTAATTAGTCTAAAATTCTCTATCCTACCTTCATTGTCTTGAAGAATTAACTGATATAATCCTACATTCAGTTCATCTCCAAAAGAAAAGTTTTGAACTTCATTTTTGTTTAATTTCTGTTCAAAAATTAATTTCCCATTAAAATCGAATAATTTCGCATTCAACGTTTCAAATAAATCTTCATCGACGAATTTTAAACTAAATGCTTTGCTCGAAGGGTTTGGGAAAACCACTATTTGTAAGTATTTACCTTGACTATCACTAATGAAGTCATTATTTGGATTTTCCATGATCGCAAGAGGAGTCTTTGCAAAACAACTAGCATCCCATGGACCGTATGTAGAATAATTATCCATTGAAACTCTAACTCGAATATTATGGTTTGTATTAAAAACTTGCACATATCCTGGAACCTCAGATAATCTGAAACTACGAATATTATTCGTTTGATGATAATAGGTAGCGAAACCGTTGGTGATTTCAAATTGATACGATCCTCCCGGAATTGCAAAGGCGTACAATCTTTGCGTGAATGTTGGTATTGAAACATCGCAATTATCAATTGTAGAGAATTGTCCGTCTTGAATTTTGGTATAAGGTGTGTTTTCCGTACTAAGGATACATGAGGGACCATAGGACCCTATAATTCCTTGACGTATACATCGCACAGAGGCAGCATATGTTTTATTGTACGCGAAACCTGGGATATCGAATATTTTTACCCTAGGAATACTAACTACTGCCGATTCAATTGCAACGGAATTTGATTGATCTACAAGACGAAATTGGTAGGTGACTCCAGTGGATGTAGAAGGAGGAACGGCATCTAAAAAATCTTGAAAAATATAATTGTGCTCAATTCCACAATCTCCTGAAACAATGGTTGGATTCAATGATTGTGTAATAGTAATGTTACATGCTGGACCAAATGCACTGAACGGACCTCCTTGGACACTAACAGCACACTCTACAGTATAAATTGCTTGTCCAATAGCAGTTATACTTCCTGATACAGCAGGTAATGAAGCCAATTGACTAATAGATGTTGTTCGCCGATTAGTTGTACTACCGAATGATGCACCTTTATCAACAACTTTAACTTCACCAGTGACAGTATTGGTAACTCTAAACCTCCAAGTTGTGCCACCGCTTAATGTTTGTGCTCTAAAAATAGAGGTTAGCGAGGATAAATTAGCATTACAAAATGCTGGTTCTAATTGAATATCAGATGAAGGAGGAGTGGTAACTGTACAACTAGGACCCCAATCATTTTGCCAATTTCCACCGATCATATAATCAACCTGAACGGTGTATGTTGCGCTGTATTGGGGGTTAACCCCTGCAAAAATAAGATTTGTAAATGTTTTTGGAAAGCCTGTATCTGTTAAACCAGGGGCATGAATCCAAGTGTTAGTTCCCGAAATTATTCTCACACGGTATTGTTGAGCACCATTAGTTGTCCAATAAAAATTCGAACCTAAGGCTCCTAAGTTCGAATTACAATGGGTGGAATTTAATTGAACTTGCTGAGCAATAAGGTATTTACTACAAACAAGAAAAACAAATAACAAAATATTTTTCATATAATATAACTAAATACAACTTGATTCGTATACTCAAGTTAACAAGAATAATTTCCTTGTTAACACAAACGAAACTCAGTAAAAATAATAAAATTACTGAATTAAACAAAGGAATTATTTAAACATTTAAAAAATCAACCAGATTTCAATTCACATATTTTGAACAAATCACCAAAAGATATTAAACTTGAGAAAAATTTGGAACTTTACAAAGATATTAACTCCTTTTTGAAGAGTTTTTCGATTGATGAAAACGTGCTTTTAAGCGGTCAGGTAGTGACATTGGAGGATTGGAAAAAGAGGAGAAAGTTAAGAAAGCTACCGTTGATTGGTATTTTTATTTCAATGCAGGAGTTTGTTTTTTTAAGATTCCTTCCGAAAGTTCAATTTTTCAAGATAATCTACAGATTTTTTGGTTTTAATTCCAACAAATTCTTATCTAAGGCAGAAGTTCTTGGTAGATTTATTTACAACGGGTATGATATTGTTTCTTTTAACGAAATAGCTGGATATCATAGTTTTAAAATTCGAAAAACTTCAGATGGCTTAAACAATCAAGTTGAAACTGGATTTATTATTTCACTTGATCGACTAGGATTAAATGGCAGAAAAATTAAAGTTTATAAAATCCGAACAATGCATTCCTATTCAGAGTATATTCACAAATATATGATTATCAATCATGGATTCAATTCAAAAGGGAAAATTGAAAATGATTTCAGAATAACAAAATGGGGAAGACTACTAAGAAAGTTCTGGATAGATGAAATACCTCAACTTTATAACTTAATAAAAGGCGACTTAAAAATAGTAGGAATACGTCCAGTTGGAGAAGCTTATTTTAATCAACTGCCTGAAGAAATTAAAGAGAAAAGATTAAAATTTAAACCAGGATGCATCCCTCCTTATGTTTCACTAAATTTGCATTCTAGCCTTGAGGAAGTATTAAAAGCAGATAGTATATACATGGATGAATACAGCAAAAATAAATTTGTTGATTTTCGTTATTTTTTCTTAGCAATTTATTGTATAATTGTAAAACGTAAAAGAAGTTCATGAGAAAATATATTTATTATCCATTATTAATTTTAATGGTTTCATTTGCTTACAGCTCATGCGTTACTACCTCCAAAATAAATTACTTTCAAGAAAACTCAACAAAAGATTCATTAATTAACCTAATGAAATATGGCGGTCCTAAATTTCAAATTGGGGATATTATTGATGTTTTAATAGTTTCAAGTAGCAAAGATGTTATAGAATTATATCCTCACCTCAGCTCATCACAAATTCGCTCAAATCAAACATATTTATCAGGGAATCCCGTTCAATCGGGATATACAATCGATAGCGAGGGATATGCAATTATTCCAGGAATAGGGAAAATTTATGCTGTTAACAAAACAAAAAACATGTTAGAAAAAGAAATTGTTGATTCTCTCAAAACTCACATTATAGAACCTACTGTACATGTCAAGTTATTAAATTTTAAAGTTTCGATTCTCGGTGATGTTAAAACCCCTGGTACATACCAAATCCCAAATGATAGAGTGACATTTTTAGAGGCAATTGCAATGTGTGGAGATTTAAATTATTCCGGAGACAGAAGAAAAATTAAGCTAATCAGAACAACTGGCAATACAGTTAAAGAATATAAAATTGATTTAACAAGTTATAACCATTTTGATAAAGAATATTACTTTTTGGAACAAAACGATGTTTTGTTTATCCCTACAACCTCAGTTAGGTTAAATCAAATAAATTATGCACAGTATTATCTTCCTGCAATCTCTTCTTTATCATTAATTGTAACATTCATAACCCTTTTAAAATAGAAGAATGAATGAATTTAATTTGACAGAAGAAAAGAGTGATATTTCAAATTTTGTTAAAACAAAAACATTTAAAGATGTTCTAACTGATTACATAGCAGAATGGAAATTAATTTTGCTTTCCTTAATTTTATCAATTATTAGTTCACTCGTTTATTTGCGGTATTCCGAGCCTATTTATCAAACTAACGCAAAAATCCTAATAAAAAACAACGAAAAGAAAAATACAGGTCAAACGGAGAATTCTGCTTTTGAAGACCTCGAAATATTTAACAATTTCAATTCTGTTGATAACGAGAAATCAATTTTAAAATCAAGAAAATTAATATCAAAAGTTGTTCAAGATCTCAATATTAATATTGAATATTACACGAAAGGACGTTTAACAGGATTTCAACAACGTGAAATTTTTGAAAATCGACCATTCAGTTTAGTTTTTTTAGATACACCAAGTCATCAACCAAATTTTAAATTCCTAGTTAAATTAAAGGATTCATCAAATTATGAACTATTAGATTCAGAAGGCAAAGTAATTAAAACTGCTAAATTTTATGCTACGGTTAATTTTAATGGGGCTAAATTTATATTCATTCCTCAAAAAGAATTCTTAAAGCAATTTGTTACAAGAACCATTTTGATTAAAGTAATTTCAAATGACGAAGCAACTCAGAAAGTTTTGACAAATTTAACAGTAGAGCAAGAGAGTTCCAGTTCAACTGTATTAAATATTAATCTTAAAACTCGATGTCAAGATAAAGGTATTGCAGTTATAAATAAATTGATTGAATTCTATAACCTAGATGCCATTGACGACAAAAAAATTGTTTCAGAAAACACACGTAACTTTATCTTAGAAAGGTCTAATATTCTTTATTCTGAATTGGATTCGATCGAAAGCAAGATTTTACAGTTTAAGAACTTAAAAAATATTGTTGATATTGAGAAAGAAACAGAATACGATATTATACTTAAAACCGACTTGAGTAAAAAAATAATTGACGCATCAACGGAAAATGAAATTCGCAAGATGATGCTAAAAAACATAGAGAAAACTTATGGAAATTATGACCCAATCGATGTAAACTTAGGTGGGATTGATATTAATATCGATAAATCAATTGATGATTATAATAAGTTAATTTTTCAACGTTCTGAGCTTTTAAAATCTGTTACAGAAAAAAATCAAAAAGTACAAAGTATTAACTTTAAGTTAATCGAAACTAAAAAGAATATTGTTAAAAGTCTCAATAACCTAATTGAAGCCCAAAAAGAGCAGTTTTCAGAATTGAATAATAGCGAAAATGAATTGCTTGGCCGAATGTCTGAAACTCCCAAAAAGTATAAAGAATATTGGGGACTTTTAAGACAACAAAAGATAAAAGAAACGCTGTTTCTTTATCTTTTAGAAAAGCTGGAAGAAGCCCAAATTGCTATGGCTGCAAAAATTGGAAATGCAAAGGTTATTGATAATTCTTTTGGAAGTAATGTGCCAATTTCCCCAAATAGCTCGACAGTGTTTGTTAGCTTTATTTCTATTTCCTTATTTCTTGTAATACTATACATATATCTTAAAAACCTACTCCGAGACAAAGTATACAGTAAATCTGACATTTCACGCCTAAATCTACCTTACATTGGAAATATCCCTTTGGGTGAAAAAAATAAAAATGTTGTGATTTCAAGAGGAAGTAAAACTGCTATTTCTGAATCATTCAGGAGCTTAAGAACTAACTCAGATTTTTTACTTAAATCCTCCAAACAAAAGGAAAAAGGTAATTTTATTTTTATAACCTCAACAGTAGCGAAAGAAGGCAAGTCTTTTACTGCAATTAATTTCTCATTATCAATAGCGCTTTCTGGAAAAAAAGTTCTACTCCTTGGTATGGATTTAAGAGCTCCAAAACTTGAACAATATTTTGGCATTGAGAAGTTGAAAGGAATAACAAATTATATTGTTGATGCAAATACAAGTATTTATGACTACATATACCAATCAGAAATAGATCAAAATCTGTATATTTTTCCTTCGGGTTATATACCCCCAAATCCCTCAGAATTACTAATGAATCCTCGGGTCGACATGATGTTCAAGCAGGTAGAATTAGATTTTGATTTTATCATTGTTGATACCGCTCCTGTTGGAATTGTAACTGACACTTTACTTATTTCCCATTATGCCGACGTAACAATATATGTTGTACGTTCGAATCTACTTCCTCGGAAAATGTTAAACATCGCATCAGATTTATTTAAAGAAAAAAGGTTGAACAATATGGCTATTTTATTGAATGGGACTTTTGGATCGAAAGGATATGGTTACGGATACGGGTATGGTTACGGATATGGGTATGGGTATGGCCAAGGATACACTGACGGATATTATGTTGATGACAAAAAGAGGTCTTCATGGTGGAACCCTTTAAGTTGGTTCAAATGGAAGAATAAATTTCCAATGAACTGAATTGGATCTAGATACTGATCATTAGAAATCCCTGAAAAATAACTATTGCAGACATACTAAAATGATCCATATCAAATCGTATTTGATAAATCAGATAAAAAAACTGAATTACGATTTAACATCTACATGCAATTCATAGTACAAATCCATTAATTGTATTTTCAGAAAGCAAATTCAAAGGTTTGTAACAAAAGCTACATTCGAAAAGAATGAGTAAACCTAACTTTGAGCTATGAAAAATCGCGAAAAAATCGTAACTTGGATTAGCTACTTAATTGGGGCTCTTGGTGGATTGGCTTATTACCGTTTCTATTCGTGTGACAATGGTTGTGCGATTACATCAAACCCATATTTAACAATGCTATTTGGGGCATTGATTTTTGGATTTTGCATTCAATCAATTTACGAATTCTTTTCCATTAAATCTTAAATTATGGCAATTCGAGGAACGATCGTCGATGTAAGAACGAGAGCGGAGTACAGTGGTGGGCATGTAAATGGTTCAGTGAATATTCCGCTTCAGGAAATCACTAGTCACATTGAAGAAATCAAAGCGATGGAACAACCGATTATTTTCTGTTGCGCAAGCGGTGGACGAAGTGGTCAAGCGACCCAATATTTTAAATCACTTGGCGTGAATTGTGAAAATGGTGGTTCTTGGTTAGATGTTAATTATCAAATGAGTTTATAGTATGTCTTTTTTATCAAATTTATTCGGATTTAAGTCGGTAGATTACAAATCTTTAAAGCAAAATGGAGCAATAATCGTTGATGTTCGATCACCACAGGAATTCAAAGGTGGTCACATAAATGGATCCATAAATATTCCCTTGCAGCAAATGCAGCAAATGTTGAGTAAAATCCCTAAAGAAAAAGTTGTAATCACGTGTTGTGCCTCTGGAATGCGAAGTGCTTCTGCGAAGTCAATTTTAAAGTCCGCTGGTTATAGCGAAGTTCACAATGGTGGTGGTTGGATGAGCTTGAAAAGTAAGTTATAATTCTCCTAATTTCAAAAAAAATGCCTCAGTTTCCTGAGGCATTTTTTTTTCGAGAAAATAAGGTTTTATATTTAGGTTAAGCCTATTAAATCAAAACACCATTTGCGAAATCTTCCAAATATTTAAAATCAGGCATCAATTCGCCATTCAAATTTGTTTCGGAAGCACGATCAATAATCCGATCAGGGTCTTCACCGAACAATGCAGGTAAAACGTTTTTAAGAAGTTCATTCCCGAAATCCTCTGAGGCATCTTTCGGGAGTTCACAAGGTAAATTGTCAACAGCCATCACTGCGATAGCTCCTTCATTTAAAAAATCAACTTCCGTTTGCGTTTTTGGATCGTATCCGTAGATGGAATCTCCAATTTTACTGGCACGAATGGTAGAGGCTATTGGTCCGTCCACATCACAAGAAACATCGGCAATTACTTTTAATCTGCACGAATCGGCTTTCAAAACTTCATTTGGTAAAATTACAGGCGATTTCGAACTCCAATAATGGCAAGGGATGTACATGTCAGAAAGTGAAACGTAGCGATCGAATGTAGATTTAAAAAGTTCAGGATTTGAGTAAAATTCCTTCTTGACAAACTCAGATCCGTCCAATCGTCCATAATAATCTTCAACTTCCAATTGCGTGTAGACTGGTTCATCAAATTGCTTGGAAAGGTATTCTTCCGGTGTAACTTCTTTAATTGGTAAAAGCTCCAAAATTTCTCTTGCACCATGTCCAACACGACCAAATCCGGTTAAAACGCAACGAAAATCTCTTGGTAATTGAACTTTTTTCAATTCCGATTCTACTTCCTTGCGATCATGACATTCATGTGCTGGCTTCAACTCGAAGGATTCAGATTTTAAACCATACGTCAAAAACGCATTGTAGCAACCAACAATTCCGGCATAACGTCCGAAACCAATAATTCGTTTGTTGCTTTTATCTTTTATTACTTCGTAATCGATTAACCTAATTTTATTATCCAAAATGGCACGTAGCAATTTCTGATTATATGGCTGTTTCTTAATCGTATGCGAAAAGAAAACAAAGGTTTTATTCGGAATTAAATCGGCGATTTGAACCTCTTTAACACCAAAAATGATATCGCATTCTTGCAATGAATCAACTAATTCAATTCCTTGTTCTTCATATTCCGAATCCTTGAATGTCCGAATTGGACTCGTTTGAACTTGAACTTTTACATTCGGATAGAGCGTTTCAATTGCTTTGCATTGTTTCGGTGTTAACGGAACCCGAAAATCAGGTGGGACTTTTCCTTCGCGGATAACGCCCAATTTAATCAAACTCATAATTTAAACTAAGGGATTTTTGAGGAGGTAATTGTCGATGAATTCGCGCACGCAACCATCTCCTCCTTTTTTTGATAATACAATGTGACATTGGGTTTTGACTGAATTCACCGCATTTGCTGGACAAACAGCCAACCCACTATTTTTTATTACTTCTAGATCATTGATATCGTCACCAATGATGGCAACTTCATCTAATTTGAAATTTAATTTCTGACACCAATCGTTTAATATTTCCAATTTTGGATCTCTTCCAACGTAACAATGCTGTATGCCAAGTAATTCGGCTCTTTTTTGAACCATGTTGTTCGTGAACCCAGATGAGATAATTCCAACTTGAAAACCTGATTTTGTCAAGTGCATGATGCCCATACCATCTTGGGTATTGTAGCGTTTCATTTGGTCTCCGTTTTCGGAAACATACATGCCGCCATCTGTCATCACACCATCAACATCAAGTATCAGTAATTTGATTTTACTCAATTTGTCTTTAAACAATTCAGGTCGAAACATTGGTTTGAAAAGAAGCGCCAGGAGATCAACTTCGTATTCTTCACAAACCGCTTCCAAATCGTAAACCGTAAGTTCATGCACATTTTCAACGTCCAAGTCACTTAAAAAATCATCGAATTCGATTCCAAATTTGTTGCAAAGACCTTTAATATTTTGTTCTAAATGCATTTTAAATCATTTGGTAACCCACACTTTGAGCAACAGGGCGAAGTTCTTTCAATAAATTTTCAAACTCTTCAAAATTTAATTGCTGTGCTGCATCGGATTTGGCTACCTTTGGATTCGGATGAGACTCAATTAAAAGTCCATCAATTCCCATTGCTACACATGCTTTTGATAACCTTGGGACGCCGTAAGCATAACCCATGGCATGAGAAGGATCTAAAATGATGGGCAAATTAGTATGTTCTTGTAACCAAGCAACTCCGCACAAGTCGAGGGTGAATCTCGTTCCTGTTTCAAAAGTTCTGATTCCACGCTCACAAAGAACCACGTTTTCATTTCCTCCAGAAAGAACAAATTCTGCCGCCTGAACAAACTCTTGCAAGGTTGTTCCAAAACCTCGTTTGATTAAAACAGGTTTCTTTATTTTAGAACATGCACGCAAAATTCCTTGGTCATACATCGCTTTGGCTCCAACTTGGATTACATCGGTATATTCAATGATTTCTTCGATATGCGTTGCATCGCGCGCTTCCGTAATAACATTTAAGCCATATTCTTCGCGCATTTTGGCTAATAATTTCAAACCGTCAAGACCTAATCCTTGAAACGAATAAGGACTCGTTCTTGGTTTGTAACATCCTCCGCGCAACGTTGTTAAACCTAATCTAACTAATAATTCAGATGCTGAACGGATTTGTTCTTCAGATTCAACAGAACAAGGACCACCAATTAGAATTGTGTTATTTGTGTTTCCGCCAATTTTAACTTTGCCGAAGCTGATTTCACGTTTATCATTCTGGTATTTTCGCGATGACAATTGCATATCGTTTGGAAAAACCCAAAACTGTTCCGTGTATGACTCCAGACTTAAAGGCACTTCCTTTGCTCCAGAACCGGTAATTAAAACGTGTTTTTCGTTGTAAATAATGTGAAAAGCTTTGTTTTCCTCAGCTAATTTTGTTGCAAGACCTTGGTCTACAGTTGATTTTAAGTGAATGATCATATTTCTCCTTTGATGAGGTGGACAAAATTAACAATTCCGACGGCATTTTGGTTCTCATCAATCACCGGTAAATACATAATTGGAAACGGACACTTCTTAATTAACTGTAACATTTCATAAACCGTTGCATGAGATTTGATTGAAATTGGATTTTTATTTATCAAATCAGATGGCTGGATATCAGCTGGTTTATCAATTTTTTTTAGCAAGGCTTTGCGAATGTCTGCACTTGAAACTAAGCCAATCAGTAGATTATTATCTGTAACTAAGCTAAATCCAAAGTTTCCGCGTTCTACCTCTTCTAAAATTGATTTCGTAGTTGCATCGCTTAATTTTACATTTGGACATTCAGCAAATGGAATCATGAAATCTTCGATGCGATATTGCGATTCAATTTCACGCTTGGTTAAATTCATTAAGGCGTGCCCGATACTTGGACTATTGAACAAATAAGAACCTGAAACTGATGAGCTTACACCCATATTTCGAAGAATAAATGATACTTCACCGTTTACCCCGCCATCGACGTGTATTGATTTGGAAGGGTATTTTTTTCGAAATTGACGAATCTTTGAAAAATTCAATTTATCGAAAACGCCACCGCTTTGTCCAGGAATAGTCGCCATGATTAAAATAAAATCAAAATAAGCATATTGATCAAACACATCTACTGAAGTCGGCGTGGTGATAGCCAAACCTTTCTTTCCTTTGATTTCAGCAGGTAAGTTCAATGGAGATTTCAAATCCTCGAATTGAAAAGTCACGTATTCAACCGGATTTTCAATCAATAAATTGGCATATTTTTCAGGACTTTCAGTGATGATGTGCAAATCAATTGGCAAGGTACACCAATCACGAATTCGCTTGATGTCCTCAAAAACAGACAAATCATCATTGCAATCCACGTGCAACAAATCCACCTGGTGAGCGACAAGATCATCAATTACTTCTTTTAAAGGTCTTTTTTTGTCGCTGTAAATGGAAGCCGAAATTTTCATCTTGGCAAAGGTAGCAATTGACAAAGGATAATATTGATATGAACCAATTAAAATTCCTTCAGTAAGAACTCGCGCAAATGCAAATGTTGTACACCTTGGATATTTTTCGGAGCAAATTCATCCATCGAAACTACATATTTTGGATAGTTATCGCGGATTTCCAACAGATTTCCGAACTCGCGATCAATTACATCTTGACTGGATAATAAATAGCAAACCTGAACATACAATTTAGTTCCGTTTTTCGATGCAACAAAATCTACTTCCTTCGATGATAACTTTCCAATTTGAACCTCATAATCATTGACTTGCAAATAATTGAAAACTACATTCTCAATCGCTTTGGAAATATCGAATTGATCGAAACCTAAAACGGCATTCATTAAACCCCAATCTTCAAAATAGAATTTTTCACTGATTTCAAATGTTCGTTTGCCTTTCAAATCGTAACGTTTGACACGATTAATCAAAAAGGCTTTACACAAGCAATCGATGTAATTCAAAACCAATTGTGGCGACATATCGATTCGCTGTGACTTGAGGTAATCACTTATTTTTTTTGCAGAAATCAAACTTCCTGTCTGCTGAGCTAAGAAGAAAATTAAATTTTCCAAGAAATTGACATTACGAATTTGATTCCGCTGAACAATATCCTTTAAAACGATAGTCGATCGAATATTTTTCAAATATTCCTCAATGAGCATTGAGTTCGAGCCTAAATTTTTGATGAAGGGCAGTCCACCCCAAAGAATGTAATTTCGAATCGCTTCATTCGAATCTTCGAGTCGATTAAAATTCAAAAACTCACCATAAGTCAATGGTGAAATATTGATTTCTACGTAACGTCCGCTCAAAAGAGTAGCTAATTCGCCTGATAAAATGGTTGCATTACTTCCAGTACAATAAATATCAAAATCAGGAAAAAGAGCAAAATGACGAATGGCTATCTGAAAATCTTCAATCTCTTGAATTTCATCGATAAATAAATAATTTTTGTCCTCAATGGAGCGTTTTGATTCCACATATTCAACCAATTTTTCAGCATCTGTAAGATCTTTGAATTCGAAGTTTTCTTTGTTGATGTAGATGATATTTGCAGAAAAATTTTCTTCAATGTAATCCATCAGTTGAAAAAGAATGAAACTTTTCCCTACTCGGCGTTGACCAACGATCACTTTAATTAGATTCGTGTTGATGAATCCTTTAATTTTCTGAATGTAATATGAACGTGGCGTGTACTGCATCTATTTATATTGCTCAAATTTACAACTTATATCTTAAATCTGCATATTATAGCTATATTATTTACGATATAAATGAATCTTTAATAATTAAATTAGTATTTTTAATTTATATAGTATTTTTAATTGGTTTAATTTTTCTTGAGTTATTCTTTATATTTTTATCGAGTTATGTCAAACAATTTATTTTTCTCTGAAGATTTCCAACAATTTTTCATCGAGTTGGCAGCAAACAATCACAAAGATTGGTTTGATTTGAATCGCAAGCGCTACGAGGAAAATATTAAAAAACCATTTTATGCCTTTACGCAACATCTGATAGACAAAATCGCTCAAACAGATTCAGCATTTAAAGATTTATTAGCCAAGGATTGTGTTTTTAGAATCAACCGTGATATTCGTTTTTCAAAAGATAAATCTCCTTACAAATTACAATGTTCGGCAGTAATTGCTCCGAACGGCAAGAAAAGTCAGGCAGTAAATGGTGTTTATTTTGAATTTGGTCCAGAGCGCGTTCGTGTTTATGGAGGAATTTACGAAATTGAAAAGGACGATTTGGAGTTGATCCGAGAAGGTATTGCTAACAACCTAACTGAATTTCAAAAATTATATAACTCGAAAGATTTCAAAGCTCATTTCGGTACTATTTTGGGGGAGAAGAACAAAGTTATTCCAGCATATTTGAAGGAAGCCGCTTCCAAAGAACCGCTGATTTATAATAAACAATGGTATTTCTTTCAGGAATTTCCTGCTGAGACTATACTAGATCCTAATTTAGATCAACTCGTTTTGGACTGCTTTGCGGTCGGAAGACCAATCGAACAATTTTTTAATCAATTCATAAAACGTATATGAAAAACTTATTTTTCCCACTTTTCATTTTCCTTTCAACGGTAACTTTCGCTCAGAAAAAAGAATTAACGCTGAAAGAATCGGTTTTAAAGCAACGAGCGCTTTCTCCGGATCGAATTAATAATTTTCTATGGATTCCAAAAACCTATGATTATTCCTATTGTTCAGCTGATTGGAAGACACTTTTGAAGTCATCTGTTTCCTCAGAGAAGGAGTTGGAACTCGCAAAAATTGAAGACATAAACGTAAGTTTAAAAACTACTTATGGGAATTTCTTTGGAATGTCATGGCTTTCAGAAAATGAGATTCTCTTAAATGATGGTCAGACAATTTCTAAGTGGAATGTTTCCTCCAAAACGGGACAAATTTTAAAAACCTCTCCAGAAAAATCAGAGAATCACTCATACCATTCAAAATCAAATAAATTCGCATACATGATTGAAAATAATTTGTTTGTTGATGGAAAAGCCGTCACAAAAAATAAGGATAAAAACATCGTTTCAGGTCAATCGATTGCGCGCAATGAATTTGGTATTTCAGGAGGGATATTCTGGTCGAATAACGGAAATTACTTGGCGTTTTATCAGAAAAATGAAACCAATGTTCACAATTATCCTTTGTTGGATATTAATACCACACCGGGCGAACTCGTTTCTATTAAATACCCGATGGCAGGACAAAAATCGGAGGAACCGCGCGTAGGAATTTTCAATGTAAAATCGAAAAAAACAGTTTATATCAGTCCGCGGGGAGCGAAGGATGATTATTTTACCAATTTAACTTTTACACCTGATGAAAAATTCATTGTAGTCGCAGAGGTAAACCGCGATCAAAATCAAATGTGGTTGAATGTTTATGATTCAAAATCGGGGAAATTCGTTAAAACGCTTTTCGAAGAAACCAATGAAAAATGGATTGAACCCGAGCATCCAGTTTATTTTTATTCTGAATCAAATGACTTTATTTGGATTTCAGAGCGAGATGGATTCAACAACCTCTACTTGTATGATTTTGATGGGAAATTAAATAAAAAGCTAACTGAACATTCATTTGTCGTCAAAGACATTTTGGAAACGAGTTCTGACAAAAAATACATTTATTATTCAGCAACTGGCCCAAATCCAACCAACACGCTCATATATCGGGTAGACTTAGATGGAAATAATGAACTAATTACACGAGAAGAAGGTACGCACTCATTTTCGTTATCTTCCGATGGAGCGTATTATTGTGATTCATACTCGAGTACAACAGTCCCTCATAAATCGATGTTGTGGACAAGCAATGGTAAAATGGCCAAATTACTTATTTCTTCGAAAGAAAAATTAGACGATTACGATGTTGGAAGCACAGAAATTGGTTCCTTGAGAGGTAAAGATGGATCAGATTTATATTACCGAATAATTAAACCTTCGAATTTCGATCCTTTCCAGAAATATCCTGTTTTGGTTTATGTTTATGGAGGTCCGCATGCTCAGATGGTTACAAATAGTTGGTTGGCAGGAGCGAACCTATGGATGCATTGGATGGCCAATCAGGGATATATCATTTTTACGCTTGACAATCGTGGTTCAGCTGAACGCGGTTTTGCTTTTGAATCTCAAATTCACCGAAGATTAGGCGATGTTGAAATGGAAGATCAGTTAACAGGAGTAAATTACTTGAAATCGCTTTCTTATGTTGACGCAAACCGATTGGCAGTTCATGGTTGGTCTTTTGGTGGATTTATGACAACATCCTTGATGCTTCGTCAACCGGGAACATTTAAAGTTGGAGTTGCGGGTGGTCCAGTGACCGATTGGAAATACTATGAAATTATGTATGGCGAACGCTACATGGATCGTCCAGAGCAAAATAAAGAAGGATATGAAAAAGCGTCTTTACTGAATCATGCTCAAAATTTAAAAGGTGATTTATTGCTAATCCACGGAACAATTGACGATGTTGTTGTAATGCAACACAATTACGCGCTAGTGAAAAAATTCGTTGAACTTGGAATTCAAATGGATTTCTTCCCCTACCCCATGCATAAGCACAATGTAACGGGAAAAGACAGGGCTCATTTGATGGAAAAAGTGTTAAATTATGTGATAGAGAATAACAAGTAATATTCGATTTTTTTTATTCCTATTTTTGTTAAAACATTTCTTATGAAATTCGACATTGCTGTTATTGGTGGGGGAATTGTTGGAGCGGCTACCTTTTATAAGCTTCAAAAGAAAAATCCAAATTTGAAAATTGCACTTTTTGAAAAGGAAAATCTGTTGGCAGATCATCAAACGGGGCATAATTCGGGAGTAATTCATTCAGGGTTGTATTATAAACCTGGTTCACTTAAAGCAAAAAATTGCATTGAAGGACGTCACGAACTTGTTGCTTTCGCAAAAGAATATGGAATTGCTCACGATGTTTGCGGGAAGGTTGTTGTGGCAACCGATCCAAATGAATTACCAAATCTTGAAAAAGTTTTTCGTACCGGACAGGAAAATAAAATTGAAGGCATCGAACGAATTAATGCCGATCAAGTAAAAGAAATAGAACCTTTCGTTGAGTCGATTGGAGGCATATGGGTTCCTGTGACTGGAATCATTGATTTCAGAGGAGCGACCGCTAAAATGGTTGAGTTGGCATTAGCAATTCAACCAGAAAGCAAGTTATATCTTGGGCACGAGGTAACTGCAATTGAGAAAGGTGAACTTTCATCAACAATCGTTACATCTAAAGGTAATTTTGAATCAGAATATTTAGTGTTTTGTGCTGGACTTCAAGCTGATCGAATGGCAAAAAAAGATGGTGTTAACCTGAAAGAAAAAGTAGTCGGTTTTAGAGGTGATTATTATGAATTAACGCCTCAGGCAAAACATAAGGTGAAGAACCTCATTTATCCAGTTCCGAATCCCGATTTCCCATTTTTAGGTGTACATTTTACGCGTATGACAGACGGCGAAATTGAGTGTGGTCCGAATGCGGTATTTACGTTCAAGCGGGAAGGATACGGTAAAACTGACTTTTCTTTGAGAGACACCGTAGATGCACTGACATATGGTGGAACTTGGAAATTGTTTTTCAATAATATGTCATTTGGAATCAACGAGTACAGACGTGCTTTCTCTAAAAAATTGTTTTTAAAAACCTTACAACGGATGATTCCATCTCTAACAATGGATGACATACATCCAGGGAGAGCAGGTGTTAGGGCTTTACTTCTTGCTCAAGATGGGGATACGAGAGATGACTTTAGAATTGAATATCATGGTAAGTCCATCCATGTATTGAATGCACCTTCACCTGCTGCAACAGCTTCTATGGCAATTGGAAATTACATAGCGGAAGAGGCTGAAAAGCACTTTTCTCTTAAGTAGGTGAGATATTTATTATTTATCACTGGAATTCTTACGTTTGCTTGTTCTAACTCTGACCTGAAAATGGAAATCCGTGTTATTAACCAAAAAAAGATAAAAATTCCTGCAGTTTCGGGATTGGAAGTTTATGGTGACAGGTTATTTATGATTTCTGATAACACCGAAGGACTTTCGATTTGTGATTTATCCGGGAATTTACTCGAAACTGTTGCTCTCGAAAAAGAAGAAGTAACAACACAAATAAAAGAGAAAAAACGTAAGTCTGATTATGAGGCATGCACGATTTTATCTAAAGAAAATAATGATTATTTGCTCCTTGTTGGTTCCGGTTCAAAGAAAGAGAAGAGGAACAAGGCCAAGCTAGTTTCACTGATGAATAACAATGAGGTGAAAAACTACGATTTAAATCCATTTTATTCATTTTTGCGGCTGAAAAACGAAATTGAGTTGACTGACTTTAATATTGAGGCACTGGCTTATTTTGACAATAAACTTTATTTTTTTAACCGAGGAACAAATGAAATTTTTGTTGTTAAAAAGTCAGCATTTTTTGATTTTTTGAAAGGTAAAAAAACAGAAATTGAATTCAAGAAATACAAAATGGAAATTGAACCAATTGAAGACTTATACACGGGAGTTTCTGGAGCGTCAATTACTAACGAGGGTGTTGTAATAATTACGGCATCAGCCGAAAAGACAGAGGATTGGTATAACGATGGGGAAATAGTTGGAAGTTCAATTGGATGTTTCGATTTATCCGAAATGAAACCCAATTTTAAAGTAAAAACTCAAGTATTAAGGGATGCAGATGTAATCCTAAAATCAAAAATAGAGTCAGTTGCAGTGCATTCAATAGACCAAAATAAAGCTAGATTTTTTCTTGCATCTGACAATGATGGAGAAGATTCCGAACTTTTTGATTTGGAGATACTTTTAAATTGAATTTCTGTTTTCCCAATTACAATTATTTATTTAATTTTACGTAGTTTTTGTAATAACGAAACGAATTTCAATGCGTTTATTTTTGACCTTCTGTATTTCAACTATATTTTCTTGGTCTTTCAGTCAATATTCAAAATACAACAAATGGTCTGTTGACTTGTCCATTGGAGGCACAAACGCAGTTGAACCATACTCTCCAGGTTATTGGTCAAATACAGTTGACCTTGTTCATACGAGCGGCGGAGTTCGATACATGTTCAACAATAAGTTTGGATTGAAATTAGATGGAGGTTATGATTTAATAACTAATGATAACATAGGACAAAATGGAAATAGTCTTCCGTTTAAAACAAACTATTATCGTACATCAATTCAAGGAGTTTTAGATATTGGAAGAGTATTTTCGTTTGAAAATTTCACAGATCGATGGAGTTTACTTTTTCATACTGGCGGTGGGTTATCACTTACATCCAGCAAAATAAATCCTGAAAAGGATAGAATGGTAAACTTTATGTTTGGATTTACGCCACAATTCAAAATAAATGATAGAATAGCCTTGAATTTGGACGCTTCTTTTATTTGGCACATCTACCAGCAATATACATTTGATATGTATAATAGTGTTTACAATAGAGGTTTCGATGGATTTATAGCAAATGCTTCTATCGGAGTCAATATTTACCTTGGAAAAAAGAAACAACATTGTGATTGGGCATACACACCATGTTTTCCAGACATGTCATACCTAGAAGTTGAAAATAAAAAGAAAGATAGTCTTATTACTAATTTAAAGCTAAATTTAACTGATTCCGATGGAGATGGTGTTATAAATTATTCGGATGATGAAATGGATACACCATTAGGAAATAAGGTTAATTGCCGAGGTGTTAGTTTAAAAAATATTGATTCCGATGGAGATGGGGTTAATGATTTAATCGATAAATGCATTGATATTCCTGGCAAACCTGAATTTGCTGGATGTCCGGAAGAATTAATAACAATAATTAAAGATTCATCTAATAATAACAACATCGTCGTTAAGGGAAATGACAACAATGTCGTGAAAGGAAATGACAACAATGTCGTGAAGGGAAATGACAACAATGTCGTGAAGGGAAATGACAACAATGTTGTGAAGGGAAATGACAACAATGTCGTCAAAGGAAATGACAACAATGTCGTCAAAGGAAATGACAACAATGTCGTGAAGGGAAATGACAACAATGTCGTGAAAGGAAATGACAACAATGTTGTGAAAGATAATAATTTGATTTCAAAAGAAGGGTATTCCTCCTTAGGAGATGTAAATTTCGATCTTAACCAATCCACTGTCAAGCCAAACTTTAGTCTTTTACTAAATGAAGTTATTTACTTATTAAAGGAAGATAAAAATGCAACAATCTTAATTGATGGACATACTGATTTTACTGGTGAGGAATCTTTAAATACCAAATTGGCATTGAAAAGAGCGGAGTCTGTAAAACGATATCTTGAATCCAAGGGGATTTCAAGCAATAGGATTATTGTGGGTTCATTTGGCGAATCTAAACCTAAATATTCAAATGAAACTCCAGGAGGAAGAGCTCTGAATAGAAGAGTGGAAATCATGATTAAACGGGATTAGTAAAACTTTCTCTTCTAATCTAATAATAGACTTTTCGGTTATTTAATTGTCACTTTTTAATGATAAAATAATTGGAGCAATGAATACTGATCCTATTTATACATATTAACAGGTGAATAACGTTTAAATCAAATTAAATAAATCTGTCATCAAAAAATCAAAAGAATCCTTTTGGTTGAAATTAAAAAATTGGTTTAGTATAAACTCATAATTCTCACTTTGCTGCCTTAAACGGTGATTCCGATTTAACTTGTACCTTTCAGAAAGAACAGGTAATTAATTGAAGTTAAAAATGTTTGGCTCAAATTGAACGAATAATAAATGAATGTATTGGCAAATGCAATTAACAAAAGATTGATTACAATTAAATGAAATCTCAAAATGAAAATAATTTTTTGATAAAAGGTGACTTAATGATTTATTTTAAAATTACAAGCTCATAAGTAGCAATAAAAATGAAAAAACAAGAAGAAAGTATGGATTCTTTCTTTTTGCAGTTCGGATTCCATTCCAAAAAATATTCTTTCAACGTTTTTGATGATGGAAAGTGTTTTTTCAACTTAAAAATAAAGTGATACGAGGAAAACGCTAAGAATTGAGGATAAATGGATATAGCTAAATAAGTTCATTCTGAAAACAAAAAAAGCTGCCTTTTCAGACAGCTTTTCATTCAAAAATATTTTCTGATTAAGCTTTTAATCTCTTAGAGAAATCAATCAAGATTGGTGTTGCAACACACAAGGAAGAGTATGTTCCAATGATTACTCCAACCAATAGAGCAAACAAGAATCCTTTGATTGCTGGTCCACCGAAAATGAACATGATTAATACAACCACGAATAGAATCATTGAAGTATTGAATGTTCTACTCAATGTCGTATTTAACGATTGATTAATAATTTCATAGTGATGATCTTCTGGGCTGCTCTTTCTCAAATTCTCTCGAATACGGTCAAATACGATTACCGTATCGTTCATCGAATAACCAATTACAGTCAAAATCGCTGCAATAAACGCTTGATTAACATCTAAACTGAAAGGCAAGAATCCATGTAACAAGGAGAAAATAGAAATTACGAAGAAGGCATCATGCGCCAAACCAACAATCGCACCAATTGAGTATTGCCAGTGACCAAATCGTAATAGGATGTAAGCAAAAATCGCAACCAAGGACAATGAAATCGCAATTGCTGAAGATGTCCATAATTCACTTGAAATGGAGGCTGCGATGCTTCTTGATTCAACGACCTGGTAATTACCCAATCGATCTTTACAAGCTGCAAGCCCTTCGTTCAGTTTCTTGTTAACTTCTTCATTTGCACCATCTTTCTTCAATAAATAATTTGTGATGATTTCAACGTTGTAGTCGTTGGATTTTGTCTTCAAATCGATGGATGCTACTTCTTTATTTTCCACGAACACTTTTGATAAATTCGCACGGATGTATTCAATATCCGCTTTTTTCTCAAACTTAACGACAAACGTTCTACCTCCAGTAAATTCAACACTCTGTTTCAAACTTCGTGTGAAAAGGCTAACGACACCAAGAATCGTTACTGTGATAGAGAAAATATAGAAATACTTTCTTTTCCCAACCCAGTCAAATTTGAAATTTTGGAATAGTCCTTTGGAGTAATTAGTATTAAACGAAATTGCTTGGTTTTTAGCCAACCAAGAATGAATGATTAATTCAGAAATGATAATCGCAGAGAACATCGAAGTGAAAATACCAATGATCAAGGTCGTAGCGAACGATTCGATTTCGCCTGTTCCAAAAATTTTCAAGATTATTGCCACTAACAAGTGAGTTACATTGGCATCAATAATAGAAGGTAAGGCCTTTTTAAATCCGACATCAACTGAGGAAGCTAAGTCAAGACCTCTATTTTGTTCCTCACGAATACGTTCAAATATTAAGATGTTCGCATCGACCGCAGTACCAATTGTCAAAACGATACCAGCAATACCCGCCAATGTTAATACTGCACCAAAGGAAGCTAAACATCCAAAAATGAAGACAACGTTTACAGTAAGCGCTATATTCGCAGCTAAACCAGCTTTTCCATAGTAGAAATACATATATATCAGAACTGCAAGGAAAGCAAAAGCAAACGAAATTAATCCTGCTCGTGAGTTTTCTTTACCAATTGTAGGTCCAACTTTTTGTAATTCTTTAATTACACATGGTGCCGGAAGAGCCCCGCCATTTAATAGTCCAGCAAGATCTTCCGCTTCTTCAAACGTGAAATTTCCAGAAATCTGAGTACTTCCTGTTGTAATTGCATTAATTACGCGAGGTGCACTGTAAACAACATTATCCATTGTAATCGCTACAATGCGGTCTTTGTTTTCAGATGTCATTCTACCCCACTCATCCGCTCCGTCAGGAGTCATTTCCAAGTTAACAGTGATTTTACCATCACGCTGGTCGTATCCAGTCTGAGCTTTATCAATATGTGAACCATTCACACGTGCTTTACCTCCTTCAGGAACACGACAAGCATATAATATGTATGCTTTCTTTTTAATTTTATCGCTCACCTCTTCCGGTTGTGCAGACCACATGAATTTTAAATCAGGAGGAAAAACAGACATTACATCTTTACGCTTAAGGATTTCGTCAATTTTCGCTTTATCATTTTTTTCAGGATTATCATCTGCAAATGCAAAACCCATTTCAAAATCTAAATTACCGCGTGATTGAAGCAATTGAGCCAATCCTTTTTTCTGACCAGAATTGTTTGTAAGAGATAAGGACTCATCTTTTTTCTTCAGAGAATCTACTTTCGTTGAATCAGAAGATGTTGAGTCTGCTTCAGCTAGGAGCTCATCAACATTAACTTCATCACGAAGAGAAATGTTCGCAGCTTCCGCCCATTGCGTTTGAATCATACTCATTGTGTATGTTTCAAAAAACTCAAGATTTGCCGTAGATTGTAATTTTTGAGCAACCGTATTTTCATCCTGAACACCTGGAAGTTCAATGTAAAGACGATTTGAGTTAAGATCCTTTTGAATGTTTGGTTGAGCGACACCAAATTGATTTATACGACGACTCATTATTTGTTCTACACCATCCAATGAAGAAGCAACTAGTTTTCTGAAATAGGATTCTACCTCCGCATCAGTGGATTTAATACCTAGACCCTCGCCTTTCAACGCGTAACTCAAAGGCAAGTTACCATTCGCCTTTTTATAATATTCGATAAAGGTTGACAAAAAGTCGCCGCCTTTCGAATTGTGAATATAGACAGCTTTCTCAAATGGCTTAACGAACTTCAAATCGCGTGGATTCTTAGCGTGACTTTTTACCAATTCTGGAATTGAAATTTCCAAAGTAACGCTCATACCACCAACTAAGTCCAAACCAAAAGCAAGTGAACGCTTTTTAACTACTTTAAAGCTAGAACCTATAATAGGATAAACACCTTGTTCGCCTTCGCTTTTGTCCTTCAAAATATTATTAATAATTGAAGCCTTAGCTAATTCGTAACCTTCAGGCGTGTCAAAATGAACATAAACTCCGTTCACCTTAGTACTATCTCCAGTTTCAGCCGCTTTCTTTTTCAACTGATTTGCGATTGCTGTAGCTGTTTTTTCAGCGTCATTTTCAACGTTTGTTGCAACCCACGTAAACGAAAGTTGATAAACACAAACTACTATTAATGTGATAGTTAGAAACCAAAAGAATCCCTTTAAACGCATAATATTCGTATTATAATTGAAATTAAGGGTGCAAATATAGAATTTACATTCCTGAAAGTCAACTTTTAAAAGGTGTATTTATAAAATAGTTTGGAATGTAAAAGCGAATCAATTCAATTCATGACTAAAATCCAAAAGTCGTTGAGCAAAATTATGCCAACTATTTTCTTGATTAATAATTTTAATTTCATTAGCCATTGCGGATGAATAATTATTTTGAAAATAACTTATAATTGAATTTGCTAATGCTTTTTCAGAAACCTCATCGACAATTAATCCTGTTTTTTCGTGAATAATTGTTTCCGCCAAGCCTCCTACATTTGTAGCAATAATTGGTAATTCGAAATGATATGAAATATTGGTGATTCCACTTTGTGTTGCCGATTTATAAGGAAGTATGCAAACATCTGCTGCTGAAAAATAGTTTTTTACATCCGAATCATCAATGTAGTTATTAAACAAAGCTATTCTATCCTTTAAACCTAATTCTGAAATGATGCTCTCGTATTTTTCAAAAGAGCCATAAACCTCTCCAGCCACAACAAGAAAATAAGATTCGTCCAAATGAGATAATGACTTTAATAGGATATCTAACCCCTTGTAATCCCTAATAATTCCAAAGAACAAGAGAATTTTTTTATCCGAGTGATTCTCTATTCCAAGTTTTGAAAGTGCCTCATTTCGACTTAACTTTTCTCCAAATTGATTATAAATTGGATGAGGTATCAACAAGCATTTGGCATTCGGCAAATAATGAAATAGGTCTTTTTGAACTTTTTCAGACATGGCAATAAATCCATCATTTCTCTTCAAAAAATAACGATTAAACGCATGATCAAAGAACCTTTTTTCGTGTGGAATTACATTATCCAAAATGGCGATTCGCTTCGTTTTTTTTGATTGCATTCCCAAAACAAAACCTAAGCTGGGAGCAAAGAATGACATCCAATATTTGGTTAAAATCAAATCTGGATTGAGTTTTTTAACTTTGAAAGCCGTGGTTAGATAAGTCAAAGGATTAATTGAATCCAACCATCGTTTCGAGGGAATTGGATCAGCAATGTCATTTTGGGAAACCATTTGCGTTTTTCCCGGGAATAAAAGCGTTGGATATTGTCTTTTGAAGGTAATTGCCTCAACTTCATTTTTCTTTTCCATCTCCCGATAAAGCAAGGCATTAAATTGCGCTATTCCTCCTCTGAACGGATAAAAGGTCGATAAAAAAACGATTTTCATTAAAGACTCAAGTTTTGAGCCGCCTGAACGACTTTTTCAGGTAAAATTGAAAGCATACAAGGTTCATTGTGAACGCAGGAATTGCCGTAATAGCAGTCGCAACCGTTTTCAGGACCAATGATTACTCCTCTGCCGTACAATTCAAATTCATACGGATTAAAAATTGTATTCATCAAGACCATTTTCTTTTTCAAAGCAGTCGCAATGTGCATCATCATTGTTACTTGCGTAATGATTGTATCGCAGGAATTAGTAAGTGTGATGAATTCCTCAAGGGAAAAATGTCCTGGGTAAAATGCATTTGCTTGCTGACTCAATCTTTGGTTTTTCTCATGCTCAAGTTCACCTCCTAAGAAAACAGGAAAGAATCCTTGTTTCTTCAATTGAATAGCTGTTTCAATCCAATATTCATCCTTCCACAAGCGCGTATTCCAACGTGGACCGCAACCTGTATTTAAACCAACTATCTTTTTTCCTTTGGACAACTGATAAAGCTTTTCATTCCAAGATTCACTCAAAGCTTTATTTAGGTTAATCTGATAATCTTCGCCATTAAATTCAAAATGACAAATCTCAAAGATTTCTTGGATGTAATTCTTGGTATTTGATTTTGATAAATCATCGAAATAACCAGTCAATAATTTATGCTCTGCCTTTTCAGTCGCTGGCGCAATATGACCATTTCCCCATGTATATCCGTATTTGTTAGTTGCACTTACATTTTTGAGAAGAATGCATGCCTCTTTATCCTTGTCTAAATTGACGGCAATGTCAAATTGCGAATGTTCTATATTGTAAATGGACGTAAAATCAAGCTTCAGAATTTCATCGATGTTTTCTTTTGGAAGAATATCAGGGCTTAAGGTCAACCAAGTAATGTGTGATGAAGGGTATTCTTTTCTAAATCTCTCGATAAGTGGTGTTGAACGAATAACGTCCCCAAGAGCACCTAACTTAATGATTAGAATCTTTATCATAATTGGCTCGTAATGAGAACAATTCAAACAATTCAACCCAAACTGTTTATTCGGCTTACAAGGAATTCCTCCTCTAAAGTGTTTGCAATCGTACTTTACATCTTGGATGCGAATCATTCTTGAAATCAGGATTTAGTTGCCGAAATTAATAACTTCCATGTAAATTTCCTTACCCGAATCAATTTGAAGCGTATCAAAATTGGAAATATTCAAATCTTTGAAATACTTTGATATCATTCCAACTCCTTTAGCATAAACCTCATTTTTCCGGTAATACCTGAGGAAATTCCGAACTAAACCCTGATTAACAGTGACTGTACTATCGAAAAACAGCCCGTTAATTAATTGACTTTGGTGGATGTTTTCATAAAAACAATCAAGTTTTTCATCCAAATTAAAAACGTTCGCATTCCATTTCGTAAACTCATTAATTGGGAATTTTAGTTTGACAATGCGTTGATTTTCTTCCACCAGCTCGGCGTTAACACCATCAACTATTGTCATCCAAACATCAGAAATTTGCCACGGATCATTGAAATTCATTTTTTTATATCGAACGTATTTTCTGTTGATACGTCCCATATTATCCGTAATTGTGTCCTCGATTTGCACTCTCAAAAAGTAATTTAATGTATCGTGCTGATTCTGAGTGCTTTCATCATGATTAATTTCTAAAACTCTATACTCGATATACCTACCTGGGGTCGTATCATAATAATTTTTGAACCAATTAGTTGCTTCTGATTTGACAGATTTCTCACATGACAAAAAAGTACCTCCAACAAGAAATAAAAAATAGATTACTTTTAACCGTTTAATAAACATATTCAAAGATACAAAAATCTAGTTTATTCAGATTAACAATCCGCTACTGATTGGGATCGATTCCATTTTTCTCACAAAATTTTAGGAAGCTTTCGAGTTCCTTACCTGTCAATTTCTCTCCATTCTGATAAAGGATTTTTCCGATTTCTTCACCATCTTTTGAATAGGACGTGGCCCAACCATGCAAACGATCATCCTTGAATTTTGACACTTTCAAAATACTACCATTCGGATAATACTCCTTCCATTCGCCAACGATTTTACCGTTTTCATATTTACCCATTTGCTTCAATTTTCCAGTCGAAAAAAATTCTCTATACTCCCCATGTAATGTGTCGTTTTTATAATTGGCAACTGATAGTGGATTCAACTTTTCCGTTTCAACTTGACCTTCGAGGTAATAGATAACTTTTTTACCATTTAATTTGTCCATTTTAAAGGACTCAACTCCCAAAACTAACCCATCCTCATTGTAATTAACCCAAGTAGAATCTTTTTTCTGATCGAGATAAAAACCTTCTGTCATGAGCATTTTGTTTTCGAAATAATAGGTTGCCCTTGCGTGTCTTCCATCCGGATGATGCTCAATAATAGCCTTGAATTGACCACTAGGATAATAATATTCGAAAGTTCCCAGGGGTTTATCATCGCGAAATTGGCCTTTGTATTGCAACACATCACTTTTAGGATATGTCTTTTGCCAAATTCCCTGCTTCCGTCCTTTAGAATCGGTCTGATTAATCTGGGCAAACAACATACTGTTAATTGTCAAAACAAAAATGATCAACTTCAATTTTCCCATAGTTTATTTTTCAAGTAATTGATTTAATTCAAAAATGGATCCAATTTCGAGATCTGCTTTTTCACTTATTTTCTCCTCTGTCAAAATTAATACCGTTTTCATACCAAGGTTTTTCCCGAATCGAATATCAGAGTCAGTATCGCCAACCATAATTGACTTTTGGAAGACAACTTCTGGAAAACGTTCTTTTGCTAAGTGTGCCATTTTAGGGCTTGGTTTACGAAATGTTGAATCTGAATTTTTTAATTCGGTAGCTGAATAAACATGTGTAACATGTCCGCCGTTTTCAATAATTTCATTCACCATATGTTCGTGAATTTCATCTAATTGCTTTTGAGTCATTTTACCGAGCGCCACACCTTGCTGATTGGTTACCACAAAAACATATTTGAACTTACGAGTAAGCTTTCCAATTGATTCTAAGGTTTTTTCCTTAAAATGAAAATCGGCTAAATTAGTTACGTAATCACCCATAATTCGTTCATTGATTACGCCGTCACGATCCAAGAATAAGGTCCAAGATTCGTTTACATTCCAATCAATTACATTCATTTGATTTCTTTTTCAATCAAATAGTGATTACGAGTGGAAGAATTTCTTCCTATCATCTCGGCTAAAAAACCGGCAAGAAAAAACTGAACCCCCATTATCATCGCAGCAAGCGAAATAAAAAATTCTGACCGTTGAGCCAAGTTGCGTGCTGTAGTATGTATAAATAACTTATCGATTCCCAAATAAAAAATAAGTCCAAAACCAATGCAAAACATAAGCATTCCTAGGGCACCAAAAAAATGCATTGGTTTTTTGCCGAATTTACCCATAAATGCAACGGTCATCAAATCAAGTGGACCATTCAGAAAGCGATTCAATCCAAATTTTGTCACACCGTATTTTCGAGCTTGATGCTGAACAACTTTTTCGCCAATGCGATTGAAACCGGCGTATTTTGCCAAAGCGGGTATGTAGCGGTGCATGTCACCATAAATCTCAATGCTCTTGACGACAGATAATTTATATGCTTTCAAACCACAATTGAAATCATGAAGATGAATACCTGTAATTCTTCGAGCTGCCCAGTTATAAAGTTTAGTTGGGATGGTTTTTGAAATTGGATCATGTCTTTTTTTCTTCCAACCTGAAACAACGTCAAAGTCTTCAATTATTACCAATCTATAAAGATCAGGAATTTCATCAGGCGAGTCCTGTAAATCAGCATCCATTGTAATAACCACACTACCAGAGGCAGCTTGAAAACCAACTTGAAGCGCTGCTGATTTACCGTAATTTCGTTGAAATTTTATTGCTTTTACATTCGTATCATCCGAAGCTAATTTTTCAATAATTTCCCACGATTTGTCCTTGCTCCCATCATCAATGAACAGAACCTCATATGTTAGGTTATTCTCATCAACGACACGTTTAATCCACTGATACAATTCAGGAAGAGATTCATCTTCGTTAAAAAGAGGAACAACAATCGATACGTTCTTCACCATTTGGAATTATTACAGCGAATTTAACGATAAGGTTTCAGTCGAGTGCTGACAAATTATCAATTCTTAATTAATTTATAACTTTTTCCTTTGTATTGAATGAAATACATTCCATTAGTAAACTGAGATGTATTGATGATTTCCTTTTCATTCGTGTGTTTAATTTCATACAATGAATTACCTTTTAAATCATACAGGATAAGTGTATTTCCGAATTCCAAACCTTGGATAATTAAGTTCTCATTTGTCGGATTTGGATAAAATTGAATTTCATCAGTATACTTCTCCATAGTCTCCAAAATCGAATAATTTGAAATTGAAAATCGATCGAATGAGGCTTCCGTAACATTTATATTTGGATCCAAATCAGAAATATAAACCAATAGCTGAAGACTATTACTAAGCGGTAAAAGATTTGAAATGGGAATGCTTCTTGTTGTCCAGTTCATTGAACTTGATGGTGGAATGATTTCATCTATTAAAATTTGATCTGTTCCTGTCAATAAATAAACCTTCAAGGTGTCATCTCCAACCTGCGGTCCATGAAAACAATAATGCGATACAGCATAATTAAGATGAGGTGTAGTAAAGCCAATTACATTAAACTGCGGGGATAAAAGTGTAGTTAAGCCATTATCAACATCGTCAAAATCAGGATCAAGATTTGGATTATTACCCGTTACAAAAGCATAATTTCCACAATCATAATCTGCATCAGTTGCCGGTACTGTGGCATTTGTTGGTTTTGGAATTGCCCGCTCCCAATTTCCTGTTTCTGCATTAGCGATTACCGTCCAACCAAAATCAAATTCAAAATCATCATAAAAACCTCTCTCCAATTCAATTACAATGGAAATTGTATTTTCGGTTATTGCGGAATCAAAACAACTAGTCACATAGCCCCATTTACCAACCTTGATGTTGTAAACGTCTCCATCTTGGTAGAATAACGTTAGTGTTTCCTGACCAAGCGCATTCGTAACTCCTGTATGCTCAATGAGCGGATGTATAACTTTGATTTGTGCATTTGAAATTGGATTCGTTCCACCGGCTTCATACACTTGAATATCGAGGTTGAATGGCGGAATAGGAATTAATTGGGTTGAAAGGTTAGCGTATTGACCTTGAACTAATTGAATTGATTCCGTTTTTGGATAGTAACCGACCTTTTGAAATGTAACATTATATGTTCCTGAACCAAAAATACCAGTCTTGTAAACACCATTTGAATTTGTCAACTCTGCAAGGTCATTTGAAATAATCTGAACCGAAACTCCTGACAATGAACTGCCACTACTTGCATCAGTTACAATACCTTCCAAATATGCTGCTTTTTGATAATTCGGACCTAAAATAAAAAGTCCTTCTGTAATGTCAGCAGCTAAAATTGTTCCGGAAGGCAAGAATGGATAAACACCCCAACAGCCGTCAAAACCTATCGTTTGACCAGGATAGGTATCATACTGACCTATTTTTACAATATTATCTGGATTAGAAATATCATGGATAACTACCCCGTCCGAGTAATAACTTGTTATTAAATAATCACCTTTCACATGCGTATTATGTGGAATCACGCCTGCACCCGGTGAATGTTGAGTACGATCAACTTCAAAAATGTTTGTCGGATCGCTAATGTCATATACTCCAATAAACGCCCCAGAAACTTCATCGGTTGTATAAACATATTTTCCGCTTTCGGATGGCCAAATGTTGTGAGTAAAACTACTTGGAGTTACCTTCGTTCCTAATAAAACAGGATTGGATTTATTCGAAACATCAATCAAACTAAAAAACCCATCATAAATATGTGCAGCATACAGAGTGTCATTTCTTGCAAAACCATCATGGATGTACCAATTATCGAAAATACCGACCTCTATCGGATTCATTGGATTTGTTTGAACATCCAAAATAATTGCGCCACCATTTCCGCGATTTGCGCCAAATATATAAGCAAACCCACTTTCGTCAATGAAACAGGTATGTGCTGATTGCCAAGGGCTTGATGCAGGACCAGAATAAATTGTAGTGGTTAAGTTCGTTGATTGAGGAAGTGGAGATAAATCAATTATTAGCAAGCCATCTTCGGCTTCTGTTGTAACATATGCAAAGTCACCAAACACGCAAGGGTCGCGCCAAATGGATTCTGATCCCGGAAGCCAAAAAACCTCAATAGGGTTGGAAGGATTTGTTACATTTACAATTGATGTTCCTTTAGATGTACCAACGATTGCATATTCATTACCAAGTTCATCAACGTATCCCCAAACATCATTCAAATTTGCTCCATGCAAAGCTTGATAATTTATGTGTGAAAGTGAGTCAATATTCAGTTGAGTGAATAATCGAAACGGAAAAAATAGAACGAAAATGAAAAAAAATCCAATTCGTGATTGCTTTAAGGTCATAAGATAAAAATTGAGGCAACTATAAAAATAAGAATGATTATTAAGTATTGCCAGACATCCGGGAAATATTTAAAAATTATTTCCTTTAATTTCATAAGTTAACTTTATCAATATCCAACAAATTACCACAATGAAAATGCCCTTTTGGACAAATTTTATGCCCATGTAATCCACAAGGTCGACAATCTAAATTATTAACTTCTAATACTTTGCTATTGTCGGAAAGCGGACCAAAACCAAATTCTGGAGTTGTGGAGCAAAAAAACGCGGTTACCGGTGTATTCATTGCACTTGCGATATGCAAAGGACCAGAATCATTGACGAAAACACGATGAGCTTTACTGAATAGTGCGGCTGTTTCCATGAGTTTCAATTGACCACATAAATTCACCAAATTAGGGTGTCTTGATTTTTGAATGATCTCCTCACAAAGACCAAAATCTGATGATGCACCTACTAAATAAATCCTAGATTCACTTGCTTGCAGCTGAATTAGTTCAATCCACTTATCTAATGGAGCTTGTTTTGTTTTCCATACGGAGGCAGGAGCCAAACAAATGAATTTGGATTCTGCAAACTGTTCGATTTTAGCAAAATGTTCCTTGGTAGGATATAGTTTCGGTCTTCGAATCAACGAATTGCAAACCGATTGAATTAAGGAAAGGTTGCGATCGACTTCATGTTGACCATTACCAATTGTATGCTCGAATTGTTCGGTAAATAAAAAAGACATTGGGTTTTTTGTAAACCCTACGATTTTCTTTCCTGCAGATAAACCTGCAATAATTCCCGATGAAGCAAAGCGTTGGAGGTTGATTACTAAATCATATTTTTCTTTTCGAATCTTGCGAATTTTTTGAAATAACGAAATTAACTTCTTCGACTTTTCAAACACGTATATTTCAGAAAGAAAAGGATTCGAATTTAAAAGTTCCTCGTTTCCTTTTTTCATCAAGAAATCAATACGGCAATGAGGATAATTCAATTTTATTGTTTCGATTAGAGGGGTTGCCAAAATGACATCCCCAATGAAGGCTGTTTGAATAATTAGAACTTTATTCATCACCTTATCAACGTAACAGATCCTTTTTTTGAATAGGATTTACCATTCTGGTCTTCAAACTCAATGAAATAAATGTATGAATCATTTCCGGCATATTCACCTGTAGAATCCACCTTACCATCCCAGCCTTTCAATATATCATTGGTTTTAAAAAATGCCGTTCCCCACCGATTAAAAATTTGAAATGAATAATTCTTTTCAGAAACATTCGTTATAACAGGGATAAAAATGGGATTCAACGCTTCGGGAGTAAAGGCATTTGGAATGAAAACCAACGGAACGTAATTTAGGCAAAGGTCATTGGATTGACTCGAATCTTGGAATCCAAAGAAATTCCCTCCTTTCTCCATTGCAACAATTCGATAACACATTGCTCCATTCGCATATTCACTCATATTATTTGACATTGTATTGGAAACCAGGTTATTTATATTATCTGTGTAAGAATAAATTTCCTGACTATCATCATCATTTTGAATTATGTCGATAGGAGGGTCATTAAAAGTTCCATTGAATGATCTATAAACTAAATAGTAATCAACTCCTGCATTAAAACCTTCGTATCGGTTCCATTGAATCGTATTTATCAAGTCGTATTCATTAGCTGTTCCTGTAACGTGAATCGTTCGATTAATATTCGCATAGTTCTGGGAAAAACTTCCACAACTGTCAATGTACTTGGTTCTATATTCAATCGAGTAATTCTGAACTTCGGCTGTTTCATCGACATACGTGGTCAAATCACCATTAACAGGGATTGTAGAAATAACTTCAAATGCACCATCTGATGCTCTTCTGCGCTCAAATTGTATGGCCTGAATTCCAACTGAAGCATCGATGTAATCCGTTAATACCACATTACTTTCATCAACGGTAGCTAATTTAAAATAATGATAATCCGGCAAACTAGGCGAAGGAACAAAAATACATGAGGGGGATGAAAAGGCGCCATTTCCATCACCAAATCTCGCCTCAACATAGAAACAATAATTTTCGCCGCTACTCACATCAAGCGTAATAGATGTGTCAGTAATTGAACCCAAATTACTCCAAATACCATTTTGTTTATTCCAAATTATATATTCTTGAACCTGTCTTCCAACGTATCTCGTCCAGCTTAATGAAACCGTTTTCTCACACATTTGAACGCTTGAAGAAAGAACCATCGTTTTATTGATGTTTGCTTTTGCTGATGTTTGATAGGTTACAGGAACCGCTGCCGTGAAGCAAGAATCGAATGCTGCAACTGAATATGATAACGGCCCATTTGCTAAATCATCGGTGTAGGAATAACTGGTATTCTGTAATCCCCAAACTGTATCCAATTCAAAAAGTAATCCATTAGCGTCAAAGGTGTAAACAACATAACCATAGGTATCCTCTTGACCATTCTGATTCCAAGTAACCAAGACATTCCCAATTTGAGTTGTATCAGCTCCAACGCCCAGAATCAAAGGTATATCGGGAGTTATCATGTCTTCAAAATTATCACCTTCGACATTGGAAGTGAAATCACAAATTGATGTTGGAAGAACAATTTTGTAGGAAATGAAAGCGTCACAAATGTCGATTGTATCTTTATAATTGGTGACATCGTATATTGAACTATCTATTAACGTAAACGTTCCTAATGGATACTCCCTGTAAATTTGATAATAAGAATTATAATGACCAAGCGGATTATTTTTAGGTTTATTCCATTGCAATACCGCTGTTCCATTATTGGGGTTTATTAAATCCAAATGGATGTTTGCAATTGTATCTGAGTTTTTGAGGACATTTCCATTACAACCGCTACGAACTGAAACGAAATAATGCTTCGAGATATTTGGTGCAGGAATTGTGACTTGTGTAGTTGAAATATCCAAAATGGGTGAACCAATTAGTCCGTCTTCAACCGAATTTAGTTGATATTCAAAAAAGGAATTTTCAGGATTTAGCACTTGATCCCATTTGATAGTCAAATCACCATTATTTTCAGTTTGTATGCAATTTATTTGGGTAGCTGGAATAATCCCAGGATTAATTACGAAAATTGTTACGGTAACATAACTTACTTTCGGAACCGGACAAAAATCATCTTGAACTTTGAACACAAAATTGTAGGGAATCATATCGGCCACAATTCCATACTCATTGACGAGGTGATCACAAGTCGTTTGCCAAGTAAAAGTCGACGAAACTTGCTGTGTACCAATAATTGGTGCACTTGCATTCAAAGTTGCACAAGGCTCAATATCACAACCCGATGAAGATGTAAGTCCCGCACCAAACATCGGTCCGGATGCTGTTAAATAAAGTTTCTGAGGAGTCACCCCATCCTGTAAAAATTCATTATCAACCGCGTTAAGGTCAAAGGTCAATAAATCGCCAGCATTAACAGTTGTGGAATAAGAACCACTAAAGGGTGGAGTAATTATTGGAGTATTATTTGCAGGTGAACATGGCATGACAACAATTTGCATTTCCCTCTCCACCTCAGATATTAAAATACCTTGACGGAAAGATCTTACACGAACTTTTATCAAGTAGTTTCCCGAATTGAATGAAGTAAAAGTCAACTCACCAGTTAGAGGATTGATTTCAGAAGGAACATTGGATGAATTAAAGGAATTATCTGGTGTTGGATTCAAATATGAAAACCCAGATTCAAAAGGAATTGGATTCGGTGTTGTTGGGGGATTATAGGATGAACCTGGAAAATAATTAAATGGAATTCCGAAATCAAAATGCACTGAATCCAAATCAGGATCAACAGCATTCATATTATACTGATATGGACTACCTGTGCAACCAACAAAATTAGGTCCCTGTAAAAATTGAGGCGATGAGTCTATGCATCCAGTTCCTATTGATCCAGGAATCGCAAACATTTTTGCCGCCAATGTTATTCCAAAAGTTGATGGGTTACTTATGTTTGTCAGAGCACTACTCCTTGAAAAATTTTCATAAGTAAAAATCCAACCGTCAGAGGGTGGAATCCCTGCTAATACGATCGGCACACTCCTATATATTACTCTTTCAATTGCTCCAATACCATTTCCACCTGCACTACCGGTCCCACATTCCAACTGAGAAGAAAATCCGGCCAAAGCAGTGCAAGTTGGGGAAACATCTTCTCTCGAAACAAAAGGAAGATTGATCGTCGTAATTGTTGGGTGATTCCAAACCCGCAAATTTTCAGAAACAATATTTATCTCTGCTCCATTGCAATCTCGGTAAAAAACCAATTGAAAAACAAATGAATTTCCTCCGGCGCATGTATAAGTCAATTCACCACCCATGGCATGAGAGGCAAATGCCTTTACAGAAATCATTATAAAAAACGCAAGACAGAAAATGCTCTTCATTACTTCAATAACGCAACCGAATACAAAGTATTATAACGAGAATATTGAAAGAAAGTTGCTAACCAACTGAAATGATACTTAGAGTATCCCAATCTAAATATTTACGCGCAATTTCACGTAACTCAATTGATTCAATCGTTCGAATTTTTTGAATGTAAAGATTATAAAATTCTAAATCCATTCGATGACTCTCAACGCCTAGAAATAAATCCATCGTTGCGTAGGGTCCATCTGCGCTTTTCAATATCTGACCAAGCAAATAACTTCGCACCAAATCAAGTTCTTCTTTATCAATTAAATCGGTCTGCAGAATTTCAATTTCTTTTCGAATTTCATCGATTGTTTTCTCCGCGAATTCGGATCCTACCTCGGTGGCAACAATGAAGTAACCGGTATGATTAAGTTCACTTACAAAAGAACCAATTCCATAAGTGTAACCTTTATCTTCTCGTATATTTTTCATCAACCTACTACCAAAATAATCCCCAAGAATCGTATTCAGAATCGTAAATGAAATATAATCCTCGTGTTCTTTATTGAAAAGCAATTTTCCAATTCGAATCGCAGTTTGAATAGCGTCCTTCTTCTCCACATGAATTCTACTTGGTTGGTTTACAAAATCTTTTTTGAACTCGGGAACTTGATTAATTATCCATTTTTTAGATTGATTCAAAATATTGCTCACATCACTTTGATTCATATCACCAACCAAAACGATTTTCATCAAACCATTCTTGTAATATTGTTCGAAAAAATCAACAATTTCAGATCGAGTTAGGATATTAAAATCTTCCAAATTTGCGAATCTGCCATAATCGGTTTGGTCAAAAAGCGACTTTTGAAAGGACCTTTGTGCTAAAACACCAACTTTTTCAAGACTTACTTGTAATTTTTTTTTTCTTTCTTTTATAATTTCATCGAATTCAGATTGAGGAAAGACGACAGTATCCATTGCCTCCTCAAAAATTCGGAAAATATGAATCATCTGTTCATTCAATCCATAGAAAGAAACAACGGCGTGCTCATGGGTTACATTGATATCGTGATAAGCACCGACATCATCAAGTAAATTATGAAAAGTAGTTGAATCCTTAAGCTTAGATCCAGAAAATAACATGCCTGCAGCAATAGAAGCTACTAGGCTCTTCGCTCTTATGGTTCCGGCATCAAAATAGAAATCCAATCTAGCGGTGGCGTTAGGAACATCATTAATCCAAAAAAATGGGACATTTTCAGTTACTTTTTCGAATTTCGGATAAATGAATTTAACTTCTTCTATTTCTTTAATTTCTGGGGCAACAGTTCTATCAAGCATCTTTGATTGATTTAATTTTCAAAAGGGAGCAATTTTCTTTTTGTAGAATTTCTTCAGCCACAAGCCTCAATGCACTTGGGGTTATCGATTGATAAATTAGGTGTTCTTCATTCACTCCATTTGCATCGCCCAATAACTCAAAAAAACATAAATTCATTGCTCGGTTCAATAAACCTTGTTCCTGAAATTCTCGGGCAGTTCTTATTTTTAATTTCAGCCGATCCAATTCATTATCATCAATTTCGGTTTTCTTAATCTCCTCCAAACAAGTCCAAAGGGATTGATCGAATTCTTCAAATGTTACACCATCATTCAATTTACCTGTAATTAGAAATAATCCTTCATCCAAAGAACCTGTAATATAAGCGGTAATTTCAGAAACGAGCTGTTTTTCTTTTTTTAATTCAAAGTGTAATCTGCCCGATTTTTCACGACCCAAAGCATCACTTAAAACGTCTGTTACATAATAGTTTTCATTTTTTCGCTCCGACATTTTAAAAGCGTAATAGAAGGCATTTGCCGGAACCTTACGTTCAACCTCTAACTCCCTAAACTCAGTTTGTTTTGGTTCTTGAGGCAAGATACGAGGAGGTTTTTTACCCGATGGAATAGCTCCGAACCAATGAGAAACGCGATTCTTAACAAATTCTAATTCGAAGTTCCCTGCAACACAAAGAATGGCATTTGAAGGATTATAAAATCGTTTAAAAAAAGCTCTGACATCATCCATTTTCGCGTTTTCGATATGACTAATCTCTTTGCCAATTGTTGCCCATTTGTAGGGATGTTTTTTGTAAGCCAAAGGTCTTAGAATAAGCCAAACGTCACCGTATGGCTGGTTTAAATAGCGTTGTTTAAACTCCTCAATTACAACTTGTCGTTGAACATCAAGACTCTTTTCAGTAAATGAAAGTGAGAGCATTCGATCACTTTCAAGCCAAAGTGCAGTATCCAAATTGTTGGCGGGTAACGTATCGTAATAATTTGTAATGTCATTTGACGTGAATGCATTATTATCACCACCTGCTTTCTGCAACTCCGAGTCAAATTCAGGAATGTTTATTGAGCCTCCAAACATCAAATGCTCGAACAAATGTGCGAAACCAGTTTGTTCTTCAGATTCGTCCCTTGCACCAACGTCATAGAGAACATTAACAACTGCCATTGGCGTTGAAACATCCTTGTGGAAAATAACTTTCAATCCGTTATCTAATTCAAAACGATCAAAATGTATCATTAAAATTGAAATTTAATTGTTTTTTGCTCTTCCAATGCGGCCCTAAATTCATTTATGATTTCACGAACTACCTCCTCCGCATGCATAATTCGAGGTATTAGTGAGGCAACTTGACCTATCTCCAACTCCCCCTCTACCAAATCTCCTTCAAACATGCCCTTTTTTGCACGACCTCTTCCAAGAAGTTCCTTTAATTCATCTGTTCCCAAGTTTGAATCATAAGCAGTTTCCAATTTTTTATAAAATTCATTCTTAATGAGGCGAACGGGAGTTAATTCTTTCAGCGTCAAAATCGTTTCTCCCTCGGGAAGATTAACAATTCGATCCTTAAAATTTTGGTGGGCACTTGATTCATACGTAGCAACAAAACGACTTCCAATTTGAACGGCGTCGGCTCCTAGATTCAATGCAGCGAGCATTGCCCTACCCGTCCCTATTCCACCCGCAGCGATTAATGGAATTCTCATCTGAGCGGCTATTTTCGGAATCAAGCACATCGTTGTAGTTTCGTCCCGTCCGTTATGGCCTCCTGCTTCAAATCCCTCTGCTACGACCGCATCAACACCTGCTTCTTGAGCCTTCAAAGCAAACTTCAAACTTGATACCACATGAACAACTTTAATTCCATTAGCTTGTAAAAGAGAAGTCCATGTTTTTGGATTCCCGGCTGATGTAAAAACAATTGGGACCTTGTGTTTAATGATTGTTTTGATGTGTTTATCAATGTCCGGATATAACATAGGTAGATTAACAGCAAACGGTCTTGAAGTCGCATTTTTACATTTAATAATTTGGTCATCCAAGACTTCTGGATACATAGAACCCGAACCGATAATTCCTAATCCACCAGCATTTGAAACAGAAGATGCCAATTCCCAACCCGAGCACCATATCATGCCAGCTTGAATGAGTGGCAAATCAATATTAAAAAGCTCGATTATCCGATTTTTCATAGCCTTAATTTGCCTTAAAATTAGCAAATATCCCCACCTAAATTTGATTTTTTAGAAACATTATTTTTGCGTATTTTCGTAGAAAATTAAAGAAATGCCGCTAATCCGATCAATATTTTTGATAATTTTTATTTCTTTTTTACAGAATTCATTTTCTCAAAATCAACATAAACATAATCATGCCTTTGAACACAAACAAAACAATGCATTACAATCGGGTGGAAATTTAATTGAAAACAAAGGTCAATGGCCCGAGGGAGTCTTGTTCAATACAAAAATGGACGGTGGTAAGGTATGGTTTCAGCAACACAAAATGATTTATCATCTTCAGGACTATTCAGCCATGCATGAGGCTCATGCAATGAAAAATCCATCATTCACAAGTGATCAAGTTAAACAGACCCTGGTACATGTTAATTTTCTCGGTTCGAATAACGTTACAGAAATCGAAAAAACTGGTAAATCTCAAACATATTTCAACTTTTTCAAAGGCAATGACCAATCCAAATGGACTTCAGACGTTCATGGTTATGAATCTTTCACTTTAAAGAATTTTTACACCGGAATCGATTTTAAAGTAAGTTCAAAAAATTCTGAAGTAAAATACGAATTATTTATTAAGGCCAATTCGAATCCAGAGCTGGTCAAACTTGAATATTCTGGTCAAAAAAATATTTTTATCGATAAAGAAGGTAACTTGATAATTGAAACAGCGCTTGGGAAGGTAATCGAAAAGAAACCCTACGCCTACCAAATTATTAATGGCAGACAGGTAGAGGTTCAATGTGAATTCAGTATTTCCGAACTAAACGTATCTTTCAAGCTTGGAAAGTATGACAAGTCAAAAGAATTAACAATTGATCCAACTTTAATTTTTGCAAGTTATAGTGGGTCGAATTCAGATAACTTTGGAATGACAGCCACCTATGATTATGATGGTAATCTTTTGTCTGGTGGAATTGTTTTTGGGAATAACTATCCCGTTACCTTAGGAGCTTATGATTCTAATGGTAATTTCTCACAAGTTAATGGAGCTGCAAATGCTGCACTTGTATATGGAGTAACGGATATTTTTATCTCGAAGTATAGTGCGGATGGAAGTTCGCTTTTGTATTCAACTTATCTAGGAGGCGGCAATGATTTTGGAGGTACAGAAGTGGTTCACAGCTTGGTTTGTAATGAGCAAAATGAACTATATTTTTTTGGAACTAGCTCCTCTTCAGATTTCCCCCTTGTAAATCCAGTCCAATCAAATTTTAATGGTGGCCTTTATCGAGAATTTTCGTCAAACGGGACCCATTTTTATGGCAACAATCAATCACAAGTGAATGGAGGAACAGATTTAATAATTGGTAAACTTTCTGCCAATGGCTCTAGTTTATTGGGGAGCACGTATTATGGAGGAAATTCCAATGATGGATTGAATTATAATGAAAGTGGAATTGTAAATGGCAACCAATTTGGCGGATTGATGTACAACTACGGAGATCCATTTCGTGGAGAAATTATGTTAGATAATTCCGGAAATGTTTATGTTGCAAGTTGCACATATTCAACGGATTTTCCGTTGTCAAATCCAACACAATCAACAATAGGAGGAAGTTTAGATGGTGTTTTAATTAAATTAAGTTCAAATTTAACAACAGTTCTTTGGAGCACGTATCTCGGAGGAAGTGGGCGTGACGCCTGTTATGCAGTTAAATTTGATAGTTTTGGAAACACTTACACAACAGGAGGAACTTTATCTTCGAATTTCCCTGTAACGCCTGGAGCTTTCAAAACAACCCACTCAGGCACGAGTCAGCCCGATGCTTTTATTACCAAGTACGGACCAAATTTCATTTTACTTAAATCTACTTTTGTCGGGACTACTCAATATGATCAATCTTTTTTCCTTCAAGTGGACAGATCTGATTTTGTATATATTCTTGGTCAAAGCAGAGGCACAATAACCCCAACGGCTGGAAAATATTCCAACCCAAACAGCGGTCAATTTATCATGAAGTTCAATAATAATCTGGAAACGCAAATTTGGCAGACTGTATTTGGTAATGGAAATGGGTTGGTAAATATTTCTCCCACGGCATTCTTGGTCGATGTATGTGGAAATATCTATGTTTCTGGTTGGGGAGGAGGTATTGCAGGTAGTCTTCAACAAGGCTCTGCGGTAACAGGAATGCCAACTACACCTGATGCTGAGCAAACAGGCAGCGGTGATGGATATAATTTATATCTTGTTGTTTTTTCCTCTCAAGCGGAGCAGTTGTTGTACGGAACTTACCTAGGGGGAGGAAACTCCCAAGAACATGTTGATGGAGGAACATCACGTTTTGACAGTAAGGGAGTTGTTTATCATTCAGCATGTGGGGGTTGTGGAGCAAATAGTGATTTTCCAACAACTCAAGGATCATGGTCAACGACAAACAATAGTAATAACTGCAACAACGTTGTGTTTAAATTCAGTACCGGTTTGATACCAGTTGCTGATTTCATTCCAGATCAGACGACTGGTTGTAGTGATTTCACGATTCAATTTCAAAACTTCTCTACAGATGACGATACTTATTTGTGGGATTTTGGAAATGGGAATTTAGACTCAACGACTTTTGAGCCATCAATTACCTATACGACTCCTGGTAATTACACAGTTAATTTATATGTTACAGACAGTGTTTGTTTATTGACAGATACTGCGCAGATAACCATAAATGTACTACCAGAAATTATTGTAAATATTCCTTCTCAAGTCAATCTCTGTGGAAACAATCCTTATACCCTATTTGCAAATATATCTGGAAATCCAACAAATATAATTTGGTCAGATCAAGCCGATTTCAGCACTCAACTAAATACCAACCCCAATGACAATTCGATTCTAATAACTTCTCAAGGAACATATTATATTCAAGCATTTAACGCTTATTGTAATGATACTTCAAGCACAATTGTCACTTTTAACAATCCATCCCAGGCAAGTTTTACCCCAAGCAGTTTTGCAGGTTGCAGTCCATTAACGGTCAATTTCACAAATACATCAGTTCAAACTCAATGGTTTCTATGGAACTTTGGAAATGGACAGGTAGATTCATTGAATTTTGAACCGACTGTTACGTATACAAACCCGGGTCAATATCAAGTTGCACTTTCTATTTTTGATCCAAATTGCCCTGCCTCAGATACAGCAGTATTTACGATTGAAGTTCTTCCTGACGTTCAAATTAATTTAGAAGATACGATTTCTCTATGTACGGCCGTGCCAATAACTATCAATCCAACAAGTACAGGTAGCACAAATTTATTTGTTTGGTCATCAACCAATTCTTTTTCGGATACATTGAATACTGATACGACCGTTCCGCAGCTTGATTTAGCTAATCCAACAGCGGGATACTATTATTTTTCAGCTTCCAATGAATTTTGCTCGAGTATCGATAGTTTTCTCGTTCAGTTTATCTCACCAGATATTGATTTAAATGCAACAGATTCCATTTGCTCAGGTGAATTAGCAACTGTTTCTGTAATTAATTTGACACCATCGTCTAGTTTAACTTATTCTTGGGCTCCAACTTCAATCATTGTGTCAAATCAGGGTGATGAAATACAAGTAAATCCAATATCCAATCAAATGGTTTATGTAAGTGCAACTGGAGGCGGTTGTAATGTATCCGATTCAATTTTAATTAATGTTACAACACTAGATCCCACATTGGTTGTTGCAAGCGCTTCTGACTATGAAGTTCTACCTGGAACAACGGTAACTTTATATGGTTCACCTGCTGGAATGGATTCTTATTCTTGGTCTCCATCGAATGGATTAAGTGATCCAACATTGCAACAAACGGATGCATTTGTAAACGAAACAACAGTTTATACCTTAACCGTTTCTGAAGGACCATGTACGCGATCTGATACAACTGAAATTAAAGTTTATGAAATTATTTGTGAAGACCCTTACGTCTTTATACCTAATGCATTCTCTCCCAATGGTGACAATGAAAACGACGTTTTATATGTGCGTGGAATTTGGATCGAAAAAATGATATTCCGAATATTTGACCGATGGGGAGAAATGGTATTTGAGTCAACTGATCCTACAATTGGATGGGATGGTACATTTAGAGGAAGAAAACTAGATCCAGATGTTTATGACTTTTACCTCGATGTGACGTGTGTTGGAGGATTAAAGTCAATAACCAAAGGTAATGTAACATTAATGAAATAAACCATGAAAAAAGTAATTACTGCAAAGTCTGAAAAATTTTTAGAAAACTACCTAAATAACCCGAGTCCAACGGGATTTGAATCGGAGGGACAAAAACTGTGGTTGGAATACGTGAAACCATACATTGATGACTATTTTTCTGATAATTACGGATCCGTTGCAGGAATTATCAATCCGGGAATGGATTACAAGGTGGTAATAGAAGCACATGCCGACGAAATTTCGTGGTTCGTTCATTATATTACAAAAGACGGATTTATTTATTTACGACGAAATGGTGGTTCGGATCACATGATTGCACCTTCTAAACGAGTAAATATTCACACCGATAAAGGAATTGTAAAAGCAGTATTTGGTTGGCCAGCAATTCACATGAGACATACCAAGGAGGACACCCCAAGCATGAAAAATATTTTTCTTGACTGCGGATGTTCTTCCAAGGATGAAGTTGAAGCATTAGGCGTTCACGTAGGTTGCGTTGCTACCTTTGAGGATGAATTCATGATTCTTAACAAAAATAAATATGTAGGACGTGCTTTGGATAACCGCGTTGGTGGATTTATGATTGCTGAAGTTGCTCGCTTGTTGAAAGAGACAAAAACGAAATTACCTTTTTCACTATACTTTGTAAATGCTGTTCAAGAAGAAATCGGTCTTCGTGGGGCAGAAATGATTGCCCATCGCATCAAACCAGATGTAGCTTTAATTACAGATGTTTGTCACGACACCGCAACGCCGATGGTAGATAAAATTGAAAATGGAGATCAGCAATCTGGAAAAGGGCCGGTTTTAACATATGGTCCTGCTGTTCAAAATAATTTCTTGAAACAGATTATCAAAACGGCTGACAAGAACAAAATACCTTTTCAACGTGCAGCCGTTTCCCGATCAACAGGAACCGACACGGACGCTTTCGCCTATTCAAATGAAGGTGTAACTAGTGCTTTGATTTCTTTACCATTGCGTTACATGCACACGACTGTTGAAATGGTTCAAAAAGAAGATGTAGAAAATTGTATTCGCTTAATTTTCGAAACGTTGAAGACAATTAAAGCGGGGCAAGATTTTAGGTATTTAAAATAATTTTCACTTATTTCAAATTGACTTTAGTATTTTCAATCTGAAGAATATCGCCAGGGATCAATTTAGCTCTTCGTCGCGTTTCAATTTGACCATTACGAATAACCTCACCTGAATCAACAATGTGTTTGGCATGACCACCCGTTTCTGCGATACCGAGTGCTTTTAGTAAAGCCATCAATTCGATGTAATCTCCTTCAATCTTAAATTCTTCCACTTATTTTCCTTTAAGCTCCATTGCTTTTAACGTATTCATCATCAAAGATGCTATAGTCATTGGTCCTACTCCACCGGGAACAGGGGAAATGAAACTAGTTTTCGCTGCAACCTCATCAAATTTGACATCACCAACTAGTTTCCAACCTTTTGGTTTTGAGGCATCGTCAACACGAGTTGTTCCAACATCAATAACCACTGCACCCTCTTTTACCATTTCGGAAGTCACAAAACCGGGTTGACCTATAGCTGCGATTAGAATATCTGCTTTTGAACAAATTTCTGCCAAATTTTCTGTTTTTGAATGCGCCAATGTTACCGTACAATTACCAGGATTCGAATTTCTACCAAGTAAAATTGAAAGCGGAGTTCCAACTATGTTGCTTCTACCGATGATTACACAATTTTTACCCTCGGTATCAATCCCATTTCGTGCTATTAGTTCTACAATTCCAGCGGGAGTAGCCGAAACGAAACCAGGAATATTCAGTATCATGTTTCCCAAGTTTGTCGGATGAAAACCATCTACATCCTTTTTCGGATCAATCGCTTGGGTAATTTTCAATTCATCAATATGAGGAGGTAATGGAAGCTGAACGATGAAACCATCAATACTTTTATCCTCATTTAGAGACTGAACTTTTCCAAGTAGAATTTCTTCCGGCACAGAATCATCGTATCTAATTAACGTACTCTCAAATCCAATTTCTTCGCATGCTTTAACCTTCGCATTAACATAAGTGACTGAACCACCATCATTTCCGACTAAAATTGCTGCCAAATGAGGGATTTTCTTTCCTTCACTCTTCCTTTGTTTTACTGCATCGGCTAACTCTTGTCTTATCTGAAGCGCCGTTGCTTTTCCATCCAGTAATTGCATCAAAAAAAATTTTCACAAAGATAGTAAGAACTATCGGCTTTACTCAAAAGAATTTATCTTTGTATTATGAAAACAAGTGCATTATTTTTCTTTATCGTTGGTATTTATTTTTTCGGTTTTAGTCAACAAAAAGGTTATTACAAATCTGAAATAGGAGCAGAAATGTATGCTGGCTTTTCAAATCTCGGAGGTGCCCTCGGAGGTGAAATAAAATATGCATATTTGATTGATAAAAATTTAGCAGTTGGACCATCTTTTAGACTTCAACGTACTTGGACCAATAATTTCGGGATTAATCAAAGTTTTGATATTTATGGTGGGGGGGCATTTGCTCATTATCGACTTCAGGACAAACTTTTCTTGGGAGCGGAAATCCAACTTTTGAGAAGCCCTTTCAATTTTGTAACTTTTCAACAAAATACAAAAAAATGGGCACCAATTGCCTTAATTGGAGGAGGGGTTCATCTAAAACTACATGAACGTATTAAATTAAATGCAGGAATTTTCTATGATGTAATTAATGCTGAAAATAGCCCATTCAGGAGCAGTTATAACTTTAAAATCAAAAATGAAGCTGGTCAAATCGTACGAATTTTACCAATTATTTACAGAGTCACTTTTTTCATTCCATTGGGAGAAAAAGTAAACTAAATCGAACATATGAAGATAGGAATGGTTTTATATCCAACGTTCGGCGGGAGTGGTGTTGTTGGAACAGAGTTGGGTAAAGCCCTTGCTGCAAAAGGTCACGAGGTTCACTTCATTACTTATTCGCAACCAGTTCGACTTGGTTCATTTCGAGAAAATATTTTTTACCACGAAGTTTCAATTACTGACTACCCGCTCTTCGAGTTTCAACCATATGAAACCCAATTAGCCAGTAAAATGGTAGATGTCGTAAAATATGAAAAATTGGATGTTTTACATGTTCATTACGCCATTCCTCATGCTTCAGCCGCATTTATGGCAAAACAAATTTTGAAAGATCAAGGCATTGATATTCCATATGTTACTACACTTCATGGGACTGACATTACGTTAGTTGGTAGAGACCCCTCATTCGAACCTGTAATTACCTTTTGCATAAATCAATCAGACGCAGTAACGACCGTCTCCGAAAGCTTGAAAAATTCAACTTACGAGCATTTTGGCATTTCAAGAGAAATTCATGTTATCCCAAATTTTGTGGTGCCAGCCGAAGAAAATAGAGATTTTTCTGAACATATGCGTCGAAAATACGCTTGTGATGGAGAAAGAATTATTTGTCACGTCTCAAATTTTAGAAAAGTAAAACGGGTTGATGATGTACTTCGTGTTTTTGCTAAAGTGAATGCTGAAAAACCAGCTAAATTAATTCTTGTTGGAGATGGGCCTGAACGATATAATTGCGAACGACTTTGTAGAGAACTAAATCTTTGCGACCGGGTCATTTTTTTAGGTAAAGTCCGAGATACGGCACATGTATTGGAAATTGCTGATGTTTTTTTACTTCCATCAGAAACCGAGAGCTTTGGTCTAGCAGCTTTAGAGGCAATGGCAGTTGGTGTACCGGTTATTTCTTCCAATACAGGTGGAATTCCCGAGGTTAACATACATGGTTATTCCGGATACCTATCAAACGTTGGGGATGTTGATGATATGGCAAGAAACATGTTGATTCTTTTACAAGAAGAAAACTTGAAGAGATTTAAAATGAATGCGAAAGAACGTTCGAAGGTATTTAGTTTGGATTTAATTCTTCCAAAATATGAAGAAATTTATCTAAATTTAATCAAGGCAAATACCAACTAAATGTACTTTTTTTCGGAATTATAATTTGAGGACAAGATGAAAATTGGAGTTTTACTTTCCGGATCTGGCGTTTATGATGGATCTGAAATTCAAGAATCCGTTTTAACCCTTCTGGCAATTGCGGAGGCCGGTCATGAATATGTCTGTATTTCAATTAATGACAACCAACACCACGTAATAAATCATATTACTGGAGAAGAAATGAAAGAATCACGTAATATGCTAGCTGAATCCGCTCGTATTTCGCGTGGAGCAGTAACTGAAATATCAAAAATTTCTCCTGCTGACATTGATGCATTGGTTATACCTGGTGGGTTTGGAAATGCAAAGAATTTTACATCATGGGCTTTCGAGGGTCCTAATGGAACTATCAGGACGGATGTAAAATTATTGATTGTCAATATGATTAATGTTGGGAAACCCATTGTTGCGCTATGTGTAAGTCCAGTTGTTTTAGCAAAAGCGATGGAAGGTTCTAACATAGAATTAAATTTAACGATTGGTTCTACAAAATCCGCTTCCCCCTACTCCATTTCCGGTTTTATGGACGGAATACATGCTACGGGTGCTTCAACAACTGAACGAGAATTAAATGAAATTTTAATTGATGCTGAAAATAAAGTGATTTCAGCTCCGTGTTATATGATGGATGCCAATATTGTTGAAATTCGCCAAAATATTAAACAAGCAATTGATGCTTTGAACCAATTTTAATGCCTAAGAAAGAATTTGTTGATGATTGGTTGCGCAAACGAAAAGACAGACGTTTACATCAAACAGCAGATGAAATTTTTCCGCTTTTAAAAACTGGTAACCGACAGGCGTTAAGCTCCGCTATAACACTTATAGAAAGTAACCTTATTGAGAATAAAAAAGAAGCACGAGATTTACTTTTAAAATGTTTGGAACTCCCACAAAAATCATGGAGAATTGGTATTACAGGAGTTCCAGGTGTAGGAAAAAGTACATTTATTGAAGAATTTGGTAGAATTATTTTAGAGAAAGGTTTAAAACTAGCTGTGCTTGCTATTGACCCCTCGTCCTCCATTTCTGGGGGAAGTATTTTGGGGGATAAGACACGTATGGAATGGCTTTCAGTTCAAGAAAACGTGTTTATAAGACCCACACCAAGCGGACTAAATTTAGGTGGAGTGGCGAAGCATACTCGCGAATCCATTTTACTCTGTGAGGCTGCAGGATACGATGTTATTTTGATTGAAACAGTAGGAGTTGGTCAATCAGAAACAGTAGTGCATTCAATCGTTGATTTTTTCCTTTTATTGATGTTGGCAGGAGCGGGAGATGATCTCCAAGGAATTAAACGTGGCATCATGGAAATGGCCGACGCTTTGGTTATCACGAAAGCTGATGGTGAAAATGTCATGAAAGCAAAACAGGCTCGTGCTCAGTATGCTTCAGCTATGCATTTGTTCCCTCCTAAAGAAAACGATTGGATTGTTCCGGCGCTTACTTCAAGTAGTATTGAGAAAAAGGGATTGGATGAAGTTTGGTCTGCAATATCCAGTTTTTTCACAAAGTATAGTTCAAATGGTTGGATTGCAAAAAACAGAAGTCAACAGGAAATCCAAATTATGAATTCTTATTTGGGAGAATTATGGTTAGAAAAAATCAGGCAACACCCAAAATACGAGGAGAACTTAAAACAACTTTCGCAATTAGTTAATGATGGTAAGATGAATGGCTACTTAGCGGCAGAGGAACTTCTTAACGTTCTTATTGAAAACTAATTCTTCACAAATCGAATCACGTCCAAACTAATATCTTTTTGCTTGATACGAACAAAATAAATGGATGATCTAAAAGATCTTACATCAACTTTTGTTTGAAGACTAGTAGGGTTTAATTCACCGAAAGTTATTTTTCGTCCATTCAAATCGTAAATCTCAAATGAGCAACCATTCGCCAATGTTTTATTATCATGTTGTATGATTAACTCGTTCGAGGTAGGATTTGGAAAAAGTGTAAAATGAATCTCTGTACCATCAGGTTTTGGAGGAATTACTTTAAAATAGGCTTTAAATTCTTTGTTCTGATCAATATTTGACTCAATTACAGGGTTAAGTGTATCCATTATAAATGAGTTTGGTTCCCAATGAGAAAATTGATATCCACTATCAGGAATAGCCATCATTTTCACCGGAACTCCATCAAAATAAATACCCGACCAAGGATATGTTTCAGGTTCAATGGTATTCAACTGAATTTTACCAGTAGAATCAGGAAATACATCTAAATTAAGTGTTACTTTTTTGTTTAGATTGAATTCGGAAATCAAATTACTTCGAACAACATTTGTTCTGCAGGCAAGCTCATTTTTAAAGGTCAAATGGTTTTGAATAAATTGTTGCATTTGTCCTTGAACGTCATTTGGATTTCCCCAACGTTCAAATTCCAGAGGCATTTCCGGGAGCATTCCGTTAAAGAATTGTTGTTCCTTAGATAAAATAGTATCCAATTGATAACTTGTATTCATCAAATCAGCAAATCGATTGATGAAATAATGTTTATACTTTGTATTGTTAATGCTTCTTAACCAGATATTTATGTAAGGTATTGCAGGATTTCTTTCTAACAAAAAACGAATATGATTGTCCGTGCAACTCGTCCAACCATTCGGTTGCAAAGCCAACTCCAAGTCAATTAGACCAAATCGCCATCTATTTCGTGTTTTATCAGAACGGTAAATTTTGATATTGTTTTCCGGCCAATCGATATTTCCCATCCATGACTCGGCAATTACGTAATCTGTGTAATGTGTCATATCGAAGTAACGATCAGCTTCTGCAATGTAATTCGTGTCGGAAAAATTCAATGCTATCAACGAATCGTAAGATTCATAAAAATGGTCAACACTTCCTTCAACAGCGCGTAATACCAAGTTATAAAAATAACTCATTGACAATAATTCAACTGAATCTGGATTGGCACCATCGTGAACTTGAAAATATTCCTTATTGAATTTCTCTCGTAATTCGTAAAGACCGAAATATTCACCATTGATGTAAACTGAAACAGGCCTATAAGCAGAATAATAATTTTTTGTTCCTTCGCTCATCATTCTAACTTGTGAAGCATCCTTGTAAGGCAGAATTAAAAATTGATTACTTCCATTTCTCAGATAAATATCACTGTAGGTTGTTCGGTTTGGTCTATCAGGTAAAATAGGATATTCGACTGGTTTTTCACCTAGTGCACCATCTGCAAAACTTAATCTGAATGAATGTTGAGGATGGGACCTACTGCCTCCTGCTCCGCCATCAGGCCGAATGCTTGAATTAGCTTCAAATGCTAAAGGATGACCCGATTCCTCTGATAAATAGGCTGCATGGGCTGGTTTTTTCCAATCAGAGTTATAATTATCAAAAATTCCTTGAGCTCCGTAAAGATTATTCTCGTCTGTTGTCACCAGTAAAATTGGGGTTGTATGCTCAACCTCAAATAAATACGTTGCTACACTATTGTCACTTGGTAAATATCCTTCATTCGGGTTTAGCGGAAAGACTTTAGCTCGAAGAACTTTATTTGAAGTAATGAGAATTGAATCCTGATATTGAAAGGAATTAAATGTTGGTGTTGATCCATCCAGCGTATAAGTCAATTTCGAGGCAATAACTTGATTCGGATTAAAAATTGAAACATATTGGTTAGTCGCATAAACACCGCTTTTCAGTGATATTATCGGACTTTTTAACGTATCTGTAAATGTTTGTGACGAATTATTTGACGCGGCAGGTGATGGAAAAAGCCATTTCAAATTTGAAGTACCATCCGTAAATTTTCCGATTGAAATGTCTCGAAATGGTGATTCGATAATTAATTGACTAATTTCTAGTTCATCGGGCCTGTGCAAATAAACTTTTTCACCAATCCCATCGAGTTTAAAATTCGTATGTAATAGATAACCTCCAGCTGGTAGAAATTGAGGTGTAAGCTCTGTTAAGTTTGTTTCGGTCAACGAAAAATCGATATAGGAATAAAATTCACCACTGGTTGATGCGACATCAAAACCGAGTGACGCAATCGGGCCTGGAGACAAACCTGCGGCTTGGAGTTCACTTGCCAAAAACAAAAATTGATGGCGTGCCCCCCAATACCAATTTCCATATGGTGCAGGATATTCCGTATTTCCGTTAGTAATCGTTCCTTGACCAACCGTAAAACCATTGAATTTCATATTTGGACGCTGCGAATAAATCCCACCATTCACAGATGAGCATGCAGCTGGACTTCCATCGATATATGAAACCACTGTAGACACAAAAGGTGTTGCAGACTGTTTAACAGAAGAATTTTCGGTATACTGAGTATTGTTGTATGAGCATACGTTTACAATTATATTACTTTCACCATCCCAGTTGAAAGGTGTTGAAAGATTATGAATATTCCATCCATTCGTCGGATTATAATTTTGTTGAGATAAAGTAAACTGAAAGCTTTCACTTCCTTTTCGATTTTTTCCACTACAAAAAACAACTTTAAAGTCCCCTGGAGCAATCTTAACTTTTGGGAATTCCCATTTCTTTGGAAAGTTCGCATCATCAGTGAGTGAAAAGAATTCTAAATTTACCGTATCCGTTCCGGAATTATATAACTCTATCCAATCTGGTGCATCTCCATCTTCGTCTTGAATGGATTGATAGTTTTTATTGCAACCCTCATTAATTACGATTTGGGAATGTGAATTTGAGCAAGAATAGAAGTTTACAATCAAAAAGAGAATTATAAACTGTTTTGTTGAGAAAATGTCATACTTACCTAATGAAAAAAACACGAACTTATTTGACATAAACTTTTGTTGAAACATTCGAATTCTTCATCTTGAAATTATTAAAAAAAAAGGGCGATAAAAAATCGCCCTTAAATATATGAATAAAAGAATTCTTATTTAACGTATACTCTTTTATTAACTGATCCACCATTAAAGTTCGCTGCAACGGTATAGATGCCAGATTCAACTCCTTCAAATGAAATTGTTGTATTCACATCAGATATAGCAACAGTTTTAACAACTTGTCCTGTCATGCTAACAATGTTAATTGTTCCACCAACTAAATCTGGAGTAACATTAACAGTTGCATCGTTCAACGTAGTTTTGATTGTTACTTTGTCCTCAACAGAAACGTTTTCAATTCCTGCCGTTTGACAAGTATTAATTGCACCATCAGGAGTGGCATTAAAGGCATATTCCTTAATTGTAATCGTTTCTGCATTGGCAGCAACAGATAAACGAGCCCAACCATAATGTGTGTTTGCACCAACTGTAAACTTAAAACCTAGATATTTATCAGCAACACCTAACCAGGGACCAACAGCGACCGGGTAATTAATGGGAGAAATAAGAGCAGCATAACCCAAAATTGCACCGGAACTTGTACCGAATGGAGATGCTTGTGCTACCGACACTCCACAATCCAAAACTGCTGTTGTCGTATCAGCAGGATTTACAACTGCAAGACCTGCAGGAAGAACAGCATAAGCGAAGGCACCTTCATACGTGAATGCCTGACCTTGTTGTGAAAACGAACCACTTAAATGTTGAACACCAAAAGCTAAATCTGGCGTATTGTCACCATTGAAGTCAATAGCGTAAGGATTCAATGAATCGGCAACAACATCTGGATTAACGTCTGTGTAAGTAACCTGTGCATTCGCAGCACTTCCAGCAACAATTGCACCAGCAAATGCCGTGTAACTAGATAATTTAGTTTTGTTTAAAGAGGTAGATTTTTTCATAAGCGAATATAATTTTGTGTAAATTTAATAAAATTTTTATTTATACATTAAATTCAATTGTTTTTTTATCTCCGTAACATTCAGTGTAACATTAAGATACTGAGTGAGTAAATTCAATAACTCGTCATTCGACTCCAAGAATTCCTTCCAATTCAAAATCAAAACTTGTTGATTCGGTTGAGATTGTATCCATAAATCAATGATAAACTTTTCCTTTTCAATTGTATTCAAAACACCAACAGGAACTGTACCCTCTGGAACTTTCTTTTTAAGTTTAGCTGTTCTAGCTGGCAAGATTTCGTCGATTGACTGATCCAAATAAATAACTTTATAGTTGAACTGACTCGGCAATTCACTCAAATGTCGACTTGGAATGTAAATTGCTTTTCCGTGTGCTTTTTCTAACCACGAATTCGCAAACAGCATTCGTTCTGCTTCCTTGTATCCTTCGGGATCATCTAACACAGCAACACCTCCTTTTTCCAGAATGAAAAGAAGTTCCTCGTAATTGCAATTATCGACACCAGTACATATTATAATTTCACCCTTAATATTGTTATTTAAAAAATCAATGCTTTGCTGAGCCTCGACTGGTAAATTCAATTGATTCTGGTAAATTTCTACCAACCATTGATGAGCCTTGGTCATTCCGGGTGTTAATCTAACTGCCACTTTAAAGGCGTTAACCGCATCATTCCACAATTCAAGTTTGGCAAGTGCTTCACCCAAATGGTAATGAATTTGAGATTGAAAAAAATCTTGTTCTAATGCAATTAAAAACTCATCAACAGCTTCGTTAAATTTATTCTGTCGCAGAAAAGTCAAACCTAAACCGTAGTGCGCAGAAGTACTCCTATCATCAACTGCCAAGGCTGTTATATACTGTTTTTGAGCATCTTTAAAGTTTTTACGAAGTACGTGAATTTGCGCTATACTAATTGCAACCTGCACATTATTCGGATTCTTCTTTTGAACCTTTTCAAGTAACGGGAGTGCCAAGCGTGGTTTGTTCATTGCCAAATTCAACAAACCTTCCAAATATTCTAAATACATTGGTTCTTCATAATCCAAATTTTGAAATGGATCATCTGGGTTTTGTTCCTCGTTCTTTCTCTTCTCGCGTTCTTCTCTATCTATTACTTTTAATGATTCCAGTACTTCTTGACATTTCATGTACATTTTCTTCGTCAAGTAGGCAAAGGCAAGACGCTGACCATAACGAAGAATTTTTGATTCTGAAAAAATTCGTTCTAAAATATCAATTGCAGGTTTCAACCGACCTCCGTTAATCATGTTCCGAGCAACGTAATAATCGTTTTCTTGCTTGCATTTTTCAACCTGTTTCAGCTTATCGTCCTCAAGTGCTTCGATGTATCCCAATTCAACCAATTGTTGTAGCGCTTCTTGAGCCGCCCAAGGATCTTCTCTCAACAATGCATCATGCTGACCAGTTTCTCCAGGGATATCTTCCCAAGAATCAACCATTTTTGCTACTTCTGGGTTTTCAAAACATTGATAAAGAACTTTCCCCTCCATATCTTTTCCAACTGCCAACCCTGCGTGATACAGTAAAGTAGGAGTAACGTCCAAAACGCTTGCGCCTGAAATTTCAACGCCCTTTTTAACTCTAGGTCCTGCCATAACGAAAATTCCATAAGGACTGTGTTCAACCGCCGGACCTGAAGGCTCGTTCGGAATATGTAAAGGTCGCTGATGATCTGAATGAAAACCATGATCTGACAATAATACAACAGTTGTATTTTCATCAATTAATGAAAGTGTTCGTTCCAACATCATATCATGAAACATATAACCCGCCTCTACAACATTTTTAAAATCCTCAAAATCTTTTTCAGGAATTTCAGGTCTTAGAGGTGGAAAATATTTCATTGCCGTATGACAAAAATGGTCAATTGCATCATGGTAAACAGCCATAAAATCCCATTCAGTCTCCTCCATAAGATAGGTGGAAGCAGAATGAATTGTTGCAGCGTGAGCCAGGGTTTTTAAAACACTAAGTGTTCGTTTGTCCTTTCTGAGTTCTAGATCTTGCACCAAATTCGGGATAAAAGGAATCGACATTGAAAGGCTAATCTCATGCGGATGCACACGAAATTCCTTCATTATTTCGCTTAATCCTTCAGGATGTACAGTTCCGTTAGGCATTTCCCAATTTTCTCCCAAGGCCTTGGTTGCAACTTGATATAAATTGGAAACCATTACACCGTTTATTGGTTCAGCAGGATTACTGGGCCACCAAGCCAATACATTACTTTTCCAGCCTTCTTGATTCAATATGTTCCAAATTGCCTTTACCTTTCTAGAAGTAGTTGTAACAGGCCTCAATCCTTCACCATTCGGTGTTGGTTCAACAAATCCACCTATGCCATGTTTATCTGCCCGAAATCCTGTTGCAATGCTCGTCCAAAGCATTGGAGACAAAGGTGGATCCAAGGTCTGAATTCGACCATGAGCACCGCGATCCATCAAACTTTTGATGGCAGGCATTTTACCTTGTTCAATTAAGGGCATTATCACTTTCCAATCAGCAGCATCCCAACCGATTACAAGAATTTTACTTTTCTTTTTTGTCATTTTTTTTATCTTGAATCTTTTTATTTTCCTGAGCTACTGCCTCTCTCCATTTACGCAGACCAATGTGACCTAACGCCAAAAGCCCAAGAGATCCTTGTGATGTGATTTTATATTCTTTTGCCATGATTAAACTTTGTTTCTGTACAGTTCAGGGTTTACAACTTGAGCCAAGTCATTCCAACCGCATTCAAGATTTAAAAATTGAATTATTTTTTTGAGTTCAACCTCTGGATTTGCAATTAAATCCTTGTAAAATATATCTTGAAAAGGAATTTTATTTAATTCAAAATATTGATACGTCTTTTGAATATGTGTTGCGTAAATGGCAGAAAATTTTTCGCGCTCGGAAGATTGATCTTTATTCAACATTTTTTCTTGTGATCTTAGAATTTCTTCAATTTCCCGACGCATAAAAATAACTCTGTAATTCAAATTCTTATCAAGAAACATAGGTAACGGAGCAACTATCTTAACTACTTTACCAACGGCATTTTTTAAAAAGGAATTATCTTTGACTATACCCTTTACTGCTTCCAATTCATAGTAACCTTCTGGATTACTAATGTCTTTTTGACGAATACCATCTGAAAGAATTTGCAAACCCGACTTATTCAAAATTTGCATCATTAATGAAGTTCCAGATCTAGGCAAACCTGTCACAATTGTGATAATTTGTTTATCATTCATTGGACAAATTTAATAAAAGCTCTAAACTAAAATTCTTTTAAAATGATTCTATTACGATGAATTTCAATAACTCCTTTTATTTCCAATTGCTTTAAAAGCCTTGAAATAACAACCCGAGACGAATGCAAATCATCAGCGATTTGTTGATGTGTATGTTGAATTTCTAATGTTCCCAAGAGCTTTGCCTGATCATTTAAGTATTTCTGTAACCGCTCATCCAATTTTAAAAAGGCAATAGCATCAACCGTTTCCATTATTTCTGTCAAACGCATGTGGTAACTAGACAAGATGAATTCCCTCCAACTTTTGTATTTATCCATCCAATACTCCATCATTTGAGTCGGAAACATAAACATCAGAGAGGATTCCATCGATGTTGCCTTAATCTGGCTGCTAGATTTTGTTGAACAACACTGAAGAGTCATCGCGCAAGTATCTCCACTTTCGATGTAATAAAGTAATAACTCATTGCCTTCATTATCCTCGCGAGAAATTTTTATGGAACCTGAAATTAGGATTGGAATCATTTTTAAATCATCTCCCACATGAACAATAACCTCATCAGCAATTGTTTCGCGAAAACGAGCGACCTTACTCATTTCGTCAATCAATTCGGATTCCAAGATATATCCTAAGGCATCTTGAATTAATTTTCTTTTATCCTCTATGCTTAACATAGTTCTTGTCAAAATGAATGAAAAAGTTTGCCCAAATTATTTTTGACAAAGCAAAAAGATAAGGCCCTAAAATGATAGAAAAGAATACAACTAATCCAATTTGCGTCCAAACTGATACGTTGTCGAAAAACCAATTGCATGAAGCCCAAATAGTGACAAATAAAGCTACACCTAAAGCGTAAGAAACGTACATAGCTCCATAATAGAAACCTGGTTCAGGCGAATAATTCAATTCACATACATCACATTTATCTCTGACATCTCCTACTCGTTTCAAATCATATGGGTGAGATACCAAAAATTGTCCTTCATGACAACGTGGACATTTGAATTTAACGATACTGTATATTTTGGAGTCTTTCATCAATTTATTTTTTACAAAGCTAATTGATTGAATCAGAAAAAAACGTGACCAAAGTCACATTTTAAAAGTCTTATACTTTTGTCAGAATTTATGTCATTTAGTCATATGAATATTCACTCACAAAGCTATTTTGTCATTTTTAATTTCATGAATATTGGTGGCATACAAATTGACTTTGTCGAAATGTTTTAAATTGAAAAATTCAACAAAATGGGAAAAATAATAGGAATCGATTTAGGAACCACGAATTCATGTGTTTCCGTAATGGAAGGAAATGAGCCAGTGGTAATCACGAACTCAGAAGGGAAAAGAACTACACCTTCTGTCGTAGCATTTATTGACGGCGGAGAACGAAAAGTTGGGGATCCTGCGAAACGTCAGGCTATTACCAATCCAACAAAAACTATATACTCAATCAAGCGATTTATGGGTACAAGTTTCGACGAATCTAAAAAAGAAGTTGAACGTGTTCCATATGAAGTGGTTAAAGGAGACAATAATACCCCACGTGTAAAAATAGACGACAGACTTTATACACCTCAAGAAATTTCGGCTATGATTCTTCAAAAAATGAAGAAAACTGCTGAGGATTACCTTGGTCAGGAAGTTACAGAAGCAGTTGTAACCGTTCCAGCATATTTTAATGATGCTCAGCGTCAAGCGACTAAAGAAGCAGGAGAAATTGCCGGTCTTACAATCAAAAGAATCATCAACGAACCTACAGCAGCTGCACTTGCCTATGGATTAGATAAAAAAGGTATCGATCAAAAAATTGTAGTTTTCGATTTTGGAGGAGGTACACATGATGTGTCTGTATTGGAATTAGGTGACGGTGTATTTGAAGTATTATCTACTGATGGAGATACACACTTAGGTGGAGATGATGTGGATGATGCAATCATAAATTGGTTGGCTCAAGAATTTAAAAATGATGAAGGAATTGATTTACGTCAAGACCCAATGGCTCTTCAACGCTTGAAAGAAGCCGCGGAAAAAGCTAAAATTGAGCTTTCCTCTACGACCTCTTCGGAAATCAACTTGCCATATATCATGCCAGTGAACGGTATTCCAAAGCACTTGGTTAGAACATTACAACGTTCAAAATTCGAGCAATTGATTTCAGAAATCGTTGAAAGAACAATCGCGCCATGTCGTTCAGCTTTGAAAAATGCGGGATTGTCTCCAAGCGATATTAATGAAGTGATTCTAGTTGGTGGATCAACACGTATTCCAATCATTCAAGAAGCAGTTGAACGATTCTTCGGAAAAGCCCCTTCAAAAGGCGTAAACCCAGATGAAGTTGTTGCCGTTGGTGCTGCAATTCAAGGTGGTGTGTTAACTGGAGAAGTGAAAGATGTATTGCTTTTGGATGTTATTCCACTTTCGTTAGGAATCGAGACAATGGGTGGTGTTTTTACCAAATTAATTGATGCAAATACAACAATCCCAACCAAGAAATCTGAAACTTTCTCTACAGCTTCTGACAACCAGCCAAGCGTGGACATTCATGTATTGCAAGGTGAGCGTTCAATGGCTTCAGACAACAAAACTTTGGGACGCTTCCAATTATCTGACATCCCACCTGCACCGCGCGGTGTTCCGCAAATCGAGGTAACATTCGACATCGATGCAAACGGAATCATGAATATCTCTGCAAAAGATAAAGGAACAGGTAAACAACAATCAATTAAAATTGAAGCATCATCTGGTCTTTCGGACGAAGAAATCCAACGCATGAAAGCAGAAGCTGAAGCAAATGCCGATGCAGATAAAAAGAAGCGTGAAGAAATCGAATTGATTAACAAAGCAGACTCAACGATTTTCCAAACCGAAAGACAATTGAAAGAATATGGAGATAAAATTCCTGCAGACAAAAAACAACCGATTGAAGACGCTCTTGCAGAATTGAAAAAAGAGTTCGATTCAAGAAACATAGAAAATCTTCAACCTGCGATGGATAAATTAAATAATGTATTCCAAGCTGCCTCTCAAGATATGTATAACGCGGCTAATGCTCAAGGAGCTGAAAATGCAGGCGGTTCAGATCAAAGTCAAGGTGGTGGAAACGCTGAAGATGAAGTAACAGATGTGGACTTTGAAGAAGTAAAAGACAAGTAACCAACAAAAAGTTACAAAATATCGAAAGACACTTGTATTTTTGCAAGTGTCTTTTTGTTTTTATGCTATACTCTAAAAAAATTCATCATCCGAAAAGTAATCAGTGGGTTGTCTTCATTCACGGAGCCGGTGGAAGTTCAGCAATTTGGCATAAGCAAATCAAACCTTTTTCTAACCTATACAACATCCTACTAGTCGATTTGCGAGGTCACGGGAAATCAAAATTGAAAAGTGAAAAAACAGATTATTCCTTTGAAGTAATTTCCAAAGATGTTGTTGAAGTATTGAATTCGCATCAAATTCAACAAGCACATTTCGTCGGAGTTTCAATGGGATCAATTGTTATAAAACAGATTTTCAATACAAATCCCGAGATGGTGAAATCAATGATTTTCGCAGGGGCCGTAACAAAACTGAATATTAAATCACGGTTTCTACTTCGATTAGGACGTGTATTGAATAGCTTCTTGCCATACATGACCTTGTATCGACTTTTCGCGCGGATCATGATGCCAAAGAAAAATCACGAACAATCCCGTAAAATGTTTATTCAAGAGGCTAGAAAACTGATGGATAAAGAATTCAAACGTTGGTTTAAATTGACAGCTAGATTAACAGCTTACCTCCATCTTCTTGAAAACAAACATTACAACATACCTCAATTATATATTATGGGGAGTGAAGATCACTTATTTTTAAATCCTGTGTTAGAACTAACGAGAGAAAATAAATATTCAACTGTTTCAATCGTAGAGAATTGCGGACACGTTGTCAACATTGAAGATGCAGATCGCTTCAACTTCCTTTCAATTGAATTCATTGAGCGAATCAAAGGAGAATAACCTCCTCCAATAGTTTTTGGTTTTTAGAACTAAAGAAATTGTGCCCACAAGGGATTTCTACAACTGCTTCCGGTTTGCCAATTCGCATTGCAAAAGCAAACGCTTGTTTTGGCCTTATAACTTGATCAAAAGAACCCATAATAATCTGAAATACACCTGTAAAATTTCCTAATATCACTTTCAATTTAACTTCATCAGGTCGCAATTCTCGGAATCCCCTCCAAGTAAAAGAAGCTCTTTTGAAACTTTCCTTATCACTTGCAAACTTCTCAACGAAACTCGCCACTTTTGGTCGCATCAAACGAAGCGATTTTGCTAGTTTGGAATAATAAACTAAACGATTTGGACTATTCTCCCATCTCTGAAATAAGTTCCTCGCCCATTTCTTTCTAGACATACGATTGTAAAAACTAGATGAATCCATTCCGTCAGGTGAAATCAAGTTGACAAAACGTATTCTCGAAAAATAGTGCTCAAAAACCAATATCGCAAATCTTCCTCCCTGCGAAAAAGCGACTAAATCAAAAGTTTCTATTTGTTGCTGAACCAAAATTTGGTCAAAAAGTGCCAAAAATTCATCTTTTTTTAATGGGTTTTTCTCAATTCGATTCTCAGGGAAATGTGATTTACCATGATGAAAAAGTATAATTGAAATGATTATCCGATTTTCATTTTCCAAGAACTTAAAATCTCCTGGACTTCTCCCATGTCCGTGGAAACAAATTACAACTTGATTTCCAGAACCATATTTTTCATAGGATAAGCTAAGTTGGCCTATCGAAACTGAATGACATTCCGACAAAATCCGATGAAATTAAAGATTCTTCAAGATGTAATCCAACATCATTTGAAACAAGTGATTACGCGTATTCCCACCATATATCCCATGATTTTTATTCGGATAAATGAATAAATCGAACTGTTTGTTTGCATTAACGAGAGCCGTTACCATTTCCATGGTATTTTGGTAATGAACATTATCGTCCGCAGAACCATGAATAAGAAGGTATTTACCTTTAATCTTACTAACAAAGTTAATCGGAGAATTGCGATCATATCCTTCCTCATTTTCTTTTGGTGTTCGCATAAAACGCTCTGTATAAATATTGTCATAATATCTCCAATTCGTAACTGGTGCAACGGCAATAGCCATTTTGAATACATCAGCTCCTTTGGTTATCGCGAGCGATGCCATGAATCCACCATAACTCCAACCCATTATTCCGATTCGGGTTGGATCTACGTACGATAATTTCTGAAGTTCCTTTGCTGAATTAATTACATCTTCGATTTCCAATTTACCAAGTTGCAAATACGTCGATTTTTTGAAATCAGCTCCACGATACATGGTTCCTCTTGGATCTACAGAAAAAACGATATACCCTTTTTGAGCAAGTAGCTGGTGATACATGTAATCAGTACCATCCCAGGAATCAAGAACTTCATTATGTCCTGGGCCACCGTAAACCGTCATGTAAACTGGGTATTTTTTAGATGGATCGAAGTTTGTAGGTTTAATCATCCAAGCGTTTAATTTTACACCATTGGCATCAATCGTCAACATTTCCTTTTTAGAGATTGGGTAAGATTTTATCTTATTTGCCAAACTTTCATTGGATTCCAACACTCTCACCAAAGATCCATCATTTTTACACAAACTGTAAACGGGAGGTTGATTGGAATTGGAATAAGTCAAAATGAAATATTTCATTCCCTGCAAGAACTCCGCTTCATTATATCCGGATTCTTTGGAAAGCTCTTTTTTATCTGTGCCATCCAATTTAATCGAATAAACCGATTTCTTCGTTGCGCCTGGCTCAGCCGAAGTATAATAAATAACATTGGTATTCTCATCTATTCCGAGAAAATCGATTACATCCCAATTCCCCTTTGTAATTTGTGTTGTCGAACCATCAAATCCAAGCTTGTAGATGTGGTTGAAGCCATCTTGTTCACTTGTGCGAAGAATTGTTTTTCCATCCTTTAAAATGAGTAGGTTGTTGTCTACGTCAATATAAGTCTTGGACTTTTCTTGGTAGAATAATTTGTAACTAGGCTTGGAAGAATTAAAATCATAAAGGTGGTAATTCAGTTCACTTTGGTGGCGATTCATGGTCTGTAAAATCAACTGATTAGAAGTTGAAGACCAGTTGATACGGGGAATGTATTCATATGAAACCATAGGTAAATTGGAGATTTTCCCCGACTTGACATTCACCACATGAGCTGTTACTTTACTATTATCTTCCCCTGCTTTGGGATACTTAAATTTATAATCCTCGGGATAAAGCTCCCCGTACATTGCCATTGAAAATTCTTTCACTTCTTTTTCGTCAAACCGAAGAAAAGCAATCATTTTGCTATCGGGTGACCAACCATAAGCTTTAGTAATTGAAAACTCCTCTTCGTAAACCCAATCGGTAGTTCCATTTATTATCTTGTTTCGCTTACCATCTTTGGTTAATTTGGTGACTTTTCCTGACTCTAAATTTTTAACGAACAAATCATTCCCGTTAATGTACGAAACCATTTTTCCATCAGGAGAATACTCCGCCAATGTTTGCGGTTGATTTACTTCGTCCAAAGGCTGCAGTTTCCTTGTTTTTAAATCGAATAAAAAGTAAAATGCCTTAAAACTTCTCCTGTAAACAGATTCCATTTTTGTCAGAAGTAAAATTTTGGTTTCGTCCGAATTAAATTCGTAATCGTCGTAAGCAATTTGTTTTCCGTTGTATGTCATCAATCTTCCGTCCATCAACAGTTCACCTTTGTCGTTTGGATCAGAAATTTTGTACTTGTAAATTGATAAATCCTCAATGGCTCTTGTGTAATGCTCGCCATCGTTCATTGACTTGAAACCATCAACCCCTTTAGGGTAAAACTCGTAATTCTTCCAGATTTTTTCTACGGTTATTTCTTGGGACCAAGAAATGAATTGAATGGCAACAAATAACACTAGTATCGATCTCATATAATTTTTTGAAAATCTAAATTAATGATTCTATTCGTCACGACTATACTTGGCAATCGAATTTTCAACAATTGAACAGACAAATAAATTTTATTCAGTTAATAATTTGATAATATTTTCGAGAAAATTTACATTAACTTTGTATCAGTTTTCAGGTGATCTCCTAGAGGCTCGAGTTGCCAAAACCATTTGAAAACATGAATCATCAATTGTAATTTTACCTTAAAAACTATATTTATGAAAAGAATTTTATTCTCTTTAACGCTTTTTACTTCATTATTCGCGGGAGCTCAGGATTGCGCCAAAATTTTCATTTCGGAATATGTTGAGGGTTGGTCAAACAACAAAGCATTGGAAATATACAATCCAACTTCAGCTCCTATTGATTTAAGTCAATATTTTGTATCTCGATATTCAAATGGCTCAACCACCGCTACCGTTGCTAATTCTGTTCAATTATCTGGAACGATAGCACCATATGACGTATTCGTTGCTGTTTTGGACAAACGCGATCCGAACGGCGTGGGACAAGAGGCTCCTATTTGGGATTCATTAAATGCACGCGGTGATGGATTTTACAGCCCTGTTTACAATACGAGTAACGCGTTCTATTGGAATGGGAATGACGCGGTCGTACTTGCAAAAGGTACATTACCCGCAAATCCTGCAACCCTAATTAATGCGACAAATGTTCCCAACTTTGCAATAATTGATATTTTTGGCAAAATCGGTGAAAACCCGGCAAATGAAACAGGTTCTGCAGCTGGTAATGATGGAGCTTGGTCAACACAATTCCCATACAGTACGGGCTTGGGGGTGTTAGTAACAAAAGACCACAGCATGTTGCGCAAAGCCTCTATTAAAAAAGGTGTAAATACTCCAGTTTCTTTCTTTGATCCGTTGTTGGAATGGGATACAATTCCTGCAGTTGTTGTTCGATTGGATGCAAACGGAGACACGTTATTCGGTACTTCGGGAAATCCGATTTTAGATGGAAATTGGTTCTCTCTTGGAGTTCACGAATGTGCTTGTAACCCTGCGAGTGTGAAAGAAACTAAAGAAGATGCTATAAGTATTTATCCTAATCCAAGTGAAGGAGTTTTTTACATCAAGAGTGAAGGAAACATTCAATCTATTCGCATTTTAAATGCTTTTGGTCAAACGATTAGCACGTATTCAAATCTCATCAATAAAACAGTTTATCAAGTTGATTTGTCTTCACAAAGTGGTTTGTTTTTGATTCAAATCATAAATAACAAAGGCGAACGCACAACACGAAAATTAATCTTGAAATAAGTTTTAATTACGAAGGGTCGGATTTATTCGACCTTTTTTTATTTTTTCGAAATGAATCGCATTTTAACATTACTATTTTCAATATTTGTCTTTAGTACTTTTTCTCAAACTGCCAAAATATCAGGTTTAATTACTGAAGAAAGTACAAAGTCACCCATAATTGATGCGAAAGTTTATTTAAGTAAAAACAAAAATATTGTAAAGAAAACGTTAACTGATATTTCAGGTAACTACGCTTTTAACGATGTTTCTTTCGGAAAATATGACATTCAAGTTATTGCCCTTGGTTATGATACCTTGGAAATTGAGGTCAATGTTAAATCGGTCTACATTAAACAAAACATCATCCTGGGAGAAAACCGTGAATTGGATGAAATAAAAGTGATTGGAAATATAGTTACAGGTCAAAATGTACCTATAGCCGTGACAAAAATTCCGCTTCAAAAAATCACAGAAGAACTTGCCTCTCGTGATTTACCCATGCTTTTGAATGGTACTGCTGGTGTTTATGCGACACAGCAAGGTGGAGGTGATGGAGACGCGCGAATTAGTGTACGAGGTTTTGACCAACGCAATGTGGGAGTTATGATTGATGGTGTACCAGTCAATGACATGGAAAATGGGGCCGTATATTGGTCAAACTGGTTTGGTTTGGACGCGATTACCTCTCAAATGCAAGTTCAACGGGGATTGGGAGCAACTAAAATCGCAATGCCTTCAATCGGAGGAACAATCAACATTATTACCCAAGGAATAGGAAATAAAAAGGGAGGTTCATTTAAACAAGAATACGGAACTGGAAATTTCTTAAGATCATCTTTCTCTTACAATACAGGTATGAATCAAAAAGGTTGGGGCTTTACAGTTTCTGCATCCTATAAACAAGCGGACGGTTGGGTTTATGGAACGCCAAGTCAAGGTTTTTTTGGTTACGGTAAAATCTCAAAGAAAATCAAAGATCACTTGGTAACACTTTCTGCATTTGCCGCACCGCAATGGCATGGTCAACGTTCGTTTAATCAAGCAATACAATATTTTAGTTCTGAAAAAGCACGAGAGCTTGGTCTATCGATCGATTCAACACAACAGTTTTTGGATATGGGTATTCGTTTCAATCAACATTGGGGTTATCGAACGAATGAAAACGGAGAACGAGAAGTCTTTAATGAGCGAAGGAACTTTTATTCCAAACCACAAATTACTTTAAAAGACTTTTGGAAGGTAAATAAAAAACTCTCTATTTCGAATCTTGCCTATTTATCCATTGGTCGTGGAGGTGGAACTGCCATTTACAACTCAGGATCATTACTTAGAGACAATCAAGGATTAATTGATTGGGATAAAATTAAGCAAGAAAATAAAGTGAATTCACTATTTGGAACACCAAACATTGATCCAATCTATTCTAATACTGAAATAAGATCATCTCAAGTACTTTTAGCAAGTATCAATAATCATTTTTGGGTTGGTTACTTAGGTCAATTTAATTACGAATATTCAAAAAAACTTGAGTTTTCAGGAGGAATCGATTATCGCTACTATGAAGGGCGTCACTACCAGCGAATTGAAGATTTATTAGGTGGCGACTACTTTGTAGACAAACTAGACAAAAATGCAGCTAGTCCCATGAAACGAGTTGGTGATAAAGTCGCTAAAAATACCTTTAATGCGGACAGGGATGGTGTTATTCAGTGGACAGGAGCCTTTGGTCAAATGGAATATAGTGGGGAGAAAATTTCCTATTTTGTGAATGTTTCAGGTATATTAAATGGATATCAAGGAATCGATTATTTCCAAAAACGTAAATTAGAACTTGGAGATACTACACTTTACATCGGTTTCAGCGAAGTTGGCACGAAATGGGTTGCGGATACAGTTCTTTACAATGGTCAAATTTATACGAATGAAAGCCCGGGACTTGAATATCAGAGAACAGCATGGAAGTACATACCTGGGTTCACATTCAAAACCGGTGCTAGTGTTAAATTAAGCGATAATTCAAGTGTTTTCATGAATCTTGGGTATTTGAATAGAACTCCAATGTTTTCAAATGTCATAGATAATAATTCAAATAAATTTTTTGGGGAAATAATCAATGAACAAATCCTCGCAATAGAACAAGGTTATAGTTATGCTTCTAAAAAATTTGGAGTTAATTTCAATACGTATGCTACCAATTGGAGAAATAAACCTTTCCCATATGGCGTTGCTGTTCCTGATCCACAGGATCCTACAGAGTTTATTCGAATTAACATAAATGGAATGGATGCAATTCACGTTGGAGGTGAGATTGACATTGCATGGAACATCACAAAACAACTAAACTTAGAAGCGATGATTTCTTGTGGTGATTGGTTTTGGAATTCTACAAAAACGGTTTTTATCCCGCAATACGACTCATTGGAATTCAGTTTCGATGCACGGGGAGTTAGTGTTGGAGACGCAGCTCAAACGGCAACCTCTATAACACTAAGATACGAACCGATAAAAAATTTATACTTCAAATTTCAAGCGCAGTATTTCGACCGCTATTACGCTAATTTCGACCCTTTCTCCTTACAAGGGAGCAATGGCGGAAGGCAGTCTTGGAAAATGCCTGGTTATTCGCTAATCAACATTTTCGCTGGTTATAAATATCCATTTAAAACTTTTACTTTAATTGGTAGTGGTTCAATTACTAACCTTTTAAACACCGCATTTATCTCAGATGCTACAAATAATATGAATGCAAACTTTGATAATTTTGATGCACAATCAGCCACAGTTATGTTTGGTGGAGGATTTAGATTCAACGTTTCATTAGGAATTCAATTTTAGAAAACAATAATTAAAAACCAAACAAATGAAAAAAATAATTTTGACAGGAATCATCGCTTTCTCTTCCATAATTTCAATTGGGCAAACGATTGCAGATGCAAGAAACCTATCGATTGGACAAACAGTTACAATTACTGGTGTAGCAACAAATGGCTCCGAGTTGGGAAATATTCGTTACATCCAAGATGGTACTGCGGCTCTTCCAGCTTTCGGAAACAATCTCAGTTCGATTCAAAGGGGAGATTCAATTACTGCAACAGGAGTTCTTTTTGATTTCAATGGGCTTTTGGAACTTTCACCTACGAATAGTTTCATCAATCATGGACAAGTTGGAGTACCCACACCATTGTTGGTTCCATTATCTGTTATTAATGAATCAATTGAAGCACAGTTGATTCGTGTAGACAACGTTACGTTTGTTCAAACGGGAAATTTCGCCACTGGTAATAGCACCGTGCAAATAACGGATGGTTCAACAACAATGGATATTAGAATAAATGGTTCAACGAACATCGATGGCACAGCCATTCCTACTGGTCCTGTATCGATAATTGGACTTGTGGGACAATTCAACGCGAATTATCAAATTGTTCCACGTAATTTAAATGACATCTTTCCTTACGTGGCCCCTGCGCGTGAAATCAACGTTAAAATGGGAGGGATGACAATACTAAACAATGGAACTTATGTTATCGGAAATGTAGCTTCGACAAATGTTACAATTGAAAATTCAGGATCTCAGAATTTGACTGTAACTGCAACCTCATTAAGCGGTACCAACGCAGCAGATTTCAGTGGAACATTCTCTGGAACGGTTGGTCCAACAAGCAGCCAATCATTTACGCTGAATTTTGCACCTACAGGAACAGGAACACGTACAGCAACATTAAGTATCGCAAACGATGATAGCGATGAAAATCCGTATACAATAACGTTATCTGCTGTAGGGACAGATAATTTGGCTACTGAACCAACTGCAAACCCAACAAATTTAACATTTCCACTCATTAAGGCATACACTCTTGCTGGTCAATATTCTGCTGGAATAAACGCAGAAAAATATATTGTTCTTTGGAAAAATGGTTCATCGGTAACTGGGATTCCAACGGACGGTATAACATACAAACGTGGGGACATTATTGGAGATGCCAAAGTTGCTTATGTCGGAAGTGGTCTGAGCTTTACGCCTCGCCACGTTATTGCTAATCAAAATTTCCATTTTGCCGTATACGCATTCAATGGACCTGATGGGTTTGAAAACTACAAAACTACTTCTCCTGCGACAGGAAATGTGACGAGTCAAGGTGCTCAAATCGGTAATTATTACAATGGTGTTAATTCAACATTACCAAACTTTCTAACCAACTTATCCGCATTAATCAACCCACACAATTTCGTTTCCTACTTCAACTACAAAACGACTATGATGAACCAATTTGAGGTTCGTGATACAACTGCGGGTCAGTCCTATGTCGTTTGCGCTTATTCTGGTGAACGTAAAGTATTTAATGATCCATTTGATTGGACAGCAACTGGATATTCAAGAGAACATACATACTCACATTCTTGGATGCCAACATTCCCCGCGGACAATCCAGAGCAAAAAGAGTACAACGACCAGCATAACTTATATCCCACGAATCTTCAAAATGCAAACACGCCTCGAAGTAACCTACCATTGGACATCATAACTGGAAATACTGTTTTTAATTATTTAGGTTGTGCTGTCGGTTATAATAGCTCAAATCAATTGTGTTTTACACCAAGACCAGAGCAAAGAGGAAATGCTGCACGATCAATTTTCTACATGGCAACTTGCTACAATGGGCAATTAGGAAACAATTGGCAAATACCTACGAATCAAAATCAAGATTTGTTAAAACAATGGCATTATGCTGATTTACCTGATAATTATGAAATTGCTCGTCATGAATACGTTTATTCACTCCAAAATAATAGAAATCCATACATAGATTCTACTGATTTTGTTTGCCACGTTAACTTTTCGAACATGTCCTACTTGAATTGTTCTGTTGGATTACAGGAAAAATTGGAATCTAATTTCTCTGTGTTTCCTGTTCCTTCGAATAATAAAGTTTACGCTCAAGTTAATGGATTAAATATTAATTCTTATTCCGTTACTGATGCGCAAGGAAGAACGATTATAGAAAAAAATGCTCAAAACTTACCAGTGTTAGAACTTGCAGCTGATCAATTGAAATCAGGAGTTTATATCTTGAAAGTTGGAACAGAATTCGGATCAGTTCAATCCTCCTTCATTATTGAATAATGGTGAAGTTAGTTATCACAATCATAATTGGAGCAAGTCTTTCGGCTTGCTCTTCTTATTTAACGATAGATTCCAAAAAGAATAAAGAGCAAATTTCTAAGGAAATCAATGCAGATGAGAAACTTACCAATGAAATCAAACCATACAAAGACTCTTTGGATAAAAAAATGAATGAAGTTTTAGGGAAATCCGAAACTGATTTTATTGTTGCCAGACCATCCTCAAACTTAATGAATTGGGTAGCGGATGCTATTTTCGTGAATCAAACGAGAAATGTTCGTTTAGCTCAGCCATTGATTTGCCTTTTAAATACAGGTGGAATTCGCTCCTCAATTGGTAAAGGAGATGTAACACTTGGTGATATGTACAAGCTCATGCCCTTTGAAAATATGCTAGTTTGGGTTGAATTACCTATTTCTGTAATTCCTGAGATTGAAACTTATTTAAAAAAATCAGGAGGTGAACCACTATCCAATTGTAAGTTAATCAATGGTAAATTGGAAATCAATGGAATTCGACAAAATACGACCCATTTTTGGGTTCTGACTTCAGACTATCTCATGAATGGAGGTGATAAAATGGATTTTTTCAATAAGAAAACAAATGTCAATTCAACTGGAAAATTACTACGAGATATTTTGATAGAAGAGTTAATGAATCAAGGAACGATGGTGGAAGATGGGGAGTTGAGGGTGAAAAACTAAGGGTTGAGATTTGAGAGTGAAGAGTGAAGAATTAAGAGTTTAGAGTTTAGAATTTAAAATAGAGAATTAAGAGTAAACTTGTCAACATTATGTTTTAATGTCCTAAAATCTCAAAATCAAGAAACACGATAGAAAAAAGAAGATGTTTATCCAAGAAAATAAATTAAGATTCAAACTTCTAAATTTCATTTTTGCACTAACAATTCTTGGTTCTTTTGCGCATGGGCAAAACGGATTACAACTTATTCGAGGAACGATAACGGATAAGCAGTCGCAACAAATATTAATTGGAGTAAAAGTTTGCGTTTTGGAAACAAATCCGATTAATTGTGTTCAATCTGACTCCAAAGGAAATTACAGGATTCAAAAATTGAAACCTGGAAGATATGTTTTGAAATTTTCCTATTTAGGCTACAAAGAAGTAACAATTCCAAACGTGATTGTTTCCTCTGGAAAAGAAACGATTCTTGATGTTTCCATGGAGGAAAGTGTCAATAACATGCGTGAAATTAAAATCACAAATAAGAAAAACACCCTTAACAATCAAATGACGACGGTTAGCGGAAGATCATTTTCAATGGAGGAAGTAAATCGCTATGCAGGAGGCCGTTCAGATCCAGCTCGTTTGGCTGCGAATTTCGCCGGAGTTAGTTCACCTGATGATTCGCGAAACGATTTAGTCATTCGAGGAAATTCTCCTGTGGGGGTTTTGTGGCGCGTGGAAGGACTTAATATTCCAAATCCGAATCATTTTGCAACCATTGGAACGACTGGTGGTCCAGTATCAGCAATCAACACAAACTTACTCCGTAACTCTGATTTTATGACTTCCGCCTTCCCCGCAGAATATGGAAATGCAAATGCCGGTGTTTTTGACCTCGGATTTCGGAATGGTAACACCGAAAAACGAGAAAACACCTTTCAATTTGGCTTAATTACAGGAATAGAGCTCATGACAGAGGGCCCCATAAACAAGGAAAAAGGATCTTCATACGTTTTCGCTTACCGCTATGGTTTCCCAAGTATGGCTAAGAAACTAGGACTTCCCATCGGAACTTTTGCAACCCCTTATTACCAAGATTTATCGTTCAAAATTAATTCTGGACAAACAAAATTGGGAAGATTCTCATTTTTCGGAATTGGAGCCGTTAGTCGTGTCAATTTTGAGCATGACAAAATCGATAGCACCGATCTTTTCGCGATTCCAAATCGTGATGGATTTTTTAACAGTCAAATTGCTTTAACCGGAATCAAACATTCCATTAAAGTGAATGAAAAATCATATTTCTTAACCATTTTGGGAGCAAATTTCGGTGGATCAAGTTATTTACAGGATAGTATTAGCGTGATTGATAGTTCCTCGGTTCGAACAATCGAAAATTTGACCAATCGTCTCACCTACTCTGTCAACAGTTCATACAATTTAAAGATTAATGCTCGATTGTTTTTTAAAACAGGGATTCTAGGAGAACTATTCAAAATCAAATTGCGCTATCGAAGTCGTGAAAACACTGTAGATTGGGTAGATTACTGGAACGCAAATAAAATGACCTTCTTAGGTCAAGCTTATGCCCATTTGAAATACAATTTTACCGATAATTTAGTCTTGAATTCCGGACTTCATTTGCAGTTTTTAACCCTAAATAATTCATACTCCATTGAACCACGAATCGGTTTAAAATACCAATTTTCGAAAACAAGCTCACTTAGTTTTGGTTACGGAATCCATAGTCAAATGCAACCGCTTGATTCTTACTTTTTTCAAACCTATGATTCCTTTAATGACATGACAAAAACGAATTTAAAAATGGACTTTACTCGGAGTCAACACGTTGTAATTGGCTATGATTGGCTTCCTTCCAAACTTTGGCGTGTTAAGACTGAAATTTACTACCAATACCTTTGGAATGTTCCAGTGCATAATTATGCTAGCAGTTATTCGATGCTGAATGCAGGCGCGACTTATTATCCCAATAATCAAGTTGATTTGGAGAATAAAGGAACCGGAAAAAATTATGGAGTCGAACTTACAATTGAGCGATTCTTTGGAAAAGGATTTTACGGAATGGCGACGGGTTCGCTCTATGAATCAAAATATAAAGGAAGCGATGGAATTGAGCGAAATACAGCTTTCAATGGGAAATTTGTTTATAACATTTTGATTGGAAAAGAGCTAAAAGTTGGAAAGGAAAAACAAAACGCGTTTACGTTTGACATTAAGTTTACGCATGCTGGAGGACGATACTATACTCCAATTAATCTTGCTTTATCCCAACTCGTAGATTTTCAAGTTCTCAAAGGTGATGATTACGCATACTCGGAACGTTACCCGAATTTCTTAAGATTGGACGTGAAAGCGGGATTTACACTGAATTCGAAAAAATATAAACTATCGCAATCTTGGGCATTTGACATAAATAATGTCACCAACAACAAAAATATTTTTGCAGATCGCTACAACCCAACGACCAATAACATAAGCACAGCCTATCAAATCGGTTTCTTTCCGAATTTTGTATATCGCATTCAGTTCTAGATTAATTCTTATTTTTAAATAAAATTCCATGCGCAATCTAATTCTTTTTATTTTTCCAATCATTGGTTTTGCCCAACCTGACTCTGTATTTATTCGAAAAATATATGATGAAGCACTTTTGAGAGGAAAAGCATACGAGGATTTAAGACAACTATGTAAAGATGTCGGACCACGTTTATCGGGATCGTCAGAAGCGCAAATGGCGGTTGAATGGAGTGAACGAAAAATGAAATCGTACGGATTTGACAAGGTTTATTTACAAGAAATCAAAGTACCACATTGGGAGCGAGGAACAAAAGAATCGGCATGGCTGAGACTTGAAAATGGAGAATTAATTAAACTACATCTGTTAGCTCTTGGTGGCTCCATTGGAACAAATGGGTTGTTGTCTGGAGAAGTAGTTGAATTCAAAACACTTGATCAACTTAAATCCACAAAAAAAAATCAAGTCGAAGGGAAAATCGTCTTTTTGAACCAACCAATGGATGCGGCGCAAATACAAACATTCAAAGCATACGGTTTGTGTTACGGAATTAGAGGAAATGGTGCCGTTGAGGCTGGTAAACTTGGCGCTAAAGCGGTCGTAATTCGATCACTTGGATTGCCAATTGATGAACATCCGCATACTGGTTCAATGCATTATGAAGAAAACGTGTTACGCATTCCTGCAGGAGCTTTATCAACAAAAGATGCTGATTTGCTTTCTAAAAAACTAAAAGAAGGAAAAACAGAACTCGTTCTTGAAATGGATTGTAGAAATTTCCCTGATGCTGTTTCGTACAACGTAATCGGAGAAATGAAAGGAACCGAATTCTCGAATGAAATCATCACGTTTGGTGGACATTTAGATTCTTGGGATGCAGGTGAAGGGGCTCATGATGATGGTGCTGGAGTAATCCATTGCTTGGAAGCGTTGCGTATCTTGAAAGAGTTGAAATACAAACCGAAACACACATTGCGAGTTGTCTTTTTCATGAACGAAGAAAACGGAAACATGGGAGGAAAATCATACGCTACGTGGGTAAAAGAAAAAGGAGAAAAACACATTGCCGCGCTTGAAAGCGACCGCGGAGGTTTTGCACCAAGAGGATTTGGATGTGACGGAACAGACAGTCAAGTTGCTTTTCTTCAATCACTAGCTAGCAATTTTAAGAACTATGATTTACATATTTTTGAAAAAGGCTATGGCGGGGTTGATATTGGTCCGCTGAAAGATTCCTTTCCTGGAATTCCATTATTTGGATTCGTCCCTGATTCGCAGCGATACTTCGATTTTCACCACGCACCAAGCGATGTTTTTGAAAATGTCAACAAACGGGAACTTGAGCTAGGAGCTGCAGCAATTGCAAGTTTTGTTTATTTGTTAGATAAAGAGTTGAAGTGAATACTTATTTTACCACCGAACCATACAAATCATAGTGATCTGCTGAATCGATAATGATGTTCTCAAAATCTCCTAAACGAATATAAGAATCGGACTTTTTAACTAAAACCTCATTATCCACCTCAGGTGAATCGAATTCCGAACGACCGATGAAGTAATCTCCCTCTACCCGATCGAAAAGAACTTTGAATGTTTTTCCAATTTTTTGTTGGTTCAATTCGTAGCTGATTCCGGACTGCAAATCCATAATCAAATCTGCTCGCTTCTTTTTTAGCTTCGGACTCACATCATCCTTGAATTGAAACGCGTGGGTATTTTCTTCGTGTGAATAAGTAAAAATTCCAAGTCTGTCAAAACGACTTCGCTCAACCCAATCGAACATTTCTTGGAAGTCTGCCTCCGTCTCACCTGGATAACCTGCAATCAAAGTAGTTCTCAAGGCTATGTCTGGAACTTTAGCTCGAATTTCAGCGATTAATTCTTCCGTTTTTTCTCGTGTAATTCCACGGCGCATCGCTTGAAGAATTTTCGTAGAACCATGTTGCAAAGGCATGTCCAAATATTTACATACATTGGAACGCTCATTCATCACATCCAATACATCCATTGGAAATCCACTTGGGAAAGCGTAATGTAAACGAATCCATTCGATACCCTCAACATCTGAAAGACGTTTAATCAAATCTGATAACGCTCGTTTTTTATATAAATCCAATCCATAATATGTCAAATCTTGAGCGATTAACATCAATTCCTTAACTCCTTTGGCAGCTAATCCTTTGGCTTGCGTTACCAAATCTTCAATTGGCGTAGACAAATGTTTACCACGCATTAATGGAATAGCACAAAAAGAACATGGACGATCACATCCTTCTGCAATTTTGAAATATGCATAATGATTTGGAGTTGTTAACAAACGCTCACCAACTAATTCGTGTTTATAATCTGCTTTCAGTGTTTTTAATAAGCGAGGAAGCTCACGTGTTCCAAAATAAGCGTCCACCTCAGGAATTTCCTTTTCCAAATCATCTCGATAGCGCTCAGAAAGACAACCAGTAACATACACTTTATCAACTAAACCTTCTGCTTTTGCTTCCGCGTAACGTATGATTGTATCAATTGACTCTTGTTTGGCGTTATCAATAAATCCGCACGTATTGATGATTACAATTTCAGCGTCATCTTCCATGGATTCGTGCTCCACATCGAAGTTATTTGCTTTCAATTGGGCCATCATTACTTCCGAGTCAAAGGTATTTTTTGAGCACCCGAGGGTAACAACGTTAACTTTATTCTTCTTGAGCGTTTTTGTTTTCATTCGGATACAAAATTACACTACTTTCGTTTAACTTTCAGATTTAGATTATGAAACACTCAATTCTAAAGATTTTTGCCATTTGTTTAACATTTTCAATGGTAAACTCTTGTTCCCAAAAAGGAGTCTATATACCTACAGGAAAGCCATTGGAATCAATAGATTTCGCGGCCAAAATTGGCGCAACCCCCGAATCGGACCCGTACGAAATAAAAAATGTTTTAATTGACGCCAATTTACTTTATGTTACCGTCCAATATCAAGGATCTTGCTCTGGTAAAGATGTGGTGGAAATGATTGGAAGTGAATTCTTATCCGATCACATGGTTCCGATTAGAAATGTTAAACTCGCTATTCGAGCCCAAGATGAAAGCTGCAAGGAATATAAAAATCGTACGTTTATAATCAACATTCGCGAACTCACAGCTGAAAAGGAGCGTGATTTCGAAACGGACCTACAAATACAAGGTTGGCGGACAAAAGTTCGATACGTTTTTGTACCCTAATTCAATTTTTACTTTTCTCTCTACTTTCTATTGTTCAAAATTTCAATTTGTCAAGGTAAATGAAGTCAATGGTTTCTTTAATTTTACGGAAACCATAGGATATGCTTGATTTCAAAATACTTATTCCGCTCATTCTAATCATTTATTTCATTGCTTTATTCGTGGTAGCCCGAATTACTTCCAAGAATGCGAATTCAGCTTCTTTTTATGCAGGGAATAAACAAAGTTCATGGTATCTAGTAGCTTTTGGTATGATTGGAACATCGCTTTCAGGAGTGACTTTCGTATCAGTTCCAGGTTCCGTTGGCGCAAATGGTTGGAATTATTATCAACTTGTCATTGGTTTTTTCCTTGGCTATTTTGCAGTAGCGTATATTCTTCTTCCACTCTATTATAAATACAACCTCACTTCCATTTACACATACCTCAGCCATAGATTGGGTTTCAGCGCATACCAGTGGGGAGCAGGTTACTTTATTTTATCAAGAACGCTTGGAGCTACGGTTCGCTTGTATCTCGTCATCAATGTCATGCAAACCTTTGTTTTTGAAGAAATTGGAATTCCATTTTGGCTAACGACATTGGTCATAATGCTAATGATTATCGCCTACACTTTGAAAGGTGGAGTGAAAACAATCGTTTGGACTGACACCTTGCAAACAACATTTATGCTTTTGGCACTCGTAGTTTGTATTTTCGCCATTCAAGACGCTTTAAACCTCGATTGGTCAAGCATTTGGGGTAAAATGAAAGCAGAGGGCATGACAAAACTATGGGAAACGGATATCAATAAAAAAAGTCACTTTCTGAAACACGTTTTGGGAGGCGCGTTCATGACTATTGCCATGACTGGTCTGGATCAAGAAATGATGCAGAAAAACATAAGTGTCAAAACACTCAAAGATGCTCAAAAGAACATGGTTACGTTTAGCTTTATTTTACTATTTGTAAATGCACTGTTCATGTTTTTGGGAGGGCTTCTTTATCTCTATGCAAACAAAAATGGTTGGGAATTCGCGCCTGATGATGTCTTCCCTTCAATTGTTCAGCAGCATTTATCTAAAGGAATTTTCCTGATTTTTATCATCGGTTTGATTTCGGCTTTATTTCCTTCGGTTGACGGAGCAATTACCGCTTTGACCTCGTCTTTTTGTATTGATATTCTTGGATTTGAGCGAAATCAAGATAAATCAGAAGAAGAAAAAACAAAACTTAGAAAACGAATACACTTGGGATTTGCAGCCATTTTCATTATTCTCGTTTTCATTTTCAAAACGGTGAATAGTAAAACAATTGTGGATTTAATATTTTTAATTGCTGGGTATACCTATGGTCCGTTGTTGGGACTTTTCTCCTTTGGAATTTTCACAAAACGCGTTCTCATGAAAAACATCGTTCCTGTCGTTTGTTTGGCGGCACCATTGATGTGTTATTTGCTGGATTATTTTTCACCACAACTATTTAGGAATTACAAGATTGGTTACGAAATGCTTATCATTAACGGTGGAATAACCTTTATTCTTCTTTATCTATTTAGTCATAAATCTGAATTGAACCATGCAAATTAACCTCGACGACAACGGATTACACCTGCGTTTTGCTCCTTTGACCTTGACAAGACCAATTGGAAACTTGCGCATGGGAATTTTGACCAACGATGAACGCTGGATGGCTTTTCTTCCCGATGCTGAAATTGGCTTCACGACTGAAAAATACCTATCGAAAAAGTTCTCGTCTATTGAAAATGGAATCCGTGTAAACGCTGCAATAATTCCGAATGATGAACTTGTTGCAGCAGTAATGCATTTAGAGGCCAATACCGCTTTGTATTTGAATGAATTGTTACTTGCAGAAAACGGCATAGCCACCTCCAAAATTCAATTCAAAGGTGAGGTTCCCGTAATTTTGGAAAATCGTTGGGATTTATTTCAGAAAAATGACTTAGTACTCAAAGCAGATTTTGAACTAATTACGAATGGAAGAAAATCACAAAAACTATCTAAGTCGAATACGGTTATCGGTTCATCGGAGCTAATCTTCTTAGAAGAAGGAGCAAAAGTAGAGGCAAGCATTTTAAACACGACTTCCGGACCAATCTACATCGGAAAAGACGCTGAAATCATGGAAGGCTCGATTGTTCGAGGTCCATTAGCCATGTGTGAACACAGCGCATTAAAACTCGGAACTAAAATTTACGGAGCAACGACCCTCGGACCACATTGCAAAGTGGGTGGTGAAGTAAACAATTCTGTCTTTCAATCCTATTCAAACAAAGGTCACGAAGGATTTGTCGGTAACTCACTTATTGGAGAATGGTGCAACCTTGGTGCGGATACAAACACGTCCAACCTCAAAAATAATTACGGCAATGTTTCCACCTATTCTTATGAAACAGAAAAAGAGGAAAAAACCAACGTTCAATTCATGGGAATTACGATGGGGGATCATTCAAAATGCGGCATCAATACGATGTTCAACACAGCTACTGTTGTGGGCGTGAGTTGCAACATCTACGGTGCTGAATTTCCTCCAAAATTCATTCCTTCCTTTTCTTGGGGTGGGAGTGCCGGTTTTGTTCCTTTCAAATTCGAAAAAGCGATTGAGTATGCCAACAACATGATGGAACGTCGTGGGCTAAAATTATCGGAGGAGGAAGTGGAGATTTTGAGGGGGTTGGCTGAATAAAATTTTCCTGCAACATAGAGAATATTCGTATTTTAGCTAAGCGATACAAAACTGCGCTTATACATCTTTTTTAGATGGATTTAGGAAGGTTTGTAGCGTGTATAAGTAAGTTGGAATCAATCAGCGTAACCCGGTCGGTATACCCTGATCACTGTAGTGCTTAACTTTATTGAATACAAACTGATTTTTACTTTTTAGAGTTCTACGCTGGCAGCGGCCAAATCCAATAGATTTGAAACGATGACTCGTCAACGAACTCTAAGTTACTGAAAATAATCAACAAAATCAAGTGTATTGCTAACAAAGTCAAGCCCTCCTACGTTTGACTGACGGCGCCTAGTTGGCTACCTAAGCGTCATCATTCGGCACGTAACGTAGCTCAGTGTATTTTTTAAAGTTTCGGGTTACTTGACTACGTTTTTTTACTATTTTTGATAAGGGGGTAGTAAAAAACTGCTTCCAACATACGACTAGAAAAAGCAGCGATCAACAAACTTAATTAAAATGCTGCCTTCTCTAGTCGTCTGAACGTTAAACTAAAAACCCCTACCCCTTCTTCAGCGGATAGCACAGAAAATACTTCTCCACAGGTTGCGCGAGCGCTGAAATGTTTAAATTGTCAGAAGCCTTGGTCAAATCGATGATTTCACCGTTTTTCATAAGCATGTTGATGTTTTGCTTGTCTTGGTTATAGGCCTAGTTTGAAAGCACGTCCGAGTATACGAAGTAATCCACTTCACTTCCATTCAGATCGAACAACGAACGAGTATATTAATTTGTATTTAGATACGCAAGTGAGTTCGAAAAAGTAATAGAATATGTCAACAAAATGATGTTACGAAATCGAATCATTTTGTAAGAATTAGAGGTTAAAATAGTAAGAAAAATGGAATATCTACCTGAATCTAGCAGAAACGAAATCTTTTGAAAAAAGATTTATTATTTGATTTAAAATATCCTATTTTAACAATTTATCTTGAATACATTTAGCAATTGATAGGACGATTGATATTTCTCAAAAAGTCATTAGTCTGACTTTGTAAAAACATATTCATTGAAAGCCCTCATTGATCTGCCTTATTTTAAATCTCTTTTTCTAACAAACCACTTCGTCCAAAAACTCTGACTGGATTTTCTAGAAAAATAATCATTTGTATATCCGTAACGATAATGATAACCATATCGATACGCATATCCGTAACGCTTTTCAAGAGGATCAATGTAATTTAAAACTACGGCACAGTTCAATATAACTCCATCGTTCATATAGTCTCGGGGAATGTGTAATAATTTTCTATCTAGAAAACTACAGCGAACCACGTATAATAATAAATCCGCTTTTTGAACTACCGGCAAACAATCCGCAATCAAACCAATTGGAGAAGTATCTAAAATTATATAAGTAAAGTGTTGGCGCAGATATTCAAGCAAATCGTTAAACCTATCACGCATTAATAATTCTGAAGGATTTGGAGGAATATCACCAGCATTGATAAAAAATAAATTTTCATTTTCGGGATCTCTTTGAATAATCTCCTCAGGTTTCATGGACAAATCCACAACAAAATTACTTATACCAGTTTTATTTTCAATTACGAAGTAATCAGACAGCTTAGGAACTCGTAGATCTAGTCCTACAATTATAACCTTATTACCGATGTTGCATAAACTATGAGCTAAATTTACGGTTGTAAAAGTTTTTCCTTCATTCGGTAAAGTTGATGAAATTGCAATTAGGTGAGATTTTCTATCAGAACCACTAAGAAAGAAATTGATGTTGGCCCTGAGCATCCTAAAAGCCTCTGACAAATAAGTCCGATCATCCGTTGAAATAATTTTTTTGATATCATCGCTTTTGGGAATTTGACCAATTACATTAAATCCAGAAAGATCTTCCAAGCTTTTAACCTTATTATCAAGTATCTGGGAAATGTAAATAATTGCTGTTGGAATAACAAGTCCAACTAAAAACGCAATTAAATAGAGTAAAATTGGCTTCGGTGAAATTTGTTGTCCGGAATCATGTGCTGGCTGAATTATTTTAATATTTGATACAGAAGCCGCCAATTCAATTTCATTTTCTTCTCTTTTTTGGAGTAAATAAAGATAAAGAGATTCTTTAATTTGTTGTTGACGCAAGATTGCCCTATAACCTCTCTCAAAACTCGGCATTTCAGACAATTCAGAATTATAAATCGAAAACTTTTTATTATACGATTTTAACCGAAGTGACACAGAATTCCTCAAATTTCTTAAACCCTTATCTAAACTTTCTTTCAAAGCTAAAAGTTGAGTTTCTGTTTTCCGAACAAGCGGATTGGATGAATTTGAGGATTGTAAAAATTTCGATCGATCCAAAACTAATTTATTGTATTGGTTCGTCATTTCATTGATATTAGCATCTTTGAACCCAAGATTAGCGGGCAACAATAAAGAATAATCGTTATTTTTAAGATAATCAGCTAAATAGTCAATCAATTTCAACTCTATTTCAGCCTCATCCAAAGATCTACTTGCTTCATTTTTTCCCGTCAAACTCTCAGCAAGATCCGCATCGAAATCAATAATTTTATTTTGAACTTTGTATTTCTCGCCTGATTTTTCAACATCATTTAATTCCTCAAGAAGAAAATTCATTCTTTCAACGATGAAAGCACTTGTATTCGCTGCTACTTTATTTTTATCATTTAAAGCATCCGTTTTGTAACTTTCTATTAACTCCGTTAAAATGTCATTATTTCGTTTTATATTCTGTCCTTCAGTTGATATTGTCAATACTGTTGCTTCCTTTTCTTTTTTCTCAATGACAATTTTACCCGAAACCGAAAATATGGCAGCTTCTTTTGATATGTATTTTAACTCAATAGTTTTACCTATCCATTGATTCAAAAATCTAGATTTCAGCTTAAATCGAACCAAAAATTTCGGGTCAAACAATGAAATGTTTTCTCCAAAAAAATAGATTTTTTCATTCTCTTCAAGTGAAAAACGATTAGCGGATAATATTTTTAGCTTTGTTGAAAATGAAAACTCATCAACACTCAACTCTTGATTTTGAAATTTAGGATTAACAATAACTTCAATCGGTAAATCACTATACAGATCCAACTTTCGAAAACCGGAATTATCTCCAATCAAATATCCAGTTAACCGTAAATTAAGAGAATCCACTAAGGGGCCTAATACACTATGAGCTTTCATTACTTCAATCTCGTTCATTAAATTGGAGGATGATTGAAGCATTTCTAAATTTTCTAACACATTAATTCCGTTAGTTCCCTGTTCTTTATCGTCTTGTTTAATGAGAATTGTAGCTTGTGACTTGAAAGTTGGAATTGAATACCTTAAATAAATTGCCACACTAAATAATGATATTAAGATCAATATCACATAAACATACCATTTCTTGATGTACGGATCTATAAGATCTAGTAAAGGCTTATTTTGCGTATCTATATCTTTTTGAGGGAGTAGGCTCTGTTGCTTATTCATCGAACTAATAAGATCAATATTGTAAATAGAGATGTAAAACTTGTGAGTATAAATTGAGCGTTAGGCTCAAAAACCTTTGAACCCAATTGAGCACTGACATTCGGTTCAACATAAACAACATCATTTTGTTGTAAATAAAACGCTGGAGAACTAAGTATTGATTTAGACGTTAAATCTAAACGGTATTCTTCATTTCGACCATTTTTTTCACGCAAGACCAAAACATTTTTTCGAACTCCTTTAATAGACAAATCACCGGCTAAACCTAAAGCATCAAGAATTGAAATTCTTTGCGATTTTACAACAAAAGTGCCTGGATTGTTCACCTCACCCAAAATGGTAACTTTAAAATTAACAATTCGAACTTGAACTATTGGATTTTTCAAATATTCTTTTAATTTGTCCACGAGGGCTTGTTCTGCTTCTGAAATTGTCAAATTAACGACTTTTACTTTCCCTAAAACAGGAATCGAAATATGACCATCCATATTGATTAAATATCCATTATCTTGTGAGTTTTCAGCTTTCTCTTGAGTGTTAAAAAGTGCAACTGTTTCATTATCTAAATCAGAAATACTCACTGAAAGTATATCATCGACTTTCAATTTCAACGAAAAATCATTCGCACGTGTAGTAGAATCAATTTGTGAATTATTCCAATAGACAATATTTTCCCTCAATTTGCAACTTCCAAGAAATAAAAGTGGAAAAACAAATATAAATGGGGGAATATAAATCCTATTATCCAATTGTAATTTCATTTTCACGAATTTTTTTAGACATTTTATGTAAAGTATAACTAAACGTTGTTACAATCAAAATTACAATTGTAAAAAAAATAGTTTGATCAATTTTATTGAGAAAATAGGTAAAAACAGCAATTATCAAGAGATTAACAAATCCTAATAGAAGGCTAATCTTAACATGAGAAACTTTCATATAATCTAACAAAACATGATGTATATGTTGCCTATCAGGTTGAAAAGGACTTTTCTTTTGTAATAACCTTAAAATAATAACTCGAGCTGTATCGAAGATTGGCATGAACAAAACCGCAAACAATAAAAAAGGTAAATTTTGTGGTGGAAAATTAAGGTGTTCAATGGCCTCAGTTTTCATGGATAAAGCGAAGATTGTCATTATGGAAATCATAAAACCTATTATCATAGATCCTGTATCTCCCATAAATATTTTATGCTTTTCAGAAATATTAAAGCGAAAAAAGGCTAATAAAGTGCCCAATAAAACTACATTAAGGAAAGCAAGGAAATAAAAATTTAACTTGAAAAAAAATACAAAAAAGAATAGGAAAATCAATTTTGCGATAATTGCCGCTAAACCGTCAATACCGTCTAATAAATTGAATGCATTAATTATGGCAACCGTTATAAAAATAGATAAAAAAACCCCGAAAAAATGATTCAATTCGAAAATCCATAGAAACCCACGAAAATTTATCAAATTGAATGAATGATGAAAAACAAAAAATGTGGAGGCCAATATTTGAGCAAGAATCTTTGTAGAAGGATTAACCATAACCAAATCATCCTTTACACCAATAATAAACAGTATGGTTAAACCAGGAATTAAACTCGGGAAAATGCATTGAAAATCATATTCATGGATAAAAAAGTAAAATACCATGATAGAAACAAAAAAAGATAGTCCTCCGATGTTTGGAACTGTTTCATTATGAGATGATCTTTTCGAAGGTTCGCTGGTAAAATTACTTACCCTTGCTAATGCTCTGATCTTCGGAAGAATAACATATACAAAAACAAAAGCACAGAGAAATAAGGCAATCGAAATGAATGTAAAAGATGTAAAAAATTGATACAATGAACTTACGTTTTAGCCTTGCGAAGTTACAAATTTCACAGTAATAATAAAGATTATTGAAATTGAATCAAAAAATAGTTTAAGAGAGAATAATTACAAGGAAGAATAGTTAACCCATTGATTATCACAAGTAAAAAAAGGAAAGCAAAATAAGTTAATATTTAATAAGCTGATAATTAAATAAATACGTGAAATTTATTCGTTAAAAAATTGATTTAAGTAACAGATAAAAAGGAACGTGTTAGATACAAATATTAGTAGCAAAGCAACTATGAGCAATCATTCATTTCACTTTTAATTCAAACTCGAATCAAATTAACGAATATTCGATTTTAAGACGTAAAGTATGAATTTGGGGGTAGAAACAAAGTTTCTTTCAAACAAGCGTTTAGGCTCTCCAATAAATCGAATAAACCACTCTAATTTGAGGTTTATCCAAAAATTGGAGGGTCTTTTGACCGTACCTGCATAAAAATCAAAAACAGCTCCAATTGAACAAACTATTTTTGCTGAAAGTTCATTGCGGTGCTTGGCAACCCATTTTTCTTGTTTTGGCGCAGTCATTCCTACAAAAAGTACATCCGGTTGAAAAGCGTTCACTTTTTCTATCATTCTCTTACTGTCTTCAGGGGTGAATTCAGCTTTGAATGGCGGTGAATAGTAGCACATTTCTAGTTGAGGAAACTCTGATTTTAAGCGTTCTTGGATTTTTTTTAATGTACTTATTTGTGCACCCAAATAAAATACTCTGCCACTTCCCTGTTTATTGAGAAGTTTAAGGCAATGAAGATGCAGATCAAAACCTGCAATTTTTCTCGTTTTTTTACCACTCAGTTTCTCAACACCCCAAACAATACCCTCTCCATCTGGTATAAGTATATCCGATTTTCTTAATGCCTCCTTAAAATTTTCATCTTTTTCCGCAATACAAAAAGAATGTGGATTAATCGTATTTATAATGAGTTGCTTATCAGGTAAAACTTCCGGTAAATCTGTTCGGATTTTGTAATCGAAAAAAGAAATCATCTGATTATTTTTAGGATATCCTTTGAGAACGTTTTTGTAAAAGCTGCTTGTCCTATAGGATTTAAATGTATAGGGTCGAAAAAATAGGAATACTTCTTTTCCCAATTTTCAATATATTCCAAATAAAAACAGTTTTTATATTCTAAGGAAATTCGTTTAAAATAGTTTCGTTCGGCTAGAAACTTATTTGGCTGCGCCTCATTGTAAAATGAAATTGTGGGAACATAAACCAAAATAACCTTTATATTTCTGTTAGAAAGTAACTCGAGGGTCTCTTCAAAATTTTTTCTGTTTGTTTTATCACTTTTAATTTTTCTATAACTGCCATTTAGGACATTTCTTTTCAAGAGGGTTGTATCTACTGTTCCAAACTTGTAATTGGACCAATTACTGAGTTGACCTCGAATTGCACTATTGATTAATGCTTCGCTGTAACGAGTTGTACGAATTAATTTCTTTTGCCAATATTCCTCCATTGAAGCCTTGACCTTGATATCTTTTCCAACCTTTAAATCGTCCATAAATGGCAAAAATAATTTGTACGAATTTTCACTAAGTCCTTCACCAGTAAACATCCATGCATCTACACCATATATCACAACTTGCGTTTCGGGATTGGATTTTAGTAAATAATTAATCATTAACTGTCTATCCGCTACGTTGACTCCTTCGCTTGTATATTTAGTAATTGGCTGACCGATTTCCTTTTCAAATTTATTTTTGTCAATCCCTAGCATCAAATGTGAATGACCAATAAGTGCAACTTTAGTATCCTGATTAAGACCAAAATACTTATGTAATCCATTCAAAAGAAATGAAGAAACACCGTAATCTGCAGCTACAAATAGTAAGGTAAAAATGATTAGTCGTACTTGGTTCTTTTTCAAAATTGAAAATAAATAAAAGCGCTTGTACTTACGCCAAATAAGGAAATGAATAATAGTAATACCAAATAAGCTACGCCAATTAACCATGCAGGAACAGTTGCTGGTCGGTAATAAAGTGCCAATTTTTTCCAGCTTTGTAGCACTTGAACTCCGACCAGCAATAGAACAAAGAGGCAGCCAACAATAGTTGTAAAGGCTGATGATCCCATCCATAAATTTCCGTTCCATTCAAACAAATGGCCAACGATGTACCAGGCATCTGAAACTGAATTGGCTCTGAAGAAAATCCAAGCAAAACTTACCATTGCGAACGTCACAGGAATTTTGAGCAATCTATATAGTCGATTTTTTTTCCATATTGCTGTTTTCGTACATGTAAGTAATAAATCTCCTAGGTATTCTAAGAGGTAAAATCCTGCGTGAAATGCGCCCCAAATGATGAATGTCCAATTGGCACCGTGCCATAATCCTGAAATCAAAAAAACGAGTACAATATTAAATATCCATCTTGGAATACCAACACGATTGCCCCCTAATGGAACGTATAAATAATCACCGAACCAACTTGAAAGTGAAATGTGCCATCGTCTCCAAAAATCTCCTATTGATTTTGCCAGATAAGGTAAATTAAAGTTCTGCATGAGTTTAAAACCCATAGAACGCGCAATACCAATTGCCATATCTGTGTAACCACTAAAGTCACAGTAAATTTGAAAGGTAAAGAGGAGTGTAGCGACAATGAATGTTGGGCCTGAAAAGTCGTGCGGGTTATCAAATACAGGATCGACATAAAGCGACAATCTATCTGCGATTACAACTTTCTTAAATAAGCCCCAAATAAATAGTCTTCCTCCAGCAATGAATTCATCAAGGTTGATTTTTTTTACTTTATCAAATTGGGGAATAATATTGTCTGATCGTTCAATGGGACCAGCAACGAGTTGCGGAAAGAAGGCTATAAAGGTCAGGAATTTAACTAAACTGGGTTCGGGTTCTATTTTTTTACGGTAAATATCGATGCTGTAGCTAAGTGCTTGAAACGTAAAAAACGAAATTCCAACCGGCAGAATAATATCCAATTCAGGGAAATGGATAGTGGCTCCAAGCATGGATGCGCTATCTTCCGCGGCGGACAAAATGAAATTTCCGTATTTGTAGTAAAGAATCGGCATAACCGATGCTACCGATGTGAGTAACATCCACCAACCACGGTTTTTATTCAATCCAATTTGTTGACCTGCATAGAAATTGACAAGCGAAACAGCTAACATAAGTATACCGAACTCCCAACGCCACGACATATAGAAATAATAGGAAGCTACAAGTAAAAGGTATATCCTCCACTTATGGTGCAGCGCGAAATGCAACACAAAAACAACGCAAAAAAAGATAATGAACGACCAAGAGTTAAATAGCATGTGGTACTAGTTCTTTTCCGTGATTTGTTTTAAAATTTCTACCATCCGCTCTTCAAACAACGTTAAGGTATAGTGTTGTTCATACCTTTTGCGACCAGCGTACCCGTGTTTTTGGAGTATATCCCGATTGTTCAGGTAGAACTCCACTTTCTCTGCAATGGCTTCTGGACTATTCTTAGGTACGATACATCCATTTTCTTTTTCCGAAACTATTTCCGTAATAGCTCCTTCATTGGTGGTGATGATTGGTAAGCCGAATTGCATGGCTTCGAGTAATACCAGCGGAAAACAATCTTCTTTTGTTGGATGAATGAAAAGGTCTGCTTTCCTCAACACCTCCGACTTTCGCTCACCACTTACTTTTCCAACATAACTGACGTGTTGCTGCAAGTTGTTGTTTTCGATGAATTGCGTAATGTCTTTTTTATTCAGATCGCCTTCACCTCCTGCGATGGTACAGTGGAAATCAAATTCTTTTTTTGTTAACAGCACACACACCTGCAATAGATCCTTGATTCCTTTGCTTTCGATCAGGTTAGATAAAAACAACAATTGTATACTTTTTTCATTGGGTTGCTCTTCCGTTGCATTTTTACTGCCACTCACTTCGGGAATACCGTTGGCGCAGTAATATAAATTGGCTTGAGAAACATACGCGGCAATGTCTTCATACAGCAATGGAGAAAGCAAAATAACCTTGGCTTTTTTGAATACGAAGGGATAAATCCATCTTCCAATACGACGCTCAGCATAGGTTTTTACCCCTTTGTTGTGAAAATGAAACACGTGCGGAAGACGCAAGAAGCGACAAATAGCCACCACTAGGCCGTCTTTCAATAAAGCTGCACCATGAGAACTTAAAGTAATATAAACCAAATCCGGCCGCCACGTAATGCCATAATATAATGTTTTGAATATAATTTTCAGGTAACGCCAACCCTTTTTGATACCACCGCGACCAATCTCCTCAACAGCAGTGGAAGTGCCCAAGTTGATGTAACGCGCATTTAACGTGCAATTGATTAGGTTACTCTCTTTTATGTATTGCCCAACCATAGCTGCTCCATGTGTTGGAGGTGGATAGTGAAGGATGAAGAGGAGTTTATTAGATTTCAAATACTCAAACAATTATCAGATTTATAAAACAAGGTTGTTTTACTCATGTTTAATTCTTGAGGAACCATTCCTGAAAATGAGATCTCCTTATAGTCGTTTTCATTCATATAATTCTTTATATCCAACCAATCTGAACCATCTGTGTTGTCCCAAATCACAACACCTTGCTCATTTAAGTGTTTTAAATGCCTTTTTGCAGTTTCCATTCTATTACCGAGGTTATCAATGATTAAAACATCAAAATTCCCTGTAATTAAGTGTTCAAAATCATCGAATTTGAGAATTGAGTCAACCTCGATTATTTTTGAGTTACTTTTTAGTTTTGGTCTTATCGATTTTGCCCATTCGGGGTAATCTTCGAATGCCGTAACATGCATTCCTTTCTTACTTAACCAAATGGTTGAATTTCCGCATCCAAATTCCAGAATGTGTAATGGTTTATCCAGCTTAGCATCAATAAAATCGATGAATGAGTAGGTCCACCATGGTATAGCTTTCCCAGAATTGTCAATTACTGAGCTTGTTCTAAATGAACCCAACCATCCAGTTGTTTTTAAAGCACTTCTCGGATGCAGCAGCAAAAGGATTGGAGCTAGTCCTAATTTTCTTGAGATTTTAAATAGTAATTTGTACATAGATTTTTGTTTAAAGGTTTATTTTTTATTAAACCGGTCTATATCTTCCTTTCCAAACCTTGGATAAAAGTCTGCCCGAAAAGGTTATTTTTCTTTTAGGATTAGTTTCAACAAAGTTAACTGCATGGATTAACCCCTTGGCAAATCGATTTAAGTCCCATTTTTCTATTTCTTTTTCAGATGATCTTCCCATTCGATCTTTTCTCTCCTGATCTAAATTTATGAATGCAGTTAATTTTTCTACAAGTTCTGTTGGATCGGTTGAATTAAAGGTAAATCCATTAACATTCTCTTTGACAAGAGTTGCCGCACAACCTACATTTTTACTCACAGCAACCGGTAACCCGGCTGCCATGGCTTCATTGATTACCAATCCCCAAGTTTCAGCATATAAACTGGGTAAAATGAAGAGAGAGGCATGATGGTAGAGTTTCACTAATTTTTCTTGGCTTTGAAAGGGAATGAAGTGAACATTTTTGAGGTGCTGAGTGGTGACAAAATTCTCCATAGCCAAACGTGATTCGCCGTCTCCAACGAATAAAAGATGAGGACAATCTTCCACTTCTTTTTGTAAAATCTCGTATGCCTTGAGTATCAGCAGAAGGTTCTTCTTTTCGATTTGTCTACCTATATTTAAGAAGTAGCCATTCGGAATTTGATATTCATTCTTTTCTTCATTTTGATGTTGTCTTTTGAAGAAGTTATTATCCACCACGTTCACTCCATAAAATAAACGGTTTTTATCGAATCCGAAAAATCTAAAGGTGGCATCCCATTCCGATGACGGACAAAAAATAGCATCTACTCCAGAATATAATTGTTTTTTGATCCAATTGATGAATCGATTTCGTTGTACATCTTCGAGTTTGGCATCGTCAAAGAGTATTAACGGTATATTCTGTTGAACGGAATATTTTATGGCTAAGGCACCGGAGGAGAATGCCAAGGCGCCCGCAATCAATACACTCGGATTAAGAGCTTTCAAGCGTTGAATCAATACTTTTTGAATATCAACTGGTTTTAATTCAGTCATGCTATAATCAGGAAATAAACATTCCCAATAGTCATTTGGTCTATTCGTTTGATCAAAGGTATAATTCCCGCTATTTCCGGCTATTTCAATGACTTTAACATCATATCCAAAATTTGAGATATGTTCACGAAAAACCTTTAAGCGCGCAGGCCAATAAATTCGTAAATCCGTATGGAGAAAAACGATGGTTTTCATTTTATTATTCTTATTGTAAGAATAACGGGATTTATCTTATCAAAAAGCATAAATGATAACTCTTTGGTATAGTTCATGAATGGGAGTTGTATTTTGTCGCAGTAATTTAAATTATATTCTATCCAGTAACCTCCTCCAAATTGAAAAAATTGACCTGAACTGTCGCAATAGTTTATAATTATAGCCTTGAAATGATTCAAAAATAAAGACCAATTGCTCACCTTGGTCAAGAGCTGTATTAAAACGTCTCGTTTTTTTTGTATGAGTTGCCTCCATGTTTATACCGGTATTTATTACTTTGGATATTTTCGGATAAACGGTAACTTGTTCGTTTAAAAACTGTTGATACACCCAGCGAATGGCCCAAGAGTCAATTTTACCCTCCATCTGATTACGCAACATTCTTGGAAGATCAATACCTCCTTTTGCGAATTGATATTTCTTAAAAGGATTTCTATTGAAATTGGAAAATGATTCTACGTTCCAATCAACCGTTTTCCACCTATTTTTCCAAGTACCCCATGCCCACGAAGACGCTCTTGGAGAAAAATAAACATCCGACAAGTAGTTTTTAAGTTCAGTTAATTGCGGAGTGTATCCAGAGATAGAAAAAATGGCCTTATCATCCTTGTAATGTTCCAATGCATCATTCATGTAAATCAGAAAATTTTTAGATACTACTAAGTCATCTTCAAGAACAATAATAGAATCATTTTTTTGAAAAATTTGTGAGGTCCCTTCGATGACTGAACGAGCTAAACCTTTATTCTTATTCGAAATATGTAGTGAAAATCTTTTCTTTTGTGCAAACTCCTTTAAATAGTTTTGCACTTCACTAGTTTTTATTTTGTCTTGTTCAGATTTAGGCCCGTCACAAAACACATGGATTTCATGATGTTCAATTTGAAAACAATCGAATAAACTATTTAGTAGTAAAATTAGCGTGTCTCTTCGATTGTAGGCAAATATGATAATTGGGGCAAAATTTTTCTGAATTTTCATGTTGCTTTTTTAAAGATGAAATTCACCATTTTTAAAGGGAGAAATAAAAAGACCAAATACATCCAAAGTTTTTTATTAAATGGAGTGTAACGGGCCGATTTTAAAATTTCAAACAAACATTCCTTTCTATTTCCCAAACGCAAATAAATGGATGCCCTCATTTTGTGCCAATGAGCCACATACTGTTTCAATCCAATTAAAGATGCATTGTGTTGTAAAAGTTTTTCTAATTCATCACCTACTACATCCGGTTTTTGGGGCAATCGACTAGGCTTTTTTTCGTAGCTATGCGCTGGATCGAGCACAAAGGTTGCCAACGCTTTAGTCGTGTAAGCGATATTATTTTGAACGGCTAGTTTTGCCCAAGTAATTAGGTCCTCACCTGATTTTATGCCTAATGGAAAGCCTCCAATATTGAGCAAGGCCAACTGCGAGACAACAACAGCAGACGAACAAATAGGTGGACTTGAATGTGCTGCTACCTCAAAATAATTAACTAGTAATCCTTCCTGTTGATTATTAAAAGAGAATTTGTTTAACCGAGTGTTAGAAAAGTTTCCTGAATGATCCTGAAATTTGTAATTACTCGCCAAAACCTTCGCTTTAGGGAATTTGATGTGAAGTGTAGAAATAGTCTCTAAATAACTCTCGTCCCAAAAATCATCCGCATCCAAAAACGAAATCCACTTACTTTTTGCTAATTCTATACCCTTGTTCCTAGCAGCCGATACCCCAGCATTTTGTTGATTTACCAATTGAATCAAGGGATGATTTAGTTCTGCTGCTATAAGTTTATCAGAGCCATCGGTACTGCCGTCGTTAACCACGATGATTTCTTGGGGTAAAAAAGTTTGTTGTAAGACGGAATTTAAAGCCCTTAAAACAGTCTTTTTTTTATTGTATAGCGGAATGACGACAGATATTTCCATGTTGAATTTATTCATGAACGAAGCCTTTTTTATGGATACTGAAGACTATTCCAATCAATGCAAAAAAGTAGTTTGGGAACCAAATGGTGTATTTCAAGATGTTGTCTGAATACATGAAAAGTAAAAATGGAATAAATAAGGTGAGGCTTGTGGATATTAGCAATTGAAAAACAGGTTCTTTCAGTTTGCCTCGCATACGGTAAAGTTTTAAAAAGTTAAACCCAAAAGCACTCAACAATAAGGCAAGTCCGATGTATCCATAATTGTAACGCACAGACATGTAATCGTTGTGTGCTTCACCTACTTCTTTACCTATAACTTCTCCTAGAACTGCAGCATCTGCTCGTGGTCCATTTCCCCACAAAGGTTCTTTTTCAAGTCCTGGTTCGAGTGCTATTTTCCACGATTTTCTTCCGGAAGAATTGATGCTTTCGTCATCGTAATAGTCTAAGTTGATTTCAGAAATATTTCCTTTTCCTTCATAGAAGGTTTTTTCCTGAAAACCGGATGAATTCACTACAATTAGTAACAAGAGCATTCCTCCTACCCCTGCTACTATTTTGTTTCCTAATTTATTATTCGCGAAGTGGAAGATAAACACCGCAGAAAATGCTACAAGTGCCATACGCGTTACCGAAAAAAAGGGCATTAAAAATAAGAGAAAGTACAATACAATAAACACGCGTTTTTTGGTAATGAAAAAAAGTCCGATAGATAAAGTTGCACCTATAAGTAGTAGCATTGGTGTTGCCGCCATATTTGGGGCAAATCCAATTAAAATCTTATATATTACGAATAAGCTGTAAACCGCAAACATTAGTTTGAAAAATACTTGAAACAACCACCGCAATTTTTGCCAGGTGTACTCGAATTGACTGGCAACAATTCCAACAAATATAGGCAAGCTGTATTGAAGGGTTAATTGCAAACCCACAAATGAAAAATCGATAATCAAGAAAAAGAACAAGTAGAGCAACCAGGGCAACCAAAAAACGATTGGGAAAAAACTATTATTTATTCGAATGAGAAAAAAAGTTACAATGAACATTGTAAACCAAGCAATACCTGAAGAATTTAAACCAAATAGGGGTCTGGGTAAAAAAACTAAAATATCGTTTAAGTATGATAATAAGCTTGTACCCACTAACCATAAATAGAAAGTTCTAAAGCGTTTGTCTTCAACGATTATTTTTTCCCTTAAAAATTGTAGCGGTTTCATTCGTGGATATGGTAAAGGGATTTGATTCCTTCTCTAAATACAGGGATATCAAACTTTTCTTGTGCTTTTAGTTTTGCTTTTTTGCCGAATTCGTTTTGCTTTGCTTTTGAGTCCATTAGTTCCAACAGGCATTCGCCTAAATGGCTTGCATTCCCAGTTTCAAAAACTAAGCCGTTTTCGTGGTGGTCAACCAATTCCGTTAATCCAAAATTATCAGCTACAATTAATGGTTTTCCCATGGCCATGGCTTCTGCTGCAGTGAGTCCAAAGCCTTCGAAGCGTGATGAAACCACTACGATATCCATAAGCTGCATGAGTTGCATGGCTTTCTCCCAATCGGCTGAACCATAGAAAAATATCTTTTCACGGATATTTCGATTTTCGACTTGATTTTTATAGGTTGATAGATCCGGACCGTCACCGACCAACAGCAGCTGTATCTTATTATTCACCTTGTTGATCTTATCAAAAGCAGTAATCAAGAGGTCGATTCCTTTTTCGTGACGCATACGTCCAACTGTTCCAATGACAAGTTCATGTGCATTCAGCCCATCAGGCAGGTAAGATTCAGGCAATTTAGTGATGCTGTTTATACGATTGACGTCAATGCAATTATATAGAGTTAAATGCCTCGGTTGCGAAGCAATAGGTTCACTTATGTCTAGCAACTGAGCCGAACCGAACCATGAACGTTCTGCATTTTGAGAAACGGCTAAAAACGGTTTACACAATCGAGCAACTAAACGTAGGATGATTTTCGCTTTCCAGCCGTGTTGCATTGTGTAGGGTTGGTGAACAGTGGCTATGATTCGTTTCACTCCAGCTAATTTCGCTGCCAGTATGGGCAGCGCACCAGGCGCCATATATTGGACATGCACTACCTTTGGTTTTAGAGATCGTAAATGCTTTGCTAATTGTCGGATGAATGAAAATGTTCCAATACTGCGCGACCAATTAAAACAGTGAACTTTTGCGCCAGCGGCTTCGAATGCGTTGATCATTTCCTTATCTGTCTCAAAATAGACCAGGACGATTACATTTTGATTGAGTGAAATCAAGGTGCGAACGAGATGAAGGGTTTGAAATTCGGTTCCGCCTTTGAGGAGGCATGGAACAGCAACAATTAACATTTTGTAATTAAAAGTTCTTCGTACAGATTAACATATTCAATTGCCGTTTTTTCCCAACTGAATTGTTCAACGTGTATTAAGCCTCGCTCAACAATTCTAATTCTATTTTTTTGATTTTTAACTATTGTATTTAAACCATTGTGAATATCTTCTACTGTCAAGTTATCGAGATAAAATGCGGCATCACCACCGACTTCTAATAATGAAGAATTGTTACCAGTTAATACCAATGTTCCGCAAGCTAATCCCTCAATAACAGGTAAACCAAAGCCTTCATAAGACGATGGGTAAATCAGTGCTATACTGTGTTGTAAAAGTAATGCCAAATGAAAATCATTAACGTTATTTAGAAAGTGTAATTTATTCCGATAAGGATTTTTTTCTACTAATTCAATAATATCAATTGGAGGGCTTGGCCATATAAGTACTAAGTCATTTTCACCACCTTCACTTGCGTATCTAAGAAATGCCTTAACTAGGATTTCACTATTTTTTCTTCCTGTATTGCACGAGTATGAAAAAAAATAATTTCTGTTAATTTTAAATTTTTCTCTGAGGTAGTTAAAGTTGTCATTCGTTTTTGGTTTAAAAATAGATTTGTTGTAGCCCCAGTAAATAACATGTATTTTATCCGGATGAATTCCCATTGTTTCAATAATATCCTTTTTTGAATGATTAGAGCAAGTTATAATTACTTTAGCTTTTTTTATCATTTTAGGTACAACTTTTCTCATTTTATGAAAATTAAAGTTTTCATCTTCAATTTTCATAAACAGAGCATCATGTAATGTGAAAATTGTTTTTTCTGGATAATAGACATATTCAAAATTAGTAGGAATATGCAGTAGATCATATTTTACTATAACTTCACGAAATGGTATTTTCCCTAAAGCTATTCTTATTTTTTCCCTAAATGGCAGATAAATATGAATTTTCCTAAATCTGTCTGAAAAATAAGATGCCCCAATTCCTTTCATATTTTGAGATATTAAAGTGATTTCAAATGGAAGATTTTCTAATTTTTCAATTGCCTCAACAAGTTCCAGTGTGGTTCTACCAATACCGGTTTTCTTTCCTGTTACAATTCCATGTACAATTGAATTTACATCAATCAACAACTTCTTCATATATCTTCAATAGAACTTTCACATGTTCCTTAATATCCTTAACGGCAATAGAACTCATGTCAAAAGTGATTTTTTTCTCAATGGTATGTTGAATGGCTTGCGCCAATTCTTCGGTATTATTCGGTTCGACCAGTAGTCCATTCCAACCATGTTTAATTTGCATTTCAGCCCCACCGCATCTTGAGGCAATTACAGGTATACCCAGTGCTAAACTTTCGGCAATATTAAGTCCATATATCTCCATGCAAATGGTTGGATGGATCATTGCATCCATATCTTTTATTGTGGAATACACATCTTTCATTGGAATCGCACCGCGCCATTTTATGTGCTGATCTCCTTTGCTTTTGTTTTGAAGCTCCTTGAGGTACCTTTTTTCTTCTTTGCTTACTGCATCACCGAAAATATGTAAATCAATATCAATTTTGACTGATTTCATCGCCTTGAGTAATACATGCAATCCTTTGACCCGATTGATACGTCCCAAATAAAAGAACTGAGGGCGTTTATTCATCCCTTTTTTTCTAGAAAGAGCTTGAGGTAAGGGTATGCCGTGTGGTACTATCTTCAATTTATCGGCAGGTAATCCGTTTAATGTCATTGCTTTGGCAATGGCTACTGACGGTGCAATCACCAACGAAGCATATTGACCTATAATTTCCCAATCTGTTACTTTTTTATGAATCCCTTCTGCTGCAGCCATTACGGGAGTAAAATAGGGAATAAAAGGAGCCTTTTTTACGCACTGGGAAATACTGAGTGCGAATTGTTCCGGAATCTGTTTGAGCAATGGGTATGCCCATGAGCCTCCCTGGATATTTTTTAAAACACAGGGCAGACAGTTTTTGTGGGATGACTTGACCGCGCAGATTACATCTTTGTGATTCAATAGACTTCCTGCAGGACATAAAATGCCACCGTGATGCGCTGTAATAATGCAAGGTATGGACAAGATATTACAAGCTTTTGCGAATTGAGCTTTATAACCGTGTGCATGTACTCTGTCGGGTTTGACTTCCTCCAAGAAATGAATGAAATCACTTTCAGTTCCGTCTTTTTGGAAAACGTAAACGGTTGCTCCGTTGTATGTTTCTGTTTTAATCTGCTTCTCTCCAGGTTCACCAATGTAAATTTCTATTTTCTGCCTAAGCAATTCATCAACAATATTTCTGAAATAAACCTGACCGCCTCCGTAGGTGGAGGAAAAAGGTGAAGAGGAAATGAGGAGGATTTTCAAATTGATAATCAATTTAAATTTACTTTGATTGCAGCATTCCATTTTTTGCGACCTTTAAATAAAGCGTGATACTTGAAATACCAATAAAATGGATCTGTTAGTCTTATTTTAGTTGATACTAAAAAATGAGCTATTGTGAAACGTTTAAACTTGATCAATTCGCTATCGAGTCTAAAATGCCTATGTAGTATTTTAAAATTGTCTTTTAGAAACGGGTGAGTTTCTAAGTTGAAAAAATCACAAAACGTATCAGCAAGTTTATTTGTAGCCCCCCTTGAAATTGATTCTTCATGCTCTCTGTAGATCACTAATTCCTTTCCCAAATGATAAAATTTAAAGTCTGCGCGAAGTACTTTAAAAATCATTGGGTAATCCTCTATTAGTCTAAAACGCTCATCATAACCGCCTAACGACAGATAAGTTTCTCTGTGATAAAACATACTTGGCCCGGGTAAAAAGAAATGAAAGCGACATAACATTTTTAATTGGTGTACTGAATTCCCGTTTATTAAAAATGGATCTATTAAAATCCTGCTAATAATTTTGTCATTTATCAAGACATCCACATTCGATGCGATGAATCTAGCAGAAAGGTTTTGTGAACAAAAATTAACAAACTCGATTACGCATTCCTTTTTCAATAAATCATCTCCCGCAATCAACTTCACCCATTCGCCACTAGCGGCAATTAAGCCTCGATTACAATTAGCAGGAATTCCTGAATTTTTATAAGCTGTAATCAATTTTGTGCGAACAAAGTGCTGATTATTATTGTCTAGCCATTGTCGACAGATTTCAACCGTATTATCTTGTGATGCATCATCGCTAATGATTAACTCAATGTTCTCATATGTCTGTGCTTTAGCACTTTCCAAGGTTTCCAATACGTATTTGGAAGAGTTATAAGTGATAACAATAATGGAAACGAGAGGCTTTTTGTTGTTTATAATTTTTTCCATTTCATTTTTGTTAGTATTCCTGTTTTTGCATTCAACTGATAAACGGAATAGGCGCTGGCTGCTGCAACTAGGCTGCTGCCGATGATGTATTTGAAAAGTGCTTCGATGCTTAATACTACCCATAAACACAATGAACAAGCAATAATTGCTATGGCAAATGTTTTTACAGAGCCTTTGTCTAAGTTAAACGCGTAATGGTATTTACACAAGGCGTAAACTTGCACGATGTAAACAAGATAGGCGAGGATGAACGCATAGCCCAAACCGGTTAATCCAAAATAATGATAGCCCATCAAGTTAAAAAGCAATAGATACAGGGTGACTACCAATTCGTTGATGAAGAATAAGCGCGAACTGCCTTTGGCTAAAAACTGAAATGCAATGGCCCAACTGCCTGCTTTAAAGAACATGGCATAAGCCGCCCAAATGATCATGTCCGTGATGGGCAAGAATTTGGAAGAATAAAGCAATTCGACAATGTAGGGAATAAACACCATGAACACCAAGATGATGGGCAATAAGATTAAAATAGCTATTTCCCCCTGTTGGTTTACTAGGGTATTGCGTTTATCATTATCATTGGCTACACCAGAAAGCCTTGGATAATAGTCAGTTGCCATTGCCGTAAAAACTAATCCAACGTAGGTGCCAATGATCTGAAATCCTGCGTTGTAAAGTCCGACATCTTCAATATTTCCGTAATTCCGAATATAAATATTGATTAAGTAAGAGGCTATAGTAGAAATCAATCCACTCAAGCTCAACATAAAACCTAATTTCAACATTCCTTTGCCTTCAGATATTGCTTCTTGTAGATTCACACTTACTTTTTTGATCTTTACATTGCGCGAAAAATTAATGGCGATAAGGTACGCTCCAAAACCCATCATAATGATCGCAGGTACAATTCCATCCTGTCCATAGATGAAGTATAGTGGCAGTGCAATAAATAAGGAGGAAATGGAGCCCAGCATATTGGCATAAGCCAAGTATTTGAGTTTCCTCGTTCCTTGCAGAAGTACATTCTGTGCTGCGGTAAATTGTCCGAGTAATAGAGTTACCGATAATACTACAAAGGTCCACGTGTAATCTGAATTCCCAAACGTAAGCATTGAAAGTAAGGGCGCAAGAATGATGGTTAATATGGTCCCTAAACCACCTGTTATCCAGACCAGTTTTCTAAAAACGGCAGCCGTTTTTGCCATACGCTGTTCATCGTTATCGGTATGGGCTTCTGCTATATCGCGCACAGCGCTAGTTCCCAAACCAAAATTAGTTAAGGAACTAATTAATCCTATTGTTGATGTCAATAAACCAACCACACCCATTCCTGCAGGTCCTAATAAGACTGCAATTGCTTTTGATCGGATAATGGCAATCGCAATGTTGAAGACCTGAACACCACCAAAAATCGAGGTGGCTTTCATAATCTGTTTGTAGGAGTCTTTTTCTTCGCTATTGCTCACGATTGAATGCAGTAATTTTTTCGGCTATGTATTCGACTTGATTTTTATCCATTCCTGGCCACATAGGTAAGCTTAAGCATGTATTTGCCAGCTCTTCTGAAATTGGAAAATCGCCTTCTTGGTGACCCAAATTAGCATATGCTTTTTGTAAATGAGGAGGAACCGGGTAATGGATCAAGGTTCCTATTCCTTGCTCAGCAAGATAGTTTTGAAGTTTATCTCGCTCTATGGTGCGGACAACATACAGGTGGTAAACATGTGAGGCATCGGTATCAACCTCAGGAAGGATAATTTGATCAATCCCTTCAAGTGCTTTATTGTACCAAGTCGCAATTTGTTGTCGTTGAGCCGTCCATTCGTGGAGGTATTTCAGTTTTACGCTTAGAAAAGTAGCCTGCAATTCATCTAACCGCATGTTGTGACCGATAACTTCGTTGTAATACTTCTTCGATGAACCGTAGTTGCGCAGTGTCTTGATTTTCTCTGCTAGTTCAGTGTTGTTCGTTGTGACTGCTCCTGCATCGCCTAACGCACCCAAATTTTTACCAGGATAAAAGCTGGTGCCATTGGCATGACCAAAACTACCGGTTAACTTACCATTGTAGCTACTTCCGTGAGCTTGGGCATTGTCTTCTACTACCCAAAGGTTGTGCTTGTGCGCTATTTCCATAATCGCATTCATTTCACATGCCTGACCATATAAATGTACTGGCATAATCGCCTTTGTTTTCGGAGTAATTGCTTGTTCAATAAATTCAGGATTGATATTGTAGGTTGTCAACCGTGGTTCCACAATAACAGGAGTTGCACCCAAATACGAAACAGCTAATACCGTTGCGATGTAGGTGTTGGATGGAACAATAACTTCGTCTCCGGGTTGAATTCCCAATGCTTTTAAAGAGAGGTAGAGCGCATCAAGCCCATTTGCAACGCCAACGGCACATTCCGTTTGATTGAATGTTGCATAAGCTTTTTCGAAGACTTCTAGTTCGCTACCCTGGACATACCAATAACTATCATAAACTTTTTCGAACGCTTCTTTCATTTCCTTCTTTATAAAGGCGTGCATGGGATCGAAATTGAGGAAGGGGATTTTCACAGTTTTGTAAGTTTATTATTAACTACTCTCCAAATCGTATTTTCATTATCGATGTATATGTCATTTTTTTGAGTCATAGGAGAACCATCTTTATTCATCCAACCTTTAATTTGAGCTGGATGCCCCATGACAAGTGCGAAGTCAGGAACATCCTTTGTCACAAGAGCGCCTGCTCCAACTAAGGCATAATTACCAATGGTTACTCCTCCCAAAATGATAGCACCAGCTCCAATTGAGCATCCTTCTTTCAAATGCGCTCCAATAAATTTTTCTGGATGTTGCTTGGATCTAGGATAAGTATCATTAGTAAACGTTACGTTTGGACCAATAAAGACAGTATCTTCTACCCGTATTCCGTCCCAAAGGTAAACACCTGATTTTATTGTCACAGCGTTACCCACAACAACATCATTCTCAATGAATGTATGGCAATTGATATTGCAATAGTTGCCAATTTGAGCGCCTTGTAAGATAATCGCAAATTGCCAGACGGTTGTATTAGTTCCAATTGAAGATGTTTGCACGTCGGCTAGTACATGAATCATTTTGGATTATTTTGCTTGTAATTTTGAAAGTCGATATACTCACGAATATAGTCTTCTTCATTATAAGACTCGGATGCCAAAACCAAACAGATCGAACCTCCTGAGAAATTGATTTCTGATGCCCAAATGCCTGGAGGAATGTGTAAACCTATATTTGGACGATTCAAAAGTACTTGCCTTTTGACTCTTCCATCGTCTAAGAGAACCTCAAAGGCACCAGAGGCTGCAATCAATAATTGATGACATTCTTTATGAGCATGTGCACCCCTATCTGAACCGCTTGGTACGTCATACAGATAAAATACTCTTTTTGTCACAAAAGGAAGATTTATATTATTCTCTAAAACGGTAATTTTTCCTTTTCGATTTCCAATTTTTCCGAAATCAATGATAGCACAGTCGTATACACTATTCATTCATGGTCAATTTAGATAAATCTCTGATATACTCATTTTGATCGAACAAGGAGTCACTCAAATGAAGTGCAAATGCATTCGTTGAAAAATTCTCCATGTGTCGCCAAGTATTTGCCGGTAAATAGAGGCCGTAATACGAGCGATTCAAATGGTAGTATATTTCTTTGCCAGTTGCATCTTTTGTAATTACGTCGAAACTACCACTTAGTGCAATGATCAATTCTTGTTGCGTTTTGTATGCGTGTCCACCTCTGATTTCACCCCCTGGCACATCGTAGGTCCAAAATACCCGTTTAATTTCAAAAGGAATTTGATCATTGTTTTCCAAGAACGTTAAGTTTCCTCTTGGGTCGAGAATTTTCGGAAACTGGATTATTTGAGGGTTCATTGTGTTGATTTTGTTCTAAGGCATTTGAATATTGATCGTTTACCGTTGACTTTATAACTTTAATTTGACTATATTTTTTCTTATTTTTTGATTTGAACAGATTAAAGCTTCGCTTTTGTGACTCACAAAAGTCAAACAGAAAATTTGTGTAAATTTAAGGTAAAATAATGTAAAGAAAGAAATATAATTGATTCGAAATAAACCCTATGCTTGTTGGCGATTGTAGAACTATAATTCAATTTTTTACGTAATCTATTTTTTCTTGAAATTGGTAGGATTAATTGGAAGAAATTTTCGAAGTTTTGACCCTATTTACCAAAAAAATAATTAAGGTTCCATTAAAACTTGACGGAAAAGAACAATTATTTATAATTTTATAACAAAAGAAGAATTATGTTTAATATTTACAAATTTGCTTACATTAAGTTAACATTAGTTTTTGTATTCGTCTCAAAGTCAATTACTATAATTTCTCAAGATATAAATAAGGATTTTAACAAATGGTCAGTGGGTATTGAAGTTGGTGGCCATGACGGCTTGAATCAAGTTGGTATTGGAGTTACGCGCATTCAACAATTGCATCACTATGGGATGAATTTCAGATACATGCACAATAACCGATTTGGTTGGAAACTAAACACAAGTTATGATTTGTTTAAATGGACTAACTTAAAAAATCCAACTCATTTTACGAGGGTATTAATTGGACCAGCTGTTAGTTTAACTGACTTGCTCAATTACAAGGAATTTACAAACCGATTCGGAGCTATCATCTATCTCGGTTTTGGTTATGCTCAGATGAATTCGAACGCTCCTTACAACAATCCATTAAACACTTCTAATTTATTTTTACTTGACAAAGGTAATGTAGACAGAATGTTGTTGGGAAACTTTGGATTAACTCCCCAATTTAAAATTTCCGAAAGAATTAGTTTAAACGCAGATATTTCATTTCTTTTCACAGTTCGTCAAGATAGAACTTTTGACTATCAGAAATATATTCCGCCGAAAGGAGGAACGTCAAGTTCTTTCTTCAATTGGAGTTTAGGGTGTACGTATTATTTGGGCGGTAAGAAAAAACATGCGGATTGGACTTATTCAAATTTAAATAGTGCATATGGTATTGACACATCGCGAATTATAACGCTAGAAAAGCAGTTAATTGAAACTCAAAACAAACTCAATGATAATGATAAAGATGGAGTAATTAATTTGATGGACGAAGAACTTGATTCGAAAGAAGGTGCAATAGTGAATTCCAGAGGAGTAACCATCTTAAAGGTTGATTCTGTTGACACGGATAATGATGGAGTTCCTGACGCTAATGATCTATGCCCTTTAGTAAAGGGAAAAGAACAAGGCTGCCCTGATTCTGATGGTGACCACGTTCCGGATATAATTGACGGTTGTCCACAAGAGAAAGGTTATCCAAGTGCCAACGGATGTTTGACAATAGAAAAACAGCGAATCGATTTGGAGAAATTAGGAATTTTTGATGTTCTTTTCGCATCTGGTTCATCCATAATAAATGATTCATACAAAGAAATTCTAAATAACCTCTCTGAATTAATGAACGATCGTCCCGAATTAATCATCGAGATGATTGGTTATACTGATCAAAATGGCTCTGACGAATTTAACTTGTTGCTTTCAAAACGTAGAGTGGAAGCCTGTTTGAAATATATAGAATCTAAAGGCATTAATCGTTCAAGATTGAGTATTTCATTTAAAGGAGAAAGCAATTCCAAATACAAAGGAAATACAACTGAATCAAAAGCGGGAAATAGAAGAGTGTCTTTTAAGGTTCAAGAATAACGTCTAATTTATTCAAAGCATTAAAAAACAGTTACTCTGTTTTCTCTCAAAGCGAAAAAGTTTTTAAATTTTATCAATCCCGTTGTAAGTAATGACCAAATTTACTTTCAAGTTGTTTATTGAGAAAATAAAAATCAAACTTATAAAACTCTTTCAGCAGTTATTCCATTCTATAAATCGCCAACTTCTTTTAGCTACCTAAGGATCCAATGAAACTCCCCTACCCCCTCTTCAACGGATAACACAAAAAATACTTCTCCACCGGTTGAGCGAGTGCTGAAATATTTAAATTGTCAGAAGCCTTGGTCAAATCGATGATCTCTCCGTTTTTCATGAGCATATTTATGTTTTGTTTGTCTTGGTTGTAAGCCTTGTTTGAGAGCACATCTGAATAAACGAAGTAATCCACTTCATTTCCGTTCAATTCGAACAACGAACGTGCAAATTCTTTCTCCATGTCGATGCGCGCTTGGGTAAACGGTTCCTTGGAAATTTCAATTTTAAACAATCGGCGATTCACAATGCTTTGAGAAAGTGTAGATAGAATCTTGTCTGAATGTCGCTGCCACTCTTTGATGGCGCTCAAAATATCAAAATCATCTAATTGCGCGAAGTAATGCAAAACCTTAGGATTCGTCTTGAAATCGGAATGCGTAATGTCATTTTTAAGAAAAAACTGCAAAGGTTCACTCGCAAAAAGTGTTTCACCAGATTTCACCAATTCCTTCGCTCTTCGAAGTGTGTGTATCAACATGAATTCAGCAGATACAACCGTTTTGTGCAAATAAACTTGCCAATACATCAGACGACGCGCAACAATGAATTTCTCGATGGAATAAATTCCTTTTTCTTCCAAAACCAAATTTCCATCATGCACATTCAACATTTCAATTAAACGATCGCTCCCAATAATTCCTTCACTCACACCCGAATAAAAACTATCGCGATTCAAATAATCTAGGCGATCCATATCTAACTGACTGGAAACCAATTGATGTAAAAATGGCTTGTTGTATTTGTTCTGAAAAATCAAAAGCGCACGCGATAAATCGTCTCCAAACTCGCGACTCATGCGTTCGATAAAGAAACCTGAAATGTCCTCATGACTCACTCCGGAAACAATATCAAATTCCAAAGCATGACTGAAAGGCCCATGACCGATATCGTGAAGTAAAATCGCCAAGTAAACCGCCCGCTCTTCATCAGGCGTAATTTCGTGTCCCTTTCGTCGCAAGGTTGAAACTGCTTGAACCATCAAATGCATCGCTCCCAAAACGTGATGAAAACGTGTATGAATGGCCCCTGGATAAACCAAATGGCTCAGCCCCAATTGCATAATCCGACGAAGACGTTGCATGTATGGATGCTCGATTACATCGAAAATAATGTCATCAGGAATTGAAATAAATCCATAGACCGGATCGTTAACTATTTTCTTCTTGTTGTTTCGATTATAATTAGGTCGCAATTGAGTAACTTTAAAATTCTATTCAAAACTATTAAAAATAAAGGAAAATGGTCGATAAAATTCTGTGGGCGGATGATGAAATTGAATTGTTGAAACCTCACATTCTCTTTTTGGAATCAAAAGGTTATGCGGTGGATGCTGTGACGAATGGCGCAGATGCAATCGACAAGTGCAATGAAACCAATTACAGCATCATTTTTCTGGACGAAAATATGCCTGGAATTTCAGGTTTGGAAACCTTGTCCAGAATCAAAGAAACGAACCCACTTGTGCCTGTGGTTATGATTACCAAAAGCGAAGAAGAACATATTATGGAAGAGGCAATCGGAAGTAAAATTGCGGATTACCTCATCAAACCCGTCAATCCAAATCAAATATTATTGAGTTTAAAGAAAAATTTGGAGCATTCAAAACTCGTTTCGCAAAAAACAAATTCCAACTATCAGCAGGAATTCCGCCAATTGGGAATGATGCTAAACGACCGTTTGGATGCCGAAGAATGGAAAGAACTTTATGCTAAATTGGTTTATTGGGAATTGGAACTCGAAAACATCGAAGATTCGGGGATGCGTCAAATTTTGGAAATGCAGAAAAAGGAGGCTAATCATACGTTTGCAGATTTCATTGAAGACAATTACCTCGATTGGTTAAACGGAACAGATGATGCGCCTCTGATGATTCAAAATGTCATCAAACAGAAAATCGCTCCGAAAATCGGAACTGAAAAAGCGGTTGTTTTAGTAATTGATAATTTACGTTACGACCAATGGAAAATGCTAGAACCCATTTTCTCAAAGTATTTCAATAAGGAAGAGGAAGAGATTGTTTATTCGATTTTGCCAACCGCCACACATTACGCTCGAAATGCTTTTTTCGCTGGATTACTTCCATCGGAGATTGAAAAACGCTTTCCAAACCTTTGGAAAAATGAAGAAGATGAAGGTGGCAAAAACTTACACGAAAAGGATTTTCTGGAGGCCAATTTGAAGCGTTTAGGCAAGAATGTGAAATTGAGTTACAACAAAATAACGAATTACGAAGCAGGTAAAAAACTGAGCGATCAGTTTCACGTTTGGAAAGAAAACGACGTGAATTTTATAGTTTATAACTTCGTAGATATGCTTTCTCATGCTCGCACGGAAATGGAAGTCATTCGGGAATTAGCGGATGATGAAGCAGCTTACAGGTCGATCACTGTTTCGTGGTTTGAACATTCACCTTTATTTGATATTGTTCGAAAAATTGCGGAGTCTGGAATGCGATTAATCATTACAACTGATCACGGCACCGTTAAAGTTACGAATCCAGTAAAAATTGTGGGAGAGCGAAGCACAAATACGAATCTGCGTTACAAAGTTGGACGTGGACTAAGTTACAACGAAAAAGAAGTTTTTGTGGTAAAAAACCCGGCTGATGCTTTTCTCCCGAAATTGAAAATGTCATCTGAATTCGTCTTTTCAAGGGAACAAGATTTCTTTGTGTATCCCAATAATTACAATCATTTCGTGAATTACTACGGCAACACGTTTCAGCACGGTGGAATCTCGTTGGAAGAACTTTTAATTCCCTACGTTGTTTTGAAAGGGAAAGGCGTTTGATTTTAAATAACATTTTTTGTAGAAATTTCTTTGTTTAGAATGATTCAAAATAACTGAATTCGTAAATTTGTCAGAGTATGGGAGAAACTACAAAAAAACCATTTAGCGTTCGCGAGATTCGAGAGGAATTTCCAGCTTTGCGTCAACAGATTTACGGAAAGAATTTGATTTATTTTGATAACGGCGCGACCTCCCAGAAACCGCAACTAGTTCTCGATGCCATCAATAAATTCTACTCGAAAGAAAACGCAAACATCCATCGTGGCGTGCATTTCATGAGTCAGAAAGCGACGACTGAATATGAAGAATCACGAAAGACAATCCAGAAATACATCAACGCTCGGAAATCAGAGGAAATTATTTTTACAAAGGGAACAACGGACGGAATTAATTTGGTAGCATATTCATTTGGTGAATTGTTGCAGGCCGGAGATGAAATTATTATTTCAGCCATGGAGCACCATTCAAACATCGTTCCGTGGCAAATGCTTTGTATTCGAAAAGGCTTGGGTCTTCGCGTCGCTCCAATAAATAAGAAAGGTGAGCTTTTGATGGATGAATTTGAGAAGATGCTATCCAAAAAGACGAAACTTGTCGCTATTACACATATTTCGAATACATTAGGAACAATAAATCCCGTCAAAGAAGTAATTGAAAAAGCTCACGCAGTTGGAGCGAAAGTTTTAGTTGACGGAGCACAAAGTATTCAGCACATGCGCGTCGATGTGAAAGATTTGAATTGCGATTTCTACGTTTTCTCGAGCCATAAAGTATTTGGTCCAACAGGAATAGGAGTTCTATATGGAAAAGAAGATCTATTGGATAGAATGCCTCCTTACCAAGGTGGAGGAGACATGATTTCTCGTGTTACGTTTGAACGTACAACCTACAATGAACTTCCATTTAAATTTGAAGCAGGAACTCCGCACATAGCAGGAGGAATTTGTTTGGGAACGGCGTTTCAGTTTCTGGAATCCATTGATATGTCAGCGGCTGAAAAGCACGAACGTGATTTAGCTAAATATGCCGAAGATATGTTAGATACATTCGAAGGTCTCAACATAATCGGTGAGGCAAAAAATAAAACGAGTGTGGTTTCTTTTACGGTTGATGGGTTGCATCCTTTTGATATCGGAACACTGTTAGACAAACAAGGTATTGCAGTGCGAACCGGACATCATTGCACCCAACCATTGATGGATTTCTATAAAATTCCAGGAACAGTGAGAGCGTCCTTTGCTTTCTACAATACAAAACAAGAAATTGATACATTTGTCGCCGCGTTGGAGAAAAGTATCTCGATGCTAAAATAGACAATGAAAACAATTGAGGAAAAACAACAAGAAATAGTTTCAGAGTTCAATCTGTTTGATGATTGGATGGAAAAATACGAGTACATCATTGACTTAGGAAAGGATTTGCCGCTTATCGATGAAAATCTAAAAACAGAAGATCGTTTGATCGAAGGATGTCAATCGCGGGTTTGGTTGAATTCAGAAATCGTAGATGGAAAAATGAATTTCACAGCGGATTCAGATGCCATCATTACCAAAGGCATTATTGGATTACTCATTCGCGTATTGAATTCAGAAGATCCAAAAACAGTTGTTGAAACAGATTTACATTTCATTAAGGACATCGGCTTACAAGAACACTTATCCCCTACCCGCGCAAATGGACTAGCGGGAATGGTAAAAAGAATGAAAATTGAAGCTTTAAAAAATATTACGGTTTAGCATGGTTGATTTAGAGAACAAGATTGTTGAAATGTTGAAAACGATTTACGATCCAGAAATTCCAGTGGATATTTTCGAATTGGGTCTTATCTACGAAGTTCGAATCGATGAGGATCAACATGTGGAAATCGATATGACACTTACCTCACCCAATTGTCCTGTGGCTGAGACAATGCCTAAAGAGGTTGAGGATAAAGTAGCTTCCGTTGAACATGTGAAATCGGCCAAAGTTAATATCGTTTTCGATCCACCTTGGGACAAAGATATGATGAGCGAAGAAGCGAAGTTGGAACTTGGTTTTCTCTAGGATTTAACGTTTGAAATTATTCCTTTTTGACTAAAACAAAACGTTTCATTTGGTATTTCTGCAAATCATAATATTCAATTTGCAAATCACTTTTTGTTATGGAAAGGATTCTGAAATCATACCGCAAATTTGCTGAATCAGCATAAAAACGACCTTCGTCCGTATTTAATTGATAGTCAAAATCATTCAATTGTAAACTATCCTCGAGACTCGTAAGTGAAATCGTAGAATAGTCAAACTTTACTTTTCCTGAAATAAGCTTATTCTCTGCATTAAAACTCAATTCTCCATTTGGAATGGAATCATCATATGTAAATCCTTCACTATCTTGAATTCTCACCTTTGTAACTAGCCAATTTCCATTCAATTTGCGCTCGATGCTCTTTTCTTTGGAGCATGCGACAAGAATCAGAAATATTGCTAAATAAATTATTCTTTTCATTCTGAATATGCTGCTAAAACCATTGATATTATTCCTGTTTTTGAACTTTCCATATCCACATCAAAATTTGGATGATGAACACTGTAATTTTCTCTTCCGTCGGAAAAACCTGTTCCTAAACGAAAGAAACAAACCGGGATTTTTTGACTGTAGAAAGCAAAATCCTCAGCTGTCATTCGAATAGGAAGCTCCTTAACATTTTCCTTACCTAAGACCTCATGAAGCGTAGCATTTAGATTTCGAGTCAACTCGAACGAATTTACCAAAAAAGGATAACCCTTCGAGATTTTCAAATTAGCTTTTCCATTGTATTTCAAGGAAATTGATTCTGCCAATTTTTCCAAGAGTTGATGAGCTTCTGCGCGCCATTCTTCGTTCATCGTTCGAAATGTTCCTTTGATCTCAGCTGAAGACGGAATCACATTCGTTGAACCCAATGCTTCGAATCTCCCAAAACTTAAAACGGTTGGAATTTCGCTTGGAACTTTATCACGAATCAATTCTTGCGCTTTTAATACAAATTCAGCACCCATCATCAAAGGATTCACACATTTTTCTGGAAGAGCTCCATGTCCACCTACTCCATTAATTTGCAAATGAATTTCGTCACTTGAAGCCATGTAAAGTCCTTCTTTCAATCCAACCTGACCTACTGGAAGTTCAGGAAAAACATGCAATCCATACATTCGTGAAACTTTCGGATTGTCCAAAACACCAGCCTCAATCATCAAACTAGCTCCACCAGGATGCATTTCTTCACCTGGTTGAAAAATCAGTTTAACTGGATGGGGTAACTCGTTCTTCAATTCAAAAAGTAATTCAGCAGCACCAAGTAAAATCGAGGTATGAACATCGTGACCACAGGCATGCATTACGCCATCAACGTTTGACTTATACGGAACGTTATTTGCTTCTAGAATGGGCAAGGCATCCAAATCAGCACGCAAACCGATACAAGGTTGTTCAATTGTATGGTGAATACTACGTATGAGACCAACAACTCCGGTTCCAACTACATTTCTCTCGTGAGGAATTCCAATTTTCGTTAGTTGCTCCGAAACAAAATTCATTGTATTGAATTCCTGAAATGATAATTCTGGATTTGCGTGCAAATGCTCCCGATAACCTCTGACTTTTTCAAAGATTTCATCAATTCGTTGACGCAATTTCAAAACAATATCAGGATTCATTGGAATTTATAGAGGTGTAACCTGAGACGATTAATTTAAACGAGACGTAAGCCATAAAAATACCAAAAATCAATTTGACGAGTCCGGGAGACAAGCGTAATGACAACTTAGAACCAATAAATCCGCCAACTAGAAAAGTTGTTGCGATGATCAACGCAAACTTCCAATTCACATTTCCTGCTTTCCAATAATTCAACACGGCTAATGCGACCACCGGCATCATTAAAACGAATAAACTCGTACCTTGAGCTTCATGCTGGGTCAACCCCAAAAAGAAAACGAGCGCAGGAACAATAATTACTCCACCACCTACGCCGACAAATCCACTTAGAATTCCAGCAAATAAGCCAATAATCGATAAAATGAGAATGGTTTGAAGCGTCATTTCCAATCAAAGATAAAACAATCTATTTGAATTCTAAATGGGAATTTAATCAACCATCATGTTACAACCTCGTATATCGGACAAGTCTAATCGGCCTTCAAGAACAAAACCATCAACGACTTTACGACCTAAATCCTGCGTTTGAATGAATGAGCAACTATTTACATTCGCCAAATCGATTACATTTATTATCGAACTGGAAACGCCTGAAACAATTGTAAGTGGGTCATAAACATCCGAAAAAATTACCTTCATCCAAGGTGGAGTTTGGAAAACACCGTTTTTTTCGCTGTATGCTTGTGATAAAAGCTCAGTCATCCCGTATTCTGATGAAACGTATTCAACACCCAGTACTTGTTTTATGCGCTCATGCAATTCTGCTTTGGAAAGTTCCTCTCTACGACCTTTCATTCCTCCTGTTTCAATGATTATTGCTTTACTCAAATCAAATCCTTGTTCAGCCAAATCGAGAAGTGCATAGGAAACTCCAAAAATCACAACTTTTTTCCCCGAGCTCAGTGCTGAATTATAACGTTGTCTTAACTCGTCGAAATCATTCAATAAAAATCCAGAAAGCTCATTTTTAGTTCGATTAATCAAATCATTCACCATGTAAACCAAACTTGAGTTTCCCTGTTCGATGTAATTTGGTAGAAGCGCCAAAATAACCTGATTTTTAGGATCACCAAACTGAAGTTCATAAGCTTTTCGGAACGATTGCTCGTATATGGAAACATCCGAAACTAGATGTTTACTTCGTCCAATCAAACCCGTTCCACTGCTCAGAAAAAGTGTCTCGTTTCCTGTCTTAGGTTTCGAAAGAACCTCGTGTGTCTTAAAAAATTGAATTGGCAAAAATGGGATTTCTGAAATCGATGTTGAGTTTTCTCGCCCGAGCAAACGAACGTAATCTCCGTAAACTGAGCAATTCGACTTTTGAAAATGAAACATTTCTAAAGCTAAATCTTGAAATTCAGCTTCGGTTTTAACATTGAATATTTTTGAATCAAAAATCACAAGACGAAATTAGTAACAATCTGAAAAACGAGGTGAAAAACCTTTAATTCAAAGGGAATTTTCGAAAATATTTGAAAAAGAAAAAAGAAATTACAAGAAGTAAAAACAAGATTGAACTAACTAACCAAATTCGTTTGCTAAAACCAGACTTCTCATCTGATTCTAATTTCAATTTCAAATGCCGAACATTCGTTGTCAATTCATACGTTGACCAATAAATAGGATGTGCCAAAGAACCTTTATGCGAATTGAGGTAATCTAGTTTGGCTTTATGTAGCGCATCCTCGACCATAATTCCCTGCTTGATATAACCATAAAACTTTTTAAATATCCAAGCGGAACTTTGGTCAACCGTTTCATAAGGAGAGGCGATTACGGCTTTTGTTCCGCGAGAGATGAGGTTGTTTTGGAAATCTCGGTCGGGATAGAACATATTTCGTTTGTATGCAGCGAAACAAAAATTCAGAACTAATAAATCCAATTTAATGTCCGGATTTGATTTTATGACTTTTTTAAATTGTTTAGATTGTAATTCGTTAGTGTAGGATTGTTTATCCTTTTCTAGCTTCAATTTTCCATGACCAATAATATGGGCAATTCCAGGTTCGTTTAATTTGACTTTCTCTAAATTCATGAACTCCTTTTGACCAAACTGATGAAAAATATCTTTCGAAAAAAGTAAATCTCCTGGTTTATCAGAATTGATGAGATAAGGGGCTATTTTATTTTTAATCTTTGATTCATTTTGTGTCCCTTTTGCAAAAAAATCGATTGGATTATAGATTCTAACCACATTAATTTTTCGTTTGAAATAATTTAGTTTGTCGAACGAGTCACCTAAGGTATCAAGAATCATCATATCAAAATTCTCCTTAACATCAATCGCCAAATAGAGCTTTTTAATTTTTGCGGTTCGAAATACTAAATTGAATGGTGAACTTAAGAAGTTTTTGTTTGCACTTTTTTTAAAAGAAGATATATCCTTTGTTTTCATTTCATCCAAATTGAATTCAGTCCACCTTTGAAATGAATCAATTTTGATGTTGTTTTTTGTAATGAGAATGAATTTTTGCTTTTCCATTGCCGCAAAAATGTGAACTAATAATGCCGAGTGCTCTTCTAATTTTTTTTGAATTAGTTTAATATCTAGATAATTTAAAATTGATTGTTTGACGGACTTTTTATCTTCTCGTTTGAAGAATTTTTTATTCCGTAGTATCTCCAAAGTTTTACTGTAATGGATATAATTATTTAAAGCTTCATATCGCAGATTGTCAGACAAATTGGATGATTCCATTCCAAGCTTATCAAGCCAAATTTTAATCAATGAAATCATGGTTGATGGAGACTGACCATATGAGTCTAAATAATTCTTGTTTGTATAAATGAGATACAAGTGCCAATCATTGCGCAAGGAATTATAAATTCGCATAACAGGATAAATTCTATTGTCAATTGATTTCTTCGAAATAATATTTTGGGTAAACGTTTGCAAAATGTTTAGCAATTGGATATTCTCTGCATTTAATTCGTGAATTGGATGATTTTCCATTCGCTTTATAATAGGCCATAAAATTTCATCTCCATCTTTCTGCCTATTTGTGCAATAAAATGCCAAAGCAATCAAGCTCTTTATACCATTCGAAAAATTGCTGTCATTTTTTGACAGAGAACTTAAAGCCAAATAATATTCCTTTGTCGCCTTATTTGATTCACTCAATTGGAAATTATAATTCTTGAAATCGGTTTTTTTTTGTCGAATTGTATAACCAACAAGATCCATGATTCGATTGCCTTTTGATCTGTGTATAATTGCCTCCTCTTGTTTAAAATGGGGAACTTGATTTATACAGATCAACGCTGTGTCTTGGTAATTTAAAATAAGTGGCAATCTGTGTTTGTAATCAAATTCAGAATTAGAGTAAAATTTGCCATTTACATTTCGATAGATAAAAACGGTACCATAGATTTGAAAAATAAAATGGAAAGGCACACTTTTTCTGGCTGTCCAATTTTGCCTCAATAATTCCATGGATTTATCTGAATAATAGACTGCAGAATCTGCCAAAATATGATAATGAAAATAAGCCGCCTTTTGAGCAAAATAATAAGCTTTATATATTCCAGATCTCTTCTTTTTTATGTCAAATGCTTCTTTTGAAGTTCGGTTGTATTCGTATAAATTCTCCGTCCAAAAATGAATTTTTGATTCAGTGGTTAAAATTTGGTATCGCTGATTTTTATCGAGTTTTTTCTTTAGAAGATGATGGGATAACTGAAGCGCCTTATTCAGATTGCCCTTATTAACATGATTATCTAACTCATCATTTAATCTATTAAATTGACGAACATCAAGTGACCAAGATGTGAAAGTATTAAGGAGTGAAAGACAAATGATAAGGCTGCGAAAGGACATTTCTAAATTTACAAAAAAAGAAGTTCATACTGAAATATAGTTGCAGTTTGACTTGATTCCCTAAATTCTGGTAAAAACTAATTTTCGAAAAGTGAAATTTAATTATTTTTTCAATCAAAACTTATAGTTATTCTTGAATATTCAATTCATAAATTGTATTAATAAAAGCCATAATATCTATTTTATACCTATATTTGGCTCTTATTATTACATATTAATATTCCCTATGAATGTAATTGGAAGAGAAAAAGAAAGGAAAATTTTGGAGAATGCATTAAGAAGTTATCAGTCGGAACTCCTTGTAGTATATGGAAGACGGCGGATTGGAAAAACTTTCTTGATTCGAGAAACCTACAAAAATCAACTTGCTTTTGAATTTGTTGGGATGTACAAAGCATCGACAAGAGAACAATTGAAACTTTTTCAACAAACCCTTTCCAACTTTTCCAAAGTAAAATTAAAAGCACCGACAAATTGGCTGGAATCGTTTCAACAGTTAAAAAATTATTGTGACACACTGAAAGGCCAGAAAAAAAAAGTGCTTTTTATCGATGAATTTCCATGGCTTGACAATAACAAATCCAGTTTTTTGAAGGCTTTCGATAATTTTTGGAATTCGTATGCGACTAAAAGAAATGATTTGGTTGTGGTTATTTGCGGCTCAGCAGCAGCTTATATGATCAACAAAATCATTCGAAATAAAGGAGGGCTTCATAACCGACTGACTGAAAAAATCAGAATAGAACCGTTTAACTTGAGTGAAACCGAATCATTACTGAAAAAAAACCACGTTAAATTAACACGATATGACATCCTCCAACTTTATATGGTTATGGGCGGCATTCCGCATTACCTGCAAAAAATTCAACCCGGTGAAAGTGCCGTGCAAGCAATTGATCGATTGTGTTTTGAAAAAGATGGTTTTTTGAAAAATGAGTTTAAAGATGTTTTTGCCTCACTTTTCGGACAAGTTGAAAACCACGAAACCATCATTCGATGTTTAGCCAATGTTCGAAAAGGTCTTTCACGTAACGCACTTTTAAAATTTACAAAACTACCTTCAGGTGGTAATTTAACACGAACGCTAAACGAATTGGAAGAATCGGGTTTTATCGAACAATACGCACCCTATCAAGGAAATAAAAACGCTTTGTATCGACTCAAAGATGAATACTGCAATTTTTACATCAAGTACATTGAAAAAAACAAACCATCGAAAAATGGAGTTTGGAATAAACTTCAAAATCAGCCTTCTTTCAATTCCTGGGCAGGATTTACTTTCGAAACAATTTGCATCAAACACATCGAACAAATCAAAGAAAGCCTAAAAATCGGCGGAATCTATTCGACAATTGGAACCTGGATTGAAAAAAACAATGAAAACGGTGCTCAAATTGATTTATTGATTGACCGCGACGATAACGTCATTAACATATGCGAAATGAAATTTTACAATGGCTTGTTTTCCCTTAACAAAGAACATGCTGAAGAGCTCCAAAATAAATTAAATCTATTTCGCGAATCCACAAAAACTAAAAAGAACTTATTTATATGTTTTATAACTACTTATGGTATAAAAGAAAATGAATACAGCAAACAATTTGTCCAAAACAGCCTAACATTAGATCATTTATTTTTGTAATAATAAAAGCCATTAATTGTGCTTTTTAGATAGTTTTGGCTCTTATTAATACAATTATTTATACTTGAAATTGAATAAAAATAAGCTATCATAAAAAAAATTCCTCCGACCAACTTACGCCGATCGGAGGTGGAAATTACCAAAATGTAAGAAATTTATTGCAGCACTATTTTTCTTACCGTAACGGTATTGTTTTGTGCATCTAGTAAATGTACAAAGTACAAACCATCCCCTGTCCACGTGCTTAAGTCCACATAAAACTGGGCTTGGTTGATTGCACTTTGAAATACTTGCTGACCAGCATTGTTTGTGATTTTAATGCTATAACCCGACATTGCAGTATAATTTCCATTATCAATTGTGATATGGTCACTTGCTGGGTTAGGATAAATTAAAATGGTATTTTCATTATTTGGTGCAGGTAAACTTAAGGTGCTGTTGATGATAAGTGTATCGGTTACTGTTGTTAAAAGTGTATCGTATATTGTCACGTAAGTTGTGTCGTAAATATCCGTTGTCACAGTATCGTAAATCGTAATCGTGGAAGTACAGGTATTTGAAATATTAAGAATAGCTATATTTGAAGTATCCACACAATTACCTGAGATTGAAATAGCACGAATTGGTAGATTATGATTTGACAGTTGAACGTTTGAAATACTTAGATTATTTGTATTTGTTCCAGAATATGACCCAAAATCACTAAGTGTTTGAAAACCTTGCCCAAAATCACTTTGCCAGGAGTATATTGGGGTTGAATCAGATGTATTTGCTGTGAATGTTGCGCTCCCCCCAACGTTTTGAATACTTGTTAATGGCGAAATAGTTAAATCCTCTGAACAACTCAGTGAATTATATAAATTTGAAACCTCTTGACTTGAAAGCGCCCTATTCCAAATTGCCAAATCATCAAAATCACCAATATAACGTTTATTTGTTTGACCAAAATTTGCAATACAAGCACTTGTAGAGCTAACACCAAGCATCGCGCTTGGAAGAACGTCTGCACAATAACCAGAATTTATAATTAAATTCCCATTAATGTAAATCAACAAATTATTAGCATTTCTTACTAAAATGCAACTATTCCAAACATTTGGTGTAAATGGCGATGCGGCTCCTCCACCTGAATTGCAGAAAAATCTTATATTATTCTGACTAGCGTCAATAGAAAAATCGATAAACTGTTCCGTACCACCCAAGCAAGATGGTCTTTTAGTTAAAATATATTGTTGATTTCCATTGAAAGATGTTTTAAACCAAAATGAAATTGTGTGATTACTCGGTCCTAAATAAATATTAGTAGAAAGCAGATCTATTTTAGAACCCACTGCATTCAAATTGTATGCTTTATTCACATTACCCAAACGATCCGTTGTCAAGGTCGCCCCATTCACCGTTCCATTATTCCCGTTACCACTTTCATCATTCGCATTCCCATTAAACGGATACCAGGCTATTAAACCATTCGTCGGAACATAGTTTGGCACTTGCGCCATCACTTTTGCACTTAAACTAAGCCCAAATGCAAGGGCTGCTAACATGTACTTTTTTTTCATGGTTTTTGGATTTTTAATTTTACTCATTATTTGAACATTCGGATTACACTCATTTTTATTCAGCAGCAAGACTGTTTTATATTTCTGCAAATTAAAATCAACATACTGCAATCAAAATTCAGTTTGAGATTTAGTAGGTTGCCAATGCAATTTTAGAACTCCGGAGCCGTTGAAATAATATGTTTTATGGTTTTTGTCGTATTTCACCGGTGCATTAAACTCCTGTTTTAGTTCATCCATGTACATGTAAACCATGCGCTCGGAGATTTTCACTTTCTTAGCCAATTCTTTCGGCGTTCCGGTATTTCGCTCATGAATTAAATCGATGATGGTCATTAACGTTGGAATTTTCATATAGCTTACGCAGTTATTTTACTCCATATTTGAATTCCATTCCCATCGCAATTTTCCTTGTTCATTGTATTGGTATGTTTGTTTCGTTCGGTTGTAAACCACAGGAGCTTTAAGTTCTTTTTTCAAAACATCAACATAGTTATAAACCATGCGTTCAGAAAGTTCCAAGCGCTTTGCAAGTTCCTTGGGCGTTCCCGTTCGTTCTTTTTCAATCAAGTGAATAAGTCTTTTGATTTTTGAAATGTTCATCGTTCGCTTTTCTTTAAGTCGAATAACTTTAAAAATTGTCCCGAAAACGATTTTGTCTCACTCAAATCACATCCACTTTGATTTGAATGCAAAGAAATAGCGCAGTTATGAAATATAAATTCAGTTTAAGGTTCTTCTCTTACTTTTTTTACCAAATCAGAAAAAATTCTAATAAATAATTTTGAATGTTATTTTTATTGTGTTTTTCTTTTTGTCATTGCCACAAAAAGAAAGAAAAAAGTCTAGCGCTAGGAAAAATCACTTACCCTTCATCGGCTCAAATCGGAAATTTTAAAAACTCTCCGCTGCGGCGGATCAAACAGTTCAAAATTTCCACGATTCTTCACCTAGAGGGTCCCAAGTTATTTTTCCAAGGCGCAAAGATTTTGGGTATTGAAATTATTTTTCACTTCGTTAATTTAGAAATTCATCTTCGTTAAGCATTAAATATAAGATCTCCCACCCAACTTTCATTCAGCGTTAACGATAGTCCGAGCGAAGTTGCGGTCCGTGACAGCTTTGCTGGAGCAAAAGGACAAAAGCACGAAGCGATTAGACTAAGTGTTCCGAAGGAAACGCCTTGTGAAAGTTGAAAAAAGCAGTTTTTGCAATACTTTTTTCTGCTTCGGCAAAAAATTATTAATACTATTCCTATTTTTGAAAAGTGACCGAACAAGAAATCAATTCTTGGAATCAATATGTGAATGGCAGCAACCATGCGCTTGGTGAATTGTACAATGCCATTTTTGAAAAACTCGTTTTTCGTGCCATTTATTACACAAAGAATTCGGAAATAGCTCGGGACATTGTAAGTGAGTTATTCGTCTCATTAATAGAATTGAATCCTAATGACCGGAAGCAACGTTGGTCGAGAACACAAAATGTCGAAGCTTTGCTTTTAGCCATTACTCGAAATAAATGCTTGGATTATTTAAAAATTAAATCAGGCAGACTGCGTATTTTAAAAGAACAACAATACAATGTGGTGATTGACTTGGAAGAAGAATCAGAGTTAATTAAACATCTGGAACATTGCATGAATGAACTATCGGAAGATGATCGAAATCTGATCAATTTACATCTACAAGGCTTTAACAATCATGAAATTGGTGATGCAATGCAAATTTCTGAGAAGACTGTTCGGAACAAATTGAGTTTATCAAGAAAACGAATTATAAAATTGTGGCATCAACTAAGCCTTTTGATACATTTTTTATGGAGTTGAACCAATTAAAAAACTTGCTTAATCATCCTGATCAATTAAAAGTTGAAGTAGAAAAATTGCGCTCTGAAGTAAATCAATCGGAAGAAATCAAAGGATTTATTGCACTTTACGATAGCTTAGACGGAGATTCTTTAAAAATTAAGAATTATTTAAAAGAAACAGAATATTCGATAAAAAATGTAATTCCTAAAAACATAAAATCATTTTCAATTTTAAAATACGCTGCTACATTCTTAATCTTATTTGGCCTAGCATCTTTATTTTATTTAAATCTTCGAAATAGCAATAAAATAATTGAGCAGAAAGAGGTAAGTAAGAACCTATTCAAAGATCCTGGAATTCCAATTTACATGTCTGAGGAAACAAAAATTAATTGGGCTGAACTCATGTTTTCCATTGAAAATGAATCTTCGGAAAAAGCGATACAAGTTTGGAAAAAAATTGGAAAAGTTGCACCGAAAAACGATACTGTTTTATATTACGGAGGGATTGTTCATCGAAATAATCTAAAACAAAAGAGAGCACTGCATTATTTTAAGGAAAACTTAAAAGCAGAGAGTGTTTTTCATGAACAGAGTCTCTACTTTATTGCAATTACCGACTGGGAAACGGGAAAATTATCGGAAGCTAAGCGTAAATTGTTAAAACTTAAAAATGCCGAGAATTTAGATGTTAGACAAGCCGTTCGTGTCAACTTGAAAGAAATAGAAAAGGAAAACTCTAAACTCTAAACTCTTAATTCTAAATTTAGATATCTCACAAGAAATCAATCATTTTATCATCTAACAAATACTTCCGCAAAAAAAATTAACTTTGGGATAATCTTAATGCAACAACTTCATAACATTTTAAACGACTTTCAACCAATTACATTGGAAGAAATGGATCGTGTTAAACTAATGAATCGCACCGATACGAAGTTTGCTTTTACCTATGAACAATTAGAACACATATTAACGGAAATCAATTCCTACTATTTAGTTTTGGATATTAATGGTACGAAGACACCGCATTACGAAAGTCTTTATTTCGATGATGAACAATTTTCATTTTTTAAAGATCATCATAACGGCAAAACGGATCGATTTAAAGTTAGAATTCGAAAATATGTAGAATCGAATCTTCTTTTTCTGGAGATAAAACACAAATTCAAAGGAAGAACGGATAAAAAAAGAATTGCAGCGGATAATTTTGATCTGGAATTGGATGAACTACAAAAGAAATTTCTCGAAAAGCATTTGCACGAAGATATAGATCTTGTTCCGACGATGTGGAATTCTTTCCAGCGAATTACCTTGGTTCACAAACAGTTGAATGAACGACTCACATTAGATTTTAACATTGAATTTAATTACAATCAAATCACCCGTAAATTTGATCGATTAGTGATTGCTGAATTAAAACAGGAAGATCTAAATCGTAATTCGGAATTTTATCAATTAATGAAAAAACTTCAAATTAGACCGTATCGATTAAGTAAATATTGCATTGGATCCATTGAACTTTATGGAGAAGATAGACTGAAATTCAATCGGTTTAAGAAAAAATTACTTTATTTAAAAAAAATTAATGATGACGACATTTGAATTATTCGCTATGCCATTAGCGAAAACAGTCTCTATAACCTGGTTCAACACTGATTTTTATACACTTTTAATGAGGTTGACAATAAACTTGATGTTTCTCACGATTATCATTCGATATCTCTATTACAACAAAACGAAGCGCAAAGATTATCTTTTCACCTATTACCTAATCGGAACCATTACCTTCTTTCTTTGCTTTGGCCTAAAGAAGTTAGATATTGACACCGGAATGGGACTGGGACTTTTCGCCATTTTTGGAATCATCAGATACCGAACCGATGCAATTGAAATTAAAGAAATGACGTACTTATTTCTCATCATTGGAATTAGTGTTGTCAACGCGTTGGCTTCCAATCAAGTAAGTATTTCCGAGATGGCAGTAATTAACGTAACCGTTGTAATTATGACATACATTTTGGAATATAAATGGCTTGTCAAACATGAAACTAGAAAAACAATCAACTACGAACGTATCGATTTGATTATTCCTGAAAAATACGAAGCGATGAAGTCAGATCTTGAGAAAAGAACGGGATTAGCAATTAATCGCGTGGAAGTTGGGAAAATTGATTTCCTAAATGATACAGCTCAAGTTCGTATCTATTACTATGCTGATGAACAAACTTTCTCCGATTACCACGTAAGTTAATGTGATTTTTTAGAACTAGTTTAAATTTCTCTAATACTTGTTTAATTCGAGAACTTTCATCGAAAAATTCGAATGAGGCTTGCTCTTTTTTTCTTAATTTTAGCGCTCATTAAAAGAATCTAAATGGAACAAGTTGCGCCTTACAAACCCCTTAACAACATACGAATCGTTACCGCCGCATCACTTTTTGATGGTCATGATGCAGCTATTAACATCATGCGCAGAATTATTCAATCGACTGGCTGTGAAGTAATCCATCTCGGTCACGACCGCTCAGTAGAAGAAGTAGTAAACTGTGCTATTCAAGAGGATGCGCAAGCCATCGCTATGACTTCTTATCAAGGAGGTCATATTGAATACTTCAAATACATGTATGACTTGTTGAAAGAAAAAGGCGCTCCACACATCAAGATATTTGGCGGAGGAGGCGGAACAATCCTTCCTTCTGAAATTGAAGAATTACATGCATACGGAATAACGCGAATTTACCATCCCGACGATGGGCGTGCTCTCGGACTACAAGGAATGATTAATGATTTGGTTCAAAAATGCGACTTCCCAGTTGGAACGAACATCACCAATGAACCAGAAAAATTGGCTGAGAAAAATGTTCCTGCGATTGCGCGCGTGATTTCAGCAGCAGAAAATTTCCCAAGTGAAAATACAGAGACTCTTACGAAAATAAGAGAAACAGCAAAAACCAAATCAATTCCAGTTCTTGGAATTACGGGAACAGGAGGAGCAGGAAAATCATCGTTAGTTGATGAGTTGGTTAGGCGTTTTTTAATTGATTTTTCTGAGAAACAAATTGCTGTTGTTTCCGTTGATCCTTCCAAAAGAAAAACTGGTGGAGCTTTACTTGGCGACCGAATCAGAATGAATTCCATAAAAAATGAGCGCGTTTACATGCGTTCTTTGGCAACACGCCAGTCCAATTTAGCATTATCAAAACACGTTGCTGAGGCAATTAGCATTTTAAAAGCTGCAAATTATGATTTGATAATCTTGGAGACCTCCGGAATTGGACAATCAGATACAGAGATTTTGGATCACAGTGATGTTTCTTTGTACGTGATGACACCCGAATATGGCGCTGCAACCCAATTGGAAAAGATTGACATGCTTGATTTTGCAGATGTTATTGCATTGAACAAATTTGATAAACGCGGGGCCTTAGATGCCTTACGAGATGTAAGAAAGCAATACCAACGCAATCATAATTTATGGAATAATAACGTTGACGAAATGCCTGTATATGGTACAATAGCGTCTCAGTTCAACGACCCGGGAATGAACTCGCTCTACAAAGTCATTATGGACAAAATTGTAGAGAAAACGGGTTCAGAATTAAAGTCAAAATTTGAGATTACGCGTGAAATGTCTGAAAAGATTTATGTCATCCCGCCAGACAGAACCCGCTATTTATCCGAAATCTCCGAAAACAACCGCAGTTATGACAAATGGGTGAATGAACAAGTTGTCGTTGCAGAAAAATTATACGGATTAAATAAATCAATTCAAGTATTGACGGATTCAAAAATTGAAGATAGAGATCGTCTGATTAAAGGGTTGCAAGAAACTTTTGAAAATGAAAAGTTGAATTTTGACCCAAAAAATTGGGCGATTTTACAAGATTGGGATGAGAAAAAACAATCATTCAAAAATCCGGAATATCAATTCAAGGTTCGTGATAAAGTATTAAGTATTCAAACCCATACAAAATCACTTTCTCATTCTGATATACCGAAAGTTGCTACTCCGCGTTATTCAAGTTGGGGTGATATTCTTCGTTGGGTGCTTCAAGAAAATTTTCCAGGTGAATTCCCATATACTTCGGGATTATTTCCATTTAAAAGAGAAGGAGAAGATCCAACCCGAATGTTTGCAGGAGAAGGTGGGCCGGAAAGAACGAACAAACGTTTCCACTACGTAAGTTTGGGAATGCCTGCAAAACGACTTTCAACGGCATTTGATTCAGTTACTCTCTACGGGAACGATCCTGATTTAAGACCTGACATTTATGGTAAAATTGGAAATTCAGGCGTTTCTATTTGTTGTTTGGATGATGCCAAAAAATTATACTCAGGATTCGATTTGAGTCATCCTGCTACCTCCGTTTCGATGACAATTAATGGCCCAGCTCCTATGCTTCTTGGATTCTTTATGAATGCTGCCATTGACCAAAATTGTGAAAAATACATTAAAGCCAACGGACTGGAAGCTGAAATTGAGGCCAAAATTGAAGCTATTTACAAAGAAAAAGGAACGAAACGACCGAGATATCAAGGCGAATTACCTGAAGGGAATGACGGTTTAGGTTTAATGCTTTTGGGAGTAACAGGAGATCAAGTGTTGCCAGCTGAAGTATATGCTCATATCAAGACAGACACCCTTAAACAAGTAAGAGGAACTGTGCAGGCTGATATATTGAAAGAGGATCAGGCTCAAAATACCTGTATTTTTTCTACTGAATTTGCACTTCGATTGATGGGAGATGTTCAACAATATTTCATCAATAACGGAGTTCGAAACTTCTACTCTGTTTCTATTTCAGGGTATCACATTGCAGAGGCTGGTGCCAATCCAATTACGCAGTTAGCCTTCACTTTGGCAAATGGATTCACATATGTTGAATATTATTTGAGTCGAGGGATGAGCATCAATGACTTCGGTCCGAATTTATCCTTCTTTTTCTCAAATGGAATTGATCCGGAATATGCGGTTATTGGTCGAGTAGCAAGAAGAATTTGGGCGAAAGCGTTAGCAAAAAAATATGGTGCGAATTCACGAGCTCAAATGTTAAAATACCACATTCAGACATCTGGACGCTCGCTACATGCGCAAGAAATTGATTTCAATGATATTCGAACAACACTTCAGGCACTTTACGCGATCTATGATAACTGTAATTCACTTCATACAAACGCTTATGATGAAGCTATTACAACTCCAACAGAGGAATCCGTGCGCAGAGCAATGGCAATTCAGTTGATTATCAATCGTGAATTAGGATTAGCAAAGAATGAGAATCCATTGCAAGGCTCATTCATTATTGAAGAATTAACCGATTTAGTTGAGGAGGCTGTTCTTTCTGAATTTGATCGCATAACTGAACGTGGAGGAGTATTAGGAGCAATGGAAACGATGTATCAGCGATCCAAAATTCAAGAGGAATCCTTGTATTATGAAACCTTGAAACACACAGGAGAATTTCCTATTATCGGGGTAAATACGTTCCTTAGTTCAAAAGGCTCGCCGACCGTTTTACCAAAAGAAGTTATTCGAGCAACGGAAGAGGAAAAGCAATATCAAATTTCGATGTTGGCAGAACTTCAAAAAGGAAATTCAGAAACTGCCAAAGAACGCATTAAAAATGTTCAAGAAGCGGCAGTTCAAAATAGAAATATGTTCGAAGAATTGATGGAAACTTGCAAGTATGCTTCTTTAGGACAAGTAACAAAAGCACTTTTTGAGGTAGGAGGTCAATACCGTCGAAACATGTAAAAACAAAAAGGGCCTCGATTAATTCGAAGCCCTATTTTTTTTTCGGTACAAGAATTTCTTATTTCAGAACCTTGAAGCTTACTCGTCGATTCTTAGCGTCTTGAATCTCCTGATCATCATTCTCAGTGTCAATTTTTGGATTCGATACATCTGCTCCATTATTTTTCTCAACTAATCTTGCAGCGTCAATACCTTGTGAAACGAAATATTTTACTACGGCTGAGGAACGTTTTCTATCCATATCTTCATAATCATTTTTTTCATCACCTTTAATTTCAGTGGCCTTAATCTCTGCCGCTTTATCTTCGGTCGCATCGTTATTTCCTTGAATTTCAATACGTATAGAAGGATTGGCTTTCATTTCTTCAATAACCAAATTCATCATTTCCTTGGCATTGTCAGTAAATGAGGCTTTTCCAAATCTGAAATAAACGTCATACAAAGCAATTTTTTCAGAAGACGTCATTTTTTCTGTCACCTCCGGATTATTAGTAAAAATTAGGGTTGAATAAGTTGCTTCAACTTTCTGTGGACTCGCATTGTAGCATGGACAATCTTGTGGTTTATTAACCAAACTAATAATCACATTATCAACGTAATAATATGCATGAGGTAGCTGATCAATTTGACTATCCTTTGGCTTTTTTACTTGAGTGAATTGTGTTTGTTCATTCCCATCAAAATTTCCAATCGTAATAAACTTCTCATCGCCCTTTGCAGTGTAAATATTACAAACTTTTTCCCATCCATAGAAACCAGTATAAATCTTATTCCCTTGACCCTTCATTACTTTTTCAGCTTTAATTATGTAGCCGACACCATCCGATGTTAGTGCTTCTTTTGAAAAATGTGCCCCAATATTGTTAACCGCAAATTTGGATGATTCGGAAAGAGAAACTGAAAATTCAACACAATATGTCAAACCTTTTTTCAACGTTTGAGGCTCCTTTCCTTTCCTAATTGGAATAGTTATGTAGGTTCTTTCTTTGGATGCTTTACCCGGTTTATAAAAGTAGACGCCGGCATAATTTTCACCGCCACCATCTTTTATTGGTTCTTCCACACCCATAGCATTATCCGGAACTCCCACATCTCCAGAACTTGATTTTGAAAATAAATCAGCCTTTGTTTCTGTTGGAGAATTCACTCCATTTTCAACCAATTCGATTGCCCCTAATTCAGCAGGTTTTTCTTTATCAATAGTTGATTCAAAACCTTGTCGGAAGATTTCTCTCAACGAGCTCTTTTGAGACATTGATGGATTAACAGAACCAATTGCCAAGAAAGCAACTGAAAAAATCCCAAATTTTACGCAATTAAATTTCATAATTCTTAACAGTTTTAATAAATACTTTTACCTTTTCAGGATCAATATCCGGATATACTCCGTGACCCAAATTTACAATATGTCTGCGACTTTCAAATGATTTCAGCAATTTAATTGTCTCATTCTCCACAACTTGATTTGAACCGTACAAAACACAAGGATCCAAATTGCCCTGCAAAGTCTTTGATTCTCTTACTAATTTTCGAGTTTCCGAAATACTCATATTCCAATCTAAACCGAGTGTTGTGCAATTTAGATGAGCCAAATCAAGTAAAGAAGCGATAGCTCCTTTTGAAAATACAGTAAATGGGGCATCTGACAGCGAATCAACTATTTTTGCAATGTATTTCAATCCGAATTCCGTATACTGTTCCCTTCCCAAAATTCCGGCCCACGAATCAAACAACTGCAAAGCGTCTGCTCCTGAGACTAACTGAGCTTTCAAATACTGAATCGTCACGTCTGTAATACGACTTAGCAATTCATGTGCCAAAGCTGGATTTGTATAAAGAAGTTTGCGTGATTCAGAAAAAGTTTTTGATCCTCTACCCTCCACCATATAGCAGAAAATAGTCCACGGTGCGCCTGCAAAACCGATTAAAGGAACTCGACCGTTCAATTCTCTTTTGGTAAGTTTCAATGCTTCTAGAACGTAACCCAATCGTTCCTCAACATCAATGTTGTCGTCAAGCAAATTAAGTTGTTCCTCCGAACGAATAGTTTTTTCAAACCAAGGACCTTTTTGCTCGATCATTTCGTAAGGCAAGCCCATTGCTTCTGGCACCACTAAAATATCGGAAAAAATAATTGCCGCATCCACATCTAAAAGATCTACCGGCTGAATGGTTACCTCAGCAGCAAACTCTGGTGTTTCAACTAATTCTTTGAAACCAGATAATTTTGATCGAACAGCACGGTATTCAGGAAGAATTCTACCTGCTTGCCTCATTAACCAAACGGGATAGCGTTCAATCGTTTCACCGCGATGTGCCCTTAAAAAAAGGTCATTTTTTAATTCCATGGTTTGCAAAGGTAAAAATTCGCTGAAATTCTTACCAATCAATTTCTGGCTTTTCCAACATTCTTAGAAATTCATTGGATTTACTAAAGTGTTTACAGCCGAAGAAACCACGGTAAGCAGAAAGCGGTGAAGGATGAACCGACTTCAAAATCAAATGCTTGGTTTTATCAATCATTTCCTCTTTTGAAATCGCTTTTGAACCCCAAAGCAGAAATACAATCCCCTCTTTTTCTGAACTAATTTTCTGAATTACAACATCTGTAAACTTTTCCCAGCCCAGGTCTTTGTGACTGTCCGGTTTACCTTCCTCAACTGTTAAAACGGCATTTAATAGTAAAACTCCTTGTTTGGCCCAACGTTCTAAATTTCCATCAGAAGGAATCGGCTTTCCAAGATCATCTTGAATTTCCTTGAAAATATTATTCAAACTTTTCGGAAAAGGACGAACATTTGGTTTTACGGAAAAACATAAACCGTGAGCATGTCCTCTCGTTGGATAGGGGTCCTGACCAAGAATTACAACCTTTAACTCATCGAAGTGACATAAATCAAAGGCTCGAAAAATTTGGCTTCCTTTTGGAAAAACAAAACCTTTTTTCTCGACGTAAAGTCTTCTAACTTCCTTGGTTAATTGAGTAAAATAAGGTTTAGTAAAGTCATCGTACAGAATTTCTTTCCAAGAAGAGTGAATGGACACATCCATTGTGATCAAATTCTATTCAATTCTTCCTTAATAAAATCAGCAAGCGACTTTAAATAGCTTTCCGAAAAATCAAATTTCACATTCGCAGTTTCGTAGATTTCAGGAATACTTTTGGTGTATCCTAATTTTAACGCTTCCTTGTAATTTTCTACTGCCTGTCCGAAGTTTTCTTTGCTGTTTTTCCAAACACCCAGTGCTCCTAATTGCGCAATTCCATATTCAATATAGTAAAATGGGACTTCGTATAGGTGCATTTGTCGCTGCCACGATGTTTCTAACATATCCTCGTACCCAGACCAATCAGTCAAACCGGTTCCGTAGTCCGAACTTAATTGTTTCCAGTAATCATATCGTTCTTCAATCGAATGATTTATATTTTCATAAACCCAATGTTGAAATGCGTCAATTTGAGCAATCCAAGGTAGAATTTTCAAGATACCTTCCAATTGTTCACGTTTAGCACGATTCAAATCATCTTGATTTGGATAAAATAAATCCCAATAATTCATTGTCAACATTTCCATTGACATGGAGGCCAATTCTGCAACTTCCGAAGGTAAATTTTTAAATCCGGTCAATTTTAAATCCCGACTTAAAAAAGAATGAACAGCATGCCCTGCCTCGTGAATCATCGTTACCAAATCTCGTTGAGCGCCAACAGCGTTCATAAAAATAAATGGAACTCCTATTTCATATAATGGATAGTTGTATCCTCCTGGAGCTTTACCCGTTTTGGATTCCAAATCCATATGGCCCATTTTGTTCATCGTTTGAATACAATCTGCGAAATAAGGGTCTATTTTTCCTAAAATGGAAATGGTTCCATCCAACATTTCTGTTCCTGTTTGGAATGGCATTAAAGGTACTTTTCCCTCAGGGTCAACTTCGGAATCCCAGGGTTTGAATTTAGATTTACCTAGCTTATCTAATTTCTTTTGTTGAATTTCCCGGACCAACGGAACAATCAATGTTTTTATCGCTTGATGGAAATTGAAACAATCTTCTTTCGTGTAATCAAAGCGTCCTAAGGATTGAAATTTATAATCTCTGAAATTATCGAATCCTGCATTAACAGCTAACTCGTGGCGTTTTACAATTAATTCAGAATATAAATTATTCAATGCATCAATGTCTTTTCGTCGACGATTGGACATTTTCTCAAAAATCGTCATTCTCAAGCTTTCATCCTGTTCCTTCAGAAATTGAGAAGCTTTTTGCATTGTAATATCCTGTCCTTCATGCTCAATTGTTTGAGCCCCACTAATAACGCCGAATTCTTGACTTTTTTCATTTAAAAATGCTTCAATCGCAATATTTTTCTCCCTGAAAAGATTTAGTTGCGTTTCCACAGAGCGAAAGTAAATTCGGTAAGCGTCATTATGCATGTAATCCTTCACATATGGACTTTGCATCAATTTTCGGTTCAATTGATCATCCAAAGGAGCGAGTTCAGGTTGAATTTTAGTAACAAAAAATGTGTATGAATTTGAATGCTCCTCGTTCTTCGTGTCAATGGTCATTCGAATATAACGCCAAGCTAAATCTTCTTCAAGAACAGCATCTAACTCGCTTCGATCTTCGAGCCATTTTTCAAAATCAACTTTACTTGAAATAGAACGATTCAATAAATCCTCAAAAAAAGGTTTAATTTTTTCAAATGAGTCGATTTCTAAATAACTCGACAGAAATTTTCGTGGGGCTTTTTCAATTATCATAAAAGACTGACTTGTCGCTCAATTTGAACGAAAACAAAATTAATACACAAAGTTGAGAAATTACTTTCCTCTTGAACTTCCGGTTTTGACAGGAGCTGCTTTTTTAACGCTTGCAGGTTTTGCGGCTTTTGCTGAAGGAGCAGCCGCAACTGTTGTTTTTTTCTTAGGTTCTTCCTTCTTAGGTTTAGATTCCTTGGAAACAACTTCAGTATTCTTTGAGACTTCGGATTCCGCTGGCTTCAATAAATCTGCTTTCTGTAACAAATTATACCATTGAAAAACTTTTCGAATATCTGATGGGTAAACACGCTCTTGATCATAGTTAGGAAGGTGATTTTTCAATTCCTTTTCCAAAACTTTTAGATCTTCTTTATGACTAACTCCCTCTTTACCTTCATTTTTTTCATAAATGGATTTCAGAACTTCAGTCAATTTTACATCCTCATCATAGGTAAAAATGCTAATATCTTCCAATGTTGATATTTTTTCAGTGGCATAGGCAGGAAAACGTTTTTTATCAATCATCGATTCAACAATAACATTGTTTTTACCTTGTGCAACCACTTTAAAAAGACCCGGTCTACCGGAAATAGCAATAATACCTTTAAGATTCATAAACGAGCTTTATTTTGGTCAAAAATAGAAAAACTTTCAATTCAAAGTTCTCCCAAAACAAATAAGTTATTTACAAATGTTTTACTACTAAAATAAAACCAAATAACTAATTCATTTAAAACAACCTTATTTTATTTCCAAATGGAATAAATCGAGGAATTTTAGATTGATATTCCTTATATTTTGGATATTTTTTTGCTGAAATTTCCTCAGAAAAATCCGAACTTCCTTTGAAAAGGACTATTAGCAAAAGACATCCCGGAATGGACCAGTTGATCCATTCTCCGGTAGCATTGACGCTAAACAAATAAAATACAACCCAAATTAATTGTTCCATAGCGTAATTTGGATGACGAACTATTGCCCATAATCCTTTTGAAACAAATCCATCTGCATAGTCACCCAAAGGTTCCCCATTTTTGATTCGTCTATGTTTTTCAGTTTGAAAGTCATATTGTTGCTGGTCTGCAATGAATTCTATCGCAACACAAGTAATGTATACAAAAGCTAACATCCAATCAAGATAATTCAAATTACCGGCATCCGTGTTTAAGGCTGTCAATATTGGAAGTGTGAAAAGAAATATCAATACGTTTTGATAACCACTAATAAAAAACAAGTTGAACAACATCCAAACAAATCGATTGCTAAATCCTGGCCGTTTTCTTAATTCTTCCCAACGGTAATCCTCCTCGCCTTCCCAAAATTTCAGCACATATGCCCCTCGTCGAGCGAAATTATACGTCAAACGAATTCCCCAGATTGTAACCAAAACTGACATCAATATCATCCGATCGTTCATTCCTCCCAAAACTGTCATATGCCAGGTATACCAGATTGGGACGATACTCCACAATTTATCAACTTGCGAATTATTTTTTGTTAGTTCACCGACAATAAAACAGTATGCTATTACCCCTCCAACGACAACGGCTAATTGACTTAAAATTTCCCATTGTAACAAAGTTGGATCAGTTCCAAAATTCAATGCAACAAATGGAACCACGATAACTGTAAAGATCAAAATTAAAATTGTAAATAGCATATTTTTATTTTTTATATCCCGCTTTTAAACCATCAATCACGATGAATGTTCCCGAACCTTTGGCAACCAATTGACCGTTTTGATTTTCTATTTCACCCTCTACAAAGATAATTTTCTTTCCTTTTCGAATAATCTTGGATGTTGAAAATAACTGATCGTTTTTCGAAACAGATTCCAAAAAACTAACTTTCATTTCTAGAGTTGAGACAACTGAAAAGTCATTTTCAACTAAAGAAAGTGCCCCTACACCCATTGTAGCATCCAAAAGCGCGGACAAACATCCACCATGAACAGCATTCGGTGTTGCCAAATGATCTTCCGAAATTAAAAGTTTGTAAACAACTTTTCCAGGTTCATTAATTTTAAAATCCATTCCAATCAAACGACCGAAATGATTGTTTTCAATGTATTGGTCAATTAAAGCTTTCATTGTTCTTTCTTAAAACTAATTCCAGCCTCTGTCAAACTTTGATAAAGGGATTGATTTAAATCAAAAAGAACATCCAGATAGTCTTTCTGATTAACCCAAACTCGAATTGTGAAATTCAATCCTGTCTCACTGAATTCATGCACTGCAATTTTTGACTCTGGAGTTTTTAAAATCCTTGAATCGGCATTAATAGATTTTTCAATCAATTCCATCACCGATTTGATATCGCAGCCATAATTTATTGGTAACGCGATATCCAATCTTCTGCTTTTTTCACGCGTTATATTTACTATACTTCCGTTTGCAACGGGGCCATTTGGGAGAATTATAACCTTATTGTCAGGAGAATGTAAATAAGTATTAAATATCTGAATTTCTTTAACCGTACCTTGCTGACCTTGTGCATTGATTGTATCACCAACTTTAAAAGGCTTAAGAACTAATATCATAATTCCTCCGGCGAAATTCGATAAAGTTCCTGAGAATGCCATACCAATTGCTAAACCAGCGGCTCCCAAAACGGTAATAAAGGAAGTCATTTGAATTCCAAGTTGCGTAATGGCCGTTATCACAACCATAATTTTGGATGCCAACGAAATGAAACTTCCTAAAAACGTTACTAAACCGGCGTCGACCTTGCTTTTCATCATCGCCTTCTTCACCAATTTAGAAAGAACATTGGCAAGCCAAAATCCAATGACCAAAATAAAAATTGCCATCAAAAGATTTGTCCCCGCACTAATCAGCCAATGATTAATTTCTTTGTAATTTATACCAAAAATTGAATTTTCGTTTAACATAATTTGAATCTTGCAAAATGCAAAAATAAGGATAGTATTTTTCAAAGTTCTAACTTATCTTTGATTATGTTTTTCATTTTATCAAAAGTCCTTGCGTTCATACTATCCCCATTTCTTTGGTTTTTAATCAGTCTTTTACTCTTTTTATTTTTAAAAAATGAACGTTGGAAAAAGCGATTCAAGTATTTGACAGTATTTCTCCTTGTATTCTTCACGAGTGGATTACCAATTGGATTTTTAATAAGGCATTGGGAAATCCCTGGAAAAAAAATCGAACAAATGTCTCATTATGACATAGGCATCGTTCTTTCAGGTATGTTCGAATACAATCGTGATTTGGATGCGCTCTCCGTTCGACGGGGAGCAGATCGAATTTGGCAAGCTATTTCGCTTTACAAATCAAAAAAAATAAAGAAAATACTCATCAGCGGCGATAGTGGATTCGTAGTGAGGAGTGGTTTACATGAATCAGATCAAACAAAAGAGATTTTGGTCGCTTGGGGAATTCCTGAAGATGATATCTTAATTGAAAACAAATCGCAAAATACCCATGAAAACGCTGTAAATACGACCAAATTATTGAAGAAAAAATTTTCCAAAAAACGAATTCTTCTAATCACGAGCGCAATGCACATGAAGCGTGCTTCTGCTTGTTTTCACAAAGAAGGTTTGAAGTTTAGTGTATTCACAACTGATCATTACTCAAAAATCAAAAAAGATGAGTTTACTCCAGATCAGTTGATCCCAAGTATTCATTCATTTGTTCTTTGGGAAGTCTATTTAAAAGAAGTGACAGGATATTTGGTTTATTCTTTTCAGGGTTACTTATGATTCAATCTGAAAAAATCGATTTGAATAACGGCAGTTTAATTTACTTCCCGATTTTTTTTGATGAAAATGAAGCGAATTTTTATTTCAATGAACTATCGACAAATATTGATTTTAAGCAAAATGAAGTTACGATTTTTGGGAAAGTCTATTTGACGCCTCGTTTAGAATCCTTTCACTCCTTAGAAAATAGATTTTACACCTACTCTGGTAATAAACTTCCTTCCAAACCATTTAATTCAACATTAGAAAAACTACTTGAAAAAGTCGAAAAAGCGACAAACTCAACATTTAACTGTGTTTTAATCAATTTATATCGCAATGGTTCAGACGGAAATGGTTGGCATGCTGATAATGAAAAAGAGCTCGGTCCTAATCCAGTCATCGCCTCGCTTAGTTTTGGTGAAACTCGACGTTTTGATTTACGGAATAACATTACCAAAGAAAAATTATCAATTGACCTTAATTCAGGTGATTTACTTTGGATGGATGATCGTATTCAAAACAACTATAAGCATCAGATTGCTAAAACGAAAAAGGTATTTCAACCACGAATCAACTTGACTTTTCGTTATATTTATTGATTCCAATTAGCTATTAAATTAACTTTGTCAAATGCGGCATGAAATATTTATGCGTCGATGTCTTGAACTGGCATCTCTTGGAAGTGGATTTGTTGCTCCAAACCCTCTTGTTGGTTGTGTTATTGTTTGGAATAACCTTGTAATCGGAGAAGGCTACCACAAGCGTTTTGGTGGACCTCATGCTGAAGTAAATGCTTTCGATCGAGTCGAACAAAAGGAACTTCTAAATGAGTCGACAGTATATGTTTCGCTAGAACCATGTTCTCACCAAGGCAAAACTCCACCTTGCGTGGATTTATTGGTGTCAAATAACGTAAAACGAGTCGTAATTGGATGTAGGGATTCAAATCCTACCGTAAACGGTAAAGGAATTGACCGCTTGAAAAGAGCTGGAATAGAGGTAGTTGAAGGGATTTTGGAAGAAGAATGCAGGCAACTTAATAAACGTTTTTTTACATTCCACGAACGTCGAAGACCATACGTTGTACTGAAGTGGGCACAAACTTTGGACGGATATATTGACCGAGTTCGTGATGAGGATATAAAAGGAATCAATTGGGTATCGTCGGAATTGACAAAAACACTTGTGCATAAATGGCGAAGTGAAGAGCAGAGTATATTGGTAGGACGAAACACTATTATTAACGATAACCCTTCCTTGACTGTGCGAGAATATGACGGCCAAAATCCAATACGAATTGTTATTGATAGCCAACTGCAAATAAGCCAAGACTTGAATATTTACTCGAACGAGGCCCCCACCCTTATTTTCAATCGAATTAAAAATGAAAAAAAAGAAAATGTAGAGTGGATTAAAATTTCAGAAACAAGCACAACAAATATTCTAGAGGAGCTTTACAACAGGGAGATTTCATCTGTTTTTGTTGAAGGTGGAAGTCGGACACTGCAGTATTTCATTATTGACAATGTATGGGATGAAGCCAGAGTGATAGTTGGCAATACTAAATTTGGCGATGGCGTAAAAGCACCAATAATCAATAAAATTCCTTCAGATTCATTCAAATTTGGGGAAGATCGTGTTTATATCTACTTCCGGAAATGATTGAATTAATTTTAGCAATTCTTTTCTCAAGCACAATTTTTGCGATATTCAAACTATTTGTTCGCTTTCAAATCGATACCTTTCAAGCAATAGTTTTTAACTATTTTACTGCAGCCATCTGTGGATTTGGATTATATTGGAAAACTTGGGATTCAAATAATCTCAATGAGTTAACCTGGTTGCCTTTTTCCCTATTAAGTGGTTTGCTTTTCATTTCTCTTTTTGTAATTCTCGGACTGAGTTCTCAACGAAATGGTGTTGCGATGACTTCAGTTGCTACAAAAATGAGCATGGCCACTGGGATTCTTGGAATGATATTCCTTTACAATGAAACAGTTGGAATCCTGAAAATAATGGGAATTCTCCTTGCTTTTATTGGTGTAATTGCCGTTTCCTGGACGAAATCGGACAAAGAAAAAGGCCAGGGAGCTTGGTGGATGTTAATTCTACTTTTCTTCGGAAGTGGATTATTGGATGTTGTGCTGAATTATGCGCAAAAAAACGCGTTGGGAACTTTATCTTCTTCTTTGTTTTCAGCAATTGGTTTGGGTGTGGCGGGAATTATCGGATTATCAATTTTGTTAGTTCAATTAATTCGAGGAAAAGCAACATTCGAATTTAAAAACGTTGTTGCAGGAGTAATTCTAGGAATTCCTAATTATTTTTCAATTTATCTTTTGATTAGCTCATACAAATCAACTGGCTGGTCTGATTCAACAGTTTTGTCAGTAATCAATGTTTCTGTGGTATTGATGTCGACAATGATTGGTTTGATCTTTTTTCAAGAAAGGATTAACCGATTAAAATTAATTGGACTTATTCTTTCTTTGTCTGCTATCGGATTTTTATACTTTGCTGAAAAATAGTTTATTCAAAAGTAAATAACCTTAACGCGAAATTTCATTTAGAAATTCTTCCATCGAATCAAATTGAAAATCAGCAAGGGCTAATTTAGGATTCGAAAAATGTGTTTTTTCAGGAATGCAAACCACTTTCATGCGAGCAGCAAGACCAGAAATTACACCGTTGTAGGAATCTTCAATTACAAGGCATTTAGTCGGTGATACATTAAGCGCTTTCGCCACACTCAAATAAACAGCAGGATGAGGTTTTCCGTGTGATTCATCTTCCGCTGACCAAGTATAATCGAAACAATCTTTAATATTCAGGGAATTCAACACGGCATTTATAAGTCTTTTTGAAGATGAAGTAGCTAATCCGACTTTTACATCTTTCGCTTTTAAATATCCCAAAGTTTCAATAACTCCCTTCAATGGAAACGGATTCTTGATAATCAATTCCTCCATTTTCGAAATGATCTCTTGTTCTACTTGCGACTCATCAACGACTCCCCATTTTTCTGTAACATTCCAAAAGTGAATCACTTCATCAATGCGTAATCCAACTGTTTTTTGAAAATCAGCCTTCGTTAAGGTTGATCCTAAAGAAGAGAAAACCTCTTCCATTGCTATTTTCCAAAGTGGCTCAGAATCAATTAATACGCCATCCATATCAAAAATGACCGCTTCAAATGATTCAAGATTTAATGAACTTTTCAATGAATTTATTTTTATGTTAATTCCAGAAATCCCATGTAATACCCACCTTCAACTGAGTCGACGGAAATGCGTATCCATCAATAATTTCAATTTGTCGATTTTGCCAAAAGTAAGCCAAGTTGTCCATACGAACGAAAAATCTAAATGCCTCAACTTCAAAAGAAGCGAAAGCTGCCATATTCATGAAACCTGACGAAATGGGGTTTAATGTGGAATTTTCCAAATCAAAAACCGTCATTTGCGGTATGAAATTCAACCGTTTATAAGAGGAGGTTAACATGAATTCAATTCCCGCAAGCGCCTTTAATTTTTTCGCTTTGAAAATTCCGCCTTTAGCGAATAATCGTGCATTCAATAAATGTGTTGGAGTAAATCGTTTACTTTCTTCAATTGCTATATATTGGTATTTTAGATGGCTATTGAGCCAACGCCAATTAAGTTGCGTTTTTAATTGAAATTGGTTGTAAACTCCCCGAGATGCATTCAAGTCGTTTCGCCAAATATCTTGCTGATAATCAAATTGATATACTTTATTGAATTGCCCAAGTTCATAAGATAATTGAAAGAGTTGCATCCCAATTCTTCGTCCTACGAGAACATTTAAATTTTGAAACCATTGCTTTTCAAGATTTGCCGTTTTGTAGGCGACATTGTTTGAATAGAAAAAACGCTGAAAAACACTTGGAAGTTCATTAATAACTCGATGCGAAATATTGAAATCCAATCCAACAATATTTCCGCTTAAACCCATCGAATTATTAAATCCGTTCGACGCACCAATGAAGTTGTAATTCCCATTCTGTCTGAAACTTAATTTGTTTATTTTCAAATCTATGTCGCTGTACACTCCTATTTCCAACGTATCGTTTCGATAAGCGAAGGCTTGGTAATTCCAATATGACGAACTAATTCCGCCTTGCAATTTAAAATTCTTGGATTTATAAAATAATCCAAAATCATTTGTAATAGTTTGTTGTAAAAGTGAGTCCTTAGTTATCAAACTATCAAGATTAACAAACGAATAAATTGCCGATATAGAGTCTTCTTCACCATAAAATCGCTTGAAACGATTGTACTCTTGGTTCGAAGCAAAACCTATTTTTTTTAAGGAATCTTGAATTATGGAAAATTTATTAGATATTTGGATAGATAAATTCTTATGAATCGATTGTGCATTTTCTTTCCGCACAGGAATCAACTCAGGTGAAAATGTTTCGACTAGCGAATCGTTTTGAATTCCTCCGTTCCAATTTCGTTGAATATTCTTAAAACTCGAACACAACTGAAAAGAATGACATTTGGCATCTCGAGCCAAAGCCACTTGGTAATTGCTATTTTGTGCTTTTGTATTTCTAAAAAAACCGTTCGTTTTAAAATTATGAATAGAGGAATTTATTAAAAATCCGTGCTTAAAGGCTTGCTCATAATCAAAATCCAACTTTTGAGTGGCTTGAGCGCCAAACGAATAACCAAATCCAATATGAGGTAATGAAGAAAAAATTAAATTTTTTTGAACTGGCATTGAAACTGAAAAAATTGAATTCCCAGGATAAAACAATTGATTTGGTTGAAAAATGAATGGGTTGCCTGATTCATTGAACAAAAAAGAGGATGCAAGCGGACCAAGAACTTCGTCTAATGTATCCAAATTCCCGAGTGTCATATGCCTATACTTCATCGTATCAAAATCGAAATGATTCGATTGCCCGAAAAATGATAAGGGGACACAAACAAAAAGAATCACAGCAATATTTCGAAACATGCAGAACAAACTTAACAAAAAAAGGGGCAAAAGCCCCTTCAAAATTAATGTGATATCAAAATCAAAGCTTATTCACATGGACTTGCAATCCAGATTTAAGGTTTGCTGCTTTGTTCTTGTGTATAATATTTCTTTTCGCCAACTTGTCTAGCATCGCAACAACTTTAGGTAATAGCGTTTCAGCTTCTTTTCGATCCTTTAGTTCACGTAATTTTCTCGCAGCGTTACGAGTTGTTTTGTGCTGGTATTTATTCAATACTCTTTTCGACTCGTTTGAGCGAATACGCTTGATGGATGATTTATGGTTTGCCATTTTGTATAATTTATTTCTTAAAATCTTGCAGCCCATAGGAGAATCGAACTCCTGTTTCCAGGATGAAAACCTGGCGTCCTAACCACTAGACGAATGGGCCATTTCTGGCAGCCCATAGGAGAATCGAACTCCTGTTTCCAGGATGAAAACCTGGCGTCCTAACCACTAGACGAATGGGCCAAATAATAATTTCCCGAAATTTTGGGATTGCAAATATAGAATGAAAAACTTTAACTACAATAAGTATGAAAGATTTTTTTGTGTAAAAAACTAGATTTTTGGATCCAATTAAAATTTGATTTAAACAATATCTGTATCATCAGCTCGCATTTTGAAACCTAATCTTTTTCCTGTTTGTAATTTTAAACTTTCACCAATAGATTGAATCTGAGCAACGGATATTTCATCCAAGAATTCAAATGGCGGGATGTAAAGGTCAAAGTTGAGCGCATGTGCAAATGACATCTGAACGATAATTTTGAGAACATCTTCATTTAATAGCATATTTTGGGGGTCACGAAAGTAAGTTCCAAGTTGGCCTTTTCCTTCGATCATGAAGTGTCTATCTTTATTTATAAAGATGCGACTTATTAAATATCCACGGTCTTCTATGCGATTTTGTTCGAATGATTCAGCTAAAAAATTAAACGTATGTATAATTCCAAAATAACCGTTGTTTTCGTCTGAATTGAAATAGGCAGTCCCCCACAAAGGATTATATTCAGGAAGTTTAAAAACATTATTGTGCAAATTAAAAACTAAAACGTCGCTACCCACATATGCATGTATTTCAAATTTTCCCTTTTCATGAAAACTCAATCGAATTCGTGGGTCAGCAATGGTTTTTTTAAGTTCATCGATTTCTTTCTTGATAGTAGCCTTCATCATCTCAAATATTTTTTCACTATCATCGGCAATATCTTGCTTCAATGCTGATTTGTGCAACAACAAGTCAATTAATTGTTTGCGATTTTCTTCAAAAGCGCTTGTTTCTTTTTCTTCCATTTTCGTTTTTTAATTTTCCAAACCTAAAAATAATCGTAAATTCCAAGTGCAAAGTAATTTTAACTCATATTCACAAATTACCATTTCTAAAATTAGTTTTTTTGGAATAAAATTGCGAATTTTGAATTTGTAATATGAAAAAGCGAATTTGGTTCATAATTAATCCTATTTCAGGTGTGCGTCGCAAAGATGATATTCCTGCATTGATTCAAAATTACTTGGATTTGGACCAATTCGAATATTCTATTCAGTATACTCAATACAAAGGTCACGCATTCGAACTAGCCAAAGAAGCTGCTGATATGTCTATTGATGTAGTTTGCGCTGTTGGAGGTGATGGTTCTGTCCATGAAGTTGGAACTGGTTTAATTGGATCGTCAACAAAACTTGCAATCATACCAATTGGTTCCGGAAATGGTTTAGCAAGACATATGCATATTCCATTAACTATTTCAAAAGCAATTGAATGTATCAATAGTATGAATGACATTCAAATGGATACGGTTATGGTTAATGATCAACCGTTTCTTGGGGTTGGTGGTTATGGTTTCGATGCGGTAATTGCAAAAAAATTCGACGAAGATAAAAAACGTGGTTTTTGGACGTATGTGAAACTTGTTTTGAGAGAATTTTTCAAATATAATCCCATTAACATTTCAATTGACACAAATGGGCAAGTTAAAAAACTACCCGTTGTCTTATGTACAATTGCAAATACATCTGAATTTGGGAATGGATTCGTTGTTTCACCAAAATCAGATGCAACGGATGGTAAAATAGAACTCTTTATTCTAAAGCCATTCAGTTTTTGGAGGATTCCAGGCGTTGTTTACCAGTTTTTTACCCGAAAATCGCATCATTCTCAGTTTGCTGAAGTCATCTCATTCGAGAAGGCTACGATAAATTTATCACAGAAGATTGCGCATTATGATGGTGAGCCTGTTGCAGTAAAAAGTCAATTAAACGTTCAAGTCGTACCTAAAAGTCTTCACATTTTAATCGGAAAGTGATAAATGTCTTTTGTCAATTGTGATTTAGAATCATTTTTAGCTGTTCTTAGTAAATTAGAGGAAACATCAAGTCCTGAATGGGGAAATATGTCAGCCCAACGAATGGTTGAACACTTGACAGATGGAATTAACATGTCCATGGGAATTGGTGATTTTCAACTTGAAATATCAGAAGACCGCGTTTCCAAAATGGCTCAGTTTTTGGTGTCCGACAAGCCAATGGCTCCAAATATTCAAGTTTCATTTGCGAAACCAGATATTCCCCTCAGAAATGCAGATCTCGATGACGCAATCGATGAGTTTACACTTGCATGGGTCGATTTCGAAGAACTTTATGAAAATCAACCTGACTTTTCTGCGATACATCCTTATTATGGTAATTTGAATTTTGAACATTGGAAACGTTTGCATTCAAAGCATTTTACGCACCATTTTAATCAGTTCGGTTTAGTTTAATGAATCCCTTTTTTCTTAGTTTATTTATCGGCTCATTCTTGGGTACACTCAATTATTTTTATTGGCGAACAAAAGGCTATAAAAGCTCTTTACAATTGGTAATGAGTATTCTAGGATTTACTGCATTGACGGCGGCAATCGTTCGTATTCTCAATTAAACCTTTTTCGACAATTATTTGGTCTATTTAAAATAAAAATGTATTTCTAACTTTGCTTCATTCATAAAATCCATAACATTTGAATCAAGAAGATAAAGATCAAATTGAATGGGCAAATCGCAATATCGACTTGACCTCAAAGACGTTTCGTAAATGGAAACAATCTAAACCGAAGGATTTGGACTCCAGGTTTCATTCGTCTCACGATCAAGAATTTAAAAAAATGGACTGTTTAACCTGTGCCAATTGTTGTAAAACGACAAGTCCGATTTTTAGGGATGCAGATATTCGCAGGATTTCCAAACATCTTCGAATGAAAGAAGCTCAATTTATTTCCAACTATCTAAAAATGGACGATGATAGCGATTATGTGCTTCAAAAATCACCGTGCCATTTTTTAGGCACTGATAACAAATGTGACATTTACGAAGTTCGTCCACTCGCCTGCAGAGAATACCCACACACTGATCGAAAAAATATGCATCAGATTTTGGATTTGACCGTGAAGAACACATTGATTTGTCCAGCTGTTTCTAGAATTGTTCAAAAGATTTTATGATTGCGTTTCATCCAAATTACGTGCACCCTTTGCCAGAAAACCATCGGTTTCCAATGGAAAAATACGATTTGCTTCCAAAACAATTACTGCACGAAGGAACGGTTCAAGAATCGGATTTTTTTGAACCAACTTCCCTCACTGAAGAAAATTTGCTAGACGTTCACTGTCCAATCTATTGGAATCGTTTATTAAATCTTGAACTTTCGGATCGTGAGCAACGCGTATCGGGCTTCAAGCACTCAAAAGAATTAATTGAGCGAGAAATTACCATTATGGAAGGCACGCGAATGGCAGCTCAATTGGCATTGAAAACAAAAATCGGCTTTAACATCGCTGGAGGAACGCATCATGCCTTTTTTGACAGAGGAGAAGGATTTTGTTTACTCAACGACCAAGTCATCGCTGCAAAATGGCTACTGAATAATTCGAAAATTCAAAAGATATTGATTGTTGATTTAGATGTTCACCAGGGCAATGGAACCGCATCCTTACTAGAAAATGAAGATCGAATTTTTACATTTAGTATGCACGGAGAGAGCAATTATCCGATGCAAAAAGAAAATTCCGACTTAGATGTTCCATTGAAAGATGGCATTTCAAACAAAGAATACTTATATCTGTTGGAAAAAAGTTTGGATTTGATTCTTTCACAATTCAATCCTGATTTCATGTTTTATCAATGTGGCGTAGATATTCTCGAAACTGATAAATTAGGAAAATTGGGCATAACCACGGAGGGATGTGCGAATCGAGACAGAATTGTTTTTCAAACTGCGAGTCAACTATACACCCCAATAGTTTGCACAATGGGAGGAGGTTACAGTCCACAAATCAAACACATCGTTGAAGCGCACGCAAATACCTTCCGAATTGGATTAGACATCATCATTTGATTTTAAATAATTTCTAGTCAAATTGATTGAATCAAATAGCTTAAAAGAAACATTTATTATACTAATTTAAACATAATTGTTATTTTTTAAAACTATTATGTTTATTATTATGACACAATATTTGAATAAATTATTATTTTTAACAAATTTTAAATTATTTAAATTATGGAAAACAACAATGAAAAAATGAATGTAAAGGGATTGGTGGGTATGATTTTAGGAATTTTAGCCCTTGTGCTTTCTTTTGTCCCTTGCTTAGGAGTTTACGCATTTTTACCAGGTCTAGTCGGCCTTATTTTCAGTGTTTTGGGGTTGAAAAACGTTAAAAAAGGAATGGCAATTGCAGGACTTATTTGCTCTATACTCGGAACGAGTGTTGCTGCTTGGCAATGGTATAATTTGAATAAGGCAGCAGAAGAATTACAAAAAATTGATACAACAGATTTCTCAAAAGAATTAGATGAAATGTAATATTTTGAAATTTGACATTAAAAATCTGATTAAAAAAAAGATCCATCTCGGTGGATCTTTTTTTTTGTTCAATCTAGTTTTCACAGCTATCTCATTTTTGATTTTATTCTATTTAATTTACATGATATCTAATTCAGGAACTGAGGGTATTATTTGCATTTATAAATCTAGATTTGGCGTTGAATGTCCAACTTGTGGATATACTCGATCCTTCATGTATTATCTTCAATTTGATTTTAAATCAGGAATTTCTCAAAATAATTCATCTATTCATTATTTTATTTTTGCTACCTATTTTGCGATTTCTCGACTATTGTGGGTCATCTTTACCCTCTTCATTCAAAAGAAAATAATCGGAAAAAGATATGTCATTTCGGATGTTATGGCGCTCATATTGTTTTTTAGTTTTGCTAATCTCATGATATATATCAAATGAATGGACTAAATCAACAAAAAAATAGATTTAGAAAAGTAAAACGTTTAACTTCCTTTTCGAATGGAAAATGGTGATAATATCACAGAGTTTTCAAACATTTCCTATTTTTTCATGTTAAACTAAAAAATAATATTTCAATGAAAACAGCATTAATTACAGGAGCTTCTAGTGGAATTGGAAAAGAGCTAGCGCGCATTCACGCATCGAATGGAGGAAATGTCGTTTTAGTGGCGAGACGTGGAGCGGAATTAGAATCATTGCGATCTGAACTGGAAGACAAGTACAAAGTGGATGTATCCATTTTTCAGCAAGATTTATCAAAGGAAGGCGCGGCAAAAACTGTCTATGAATTTTGCAAAGAAAAGAACATTGAAATCGAATATTTAATGAACAATGCCGGTTTCGGTGGACATGGAAATTTCGTGGATCGGCCATTAGAGAAGGATGTTGAAATGATTCACCTTAACATTCAAGCCCTGGTTGAACTATCACATTTGTTTCTCCAAGACATGAAAAAACACAAATCAGGAAAGATTTTGAATACAGCTAGTACAGCCGGTTATCTTCCTGGACCTTTACAAGCTACTTATTTTGCAACAAAAGCATTTGTAGTTTCATTCACAAAAGGAATTTCACACGAATTAAAACCTCACGGAATAACTGTCACAGCTTTGTGTCCAGGACCTGTTAAAACCGAATTTGAATTTGTTGCAGGCATGGGAAATGGTGAAATGTTTAAAAATGGCGCAACAGCTTATTCAACAGCGTTAAAAGGATACAAAGCAATGATGAAAGGAAAACGAATCTGTATTTCTGATGTTGGTTTAAGTTTTATGATCAAATTCTTATTACCCGTGATTCCGGATTCTATTCTTCTTCGCGTTATTCAAAAGATGCAAACGATTTGAATAGTCTAAAAATTAAGGTTTCATAATTTCTTGTTTGTAAATTGTAAATATTTTTTATATTTACATTTTATAAATATATTATGGCAACATTTACAAGTTCGCTTCCCGATTGGCTCTTAAATCTACTTGACGAAAAATCAAGAGAAATGTCTATTCCAAAAAATAAAATCATTGAAAAAGCACTTTCAATTTATCTTGATCAGCTGAATCGTGCCGCCTATGTCAAATCATACATGCAATTGGGTGAAGATTCCGACACACTTCAAATAGCAGAGGAAGGAATGGTAGAGTATGTAAGCCAAATCAAAGAATCCGAAGAAGATGAAACAAGGTGAACTTTGGTATTCTGATTTAAATCCAGTTGTTGGAAGTGAGCAGTCAGGCTTTCGTCCTATGTTAGTTATAAGTGGCAATTTATTAAATACATACCTCAATGTCGTTATTTGTTGTCCACTCACAACGAAAATAAAAAACTACAAAGGAAATGTCATTTTAAATCCAACCGGTGAAAACAACCTAGCGAATCAATCGGAGATATTGACTTTTCACATTCGTTCGATTTCGAAAGATCGTTTAGTAAAAAAAATAGGACAAGTTTCAAAAGAAGAATTACGCCTCGTTAAAAAATGTTTGGATGAAATTTTGACTTATTAAAACTTCAATTTTCAACATGCACTAAATAAGTTGTAACTTTGTCTCATGTTTTTACCTTTACTTTTTGAGGATATTGCTTTTTCGGAAATCGTGGTAATTATGCTTGTTGTCCTTCTTTTCTTTGGAGCAAAGAGTATTCCCGGAATTGCCAAAACGTTAGGAAAAACCTTATATGAATTCAGAAATGCGCAGGCTGAATTGCAGCGTGAAATCCAAAAATCGGGAATGGACATTAAAAAAGACATGAACTTTACCGAATTAATTAAAGATACCACGGAAGAAATTCGACAGCCATTAGATCAAGTGGCAACAGATATAAACAATACGGTTGAATTTAAAAGTTCAACAACAACTGGGAATCCGGTATCGGAAATCAATTCCATTAAATCTGAATCCCCTTTAGATCAACCAGAAAATAACGAAAACAAGGAAGTATGATACAAGTTGGAATCATTATGGGAAGCGCATCGGATTTACCTGTAATGCAAGCAGCCAAAGACTTTTTAGATGAAGTTGGAATTTCTTCAGAAGTGAAAATTGTATCAGCTCACAGAACGCCTGAGTTAATGGTTGAATATGCCAAAACAGCAGCAAGTCGTGGATTAAAAGTAATTATCGCAGGAGCTGGCGGAGCCGCACATCTTCCTGGAATGACCGCATCATTGACTTCTCTTCCAGTTATCGGAGTTCCTGTAAAGTCTTCGAATTCAATTGATGGTTGGGACTCAATTCTCAGTATTCTTCAAATGCCAAACGGAATTCCCGTGGCGACTGTCGCTTTAAATGGAGCAAAAAACGCAGGAATTTTAGCCGCGCGAATCATCGGTAGTTTTGACTTAGAAGTTCAGCAAAAATTGGATAAATACGCTGAATCAATGAAAGAGGCTGTTTTAGAAAGCCAAAAGAAAGTTCAATAATTTATTTCTGAACAAATTCAATTTTAAATTTTATATTCTAAATTTTAACGTTTCCTTAACTTTGCCTCATGAGAAAAAAAATACTTCTTTTAGGTTCTGGTGAACTTGGAAAAGAGTTTGTAATTGCTTGTCAGCGATTAGGTCAATACGTAATTGCTGTTGACAGTTATGAAGGAGCTCCGGCGATGCAAGTCGCACATGAATTTGAAGTTATCAATATGCTTGATGGCACTGAATTGGATCGTATTGTCGCCAAGCATCAACCAGATTTAATCGTTCCAGAAATTGAAGCAATTCGAACAGAACGATTTTATGATTACGAAAAACAGGGAATACAGGTTGTTCCGAGTGCCAAGGCGGCTAATTTTACAATGAATAGAAAAGCGATAAGGGATTTAGCAGCAATTGAAGTTGGAGTAAGAACCGCTACCTATCGCTATGCAACAACCTTAGACGAATTAAAAGCAGGAGTTGCAGTGACAGGAATTCCTTGCGTTGTAAAACCCTTGATGTCAAGTTCAGGAAAAGGTCAGTCGGTTATAAAAACGGAGGCTGACATAGAAAAAGCATGGAATTACGCGTTGGAAGGTTCACGTGGTGATTTGAAAGAAGTAATTGTAGAGGGATTCATTGATTTTGATTATGAAATAACGCTTTTAACAGTTACTCAACAAAATGGACCTACCCTATTCTGCCCGCCGATTGGACATCGACAAGAACGCGGTGATTATCAAGAGAGTTGGCAACCCATGCCAATGAATCCAGAACACTTAAAAGAAGCGCAAGAAATGGCTGAAAAAGTTACAAAAGCACTTGGTGGAGCTGGAATTTGGGGCGTGGAATTTTTCATTACCAAAGAAGGAGCTTATTTTTCAGAATTATCTCCACGTCCGCATGACACGGGAATGGTAACATTAGCTGGGACGCAGAATTTTTCAGAATTTGAATTACATGCACGAGCCGTTTTAGGTTTGCCAATTCCAGAAGTAAAATTGCTTCGAAATGGAGCTAGCGCTGTAATCTTGGCCGATAAAGAATCAAATGAAACACCCGTTTTTTCAGGTTTGAATGAGGCAGGGGCCGTTCCCAATTCCGATTTTAAAATTTTTGGCAAACCAACAACCCGTCCATACAGAAGAATGGCTGTCGCTTTGACCTACGGTACAGAAAATGTATCTGAGTTAGTTGAAAAAGCGAAAGAGGTTGCCAGAAAGATTAAAGTGGAGTAAAAAGCATCTTTTAAAAAATTAAATCTATTTGCGTGACTCTGATCAACTTTAGAAAATATCATTCAAATATTCGTTCAAAGACCACGCTGGAATAAACGAAACGCCATCTTTTTCATCGTAAGGTAACTCATCCATTGTCACAATGGCTTTGGGATGATTGTTTTTCAATGAAATTAAATTATTAAATTCTCTATCAAATGTCGCTTGTGTTTCAATGTTAAAAGTTGCCTGTATAAACAAAGATTTCTTCTTTTTAGAGGCAATGAAATCAATTTCCTTATTGCGTATAACGCCAACATTAACATGGCAATCTGCTTTCGCTAATTCAAGGAAAATACTATTTTCAAGCATGTTTCCATAACTCAGTGAGTTCGCCCCGAAAAGATAATTTCTGAACGATAAATCATTGATGTAATATTTAACATTCCCACCGAGAATATCTTTGCCTTTTAAATCAAATCGTTCGCAACGATGGATCACAAAAGTATGAGTCAGATAATTCAAATAATTTGCAACAGTCTCATAATTGGTTTTACGTTTTTTGCTTTCAAAGAAATTAACGATGTTGTTAACCGAAAATAAGTTCCCCGCATTATTAACCACATAATTAAAAATATCCAAAAGCAAAGCAGCGTCTTTAATCGAAAACCGTTGAACAATATCACGCAAGATGATCGTATCTTTTAACGATGAAACATAATGAATTTTACTTTCCTCATTTGGAAGATGAAACAATTCTGGAAGAGCACCTTGGGTTAAAAAATGCATGTAATTTTTACGCGACTTTTCCTTTTTCAGAAACGCACAATATTCATCAAATTTAAAGGGAAGAACTTTAAATTGAACGTATCTACCAGAAAGTAAACTAGCTAATTCGCCTGATAATAATTCAGAATTTGAACCTGTTATGATTAAATCTATATCTTCAGTAAAATCTTGTGACAATGAGTTAACGATTCGTTCCCATTCCACAATTTGCTGTACTTCATCTATAAAAACATGTAAGCGACCTTCTACATTTGAATGCTTGCGATAAAATGCAAGAAATTCTTTTAGGTCTTCTTGCCTCGCTAAAAAATCAAAATCTGTAAACTCTTTATTTATGTATATTGTATTCTTCGCTGGAACTCCCGAATTTATTATGTGCTCAATGTACTGACGTAAAATGAAACTTTTTCCCACGCGGCGCTGTCCAACTAAAACTTTTATCAAGCGAGAATTTTGAAACATTAATAATTGATTCAAATAGTTTTGACGGACATAACCAGTTTTTATTGGATTTTCCCAAAAGTTGTATTTTGCTATTTTTTCTATTTTATCAATCATGACTTAAATTATTCACAAATATACATTTTTATATGTTACATCTTATTATTTTACGTATTAAACAATTTTATAAGACAGGAATTTAAAAATATGAATTCCTTCAAAATACTAAAATGTATTCGAAAAACTTCATTGGAGAGAACGATTGGTTATTTTCACAATTCACTAAATTTGAAGACGAAAAATAAAATTCATAATGAAGAAAAATCTTGTTTTAGCGCTATGTTTTCTAACGATCAATGCTTGGTCTCAAACCATTTCCTATCAATTGCGCATGCCAAAGCCGCAAAACCACTACTTCGAAGTTGAAATGACCTTAAGCGATTTCAAAGAAAAACAATTAGAAATCAAAATGCCAGTTTGGGCACCAGGCTCCTACTTAGTGCGTGAATTTTCGAAAAATGTCAATTTGGTAAAGGCTTTTGACGATAAAGGAAAAGAAATCCAAGTTCAAAAAAAGAAAAAGAACACCTGGACAATTTCAACGGACGGGAATAAAAAAATCAAAGTGAAATATGAAGTTTACTCATTTGAGCTTTCGGTAAGGACACCATTTTTGGACTTGACACACGGATTTGTTAGCGGATCAGGGGTATTTATGTATGTTGATGGATACAAAGACAGAAAAGGAAATTTGGAAGTTGTTCCGCATCCTTTATTTAAAACAATTACAACTGCACTTCCAAAAGCAGGGATTTCGGTTCAAAAAGATGGCTCCCAAACATTCGAATTTTCTAACTACGATCAATTGGTAGATTGTCCGATTGAAATTGGTAATCAAACTGTTTTTGATTTTATGGCTTCGGGTACCAAACACACCGTTGCAATGTATGGAGAAGCCTATTACGATATCGATGCTTTAAAAATAGACATGGCTAAAGTCGTTGATGCGGAAACAGCCATTTTTGGTTCAAACCCCAATAAAGACTATGTTTTTATTGTACATAATGTTGTGGACGGACAAGGCGGATTGGAACACACAAATTCCTGTGTTTTGAGTGTCAATCGATGGACATACGGTGGTTCGGAGTATCGAAATTTTTTGAATTTGGTGGCACACGAATACTTTCACTTATGGAACGTAAAACGTATTCGTCCAATTGAACTTGGACCATTTGATTATGATCAAGAAAACTACACAACCTTACTTTGGGTAATGGAAGGATTTACTTCCTATTACGACGAATTGATTTTGAGAAGAGCAGGATATTACACCAAGGAAGAAATGTTAGGAAAGATCCAAAGTTCTGTGAATTATGTTGAAGGTTCTGTTGGCTCGCGAGTTCAACCGGTGGCTCATGCAAGTTTTGATGCGTGGATAAAGGCTTATCGTCCAACGGAGAATAGCGCAAACACTTCGATGACATATTATTCACGTGGAACCATTCTCGGAGCTGTTTTTGATGCAGCGATTATTAGTAATTCAAAAGGTAAACAATGCTTGGATCATTTCATGAAACATTTATACCAAAAGTTCTATGTTGAAATGAATCGTGGTTTTACAGAGGCAGAATTCAAAGCGGAACTCGAAAAATTTGTCGGAAAGAATTTGGATGATTTTTTCAAGAAGTACATCCACGGAACAGAAATTATTCCGTATGCCGAGATTTTTGATAATGTAGGAGTTTCAGTAAAGGACGCAACTACTTTTAAACCATCTTTTGGCGCAACCGTAAGAGAGGAAAATGGAAAAGTGATGGTGAAAGCAATTCGAGCAAATTCTTGTGCAGAAGATGCCGGAATAAGCGTAGGAGATGAAATTGTTGGATGCAACGGGTTCAGAGTAAATCAAGCTATGTTAGAAGGAATGATGAATGGGCTCAACTCAAGTGAAACAGCAGAACTTCTTATTGCTCGCGAGGAAAAATTGTTCTCAGTAAAAGTCAAAATGACTAATTTCAGAAAACCCCAATTTCAGTTTCAACAAGAGATTGGAAGCAAAAATGAAAGTTTATTTAATTATTGGTTAAGATAATATGCGAGTAACATCTTTCTTCCTTTTGTTTATATCAAGTTCGTTTGCCCAAATTAGATATAAAAACATTCAAATCCCACCAGTGGATGCAAATTACGAGTACAATGAATGTGAGCCATCGATTGCCATAAATCCAAAAAATAAAGATTTGATTGCAGCCGGATCGATTTTACAAGGGTATCATTATACAAAAGACGGAGGTAAGACTTGGACAAGTAAAAAACTAAAAAGTAAATTTGGTGTTTATGGAGATCCTGTTTTAACGTTTGACCAAAAGGGTAGATTGTATTATTTTCATTTGGCAAGTATTAATGACGAACAGCACCTGGATCGAATAGTTTGCCAAGTTTCTGATAAAATTGAAGGTTCTTTTACTATTGAAAGCTCTACAAAACCCTTGGACACCAAAGTTCAAGACAAACATTGGGTTGTCGTGAATCCAAAAACCAATGTTATTTATATGACTTGGACGCAGTTTGACGCGTATGATTCCCCAAACCCAAAAGACAGTTCATTCATCATGTTTTCAAAATCAACGAATCGTGGAATTTCGTGGTCAGAACCCAAACGAATTTCAAAGTTCGGCGGCGATTGTATGGATGGAGATCTCACTGTAGAAGGTGCAGTGCCCGCGCTAGGTCCAAATGGAGAAATATATGTCACATGGACCGGTCCAAATGGCTTGGTTTTTCAAAAATCGATAGACGACGGAAAAACCTGGTTGAATGAAGAAAGATTTCTAGAATTCATACCAGAAGGTTGGGAATTCAAGGTTCCTGGTTTTTACAGAGCGAATGGTCTTCCATTTTTAGTTTCTGATATGAGTAATGGCCCAAATAAAGGTACTTTATATTTAAATTGGAGCGACCAACGGAATGGAAATGATAACACGGATGTTTGGTTAATGAAATCCATTGATGGGGGAGATTCGTGGTCCAAACCGATAAAAGTAAACCAAGATAAAAATCGATCGCATCAGTTTTTTACCAATATTGCAGTCGATCAAACCAACGGTAATCTGCATTTCGTGTTTTACGACCGAAGCAAATACAAATCCAAGGATTTACAAACTGATGTTGTTTGGTGTATGAGTAGCGACGGAGGGAATACTTTTCAACAACAAACCATTTCTGAAAAGTCGTTTATACCTGCTGAAACCGAATTTTTTGGCGATTACTTGGGGATTGCAGCATATGACAATCGTATTCGTCCGATTTGGCCACGAATGGATAATACGAAAATATCTTTGTGGACGGCGTTGATTGATTTGAAATAAAAAAGGTTTCAAGAAATCTTGAAACCTTTTGTAGCGAGACCGAGAGTTGAACTCGGGACCTTTGGGTTATGAATCCAACGCTCTAACCAACTGAGCTATCTCGCCAAATTTGAGAGTGCAAATATAAGTAGAATTTCAATAAATTGTTTCAATTTTAAGTTTTTCATCGAATACTTTAAATATTTACCCTCGTATGCTTTCATTGTAACTTTAAAGGCTTTTAAAATGTTTCACATTATAATTGTGGTGCAATAAATTACATAATTCGAAGTTTAATTTATAAATTATTTATCTGAATGTACAAGTTATTAGTTGGTTCATTTCTGCTGCTATCCTTTTCTTATTCAGCTCAAACTTCCGATAAACGAACGATTTCTGGTTATGTAACTGATGAAAATTCAGGAGAGAAACTTATTGGAGCCACAATCTATGACACGATTTCAAAAAGAGGTGCTGTTACAAACGAATATGGTTTTTACAGTCTAACGATTCCAAAAAAAGAAGCATACTTGAGGATAGCCTACTTTGGATGTCAGACTCAGTTTATTTCCTTAGAAATTGTTAAAAATGATATCAACTTTGCACTCCAGAAAGAATTGAAAGAACTTCAAGAGGTAGTTGTAAATGGAAAACGAGCCGTTGAAAATTCATCATCAGGTACAATTGAATTGCAATTGGACAAGGTTGAAAAATTACCTTTGATACTTGGAGAAAAAGACATCATGCGCGTATTGCAACTTTTACCCGGAATCAAATCAGGTGGGGAAGCATCAAGTGGAATTTATGTAAGAGGAGGCGGTCCGGATCAAAATTTGATTTTATTAGATGGAGTTCCAATCTATAATGTTTCTCATCTTTTTGGGTTCTTTTCCACGTTCAATTCAGATGCAATTTCCAATGTAACAATGATTAAAGGTGGATTTCCAGCGAGATATGGTGGAAGAGCCTCATCCGTTTTGGATATGCGGATGAAAGAGGGAAATCTCAAACACTATAATGTCGAAGGTTCTTTAGGACTTATTTCAAGCCGACTTTTAGTAGAAGGTCCTATTAAAAAAGATAAAACTTCTTTTTCCATTAGTGGACGTAGAACCTACCTTGATGCGCTGTTTAGGCCTTTTTTATACGCATTGGAAGGCGTTGATGCGGGTTACTTTTTCCACGACTTCAATACCAAAATTCAGCATAAAATAAATGATAAGCATCACTTATATTTAAGTGGTTATTTTGGATTGGACAAAGTTTTTGTAAAGGACAAACCTTCTATCTACTACGACGGCGATGCAAATCAATATACACAAAGAACAAAATCAGCACTCAAGTGGGGTAATTCAATTGGATCCTTGCGATGGAATTACAAAATTAATCCCAAATTATTTTTGAATACTACAGCTACTTTTTCAAAATACAATTTCAGCGTTGGCTTGGAGGATGAGACAAAAATCAAAAATATTGATGGGACGAATGAAACTCAAAAATATGCCTTTGGTTACGACTCTGGCATTCTGGAATGGGGATTGAAAACCGATTTCACCTATTTCCCAAATCCTAGTCACGCAATTAAATTTGGGTTTTCTGAAACATATCACACGTTTACCCCCGGAATTTCATACCAAACCATCACCCAAAATTCAATCAATGAAAGTACAAAAACCGGCTCTCGAACTCAATATTCTCATGAAATGAGCCTTTACATTGAAGATGACTTTCAAGTTTCAAAAAAGTTAAAAATGAATATTGGTATTCATCAAAGTTTCTTTCTTACCAATAAAAAGCTTTACGCTGTTCCCCAACCGCGATTTAGTGGAAACTACATGCTAAATGATATTTCAAGTATAAAAATCGGTTACTCACGAATGGCGCAGTTTTTACATTTGTTATCCAATTCAGGTATAGGTTTACCAACGGATTTATGGGTTCCAGCTACGGATATTACGAAACCCGTTTTCGCTAACCAAATTAGCGCTTCCTATTATCGGGAACTACCTAAAAATTTCCAGTTTTCCATTGAAGGTTACTACAAAAAAATGGAGAATTTAATTCAATATAAAGAAGGTGTTAGTTTCATTTCAGGAAGCTCCGACTGGCAGGATCGAGTTACAAGTGGACAAGGTTGGGCTTACGGAGCCGAATTTTTTGTAGAACGTAAAAAGGGAAAATTAACCGGATGGATCGGTTACACATTGAGTTGGTCTGAACGTCAATTTGATGAACTCAATTTTGGAAAAAAATTCTATCACAGATATGATCGAAGACACGATTTGAGTTTGGTTTTGACTTATGACATTAATGAAAAATGGGATGTGGGATTGGTTTTTGTCTACGGAACTGGAAATGCAATGACGCTCGGGACTCAAGTTTATTCTGCTGCTCCAAACTCCGCATTCACGGAGTATTTCTACACACCAACTATTACCAATTTCGAACAAATGAATGATTACCGAATGCCAGCATATCACAGGATGGACATTGGTGCAAATCGTAAAAAGATGAAAAAATACGGAGAGTCAGTTTTGTCCCTATCTATATACAATGTCTACAACAGACAGAATCCGTTTATGATAATGAGAGATATTAATGACCAAGGTAATCCTGTCCTAATGCAAACTTCTTTATTTCCCTTGATTCCTTCCATCAGTTGGAAATTCAAATTCGATTTTGAAAAAATTAAAAACAATAAAATTTCAGAAAAAAAATGAAAAAATTCTCGCTAATACTAAGCATTGTAATCTTTTTTGTTCTTTTCGGATGTCAAAAAGAAATTGAATACAATGGTCCAGGAAAAGATTCGGTTATGGTTTTAAATGGTGTGGTAGAAAATGATTCGATATTCCGTATTCGTTTGGAACGATCTGTTTTTTTTCTAAGTAATGAGCCTGAAACGGACAAGTATATTACCTCTGGAGCCATCGTAAATGTTACAAATCTTACCACAAATCAAACCTATACACTCAATCAATCAACAAGTGGAAATATCTATGATTTTCCATTTACTGTTACACCAAATACGAAATTCAAAATCAATGTATCTCATCCATCCTATCCCACAATTGAATCGGAAATGACGACAACATCCAAGGTTGATATATTTTCTGTAGATACCGCATCGATTGTCAAAGATCAACAACCTTATCTCAAAACTCGAATTACGTGGAATGACCCGATTGAGGGCGAAAATTACTATATGATTCGAATGAAATCAACTTATACCTCAGCTATTGAATCCTATGAATACCCTTTGTATTTACTTAGTAATGATGTATCAGTTGATAATAGTGAAAATATGGACATAGACGGTTCCATTTATCCTGTTTCAGATTTGATGTTCAATGATGATAAATTCAATGGTCAAACAAAATCACTGGAATTTTTAACGAGTTTCTACCCGCATTATTCTGACCCTTCCAATCCGTCAACCGTTTCCTATGATATCTACCTAATAACCATGAACAAGGAAACTTATCAATACTATGTCTCAATGAAAAAGAACATCTATATGGACTTCTTTAGTGAACCTGTAAAGGTATATTCAAATATTTTGAATGGATTCGGGATTTTTGGAACACTCAATTACAGCAAGTATTCACTTTAAAACCGAGAATTCTCTCGAGACTACATTATTGATTTAATAATCAATGCTTGTGTCCATCATGATCGTGACCATCGTGATTATGTCGGTCATGTTTGTGATCATCTTTTGGAGCCTCAGAGGGAGTCTTTAAATCCATAATTTCAATGTCAAAAACCAAATCAGAATATGGAGGTATGGCGCCTGGACGTCCATTTTTTCCATAAGCTTGGAAATAAGGAATGAAAAGTTTTGCCTTTCCTCCTTTGCCTAACAGACCAATTCCTTCTTCGAAACCAGGAATCATTCGTTGTTCTTGATAATTGAAATCCATCGGTTGATTGCGATCTCTGGAAGAATCAAATTTCTTGCCATCAGCTCGAAATGTTCCAATGTAATGAACAGATAATTTTGTTCCTTTTTTTGGCTTTAACTTTTTTCCCTTCTTTTCAATGACATAAACGAGTCCACTTTTGGAAAGTTTTGCCTTGCGGTATTGTTTCTTAACTTCTTTGTACATGAATTCTTTGTATTCATCCTCTGACATCGCCGAAATTTTCGCAAAAGCTTCATTCTTCTTGTCATCCTCAGCTTTCAATGGACGATAGACTTTTTCAAATTCATTTGTCGCATTCCAGTTTAGAGCTTCCGTTCCAATTCGAATTATACTAACACTTTCCAATTTATTTCCTTGCTCAATAGCGTCAACAACATTTTGTCCGGACACAACATGACCAAAAACGGTGTGCTTACCATCTAACCAAGATGTTGCTTTGTGCGTAATGAAAAATTGACTACCATTCGTTGCAGGCCCGCTATTTGCCATGGATAAAATACCCGGTTTATCGTGTTTCAAATCAGCAACAATCTCATCGTAAAACTTATACCCTGGATCTCCACTTCCGTTTCCAAGCGGACAACCACCTTGAATCATAAAATCCTTTATTACACGATGAAACACTAACCCATCATAATAGGGTTTATTGAATAATTTATCATTCATTTTGAAATTTCCTTCAGCTAATCCAACGAAATTGGCCACCGTCATCGGCGTTTTTTTGTATTCCAATTCACAGATAATTTCACCCTTAGTTGTGGTAAATTTAGCATAGATTCCTTCTTTCAAATCGGATTGTCCAATAAGAGAAGTTATTGAGATAAGAGTTATTAATGAAAGAACTAATTTCATGATTCTAGATTTGTTGTTATTAATTTATTTTTCTATTGAAAGTAATTCGACTTCAAAAACCAAAGGCATATATGGTTTTATAATACTTCCCGGCTGAGGGTTTGCGCCATATGCCAATTCTTGAGGGATGTAGAACTTGAATTTTGATCCAACTGGCATTAATTGTAGGCCCTCAGTCCAACCTTTGATTACGCCATTAAGAGGAAATGAAGCTGGCTGACCCCGATCCACAGAACTATCGAACACACGTCCATCAGGTGTGGTTCCATGGTAATGAACTTTTACTTTGGATGTTGCTAAAGGCTTTTGACCTGCTCCCATTTTTATAACTTCATATTGCAAACCACTTGCCGTAGTTTTAACTTTCGGATTCTTTTTGTTTTCCTCTAAAAACTTTAATCCTTCTGCCTTCATTCCAGCACTTTCTTTTTCTGTTTTCTCTTGAAAGTAGGTATTTACTTGCCCTTGATCAGCACAGACAGGTGCTTTTCCTTCAAGCATATCGCGTAATCCCTGAAGTAATAGTTCTTTATTGGCCTCAGGCATTTGTCGAACGATATTTGTTCCGATGTTTGTTCCGATTAAATAGGAAACAGAGTCAACTTTGTTAGTTAATTGAGCCATTGAAAACTCAGATATGGCTCCAATGGCCAATAAAAATATTACTTTTTTCATTTTTTATTATTTAATTTCTTGTATCTATTCCCCAAAACATTTTGTTTCGAATTGTATCGAGGAAATTATTGTCTTCAAATTTAATGACATTAATCATAAACTCAGCTTTAGTCACAATAACATTTTCACCTTGTTTAATGCTTTTTGAATTACCATCTAGACTAAGTAAATAAGAACGATCGCGACCTTCAACGGAGAGAGATATGGGTAAATGATCCGGAACCACCATCGGACGAACATTTAAATTGTGGGCTGCAACTGGTGTTAAAATATGCACTTGACATCCTGGGGTGATAATCGGTCCTCCACAACTTAAATTATAGGCTGTTGAACCTGTTGGTGTTGAAACGATCAAACCATCTGCCCAATAAGAATTTAAGTATTTGTTATCGAGCGATGCATGAACAGTAACCATAGATGAAGTATCTTTTTTATGGAGCGTCAACTCGTTTAACGCGAAATTATCCTCTCCAAATAAATCATCTTCTGTATTCACTCGCAATAAGGAACGTTTTTGAAACTCATAATTTTTATCCCGGACTTGTTTCATCGTATTATGAATTTGTTCCTTCGATATATTCGCAAGAAAACCCAGTCTACCTGTATTAATTCCCATAATTGGAACACCTGAATTTCGAATATATCCAACAGTTTTCAGAAAGGTACCGTCACCTCCCATGCTTATTGCCAAATCAATTCCTGAATGAAAATCTTGGTGATTATTGAAAACGTCATAGTTTTCTGAAATTCCAATTTTACTTGTTAGAATGTGTTTCAATTCTTCCTCGATAACAAGTTTCCAACCGAAATCTTCCACTATTTTTAGAACCTCAACAAAATAAGGGGAAGTTTGCTTATTGACTTTCTTTCCGTAAATGGCAACGCGCATGATTAATATTTGAGGAAATTCATTAAAGCATCGAAACGATTTTGAATATCATAATCGGAAATGCCTGTTTGGTAAGTATCTTTAACTAAATAGTCGTAACGCTCAAATGTCCGAATGATATTACTTACATCCAATTGATTTATTTTCAAGGTCACGTCTAGTTTGGTTGAATCACTATCCGAAATTATGTATGAACTCAAAATACGAGCATTGTTTCCTTCAACAATTTGTCCGATTTGAGCCATCGAATAATCAACGGTATTGACTTCTAATACAATGATTGCACCTGGTTCCTTTATGCTACCTGTCTTTGCAAGTTGAATCATTAGTTGATAAACGCTCGTGCATCCTAAATAATTTTCTTTTTCATCCAAAATGGGCAACACACTTAACTTGTCATCAGACATTTTGGCAAGAACATCGTATATGTGTCGATTGGCAAGCACATAAGGCCGTGGTAGATGCGTGAACAAACCATCAAGTGTTGCATTGAGATCCAAATGATCCAAAATATCAGATTCAGACACTACACCAACGAAATTCCCATTTTTCAAAACAGGAAGATGAGATACCTTGAATTCATCCATCCAATTAATGGCTTTTTCACCTGTATCCGTGTGGATTAGAGGAGGGATTTCATCTGTTATTAGGTCAATTGCTCTCATATTGACTGCCAAAATACTAATTTCATTTCAGAGTTCGTAAATTTGACGTCAAATATTATACCATGACCAAATTAAGTGTAAACATCAATAAGATAGCTACCATTCGCAATGCGAGAGGAGGAAATATTCCGAATGTTGTACAGTTTGCGATTGATTGTGAGCGATTTGGAGCCAATGGAATAACTGTACATCCCCGACCTGATGAGCGACACATTACCACAAAAGATGTTTACGATTTAAAAGAAGTTGTTCAAACTGAATTCAACATTGAAGGATATCCCGACGAGCGATACATGAAAATCATACGTGAATTAAAACCTGAACAGGCTACTTTAGTTCCTGATCCACCAGGAGTTCTAACTTCGAATGCTGGGTGGAACACAAAAGAGTATTTTGACTTTTTGAAGGAAACGTGCGATGAAATTCATTCATTAGGAGTTCGTTCATCTATTTTCATTGAACCGAATCTAGAATTAATTGAATATGCTAAAAAAATTGGAGTTCAACGAATCGAATTTTACACAGGACCCTATGCAGAGAATTATTCTTCAGATCCTGAAAAAGCTATTTCAGACTATGTAACCACCGCTGAATATGCTCACAAATTGGGCTTGGGAATTAATGCCGGACATGATTTAAACTTAGAGAATTTAAAGTTCTTCAAGTCAAAAATCCCATTTTTAGCTGAAGTTTCTATTGGGCACGCTATCATTTCAGACGCCTTATACTTAGGAATCGAAAATACAATTCAGCGTTACAAGCTATTGCTGGCTTGATGGTTTGGTTTCGTGCATCACATGCATGACGCGCTGAGGATATGGAATTTTAATTTTATACTCACGAAACAATCGATCAATTTCGAAACGAATTTCAGATTTATAATTGTTGATATCCCAACTTTGATCTGCCCAAAAAATCAACTCAAGCTCCAATCCGCTTTCAGCAAAATCTGCTAAACGCACGAAAACAGGTTCATTTTTATTGACATTGGGATGAGCCAAAGCAGCTTGCTTTAATAACCGTTGAATAAGTTCTGTATTTGAATCATATTCAACTGTTACTTTAATCGTAAAACGTGTTAGTTCAGAACCATGACTCCAGTTTTCAACTTGTTCTTGCGTTAAACGGGTATTTGGAATAATCAATATGTTTCCTTCACGTGTTTGAATTTCTGTGGTTCGCAAATTTATTTTTAGAATTTTAGCAACTATGGTATCTGTTGATTTTGAACCGGCCTTTGAAACGGGAGTAATTTCAACGACATCACCTACTCGCAATTTCGCTTCGAAAAGCAATACAAAACCGGCAACAAAATCCTTGAACACATCTTGAATTCCGAAACCAATTCCAACTAAAATTGCGGCAGATCCTCCAAGTAAAAGAGATGTTATGTTCAACAATTGAAAGCAGAAAAAAATCGAGAAAATATAAATGAAGTACTTGGCAATTTGCACATAAATAAACTCGGTTGCCTTGTCATAGTTTTTACTCCGTTGAAAGCGTCGTGAAATAAGCAAAGTAGAAAAACTAACGAGAATTCTTGCTCCAAAAAACACAGATACAATCACCAACAAATCAGCAAAATCCAACTTAAAATTGGGTAAATCAATTAGTCTTACTTTGAATAAATCAGCAAAGGTGATGTCTTTGTTGTTGAATTTAAAGCTAAGGACAGCGACGTATATGGCAACTAGATAAACACTTTGACTTATCATTTTAAGCCAAGTCACCCGTCGACCTTCAATGGTAATATTTGCTGATTTCGCGTATTTTCTGAGTAATCTTAGTATAATTCGTCTTAAAATGGCAGCTACTAAAAAGATTATTATTACAAAGAAAACGTTCCAAAGGCAAATGTTAAAAGGACCAATATTAAAAAGTGTAGTGCTCAGCATAATTATTTGAGAATAATTCGACCTAATTTTTCAGAAAGAAGTTTCTTAACTTTTTCCAGGGCCATTTGTTCGGAGAGCGCTAAAAGAACATCTTCATCAGACAATTCAGTTGTTTTAAACGATTTCTTTATTTCATTTAATCGCTCTTCAACCTTGTGAAATTTAAAATTATATACTCCATTCATTACAGTTGGGTACAAATTGTCACTTTCCGATTTCGTAAAAATACCATGGTGATGAATCCAGTTATGACTGAGCTCTACTTCACGACTTTCTAAATCAGAAACGAATTTTACAATTTCTTGATCCTCCAAACGCTTGAAATAGGAGGAAGAATAAAGTACATTTTCTCTAATTCCATCTACAAAAAACTGAAAAATACGGTTAAAAATGGGATGTTTAAAATCCAAATCATCTGTTAATACTTCATTGATAATCAATTCGATGATACTCGTAGATTGTTCTTGTTTGTCATCACTTGCCACACTGATTTCTCTTGTTCCAAAACGCAACAGTAAGCGAATTAATTCCTCCTCGTGCAAATAATCTACTTTTTCTTCAATTTCAGAAGGTCCAGAAGAAATTAAATCCTGTTTTTCAACCTCAACTTCTTTCAATTCAGGTTCCTGAATTTGCCTTGCTATGGTGTTCTTCCTAAACTTTATCAGTTCATTGCTTATGATTGATTCGCTAATCTCAAATTGACGGGCAATTTCTTGAACATACACCGATCTTGTAATTTGATCAGGAATCAATGAAACGGATTGAACAATGTCACGGATTAGTTCTGACTTTTTTAAAGGATCATTTCCATTCTCTTTTAATAAAATCGAAGCCTTGAAAGTTATGAAATCTTGTCTATGGTCTTTGATGTATTGTTCCAGCTCGGTTGAACTTGTCTTTTTAGAAAAGGAATCTGGGTCTTCACCGTCAGGAAAAAGTACCACTTTAACGTTCATCCCCTCTTCTAAAATCAATTCAATACCACGAAATGAAGCCTTGATCCCAGCTGCATCACCATCATAAAGAATTGTGAGGTTTTGCGTGTAGCGTTTAACCAACTTGACTTGTTCCTTCGTCAAAGAAGTACCAGATGAAGAAACAACATTTTCAATTCCGGCTTGATGCATGCTAATCACATCTGTGTAACCTTCACAAAGAAAACACTCATCGTATTTTACGATAGCACCTTTTGCGAAAAACAAACCATAAAGAATTTCACTTTTATTATAAATGATACTTTCAGGTGAATTAAAGTATTTCGCAATTTTCTTATCTGTAAAAAGGGTTCTACCTCCAAATCCTAATACACGGCCAGTAATGCTCTGTATGGGAAACATAACTCTTCCTCTAAAAAAATCAAATTGACGATCTTCTTTTGACTTAGTTAAACCAACTTTTTCTAAATACTCGAGCTTATATCCTTTCTCAAGGGCATTTTTCGTAAAATCATCACTTACATTTAAACAATAACCCAATTGAAATTTCTCAACAATGTCTTTTCTAAAACCACGCTCTTCAAAATAAGACAGTCCAACAGCCTTTCCTTCTTCCGTTTCAAATAAATTATGGAAGAAATGATTCTTGGCAAATTCGTTGATAATAAAAAGACTGTCTCTTTCATTTTTATCGGCAATTTCTTCTGCGGTAGGAGCAGTTTCTGCAGGAATTTCAATGTTGTACCGATTTGCCAACCAACGCAATGCTTCGGGATATGAAAAGTGCTCTTTTTCCATCAAAAAAGTTACAACTGTCCCACCCTTCCCGGTTGAAAAACACTTGAAAATCTGTTTGGCGGGTGAAACAATGAACGATGGTGTTTTTTCATCCGTGAATGGACTTAATCCCTTTAAACTTGCACCCGCTCTTTTTAATTGAACAAAATCACCTATGACCTCTTCTATTCGAGAGGATTGCATAATCTGATCAATGATATGAGGAGGAATCTTACTCATTCAGCCGGATAGCCGTAATCTTTTTCAGAAATAACCTTTCCTTTTGGGTCATAAGTGGTCCAAAGTCCGACAATTTTGTCATCCTTATACTCTCCTCGATAACGAATAGCTCCATTTGGATATTTCACAACTGTGTAACCCTGTTTAATTCCATTTTCATAAATTGTGAATGAAAGTTCTGTACCCTTTTCCGAGTAATAAACCCATTTTCCATTTCGCTTTCCATTCTTTTCAATCAATCCCTGAAATTTGATTTGTTTCTTTCCAGGATACCATTCAGTATACTTGCCATTCTTTATTTCAACTAACTTTTCTGGTTTAATTTCATTTTGAGCCCATTCATCATCCGAACCACAGGAAAATGTAGTTAGGAATAAAAGTGCTGCTAGCGAAAAAAATAAATTCCGTTTCATCTCTGTTTTATTTGTCTCGGTTAATAGTGTAGTGGACCAACCCTATCAGTGATTTTTTAGCGTCACTTTCAGGAAGAGGTTCGATTAATTCAATCGCTTTTTGAGCATATTCATTCATTTTCTTGTGTGCGTATTCAATGCCTCCATTTTGAATTACCATATCAACAGCATGAGCTATTTTCTTGGAATTTGAATTGTGATTTTTAACAATATCCATTAAGTCTGATCGAACGGACTTTTCTGCATGATTCAATGTATAAATCAAGGGTAGAGTCATTTTTTGTTCTCGAATATCGATTCCCGTTGGCTTGCCAATGTTTCCCGGAGAACCGTAGTCAAAAATATCGTCCTTTATTTGGAATGCCATACCGACCATTTCGCCAAACTCCCTCATACGATTTCTGTGTTCAGTTGCATTTACGCTAATCGCTCCTGCTTCGCAACAAGTTGAAATCAAAGATGCGGTTTTTTTGCGAATGACATCAAAGTATACCTCTTCAGTAATGTCAAGGCGACGCGCTTTTTCAATTTGAAGAAGTTCACCTTCACTCATTTCGCGCACCGCTCTGGCAACAACTCCAAGTAAATCCGTGTTATTTTTTTCGATGGAAAGCAACAGAATTCTGGAAAGCATGTAATCTCCAACTAAAACGGCTATTTTATTCTTCCATAAGGCATTAACAGAGAAGAATCCTCGTCGTTCGTTTGCGTCATCCACTACATCGTCGTGAACCAAAGTTGCTGTATGCAGCAGTTCAACGAGAGATGCAGCATCAAAAGTTGTAATATTAATATCCCCAAGCAATTTGGATGTTAAAAAAACGAACATCGGTCGCATTTGCTTACCTTTTCGTTTGACGATGTAATGCGTAACCTTATCTAGCAAAGAAACATCCGAACGCATGGTATCCCGAAAATGTCCTTCGAATTCTTTCAATTCTACTTCGATCGGAGCCATGATTTCTTTGACTGTTAGCATAACGCAATTTTAAACAAATTATGATTATTATTTTCTCGTTTTGACTTAAATTTACAATTCGAAGCGATTATCAGTGCAAAGAACACAATTTTTTAGCAATGCGAATGTTATAAAGCTTTAAATTATCCGATTATGAAAAATATACTTCGCGTCTTATTGATTCTTTTTCCGAGTATTTCCATTGCTCAAAGTACTGTAGCACCGAAATATTCCAATGAATTTTTGTCTTTGGGCGTTGGCGCTGATGCTTTTGGAATGGGTAATGCTGTTGTAGCAGGAATAGATAACACGAATGCGATTTATTGGAATCCAGCTGGATTAACACAATGCAATAAATGGTTGGAAGTTTCTTTTATGCATTCTGAGTATTTCGCTGGGATAGCGAAATATGATTTTCTTGGGATTTCTCATTCCATTGACGAATCAAGTACTTTGGGTTTTGCGGCAATTCGATTTGGGGTTGATGACATTCCGAATACAACTCAATTGATTGACAACAATGGAAGAGTAAATTATGACAATATTAGTTCCTTCACAGCAGGTGATTATGCTTTTCTAACATCCTACGCAAGAAAACTAAAAGTTCCCGGAATGAGCTTTGGAGGAACAATGAAAGTCATTTACCGAAATGTTGGGGATTTTGCAAAATCATGGGGATTTGGACTAGACGCAGGTTGGCAATATCAATTGAAAAAGAATTGGAAATTTGGTATAATGGCAAGAGACATTTCTTCTACTTTCAACGCCTGGATTTTTGACCTTGATGAAGAAACGAAAAACGTCTTTCTTTCAACTGGAAACGCGATCCCAGAAAATGGTTTGGAACTTACACTACCTCGAATTATTTTAGCTGCAGCCGGAAAATTTGACTTAGGTTCAAAAGGTTTCCATGCGGGAGGTGAACTTAATGTCGATTTAACAACAGACGGGAAAAGAAACGTATTGTTAAAGACCGGATTGGTATCTGCTGATCCACACGCGGGATTGTATATTGGATTTAAGGATTTTGTGAAGATTAGGGGGGGGATTTCGGGAATTCAACAATTCACCAACATGGATGAAACCAAGTATTGGGGATTCCAACCAAATTTGGGTATGGGTCTCGGATTTAAAGGTTTCTCTCTCGACTATGCCTTCACTCGACTTGGTGATGCTTCGGCAAATTATTACACGCACATTTTTTCGCTTCGCTTAAAATTGGATAAACCAAAGAACGCAGTCAAATGAAAAGAATCGTTTTAACCATTTGTTTTTTTCTACCTCTCGGCATTTTTGCGCAGACTTTTGGTAATGAATGGATAAACTATAATCAAAAATACTATTCTTTTCCGATTGTGCGCTCAGGAATTTGCAAGTTGGATTATACCGCAATGCAGTCTGCCGGAATACCTTTATCTTCTTTTCAATCTGCTAATATTCAAATATTTGGACGCGAAAAGGAAATACCATTGCACATTGAAGACGGTGGAGATAATGCAATAAATGATGGCGATTACATATTATTTTACGCTCAGCGTAATGATGGTTGGTTGGACTCTTCACTTTATGATGATCCGTCTTGGTTAGGTAACCCAAATTACAGTTTATACAATGATACCATTCAGTATTTCATTACTTGGAACAACCTAACAAACAACAAAAGAATTCAAATTCAATCGGATGTGAATGTTTCGTCCTATACACCTGAAAATTTTGTTCTATTTGAGAAATCGACTTGGTATAATGAACGTTACAATGAAGGCGAAAAAACTTCGGATGCTTCAAGCTCTTTCTTTGTGCAAGGAGAAGGTTGGGGTAAAATTGCATTGAATGGTGTTAATTCAACACCTCAAGTTTGGGATTTTGGTACGACGCAGCTTGAAAATATTTTTCAGGGAGCAGGTGCACCGAATGTCAATTACTCTGCCGTTGTGGTTGGCTCATCCAATGCTTTCTTTGGAAATGGATTAGGCAATCATCATACTCGACATACAATCGGAGCCTCAAATTTTGTTCTGTTCGATTCAATTTTCGCAGGATATAAAAGTGTTTATGTAAACAAAAGTTTCCCGGTTTCTGTCTTGCCGGCAAGCGGAAATTCAAATTATAAAGTTGCTTTGATAAATGACCTTGGTGTAGCAACTGATTTTCAATCAATCAATTATTGGTCTTTTAAATACCCGAGAATTCCCAATTTCAATAATGCCACGAGTGCTACATTTTCAGTCTTAAATTCTACATCGTCAAATAAAGTTCGATTGAATATTTCGAGTTTGAATGTGACAAATCCAGTTGTTTTTTCAATTGGTAGCCAAATGAATAAAATTCCAATGATTCTATCAGGAGGACAATGGCAATGCCTTATTCCAAATGATGTCTCAACTAACGAACAGACAATTGTAATTCAAGATTTAAATTCAGTTAATAACATTTTACAATTGAAACCAGTTAATGGAACGGGACAATTCACAAACTATGGTGCAACTCCAAATTTGGAGAATGCATTGTTATTTGTTTTTCCTGAGAAACTGAGAAATAAAGCGCTCGAATACGCCTCATACCGAAGTTCAAACGCAGGAGGCTCATACAATGTATTATTAGCACAAATTGAAGATTTATATCAACAATTTGGAGGAGGAATTCCAAAACATATCAATGGGATTCGACGATTCGCTCATTTCATCTATGAAAACTCGATTCAAAAACCAATAGGTTTATTTTTAGTTGGAAAAGGAATTCGAGAAGCTAATATTACTTCAACAACTAATATTGGACCTGGATCGAGGACGAATACGTCCGCATATCAGAATAATTTAATTCCTTCTTTTGGCCAACCATCTTGCGATCAATGCATTACATCTAACCTTGAAAATTACGACAAGTATGCCCCTTTAATACCAACGGGTAGAATTTCCGTTCAAACCGAAGCTGAACTTCAAACTTATTTAACCAAAGTAATTGAATACGAACAGCAACAAAACCAACAATCTGCATATTCTACCGCAACGAAAGATTGGCAAAAACACATATTACATTTTTCAGGTGGAACATCATCCGGTGAACAAACCCTCTTTAAAAACTATCTCAATACAATGGCTGAAACTGCTGAAGGCTCGTATTTCGCAGGGGAAGTCATGTCTGTTGCAAAAGATAACAGCAATCCTATTTCTCTAGCTGAATTAGATATTATCAAAGAACGAATTTCCGATGGAGTAAGCTTAATGAATTTCTTTGGTCATTTTACAACATCTGAATCGGGGTTTGATATCAATATCGATGAACCTCTAAATTGGGACAACCAAGGAAAATATCCAGTTTTATTGGCGAATTCTTGTTATAATGGAAATATATTTCACAATGCAAATTCGAATTCTCAATCCTTTGTTTTGACTCCAAACGCCGGGGTAATTGCCTACATTGGTACTATCAATTATGGTTTTACGAGTTCCTTATTCCAATATTCATCTAATTTCTACAAACAATTTAGTAAGTATAATTATGGTGGTACCATTGCTGAGCATATCAAAAATGCAATGGACACTGTTTTAACCACCTCGAGTTCTCTCTTAACAGAGGCTACTTTCTGTCAAATGACCTTGAATGGTGATCCGATGCTTCGCTTAAATTACCATCAAAAACCGGAAATTGAATTAACAGATTCTAGAGTTAGTTTCGGACCAAATCTTATTACATATGCTACAGATTCATTGAACGTTTCGATAACACTCAGAAATCTAGGGAAATCAATTACAGATACTTTTTCAGTTGATATTACTCGAGATTTTCCCAATTCTTTTATTGATTCAACCTATGTTTTAGCAGTGAACGGCCTTGACTATGAGAAGACGTTGTCAGTAAAAATACCTTTTCAACCGTCCATTGGAATCGGTTTAAACAAATTTACAATTCGCGTTGATATTCCGAATGCAATTGACGAACAATATGAGGAAATTCAAAACAATCAACTCATTAAAAATTTCAATATCAACGTAGATGGGATTGAACCGATTCTCCCGACTGATTTTGCAGTCGTTCCAAACGATAGCATAACCTTATATGCATCCACGATTAACCCATTAGCTGAATTGGGAACGTATCGATTTGAAATTGATACTGTAGCGTCCTTTACCAGTAATTTCAAAAGATATTGTGAAAAAACTGAATTGGGCGGACTAAAACAGGTTAATCCAAGTGAGTGGAAATCTGCTTCAACGAATCAATTAGCACCACTGATTTTAACAGATAGCACAGTATATTTTTGGAGGGTAGCACTTATCGAATCTACAATCAAATGGAAAAATCGTTCTTTTCAACACCTAACAAATAAGTCAGGGTGGGGTCAGGCTGATTACGATCAATTTAAATACAATTCATTTAATGGTGTCAATTTAAGCGCTCAATCAGAGCTTCGTGGGTTTGAACCTAATGAGGCAAGGATAACATGTTTGGCTAAGACAACCACACAAGCACCAGCGCATTTTGACAACGAATGGACATTAAATGGCGTTCAGCAGGATTATAGTTTTTGTAATTGGACCAATCCTAATTTTCACGTAGCGGTAATTGATAAATCGACTCTTCAAGCATGGGGCACCCGATATACATACTCCAATGGAACTGTTGCCAATCCCGAACACGGAGGTTATGGGAATTTAAATGATAATAATGGGTTTTGTTTTGCACGACCAATGAAGTACTTTACTTTTGGTCAAAATACACAGGATCAAATAAATAAGTTTCAGAATTTTGTTGAAAATGTTGTTCCAAATGGTGATTATATCCTGGTATATACACCAATTGCTACAAGATACGATTGGTGGAATCAATTAGACACAACTCTCTACACAACTTTCCAAAATCTAGGTTCAACACAAATTGTACCCGGAAGACCAAATAAACCAATGATCTTTTTAACACGTAAAGGAGATCCAAACTTCGTTGTTGAAATTTTCACACAAGGAAATGAAGACATTTATTTAGATACTGTAATCACAGGTATTGAATCAATCGGTCGGGAAACTAGCCCATTAATTGGTCCTTCAGCTGAATGGAAATCAATTTTTTGGAATCACAAACCTTCAGAGCAACCTACGGCAGATACTACAAGTTTGGAAATTCAACTTTTTAATGCCACCGGAAATTACCTCAAGTCAATAGACACCGTTTTAATTTCAGGCGATTCCCTTATGAACTTGACAAGCGTAATGCCAGCTGATTCATTCCCATATATTAAACTAGTTGCCAAATATTTAGATACAGTAAATTTAACTCCTTCTCAATTAAAACATTGGCAAGTTTTGTTCGACGAAGTCCCCGAAGCGGCAATTGATGGAACAAATGGTTATGTTTGGTTGCCAGAAAATGATACGCTGCAAGAGGGACAAATCGGAAAATTCGCAATCGACGTTAAAAACATAAGTTCAGTAGACATGGACTCACTTTTGGTTAAGTATTATATAATCGATCAGAATCAAATTAGACATTACTTAAATTATCCAAGGCAAGATTCGCTTTTGATTGGTGGAATTTTAAACGATACGATTTCTTTCAACACAAAGGATTTGGTTGGAAATAATTGGTTTTGTATGGAAGTAAATCCATACGTTGACGCAAGTCTAACCATTTTGGATCAACCTGAATTAACCCATTTAAACAACATTATTCAATTTCCATTTACAGTTATCGAAGAAAATGTCAATCCGCTTTTGGATGTTACGTTTAATGGAAAACACATTTTGAACAATGATATTATTTCGCCAACAAGTGAAATATTGATTTCCTTAAAAGATGAAAATCCATATCTAATAATGGATTCAGATGCTGATACTTCCTTATTTGGTATTTACCTAACTGATCCAGATGGAATTCAAAAAAGAATTCCATTTGTAGACGCTTCAGGAAATACAATTATGGAATGGATTCCTGCAACTTCGCAAAACAAACGATTTAAGATTAACTATCCTACTTATTTTGAAAAATCAGGTACATATTCTCTTCTTGTTCAGGGAATGGATAAATCTGGAAATCAATCAGGGGATTTGGAATATAAAATCAATTTTGAAGTGATTCACGAATCGATGATTACGCAAATGATGAATTACCCGAATCCATTTTCAACGAGCACGAGGTTCGTTTTCACTCTAACAGGTGATGAAATTCCTGATGATCTTCAAATTCAGATTATGACGATTAGCGGAAAAGTTGTTCGTGAAATCAATGAAAGTGAACTCGGTCCGATTCAAATAGGCAGGAACATTACAGAATTTGCATGGGATGGTAAAGATGCGTTTGGAGATCCATTGGCCAATGGCGTTTACCTTTACCGCGTGAAAGCTAAAATAAACGGTCAAGAAATAAAACGCTTGGAATCCGGAGCAGATAATTACTTTCACAAGGGATTAGGGAAAATGTATTTGATAAGGTAAAAAACCGAATCAAATATGAAAACTTCTCTTTTCAAGGTATTTTTAGTTCTTTTTTGCTTAACATTCGTAGCATTTCTTTTTACGACCTCCATTTTCATTAGACCTTGCTCTGATGATCTTTTCTTTTATTCAGAAGTTCAGGACAAAGGATGGTTTAATTCTATTTGGAATTTACAAACTAACATTCGATTTACCGGTTTTTTCACTTTCAATACGATTGCATCATTTACAAAAAACTTTGAAACTTTTAGTTCTTGGTTATTCGTTTATTTTTTCTTGGCATTTGGGATTGGAATAATCGCAACAACTAACTTTTTCAATTTTATACACGAAAAAATAGTTGGTCGAAAGGACTTACTTTTTGCTATCATTACTGCAATTCTCTATTTATCGAGCTTTTACGTTTCAGGGATCAATGCTCAAGAGATTTGGTTTTGGACAATCGCAAATACAATCTATTTTTTACCTATACCACTATTATTTATCGCCATTTCTCTTTTTCAGAATAAAAAATTAGTAGCTCAGATTGTTTTTTATTCCCTTCTCATTTTATTGGGCGGAATGGTCGAAAACTTTGTTTTAAGTTTAATTGCAAGTTTGATTTTTGTTTTTTTTTATTTCAAAAATTCAACTCAGTTTAAATTAAAGATTATTTATTCTGGAATATGTCTGATTGTTTTTCCTATTATTTCTCAATTAAAATCGAGCATTTCAAAACGCGTTATGATGGAAACGTATTATTTAAAAGAAAATGGATATTTCAATACTATTTTCTCGGATTATGACTTTAAGTTAAATTTCGAACGAATACTATTTTTAATTGCAATTTATCTTTTGGTGATCGCATTTTCCAGCAATTATAAGGATAAAATTCCTTTACCAAAATTCAACCTCAAAAAGGCAATCATTTTCAATTCAATACTATTGTGTATTATATTCTTTTGCACCTTTCTTCCTGTAGTATATGTTTTCGGGAATTTTGGTCCGGCAAGATCATCGATGCCATTTGTATTCTCCTTGAACTCGTCACTTTTTTTCTGGTTTTTTGTTCTTGGACAGCGAATTAATTTCAATAATTTGATATCAATATCAATTGCAGGAATTTCTCTGGCATGTATGTCAGTTTTTTTCATCAAACAAATTGGATTAACATCCCAATTCGCTGAAAAATATGATCAACGAATAGAACTTATTAAAAATGAGAGAAATTCAAATGAAAAATACGTTTTGCTAGCCCCATTACCCGATTCAGGAGTCATTCCGAGTCAAGAGTTGAACAAGGTTGGAGAAATTCCAGGTATGACAAGTTATTATTTGGGAAGACTTCTTGGTGTAGAGAAGGAAGTTTATGTGAAGGACAATTAGTTCTTTGTTAATCTTTATGGCTTTAGTTACTATATAACCCAAAGATAATTAATACCCCTAAAGTCCAAACATCGGTTCGAGAGAGAAATTCGTTAAAAAAACTTGCAACTGAAAATCGCCGTGTCATCTACAAAATTTAAATCACCACGCCAATCATCCAATTTAGAAAAAATGATATTGTTCATGTCTTCCATTTTGAGCGGCGAATATGCCTGAATGTTTTTGATTAAACGTTCGAAACCAAATTGTTCGCCTTCCGAATTTTCCAACTCCACAACGCCATCTGTATATAGAACAAAGGTAGTATTCGGTTTCAATTCCATTTTTCCAACATTCACATAAGGTAGTTCATCCAGCATACCGAGTCCGATACAACCATCCTTCAGCATGGTAGCTTTTCGACCGTTTAGGATAATAGGATGATTATGCCCGGCATTGACATACTTCATTTTTCGCGTATGTGCATTATAATGAGCAATGAAAAATGTAATGAACTTCTCCCCTTTCGTACTTTTCATTACTTTGGCGTTCAACTCCTCCAATAAAAAAGGCAATTCAAAGCGTTGGTATTTAAAAAGTGTTCTAATTGTAGCTTGAAAATTTGCCATCAACAAAGCAGCTGAAATTCCTTTGCCTGAAACATCAGCAATGCAAAGAATATATTCATCATCACCTAAAGGAATGAAGTCGTAGTAATCCCCACCTATCGCATGTCTTGGAACGTATCTGGCTGAAAGATCCATTTTTCGATTAGATGGTAATTCAGAGGGAAACAACAATTTTTGCATTTCCGACGCTACTTCCAATTCTTTGGATATTCGTTGTTTGATGATGTCTTGTTTGACAAGCCGTTTGTTCTCAACTGCTACCGAAATGATATTCGTTAATGTTTGAGCGAATGAGAAATGGCTCGGCTCAAGGTTTTCAATTTTTAAATTCGTAGCAATCAGCAGGTATGCCAATGGTTTCTCCAAATGATATACCGGAATCACCGCTTGAAATTCTTTTAGAATTGGTGAGTTCGAGGATTCAACTAATGTAATTTCCTTGAATCGTTTAAACTCAGATTCGATATTGGAAAGATCCGTTTTTCCTTTAAATCCTATTTTCAATAAACAATTCCATTCCTCCTGCGAATGAAGTAAAATGAATTTTTTGAAATTTAATTGTTCCTTAAGAATGAAACTGTAAATTTTCAGCAATTGCTCAACCGGATAATTCGAATTAATCGCGTTGGTTATTTCGAGCAAAGAATGAAGCTTTGTTTCTTTTAATTCAAGCTGAAAATCGATGTCTCTGCCGTTCGAAAAACGCATTTTACAATTTCTTTAATAATTCGGGTAACTGACGAATGGCTGCCATTTCCTTAAATTTCTCTTTCGCCTCAGTACATGGACTACCAAAATATGTTTTTCCTGTTTCCAAATCCTTAGAAATACCAGATTGTGCATAAACCACAACGCCTTCTCCAATTACTACATCGCTTGCGCAACCCACTTGTCCCCAAAGAATTACATTGTTTTCAATTTTCACGCATCCCGCAATTCCAACTCCTGAAGCCATTAAGCAATGTTCACCAATTACCGTATCGTGACCAATATGCACTTGGTCGTCTAGTTTGGTGCCTTTTCCAATTCGCGTTATTCCAGTTACACCAGCATCTATCGTACAAAGTGCGCCAATTTCGACGTTTGATTCAATTTCTACACCTCCACAGGTATGTAATCGGTCATAACCGTCTTCTTTTTTCTTGTAGTAAAATGCAAAGTGACCAATTACAGTATTCGCGCCAATTATAACATCATCACCAATTGTTGCGTTATCCATGATACAAACTCCTGGATAGATTCGTGTGTTTTTTCCAATTTTCACATTGTTACCAATGAATACATTTGGATAAATTTCAGCTGACGGATGTATAAATTGATTCTCTTGTGTATGAGGTGATTGCAGTGGTCGAAAATGTGTTGTCAGTTGATTGAAAACGTCAAATGGTTTTTCACTTAAAATTAAAGCTTTTCCTGTTGGACATAAAACTTCTTTGTTAATGATAATGGTTGTTGCAGCTGATTTCAGTGCCTTGTCGTAATACTTTGGATGATCAACAAAAACAATATCACCCGATTCCACCATGTGAATTTCATTAATACCAGTAATTTGGTGATTATCATTACCGACATATGCGCATTGAACAATTTCGGAAATTTCTTTTAAAGTGTAGGTGCGATCTAATTTCATATGACTATTCAAACAAATTTACAGAATGAAACATGCCTATTTTTTGTGAGAGGATATAATTATCATCGCTTGAATGTTGAAATAACATTGATTAAATTTTGGCTTAATCTAATTGACGATTATTCATTATTAACAACGATTTCATTTTTGTTAAAAAACAATTGAATTTTCACGTTTCATTTAATTCTGAATCAGTTAAATTTGCGCTCAATTTGCAGCGAACGAACGCTTCGAAGATAATGTAAATTGAAATCCCTATGCCAAAAGATTCAACCATCAAATCCATTCTGATTATTGGAAGTGGACCGATTGTTATTGGTCAAGCCTGTGAGTTTGATTATTCCGGTTCTCAAGCCGCACGATCATTGCGTGAAGAAGGAATCGAAGTGACCTTGATAAACTCCAATCCTGCTACCATTATGACGGACAAGGTTGTTGCTGACAATGTTTACTTACAACCATTGGAGCCTGAAAGCATCATCGAAATTCTAAAGAATCATAAAATTGATGCGGTTTTACCAACGATGGGAGGACAGACAGCCTTGAATCTTTGCATAAAGTGTGACGAAATGGGCATTTGGGAGGAGCATGGCGTGAAAATTATTGGAGTAGATATCAACGCAATTGAAATTACTGAAAATCGCGAGGCATTCCGAGATTTGATGATTAAAATTGGTGTTCCAATGGCACCTCAAAAAACAGCAAAATCGTTTTTGGAAGGTAAAGAAATCGCTCAAGAATTTGGATTTCCACTTTGTATTCGACCTTCCTATACTTTAGGAGGCTCTGGAGCATCTATTTTATATGAACCAAAAGAATTCGATGATTTATTGGAAAGAGGTTTGCAATTGTCTCCGATTCACGAGGTGATGATTGACAAAGCATTAATTGGTTGGAAGGAATATGAACTAGAATTACTGCGAGATGCGAATGACAACGTTGTGATTATCTGTTCGATTGAGAATTTCGATCCGATGGGAATTCATACGGGAGATTCGATTACTGTTGCACCTGCAATGACTTTATCCGATACAACTTTCCAGAAAATGCGGGACATGGCCATCAAAATGATGCGTTCCATTGGGAATTTTGCAGGTGGCTGTAACGTTCAATTTGCTGTTTCACCAGACGAAAAAGAGGACATCATTGCAATTGAAATTAATCCACGTGTTTCTCGCTCCTCGGCATTAGCTTCAAAAGCTACAGGTTATCCAATCGCAAAAATCGCATCTAAATTGGCAATTGGCTATCATTTGGATGAGTTGAAAAATCAAATTACCAAAACCACCTCAGCTCTATTCGAACCGACTCTGGACTATGTAATTGTTAAAATTCCACGTTGGAACTTCAATAAATTCCCTGGGACGAATCGCGAACTCGGTCTGCAAATGAAATCGGTGGGAGAAGTAATGGGAATTGGACGTTCTTTTCAGGAAGCACTTCAAAAAGCATGTCAGTCTTTGGAAATTAACAGAAATGGACTTGGTGCTGATGGACGTGAATTAACCAATCAAAATGAAATTCTACATTCATTAAGTCACCCGAGTTGGAACCGACTTTTCCACATTTACGATGCGATCAAACTTGGAATACCTTTCAAAACTATCGTTGAAAAAACGAAAATTGACATTTGGTTCCTAAAACAGATTGAAGACCTCATCAAATTGGAGCGAAAGATTGAAAAATATCACATTGAAAATCTACCAAAAGAATTGTTTTTTGAAGCCAAGCAAAAAGGATACGCTGACCGGCAAATCGCTCATCTACTGAGATGTTTGGAATCGGAAGTATATAACAAACGTTCCGAATTCGGAATTAAGCGCGTTTACAAACTAGTTGATACGTGCGCTGCGGAATTTGAAGCACAAACGCCTTATTATTATTCAACATTTGAATACGAGAACGAAAGTCTTGTTTCAGATAAAAAGAAAATCGTCGTTTTAGGTTCTGGACCGAATCGAATAGGACAAGGAATTGAATTTGATTATTCATGCGTTCACGGTGTTTTAGCAGCGAAAGAATGTGGTTACGAGACCATTATGATCAATTGCAACCCGGAAACGGTTTCAACCGATTTCGATACAGCGGATAAATTGTATTTCGAACCAGTTTTTTGGGAACATATTTACGACATCATACAACATGAAAAGCCAGAAGGCGTAATCGTTCAATTGGGTGGTCAAACGGCATTAAAGCTCGCAGAAAAATTGAATCGATATGGAATTAAAATTCTCGGTACAAGTTTCGATGCCTTGGATTTAGCAGAAGATCGTGGTCGTTTTTCCAAATTATTGGAGAAAAATAACATTCCATTCCCGAAATATGGGGTAGTTGAAAGCGCCGAGCAAGCTTTGCAATTGGCAGATGACTTGGGATTCCCATTATTGGTGCGGCCGTCCTACGTTCTCGGCGGCCAAAAAATGAAAATTGTCATCAACAAAGAAGAATTGGAGCATCACGTAGTTGACATTATCAATGAAATGGGTAACAATCAAATATTGTTGGATCACTTTTTAGGTGGTGCGATTGAAGCAGAAGCAGATGCGATTTGTGATGGCGAAAATGTATATATCATCGGAATTATGCAGCACATCGAGCCTGCTGGAATTCACTCTGGAGATTCTTATGCGGTTTTACCTCCATACAATTTAGGTGATTTCGTGATGACGCAAATCGAAGATATTACCAAGAAAATTGCAATTGAGTTAAGAACAGTCGGTCTGTTAAATATTCAATTCGCAATAAAAGATGACAAAGTCTATGTAATTGAGGCTAATCCCCGTGCTTCCAGAACGGTTCCTTTCATTGCGAAAGCATACGATGAGCCATATGTGAATTATGCCACCAAAGTGATGTTGGGAGTAAACAAAGTAACCGACTTTAATTTCAATCCACGCAAAGAAGGCTATGCGATTAAGATTCCGGTTTTCTCTTATGAAAAATTTCCTGATGTTAAAAAGGAACTTGGACCGGAAATGAAATCAACTGGTGAAGCCATTCGTTTCATTAAAAACTTGAAAGATCCATTTTTTACGAAGGTTTATTCGGAGCGAAATATGCACTTGTCGAGGTAGTTGAATATCCAATAAATCAACCTTAATTCGGAACCACCTTATCCCTTAACTTCAAAAAGGGAATTTCGATTGTGTAATAGAGAATTGTTGCCAAAAGATAACTGACTAACCAATAAACTGGAATGAGCCAATACCAAATTGCCGTTTCAAAATTGGTCTTTTCCCATGTATTATTTATAACGAATTCTATCACGATATACATAACCACGCAGAGATTAATTAAGTAAAGTGAGTAAGAAATCTTTCCTGTGAAGACCAAAAAACGTTCGATGATTGTTCCCTTGTTATGCCAAATGAGTAAAAGTGGAAACATCATCAAAACCGCTAGGGATCGAAATAAGGGGAAATAAACAATGGCCAAGTAATCTGATAAAAAAGCTGTAAGTTTCAACAAGATTAGGATTCCAACACCCAAAATCATTGAAATCCAAGCCCAAGATAGATTCATTTTCGGTCGGCTAACAAATAACCATGCACCAAGAACACCCACCATTATGGAATCGAAGCGACAAAAGGTAAAGAAGGGAATGTCTTTTACAAAAAGTTCAGAATTGAAAAACAAATATATTCGGAGAAAGAGGACTGACAAAATCGTAAAAATAATTATGCTGTTAAATACAAATGTTAATCGTCCTTTGAACCAATTCGATAGGATAAAAACAACCGTCGCTAAGAACAAATAGAAATATTCCTCAACGGCCAAACTCCATGACTCACCGAAAAAACCTCGGGTTCCTTGATTCATATTTTGCATGAAAAAGAAATAGGTCCAGTCAAAACCTTTGTATTTTACGGCATCAAAAAAATAACTAAAAACGACTAAAAAAATCAGAACAACGAAGTAATTAGGTAGCGTTCGAAACCAACGTCGAATCAAAAAGTCTTTCGCTTTCTTGAATGTAAAGGGCTGCTTTTCCATTTGTCGGAGTAAAATTCCTCCAATTAAAAATCCACTCAAGACAAAGAAAAACGCCACGCCGTCCAACTGAATTAATTGATACCAAGATTTCCACTGCTTTGGAATTAAAAGGGTCGTATGCCCAATCATCACAAAAAGTATGGCAATGCCACGCAGAATATCAAGTCCGTGGAAACGAGTTTGTAAGTGAATATTGGAAGTGTGATTTTCTTTCAAAAGGTATTAATTCATTCTCCACCAAAGTTAAGGTGAATTCACTCAGCAATTGTAAAAAGCTAAAATCAAGTTATTTCATAAACGCGTACATCAAAATGTTTGCACCCATTTGCAATGCTTGTCTGCGCTTGTCTGACGGATCATTGTGCACTTGTGGATCTTCCCAACCATCGCTTAAATCGGTTTCGTAGGTATAAAGACACAACAACCGCCCGTTTTCAATAATTCCAAAAGCCTGTGGTCGTTTTCCGTCGTGCTCATGAATTTTAGGAAGACCATTGAATTTATATTTTTGATTAAAAATCGGATGATTGGAAGGTATTTCCACCAATTGGTTATTCGGAAAGACTTTTTTCAACTCAACACGAATGAATTCGTCCATTCCGTAGTTGTCGTCGATGTGCAAAAATCCACCAGCTATAAGATAGTTTCTCAGATTCTCTGCCTCTGCTCTGGAAAAAACCACATTTCCGTGCCCTGTCATGTGAATCATGGGATAGAGGTATAAATCTTTACTACCTACTTCAACATAGGGAACGTCTTTCGAAATATTTGTTCCAAGTTCCTTATTACAAAATGAAATCAAGTTAGGCAGTGCCGTCGGATTCGCATAATAATCTCCTCCTCCACTGTATTTAAGAACAGCCAATTGATAGGATCCCTGTGAAAAGGAAATAAAAGGAAATAAAATTAAGACGAAGACGAAATTTCGCATAGTCAAAGTTAAGAATTTTGGTATAAAAAGATTTGATAGGTTAACAACGATTTAAGTGCGAGTTGCCAACCAATATAAAGACTCAAATTTTCTAGGTTTATTTCCAAATTGTATATATTTGATTAAATAAAAAATTAAACAATGTTTCAAGTATCTGCCAAATTGTTGGAAATCAAAACTTTCACAAAAAAATAATAAATTTGAATAAGGATTTACAAAAAGCCTTTCAAACGAAGTATAATCAAGAAAAACAAAACCAATATGACAAAAAAATATCTAAAAACTTTACTATCATTACTTTTTGCGATGTCTTTTGCGCAATTAAGTTATGGTCAAACCGTTGCTATTGGATCGCAAGTTTGGAGTACAAAAAACCTGGATGTATCTACTTTTAGAAATGGTGATCCCATACAACAAGCCAAAACTTCTGAGGAATGGGAAAAGGCTGATATAAATAAACAGCCAGCGTGGTGTTATTATGACAACGATGCTTCAGACGGAACAAAATATGGAAAATTGTACAATTGGTATGCTGTTAACGATCAAAGAGGACTTGCTCCAATTGGATTTCATATTCCTTCAATTGACGAATGGACTAAACTAATTACATACCTTGGAGGAGCATCTATTGCAGGAAAAAAAATGAAGAATACAAGCGGATGGAATAGTTTTACTACGGGGGGAGGAACTAAAACTTGCACTAATTGTGAATCTTGGAGTGCTGAATATCGTAGTAAAGTTCCTTGCCACATCTGTAAAGACACACGTTCAGTTCTAGCTGAACCAGTAGTAACCAAATCGGGAAATGGAACAAATAGCAGCAAATTTTCAGGGCTTGCTGGAGGTAATGGCGGAGGCAGATGGTTTTACTCTAAAGGTAATGAAGGATGGTGGTGGACTTCAACTGAAAACATCAATTTTGCTTGGACGATAATGTTAGATTATAAAAAAGATGAAGTAAGTAGTAATGGATATGGCTCAAAAGGAAGTGGGATGTCTGTCCGCTGCATAAAAGATTAATTTCTTTGACCTCTTTTCAGTAAACTGTCCATTGATCGAAGTAAATTCAACGAAAAGCTCAAAGCACCTGCAAGAAATTTGCAGGTCTGTGTTTATATAAGCTCTGTGCTTTATATCAAGTTCAATGGTGGTAGACAGTTTTACACTTCGAAATCGCCAATTTCTTGTAGTGGCAAACCGTTAACCCAACTCACCCTCAAAAACCAAAAATTCCCTGAATCCCAATGGAATTTCGTTCGGCTTTTCATCAAATATCCCAAAAACACTTGAGCCGCTTCCCGACATTGATGCGTATACAGCACCTAAATCGATTAACGAGTCTTTAAGATCTTTTATTAACGGATATTTCGGGAAAATACTTTCTTCAAATTGATTATACAAATACGTTTGCCACGTTTCAATTGAATTTGAAAGAATATCCTCAATATTATTTGAAGGAATTCTTGGTTGAACACCATCGTATGCCTCTTTCGTTCCAACGTGAATACCTGGATTCATTAAAACTAAATATTTCCCTTTCAAATCAAGGTCAATTTCAGATAATACCTCTCCCCTGCCTCTTGCGATTTGAGGTTTATTTTGAATGAAAAAAGGGCAATCACTACCCAATTGTGCTGCCAAAATTTCTAATTCTGAAATTGATGTATTAAGTTTAAACAAATCGTTCAGTCCTTTCAAAACGTTGGCTGCATCAGCTGATCCCCCACCTAATCCTGCTCCCATTGGAATTTGTTTTCGAAGGTGAATTCGAACATTTGGAATCGCAAATTTCTCCTTCATCAAGTGAAATGCCTTCACACAAAGATTCGAATCTAAATTGCCAGGAATCGCCAAGCCTGTTTGCAAAAACACAAATTCATCAGATTCTGTAATCTCCAAAATATCCGTAAAAGGAATCGGAATCATACACGTTTCTATTTCGTGATAGCCATCTTCACGTTTGAACAAAATATGAAGACCTAAATTAACCTTGGCTTGAGGAAATAAAATCATTCTACGAAAATAGGAACTTCCAGGAACTTAAATCCTTCTTTTTCTAAAAAGTGAATTTCAAAGATCAATTCATATCAGTATAACCTGTTTAAAAAATAAAAGAGAGCCCCTCAAAATTCGTTGAAATAAGTTAAATTTGTAATCCGCAAAACTGGAAATTATGGCAACTTACCTTGATTTTGAAGAACCGATAAAAGCACTGGAGGATCAGATTCAACAAACCAAAGAGATTGGTGAAACTACTGACGTTGATATGTCCGACAAAATCGCTGAATTGGAGGAAAAACTCAAGGAAAAAACCAAAGAAGTATTTTCAAATTTGACCCCTTGGCAGCGCGTTCAATTATCTCGTCACCCGGATCGTCCGTATACATTGGCTTACATTGACGCGATTACAGGAGGAAATTTCATTGAATTGCATGGAGACCGAAGTGTTAAAGATGATAAAGCGATGGTCGGTGGTTTCGGACTTGTAGACGGAAAAAGCGTAATGTTCATCGGTCAACAAAAAGGAATCAATACGAAAATGCGTCAGTACCGAAATTTCGGAATGGCGAATCCTGAAGGATACCGAAAGGCACTTCGTTTGATGAAACTTGCTGAGAAGTTTAATAAACCAATTGTAACATTTATTGATACGCCAGGAGCATTTCCAGGGCTTGAAGCTGAAGAGCGCGGACAAGGAGAAGCAATTGCACGAAATATTTATGAAATGATGCGCTTGAAAGTTCCAGTGATTTGTGTGATTATTGGAGAAGGAGCTTCCGGCGGTGCTTTGGGAATTGGTGTTGGAGACAAAGTCGTGATGCTTGAAAACACGTGGTATTCTGTTATTTCTCCAGAAAGCTGTTCCTCCATTCTATGGCGCTCTTGGGATTTCAAAGAGAAAGCCGCTGATGCATTGAAATTGACTTCAACAGATATGAAAGCAAATGGTTTGGTTGATGAGGTGATTGAAGAGCCGATTAATGGTGCGCACAGAAGTCAAACTGAAATGTTTTCAATCCTTAAAGATAAGATCAAATCATACATCAAGGAACTCAATAAAATTGATCCTCAAAACAGAATCGACCAACGAATCGAGAAATTCTGTAAAATGGGTGTTTGGGAATAAATTCCAACGGACTATTCAATTATGAATGATTTCCTCGATACCTCTATTGAATTTTTAAAAGGTGTCGGACCTCAACGAGCACAATTACTTCAAACGGAATTAGGGATTTTTACGTTTCGCGATTTACTCGAGCATTACCCCTTTCGCTATTTGGATCGTTCCAATTACCATTCAGTTGCTGATGCACCTTATGTGGATAATTATGTTCAACTCAGAGGAAAAATTACAGGATTAAGAGAAATAGGTTCCGGTAGACATAAAAAACTATTCGCCCGATTTACAGATGAAAGTGGCTCAATTGACTTAGTTTGGTTCCAAGGAATTCAATGGATAAAACCGAATTTACGAACCGATGTAGAATACCAAATATTTGGTAAACCAAAAGTGTTTGTCAATCAATGGAACATCCCTCATCCTGAAATGGCTATTTATGCAGATGTTCAAAATAAAACGGGACTTCAAGCTTTTTATCCAAGTACTGAAAAACTGACTGCTAAGGGTTTACATTCAAAAGGAATTGAAAAATTAATTGCTACACTGCTCCCTCAAATAGGTAAAAAAATCCCTGAGACTTTGCCAGATTGGATGATTCAAGAAAATCATTTGATTTCAAAAGAAAAAGCATTGATAGCCATTCATCAACCAAATTCTGAACAACAAATTCAACAAGCAAGATTTCGATTGAAGTTTGAGGAATTGTTCTTTCTTCAATTGGAAATGTTACTGAGAAAACAAGTGACAGCAACCAAAATGAAAGGCTTCGTTTTTGAGGAAGTCGGGAACCAATTCAATGCGTTTTATTCGAATCATTTACCTTTTGAATTGACGAATGCCCAGAAAAAAGTAATCAAGGAAATAAGAAAAGACTTTCTTTCTGGAAAACATATGAATCGCTTGCTTCAAGGTGATGTTGGTAGTGGTAAAACACTTGTCGCTTTATTGACTGCATTGATTGCAATCGGAAATGGGTATCAAGCGGCGTTGATGGCTCCGACGGAAATTCTAGCTAGTCAACATTTCGAGTCAATTTCTGGCTTTTTAGCAAATATGGATGTCAAAATTGCCTTATTAATCGGTTCCACAAAAAAAGCAGCCCGAACGGAAATACATGAGAAACTCTTGACTGGTGAATTGAACTTATTAATTGGAACACACGCTTTACTTGAAGATGTGGTGCAATTTAAAAACTTAGGTATAGTAATAATCGACGAGCAGCATCGTTTTGGGGTAGCTCAACGGGCAAAAATGTGGAAAAAAAACTCCACTCCTCCACATGTGCTGATTATGACGGCGACACCGATTCCACGAACATTAGCCATGACATTTTATGGTGATTTGGATGTTTCAGTTATTGACGAACTACCTCCTGGCAGGAAACCCATTTCAACGATTCATCGCTATGAAAGCCATCGACTCCGGCTTTTTGGATTTATGCGTGAGCAAATTGCATTGGGAAGACAAGTTTACGTCGTTTATCCTCTCATTAAAGAATCAGAAACGTTAGATTTTAACAACCTCATGGATGGATTTGAAGCCATATCAAGGTCGTTTCCTATGCCAACTTATCAAGTGAGCATCGTTCACGGAAAAATGAAACCCGAGGACAAAGATTTTGAAATGCAACGCTTCGTTAAAGGAGAAACTCAAATAATGGTTGCCACAACAGTGATTGAAGTTGGAGTTAATGTTCCGAATGCTTCAGTTATGGTTATTGAAAGTGCAGAACGCTTTGGTCTTTCTCAACTACATCAGTTGCGAGGGCGTGTTGGTCGAGGTGCAGAAAAATCATATTGCATATTGATGACAGGAGATAAACTATCCAAAGAAGCACAAAAACGAATGGAAACGATGGTGCAAACGAATGATGGATTTGAAATTTCAGAAGTTGACTTACAATTAAGAGGTCCAGGAGATTTGATGGGAACTCAACAAAGTGGTGTGTTGGATTTAAAGATTTCTAATTTATCGAAAGATGGTCAAATTGTTACACTTGCCAGAGAAATGGCAAAGAAAATGATTTCAGAAGACCCGAAATTCGAAATGCCGAAAAATCAACTCTTGAAAAATCAAATTCAAAAAATTCTTCGATCAAAACCAAACTGGGGAAGAATTGCATAAAAAAAGGGCAACCTTTCGATTACCCTTTCAATATAAGTAACTTAGTGAATTAAGCTTGTTCAGTTAACTCCTCTAAAGCTTCGGTTGAACCTACAATCATTTTTTGGAAATCTCTTACACCCGTTCCTGCAGGAATTAAATGTCCTACGATAACGTTTTCTTTCAATCCTAACAAGTGATCTTCTTTTCCTGAAATCGCTGCTTCGTTCAAAACCTTTGTAGTTTCTTGGAAAGAAGCCGCAGAAATGAATGACTGAGTTTGAAGTGAGGCTCTCGTAATACCTTGTAACAAAGGTGTTGAAGTTGCTGGACGAGCTTCTCTCGCTTCAATCAACTTTTTATCCTCACGCTTTAACTTAGAGTTCTCATCACGTAATTTACGAACAGAAATCAATGATCCTTTTCTTACTTCCGAAGAATCTCCAGCATCTTTCACGAACATCATTCCAAATAACGCGTCATTCGCTTCCATAATATCAGCTTTGTGAACAGATTGTCCCTCTAGGAAACGTGTATCACCAGAATCAATTATTTCAGCTTTCAACATCATTTGACGAACAATCACTTCAAAGTGTTTATCATTGATTTTCACACCTTGTAAACGGTAAACTTCTTGAATTTCGTTTACAATGTATTCTTGTACTTTAGTAGGTCCTTCAATATTCAAGATATCATTTGGTGTAATCGCACCATCTGAAAGTGGCTGACCAGCTCTAACAAAATCATTTTGTTGAACCAAAATATGTTTTGAAAGCGGAACCAAATATTTTCGGATTTCACCAAATTTTGGAGTAATAATTACCTCTCTATTGCCACGCTTGATGTTTCCAAAAGTGGCTGTACCATCAATCTCTGAAACAACCGCTGGATTTGATGGGTTTCTTGCTTCAAATAATTCGGTTACACGCGGTAAACCACCTGTGATATCTCCCGTTTTACCAGCCATTCTTGGAATTTTCACCAAGATTGCACCTGCATCAATTGAATCACCATCATTTACATCAACGTGAGCATTCACAGGAATTGAGTATTCACGGATAGCTTCTTTCGTTTTTGGATCAATTACCTTAATCGATGGACTCTTCTTTTTATCACGAGATTCAATAATTACAATCTCCGTCTTACCAGTTTGCTCATCAATCTCTTCACGGTAAGTTACATTTACGATAATATTATCAAATACTACTTTTCCTTTAACTTCAGAAACAATCAAGGCATTGTATGGATCCCATTTACAGATTACATCACTCTTTTTGATTTTTGAGTTATTCTCAACAAGTAACTCAGAACCATAAGGAACATTGGCTGTCATTACAACAATTCCCGTTTTCTCATCGGTTATTTTAAGCTCAGCTGAACGACCAACTACAATAACTTGCGTTGTTCCATCTGAATTCTTTTTCTCAATGGTTCTCAACTCATCTATTTCCAATTTACCATTAGCTTTCGCCTTCAAGTCAGAAATATCCGCAATATTAGAAGCTGTACCTCCAACGTGGAACGTTCTCAAAGTCAACTGAGTACCAGGCTCACCGATTGATTGTGCTGCAATTACTCCAACAGAGTCACCCATTTGGGCAAGTCTATGGTTTGCAAGGTTTCGTCCATAACATTTTGAACATACACCTCTTCTCATCTCACAAGTCAGAACCGAACGTATTTCTACTTCTTCGATACCAGCTTTTTCTATTTCCTTAGCAACTTCCTCTGAAATCAACTCACCTGCTTCAATAATTAAGTTATCCGATTCAGGTAAATAAATATCATGAACAGAAGTCCTACCCAAAATACGATCGTAAAGTGGCTCAACAACTTCATCATTCTTTTTCAAAGCAGTTGCAACAATTCCTCGCAGCGTACCACAATCATTTGAATTGATTACTACGTCTTGCGCAACGTCAACCAAACGACGTGTTAAGTAACCAGCATCAGCCGTTTTCAGAGCGGTATCAGCTAGACCCTTACGAGCACCGTGAGTAGAAATAAAGTACTCAAGAATTGAAAGTCCTTCCTTAAAGTTGGAAAGAATTGGGTTTTCAATAATTTCTTGAACTGATGCACCAGATTTTTGCGGTTTCGCCATTAATCCACGCATTCCAGATAGCTGTCGGATTTGCTCTTTAGATCCACGAGCACCAGAATCAAACATCATGTAGATTGAATTGAATCCCTGGCGATCATTTTTCAATTGATCCATCAAGGTTGCAGTCAAGCGAGAATTCGTATGCGTCCAAATGTCAATGATTTGATTGTAACGCTCGTTATTCGTAATAAAACCATTGTTATAGTTTTGCATTACAACTTTTACTTCATTTTCAGCCTTATTTACAAGAACTTCCTTTTCGTTAGGAATGATAATATCATCAAGATTGAAAGAAAGACCACCTTTAAATGCCATCTCATATCCTAATCCTTTAATATCATCCAAGAATTGGGCTGTTCGCGAAGTTCCACAAACTTTAAGGACTTCACCAATAATATCTCGCAATGCTTTCTTGGTCAATACATCGTTAATGTATCCAACTTCTCTTGGAACTTTTTCGTTGAATAAAACGCGACCACAAGTAGTCTCAATTATCATCAATTCTGGTTCGCCTTGTGCATTTAAATCGTAAGATTTTACTTTGATGTGCGCGTGCAGATCAAGTTTCTTTTCGTTGTATGCAATGATAACCTCTTCTGGAGAGTAATAAATACTTCCTTCTCCTTTTACTTTATCAGTATCAGTTGATTTCTTACCTTTTGTTATGTAATAAAGACCAAGAACCATGTCCTGAGAAGGAACCGCAATCGGAGCTCCATTCGCAGGATTCAAAACGTTGTGAGAAGCAAGCATCAACATTTGTGCTTCCAAAATTGCAGCGTTACCAAGAGGTAAGTGAACCGCCATTTGGTCACCATCAAAGTCAGCGTTGAAAGCCGTCGTTACAAGTGGGTGTAATCGAATCGCTTTTCCTTCAATTAATTTTGGTTGGAAGGCTTGAATACCCAAACGGTGCAGTGTTGGTGCTCTGTTCAAAAGAACTGGGTGACCTTTCAATACATTTTCAAGAATATCCCAAACCACAGGTTCTTTGCGATCAACAATTTTCTTAGCTGACTTAACTGTTTTTACAATTCCACGCTCAATCATTTTACGGATGATAAACGGCTTGTAAAGTTCTGCTGCCATATCTTTCGGAAGACCACATTCGTGTAGTTTCAAGTCTGGACCAACGACAATTACAGAACGAGCTGAATAATCAACACGCTTTCCAAGTAGGTTCTGACGGAAACGACCTTGCTTACCTTTTAAGGAGTCAGAAAGGGATTTTAACGCTCTATTGGATTCTGTTTTAACAGCACTTGACTTTCTTGAATTGTCAAATAATGAATCAACAGATTCTTGTAGCATCCTTTTCTCGTTTCTAAGAATTACCTCAGGAGCTTTGATCTCAATTAATCTTTTCAAACGATTGTTACGAATAATTACTCTTCGGTATAAATCATTTAAATCAGAAGTGGCAAAACGACCGCCATCTAGTGGAACTAAAGGACGCAATTCAGGTGGAATAACTGGAACAACTTTTACAATCATCCATTCTGGTCGGTTTTCGATGCGAGTTTGAGAATCTTTCATTGATTCAACAACTTGAAGTCTTTTGAGTGCTTCATTTTTACGCTGAACAGAAGTTTCATTTTCAGCTTGATCTCTTAAGGCATCAGAAAGTTCATCCAATTTCAAATCTTTTAACAAATCGTGAAGCGCCTCTGCACCCATTTTTGCAACGAATTTGTTTGGATCACTATCATCTAAATAATGGTTATCCTTTAAAATCGGATTATCAATGATGTCAAGGTATTCCTCTTCAGTCAAGAAATCCATTTTTTTCAAATTCACACCATCAATTGTAAGAGCTGCTCCTGCATTAATTACGACATAACGTTCGTAATAAATTATTTGATCCAACTTCTTGGTAGGTAAACCTAACAAATAACCAATTTTATTCGGAAGTGAACGAAAATACCAAATATGAGCAACAGGAACAACTAATGATATATGTCCCATACGCTCTCTTCGAACTTTCTTTTCAGTTACTTCAACACCACAGCGATCACAAACGATTCCTTTATATCGAATTCTTTTGTATTTACCACAGTGACATTCGTAATCTTTGACAGGTCCGAAAATACGCTCGCAAAACAAACCATCTCTCTCTGGTTTATAAGTTCGGTAATTAATCGTTTCAGGTTTCAAAACTTCACCACTTGAATGACCAAGAATTACTTCTGGAGATGCAAGCGATATAGTTATTTTATTAAAGCTACTTTGTTTTTTAGGTGTTTCTTTTTTGAAAGCCATTTTATGTAACGTTTTCGTTTAAAAAATCAATTAATCCATGGATACGTTGAGACATAATCCTCTAAGCTCGTGTAACAATACGTTAAACGATTCAGGTATTCCCGGTTCTGGAATATTGTCGCCTTTTACGATTGCTTCATAAGCTTTTGCTCTACCCATTACATCATCGGACTTAACGGTTAGGATTTCTTGAAGGATATTTGATGCTCCAAATGCCTCAAGTGCCCAAACTTCCATCTCTCCAAAACGCTGACCTCCGAATTGAGCTTTACCTCCAAGTGGCTGTTGCGTAATCAACGAGTATGGACCGATTGAACGAGCATGCATTTTATCATCAACCATATGAGATAATTTCAACATGTAAATCACCCCTACAGTTGCAGGTTGATGGAAACGCTCTCCAGTTCCACCATCATACAAATAAGTTTTTCCTGACTTTGGAACTCCTGCCTTAGCTGTCCAAGAATCAATTTCTTCAGGAGTCGCTCCATCAAAAATAGGTGTAGCAAATTTTACTCCTAGTTTCTCTCCTGCCCAACCTAATACAGTTTCATATATCTGTCCTAGGTTCATACGAGAAGGTACTCCAAGTGGGTTCAATACAATATCTACTGGTGTTCCATCTTCTAAGAATGGCATATCTTCAGCACGGACAATGTTGGCAACAATACCTTTGTTTCCGTGACGTCCTGCCATTTTATCTCCGACTTTTAATTTACGTTTTTTAGCAACATATACTTTCGCTAATTTCACGATTCCTGCTGGAAGTTCATCTCCTACAGAAATATGAAACTTACGACGTTTGTAGTTACCTAGTAAATCGTTTGCTTTAATGTTAAAGTTATGGATTACACGGCTAACTAATTGGTTAACATTCGCATCAGCTGTCCAATTCAATGGATTTACAATTGAGTAGTCAAGAGCCAATAGCGACTTATTTGCGAATTTTGTTCCTTTCTTAATCAATTCTTCCTTAAAATTATTGAATACCCCAGATGATTTGTTCTCACCTAGAATTTCCATTAATTTGTCAACCAATTTTTCTTTCAATTCAATGAAATCCTTGTTGTATTCAGCATCAATAGTTTCTAGAATTGGTTTGTCTTGAGTTTTTGATTTTCTGTCTTTGATTGCTCTTGAGAATAACTTTTTGTCAATTACAACTCCTCTGAGCGAAGGTCCTGCTTTGAGAGAGGCATCCTTAACATCACCTGCTTTATCACCAAAGATTGCTCGAAGAAGCTTTTCTTCAGGAGATGGATCTGTTTCACCTTTGGGAGTAATTTTACCTATCAGGATATCACCTTCTTTGATTTCGGCACCGATTCGAATTAAACCGTTTTCGTCCAAATCTTTTGTCGCTTCTTCACTTACATTAGGAATATCTGAAGTTAATTCTTCCATTCCACGTTTTGTGTCACGAACCTCCAACGAATATTCATCAATATGAATTGAAGTAAAGATATCATCACGAACAACTTTCTCGGAAATTACAATTGCATCCTCGAAGTTATATCCTTTCCAAGGCATGAAAGCAACCTTCAGGTTTTGTCCAAGCGCTAATTCTCCACTTTGAGTTGCATAACCTTCACATAGAACTTGACCTTTCTCAACACGATCACCTTTTTTAACAATTGGTTTCAAATTGATGCAAGTACTTTGGTTTGTTTTCATAAACTTTGTCAGAGAATAACGAGTTACCTCATTATCGAAACTAACTAATTTATCTTCAGGTGTCCAATCATATCGAATTACGATTTCATTAGAGTCAACGTATTCAACAACACCTGTGCCTTCAGCATTAATCAATACACGAGAATCTCTTGCCACTAAACGCTCTATACCTGTTCCAACAATTGGTGAATTTGGCTTTAATAAAGGAACTGCCTGACGTTGCATGTTTGAACCCATCAATGCACGGTTTGCATCATCGTGCTCCAAGAATGGAATCGAAGAGGCTGCAATCGAAGCGATTTGGTTTGTTCCAACATCCATTAAATTCAATGCTTTAGGGGATACAACTGGAAAATCGCCTTCAAATCTCGCCTTCACGACATCAGATAAGAAATTTCCTTTCTCATCAACTTTCGCGTTAGCTTGAGCTATCATTTTAGAGTCTTCTTCCTCAGCAGCCAAATATAAAGGCGTTTCAGTTAAAACAACTTTTCCGTTCTCAACTTTACGGTAAGGAGTTTCAATGAATCCCAATTTATTGACCTTGGCAAATACACACAATGAAGAAATCAAACCAATATTTGGACCTTCCGGTGTTTCAATAGTACACAAGCGTCCGTAGTGCGTGTAGTGTACGTCACGAACCTCGAATCCTGCTCTTTCTCGTGAAAGTCCGCCTGGTCCGAGTGCCGATAAACGTCTCTTGTGTGTAACCTCAGAAAGTGGATTGGTTTGATCCATAAACTGAGATAACTGATTAGTTCCAAAGAATGAATTAATTACCGAAGACAACGTTTTTGCATTGATCAAATCAATTGGCGTAAACACCTCGTTATCACGCACATTCATTCTTTCACGTATCGTTCGTGCCATTCTTGCAAGTCCAACACCGAATTGGGCGTAAAGCTGCTCACCAACAGTTCTAACACGTCTATTGGATAAGTGATCAATATCATCAATATCTGCTTTGGAATTAATTAATTCAATCAAATACTTGATAATGTTTATAATATCATTTTTTGTGAGAACTCGAGATTCTTCAGAATTATCAAGTCCTAATTTCTTATTTAGTCGGAAGCGACCTACTTCACCTAAATCATAACGAGCATCAGAGAAAAATAACTTTTCAAACACACCTTTTGCTGTTTCGTAATCTGGTGGATCGGCATTTCTCAACTGACGATAAATATGCTCTACAGCCTCTTTTTCAGAATTTGAAATATCCTTCTGAAGTGTGTTATAAATGATCGTGTAATCAGTAGAATTAGCATCCTCCTTGTGAAGAATTAATGATTTAACACCGGAATCTAAAATTGGGTCAAGGTGATCATCTGTAATAACTAATTCACGATCTAAAATAACATCGTTACGCTCAATAGAAACAACTTCACCAGTGTCCTCATCTACGAAGTCCTCAATCCATGTTTTAAGAACCCTTGCCGCAAGACGTCGTCCTACTAGTTTTTTAATATTTGCTTTCGTAACTTTAACTTCATCAGCAAGACCAAAAATTTCCAAAATATCACGATCAGTTTCGTAACCAATAGCTCTAAATAAAGTCGTAACGGGAAGCTTTTTCTTACGATCGATGTAAGCATACATAATGTTATTAATATCCGTTGCAAATTCAATCCAAGAACCTTTAAACGGAATAATTCGCGCTGAATACAATTTGGTTCCATTAGCGTGACGGCTTTGTCCAAAGAAAACACCTGGTGAACGATGCAATTGTGATACAATTACACGTTCAGCACCATTCACAACAAAAGAACCTTTAGGGGTCATATAAGGAATTGTACCTAAATAAACATCCTGCACAATAGTCTCAAAATCCTCGTGCTCAGGATCAGTACAATAAAGTTTCAATTTAGCTTTTAAAGGAACACTGTAAGTTAATCCTCTTTCAATACATTCTTCAATTGTATATCGCGGTGGATCAATAAAGTAATCCAAAAACTCTAGTACAAATTGATTGCGTGTATCCGTAATGGGAAAGTTTTCTGCAAATACTTTGAAGAGACCTTCACTTTCTCTGTTTTCTGGAGTCGTCTCCAATTGGAAAAACTCCTTAAAAGATTTTAACTGAATTTCCAAAAAATCTGGATATTCAAACTGATTTTTGCTTGAAGCAAAATTAATTCTGGTTGAATTAGTTGATGTTGCCAAGGCTTTTATTTTTAGGTTTAAATATTTATATTCTTAATGTATGCTAAAAAACAGGATTAGGCATACGCGAAAACGCGATGCCTATCCTGTGTATGAAGAAGATAATTACTTAATCTCAACTTCAGCTCCAGCCTCTTCAAGAGACTTTTTAAGTCCTTCGGCTTCGTCTTTCGAAACGCCTTCTTTCAACGTAGAAGGAGCTGCATCAACTAAGTCTTTAGACTCTTTTAAACCGTTACCAGTTAACTCTTTTACAAGTTTTACAACTGCTAATTTGTTAGCGCCACCTGATTTTAGAATTACATCGAATTCTGTCTTTTCGGCAGCAGCCTCTTCAGCACCTCCACCAGCAGCTCCACCAGCAACCATAACAGGTGCTGCAGCAGCAGGTTCGATACCATACTCATCTTTCATAATCGTTGCTAACTCATTAACTTCTTTTACCGTCAAGTTAACCAACGTTTCTGCAATTTGCTTTAAATCAGCCATTTTATTTAAATTAAAAAAGGTTTAAAAAATAATAAATTATGCTCTTTCTTCGAGCGTTTTAAGGATACCAGCAATCTTACCACCAGCACCTTTTAGACCAGACAACACATTCTTCGCAGGACTTTGTAACAATCCAATGATTTCACCAACAAGTTCCTCTTTGCTTTTCAACGCTTCAAGAACAGCTAATTGACTGTCGCCAACAAAAATAGCCTCATCAATATATGCACCTTTTAAAACTGGTTTTTGATTCTTCTTACGGAAATCTTGAATCAATTTAGCAGGGGCATTTGAAACTTCACTAAACATGATGGAAGTCGAACCTTTCAAAGTACCTCTCAGTCCTTCGTAGTCTTTTGACTCAACTCGATCCATAGCTTTTTGAAGCAATGCATTTTTTACGACTCTCAATTTAATGTTTGCCTGAAAGCATCTTCTCCTTAGTGTGTTGATTGTTTCAACATTCAAGTCTGCTGTATCTGTAAGATAAACAACACTATTAGCAGCTAATTCTGCGGCTAATTCGTCGATGTATTTTGCTTTTTCTTCTCTTGTCATTTTTCTAAGTATTAAGCATTAACAGACTTCGCGTCAATTTGAATACCAGGACTCATCGTTGCACTGAGGTAGATACTTTTAATGTAAGTACCTTTCGCTGCTGAAGGTTTTAACTTGATTAAAGTCTGAATAAGTTCATTCGCGTTTTCTCGAATTTTTTCACCTTCGAAACTAACTTTACCAACCGACGAATGTACGATACCATATTTGTCAACTTTAAAGTCAATTTTACCGGCTTTTACCTCTTGAACAGCTTTTCCAACCTCCATTGTAACAGTTCCTGTTTTTGGATTAGGCATTAAACCACGTGGACCTAAAATTCTACCCAAAGCACCTACTTTACCCATTACAGATGGCATAGTAATAATCACATCTACATCGGTCCAACCGCCTTTAATTTTAGCGATGTAATCATCTAAACCTACATAATCAGCACCAGATTCTTTGGCTTCGTTTTCTTTATCAGGAGTACAAAGAACTAAAACTCGCACATCCTTTCCTGTACCATGAGGCAACGCCACAGTTCCTCGAACCATTTGGTTAGCTTTACGCGGATCTACACCCAGGCGAACGCTTATATCAACAGAAGCGTCAAACTTGGTAGTTGAAATACCTTTAACCAAATCACATGCTTCTGGTAGAGTGTAAGATTTAGAAAAATCATATTTTGCTAAAATCTCTTTTCTTTTTTTAGAAATTCTCTTCATAACAAATATTATTTGGATTTAGGTGCCTCTCCACCTTTAACTGTTACTCCCATGCTTCGTGCAGTCCCTGCTACCATTTTCATTGCTGAATCAACTGTAAAACAATTCAAATCAGGAAGCTTATCTTCAGCGATTGTACGAACTTGATCCCAAGAAATGGAACCAACTTTCACACGATTCGGCTCTGACGAACCTTTTTTGATTTTAGTCTGTTCGATGATTTGAACTGCAGCTGGTGGAGTTTTTAATACAAAATCAAACGATTTATCACCATAAACAGTGATAACAACTGGCACAACCTTTCCCATTTTGTCTTGTGTTCTTGCATTAAACTGCTTACAAAACTCCATGATGTTTACACCTTTTGCTCCTAAAGCTGGACCAATTGGTGGCGATGGATTAGCTGCACCTCCTTTGATCTGTAATTTGATCAACGCTGCTACTTCTTTTGCCATATATATTCAATTTATGTAGTCTAACATGAGATTCGACGGGAAGCTTTAGTCATCTGTCTCACTCCTACGGTTAATACGCCTTTACCCTTCTTTTTCAACTTGCATGTAGTTCAATTCAAGCAAGTTTTTACGACCGAAGATCTTTACCATTACCTTCAGTTTTTTCTTTTCTTCATTTATTTCATCAATTACACCGCTAAAATTATTGAACGGCCCATCGATAACTTTCACAGATTCACCCACAACAAATGGTATTTTCAATTCTTCTTCAGACTCAGATAGCTCATCTACTTTACCCAAAATCCTATTTACTTCAGCCATTCGCATTGGTACAGGATCCCCACCTTTTTCAGTACCCAAAAAACCAATCACGTTAGGAATGCTTTTGATCACGTGTGTAACTTCACCTAACAATGCAGCTTCAATTAAAACGTAACCCGGCAAAAAAGCTTTTTCTTTATTTACTTTTTTTCCGTTCTGAATTTTAAATACTTTTTCAGTTGGAATCAAAACTTGACTAACAAAGTCATTCAATTTCAATCTGGAGATTTCTAATTCCAAGTACTCCTTAACCTTCTTTTCTTTTCCGCTTACGGCACGAACTACATACCATTTTTTTACGATTTCACCCATGGTAGAATAGAATTAGAACATTTTGTAATATATAAAACCGAGTAATCCTCTCCAAAACGAATCTTCCTCTCCGGTAATACCAAATAAATAATCCATCGCAAAAATTACAAGTGAAATCAAAATTGAGGATACAACAACTAAAATAGTATTGTTTTGTAACTCTTTCCAAGTTGGCCAAGTCACATGATTCACCATTTCGTCGTACGTTTCTCTAAAATATACTTTTATCTTCGACACCTTATTTTATTTTTCAGCACGGGCGGTAGGATTCGAACCCACGACCAATGGTTTTGGAGACCACTACTCTACCAGCTGAGCTACACCCGTTTAAAAAGGGGAGTTTGCAAAAACTCCCCTTTAATTAAACTTGATAATTTTTATTAAGCTACTATTTCTGTAACCTGACCTGCTCCTACTGTTCTACCTCCTTCACGGATAGCAAAACGAAGACCTTTATCCATTGCAACAGGAACTATCAATTTTACTGTAATTGATACGTTGTCACCTGGCATAACCATTTCACGTCCATCAGTTAACAAGATTTCACCTGTAACATCGGTTGTACGGAAATAGAATTGAGGACGGTATTTATTGTGGAAAGGAGTGTGACGACCACCTTCTTCTTTCTTCAATACATAAATCTCAGCTTTGAACTCTTGGTGTGGTTTAACTGAACCTGGCTTACAAATAACCATACCTCTTTTAATTTGAGTTTTCTCAATACCTCTTAAAAGAAGACCTACATTGTCACCAGCCTCACCGCGATCAAGAATTTTACGGAACATTTCAACACCAGTAACAGTTGAAGTTAATTTAGCTTCACCCATTCCAAGAATCTCAACAGGTTCACCAGAATTGATTACACCTGTTTCAATTCTTCCTGTTGCCACTGTACCACGACCTGTAATCGTAAATACATCTTCAACAGGCATCAAGAAAGGCTTATCAATATCACGTGGAGGTAACTCAATATAAGTATCTACAGCATCCATTAGATCTTCAACTGTTTTTACCCATTGAGGCTCACCATTAAGTGCTCCAAGAGCAGAACCTTGAATAACAGGTGCATTGTCACCATCATAACTGTAGAAAGAAAGTAATTCACGAACTTCCATTTCAACTAATTCTAATAATTCTGGATCGTCAACCATATCCACTTTGTTCATGAATACCACTAAACGAGGAACTCCTACTTGCTTACCTAGAAGGATGTGCTCACGGGTTTGAGGCATTGGTCCATCAGTTGCAGCAACTACAAGAATTGCACCATCCATTTGAGCAGCACCAGTAACCATGTTCTTAACGTAATCCGCGTGACCTGGACAGTCGACGTGAGCGTAGTGACGTTTCTCAGTTTCGTACTCAATGTGTGATGTGTTAATTGTAATACCACGTTCTTTTTCTTCAGGAGCATTATCGATTGAAGAGAAATCACGAACTGCAGCTAAACCTTTACTAGCCAATACGCTAGATATAGTAGCAGTCAAAGTAGTTTTACCGTG
>CAZHOW010000002.1:0-201793 GCA_964534395.1 uncultured Lishizhenia sp.
TCTCTGTCGGTGGCAACGTTGGCCTTAAAAACTTTACCGTGCTGTTCAAACAATTTCCTTAATTGTTCACTAGATACTCCAAAGTCTAGCTTAGCAACAAAAATACTGGTCATAAAAAATTAAAACAACGATTTAAATGGGTTAAAATACATTATATCCCCGAAATTATGATAAAATTTTCGATTCCAACATACTAAGCGTAAAAAATCATAAATAATTCTTATATTTTATTTCTGTTACAAATGTTTTGGCCTTTTTATTTTTAATCTTTCCATATTAGTTCTAGAAATATTTGTAATTTTCGCTCCTCTTTAAATTAAAATGAAGGATTTAAATCTCACACAAACTGAATCAACACCACATGTTTTCTTTCAAAAAGATGGAATTTTAGAAATTTCCGGAAAAGTAATACCAGATTCAGAACTTGATTTTTGGACACCAGTTAGCAGTTGGTTTAATGAATACATTAAAAGTCCTCCAACAAATACAGTTTTCCGTTTAAGAATTGAATGCCTTAATACTTCCTCATCCAAAGAAATTCTGCACATGCTTTACAGGTTGAACGAGTTGAAAGATCGAGGTTTTTTCGCGTCGGTGCAATGGGAATATTGTGAAGGAGATTTCGATATGTTGGAAGTTGGACGTGATTATGAGCACATGGTAAAAGTTCCTTTTGAATTTTTAGTTCTTTCTGAAACTTCTTTCATTTAATCATAAGGTCAAATTTATTACCTTTGTTTATGCGATTGGTAAAGCAAATACCGCACGAACGTTTTCTGATTCAACTTCATCAATACAATGGGAAGTATATTTTGAAAATTGAACTAGGTGGTTTTGAACAGCTGTATAAAGTCTCTGAATTGGGTGTAAACATCGAAAAGTTAGAAAGTAATATTTCTAATGAATTTTTGAAAAACTGCTTCGACAGATTTTTAGCTATGCGATCGGATTGGGATAACTTGACATCTTCCTTGTAAATTGAGTAATTATGAATAATAAATCTAATCTTCGACTTCCTTTTTTATCAATTCTGACGATTTTGCTTTTCGTAACTTCTTGTTCACAAGATATAGAAAAAGAGAAAAAAGACTCGAAGCCAAAAGTAGAAGTCCGCAAAACTAATGGTTTGAAAATCGCATTCTACAGCAATGATAGCATCAAAGAAAAATTTGACTATTACAAACGAGAGGATGCAGCGGTTACGAAAAAACAAAAGGCTTTTCAAGCTGAGTTGGAGAAAAGATCTCGAGAATATGACAATTTTGTTCAACGAAAAGATCAAGAAGCACGAAACGGATTACTTTCTGAAAATGAAATTATGTTAGCACAACAGAAAGCTCAGCAAATGCAAGCATCAATTATGCAATATCAGCAAACTCAGGGTGTCAAGATTGAGGAAGAGACGGTGAAGAAATTAGAAGCAATCAACAAAAAAATTGAAGCACTTGGTAAAAAATATTGTGAGTTACACGGTATTGACATTTTGCTCATGCACGGACAAGGTGGTCAATTGAACTATATAAGTCCTTCTATGGATGTCACTACCGAATTCATTAATTTTTTAAATGAAAATCAGGATCAAATTGAAAAAGAACTGAAATAAAATGCTCGTTTCTCAACAAAAAAAACAGGAAAATATCGCTGAGTACTTGATTTATATGTACCAGATAGAAGATATCATTCGAGCTTTTCAATTTAATGTCGATCAAATAATAGAGGTTTTTGTTAAGCCAAGTTTGCCTGATACTGCATTTCTAAATCAATACCGAGCGTGGTATGAGGATTTGGTTAAGCAAATGAAAATTCAGAGATGTGAGAAGGAAGGGCACATCGAACCGTTACGTGAAATTATTATGGAATTGATTTATTTACATAATACGTTGATTACCATAACGAATGATGAAAAATATAAGGGTCTTGTTGACCAGGCGAAACCATTTTTAGATGAATTTAAGCAAAAGTCAAAAATGCCCCAAAATCATGATGTTGAGGTAATTTTGCATGCGATGTACATGAAGCTTCAGTTGAAAGTGCGTAAGCAAGAAATTAGCCCAGAAACAGAGGAAGCCATGGATAAAATGAGGATTCAGTTGGCTTATCTTTCGCGAGAATATAATCGAATGAAGTCTGGAACTTGGAATTTTAATCCAAATTAACTTGGTTTTGAAATTTCGGATATTCATTAAGGTATTGAATCTTCATATTTTCCTTATCAATATGCCAAAAAGCGTGATCAATTCCGTTTGTTAGTCCTATGTATTTACAACTTAGTTTATTTTGATAGTTTAAGGCTTGAAGCAGTACATTTTCATTCAAAGGAATATGAGGAGCCTTACATTCAATTAAAACTTCAGGAATAAAATCTTGATTATAAACAACAATATCCCATCTTTTTTTTAAACCAAAATAGTCAAGGCTTTTTTCAACTGAAATTCGTTCAATCGCATAACCCAAATTATTTGAAAGAAAAGCGATGAAATGCTGTCGAACCCATTCTTCAGGAGTTAAGTTAATCCGCTTTTTACGAATTAGGCAATAAACGAATAAATCGCTTCCTTTACGAACTAAATTTAACTCTGTTTTTGGTAAGTTTAACGGCTGAATGACGTTCATTACATACCAGGTAAAATGAGATTGATGTCTTTGTATTTTAAATCAAATACTTTTCCAAGTACTTCATTGGTTAAAATCCCTTTGTAGATATAAACACCGTTTCTAAATCCTTTGTGATCTCTGATTAGTTCAACGACACCGCCTTTGTCTCCCATTTCTAGAATTAGTGGTGAAAGTATATTTGACAACGCGAAAGATGCCGTTCTCGAAACACGTGATGAAATGTTAGGTACACAATAATGAACAACTCCATGTTTTACAAAAGTAGGGTCGCTGTGATTCGTTACCCGAGAAGTTTCAAAACAGCCGCCTTGATCGATACTTACATCAACTACCACTGAACCTTGTTTCATACTTTGAATCATTTCTTCATTCACTACGCATGGAGTTCGTCCTATTGGAGATCTCAGCGCGCCAATCACAACGTCCGCTCTACGAATCGCTTTAGCTAGAACTTTGGGTTGAATGATTGATGTGAAAATTCGAGAACCTATATCATTTTGTAGACGACGCAAACGAGATAATGAATTATCGAAAACTTTTACGGAAGAACCAAGACCCAAAGCTGCTCGAGTTGCATATTCTCCGACTGTTCCTGCACCGATTATGACAACCTCGGTTGGTTGAACGCCTGCAACGCCCCCAAGCATCATGCCTTTTCCAGAGGAGAACGAAGATAAAAGTTCACCTGCTACCAGAATACTGGTTGTTCCCGCAATTTCACCCAAAGTCCGAACAATTGAGAAAACACCCTCTTCATCACGGACATAATCCCAGGCAATTGCTGTGATTTTTTTTGAAATTAGTTTCTGAAGAATTTCTTTTGGTTGTGTTGCGATTTGGAGTGCGGAAATGAATGTTTGTCCGCCTACCATTAATTCGACTTCTTCTTCAGATGGTGGCGCAACTTTGAGTATAATATCACACGAATATATTTCTTTACTATCGTAACATATTTCTGCCCCAGCCTCACTAAAGTCGTTATCTGAAAAGTTTGATCCTACACCAGCCTTTGTCTCAATACGAACATGATGACCATTTGCAACTAGAAGAGAAACAGCCTCAGGGACCAAAGCAACTCGACGCTCTTGAAAGGAGGTCTCTTTTGGTATTCCGATAAAAAGATTTCCTTTTTTTCGTCTAACTTCCAACATTTCCTCCTTTGGCATCAAACTGCCTTGTGCGATTAATGATTTTAGTAGTTCAGGGTCCGTAATCATAATTCAAAGCTTATTTGTCTTGTGAAATCATCATTGTTACGAATATACACCCAAATTACGTCATTTGGAAGTAATGGCTCAATTTTTTCAGCCCACTCAATAAATATGTAACTTTTTTCTTCAAGAATTTCTTCCAATCCGATATCAACAGCTTCTGCTATTGAATTGATACGATAGCAATCCATGTGATAAATCTTACCTCTTGTGGATACTGGATATTGTTGAATGATCGCAAATGTTGGAGAACCTTCAAATTCATCGACTTTTAATGTATCCAAAATTGAGTGAATAAATGTGGTTTTTCCTGCGCCCATTTCACCTTTAAAAGCGATACATTTTGGGTTGGGAACTAAACTCAAAAACTCCTCTGCTATTCGAGTTAATTGATCGATGGAAGAAATTTTCCAATCAATTTTCATCGGTTATTCAGAAATAGATTTAAATGGAATTATTTGATTTTCTTTCCATTGCAATAATTCAAATTGTTCCCCATCAAATCTGCCGAAAGTGCAAAAATTTAACCATTCCCCTAAATTGAAATACGTCGTATTTTTCATTTCAAATTTTAGAGGTAGATGTCGATGACCGAAAATGTAAAAGTCTCGATGCTTGGTCTGTTGTTGTGATTTAGTAAACTGATATAGCCATTCTTTATCTAAAGCATTCACATGGGCATCATCATCACCAGTGCTATTTCGACTTGTTTTTGAAAAATATTTTGCTAAAGGAATACCAAAGTTAGGATGAAGTCGTGCAAATGCCCATTGACAAAAACGATTTCGAAATATTTTTTTTATAAATTTATATCCTCTATCTCCAGGTCCTAATCCATCTCCGTGTGCAATGTAAAATGATTTGTGGTTGATTTCAATTTCAATTTCATCCGAATGTATTTCTACCCCTAATTCTTGCTTGAAATAGTCGAACATCCACATATCATGATTTCCAAGAAAGAAATGAACGGGGATTCCTTTCTGAGTTAATTCGATTATTTTTCCTTGCAATCGAACAAATCCCTTAGGAATAGCATGTTTGTATTCAAACCAAAAGTCGAAAATGTCGCCGACTAAATAAATGGCTTCGGCATCTTTTTCTATTTCGGATAGCCAGGCTACAATTTTTTTCTCTCGTTCCAAACTTGCATTATAATTTGGTGCACCCAAATGAAAATCGGAAGCGAAATAGTGATATTTACCGCTTGGTTCAATCATATTAATGACCGAAAATTTTGGCTAGTTCTGCTTCAAGAGCCTCTCCTCGAAGATTTGTTTTTATGATTTTACCTTCTCGATCTAACAAAACTGTAAATGGAACGCTTGAAACTTGATATAAGCGAGCAACTTTGCTATTCCACCCACCTAAATCGCTTACGTGGTTTGGCCAAGTTAGCTTATCTTTTTGAATAGCTTCTATCCATTTTGTTTTATCATTATCAAGTGAAATACTCATAATTGTAAAACCATCTTTTGCATATTTTTCATATGTTTTTACAACATTCGGGTTTTCTCTACGGCAAGGGCCACACCATGACGCCCAAAAATCGATTAAAACAACTTTTCCTTTTAAATCTGATAATTTTATCTTCGATTTTTGATCAGTTCCAAGTTCTTCAAAATCCGGTGCTGTTTTACCTGGAGCTAAAATGACGGCATCTTCAATTTGCTTTTTCTTTGCCAAGTAATTTTGAAAATAACTCTTAACCGTAGGACTATTTGGAAATGATTTCTCAACCTGAAGCATCAAGTTTTCGTAGTCTTTGAAGTTTTGCTCGATATCAATATTGTTTAAAACAAGAATCAAAGCAGGGGAGTTTGGATTTGAATTAACAAAACTTTGTAATTCCTGTTGGTAAGTCATAAATTGACCTTGCATGTAGTCATTAATCGCTTTTTCTTTACTTGGATCTTGGCGAATCACTGCAATTGCTGAATCGGTTTTAATTTTCCAATTATCTGCGATTAATGAAAAATCATGAAATGCCTTAGATTCATCTGAACCGATAATGTTACAAAATTCACGAATGTTGCTCCCATCGCCATAAATTTTTAAATCACTTTTATCGCGTAAAATTAGATTTACATTGTTGTAGCCGACTCGAAGAAAATAGAAATCTTCGAACGGCAATTTCCCGCTAAAACTAAAATTACCTTTTTTATCAACTGGAATTCTGACATAATCCTTGAAATAAGATCCAAAGAATTGCGATATTTTAAAGGTGTCAACATTCGAATTAAAAATAGTCCCTGAAATTTTGACATCAATTTCTGATTGTGACCACGCTGAAACACCAATAATTGAAACAGCAAGAATAATAAGTACTTTTTTCATCTTTATTTTAAAATAGTTCTTCCAATTTTTGTTCCAATTGTTCTCCCCTCAAATTTGTTCCAATGACTTTCCCTTCTTTGTTTACCAATACTGTAAATGGGATTGCTTCGAAACCATAGGTTTTGATTAACGGTGTTTGCCATCCTTTCAAATCGCTGACATGATTTTGCCAAATCAACCCATCTTTTTGTATGGCGCTTTTCCAGGCATTAATATCTTCATCTAATGAAACCGAAAAAACTGTGAATCCTTTGTTTTGATATTTTTTGTATAGTCTAACGACATTTGGATTTTCTTGTCTGCATGGTCCACACCATGAAGCCCAAAAGTCGATTAGAACTACTTTTCCTCGTAAGTCGGATAACTTTAAATTTTTTCCTTCCGGATTTTTCATGGCAATTTCAGGAGCAGTAATTGTTCCGTTTGTGGTTGAAGCGTATTGCGAATAGGCACTTTGAATTTGACCCACTTGACTTCTAATGGTTTTCGCTGCGGGTTGGCCGTAATATTTACTTTCAAAACCTTGAGCAACTGCCTCCAAGACCTTTAAGTTATCGGGATCCCATTGATCAAAACTTGTAGTTGGTAATATTGCCATCGACAAAACTATGTTGTACGCATTTCCAGGATCAGCAACCATACTCGCTTTGGCAAAGTCTTCCACTTTCTTTTTGGAAGCCATAAAGGCAGCATTCACCTCTTCTTTACTCGCTGAGGTTTCATTTGCCATAAGCTCTTTTTGTTCGTTCTCAAATACGCGTAATACCTCCTGGTGTTTATTCAAAACCTTTGCCCATGACGGCCCTGACAAATTTGGTTTGTATTTGAAGTTCTCAAGACTTGTATTAATTGAAATTTTGTTATTCGGCTCTATCGTAACTTGAATTACATTCTCTTGATTTTCCCCCAATCGAAGCAAAAAGAACCCAAGTCCAGGAACGTTGCCATTCAAACGAAAAGTACCATCTGAATTAATCAAGGTATCAGAAACAGGAATCATTCCTCGGTCACTTGGGGCTTCAACGTATAACCTAAAACCACCTGCACCAACTATTTTTCCAGAAATTGAAAAGTTATCTATCGGTTTTTCGGTGTTTTCACCATTCGTATTATTTGAATTTAAGGAATAGTAAATAATTGGAATGATTGTCGCAGCAATCAAAAGTATTACCAGGGTTTTATTTTTTCGAAAAAAACTCATGTTATGATTCCAGCATTTGACGGAGAAGCGAATTGGCAATTTTCGGATCTGCTTTTCCTTGTGAAACTTTCATTAATTTACCCATGAAAAATCCAGTCAATTGTTTTTCTCCCGCTCGATAGCGTTCAACTTCGTTTTCATTTTCTTTGAAAACTTGAAGAATAAATCCTTTCAGCGTGTCTTCGTTCGAATCTTGAATTAAGTTTAGTCTTTCAGCAATTTGCAAAGGTGTTTCAACTGTTTTTAACATTTCTGGAAAAATCCGTTGTGAGGCAATCGAAGTTGAAACTTTTCCTTCATCGATTAATTGAATCAAACTTGCAATGATACTTGGTTTTAAAGGGAATTCTTCGATTTCAACCCCAAATTCGTTTAGATATGACTTTACGTCACCCATCATCCAATTAGCTGCAGACTTGTAATTTTTGGTCAGTTCTATAAGTTCCTCGTAATAAAGTGCAATTCCTTTGTTGTCAGTTAAATTATAGGCATCGTATTCCGATAAGCCAAACTCTTTCGTGTACTTCAAGAATAAATCTCTTGGCAAGGCAGGCATTTCACTTTTAATCGAATCAATTTGTTTTTGATCAACGAAAAGTGGTTGTAAATCAGGCTCCGGAAAATAGCGATAATCGTTAGCGGCTTCTTTTGTTCGCATGGAAATGGTAATTCCTTTGAGGGCGTCAAAAGCTCTTGTCTCCTGAGTTAACGATTCTCCATTTTCAATTGCTTCAATTTGGCGATTTATTTCAAATTCGATTGCACGTTGCACATTTCGAATCGAGTTCATGTTCTTTACTTCGACCTTTGTTCCAAATTTTTCTGAACCTTTCAAACGAACGGAAATGTTGGCATCACATCGCAAGGAACCCTCTTCCATATTTCCATCACAAATGTCCAAGTAACGAACTAGTTTTCTAACTTCAGTTAAATAATTATAAGCTTCTTGTGATGAACGAATATCTGGCTCCGAAACTATTTCTAACAGGGGTGTTCCAGCACGATTAAGGTCAACTAATGTATCGTAGACATCAACATCATGTATGCTTTTTCCGGCATCCTCTTCCATGTGAATGCGAGTCAGTTTTATCTCTTTTTCTGTTCCATCGTCTGTGCGAATAAGTATGCTTCCTCCAGTGCAAATAGGCGTTTTATCTTGCGTAATTTGATAACCTTTGGGTAAATCCGGATAAAAGTAATTTTTACGAGCAAAATATTGGTCGCGCGCAATTTCGCAACCACAAGCCAATCCAAGACGAATTGCAAATTCAACCGTTTTTTTATTCATTACTGGAAGTGTGCCCGGATGCCCCAATGTAATTACACTTACATTGGTATTCGGATGCGAACCATATTCGTTAATGTCATTAGAATAGGCTTTTGTTTTAGTAAGCATTTGCGCATGGACTTCCAATCCAATAACGGCCTCGTATTTATTTCGAATTTCTTCGTTCATGTTAAACACGCGAAATTAGTTCTTTCATGATGGTCGTCATCTTTGGTTCTTGACGGCTAGCGACTTCAATTACATCTTGTAAACTCACTTTTTGAATTTTTCCTTTTACACCAAGGTCAGTAATGATTGAAATAGCAAAGCAAGGAATTTCCATGTGCCGAGCAACGATTACTTCTGGTACGGTTGACATTCCAACTGCGTCAGCACCTGTATTTCTAACGTATTGATATTCTGCTGGAGTTTCAAGTGTAGGTCCGGTTAATCCGGCATAGGTTCCAACTGAAACTTTAATGTTATTTTCTTTCGCAATTTGTAACGCCAATTCAATCATTGCATGGTCGTATGGCTCACTCATGTCCGGAAAGCGAGGGCCTAGTTCGTCTAAATTTTTACCAATAAGAGGATTTCCAGGGAATAGATTTATGTGGTCGTTTTGAATCATAATTTCACCAACCTCAAAGTCAGGATTTACACCTCCAGATGCGTTACTTACGAATAGACGTTCAATTCCTAAAAACTTCATAACACGAACTGGAAAAGTTACTTGCTGCAAAGAATATCCTTCATAGTAATGAAAACGACCTTGCATGGCCAAAACTTGTTTGCCACCAAGCTCACCGAAAATCAATTTTCCAGAGTGACTTTCAACCGTTGAAACTGGGAAATTTGGAATTTGCTCGTATGGAATTTCATCGATAACATTGATTTCTTTTACCAATCCTCCTAATCCTGTCCCCAAAATAATTCCAATCGTTGGTTTAACATTGGTTCGTGATTGGATGAATGCCGCTGATTCCTTAAATTGCTCTAACATAACTATTTATTAATGATTTAAATTCATTTTCATTATCAATTTCCATTTGAATTGGAATGTAATACCACGGATATTTGTTTAACTTCCAATTGTCGATTTTATCATGTAAGCGAGCAAAATCTTTTTCGGTTGTTAAAATCGCCGTTTTATTGTTTGCAAAAGTATCAATTTTTCTGTGAATTTCCTCAATTTGGGACTTTGAGAATTGGTGGTGATCAGGAAATTGAATTAGTTCGATTTCAACTGATTTTTGAAGGAATTCAACGAGTGGTTTGGGATTAGCAATTCCGGAAACTAGAATTACTTTTTCAAAGGATTCAATTGGTTTTCCAAAGGAAACAAATGAATGATAACTGATATGACTGAAAAAAATGGATTTATTGAAACGAACTAATTTGTTTTCAATAAATTTCTTCTCATTCAAAGATAGATTTTTAGGACATTTTGTAACGACAATACAATCCGATCGATTAGCATTTTTTTTACTTTCCCGAAGCGTTCCAGAAGGAAGTAAATAATCATCGACAAAAAGGTTGGGGTAGGAGGTGAGTAAAATCGTAAAACCAGCCTTTACTTGTCGATGTTGGTATGCGTCATCAAGCAATAATAAGTCAAAATTTTCTATTCCAATTTGTTCGATTCCTGCTTTTCGATTTTCACAAACGGCTACTTGAACATCATCCTCGAATTTCAATTTATAAAATAATGGCTCATCTCCGACATTTTCTGAAGTATCGTTGACAGAAACATTTAAAAATCCTTTTGATTGCCTTCCATATCCACGACTCAAAATTTGAACTTTCAATTCGAGATGAAACATTTGTGCTAAATAAGATGTCATTGGTGTTTTACCCGTTCCACCAACGCTTAAGTTTCCAATACAAATTGATTTTTTAGGTATTTTATATGTAGATAAAACTCCCCAATCAAATAAACGATTTCGAATTTCGGTAACTACGAACCAAACTAAGGAAACAGGAGCCAATAAAATTCGGCGCAAAAACATTGAACGAAGTTAAGGAATTCCAAAATTGAAAAATGGATTAAAATGATTTAATTCAATCTGGCTCTAAATTTCAAATAACTTCCCCCTAATTTTGAAGGGAGATCGAGGGGGATGATCTTTACAAAATAAATTATTTTGAGCCTGTCTTATATCCAAAAATAGAAAGAAACTATTCATTTAACCCTTTTCCATTCAAAATTGCTGGTTTACATTTTTCAATGCGATTAATTCTTGTTTGAGTTTGCTTTGGTTGTGAGAAATGCAAGATGTATCCGCGTTGTCTTCCCGGCGTTAAACTTTTAAATGCTGCTTTAAAGATGTGGTCGTCTTCGAAGGCATTTTCCAATTCTTCGGGTAATTCAATTGCGGAATAATCGGTCTTAGGTAATTTCTTTCCAGATTTTTCAATTTCAATTGCCTCTTGAATGATCTTTTGAATTGTTTCTTTTTCTTTGATGATTTTTTCCATTCCTTGAAAACGAATCAATCTAAATGTATTTGAATTCTCGCCGCTCTTTTCTAGAATCGGATTTTCCTTCAATAAAGCTCCTTTGAAAAAACTAATTGAGCAATTGTCTTTAAATGGAGCCAACATCAGTATGTTCTTTCCATTTAATGTGTAACATGGAAATCCCCATTTAATTTCTTCTTCCAATCCGAATTGTAATATTAATCCTCTCAAGGTATTTAACTCCTCGGGCCACTTATGGACTTTGCATTGTGGAGTTTGGTAGAGTTTGCATCTTCCGCATCCATCCAACAGAAAAAGATCTACTTTTGGGTTCATTTTTCGATTATTTAATTAGTCTACAAGGCTTTGATATACTCGATCAAATTCGGATTGTTCGATTTTGTTGTAAGGTTCTTCGCAATTCAACATTTCTTTAATTTTCAATTTTTCAGGGTACTGAATTGCTTGAATTTTTAGTTCAAATGCCTTTTTACCAATTAGTTGAATTTCTGTAAAATGATTTTCGTCCTCAATTCGATAAAATGATCTATCATTGTTTAGTTTGCGATATTGAGGAAATTCAATCATTTACAATCGTTCCAATGGTGTTTTAATTCCGTCAACTAGCGAAAAACATGCTAACTTATCTTTAAAGACAGATGATTTGAAAATGGAGCGATTCAATAACATTCGAACGCATTCCTGAATTCCTTCTACAATGGACGGGTGCGGATGTATCAATTCAGAGAGAACTTCAATTGGCATGTTCAATTTAATAAGTAAACCGACCGCTTGGATGGCAGTTGAGGCATGAGCTCCAACCACGCGCATTCCCAAAATCCGCATTTCTTTGTCATTGGTAACGATAATCTTGAAGAAACCTTGCGTTTTTCGCATTGCAATGGCGCGTGTAATTAAGGAGTAATCTATTTTAACTACTTTCACAGGTATGTTTTTCTCTACGCATTGCTGTTCGTTCAGGCCGACGGAAGCCACTTCTGGATTAAGAAACATGATGGTGCAAATATTGTCATAGTTCAAGCGCTCTGGTTTATTTCCAAATGCTTTTTCAACAGCATGTCTGGCTTCGAGTTCGCCCATATTCACAAGTGCGATACGCCCAGAAACATCACCCACTGCGTAGATATTTGGAATACTTGTTAACGTATCGTCATCACCGATGTGAACTCCTCTTTTTGACATGGATACTCCAGCATTTTCCAGTCCAAGTCCCTCTATGTTTGGAATTCTTCCGATTGACAGTAGCGCTTTTTCCACACGAATGACCTGATGTGTTCCATCGGGATAAGAAAGTTCGTATTCGACTTCTCCATCTATTTTTTGCAAACGCTCGAGTTTCGCGTTGGAATGAATAACGACACCATGGTCAGTCAAATTTTTTGAGATGAGTTTGGAAATGTCCTCGTCCTCAAATGGTAAAATTCGTTCCTGACGATCGATTATGTAAACTTTTGTTTTTCCAAAATTTGAGAATATAGTTGCATATTCACAACCAATTACACCGGCCCCTACGATCACCAAACTTTTTGGATAATTCTTTATATTATCAATTCCGTCGGAAGTTAAAATCGTTTCTTCGTCTACTTCAATTTCAGGTAAGGTTCTCGGTCGGCTGCCCGTTGAAAGAACTATCTTTTCACCCCAAATAATTTTAGTTTCTCCTTCGTGAGAAATTTGAATTTCATTTTTCGAAATTAGCTTCCCATGTCCTCGTTCATAATGAAGGAGTTTTTTCATTGTTTCCGTTTGCAGCAATTTGATGTGTGCCGAATACTGGAATTTACGCTCAAAAACGGCTTCAGCGAGGTTTTTTTTCACGTCTTCCCATTCCAATTCAAATTTTGCTCTTCCTTTGGATACAATCATTTCGTTAACATCGGCAACGCGATTCGATAATTCCCAAAGTGTTTTGGAGGAGAGAGCACCATTGTAAACACCAGCTCCACCTACTTTGTCTTTTTCGATCAAACAAACCCTCTTACCGAAGTCGATACCCCTCATTGCAGCTGCATAACCTGCAGGACCACCACCAATTACAACCAAATCAAACTTTTCCATCCGAATTAATAGGAGGTAAATATACTTAGAAATTGCAGCTTGGTTTCCATTTGGGATAAGATGAAAACAAAAAACGGTTTTTATATTTTGGCATAAAATGACGGATTAAATTTTCAAGTAATTGAAAAAGAATATGATATGTAATTAATTTAAAAATCAAAAATAAAATTCTTGATCAATTGCAATCCAACATCATGGCTTTTCTCGGGATGATACTGAACACCAACGATGTTCTCTTTTTGAATTGCTGACACAAATTCCTGCTCGTAAGTTGATTTGTGAAGAATATCTGACACGTTGTTCGCTTGAAAATAATAGGCATGAACAAAGTAAAATTCAGATTCATTTTTTAAACCAATATTAATTCGACTTTCCTTACAGATTTTGATTTGATTCCATCCCGTGTGCGGAACTTTGAATCGAAGTTTATCCTTTACTTGAAATCGAGTGACTTGTCCGTCAATCCAGCCAAGACCGCTGACATTTCCTTCTTCGCTGAATTTTGCCATTAGCTGCATTCCTAAACAAATTCCTAAAATTGGTTTTTTTTGATTTAAAACAATATCGTTCAGAATAGGAATCAAGTTTGTTTGCTCCAATTGTCGCATCGCCTTCCCAAAGTGCCCAACACCAGGTAATATCAATTTATCAGCTTGTTTTATCGAATCAGGATTTTTCGAAATTTCATGATCTACACCGAGAATTTTCAGTTTCCGCGCAACGGAATGAATATTTCCCATCTTGTAGTCTATGATAACAACTTTCACAAAGACAAAGATATCCAATCGTATTTAATTCGTTTAATTTTCTTTGAAAAGTCAACTTTGGCATTTAATTTTACACGGATGTTTCGTCCTCGCGTAATTCCGGTTCTTTTATTGAAAAATCAAGGTTTGGTAAAATCCGTTGGATTTAAAAGTTATACCTACATCGGGGATCCAATGAATGCAGTTCGTATTTACAATGACTTAAAAGCGGATGAATTGGTGTTTTTAGATATTGAAGCAACGAAACAAAACCGACTAATTTCTCTTGATTTTGTGCGTGAGGTAGGTGAGGAGGCCAATATGCCTTTCGCCGTGGGTGGCGGTATTAAAACGATTGATGACATTAGAAAAGTTACCAGTGCTGGTGCTGAAAAAGTGGTGATAAACTCAGCTTCCGCTAATATTGAGTTCATTGAAAATGCCGCAAAAGAATTTGGTTCCTCTACAATAGTAGTTTGCATTGATGTCAAGAAAAAACTATTTGGAGGAATGAAAACATGGACAAAGAATGGACAAAATTCAACCTCATATAGTCCTGTAGAATTTGCAAAACTCATGGAAAAATCTGGCGCCGGTGAGTTGATTGTTCAATCCATTGATCGAGATGGAAAAATGGAAGGTTATGATGTTGAATTAATTCGATCGATATCTGAAGCTGTTTCCATTCCTGTTGTTGCTCTTGGTGGAGCTGGAACTATCCAACATTTGAAGGATGTCGCCCAAAAAGGATTTGCAAATGGCCTTGCGGCTGGAAGTATGTTTGTTTACCAAGGATTGAATAAAGGAGTGTTGATTAATTATTTATCGGAAAAAGAGAAAAAAGAAATCTTGATCTAACATTATAACTTTTTCAATTCAACTTTCATCCCATCCTCTGCGACTTCTGTATTTTTAAAATATGCTGATGCTTCTGAAAGATGTTCTTCCGTTTCTGAATAGCGCGAGGAAAGATGTCCTACAATCAATTTTTTGACGTTTGCTGCGGATGCAATTTGCGCCGCTTCTTTAGCCGTTGAATGATAAGTAAGTCGAGCTCGGTCTTTGTCTTTTTCAGTAAAAGTGGCCTCGTGACAGAGTAGCGTGGAGTCTTTTATAAATGGAATAAGTTCTTCTGAATAAGCTGTGTCCGAGCAATACGAATAAGAAAAACTTGGTTTAGGTGAAAACGTATACCTTTTGAAGTCGATTGTTTTTCCGTTCTCAACTGTTGGAGATTCACCTTTTTTCAAGCGATGATAAAATTCAATTGGAATTTGATCCTGCTCAATGGCATCAGGATTCAAGCGATATTCCTTTGGTTTTTCCTGAATTCGAAAGCCAGTTGTTGGAATGCGATGATTCAATGGGAAACTTGTGATTCTTATCAGTCGATCTTCGAATAATAAATTTTCACCATCCGTTGAAGTTGGCACGAAATTCAATTTAAACATCAGTTTTTGTCCTCCGCATTCAAAAAGTTGGGTTAATATAGCTTTTAATTGAGGCGGTCCATAAAGTGTAACTCCACGATTACGACCCAATAAATTCATGGTGCTCAGCAAACCTGGCAAACCAAAGAAATGATCACCGTGCAAATGAGAAATAAAAATGTGCGTTATTCGCTGAAAAGGAATTCCGTATTTTCGCAATTGCATTTGTGTTCCCTCCCCGCAATCAATAAGAATGTGTCTATTATTGCAAAAAATATATTGGGATGTTGGATTTCTTTTTCCGGTTGGAAGTGCGGCCCCACTACCTAGAATTGTAACTGAAAAACTCACGAATTTTTGGTAGCCAAAATAGAATCTTTCGATTCAGAAATGCTAAGAACGCGATCAAGTTGGGCAATTTCAATCATTTTTCGAACGTTTGCTTGTAAACCACATAAATCAAATGTACCGTTCGTATCCTTACACAATCGATTTGCTACCAAAACAGCACTCAATCCAGATGAATCACAATACTTGGTCTTTGATAAATCCAAAATCATTTCATTAAATCCACCTTTATTTAAATGAAGAAATTGCGCTTTCAACTCAGGAGCGTTACTTGCATCGAGCTTTTCTACGTTTGAAGAAATGACCGTGGTTTTTCCAACATGTTCGACTGTGAAATTCATAGCAATCGTTTTGTCAAATGTAAATAAAATTACCTTTCAATCTTCGAAGCGAGCAAATAAATTACTGCCATTCGAATTGCTACACCATTTTCAACTTGTTGAAGTATAATACTTTGCTTAGAATCCGCTACATCGCTCGTTATTTCAACGCCACGGTTGATTGGTCCCGGGTGCATTACCACGATTTCTTTTGAAAGTGAATTTAGGATTTCTTTGTTTAGTCCAAATTGTTGGGAATATTCTCTGAGCGAAGGAAAATATTTAATGTCCTGACGCTCTAATTGAATGCGCAACATATTTGCGACATCACACCATTCCAAAGCTTCAATTAGGTTGTGTGAAACTTTCACGCCTAAATCTCCAATATATTTGGGAATCAGCGTCGTTGGACCACAAACCATTACTTCCGCTCCTAATTTTTGTAAACAATAAATATTTGACAGAGCAACACGTGAGTGAAGAATGTCGCCTACAATAACGACTTTTTTACCTTCAACAGTTCCTAGTTTTTCGCGAATGGAATAAGCATCTAAAAGTGCTTGAGTCGGATGTTCGTGTGTTCCATCTCCTGCGTTGATTACGCGAGCATTTACTTTTTTCGATAGAAATTCAGCCGCACCGGGACTAGAGTGACGCATAACGACCATATCAACTTTCATCGAAAGGATATTGTTGACGGTATCAATGAGCGTTTCGCCTTTTTTTACAGAACTTCCAGAAGCGCTAAAATTAACGACATCTGCTGAAAGTCTTTTTTCGGCTAATTCGAAGGAAAGTCTTGTTCTTGTTGAGTTTTCAAAAAAAATATTGGCAATTGTAATATCGCGGAGTGTAGGAACTTTTTTAATTGGTCGGTTGATGACTTCCTTGAAACTATCAGCTGTTTTGAAAATGAGTTGAATGTCCTCAGGTGTGAGGTTTTTAATTCCTGTTAAATGATCAACGCTGATGTTATTCATTGTTTTCTTTAGTAAATAATACAACTTTATCTTCGCCTTCTGATTCTTTCCATTCGACGGAAACACGCTCTGAAACCAAGGTATCGACCGCTTTTCCAATGTAATTTGCTTGTATGGGTAAGTCTCGTCTAAATCGGCGATCGATTAATACAAGTAATTCAATTTTTGATGGACGACCAAACGTAAGCAAGGCATCTAGTCCAGATCGAATCGTACGACCAGTATATAGAACGTCATCAACAAGTACGACTTTTTTGTTTTCAATGCTGAAATCGAGATTGGTAATACTTGGAATAAGCGGTTTTTCTCTGCGTCGGAAGTCATCTCTAAAGAAGGTGATGTCTAAATTTCCACAAAGAACTTCTTTTTGTAAGATGGTTTCAAGTTGTTTTTTTAGTCGAGTAACAACATGAACACCTCGTGGCTGCAGACCAACTAAAACCGTTTCCGAGAAGTCATTGTGGGATTCAATTAATTCATAACAAAGGCGATTCAGCGTGAGTTCCAGGTGTTTGGAATTTAGAATCACTTGTTTTTCCATCAATGCAAAAGTAATGATTTATTATCAATTTTCATTTTTAACGCCAAGAAATTAAAAGCGCATAATTAAGCTGTTGAAATTAATTTATTTCAATATCGGCCAATAAAAAAAAGCTACCTGTTACCAAAAGCGAATCATTTTTGGTCATTATTAATTTGATTTCTGCAATAGCTTTGTTTACATTTTCATAAACCTTACGAATTCGCGTTTCTTTATTCAAAATCAACTCCAATTGCTGAAAACTCAAACTTCGTTCATTCGTAAACTTGCATAAATGAATAATTGCATCGTTAGGAAATTGGGAAATGATTTCTTCTACATTTTTATCTGCTGAAGCTCCGTAAAGAATGAATAAGTTCCCAGTTCTTGAAAACTTAATCGACTCCAATGTTGCTTTAATTCCTTCCAAATTATGGGAAACGTCCAATATAATTCGTGGTTTTTGCGAAATCTCCGTTAAACGACCGAAAAACCCCGTGTTTACATGAAGATTTTCAAGAGTTTTTTCCAACGATCTTTGTTTGACTGTAAATCCACAAATCTCAAGTGCTTTGATCGCCGTTCTGAGATTTTTTAATTGGTAAAGCGGTAAATTGGAGATTTCAGGAAGTGCTTCGTCCTCAGCAAAAATAATTTCAGCGTTTTGAGACTTTGCTGTTTTCAGAAAAACTGTTTTTGTTTCTGATTTCGTTTCGCCAATAACAACTGGCATGTTTTTTTTTATGATTCCAGCCTTTTCGAAAGCAATTTCTGAATAGGTATTTCCTAAAAATTGGGTGTGGTCGAAACCGATGTTCGTAATAACGCTAACAATAGGAACTACAGTGTTAGTGGCGTCCAATCTTCCTCCCATACCTGTTTCCAAAACGCAAAACGAACAGTTTTCAGAATAAAAATAGGAAACCGCCATCGCGAATGTAAGCTCGAAAAAACTTGGTTCAATGTCTAATTTCAGCGTTTGAATTCGATTGCAAAACTCAAGAACAAATTCTTCTGATATTTTTTCTCCGTTTACCCGAATTCGTTCCCGAAAATCAAAAATATGAGGCGAAGTAAATAACCCGACTTTTTCACTTTTTTCAGTCAAGTAGGAAGCTATATACGAACTTGTTGAGCCCTTTCCGTTTGTTCCAGCGACATGAATTATTTTTAATTCTTGGTGTGGATTTCCTAATTCAGTAAGTAGTTGTTCAACGCGTTCAAGTCCAGGTTTATAGGCACTTGCACCAATATTTTGATAAGAAGGAAATTGTTTGAAAAGCCAATCGATAGCAGCTTTATAGCTATTGAGCATCGATATTCAAGGTAATATAAGTGATTGCCAAGGCTGTATTCGGGTCTTTCTTGTATTTCACCTGCTTTATAACCTGACGAATAACGTCATTAATTATTGAAGGGTCCGAACAAGTCGATTTAGATTTAATGCATTTTGCGTTAACAACTTCACCATTTCCATTAATCGTAAGCTGTAAATAGACCTTACTATCAAACTCAGTTTTGTATTGAGGTAAAACAGGGTCATTCAATCGAACTCGCGTTCCGCCACCTCCACCAGTTCCTGGGCCGTCTTCACCATTACCACCATTTCCAATACCGCCAAATTTTCCTTTTCCTGCGCCTTCTTTTCCTCCAGTTCCTCCGCTAGCGAATGGATTATCAGATTGCGTTGAAGTTGAGCTAGTATTGTTGCTTTTATCAGAATTTTGATTTTGAGATTTTCCTGAATTTACTTTAAAGTCTGATTCATTTGATGTCAAATATTCTCGTGTTTGCTCTTTGGGTTCATCGATTGGCGCATCGCTGGGAGTCCCGCCACCTCCTCCGCCGTCTTCAGAGGTTAACTCAACGTTATCAATCATAAATTCTTCTACAACTTCATCCGAATTCAATGGAGGAAGATCAACTGGAATGGCAGGTTTGATGTGGAATGTTATGAAATAAGTTAAAATCAAAAAGACAACAATCGAAGAGGAAGCAATAATGACTGCTTTCTTGCGTTCTCCTTTGTCTTCAAAATCATCTAAATTTAAAACGTGCATTGCGTCGAATTTTAGTTAAAACGAAGTTTCATTTTTTCGTTACTTACTGGCTGGCGCAGTTGAAATCAACATTTTCAAATCATGAACCATACCAATCTTTAGCAAATCCACCATCAATTGAACTTTCGATTCTCCTGGAATTCGGAGAATTACGGTGTTATCGTTCAACTTTGTTGTTGATTCTAGTAAAACTTGCTCTAAGTCATTAAATGCGACTTCCGTTTTGTCCACGTAATACTTTCCATTTTCATCCAACGTAACCGTAACGTGAGGTTTATTCGTCTTCTCATTCGCATCTGATTTAGGCAACGGAACTTTAATGACATTTGGATTCGCAAGCGTCGAAATGATCAAAAAGAACAACAATAAGAAAAACATGATGTCGCTCAACGCGGAAGTAGCAACCTCTGCGTGGAACCTTCTATTACGCTTTATCGCCATTGCTCGGTCTATGAATAAGGTTAACGAATTCTAAGTTTATTTTCTGAATGGCAAGTGCAAAATTGTCGATCATTCCATTTAACAAGTGGTAGCCTGTAAATGCTATGATACCAACAATCAGACCTGATCCACTACTAATCATTTTCTCGTACAAACCACCCGATATATTTCCAATGGATACATTCTCAGTGATGGAAATCATGTAGAAAATTTTGATTACTCCGGAGATAGTACCGATAAATCCAAGTGTTGGAGCGATACCTGCAATTAATCCAAGGTGACCGATGTTTTTCTCCATTCTACCAATTTCAATATTGGCAACTTTCTCCATATTCGATTCAATTTGTGCGATAGGGCGTCCAACAGTCAAAACACCTTCTCTAACAACATTAGCGTAAGCCGTTTGATCGCTTGAGATGGAATTTAATGCTCCTTGAATATTACCATTGGAAAGATCACCTTTTATTTGATTGAGCATATTTTTGTTCAATTGAGTCATTCTTCTTATAAAAAGCACACGCTCAACGATAACAACAATTGTGTAGAACAATAAAATCCCAATTGGAATTAGAAAGAAACCACCTTTCATTAAGAATTCAAAAGCGGATATTTCTTCCGTGATTTTAACTTGTTCAGAGACCGTGCTTGTGGAATCTGATGCTGCACCCACACTAACTTGAGCGAACGAAATAGAAGCAACCAATACAATGATCGCTGAAAAAATAAATTTAGGATTTAACTTGTTTTTCATTGTTTGATAAATTTTTGTTCGATAAAAATAGCAGATAATAAAAGATTGAATTCACTTGAATTCGTTAGATATTCACATTGGATTGTTATATCCTAATTTGATTTCTTTTTTGTAGCGAAAACCAATCCCAAAATCCCAAGAATTCCTGCGGTAAGAGACGAAATTAAAATCATAAGCTTTGAATTATCGATTGTATTAGAATCGTTAAAAGCCAATAAGGTTACAAAAATTGACATGGTGAATCCAATTCCACCTAGAAAGGAAACCGATATAAGTTGTTTCCAATTTGAGCCACTAGGAAGTTTACAGATTCTCATTTTCACGAAAATGAAAGTAAATACGGCAATTCCGATTGGTTTTCCGAAAACAAGTCCCAGAAAAATACCGAGTGTATAATTTGATGAGAAAAACTCACTCCAATTTGGATTAATAACAATTGCTGTGTTGGCCATTGCAAATAAGGGGAGAATCACAAACGGAACAGGATTATCGAGCCAATCTTGTAATATTCCCGCGGGCGATTTTGATTCATCTTTTGTTGCAGGAATCGTAAATGCCAGTAAAACCCCACTAATGGTAGCGTGAATCCCTGAGTGATGCATAAAATACCACACAACGATTCCGAGCGTTAAATAGGGGAGAAGCAATTTTACTTTCAGGCGATTTAACAAATAGAGCAATCCAAACGTCAGTAAAGCAAATAGTAGGTAAATCCATGCGATACCTTTGGAATAAAAGAAAGCTATAACAAGAATTGCAGCTAAATCATCAATAACGGCAAGTGCGGTTAAAAAAACTTTTATAGAAAGCGGAATTCGTTTTCCTAACAGCGACAAAGCACCCAATGCAAATGCGATATCTGTTGCCATTGGAATTCCAAAGCCAGATTGTGTTTTACTATTCCAATTGAGAAACAAGTAAATTCCTGCAGGAACCAAAACCCCTCCAAGCGCACTCACAAAAGGTAACGTTGCTTTTTTGGGATCGGAAAGTTCGCCTGAAGTGAATTCGCGTTTTAATTCAAGTCCAATTAATAAAAAGAAAATCGACATTAACACGTCGTTGACCCATAGTTCAATTTTTAGTCCAAGAAATTGCTTGTGCCAAAATTCCAAATACGAATTTTGAAAAGCTGAATTGGCGATTAAGATTGAAAGTAACGTGACAAAAATTAATACAATGCCACCCGATTTTTCGCCTTCAACGAATTCTTTAAAGAGATTTTTCTTCTTACTTGACATTAATTTACTAATTGTTTTAATGCAATATCAAAAGCAGTTTTAGCTATTCCCGTTTTGGATGAGCTTAAATCGTGCGACTGTTTTAGAGCATTTTCAATGGTTTTACTCGTATCATCAAAAATTGCTGAGTCTTCCAATTTATTTAGGTCGTTACTCATCAAGTAGGCAAAAACGCGCGCCATTCCACAATTAGCTATAAAATCTGGAATTAATGAAAGTGATGCATCCGCTTTTTCGGCAATTGAACCAAAGAAAATTTCAGGGTCGGCAAAAGGCACATTTGCTCCAGAGGAAATTACTGAAACACCTGCTTTTAACATTCGATTCAATTGGTCTTCTGAAATCATTCTGCTTCCAGCGCAAGGTGTAAATACATCGGCTTTCAAGTCCCAAATCCGAGCATTAACCTCATCATATGACAACATATTTGGAGCAACAAGCTCGTTTCCGTTTTTATTTAGGAATAGTGATTTAACTTCTTCAAAAGAAAGTCCGTTTTCCGAAATGACTCCTCCGACACGGTCAATTATCCCAACGATTTTAGCGCCATTTTGAGCAAGATAATAAGCTGCTGCAGAGCCAACATTTCCCCATCCTTGAACAATTACCTTTTTTCCTTGAATTTCGCCGCCCCAAATTGAATAGTAATGGCGAATTGATTCCGCTACACCAAAGCCGGTTATCATATCAGCAACAACAAGTTTTTTATCTACAGATGGAGAGAAGTTTTCATCCTCAACTACTTTTAGTACTCCTTGTCTCAATTGACCGATGCGATTGATTTTTTGAGATTCTTTTGGTTGAAAATGACCGTTAAAAACACCTTCTTGTGGGTGCCAAACACCACAATCTTCTGTAATCGGAATAACTTCATGAATTTCGTCCACATTCAAATCACCACCTGTTCCGTAATAATGTTTTAAAAGTGGCGAAACAGCTGCAAACCAACGTCTCAAAACACCTTCTTTTCTTGGGTCTTTCGGGTCAAAATTAATTCCAGATTTCGCGCCACCAATTGGAGGACCTGCAACTGTGAATTTTACTTCCATTGTTTTGGCAAGCGATTCAACTTCTCGTTTGTCGAGACCTTTTCTCATTCTAGTTCCACCTCCGGCAGCGCCACCTCGAAGAGAATTGATTACAACCCATCCTTCAGCCTCTGTCTCAGGATCTTTCCACTCAAAAACGATTTCAGGTCGTTTATTTTCAAACTTTTCAAGAAGTGCTTTCATCGTATTTTTGTTTAAAAAAACGTTACAAAGGTCGTAAAAAAATCGCGATTGGATGGATTTAATAACCTGGAATATGCAAAACGCCCGAACAAACTTGACGTTCAGCGCCTGTCACACTTTTTAAAGTTGTTGGTTCGTTTCGAAGGTAAAGTGCGCCGAGATATGCAAAAACAATTGCTTCTTTGAAATCGATAATTTTCATTTCTGGAACAATAATTTGCCCCTTGAAATGCATCTTTATTCGCTCAATTAGATAATTGTTTTTGGCACCACCACCAGTAATAAAAACGGAAGCTAATTTCTCTTTTTTCAAAACAGTAGAAATTTGAATTGCAATGTGCTCAACAATCGTTCCTAACAAGTCCTTTGGTTCAAATTGCCCAACTAAGAACTTGTAAAATTGATCATCAAGCCATTCAGTCCCGAGAGATTTAGGGGGATTCATTTGATAGAATTCAATTGAATTTAATTTTAGCAATGTTTCTGAAATTATTCTTCCTGTTTTCGCAATATCTCCATTTCTATCAAAAGCAAATCCAAGTTTGTTTGCGAGTAAATTAAGAGGCAAATTTCCTGGACATATGTCGAATGCTAATATTTCGTTTTCTTTTTTGAAACTAATGTTTGTGAAGCCGCCAATGTTTAAAAAGGATTCTGCTTGATTGGCAAAAAGATTAAAATCACCAATTGGAACTAGAGGCGCTCCTTGTCCACCGGCTATAACATCTCGGGTCCGAAAATCGTTAATTACTTTTATTCCTGTGTGAAATGCCAATGTTGAGCCGCAGCCGATTTGATACGTAAAGCCATTATCTGGTTGATGAAAAATGGTCTGTCCGTGACAAGCTAATGCATCAATTTGATTCTTGTCGAGTTTATTTTTTTTAATAAATTCATTGACTTTTTCAGCATAAAATCTTCCAATTTTCTTGTCAAGAATTAGCATTTCGGGTACAGAAAGTGTGTTGTATTTATTGATTTCAGATAGTAATCCCGAATCGTAAGGTGTTGTTTCACAATTTAATAGTTCGAATTTAACATGATTATTTTCAAATTTGAATGATGAGTAAGCAATATCCAATCCGTCTAAGGAAGTTCCAGACATCAAACCAATAATTTCAAGTTTATCCTTTCGATTTTGAACAATCATAGCGGAAATCGATTATTTTTGTAAAAGTAAAAATTTAATAAGTATACCATGAATTTTGAATTGACTGAAGAACACCTGGCTGTTAAGGAAGCTGCGAGAGATTTTGCTCAAAATGTGCTTAAGCCAGGAGTAATTGAACGGGATAACAAACAAGAATTTCCAGCTGAACAAATTAAGCAATTGGCTGAATTAGGTTTTATGGGAATGATGGTTGACCCTAAATATGGAGGTTCAGGAATGGACACGCTTTCGTATGTTTTAGCGATGGAGGAAATTTCAAAAGTGGATGCTTCTACTTCTGTTTGTATGTCAGTTAATAATTCATTGGTTTGCTGGGGATTGGAGAAATTTGGAACTGAAGAGCAAAAACAAAAATTCCTCGTTCCACTTGCTACAGGAGAAAAAATTGGAGCATTTTGTTTATCTGAGCCTGAAGCTGGTTCGGATGCGACTTCACAAAGAACGACGGCAATCGATATGGGTGATTATTACCTGTTGAATGGAACAAAAAATTGGATAACAAATGGTTCTTCAGCCTCAACGTATTTAGTTATCGCTCAAACCGATGCTTCTCTTGGACACAAAGGAATCAATGCCTTGATTGTTGAACGAGGAATGGAAGGTTTTGTTGTCGGAGCTAAAGAAGATAAAATGGGAATTCGCGGAAGCGATACGCACACGCTTCTTTTTAATGATGTTAAAGTTCCTAAAGCAAATCGAATTGGCGAAGATGGTTTTGGTTTCAAATTTGCGATGAAAGTTTTGAGTGGTGGACGAATTGGGATCGCAGCTCAAGCGCTTGGAATAGCTGCAGGTGCATTGGAATTGTCTACGGAATATTCAAAGCAACGAAAAGCCTTTGGTAAAGAGATTTATAAGCATCAAGCTATCGCGTTTAAATTGGCGGACATGGCCACAGAGGTTGAAGCTGCTAGATTATTAGTTTATAAATCAGCAGTGGACAAAGATGCTGGAAGAAATTACGATCAATCCAGTGCTATGGCGAAATTGTATGCGTCAAAAGTTGCTATGGAACAAACAGTGGAAGCTGTTCAAATACATGGTGGATATGGGTTCGTAAAAGAGTATCACGTTGAAAGATTGATGCGCGACGCAAAAATCACTCAGATTTACGAAGGAACCTCTGAAGTTCAAAAAATTGTAATCTCAAGAGGTATATTAAACGCTTGATGTTATTAATTAATTTTTAGGTTTTCGATTCAAGATTCTTTTAAATTGTCTAATTTTGTTTTAGATTACTAGAATTGAAAAAGCAACACTTCTTTTCATTTGTTTTAGCTACGCTATCTTTTATAGCTGCAAAGTCCCTGCAAGAAGTGGGGGTTGAAAATTATTACCATCAAAAAGCATCACATTTTGTCAAGGAAAGTGGTTACTTTGATTTGATTCACCCTGAATCTGTTATGAGTCTGCCAATGGGTATAAATGCGTTTACCGATTTTGTAATTATGGATTCGACACACCTAATTTGTTTAGATGATCAAATTGGTGGCGTGTTGGTTTATGATTTGATTTCAAATAAATCTCAAGGATACTTACCAACCGGAATTGATTCAAAAATAACCGAAGTAACAAAAATAGATTCAACGATAATTCTTGTGGATGAGAAAATGGATTTACATTTTTTATTACCACCATATGATTCTTCTTCAATTACTACTGAATCATTACGCGAAAAAAGCTGGATATCCTCCGGTATGTGTCTTCATGAACAAACGAAGCGTCTGTTCTTTGTGGCAGAATCTGACATCGAAAATGAAGTTCAAAACCATTTGATCTATACTTTTAATTTGAATCAAAGGAAGTTAAGTGAGCGCCCGCTTTTTGAAATAAAGCCTGAGGATATTGAGTTGTTCGCAATCTCCAATAATATTTCATTGCCTTCAAATCGATTGGACGATCATGGTGACACCGTTGAGTTTTTTTCTTTTAAACCAGATGTGATTGCTGTGCACCCAAAAACGAATGATATCTATGTTTTATCATGTGTCGATCGAAGTTTAGCAGTATACAATCAGTTTGGTCAGGTAGTTAATTTTACAACCTTGAGTCAGGAATTATTTTCACAACCAAAAGCGATGACATTTTTCCCAAATGGTGATTTACTTCTCACCAATTCGGATTTGAAAAATCCCAGTGTTGTCCGAGTAAAATGGAATAAATTATTTCAATCAAAAGCAACCCATGGATTAATCTTTGGGAGTTAAAATCCAATTTCGACAAAAAGGTCCTTCATTGAAAATCAAGTCCAGAATAGACAAATTCGAAATAAAATCCTTATTGTAACTAAATACTTGTTGATACGATTTAGTCTGTTTCAAATCACGATCTAGAAAAAGATTCTTTTTGTTTATTATTTGGTTTTCGAATTTACTTGTGTACGAGTAGTTAGCTTTCACTTCTAAAATAGATTCAATAAATTCAAGAATTTGTTCGTTTTTTTCCAAAAGGAAATCACACTTATCATTTATAATTGACTTTATTTCCTCGAAGTAATCTTCAAAGTATGGAGAGGAGGCATATGCTGATTGGATTGCTCTCCAATGATCGATTTGCCAGTTTTTAGAAAAATCTATCCTGACATCTTTCGTTAATTGTTTCCCGTTTGAATTATGTAAAACAGGCACTGACAAGGTAAGTATCCCGTTCGAAGTTAATATTTCACAGCGATTACGAATAGTTTGTTTTGGAAAGTTTTCTTGGATTTCGATAAATGGATTTGAACAGTCATAAAATTCCTTCAAATAGGATATAGAAGGAAAATAGGCCGTTGGAAAAACATCCATTAATCAATCCACTTAAAAATTCGTTCCCAACGAATTCCTTTATAAGAACTACTTGATAACCAAACAAGTGAAGCTCGTCCAACTACATGGTCCTCTGGCACAAATCCCCAAATTCGTGAATCAGCCGAGTTATAACGATTGTCACCCATTAACCAATAATAATTCATGGCAAAAGTATAGGTTGTAGATTTTTTTCCATCGATCAAAATCGAACCGTCTTTTCTTTCATCAAGTTTATGCCCTTCATAAGCAGTTATAATTCTGCGATACCAAGCTATATTATTCTTGTTAATTTTAATTGTTTGTCCTCTGGATGGGATTTGAATTTCAGCAAAATTGTAGGGTGTATTCGGGATATAAAAATCTTTTGGGAATGTTTTAATGTTCTCCAACAAATCGTAGGCATTGGCTTCATTAATAGGTTTGGCCACTGAAGGAATGTATATTGTAAACTTTGCTGATGGAAAATCTTTTTTAATTTTTGCTTTTTCGCTGCCTGTTAGAGTTAAAATATATTCATCTGGAGAACGATCATCAAAATCCATTCGAGCCCCATTTGGATCATTTTCAAGTCCATATCTCGATTCCATTTCCTCAGAACCAGGAAATGTTACCGATTTTTTTGGAACGCTATATTGCAAACATTGGTGTTCTGAAATTTTTGCGGGTTTTCCATTAACATAGAGAATTGAGTTAATTACTTTAATTCTATCTCCGGGAATTCCAACACAGCGCTTAATATAATTTTCTCTTTTGTCAACTGGTCGGTAAATTAACCCACCGTGAAATTGGTCTGTGGGTTCACCTGGAAATTCACCATTTGCCAACTTTTCTTTTGCAATAATTTTCCAAGGATTAGGATTTTCGATGAAATTCATTAACGACATCATGTTAGCTAAGCTATCAGCTTGACTTTCATTTTTTCCAGACTTGATGTATTCCGATCTTAAAAATTGATATTGCTGATTTCTTTCTGGTGAACCGCTGTATTGATATATGGCTTCATTAATAAGAATTCCATGGTAGTCATGTCCCATCAAGCCGTCAGGCATTCTTGGGTCATAAATCGCGGTGTCTCCTGAAGGATAATTGAAAACGACTACATCATTTCTTTGAATTTTTGCATAACCTGGTAATCGCGTGTATTTACCTTTTTCTAAGGTCGTATAAGTTTGAATTTTCAATGGTCCGACAAGTGGTAGCATTACGGTATTGTGAAATAAAGGGTAGGATAGGGGAGTTACGGGAACTTTTGGACCATAAGCAACCTTATTTACAAATAGAAAATCACCTACTAAAAGCGTTTTTTCCATCGAGCCAGTTGGGATTTGGAATGGTTCAAAGACATATGTTCTAATTACACTTGCAGCTACAAGCGCAAATAAAACGGAATCTCCCCATTCTTTCGCGCGCGATTTCATACCAGGTTTTTCTCTGGTTACGGTATCGAGAATTATGGTGATCAAATGTCCAATTATTGGAATGCAAAGAAAAAAGACAAGATGATCTCCCCATTTTCTATTTTCAACTTCTCTGGAATTAGACCAATTTGTCTCTGGACCAAATGTAACATCTTTGTTTGCTATTTTATTGAAAATGAGGTAAGGAAAGAAAATTCCTTGTAGGGTATCCGTAAACGAGTAAAAACCAAAACGACGAATTAAACTGACATTAGCTGTCGCCCACATAACTAAATGCACGCCCGGAAAAACAAGAAGTAATGACCAAAATGGTTTACTACATGTTATTTTAAAAACGACAAAATAGTTGTAAATCGGTACTAAGGCCTCCCAACTTTTCCTATCTGCTTTTGGAAATATTTTCCACCACATGGCCAAATATGGATGAACAAGGATAAAAAGATAAAAATAAATAAAACTCATAATGTTAAATTTTTAATACGTCTCTCATTGTGTAAACACCAGATTTCCCAAAAAGGAATTCAGCTGCTAACACGGCGCCAAGGGCAAAGCCTTTTCGATTGTGAGCAATATGTTTTATAGTTATTGTGTCTATTTCCGAAGCATAATTTATCTCGTGAGTACCGGGTACATCAGGTACTCGTTTCGCTATAATTGGAATTTTGTCCGATACTATTTCTTTGCAATCTGGGATGAGTTCCCAATCAGTATATTTCCTATTCTCAGATAGAATGTCATTTAACAATGAAACAGCCGTTCCACTTGGAGCATCTAATTTTTGAACGTGATGAATTTCCTCAGCTTCAATTTTATATTCAGGGTGACTCGACATTAATTTCGCGAGCGTTTTGTTTAATTCAAAAAAGATATTCACTCCAACGCTAAAATTACTTGCATGAAGCAAAGCACCATTATTTGAATTGACATAATCACTTATATCAGCTAATTTCTCTTGCCATGCAGTCGTCCCAACAACAATAGGTATTTCTTGATTAATGCAATAGTGAATGTGCTCAACAGCTAATTCTGGTCTTGTGAATTCAATTGCAACATCCGTATCTGATAAATTAAGCGTATGAATCGGATTTGAACTTGAAATACGGTGCGAAATCTCATGCCCGCGAGAAATTGCAAGCTCTTCAATCGCTTTTCCCATTTTCCCATAACCGATTAATGCAATTTTCATTTTAACAAAAATAGTCTTTTACTTGGAACGTAGAGAAAACTGAAGTTGAATTCCTGCAGTTTTAGAGTTCATTAACACAGGATTAACATGCATACTTAAGTTGTCACTTACATCAAAGTTTAAGAAATGCGCCTCCACACCAGCATCCGCGATTTGAATAAAATAAATTGCAGCTAAGCCAAGAATTGACAAGTCCCGCCAGTCTAAGTATTGACGATAAAGTGTTAGTACAGCTTGATTGTCAAATGGTTCCCATGTTTGATTCAGCGTTTGATTATTGTTGTTTATTCGAAAAGAATATTCATCTTTTAATGATTTCTGAGTCAATTGATTTGAAATCAAAAAATAGCTAGCCGTTCCAAGTGCAGTGTAAATTAGCGGAACTTTCCAAAAGGCTTTTTGGGGACCAACTTTTGAATTAATCGAATTATAGATTTGACCAGTTCCGGGTAAACAGGCTGAAAAGAGTATTGCTTTTTTGAAGGGATGTGAAATCGAGTCCTTTTTTAATGAATCAATTTGACCGAATAATATGGTGTGATAGAAACAAACAACAAGAATGAAAAACCGTTTCATCAACGTTTGAGAAGCTCAATAATTCGATTTAAATCACTTTCGGAATTAAAATGCACAGAAAGCTTACCCGACCCAGTTCCAGTTTTTTGAATTGATACTTTAGCAGACAAACGGTCGCTTAAAAAATCTTTAAAAACCTTTTGATTCGAATTTAGGACAGATGATTTTGTGATAGGAGTTTTGGTAACAACTGGTTCATTTTTAACCAAACTCTCAATTGCTCTTACTGAAAGATTTTCTTCGATAATTTGATTAAAACGAGCGATCTGTTCTTCAGCGCTTGGAATAGCTAGTAGTGCTCTGGCATGCCCCATTGAAATCAAATTATCCCGAACTCCAACTTGTATTTCAGCAGGTAATTTTAGTAAACGAATATGATTGGCGATATTTGATCTTGACTTTGCTACTTTTTCACTGAGTTGCTCCTGAGTTAAATTGCATTCGTCTAATAAGCGTTGATACGAAAGCCCTACTTCAATAGCATTCAGATTTTCACGCTGAATGTTTTCAACCAAAGCCATTTCTAACATTGTTTGGTCATTAGCAATTCGAATATAAGCTGGAACTTCTTGTAAACCTGCTAATTGAGCTGCGCGAAAACGTCGTTCGCCTGAAATAAGTTGATATTTATCCCTTCCTAGTTTACGAACGGTTAATGGTTGAACTATGCCATGAATTTTAATCGACTTACATAGTTCTTCTAGGGCTTCTTTTTCGAAGTGAACGCGTGGGTTGAATGGATTTGCTTCAATGGATGAAATAGGCAACATTGCGATGGATCCTGCCGTTGCGCCATTAACAGATGTTATGTCTGTTTCACTGCTCTGCAACAATGCTCCCAGACCTCTTCCTAATGCCGGTTGCTTTTTTGAATTAGAGCTCATGGTCAATATCAATGATTTTATCTCCGTTTTCGATTTTCGTTAGGTTATTTTTTTGCAAAATTTCCCGTGCAAAGTTCAAATAATTTATCGATCCTTTTGATGCTGCATCGTGCATAACAATCGTTGAACCATGACTGGAAGCCTCACTCAATGTCGTATTACGGTGAATGACCGTGTCAAAAACCAATTCCTGGAAGTGCGTTTTCACCTCTTCAACAACTGAATTTGCTAAACGTAATCTGGTATCATACATTGTCAGAAGCATACCTTCTATTTCTAAGTCAGGATTGAGACGTCCTTGTACGATTTTAATTGTATTTAACAATTTACTGAGGCCTTCCAAAGCAAAAAACTCACACTGAACAGGAATCATAACTGAATCAGCTGCGACCAAAGCGTTTACTGTTATCAAACCTAGTGATGGAGAGCAATCAATTAGAATAAAGTCATATTCGTCTTTAACTTTAGACAGAGCTTGTTTCAAAAGGTATTCCCGATTCGGTAAATTGATCATTTCAAGCTCAGCACCCACTAAATCAATATGAGATGGTAAAATGTCCAAATTAGGACTTTCGGTTTTGAGAATGACGTCTTTTGGATCTGCTTCATTGACAAGGCAATCGTAAATATTTCGCGTCGTTTTAGGGTCAAATCCTGTTCCTGACGTTGAATTAGCTTGTGGATCTGCATCAACAATTAATGTTTTATATTCAAGAACACCCAAGCAACCACCTAAATTAATGGTTGTCGTTGTTTTTCCTACACCTCCTTTTTGATTAGCAATTGCAATAATTTTTCCCATAAACTTTCGTTTTGTAAAGTTAAGTTAAGAATAGCGTGAAAAAGACATTTTGAAGCGGAACTTTTCAACTAATTTCATAGACAATTTGTTTATATCTGATTCAGTAGTTAATAAGATTGAAATAGTTTTACTAAATTCGAGTTAATAAACCGAAATGGATAAAATTCATTTACGTATTGGTAGTTTCTTGGACAATGATATGGTAATTGAATCCGAGGGTGTTGATGGGAATCACTTAGAACTATTTTGTGATAGTGATGGAAATGTCTTTATTACGGATTTAAATACGAAAAATGGGACTTTCATTAATGGAGAAGAGCTGAATGGGTATGCTCTATTGAATCAAGGAGACAAGGTTGTTCTTGGGCGTCATTACGTATTTAGGTGGGAAAGTTTTGTGCGTAACAAAACCGAAAATGATTATCTTTCAAATAATATGGAGAAATCAAAAGAGAATCAGCGAAAATATGGGGACGAATTTGTTGGTAACATAAAATCGAATGTCTCATCGGTCTCCAACATGGAGTTGTTTATCATTTATTCAGCAATCATAATTGTTTTAATTCTAATGTTTATCGTGTTTTGAGAAATCTCTGGTGTTTATTGGTATTTACTTATTTTATCAGTTCTTGCTCAGGTAGGATAGCAAAACACGAGTTTGAAGGATATCAATGGAGGTTCGGCTCGCCAGTCATATTAAAATTCCAATCAGACAAAATCGAAACAAAGGATTTATTTTTTGAAGTTCGTTCAGTTTATGGAATTCCACAAGAGTCAATATCGCTTGATTTTGTTATAGATAAACCAAATGGAGACAAAGTGGAGTTTTCTAAAGATATTGATTTCAACGAAGAAAACTTGAATTGTTCAGGTGATCTTTGCGATCAGAAAATACTCCTAGTCAATAACCTTAACTTAGAAAAAGGTTCTTACTCGATTACAATTTCTAGCAATAACATAGATTCCAAAATTTACGGATTAATGGAATTTGGAATAATTAAAGAATAAATTTCAAATCTTAATTCTGATTTAAGAATTTATTTGTAATATTGCACCCCAATTTGATTCGTTGGGATAAAATTTTGCAATATGAACCTTATCAGTGAAATTCAGAAAGAGTTAGTGGCACAAAAAGAATTGCCAAAATTTGGTGCGGGAGATACCATTTCAGTATCATATAAAATTGTTGAAGGTAACAAAGAGCGTATTCAGCAATTTCAAGGAGTAGTAATACAACGAAGAGGGACAGGTGCTACCGAAACATTTACTATTCGTAAAATGTCAGGAAATATTGGTGTAGAACGTATAATTCCGATTGCTTCACCCTTCATTGATAGTATCGCTGTAATTAAACGAGGTGCTGTAAGAAGAGCAAGAATTTTCTATTTCCGAGAAAGAACAGGTAAGTCTGCCAGAATTCGTGAGAAGAAGAATTTCTCTCATTAATAAGATATATTAAAAGTGAAAGGTCATTTCAATTGAAATGACCTTTTTTATTTATTCAGTTAATTTTACTCGAACTTCTTAAATTTTTGATTTCTCTCATTTTTAATTCAGTTGGATTAACGATTTGATCAATTTCATTTTCAAATTTGCTTAGTATCAACAAGCTAATAATATCATTTTTTTTAATTTATAGATGTCGTTTCTAATATAAGCTTGAAAAAAATAAAGAAATACATTTTTTAAGTAAATTTTTGAATCGAAGTCCTTTTGCGTATCTTTGACGACCTTAAATTTTGATATGAATCCTACTATGGAAAAGTTAAATTCAACTGAGCTCATCGCCTTGGAAGATAAGTTTGGAGCACATAATTACCATCCACTTCCTGTCGTGCTTTCACGAGGTGAAGGAGTTTATGTTTGGGACGTTGAAGGTAAACAATATTTTGATTTCTTATCGGCTTATTCAGCTGTAAACCAAGGGCATTGCCATCCAAAAATCACGAGTGTATTGATTAGACAAGCGCAAACGTTAGCGTTGACTTCAAGAGCTTTCTACAACGATTCCTTGGGGAAATACGAGCAATATGTCACTGATCTTTTCGGATATGACAAAGTTTTACCAATGAACTCAGGAGCTGAGGCAGTTGAAACGGCAATTAAACTTTGTCGCAAATGGGCTTACGAGAAAAAAGGAATTGCGGAAAATCAAGCTTCAATTATTGTATGTGAAGGAAATTTTCACGGAAGAACGACAACTATTGTTTCCTTTTCGAGTGATCCTGACTCTAATAAAAATTTTGGGCCATATGCGCCTGGTTTTAAAGCAATTCCATACGATGATTTGAATGCACTTGAAAATGCATTGAAGCAACCTAATGTAGCAGGATTTTTGGTTGAACCAATTCAAGGTGAAGCTGGAGTTTACACGCCTTCGGATGCTTTTATTCGTGAAGCACGCAAATTGTGTTCTGAAAACGGTGTTTTGTTCATTGCCGATGAGGTTCAAACTGGAATCGCACGAACAGGCAGTTTATTAGCAGTGTGTGGTAATTGCACGTGTGAAAATAAATGCGAGAGACAACCGGAAACTTACAGTAAACCCGATATTTTAATTCTTGGAAAAGCTCTTTCTGGTGGTGTGTATCCCGTTTCTGCTGTTTTGGCAGATGATGAAATTATGATGGTCATTAAACCAGGACAACACGGTTCAACGTTCGGAGGAAATCCAATTGCAGCCAAAGTTGCGATTGCAGCGTTAGAAGTTATAGAAGAAGAAAATCTAATTCAAAACGCAAGAAAACTAGGTGAAATTTTCCGTTCTGAAATGAATCGTATCATCAACTCAAGTGATTTAGTTGTCAAAGTTCGTGGAAAAGGTTTATTGAACGCCATAGTTGTAAACGATACGCCAGACAGCACAACAGCATGGGATTTATGTATTGCTTTAAAGGAAAACGGCTTGTTGGCAAAACCAACTCACGGAAATATCATTCGATTCGCACCACCATTAGTAATTACTGAAGAGCAATTGCTTGAATGTGTTGGGATTATTGAGAAAACGATTAAAAACTTTGTAGTGAAGAGTTAAGAACGGAAGAGTGAAAAGTTTGTAATCATAGATTTCAAATTTTCACTTTTCATTTTAACCTTTTAACTATTAACTCATTACCTCTTAACTTTTAAAATATGTCATTAAAAATAAAATTCGGAACTGACGGCTGGAGAGCGATTATCGCTCAAGAATTCACAGTTGAAAATGTAGCTCGTGTGAGTGAGGCAACAGGAATTTGGTTGAAAAAAAATTATTCAAATCCATCGGTTTTTGTTGGACACGATTGCCGTTTTGCCGGTGAATTATTTATGGAAACAGCTGTAAAAGTTTTTATCGCTCAAGGTATTCCTGTGAAAATGTCTCGCGGTTTTGTTTCAACACCTATGATATCACTTGCAGCTCATGTTTTTGGTTGTCAAATTGGTGTGGATTTAACAGCAAGTCACAATCCGCCATCATATAATGGATATAAATTGAAAGCAGATTTCGGTGGACCTTTGGCACCTGAGCACGTGCAAGAAGTTGAAGATATTATTCCTGAAGTTTGTTCAATTGATTATACCAACATTTCAATTAATGAAGCGATTAAAGCGGGAAAAGTTGGAGTTCACGACATTGAAACCATGTATGTGGAGCATGTAAAAAAGAATTTCGATTTGGATGCGATTGAAAAATCTGGTATGCGCTTGGTTTACGATGCCATGTATGGAGCTGGTCAACGCGTGATGCCGCGTATTTTACCAAATGTGGAATTGCTTCATTGTGATCCAAATCCATCATTTATGGGGCAGGCACCGGAACCGATTGCAAAGAATTTGAAGGAATTGGAATCGTATATCATTTCCAATTCGGGGGTTTATTGTGCATTGGCAACAGATGGTGATGCTGATCGCATTGGACTTTACAATGGAAAAGGAGAATTCATTGATTCGCATCACATCATTTTGTTGCTGATTCATTATTTGGTGAAATACAAAAAAATGACAGGTAAAGTGGCGATTGCTTTCAGTGTAACACCTCGCGTTTACAAAATGTGTGAGCATTATGGTTTGGAGGTTACTACCACTAAAATTGGATTTAAAGAAATAGCGACAATCATGGTGAAGGAAGATGTGTTGCTTGGAGGTGAAGAATCGGGTGGAATTGCCGTGAAAGGTCACATTCCAGAGCGCGATGGAATCTGGATGGGATTAATCATTTGGGAATTTATGGCGAAATCAGGTAAAACTCTGGATGAATTGATTGAAGAGGTTTACGAAATCGTTGGACCTTTCAAATTTGAACGTAACGATTTACATATCACCGAAGACTTGAAACAAAAGATTATTGCAAATTGTAAAGCTGATAATTACAAGTCATTTGGCGAATATAACGTGAAGGAACTTCAGACTATTGATGGTTTCAAGTATTTCTTTGATGATAATCGTTGGGTGATGATTCGACCTTCAGGAACAGAACCAGTTTTGAGAACTTATGCGGAAGCTCCAACATTGGAAGAGGTGCGCAAGATTTTAAAAATGACTGAGGAAACAATTTGTAAGTAATCGTAAATTTATTGAGTATTAGAACGGATTTCAATTTTGGAATCCGTTTTTTTTTTTTTTTTACAAAAACAATTCTTTTTTCAAATCCAACCATTCTAACGTTGAATGGCAGTAGATATCTTCAATTGTTTCTTTGGGTAAATCACTTTCTTCAATGAATTTTCCTATTTCTAAATCGCCGAGCGGGAAAGGGTAGTCAGAACCTAGGCAAACTCGTTTGGAACCCTGCATTTTTAAAATGTATTTCAAGGCATCAATGTCATGCGTGATGGAATCAACCCAAAATTTCCCCACATATTCTCGTGGATTTCGCTGATTGTCAATAGCAACCAAATCAGGTCGACAGTTGAACCCATGTTCGATGCGTCCAAGGGTAGGGAGGAAGGAGCCCCCAGCATGAGAGAAACAAATTCGTAAGTTTGGAAGACGTTCTAATACACCACCAAAAATCATCGAACAAGCAGCACGCGATGTTTCAGCCGGCATTCCTACCAGCCAAGGTAACCAATATTTTTTCATGCTCTCAAAGCCCATCATTTGCCACGGATGAATCATGACGGCCATTCCAAGTCGTTCACAAGCCTCAAAAATTGGTAAAAACTTATCTTCGTTTAAATTTTCATCGTTGATGTTTGAGCCAATTTGAATTCCAACGTGACCGATTTTTTTTGCACGTTCCAATTCTTGAATAGCAGCCTCTGTATCCTGCATTGGAATTGTTGCCAAACCAATATAGTTTTTCGGATATTTTGAAACAAGTTCAGCAATGTGATCATTTAAAAATTCAGAGAGTGCCAAACAATCCTGCGTTTTCGCCCAATAGGAAAACATCACGGGAATTGTACAAACAACCTGTACTTGCGTGTTGAATTGCTCATATTCCCCAATTCTCAATTCCTCATGCCAACAATTTTCCTCGATTCGTCTAAAAAACTGACCTCCCTGCATCATGTCCGCGGTGTCATCCTCATTATGAACTAAATGGATGAATTTACCATATCCAAATTTCTCAGTCCAATTGGGCATGTGCTTTGGAATGATGTGCGTGTGCATGTCGATTTTTAGCATGATTTTAAATCAGTTTTCTGAATTGCAAATTTAGATTAAATGCTGTATCGGAAATTCATTAAAACAAAAAAAAGCGACCTATGTCGCTTTCAATTGTATGATAACAAAAAATTATTCCTTCTCTTCTGCTGGTTTCCCTTCTCTTAATTTTTCTTGCATTTTAGTGTATTGTTCAGCCGTCAAAACGTCTTTTAGCATTGACATGCGTGCTTCATGGTTCATTCTGATTGCATTTTTTCGCTCCTCTTCATTTTTAAACTCTTGAGTTTGCAATGCTTGATTTTTCTGAACGATTCCTAAGTTGATTTGATAGGCTTTATCGAATTGTTCATTTGATAAATTCAACTCTGATTTCATTTTTTCAGTTTGAATTTTTGCTCTCTGCTCGGGAGCCAATTCTTTTTTACCAACTTTTTTATATTCCGTGTTTTGAGCATTCACTCCAAAAGAAATAATGATTGACGCTAAGATTAATTTAAGTTCTTTCATTTTATAAAATTTTAAGTTTAAGTTTAAGTTTTCATTTCAAAAATTAGACCATTTTTGAAAAGTCAAATTCTTAATTTAGATTCAAATGTAATAAATTAATTTGTTAAAATTTAATTATATGTGCAAGTTAGTTTGTGTTTCTGTTAAGTGTTTTATTCTTTCAATGTTTATAAACTATCAAAACCATGTGAATTGTGGTTAGAAAATTTTAGATTCATTCTCACAAGAGATAATGAGAATGAATAAAAGATTTTTTGTGAAGTTCAAATTAACCTATTTCATTTCACGGATTGAACGGTTTGTGGATATCCGTTAATCTTAGAAAATCAATTCATCAAAAAACATCCACGTTTTATTTCCTTTTCCTAAATGCCAATCTGGACATACACCAGGGTTGATGATTTTATAACGTATTTTTTTTATATTTTTTGGATTGGTTAGAATTTTTGAAAATTCAAAACGTTCTGGATTTTTATCTTCTACTAATGCTTGTTCAACGTTTATTTCTTCTATTTTCTCAAAATGATTACCATTTTCAGAAATTTCGATTTCGATTCTTGATGGAAGGAATATCCATGATTTTTGGTCTCGAATACACGAAACACCTATTTTTTCAACCATTTTAGTAGTATCAAAGCTAACCTCCGCAATAACATCTTGACCATAATATCCTTGCCAATCTCCAGTTCGAAAATCATTACCTCCTTTCACACCATCAATTAAAGCATTTTCACCAGCTGCGGCGTATTGATTTGAATAAGTTGAGTTTAGTAGATTCAAATGAATCGTTGGGTCTTTTTTGATGAAATCACACCAAACAACCGGACTATGATAAACACGTCTATCCTTGCTTCGATGTTGGAGTTTCAGGTAAATTCTACATTTTTTATCAATGATAAAAGGTTTTTCATAAGTTTCCCAACTTACTGAGTCTACGCTGTAAAAGATGAAATGTTGATCGCCTGGAAAAACATCATTATATCCTAATGCGACTTTTAATTTATCCTCAAAAACGCGCGTTTCTGTTGATACAAAAGGAACGGATACAAAATCCGTTGAAATTGATTCCGAATAAAATTGATTTTCTGATTTTACTTTAAAAATTGGATTCGGACTCATTTCGAAGACTAAAATCCCACCTTTTATTAATTCATTATGGTCTATTTGAAAATTTTCAAGTGCTACATTGTTCCATTTTATGGATTGAACATATTTGTTTTGAATAGAATTATTTTGGGCAATGATTAAAATCTGTTTACCATTTTCAAGGTTGATTGATGCTTGATCAAATAAAGGGCGACCAATCTGATAATTCGTGTTTCCGGGAGCGATTGGATAAATTCCAAGTGAACTCAAAACATACCATGAACTCATCTGACCACAATCTTCGTTTCCAGAAAGTCCATCAGGTTCATTTTTATAAAGTTCATTCAAGATTTTGTCAGTATAAAATTGGGTTTTATGGGGCGCATTGGTGAAATTATACAAATATGCCATGTGATGCGATGGTTCGTTTCCATGTGCGTATTGTCCTATCAACCCCGTAATATCTGCTTGCTCTCTTCCTGCAAGGGAGGTCTTATTTGTAAACAATCGATCGAGCCAGTTTTCAAGTGTATCTTTGCCCCCAATCATATTGGTTAATGTTTCGATGTGTTGCGGTGCATATAACGAATATTGCCAACTATTGGCTTCTGTGTAATTGAAATTCACTTCAGCAGGATCAAATGGTCCAAACCACTGAGCTCCGCGTCGGGCTCTCATGAATTTTGTTGAAGGGTCGAATAAATTTATGAAGTTGAAACTGCTTTTGTTGAACACGTTATATAAACTATCCATGTCCATGTTTTTTGCCATTTGTGAAATACAAAAGTCATCGTAAGCATACTCCAATGTCTTTGAAACTGATTCGGGCTCATCGTTGGAACTTATAAATCCTTGATTTCGAAATTGTTTCTTTCCAAGTTCATCGAATTGAGCGGTTGCAATCATTGCTTTTAGTGCTTTTTTTGAATCATAATCACGAATTCCCTTCAAATGGGCGTCAGCGATTACTGAAACACTGTGATAACCAATCATGCATTCTGTTTCATTTCCTGCTAGTTCCCAAACAGGCAGATCTACACCTTGATCAAATTGATTCAGAAAGGTTTGAATGAATTCATTTGATTTTTTTTGTTGAACTAATGTAAATAAGGGATGCGTTCCACGATAGGTGTCCCAAAGTGAAAAAACGGTATATTGATTTTTATCTGATGATGTTTTGTGTATCTGATTGTCTCTTCCGCGATAGCGTCCATCTGAGTCACTGAATAAATTTGGGGCTAGGAACGAATGATATAAAGCTGTATAAAAGATTATTTTTTTGTTCTGATCATTACTCTCAATTCGGATTTTACTCAATTCATCCTCCCAAAGTCTCTCATTCGATTCTTTGAATTTTTTGAAAAAATCATTCGGATTTTCTTTGTATTGATCCAAAAAACTAAGTTCTGAAAGGTTATTTTTTGCACCGTCTTCATCTACAGCAGATATGGCAATTTTTACCAAGACTTTTTCCGTGTTTTTTGGAAAAGTAAGTAGTAACTTATGCCTTCCTTTGGTGAAAATCTTTTTACTTTTTACGAAAGGTACTGATGTCTGAATATAAAAGTAGAAATGTTGTTCTTTTGCCCAGCCATTTGAAATGCGATGACCTGAGATTTCATTGTTTGAAAGAACATTGAAGTTTGCTGAAATGACTTTATCTCTTGGATCAGCATCAAGGAGTAAATATCTTTTTCCTTTTCGATTCAAAAAGGTGTATTCGTGCAATCCACATCTTTTACCGGAAGTCAAACGGACTTTTACATTTTCGTCTTTCAAATAAACCTCGTAATAACCGGGACTTGCTTTTTCATCGGAATGAGAATACCGCGATCCATAACCTTTGACTTTATTTTCGAGTTTGGAAACTATTTTCGCCTTTTCCGATTGTGGCACAATCAATAGATCACAATAATCAGGAACTCCAGTTCCACTTAAATGCGTTTGACTGAAGCCATAAATAATTGAGTCAGAATAGTGATATCCAGAACAACCATCCCAATCGTCTTTTCGAGTATCGGGTGAAATCTGAATCATGCCAAATGGGGCAGACGCTCCAGGATAGGTATGTCCATGACCTCCCGTTCCAATAAATGGATTAACGTATTGACAATAGTTGGTTTCGTTTTGACTAAAGGTCGAAAATACTATTAATAAAGCGAAAACAAATAATATCTTGTTCATGGTAAATGCTATTTACAATTCAAATTTCCTTGAATTTAACTTTGAAAAACGTTTATTTTTTTGGACAAAGAAACTCCATAAAATACTTCCATGATAAAATTTAAAATCATGTTTGTCGGTCTTTAATGATGCCCGTTGTTTTAAAAGCCTTGGTAAATGAATGTATAATTGCATGTGGGATAGAAAGATTTTCCAAAAGAATGATAATTTACCTTCAGCCAAGAATTTAAACGCTGCAATTCCATCGAGTGTCATGCGCTTGAAGAGTTTTGTAAATAAAAAGCCTGGATGATTTTTTACGAGCATAAATAAATTATTACGGAAATTCAAATAGACTTTACTTGCCGATTTGTATGGTAGTGTCCCACCTCCTAAATGGTAAACTGAACTTGCTGGATTACATGAAAATTTATACCCTTTTTTTGCCAATCTCAAGCATAGGTCAATTTCTTCCATGTGTGCGAAGAAATGTTCATCGAAACCTCCAACATTGTGAAATAAATCAGATCGAATGAGCATTGCAGCGCCACTTGTCCAAGTTATTTCAATTGGAAAGTCATATTGACCTGAATCCGTTTCTGTTTCTTCAAAAATTCTTCCTCTGCAGAATGGAAAATAATCGGCATCTATAAAACCTCCAGCAGCTCCAGCATGCTCAAATTTCGTTTTGTCTGTAAAGGAAAGAATTTTTGGTTGGCAGCCTGCAATTTTTTCATCGTTTAATGTTTCCAGCAAGGGCGCAATCCAGTTTTCAGAAACCTCCACATCAGAATTGAGTAAGAGATAAAAGTCAAATCTTCCTTCAATTTGTTTGAGTGAGTCATTATATCCTTTTGCGAATCCTCCGTTTTCTCCGTTTTTAATAATCTCTACGGTTGGAAAATTGCTTTGAAGAAAAGAAACCGAATCATCTGTACTGCAATTATCAGCAACAAAGATGCTATGGGGATTTGAGAATTGGATGACACTTGGAAGATAGGTTTCCAAATGACTTTTTCCGTTGAAATTAAGAATTACAACCGCTAACTTTTTTCCCATCATTAATATTGACGAAAATAATCGTTGCTATTTCCTCCCCAATGGTCTTCATTGAATCGATTCGGATTATCTACATCTCCATTTACCGTATTTCGCTTATTTAGTGTTTGCTGCCACGCTGGATTTTTTAATTCACCGAGCATGTCCGAATGCAATAAACGATATGCATTATTTACTAAATCAGGATTATAGAAAATAAAACGACGATTACTGAACTTTCCAATCTTATTATAAGTCCAAATTTCATAAGGGTATTCAGACGGTGAGGTTTCTTTAGAAATTATGTTATTGGGTGCGCCATATTTGAGATAAACGCGACCGCGATCTGTTTCAAATCCCTGTTGATAATTGGTGTGAAACATTCGTTCAGCTTGTTGAACCTGAATCTTATATTTAATCCAAGCATTATAACTATCTTTTCCTGAAGTTTGAATCCAAAAAGCTTGAATGTGCTTTCGTGATTTTTGTTTGTCTTTCGTTTTGAATGTGGAAATGATATTCTTAATTTCGGCAGGCTTGGCTATCGGTATCAAACTTTCGAGGTAATAGAAAACACTGTCTTCCGTAATGGTATTCTGAAAAGCAGGATCAAAAACTATAGTTTCCGGATTAAATTCAATTTCCAAATCATTGCTGCGCTGGAATGAATATGAATTTTTTGCAATTGGATTCAATTTTCTGTCAGTCAAAATTACCTCAATTCGATAGTTTCCGGTTGGTAATTTTGAAATGTCCGTTTTTTTGAAAAAAGGAATGACTGGAGCCGGTTTTGCTCTTGTGAATGTTGCAAAGTCCTCTAATTCTATATCCGTCTCATCATTTATTATTTTTTGAATAATTCCAACAATAGAATCACCAATTTTATCTGAATTATAAATTTCAAAATAGGAAGGGATTTTTGTCAAATCTGATGGGTAGAAATTTGCAATTAAAGGAATGATATGATATCCAGATTTTACAAAATTGTTTTCAAGATCTGACTCGTAAGCATACTCTGCAACCTCAATGTCTGAAACGGATGGTTGGGTTGTGAAATCCTCTATTTTAATTCGTTGTTTACCACCAGTTTTCGATTTCGTATTATTTAAATCAGTTAACTCTATTCGAAGATCATAATCACCAGGTTCAAGTACGAAGCGTTTTACTTCGTAAAAGTCGTTAATGATACTATCTTTTATGATTGGTGATTCTAAAATGTAAGCATCAGCTTTGATGACAGAGTCATTTTTCAAAACTTCGAAAGAAAGGCTAACACGCGCTTGCAAACCATCATTACTTGAAGCATACTTAACTGATGGTCCAACGAATTGGAGGTAGATTTCCAAATAATTCCCCACATTAGGGGCGTAGAATTCTTTGGTATCCAAATAGGCTTTTATTTTATTTTCTTGAGCAGAAATAAATAACAAAGATTGAAGGCAAAGAATGGCAAGAATGTATCGCATCGCTTGTTAAAATTTACACCTAAGTTATCAAATTAAACTCATTCCTCAATGTTCAATCTGATTTTTTGAGCAAGCTGACGATTGTAGGTTTCCAGTAAGTATTTCAAATAATTGTCAGTGCATTTCGAAATACACTTTGTATATTGCTTGATTCGATGTTCAATGTGATCTTGTAATACGTTTTGAAGCGCCAAAGCATGATCTAAATTCTCTGCTGAAGCTTCAATCGACTCAAAGTGATTTTCAAGTGACATATCAATACATTTTTTACCTTTAAATCCTTGATCAATGCAATTAAAATAGGTTTCTTTGATGCTAAAACGGTCCAGAATCTCAGTGTTTACTACTTTGTCAAATCCTTTTGGAAACTCGAATTCTACTTCAAATTCCATATCCTCCATTTCTGAGATTCTTGACTCGAGGAAACGATCAGGAAATTTAAAAGCATCTTGCCAGTTAATATAATCCTGCCAAAGACCAAATCGACGCACATTGTTTCCTAAGTCGATGATTTTAAAGTCAGATTTATTTTCCAATTTTCGAGAACCTCTTCCTATCATTTGATGATAGAGAGTCAATGACCTTGTCGCTCGGTTTATGATTATGGTTTGAACAGTCGGTTCATCGAATCCAGTAGTTAAAATTCCAACAGATGTTAGAATGGCGTCTGGAGTTTCTTTAAACCACTTTAATACGTCCTTTCTGTCTTTGTCGCTAAAAGTCGAGTCGAGGTGTCGAATATTGTATTTTAATTTCTTGAAAATTTCTTCAACACGACGCGATGTTTCAATTCCGGCATTGAAAATCAAGGTTTTAGTTCCGATTGCAACTTCTTCATATGCAAAGATTAGTTTTTCTTGCATAAAATAATTACTGTAAAGAATGTCTGAACTGCTGATCGTAAAATCACCATTAGAACCAATCTTTAATCCATGTAAATTTACATCATAAGAAAACGTTTCAGCATTCGCCAAATATCCGTTATCAATTAAGTTTGATATGGATTCACCGACTATTAGTTTGTTGTAATGGTCTTTCAGTGGCAAAGCTTTATTGCTACTCAATGGTGTTGCTGTAACCCCCAGAATATTGCAGTTTTCATAATATTGAAAAATCTTTCGAAAGCTATTGTAGTGGGCCTCATCAACGATTACAAGACCAACGTTTTCAATGAAATTTTCATTATCAATTAAACGGTTATTTAGCGTCTCGACCATTGCGATGAAGCATTGGTAATCATGTTGATCGTTTGAATGCTTTACCTCTGAGCTAATTACTTTACTTTGAACTCCAATTGCTTCAAGTTGCTGTGAAGTTTGAACCGATAATTCGATTCGGTGGGTAAGTATCATTACTTTTTTATTCCATTCTTGAATGTATTGACGAGCAATTTCGGAAAAAATGACCGTTTTTCCACCTCCCGTTGGAAGTTGATAAAGTAAATTAAAGTCTGTTCCGCTTTTTCGAATCTCGTCTAAAACTTGTTTTACAGTCGTCTCTTGAAATGGATAAAGCTTTTTAGCTTGGTATAATTCGAGTTCAATCATTATCAAATGGTAATTTGCAAAATTACTGCCTTTATTTGAATTAAACTCAGATTAACAGAAATTATATAGACCAATGATTCAAAAAGATGCCCGCAGCGATTCCAACGTTTAACGATTCAGCGCTTCCTGAACCTCTAATTGAAATTGGATTTGTTATAAATGGCAAAACTTCTTTTGAAATACCCATTCCTTCACTTCCTAAAACCAAAGCCTTCATATCTGATGAAGAAACGGAATTCAAATCTTTTCCTTGAAGCAGTGCTCCATGTATAGGGACATTTAATTCTCCTAGAAATTCAGGTAGGTTTCGATATACTACATTAACGCGAAAAATACTTCCCATCGATGATTGAATCACTTTTTGATTGTATAAATCAACTGTGTTTTCAGAGCAGACTAATTGATCAAATCCAAACCAATCCGTAGTACGTATAATTGTACCTAAGTTGCCTGGATCTTGAATGCCATCTAGAACGAGTATTCGTTTGTCAGGTATAATTACTTTTTCATCTAATTTTGATGCAACAGCAATTATTTTTGGTGCTGAATTTAAACTCGTTACTTTTTCAAATTCTGAAATTGATCCAATAAAAGCATTCTCGAAGCGATTTAGCCCTAAATCAATGAACAATTCTTGACTAGCAAGAAGAAATATTATCTTTTCAGGGAATTGTTCCACAAGTTCTTTTACAATTTTCTCACCTTCCACAACAAAAACAGATATGTCATCCCTGATTTTTTTATTTCTCAGACTACGTAACCACTTTATCTTTTGCAACGAAATTTTTTCCAATTGATATTCTTATTTTTGTCAATATTTGAAATTGTGAACAGGGCGAAAATAATAATAATTACAGCAACTTTACTTTTTGTTGTTTCCTCCTGTCGAATTAATCGCTATGTGCCGAATGGGATGTATTTGTTGAAGTCGAATGAAATTGTCATAAATAAAAGTACAATTTCTAAAGATCAAGTATCGACTATCGTTCGCCAAAAACCGAATCAGAAAACATTTGGACTCCCAATTAAATTATTCATTTTTAATTCCGTAGATTCAGTTAAAATAGTTGAGAAACGACTTAAGAAAAAGAATGCATTTGATTATAAATTGAAAAAAAGGCGTGAAAAAGTCAATAAAATCAATCAAAAACGAATAAGAAAAGCGGTTAGGAGAGGAGAGACCGAGTATGAGGAGAAAGATTTAACGGATACGGTTTTTTCAAAAGTTCTTTTTCGAGAAAAATTAAAATACAAATTCGGACAAAAGCCAATTGTTTTTGATTCCTTATTGTTTGATAAAAGCATTGAACAAATTGGTTTGTTTTTAAAAAAGAAGGGATATTATTACCATGATGTAAAAGGGAAAGTAAATTACATAGAAAAAGGTAAAAAAGCAGCAGTTTCATACATTATAAATTCAGGTCCCTTGTATGTAATAGATTCGATCAAGTTGTCTGGTAGTCAATTGATTAAAGGACTTTACGAGAAATATGAACGTAAACATATAACAAATGAGGGCGAACATCCGTTGAAAAACAAACCGTTTGATTTAGACTATTTGGAATTTTTTCGTGAAGATTTTTCCAAGTTTGCGCGAGATGAGACTGTGTATATGTTTTATCCCTCAAACATACATTTTATGGCCGATACTATGAAAAAGACAATGAAGGTGAATCTTGTACTTGAATTTCTAGATCGACTAGTACCTGGTCAAAATAACAAAGATTCACTGAAAAAAGTTCCTTTCTATTCTACAGAGATTAAAAATGTTTTTTTTCATTTATCTGATACCTTGAATATTGAGGGTAGTTATTCAAGTTTGATGATTTCCAAAGGAAGAGAATTAACAGATTCTTTAGCCCCACAGTTCGTGAATACATTAAATTCATTTTTCTACGATAAAATAAACTATTCAAAAAAGAAGTTAGAAAAATTAAAATTACCAAAGGGTACTCCGGATCCGTTTAGAATGGTCTACGTTAAATACAATGGAGATAAGCCATGGATAAAACCAGAAATATTGGAGCTTCAAAATTATTTGGAGCATACTAATAAATACAAAGAATATTACTTAGACCGGAGTTATAGAAGTTTAGTACAGCTCGGGGTTTTTAGTTCTATAAAACCGATTCTTGTTGAAATTCCAGGAACAAATAAATTGGATGTCCATTATTACCTCGAACCAGCTGAAAAACAGTCTTTTGGGTTTGAACCTAAATTTACTACAACTTCGGGTTTGATGGGGGCGAATGCATCAGTCAATTACACAAATAAGAATTTATTCCGAGGAACTGAAAAAGTTACGCTTTCCTTCGGTGGTGGATTTGAAACTCAAACTCAAGTATTGGATGACTCTCGTAAAGGTAATTTTTTCAACACCTTTGAAATTGGACCAAGTGTGAAATTTGATTTACCGGGATTGTTTCCTACTCCTCCAACGCTTCTAAAGTCAAAAAGACAAAAGCCGCGTACAGAAATTTTGACCGCCCTGAATTTTGAAAAGCGTGACATTTTCGACAGAAGAGTTTTTCAATTGAATTATATGTGGAAGTTTTTTGTTGGAAAAACTCAAGTTTTCAGAATGGGTTTTCCTGGAGCTTCCGTTATAAAATTTGTACAGATAGATCCAAGTCCGCAATTCGAACAACAATTGAATACAATAAACGATGCTTTTTTGACCAGTTCATATAGTGATCAATTCGTTTGGCAGGATTTTAAATTTTCATGGGAATTCAACAACAAGGATAAAGATTTTAAAGAAGGTAAAAAACGTTTTTTGAACTCAATTATTTATTTTTCCACAACACTTGATGCGGCTGGGAACTTGCTTTATGCTTTTCGTGGAAATCAAGAGGTAATCGATGACCAATACAAATTTCAGAATTTGATTTATTCTCAGTTTGTTAGAATTGATAATCAATACATTTTAACTAAAAAACTAAAACAAAAAACCTCTCTTCACATGAGGTTATCTGGCGGAGGAGGTATTCCATATCGTAACACAAAAACAACCTTGCCTTATGATTATTCATTCTTTGCAGGTGGTTCAAATGATAATAGAGGTTGGACGGCAAGGGCATTGGGTCCTGGAGGATACAAATATCATCTAGATACCAATCGATTAGGAACTCAAATTGCTGACATTAGACTTGGGGGATCCGTCGAATACCGTTTTTCCATGGGTGGAATGTTTAAAGGTGCTGTTTTTACTGATTTCGGGAATATTTGGACTTACAAAGAAGATCAGAGTAGACAAAATAGTAAGTTTGAACTCAAATCATTCTTGCCCCAATTTGCCGTTTCTGCGGGTGTTGGTTTGCGATTAGATCTGGATTTCTTTGTTTTACGTCTTGATGTAGGCTGTCCGATATACAATCCTGCTTATGCAAATGGAGCTCGCTGGGTCTTTCAAGAAATGAGAACGAGAGCAACATACTATGGAGAAGGCGAGTTGTTTTTTAATAAGACAAATGAAGAAGTCAGAAAAATTATGCCACGACCTTTTCCGATTAATTTCTTGAATTTTGGAATTGGTTACCCATTTTAGCTTATGAAAAAGTCTTTATATATTTTACTAATTGTCGTTCTGTTTTTGAATTCATGCATGAAGGGCCAACGGGTGGATTTAATAATTCACAATGCCCAAATTCATGTGATGGATGAAAATATGTCAGTCGAAGAGGCCATTGCCATTCGCGACGGAAAAATTATTGAGGTTGGTCCTGAAAGACAGATTTTAAACAAGTACCGATCGGATGAAACAATTGATGCCTTGGGGAAAGACGTTTATCCTGGATTTACAGATGCACATGGTCATATTTTTGCATATGCAAATCAAAAAATGAGCGTTGATTTGGTAGGCTGTAAATCGATGAACGAAGTAATCTATCGTTGTGAAAAATATTTGAGTTTGACTGGTAAAAAGTTTATTGTTGGTCGTGGATGGGATCAAACATTATTTTCAAATAAGGAAATGCCAAATTATAAGGCTTTAAGCGAAAAATTCAAAAATATTCCTGTTTGCCTATATCGAATTGACGGCCATGCGGCACTGATAAACGAATTTTTAATAAAAAAGGCAAGTCTTTCTGCGCGAAGCAAAATAAATGGGGGAGAAGTTCAATTAATAAATGGTAAACCAAGTGGAATTCTTTTAGATAATGCGATGAAGTTAGTCGAAGAATTTCTACCCAAATTTTCCAAAAGTGAATGGAATGAAAAAATTCTTGAGGTACAACAGGAACTTTTTCAATATGGAGTTACCGGGGTGCATGAGGCAGGTATTGAATTCGAGCAAATTTCAATTTTAAAGAATTTAATAGGGCAAAATAAACTTAAAATAAATGTTTACGCCATGTTGCTTCCAACCGAAAAAAATAAAGAATTTGCGCGTAAAAATGGCCCATACAATTTTCAAAATCTCCGTATTCGCAGTTTTAAAGTTTATGCGGACGGCGCATTGGGTTCGCGAGGAGCTTTATTAAAAGAAAAGTATGCTGACGATGAACATACAAATGGTTTATTATTGACTCCAATTAACGAAATAATGAGCATCGCGGATTTTTGTTTGAAAAATGGCTATCAAATGAATACCCACGGTATTGGAGATTCGGCTATTTCTATAATCTTGGATGTATGTAAACATACTTATCAAGTGAAAAAAGATCATCGATTTAGAGTTGAACATGCGCAAGTTGTTAATCCAAAGGATTTTCAAAAATTCGCTGATTACGCCGTTTTTCCATCGGTTCAGCCAACACATGCTGTTTCGGATTACCGATGGATAGAGAATCGAATAGGCCCAAAACGATTATCAGGTGCTTATGCATACAAGTCCTTGTTGAATAAGTTTGGAATGCTCGCAATTGGTACAGATTTTCCTGTTGAATCAACAAACCCATTTTTAACAATCCATGCGGCTGTTAAGCGTAAAAACAAGCAAAATCTGCCAAAGAACGGTTTTTTTATGCAAGAGGCACTTTCCTTGGATGAAGTTTTGAAAGGGATGACAATTTGGGCAGCCTTTGCGGAGTTTAATGAGACACAAAGAGGAAGTTTAGAAAAAGGAAAGGAAGCAACGATCGCAATTTTCGACAAACCTGTGGTTGCGAGTGATTTGTTCATAGAAAATTTTGCTTGGAAGACATTCATTAAGGGGCGAAAGGTATATGAACAAGGCGAGCTTTAAGGAGTAACATATGTTACACCTGAATAAATATTAAAACTGAATCTTTGTCAAAAATTTGATTAGATAATGACGATTTACCTTGGTTTCTTTCTCGCAATTTTTGTCGGAGTAACTCTTGGATTAGTCGGAAGCGGTGGATCGATCTTAACAGTTCCAATTTTGGTTTCAGTTTTCAAAATCAAACCGGAAATGGCATTTGTTTACTCATTGTTTATTGTTGGAACAACTGCGATTTTTGGAACGATTCAAGCATTCAATAAAAAAAATATTGATTTACGAATTGCTTTTTCGTTTGGTTTTACTTCAATTTTAGCTGTTTATTTGACTCGTGTATTGATCGTACCTTCTTTACCAGATGTACTGTTTCAATTGGGTAATTTCCAAATGACTAAGGACATTTATTTGTTGTTGCTTTTCGCCATTTTGATGTTGATGGCATCAGTAACAATGATTCGAAAAACGAACTATTTAGTGGATAATAATCTAAAATGGCTTGAATCCAATAAGCGCTTAGTTTTTATTTTTTCAGGTTTACTAGTTGGAGTGATTACAGGTTTAGTTGGAGCTGGAGGTGGATTTCTGATCATTCCAATTTTGTTTTTAATTGGGCGCCTTCCAATGAGTAAGGCAGTGGGAACTTCTTTGATGATAATTTCAATGAATTCGATTGTTGGTTTTGTAAGTAATTTCCATCACAACCTAAACATTGATTGGATTTTTCTAATTTCATTTTCTGTATTTACAGTATTAGGTATCTTAATTGGCACGTATCTGAGTAAGTACATTGACGGTCAAAAATTAAAAAGAATATTTGGCTTGTTTGTAATGCTTTTAGGGCTTTACATTATAATTTCAAGTTTGATTTATTAATTTTGAAACAAACACAATCATGATGAAAGTAGAGCAAATTTATACAGGATGTTTATCACAAGGTTCTTATTACATTGTTTCAAATGAAGAAGCAATAATCATCGATCCATTGCGTGAAGTTGATCCATATTTGGAAAGAGCTAAACGGGATGGCGTAGTTATAAAATATATTTTAGAAACTCATTTTCATGCAGATTTTGTCAGTGGACATTTGGATTTAGCAAAGGCAACTGGAGCGAAAATAGTATACGGACCGAACGCCAATCCTATTTTCGATTTTTACTCAGCTGCAGATGGTGAAGTGTTGAATTTTGGAAATGTTTCCTTTAAAGTGTTGCACACTCCCGGTCACACGATGGAATCGACTTGTTATCTTCTCCATGATGAAAATGGAAAAGAATATGCGTTATTTTCTGGTGATACTTTATTTATTGGAGATGTAGGTCGCCCAGATTTAGCTCAAAAAGCCGCTTCAATGACTATGGAGCAACTAGCAGGCATGCTATTTCATTCTTTGCGTGACAAAGTAATGACGCTTCCTGACGATGTAATTGTTTATCCCGCTCATGGTGCAGGAAGTGCTTGTGGAAAAAATCTTTCGAAGGAGACCGTTAGCACGATCGGCGAGCAAAAACAAAATAATTATGCGCTGCGAGCAGATATGACCGAAACCGAGTTTATTAAAGAGGTTACTGAGGGATTACTTCCTCCTCCTGGTTATTTTGGAATGAATGTCGCAATGAATAAAACCGGTTATGAAAGTATTTCAGCGGTAATGAAGCGAGGTTTGACACCACTAGATTTGGATGCGTTTCAGTTTATTGTTGAAAATAAAGATGTTTTGATTTTAGATACGAGAAATGCTTCAGAGTTTGCTAAAGGATTTGTTAAAGGAAGTCTATTTGTTGGATTGGAAGGGCAATTTGCTCCTTGGGTTGGTGCGATGATTCCAAACGTGAACCAAAAAATCGTTTTGGTTACGGAAGAAGGAAAGGAAGAAGAAACGCTGAAACGCTTGGCCCGCGTAGGATATGACCACGTACTCGGATATTTAAAAGGAGGATTTCAGACTTGGTTATCTTCCGGAAATTCATTCGATAAAATTAACCGAATTGATGCGGAAAGTTTTGCAATGACAATGGAAAGTCATCCTCTAGTAATCGATGTGAGAAAACAAGGAGAGTTTGAATCTGAACATGTTGTAGATGCGGAAAACATACCTTTAGATTACATAAACGAAAACTTGAGTAAGTTTCCAACAGATAAACCATTCATTCTCCACTGCGCAGGAGGATATAGAAGTATGATTGCAGCGTCTGTTCTTAAAATGCATGGAATCGGAGAAATTACAGATGTTATTGGCGGATTTTCAGCAATTTCTAAAACTTCTGTCAAAACCTCTCAATTTCAGTGTTCAACGAAAGGGAAATAAAAGCTTCATTTCTTGCTTGAAAAGTGTTCATTTTTAGATAATTGTGTAATTATCAAAACTTATATTTACTTTCGTGCAAAATAGTATTATGAATTTCTTCAAAGCGAACGCAGCAACAATTTTAATTGCAATTTCTGTTATAATTACTGGATATATTCTAGGTAATGCATATTTATCAAAAGGAAAAGCTGACCCTGAAATAAGTGTTACAGGTTTAGGTGAGCAATCTTTTGATTCCGATCTTATTGTATGGCGCGCGAGCTTTTCTAAGAAAAATATGGATTTGAAACAAGCTTATTCTGATTTAAATGCAGATGTAAAGCGTGTTAAGGCCTATTTGAAATCTCAAGGAATTGCCAATGAGGAAGTTGTTTTTGAAGCAGCAGATATACAGAAAGAATATTCAACAGAATATGACGAAAATGGAAATGTGCGAAGCAGTTATTTTTCAGGTTACAACTTGACACAAAGTATAAAAGTTCAATCGAAAAATGTCGATCTTGTTGAAAAAACATCACGAGAGGTATCTCAATTGATAGATGCTGGTATAGAGTTGAATTCTTTTGCACCAGAATATTACTACACGAAGTTGGCAGAATTAAAATTGAAAATGATTGAACAAGCTACGAAAGACGCTTACGATCGTGCTGAAAAGATTGCAGAAAACGGAGGAGGTTCTTTGGGGGATTTGAAAAGTGCTGATATGGGAGTTTTTCAGATAACTGCTGAAAATTCCTCTGAGGATTACAGTTGGGGTGGAAGTTTTAATACCACATCAAAACGCAAAACAGCAAACATAACTATGCGTTTGAAATACGAAATTGATTAATTGATTTTGTTCATTTATTCTTCAATTCTTAAAAACTAGGAATTTTCGAAAAGATATTCGAATTACATTTCCTGTAATTACTACGATCCGTAAAATAATATTTCTGATTTAGCGACATCCTAAATTTTCAAATTGCTTCGTATTTTAATTATGTAATTCTCTTCGCTAAAGTTGTAACGCTGTCATCATTGAATGACTTGAAATTTGTAGGGATAAATTATTAACTAAATCCTTACAAATGAAAAAGAGAATTACACTCATTGCCACGAGTTTAAGTTTGTGGTTTTCATTTGGACATTCGCAGACGACTTGTCTAAATGATCTCAATGGATTTGTGGAAAGTAAAAACGTAAGTTCCACAGGTTCCGTTCAATTAAAAATAGGTTTTGAAGAACATGCAGCTCAAACCTACAAATACCAAGGTCCAGGTAAAATTTATGGCGCTCGGATTTATGGTAATCACCTCGGATTTGGACCTTATTCGGGCGTTCGATTGAAGATTACAATTTTCAATGTGGATAATGGTGGTAGACCAACTTCAATCGTTACAAGTGTAAATCATACTTGGTGGACTTATCCAGATAACATGAATGGATATATGGATGTTACATTTCCCGGTGGGGCTAATGTAAACGCAAATTTTGCCCTAGCTGTTTCAGTTCTTAATGCTTACCCTTTCGGAAATTCTTTTGATCTGAAATATACTGGTAATAGCGAAGGTCTCGGACAAGATTTAGCTTCATTAGCAGGAACATCCACTGGAGGAAATTGGGCAAGTGCTATGATGAGCTTTGGCAAAGATGGAGATTTTTATATCGTTCCAAATATGACTCATACCAATAACCCGTCATTTTCAACAAATTCAAATTGTTATTCAGCGAATACATCTATCAGTTTTCAAAATTCGTCGCAATTCACAAAAGACAGTATGTTTAATAAAATTGTGCGCTCAAATTACACTGGAGCAAATTTTCTATATACATGGGATTTTGGAGACGGAACGGCTGTTTCACATTTGGAGAATCCAACCCATGTCTATACAGCGGGTGGTGCATACACGGTTACGCTTACAACAAAAATTGAAGGTTGGGAAGGAGTTTGTTCCAAATCAACAACAAAGATTATTTCTGTTGGCTTACAAGCTTCAACTACAGGACTTGTAAATGTAAATTGTTTTAATACCTCAAACGGAAGCGTTGTTGCACAAGCTCAATTTGGTTCTGGACCATATTTTTACAATTTAAATGGAGGAGCTTGGCAATCATCTACATCGTTTAATAATCTTCCCGCAGGAAATTACACGCTCAATGTCTTGGATTCCAAAAATTGTTCTGCCTCGAGCACTTTCACGATCACCCAGCCGACTGGAATTTCTTTTAACACGATTCAAACTACGAATGCGAGCTGTGGTCAATCAAATGGCGCATTTACATGCAACGCTTCAGGAGGTGTTTCACCGTTACAATACAAATTAAATAATGGTTCTTTTATGAGTAGCGGAACTTTTACCGGCTTAGCTGCAGGAAGTTATGCACTCACAGTTAAAGATGCGAACGGATGTACAAATACGACAAACGTTATGATTAATACTCAATCTGGCCCAATGATAAGTGTTTTAAACTCAACAAGTGTTAGTTGTTTTAACGGTAGTGATGGAACTATTACGTTAGCAGCATCAGGCGGAGTCGGTACTTTGCAATACAGTATAAACAACGGAACTACTTTTCAATCAAGTGGCAACTATACAGGATTATCTGCAGGAACATACATTTGCGTTGTAAAAGATAATGCGGGATGTAGAAGTTATTCTCAAGTTATTCTTGCTCAAGGTCCAGAATTAATGGCAACTGCAATCAGTTTTCCTGCCAGTTGTTTTTCAGAGAATGACGGAAAATTACAAGTGAGTTCAACAGGTGGGACAGGCATTCATAGTTACAGTTTAAACGGCATAAATTATCAATCCTCCCCAATATTTCAAAATCTAACCGCAGGGACTTATACGGTTTATGTTAGAGATGTGACAAGTTGTGTGAAAACCATTTCCGTTGTGATTTCTCAACCAACTAGCTTGAATTCTACGATTGCTGTTGTAAATGCCACTTGTTTCGGTTCGTCTAATGGTTCAGTAACCGCTACAACTGTAGGAGGGGTTCAAGCATATTCTTATAGTATTGATGGGACTAACTTTCAGTCGCAAAATAATTTTCAAAATCTTCCTTTCGGAGAATACATTGTTTCGACTATGGATTTAAATAATTGCATTACCAGAGATACTGTTCAAGTTGGACAACCAACACAAATTACAGCTGTTGTCAACACGACTAATGCAACTTGTTCAAGTTCAAATGGTTCAATTATGGCTGTTGCTTCAGGAGGTTCTGGAAGCGGATATACTTATAGTATGGATGGAGTAAACTTTGCTTCCTCAGGAGTTTTCTCTGGGTTATCAGCAGGAACAAAATTCGTAGTGATTAAAGATGGAAACGGATGTAAAAATACAGTTTCTGGTGTAATTGTTTCCGCAGGTGGACCTGCGATTGTTTCATCAACTTCACAAAATGTTTCTTGTCATGGTGGTAGTGATGGTACGATTACCATTTCAAGTGTTTCGGGTGGAACAGGGACGATTCTATACAGTAAAGACGGAGTAACATTTCAAACTTCAAATACATTCACAGGGTTAATGGCTGGCACTTACGATGTTCAAGTTAAAGATGCAAACGGATGTATCACATCACTTTCAAAGGTGATAACTCAACCAAATGCGTTTTTAATAAATACAACTGTTACAAATGTTTCTTGCCATGGTGCAAATTCAGGTTCAGTTGTTGTTTCAGCATCGGGAGGCGCTGGATTTTTTGCATATAGTTTAAATTCAGGATTTACCTATCAGTCTTCATCGACATTTAATAATTTACCCGCAGGTCAATATTCTGTTACGATAAAAGATGCTGCAAATTGTATTTCATCAAAGGCATTTGCCATTATTGAACCAACACAAATATTTGCCATTTTCGGAATATTGGATGTTTCTTGTCACGGAGCAAATAATGGTCAAATTCATGTTGTTGGAACAGGTGGTTTGGAGCCATATACGTATAGTTTGAACAATGGATCATTTGTTAGTCAAGGTCATTTTCAAAATTTAGCAGGAGGGACTTCTTACAATGTTCGGGTAAAAGATGCGAATGGATGTATTGTAACATTTGTGAAATATGTTGATGAGCCAGCTTTATTAACGCTAAATGCCACCAAGAATGATGTTTCATGTGCAGGTGGAAATAATGGGATGATTTCATTGAGTGTAACTGGAGGAGTTGCACCTTTTCAATATGATTGGTCAAACGGAGAATCAGGTCCATCGATTGATGAATTGATAGCAGGAGCATATACTGTTGAAGTTACCGATTATAATGGTTGTATGGGGACAATGACATTTACGATTATCCAACCCGCTGCACCACTTGTTGTAAATGCTGTTTTAGATCCAGCTACGGGGGATTTAACAGAGGATGGTTCAATTGATATCACTGTGACGGGTGGAACACCGCCTTACTTTTACAGTTGGTCTAATGGATTAGAAGTTCAAGATTTAGATAGCTTAAATCCAGGTGATTATACGATTACCATCACTGATGCAAAGGGCTGTGCTTTAGCCACAACATTTACAGTAGATAAAGCTTCTGGAATAAGTGAAATAGAAAAATTTGACTTAAACATTTATCCGAATCCAACAGCTGAGTTTACATTAATTTCAGCAGGAGGAAAAGCAATTGAGCGAATAGCATTATTTGATCTTATGGGCAAAGAAATCTATGCTCGAAACATCAATCTAGCCAATTTTAAACTTTTAACCGAAGATTTACCAAATGGAACATACCTTTTAAATGTTCAAGTTAATGGAAAAAATCAAATTAAACGATTGATTATTCAAAGATAGTTTTGTGTGAAATTCACAAACGAAGAATTGTAATTTGTAACACAATTAATTTGTTGAATGATCAATTTTGAAACGAAATTATTAACCTTAAAAACAAAATGTATATGAAATCAAATGAAGATTTACAGAGTGATGTTCAAGATGCTATCAAATGGCAACCACTCTTGAAAGCTGCTGAAATTGGTGTAACAGCAAAAAATGGTATTATCACTTTATCTGGAACAGTAAACAGCTTTACAAAAAAGTTGGAGGCGGAAAACGCAGCTAAAAGTGTTGTAGGAGTGAAAGCAATAATTGAGGATATCGACGTTAAATTTCCGAATTCAATGGTGAAAAATGACGAAGAAATTGCAAATGAAGTATTGTCAGCTTTAAAGTGGAATTGGTCTGTTCCGAATGAGAATGTGCAAGTCAAAGTTGAAGATGGATGGATCACACTTGAAGGCAATGTGGAATGGAACTACCAGCGTGAAGCCGCTAAAAATTGTGTGGCTAACTTGATTGGAGTAAAAGGTGTGTCCAACAACATCAAGGTAAAGTCAACAACGACTGATCAAGTAGAACAAACGGCAATTGAAAATGCATTATCGAGAAGCTGGTTGGTTGATGACCGAAACATCCAAGTAAAAGTTAAAGGTAACAAAGTAACGTTGCGCGGAGCCGTTGAATCTCTATACCAAAAGGAGGAGGCAGCCCGACTAGCTTGGAATGCACCTGGTGTTACTGAAGTTGATAATGAATTAGCCATTATTCAAGAATAGTAGGTCTAGGGATCCACTGAAATCAACAAAAAATAAAAAAACGGTCGGAAATTTTCCGACCGTTTTTTTATTTTCAACAAAACTTAAAACCTTTCCAAAACGCCCGCAGCGCCTTGACCTGTTCCAACGCACATGGTTACAACCCCGTATTTTTGGTTTCTTTTTTTCAGTTCATTTAGAATTTGAACAGTTAACTTCGCTCCCGTGCATCCAAGTGGATGACCAAGTGCGATTGCTCCTCCGTTGACATTTACAATTTCTGGATTTAATCCTGTTTCACGAATTACGGCTAGTGATTGGGAAGCAAATGCTTCGTTCAACTCGAAAAGATTAATGTCATTCATTGAAAGTCCAGCCTGCTTTAGTGCTTTTGGAATCGCATCAACCGGCCCAATACCCATAATTCGAGGTTCAACGCCCACAACACTGTATGATTTAAGTCGTGCGATTGGTTCAATACCCAATTCTTTGATCATTTTCTCAGACATTACAAGAACAAATGCCGCTCCATCTGAAGTTTGGGATGAATTACCCGCAGTTACTGATCCATTGTTCGCAAAAACAGGTTTCAAGTTACTCAACGCTTCAATAGTGCTCGCTCTTGGACCTTCATCCGTGTCGACAATGTATGATTTTACTTGTCTCTTTTCATTTTCATCCAAAAAAATGTGTTCAACTTCAATCGGAACAATATCGTCCTTAAATCTATCTGCTTGAATTGCTGCCAGCGCTTTGTTGTGGGAATTCATAGCAAAAGCGTCTTGTTCTTCTCGAGAAACGTTGTATTGATTTGCAACCGCTTCCGCTGTCAAACCCATTCCCCAATAATAAGTTGGATTTTCTTTACCAACTTTTGGATTAGGAACAATTCGCCAGCCGCCCATTGCCATAATTGACATCGATTCAGCGCCACCTGCAATAATACAATCAGCCATACCAGCCTCTATTTTTGCTTGTGCGATTGCGATGGTTTCCAAACCAGAAGAACAATAACGATTTACAGTCATTCCAGGAACTTTATCAGTTTTTAAACCGATAAGCGAAATCATTCTTCCCATGTTTAAACCTTGCTCGGCCTCTGGTGTAGCGTTGCCAACAATGACATCGTCAATTCGTTCTTTTTCTAAATTAGGAATAGACGCGACCAAATGCTCTATGACTCTTGCCGCAATATCATCAGGGCGATAAAAACGAAAACCACCTTTTCCTGCTTTGCCAACCGCGGACCGAAAACCCGCAACAATGTATGCTGTGTTTGACATAATTCAATAAGTTTAACTTAAAATTACGAATTTTTATCGTCAATTAACTTATCATTCTTGGACAATCGAGAAGAAATAAAATTAAATAGCATAGGGAGAATCGAAATAAAAATTATCCCTAAACAAACAATGTCTATGTGTTCACGAATCCATTCCACTTCACCCAAAAGATAGCCCGCTATCGTTAAGCTGAAAATCCAGAGAAAACCTCCAAGTAGGTCGAATAGTAGAAATTTCCTGTAATCCATCTTGCCAATTCCAGCTGCAAAAGGAGCAAACGTTCTAACAAAAGGTACAAATCGAGCCATTATGATTGCTTTAACTCCATTTTTCTCAAAAAAAGCTTCTGTTTGAACTAAATACTTTTCATTGACGAGTTGTCGACCTTTAAATTTTATCGTAAACACTCGTAAGCCAACTTTTCTTCCAATCCAATAATTGCAATTATCTCCGAGAACGGCGGCTATAAAAAGAAGAATTAAAAGTACAGATAAATTTAAATCACCAGATGCAGCAAATAGTCCTGCCGTAAACAACAAGGAATCTCCAGGCAGAAAAGGCATTGCTACCAATCCAGTTTCAATGAAAATCACCAAGAACAGAATGACATAAATCGCAGTTCCATAATTTTGAAAAAACCATTGAAAATCTAAATGCAGAATATGTTTGAAAATTTCGATTAATTCCATTAGTCTAGTTGTAAGGTGTTGTCAATTTGATTCGCCCATTCAGTAATTCCTCCTTCAAGCACGAGTAGATTTGTGATTTTATGTTCTGTTTCCAAGAAATTAACGATTGCTTCTGCTCTTTTTCCGGATCTGCACATGATAATATTATCCTTATCGACAGAAAGTTTCTCAATTTTTAAAGACAATTCTGCCATCGGAATATTTTTAAAACCAGCATTACAAGCTTGGAATTCATAAGGTTCACGAATGTCAATTACTTCGACCTCATTGTTGTCTAACCTTTTTTTACAGTCTTTTGGTGAAATAAAACGCATAATCTTTGACAAATATAAGATTTTGAATTTAGTAACTATTTTTTCAAGAGTTCAAAGGTAAAATGATTGCTCCGTTATTTAGAGATTTTGAATTTTCAAGCCATGGCATATAAAAAGCATTTTTTTTGCTACTGATAAATGTTTTTTCAGAATGAACGAATTGATATGTTTCATCATTAATCTTTAGCAAGAAATCCGAATTTTCTTTCGTTATTTTCAGTTTATGATTTGAGATTGTCATATTTAATTTTTTGTTTTTAATCGAAAAATATCGGATTTCACCTGGAAAACATTTCAAGTAACTTTCAGCGGTGAATTTTATTTTATCAAGGTTTTGTGCATCATCATTGTAAAGACAAATTAGTTGGTTTTTACTTTTAACGATGAGTGATAGTTTATTATGATTCAAAACACAAATGTGACTTTCGTTCAGCGAATTCCAGCGAAAATAGATGATTGAAATGAGGGAAATCGAAAAAGCAACAGCAGTTAACTTCCAAATCAATCGATTTGCAGTGATTTTTACAAGAAAGTATGTTAGAAAAGAAATAATCGGAACCAAGATGAAAGGTAAGTTAAATCCATAGGCTACGGCTCCGGGCAAATGCTCCACCCATTGAATGAACCAAAGCATACCCGCAATTGAAATCATCAAAAGAAAACCGGTCAATTTTCCTATCAATGGAATAAAGTGTAAGGCAAACAAGGCAATCCCAAGACCTAGAACCAATCCGGAAACGACCATCAGACCTAAATTAGCGATTGCAAAGTAATTCGGGAATTGGTGGAAATAATAAAGTGTCAATGGCACCGTCATACATTGTGCAGCGAAACCGACCGCTGTTCCTTGCCAGAAGTATTTGATGATTTTATTTTTCGGTTGATACCAATTTTCAATCGGACGATATAAGGTGTAAATTCCAACCATAGCAAGATAAGAGAGTTGAAATCCAATGTCGAATAAAAACATCGGTTGGAAAAGTAAAAGCACAAACGCCGAAAAGAATAAACTATTTATGTTGTTTTGCTCTTTTCCGAAAAATTGCGCCAACACCAAAATTGTAAACATAAAAATGGAACGGATGACACTCGGTGAAAACCCTGTTAGAATGGAGTAAATCCAAAGTAAAACAAGAATAGATAAAATGGCTCTTTTTCTTGAAATAATTCGTGAAAAGAATTTGGCTACCTCCATGAGAATTTGAAGAATCAAACCAATATGCAGTCCTGAAACCGCTAAAACGTGCATTGCACCAGTTGCAGAAAATGAATTTTTTGTTTCACTGTCAAGCATCGACTTATCACCTAAAATAATTGCTTTGGCCACGGCAAGATTTTCGCCATCCAAATGACTTTCAAGCATTTTGTTAAAAGAGGTTTGAAGCGAATAAATGAACTCTTGGAAGAAATTTCGTTCGAATCGATCAATTAATTTGAAACTATTTTCGTCAATGAAGCACATCGTTCGAATTCCTTTGGTTTTCCAAAAGAGTTCCATATTAAATTCACCGGGGTTTCCTTTGTTTTGAATCGGAATTAAGTCTGATTGAACCAATAAGAAATCTTTCACATCGAATACAGAACTCGCTTGGCAATAAAAAACGATTCGTTCGCTTTTTTTCTTCTTGTCTTTAAGTAACGTTATTTCCCCAATTCCTTTTGACCAACCATCTTTTTTAGGTTGAAATTCAATTACTTTCATTTTAAAATTGGCTGATTTTTCAAATTCGTCCAATTGAAATGAATTCGAACAAAACAGATAAATGGTTAGGTAACCCAAAAAGAAAAATAGTGAAGCCAAACTGAATAGAAAACTCCATTTTTTGATGGAGCCATTGAAATTTAAATATGTGAGTAAAGCTAGAATTGAAATACCAAAAGAACTATATAGAAATTCATCCGAGATTGTCGAATTTCCTACAATGACCCCAAGTGCTTGAAAAATAAACAAATACAGAAAAGGCTGCTTTTGAAAAACAGGGATAAATTCAAAAAATCGCGAATTATTTTCGAATGAATTTCCCATTATCAAACGTAATTTTTTCCTCCAAGTAAATTTTCCGAAGAATTGGCTTTAACTCATTTTCATCAACCTGTAAGATATCACACAACTCGAAAATCGTTTTCCATTCGTTCAGATATTCCAATAAGATAGTTTCATCTAGCTCAATTTTTTGATTCTGCTTTAAGCAAACGTCACATTTACCACAAGGATCGGATTGCTGACCAAAATAGGCAATAACTTGTTGTGCTCGACAATGTTCCAACTCAATGAAATCAATGATTTTATCCAACTTGTCAAGCGCATTTTGGCGTCTTTCTAAATAAATTGCCGGATTTAACGAAAAATAATCGTCCGGTAAACGTTCTTGAACAAAAGTGACAGTTGGCAATGAATTTCTCCAAGTAACTTCGATAATTCCATATTTTTCAAGTGTTTTTAAATGTTCTTCCAATTCTGTCAGTGAAATTGACAAGCGCTTGGCTACTTCATTTTCATGAATATTTTGAAACGTATCAAAAATACCTGAATAAGAGCGCGTTAAAAGTGAGGTTAATTGATAATACTTTTCGTGTTGAATTTGAAAATTGTAAAGTTGAACATTATCGACTAAAAAGAGCACTTTTGTTGGTTGAAAAACGGATTCAGAAAACACCAAATTCTCATTCAATTCCAATATTTTAAGTGAATGATATGTCTGGGTATAATCGAGCTGATATTGTTTGCAAAAAGCTTTTAAATCAATGGGGTAGGTTTCATCTTTTCCTGAACCAATGGCGATTTTTAGATAATTGCAAATAGCCCGATACGTGTCTTTAATTCTGTTTTTTTCGGGGTATTTTTCTGAAATGGAATCCTTTTGATTTTGGATGTCATTTTTCTCAACATAAGCGATTGCAACTGATTCTTTTCCGTCTCTTCCTCCACGACCGGCTTCTTGAAAATAGGCTTCGAGTGAAGGTGGAATTTCGTAATGCAACACAAATCGAACATTGGGTTTGTCAATTCCCATTCCGAAGGCGTTGGTTGCGACCATAATTTTTATGTCCTCTTTTAACCAACTCTGCAACATCAAACTTCGATCCGAACTATTCAAGCCACCGTGATAAATTCCACAATTGATTCGGTTTGCAATTAAAACTTTGGCGAGTGCTTTGACACTTTTTCTTGTTTGACAATAGATTATTCCAACATCATTGTGCTCGCGGCAGTAGGTGAGTATTCGTTCCAGTTTGTTGGAAGTTTTTAATACTTTATATGCTAAATTTTCACGTTTAAATGATGCTTCGTGAATGCGCGTTTTCTTTAGTTTGAGTTGATTGATTATGTCTTCTCTTACTTTTTCTGTTGCTGTTGCTGTTAGCGCAAGAATTGGAGTTGCTGGATGAAATTCCCTGAGTTTATGAATTTGTTGGAAAGAAGGTCGAAAGTCATGTCCCCATTCGGAAATACAATGCGCTTCATCGACAACTATCAATCCGACATTCATCAATTTAAATCGTTCGATAAATAACTTGGATTGTATGCGTTCGGGTGAAGTATATAAAAAATCAAGTCCACCAAATCTCGTATTGTCGAGAATAATATCAATTTCCCGAAAACTCATTCCGCTCGTAATTGCCTTGGCACGAATTCCGATTTTTTCCAAGTTTTGAACTTGATCTTGCATCAACGCGATCAAGGGAGAAATCACAATCGTAATTCCTTCTCTTGCCAACCCTGGAACTTGAAAACAAATTGATTTCCCTCCTCCTGTTGGGAGAAGAGCCAATACATCAAAGCCGTGGATCACATCATCTACAATTTCCTCTTGCCTTGGACGAAAGTGCTCGAATCCCCAATATTTTTGCAATATGTCGCGACTAATTTTCACTGTTTTGTCAACTTACACAAAGGTAATAGAATTGAAATTGTGAAAAAATTATGTTGTTAACCTACTTGATTAACCTTATATTCGCAAATCAAACTAAATACAATGTCTGTGTCAACTATTAATTTTTCCATTCAAAAAGCTGAAACGTCTAACTTTAATGCTGTTGACTGGGACAACCTACCATTTGGAAAAGTTTTTTCCGACCATATGTTTTTGATGGAATATGCCGATGGTGAATGGAAACAAGGCATGATTATGCCTTTTCAAAATATTTCGATGCACCCAGCAATGTCTGCAATTCATTACGGTCAATCTATTTTTGAAGGATTGAAGGCTTACCGAACCATCAATGATGAAGTCAATATTTTTAGACCAGACATGAATGCCAAGCGTTTTGCTCAATCTGCTCAACGTATGTGCATGCCTGAAGTTCCGGAAGAAATTTTTATGGAGGCAATTCGTAAATTGGTTGAAATTGATTCAAATTGGGTTACGAACAGACCAGGTTACTCGCTATACATTCGCCCATTTATGTTCTCTACTGACGAGCTTGTTGGAATTAAGCCATCTGATACATACAAATTTATGATTATTACCTCTCCTGTTGGAATGTATTATTCAGAGCCGGTTCGCGTGAAAATTGAAGAACATTATACGCGAGCGGCAATTGGTGGTGTAGGTAGGGCAAAGGCTGCAGGCAATTATGGCGCATCTTTGTATCCTGCTAAACAATGTCAATTACAAGGATTTCATCAGTTGGTTTGGACAGATGCGAAAGAGCACAAATACATTGAGGAATCTGGAACGATGAACATCGTTTTTCAAATAGGAGGTAAGTTGATTACACCAACAGAGGATGCGGACACAATTTTGCGTGGAATTACGAAACGATCTGTTTTAGAATTGGTCAAAAAATGGGGTCTTGAAGTTGAAGAAAGAAAAGTTTCTGTAGAGGAAATTATTACTGCAGCTAAAAATGGAATACTAGAAGATGCTTTTGGAGCGGGAACAGCAGCTACGATTGCCCAAATTGCCATAATTGGTTATAGAGATGAACGATTGGAATTACCACCTTTGGAAGGTAGAACGCTTTCAAATAAAATCAAAGCCTACATGGATGATATGAAGGCAGGACGCATCGACGACGAATTCGGTTGGAATTACAAAGTTTAAGTGTGAAATTTTTCGTTTTTAGCATCTCATAGTTAGGATGCTCTCAAAACTATTTCTTTTTATCTCCATTTTCTATGGAATTTCTTCGTTTCGCGCGCAAGTTGTTTCCATTAAGTGCGTGGATCAAAAAACGGGTGATTTGATTCCAAATGTCAATTCCTCATTGAATGTATTTACTGGAGATAATTTGGATACTTCATTAAACGCTATTTCAAATTGGAATGGAAATGTAATTTTCCCGATTCCTAAATTTAAATTGGGAAAGACACTTTCATTTGTGTTTAGTCATCCGATATATGAGGGTCTATCGAAAACTGTTCGCCCTAAAATTGTTTTTGATACCTTGAAACTTGAAATTCCTTTATATCAAATAAAGGTTCGGGAACTTAAACAAATAGTTGTCAAAGCGCCTGGTATTCCAGATACCGTTTTTCATTCGGATCGATTGAGCGTGGCGGATTTTGAAATTCTAAACAATGAAGATATAATGCTGTTGACTTACCCGAAGCAATTGCAAAAAGGAAGCGAAATTTTGCTTTTTGATGGAGTAAATATTAAATCCAATTTTCAGGTAAACGATCAAGCCAAATATTTGGCTCGCGATTATAGAGGAAATACGCACATCGTATGTAAGGAGAAGGTTTTTGGCGTTTATGTATCAGATAATTTGATAGAGCTTGGTCAAATCCCAAAGGATTATTTCTTCAAATACGTGGCTCCGATTGTGGATACGAACGCTTCAAAAATGTATTTCTCTAATTTCAATAAGGATTATCCAGCATTTGATTATTTCGTTTATGACATTTTTGATTCTACCTATCGCGCCATTCTGAATATTAAAGACGATTTGATGATGGAATTGTATCGTTCGGAATACAAATGGGTGGATGTTCGTACCAAGCTTTGGGCAAAAAACAAAGAACGTGAAACAGGAATTGATGCCCAGATTTGGGTTGGAGCGAATTACTTTACGCAGTCCATTTATTACAAGGAAGTTTATGCTCCCTTGTTTCATCGCAATGATTCTGTGTTTGTATTTGATTACCCAAAAGATCGCTTAATTATTTTCAATCGTTTGGGAGAGTCGTTGGATACCATTTCCATTTATCATCATTATCAGCCAAAGAAATCAGGTTGGCAAAAACAACTTATTCAGGACAATGTGACGGGAGTTATTTATGCTGAATACGAAAAAGATGGAAACATGTATCTTGGAATTGTAGATGTTAAAACGGGAGAAATCAACGAAAAAGTGAAATTAAATTATAAATACGTTGAGAAAATCAGAGTTCACAATAACAAGGTTTTTTATGTTTATCGCCCTTTTGAATCGACACAAAAACGTTTTTTATACAAGGAGAAATTACCGTATAATTTTCCTCCTGCAGAGTTGATATCAGAAAGTGAGGTAAAGAGAATTAAGGATAAAAATTGAATTTGATATAATTATAGTTTCTAATTATTGAATGAAATTTCTAACAAAAAAGTTTCGAGTTCAGACGAAAAATCTATTAAAATCTCAAAAATATTCGAGTTTGAAATGAATTTATTGGAGATAGATATATGCTAAGAACGAAGGTTTATATATTGATTTTTAGATTTTTAGGTGTGAGAAAGACAGATTTTAAAAAATCACCAATCACCACTTGCGCCGCCGCCACCAAAGCTACCGCCACCAAAGCCACCGAAACCTCCGCCTCCACCACTATTTGAGCCACCAAAACTTCCACCAAAGCCACCAAAACCTCCAATAAAACCTCCGCTTCCAATAGTCATTCCTCCTCCGCGACCGCCTCTTCGAATTAAGATTATGACGATAATTACAATTATTATTAATGCTACGAGTCCTTCTAAAAATCCACTATTGTGCTTTTTAGCGTATGTTTTGTAATTATATTCTTTTTTGGCTAGGCTAGATATTACTTCAATTGTGGATTTAAGTCCGAGGTAGTAATTCTTCTGTTTGAAATTTGGAGTAAACTCATTTTCAATGATGTCATTCGCAGTGATATCAGGAATTACCGCTTCCAAGCCGCGACCAACGCCGATACAAACTTTTTTCCCGCCTTCATCGTTTTTAACTGGCTTGATAAGTATTACAATTCCGTTGTCTTCCTTTTCTTTTCCGATTCCCCATTCTTCACCAATTCTAGCTGCGTAATCCCATGGTTCCATACCATTGAGATTATCGACAAGGATTACTGCAATCTCGTTGGATGTTTCTTTTTCAAATGTTTGTAATTGACTTTCTATCAGACGCTCTTCCTCTTCGTTTAAAAGTTTTTCGGATGAAAAATTATTGTAAAGTCTTGGAGGGTATTTTGGTTTTGGAAACTGCGCTAAGCAAGAGATTGAAATCAAGCATAACAAAATGATATGGAAGAATCGTAATTTCATTCTATTGTGATTTCGTTGCTCAATTCGTTTTTATCATCCGATTTTAAGGGAAAGTAGTTTTGCAATTGTTTTCCAGCTTCGTTTACTGCATCGATTATTCCTTGTGCGAATTCATTTCGTTTGAATCGGAAAATTAGTTCGTTTTTCGTGCTTTCCCAAAAGTCGGAGGGCACGACATGATTAATTCCTTCGTCACCAATAATTGCTAATTTTCGATCTGAAAATGATATATAAATCAAAACGCCGTTTCTATCTCGCGTTTGATACATTTTGAGTTTGTTGAAAATCGTAATTGCTTTCTCAAATGGATCCGAATCACATTTTTTGTCAATGTGAACCCGAATTTCACCAGATGTTTTCAGTTCAGCAAGCCGAATACATTCTTGAATCTCTTCTTTTTCGCTTGCCGTAAGCATTGCTTTTAGAATTTTACGTTTGGAGCATTTTCAGCGCCTGAAGCAGCTTTAAATCCTTCTTTTACAGGGAATTTCTCAGCATTTAGAAACATACTCGCAAAAAATCCACGAACGTGCGTGTTGTATTCCTTAACGGATTCGTTGTATAAGTCACGTTCTCTTTTTATTTTATTTTCAGATCCTTCTAATTGAACTTGTAGACCTTGAAAGTTTTCTGTGGAGCGAATTTGTGGATAAGCTTCGTAAGCCAAATTAATCGCGGTATTGATTTTTTTACCCAATACTTCCAATTGTTCTGGATTTTTAGCGTTTGTAATTTCTTTGTCTATGTCAACAATTCCAGCTCTCGCTTGAGTGACTTTTGTCAAAATTTTCTGTTCGTTTTCAGCTGCGCCTTTTACAACATTAACTAAGTTTGGAACTAAATCCGCTCGTCTTTGATAAGCCGATTGAACGTTACCCCATTTCTCATTCACTCCTTCTTGAAGTCGAACAGCAGAGTTATACAAATTGTAGTAACCGAAGAAAACGATTAATAAAAGTCCCGCGATGGCGGCTAAAACAACATAGATTGGTTTCATTTTTAACTATTTGAAAACAAAGATATTGTGATTTCTGAGTTGATGTATGTTATTAACAAAATTTATTAATCGAAAGGATTCACTTCTCTGAATTGTAATCCTAAAAAATGATTGTCACGAACTAATTTAATCTGTCGAAATTGACTCCATTAACTTTATTGAAATGCGAAGACATGTTTTGGTTTAAATCCTGATTATCAAATACAACGAAAATAAGGACTTAAAATTCTTTTCTGAATCTCAATTTAATAGTTGAATTTGTTTACCATTCAACTGTTCAATAACGGTTACATTTCTTCACGATTATGCGTTTTTGATTCAAAATGATCGATTAAATTTCATTTTTACTTATATAAATGGGTGCCTTGAATAGCTTGTTTAATTTGTGAAATTTAGCATTTGCAAATCGCTAATTTTTTTCTTTACAAGTTACTTCAATTTCTGGACCGCTGATTTCTTTTAAGTCGGTCAAAAGAACCAAAATGAAAAAAATAATATTGGTCAAAAATATCTCGAAATTTTTAAATTTGCTTTGAATAATGAAACAAACTCGCATGCTTGACAGATCACACAAACAAGTAACGTGCTCAACCTGCGTTGCTCGTAAAAAGTCACTTTTTGGAAGTTTTTGTAACGATGATTTAGAGCATATGGAAGCTCATAGTGACTGTAATTATTACAAAAAGAATCAATCATTATTCTTGGAGGCTTCTTATCCGAGGGGTGTATATTGCATTAATCAAGGAAGAGTAAAAGTATTCAAAAGGGGAGATGAAGGCAAGGAACAAATAATTCACATTGCCAAAGCTGGAGAATTAGTTGGATTTCGTGCGATGTTTAGCGGTGAACCATACAATGTTGCGGCTGAAACACTCGAAGAAAGTAATATTTGTTTTATAGGAAAGGACGAATTTTTATCCATGATGGATTCTAATCCAACATTGAGAAATGGAATTATCAAAGAACTTTCAAAAGAGTTGGCTGATCGGGCCGAGTTTATTACAAATATGGCTCAAAAATCGGTTCGGGAGCGCTTGGCTTTTGCACTTATTCTATTGATGAATATCTATGAAGATGAACCCATTAATCTTTCCAGAGAGGATATGGCGAATTTCGTTGGAACGGCCACAGAAACTTTAATTCGATTGCTAAAAGATTTCAAAGAAGAAGGACTTATCGAGGTCCATACTCGAAAATTGATTGTGATTGATGTCAAGAAGTTGATGGATATTGCGGGGAAATAAGTACTTATTATTATAGCAAACTCAAGAAATTTTCTATTATAATTTTCCCGTAATTTCCAGATACTTCAGGGTGAAATTGTACTCCGTAAAAAGGTTTTACTTTGTGTCTCATTGCTTCATTAACGCAAACGTCCGATGAGGCGATTAGATCGAAGTTTTCAGGAATGGATATGCTTTCACAATGATCTTCCATCATTTCAAATGTAGAGGGTAGTTTATCAAAAAGTGGACATTCTACAAACGTTTCTATTTCTTGCCAATCACGATCTTCGCGCATTCTAGATCCAACAGCACCGTGTAAAAGACCGAGTAATTGGTGTCCAAAGCATATTCCTAAAATAGGTTTATCAAAATCTTTAATCCAAGTAATGTGATTTAAATATCGCTCCATATTGATTTCAGTGATCATAATGGGAGCTCCTGAGATTATTAAACCCTTGTAATCATTCGTCATTTCCTCAATCAAATCAAAAAATGGAATCGTTTTGAAATCACAAAATTCATCAACTATTTCCTCAATGAATGGCGTTTTAGAGCTGCCGCAATCTATTATAAGAATCATATCAACTAGTTATTTTCCCAAGTCCTTCTCGCACCACAAATGGCTCACCTTCAATGCAATTAATGATCGTGGATCCTTCTAAATGTCCGAATCCACCATCAATAATGAACGATACTTGATCATCGTATTTTTCATAAATGGCGTAAGGATCGGCGAAATATTCTAAGATTTCATCATCATTGTGCAAGGAAGTGGAAGCAATAGGGTTTCCGAGCGCTTTAACCAAATCAATTGCAATACGATTGTCCGGAATTCGAATTCCAATTTCCTTTTTATTCGAATCAAAAATCTTTGATACTTGATTACTCGCGGGAAGAATGAATGTAAATGGACCAGGAAGATACTGTTTTAGCAGTTTAAAAGTTGGGCGGTCAATTTGACGCGTGTAATCTGAAATATTGGATAAATCTGAACAAATAATTGAAAAATTGACTTTATTCAACTTTTCGCCTTTCATTTTTGCAAGTTCTTGAAGTCCTTTTTTGTTCATTAAATCGCAACCAAAGGCATAAACGGTATCTGTAGGAAAGATGATGATTTTACCATGTTTCAGTTCCTCAACAGCTTGTTGAATTAATCGTTGATCAATATTGTATGGATTTATTTCTACAAACATTATTTGGAAATTGTGCACGAAATAGCTCGGTGATCACTTAATACTTCTTGTTGAATTTTGAATTTATTGGATACTAGTTCAGGACTATGAAATATATAGTCAATTCTACCCGCTGGCATTTTTCCGACATAGGTTACACCAATTCCAGTGGATGTATTTCGAAATGCATCGGTTAAAACACGATCAAATTGATTGTAGGTATATGACATTGGCGTATCATTGAAATCACCGCATACAATGGTTGGGTAGGGGGAAGTTTTAATGTGATTTACAACCCTTCTTGCTTGGTCAGCACGATTGAGATAAGCAGATTGAAGTTTACGGTAAATCAAACGAATGGCACTTTCTTCAGTTAAGTTTGAAGTTGGATCATTTGTTTGAGCTGAATAATAATCACTTTGAAGTTTGATGGACTGCAAATGAACATCGTAAACTCTAAATGTATCTTGATCTTTAACGATATCAGCATAAATGCAATAATTAAAATCTTGTGATCCTTGTGTTTCAAACATTACGTCACCTTTAGCGATCATTGGATATTTTGAAAACATTGCAATACCGAAATTTTGACGAGCAATTCGTTTGTAAGCGCTTCTTTGGTGATAAATTTGGCTTCCCATTACGTTAAAAAGAGAATCCATTGTTTCAAAACGAGTTGGTTTATCCTGACTATAAAATTCTTGAAAACAAACTACATCTGGATTTTCATTTCTTAAAAATTGGAAAATTTGATTTCGTGTTTCCAATCCCGATTCCAAATTTGGGTTATAAACATCAAAAAGACGAACATTGTATGAAACAACCTTTAATTCTGTATTTTTTGCCTTTTCTTCAGAAACAGTAACAGATAAAGTTCTGAAATGTAATTTTCCTCCAAGAAGGATGATAAATAGACTATAAATTGCCCATCTCGATCGAGCAATTGTCCAAACGATTAAAATAACACAATTTACAAGAACAATAATGGGGTAACCTAATCCTAAAAAAGGTAAAATTTTAACTGTATTCGGATGAATATATGGCGACGAATAAGATAAAAGTAGACAAATAAAACTTAGAAGTGATACAAGCTTAAAAATGGACGATATGCTAAAAATTTTACCTAACAGAGAATTATTTTTTACTTTGATTAAATAAGAAATCCTTTTCCTCTTTCGTTAAAGATTCATAGCCTGATTTGGAAATTTTATCCAAAATCGCATCGGTTTTCTCCTGACGTCGTTTTTTCTCAAGGTTGTATTCCTCGTCCGTTTTGAATTTAGCTTTGCTACTTTTCGTTTTTTTTCTGGTTGAAATCGTGTTTTTTATACGATCGAAAAAATCCCCTAAAACTCTAAGGACATTGTTATTTGAATGGAGCGATTGAATTGAAATCAAACCAAATATGGCTCCTCCTAGATGTGCGAAGTGTGCCACGTTACCCGCAGGATCAGCAATTCCGATTAAATCGTTTAACAAAAAGAAAAGAGCAATTAAGTAAATTCTGACAGGAAATATTCCGAAAAGATTGACACGAATATTGGGACTATGAAAAGCTAATGCTGTAAATATGGCCATAATTGAGCCTGAAGCTCCAACTACAACCTGATCTGCGTTTTGAAAAGAGGGGAATAAATAATGAGCAGCAATTTCAAGAATCCCTCCAGAAAGTCCACCAAATAAATAGGTTTGCCAAAGTCTTCTTTTGTCAAAAATCTGTTCAAACAATTGTCCTGAAAAATAAAGAAAAAGCATGTTGAAAATCAAATGCCAAATTTCGAAGTGAGAAAAAATACTTGTAATGATTCCCCAAGGTTTTAAAATAAATCCAATTAAGTTGGTGTCGAGGGTGAAAAAATACTCCGTAAACGAAATTTGATTTAGTGAAAAATTAAAAATATTTAAGACTAGGATTAGAGCGAAAACAAAAACATTGTAAATGATCAATTTATTTGTCATCGTGCCATGCGATAATTGATATTTAATTTCTTCGATAAAATTTCGTGAGTTTTGCATTTTACCAAAAATTTGTTCGGTCTTTTTTTCTCCAAATTAATACAATAATTGCACCAACAATAGCACCTCCTATGTGAGCCAAATGTGCGGTGTTGTCATCTGCATTATTTTGATAGGCCATGTAAACATCAAATAAAAAATAGGCTGTAACTAAATACTTTGCTTTGACAGGAATTGCGAAATACAATCTGAACTCCGTATTTGGAAATAAGATTGCGAAAGCCGCCATCAGTCCAGAAATAGCTCCCGAAGCTCCAACCATCGGAGTCATGTTTAGAGAAATGTATTCGGCAAGTTTAGCCGAATTAGTATTAAATAAAGCTTCATTTAACGTATCTACGTTATTCCCGCGAATCCATGAATCAATTTCTTGCAAAGGAATCTGTTGAGCAAGTTGAACTTTTAATTCTTGTAAATGATAGACACCAATCGCATTGTATAATGCGAATGATCCGAAAGCCGCCGCTAAATAAAAAATGAAGTACCTCTTCGGGCCCCAAATTTGCTCTAAATAGGCTCCAAGCATGATAAACATCCACATATTGAAGAATATGTGAAGCAAATTTCCGTGCATGAAAAAATGCGTAACAATCTGAAATGGCTTAAATAAAACCGAATTCACATAGTGTGCTCCTAAACTTGAAATAAGGTCAATGCCTTGAAGTTGCAATACCCACGTAGTAACGAAAAAGACAATGTTCAGAATGAGGATGTTTTTGGTTACGTCGGGTAAATTGTTAAACATTGGTTAGAATTTTTGAGCGATTTCTTCAATCGACAAGGTTGAAACTATTAATTTTCCCGAAGGTGTGTACGTGTGTTCTTCACATTGGAATAAATCGTTGATTATAGCTGTTACTTCCTCTTCGTTTCTAATTGTGGTATTGATTGAACCATTTTTTGCAAGTTTTGCTATGATTCCGTGAGCTAACTCGCTTTTTTGCAAATTTCCGTGTAAAAGCGTCTCTATGATTTCTTCCGTAATAGCATTAATTTCTTCCGCTGGAATAACATTAGGAATTCCTTGAATCGATAATGTTTGCTCTTCTATGGAGAAATTGAATCCAAGTTGATTAAGCAAAGATTGACTTTCTTGCCAAGCCATTAATTCTGATTTATTGAATGTTTTGTCAAACGGAAACAACAATTGTTGACTAGCAATAGGCTTGTGTATAAATTCGGATATTAAATTTTGATAAATAATTCGTTCTTTGGCTCTTTTGGCATCAATTACCATCAAACCGGATTTACAATTAGAAATCAAGTATTTTCCGCGAACAAGCATCGAATTGCCTGTTTGTTCAAAGACATTTTCGAATTCTAACTCTTTCGTTTCTGTGATTTCCTCTTCTTTTATCGAATAAAAATTCTCCCAATCTGCCTCAGAATTCTTTGTCTGTCCAAATCCTTGATTCATAATTGCTTTGGACATGCCATTCGATTTTCCTGAATTAGTGGAGCTCGATGTGTTATTTTGAAAAGGGTTAAAAAGCGGATTTACTTTTATTTGAGGCTCAACTGGATCTGTTTTTCGAACTTCAACTGGAACATCAAAACTTGTATCCAATTCAAAGTCTAGCGTGGGAAAAACATTATATTTTCCTAATGATTGTTTAATACTGCTCAATAAAATCGAATAAATGAAACGATCTTCTTCGAATTTAATTTCTGTTTTTGTTGGATGGATATTGACATCAATTTTACTTGGATCTATTTCGAAAAAAATGAAATAGGAAGGAAACGAACGATCTTGAATAAGTCCATCGAACGCTTTAGAAATGGCGTGATGAAAATAGCTATCCTTAAAAAAACGTTGATTTACAAATAAAAATTGTTCTCCTCTTGTTTTTCTGGCAGTCTCAGGTTTTCCGACGTATCCCTTTATTTTTACGATTTCAGTTTCTTCTTCCACTGGGACCAATTGATCGTTGTTAGATCGGCCGAAGACTTCAACAATTCGTTTTCTCAATGGGCCATTCAGTAAGATATATTCTTCTTTCCCGTTGTGATGAAGGGCAAATTTGATATCTGGGTGAGCCAAAGCAATTCGTTCAAATTCCTCACGAATGTGACCAAACTCAACGTTGTCAGATTTTAAGAAATTGCGACGAGCCGGGACATTATAGAAGATGTTTTTGACTTCAAATGAGCTGCCATTGGAACAAACAGTTGTTTCTTTGTTTTTAATTTTATTGCCCTCAACTTCAATAAGAGTTCCAGTTTCAGAATGGTGTTCTTTGGTTTTTAAGGTAACGTGTGAAATCGCTGCGATCGAAGCCAAAGCCTCACCACGAAAACCTTTGGTTGTTAACTTGAACAAATCATCTGCACTTGCAATTTTACTTGTTGCGTGACGCTGAAAACAAATAACTGCATCCTCCTCGTTCATTCCTTTTCCGTCATCAATGATTTGAATCAAAGTTCTACCGGCATCTTTTATGACAACTTTTATTGAGGTTGCACCGGCATCGATAGCGTTTTCAACCAATTCTTTTACAACTGAAGCTGGACGTTGAATGACCTCACCTGCGGCAATTTGATTCGCAATGTGATCGGGAAGAAGTTGAATGATTCCTTGACTAGCCATTTTTGTATAACAAAAATAGCGATTTAACTCAGATTACAATGTCGTTTAACAAATCTTAAAGTGCAAAACTTACGGTACTCGAACGATTGTTCCTTTGTATTCAGACTTTTCTCCCGGTTCTGGGTTCGACAATGAAACTTTCCATATATAGGCCTTTTGGGCAGGAACCAGTTTACCATCTCTTCTGTCAATTCCAGTCCATGGATTTGAAGCTTCAGTTGTTTCAAAAACAATCCCTAAATTATCCGGATCTAAAATGATCATCTTGAAAGATACATTTCTTTCTTTTAATGCATAAGGCAAAAATGTGCTATTTCGATAATCTAGAGAATTTGGGTTAAATGCACTCATAGCCAACAAATTATAGTCTTCATTGATTTGAATTTTCTTTGACTCAGTTGACTCACAACCAAATTCATTTTTAGAAAAAGCAGAAATTATGTAAGAACCTTTATTGAAAAAGTTGAACTCAACAGATTTCGATGATTTATGTGACGTTTTTTGATTAATTTTCCACGTTACATTTTCTTCGCTTGAATTCACTTCAGCGTAGATTGTAGGCAAACCGTTTTTATATGAAATAGTTTCATCTGTAATTAGATTAATTGTTGGGTTTCCGTGTACTCTAAATTTACTTGATTCTCTAAATGCTCCATTCGATTTCTCATTTACGGTGCCCAATTGGTATTCTCCAGTTTCTTTTAAATTAATTTCACTTTTTGAATTTGGTTCAATTCCAATTTCACGACCCGAAGGGGTTTTTAAGATTAGCTCAACTGAATTTTTATTATCAATTAAAATAGTTTCATTTTTGCATTTGTCGTTATAGGTTGGAATAATCTCTGTTACATTCAAATTTTGTTGATCATTTTTGATTTTCAATTCAGCCTGCGAATTTTCCTTAAAATTTGTTGATGAATTAATATTTGAAGTCACAGTTTGACTAGAATGGATGTCAAATTTTTCAGTTTTGTCAGTAGTATTTTCAATTATATCAACATTGTTTGTTAAATTATTTTTTTGATCATTTTCAATTTCATTCAAGTTTTCTTTAAGCTTGATGTCGTTTAAAAGAACTTTGTTTTTTAATGAAGAAACGTTTTCTTCGTTGATATCATTTGAATTTTCTTTTACTTTAATTAGTTCGGCATTAATTTTATTTTGTATGTTATCCGCTTTGTAAAGGTATAATGATGAAGTAGAAATAATAACTGCTGCGGCACCTAAGATCCACCATTTATATGCAGTTGATTTGGATTTTCCGTTTATTTTCTTTTCGAACGATTCCCACGCACCATCTTGATAAGACATTTCATATCCATCAAGCGCATTTTTCATCAATTTTTCTATTTCGTTTTTCATCTTAATCGATGTTTTTAAACTTTTCATTTAATGTGCGTTGTAAATTCATTTTTGCTTTCGCCAAATTGGATTTTGAGGTTCCCTCGTTGATTCCTAATATTTCAGCAATTTCCTTGTGTGAATATTCTTCCAAAACATACAAGTTAAAAACCGTTCTGTAGGCAGGGGATAATTTTGAAATGGCATCCATCGCAACTTCAGCTTTCACCTCTATTAGTTCGATTTTTTCTTTTTCCTCCATTTCATTTACCGATTCTTGCTTGAAGTCATTATCTTGATCACTTAAAAAAGGATTTCGCTTATTTTTTCGAATCGCGTCAATAGCGGTATTGGCAATAATTCTTCTAATCCATCCTTCAAATGAACCTTTGAAATCAAAAACTTCCAATTTGTCAAAGACCTTAATGAATCCTTCTTGAAGAACTTCTTGAGCCGTATCCCGATCACTAATGTAGCGAAGGCAAACTGCCATCATTTTTCCGTAGAACTCTTTGAATAATGCCTCTTGCGAACGTCTTTCGCCACGGAGACATCCCTCTACAATTTCCATCAAATGACTTTTGTTCTCCAATTTTCAACGAATTAAAAACGAATCATTATTTACTGGGTTGCCTTCAGAACCGAATTCAAGACAAAAATTTGTGAAAAATACCGATTTTTAAGTAATTTAATTAAATTCGTGGCTCTAAATTCACTTTTAATAATTTAAAAAAGATCAAATGAAAGTAACTGTAGTAGGCGCTGGAAATGTTGGGGCAACATGCGCGGACGTTTTGGCTCATCGCGAGATTGCCAATGAAATTGTTCTTCTTGATATTAAAGAAGGATTCGCAGAGGGTAAAGCGCTAGATATCTGGCAAACCTCTCCTATAAATTTATATGACTCAAGAACGATCGGTTCAACGAATGATTATGAGCGAACAAAAGATTCCGATGTAGTTGTTATTACTTCAGGTTTACCAAGAAAACCGGGAATGTCTCGTGACGATCTTATCGCGACCAATGCAGGTATCGTTAAGACCGTGACGGAAAACATCGTAAAATATTCCCCTGATGCCATAATTATTGTTGTGTCTAATCCCTTGGATGTGATGACATATTGTGCGTTTTTGACTGCTAAAACAGATTCAAAGAAAGTATTTGGAATGGCTGGGGTTCTGGATACTGCCCGATATAGAGCGTTTTTGGCAACTGAACTTAATGTATCACCAAAAGATATTCAGGCTGTTTTGATGGGTGGACATGGAGATACAATGGTTCCTCTTCCTCGCTACACGACTGTAGGTGGTATCCCAGTTACTGAGTTAATTGAAGAGAGCAAATTGAACGAAATTATTGAAAGAACAAAGTTTGGTGGTGGAGAAATCGTAAAACTTCTTGGAACTTCTGCTTGGTATGCTCCAGGTGCTGCAGCAGCTCAAATGGTTGAGGCTGTAGTTCGTGATCAAAAACGAATCTTCCCCGTTTGTGCATGGTTGCAAGGCGAATATGGCATGAATGATATTTACCTAGGTGTACCAGTAGTTCTTGGAAAAAATGGTATAGAGAAAATCATTGAATTACATTTGAATGATGAAGAAAAAGCGTTACTAGCTGAATCTGCAGAAGCTGTTAAAAGCGTCATGAACGTGTTGGATAATATGAATGCAAACGCGTAATTGTTTTAGACATTTACAGAAAGCGACATCGATGTGGTGTCGCTTTTTTTATGCGTTAGTTGTCATCCGATATCACTCAATATGTACCAAAACTTATATCACCACTTGATCAATTTAAGAAATTTACTTAAATGAACTTTAAAACATAATTCGAACCTTATTGAAGGATTCTGAAAATACAGTTAAATCGAAAAAAATAATTTCTACTAAATCTGTTTTTAAATTACTTCTTTAATAATTTACTTATCAGAGTTGGATACCTAAAACGAGAAATTGTAGTTCAATAAGTGAACCGAAAATTTTAATTAATTTTTGTTGAGGTCGAACCGAATTAACTACTATTTCGAATCTATTTGTAGGTATATACGATCTGTTCCTTTAAACCATCGACATTTAACTTAATAACGCTGCCTTTAGTTTTTTGGTAAGCTAAGTTAGATATGTCAAAAAATAAGGTGTCAAACATTTCTCTTTTGCAAGATTCCTCATCAATGGTTGTATGAACTAAATAAACAGAACGAATCGGCGGTAAAGATTTTGAAATCATTTCACTTCCTACAAGGTCGAATTTATGCTTGGCGCAACCACCGGTGTATCCAATGGATAGTTGGAGAATGTTTCCTTTTAATACAACCTCATTTATGGTGGTTTGAAGTGAACTTTGATTGTTGTCGCCCAGAATTGCAATTTTGATTTCAGAAGGATTTACTGAATTAGAATTGTTTTCCATTTTTTGACTCATTTTTTTCGCGTTAGAACAAGAAAATAAAATCAATGCGGCAGTAAAAAGAATAGTCGATTTCATGATTTCTTAATTTTTAGTAAAACTAATTAAATAGGAACAAATAGTGTGCTACAATTTCAAAAGAGAAAAAAATGATTTAAGAAATATTAGTTTCTTTTCAAAAATTTGGTTGTGAATAGTGAAAATTCATTTGAAATTAGAACTATATAAATTCCATCAGGTAATTGTTCCAAATTTAATTTTGATTGATAATCGCTCTCCCAAACCAATTGCCCATATTTGTTCAAAATTGAAATTTTCCCTTGAAAATTTATTGGAAGGCCTTTTATTGAAATTTCTTCAGTTGTCGGATTTGGAAAACATTCGAGTTTATCATTCCAATTTGATTCTTCAAATAAACCTAATCCTTGGCAATTTGCTTCGACACCAACCGACTCTTGAAAAACTCCATTTGTCACGCTCCAATTATACCAGGTACCTGATGAGCTAGTCTCCCAAGTGTTGAGATTAAATTGTTTAGAACCTGTAGCATCTCCCTTGATTTGAAACGCTTTTACTGCTTGTCCGTTCAAATACCACGTTAAGGTATTTCCGGGAGAACAAGTCTCGGGAGCTGGGTTAGCAAGTTCGCAATTAACTTGAACGAAATACGCATTATCATCATAACTTGGGTATCCGCCAAATATTCGTGCTTGACCTGATGAATCTATACATACTGCCGTATATTCATCGCATGCAATAGCATATCCCGTAACACCATAGTCTGTATATATTCTACTTAAAAATGAAACTAAACGTCCTTTCCGATCAGGGTTGTCGAAGTGGGTGTCTGTAATTACATCTTGTAAAATATCATTTTGAATAAAAGAAGTTGAATCCACAGTGACAGTATTCGCATATGGATTTGAAGTAGCCGTATTCGAAGTCACTGTTCCATTTTCTGCTGAAAAATAATATTTTCCTTGAATAGCCATACCTGCACTCGTTCCTCCTATAACTAAATTTCTTTCTTGAAGTGCTTGATTGATGGCATTTCCAACTGGACTGTTTCTCCAATAACTAATATACGTCCATTGATTACCGCCAGCAAACCAGATAGCTTCGGCTTGATTGATTTTATTTATTACATATACATCAGAACTGGCATCAGCATTATTGCAAACGATAGTTTCAACCGAATTGACATTAATTCCTAAACCAGAAAACAAATAATCATTATATCCATCAGCTCCTGTAGCTCGAAGAACTAAGACATCACCTCCATTTGCTTGTTCCAAAAACCATTTCATGGCATTATCATCCTCTGATGCGCCGCCCATTAAGCAAATTCCTCCGTGTGGTGCTGTAACCAGATTAGTTTGGTTTCCTGTGAAGTAGGAGGTAAAATTTTGGCTGTGTGTTTGTAGCGAATTGAAAAAAAGTAAAAAGTTAAAGAGCCTAAACATCATTTTAAAAGGAATTATTTTTTAAAAAACAAAAATGAATGACTTAATTCATCTGAGAAATTTATCATGTAAAAACCACTTGCAAAATGTTGAATTTCAATCTTTTCGTTCTCCCATTCGATTTTACCTTTATTTACAATTTGCCCGAGTTGATTAACGATATGATAGCTTTTTCCAATCAACTGATTCGAAACCGAAACATTCAATATCTCCATAGCTGGATTTGGGAAAATTTTAATACCTACATTATTTGGAACATTGGTTATTGATGAACTTTGAAACGAAAGAGAACACGTAATGTCTTCATTCAAATTACCAGATCCAAAATTAAAAATGGCTGTAAGTGGTTCACACCAATCGGAAGAATCAATTATTGTAATTGGATAGTCTTGTGTTGTCTGTCCCATTTGAGCGAAATAAAACAAGCTACCCGTGGCAACAATATCTCCGTTACAATTCAATACATCTGAAATGTATGGATAACCAACAATGTCGTTGGCATCTGAATTAAAGTTAATTGAGACTTGATAGCTACTTGAATCTATAGTATCCTGATAAATACTTGTAATTGAGAAGTTTGAGCAATATGTTAATTGAGAATAAATACAACTACCTGCCAAATTGAAAATGAAAAATAATATCGTTAGTCTCATTACTTTTGAATTAATTCAACCAAAGATAATGACAAACTGGGACGAAATGATTTTTAGAGTACGATTCGAATTCGTTTGGATGTTTCGGTTTTCAATAGATATAGACCATTTGAAGAAGGTAAATACAACTTATTAACACCAGAATTCAACTCAAAAGTTGAGAGTAGACTTCCTGATAAACTAAACAAATATAAGTTCTGTTCCAAAGTGGAATTTATCTCAATTAATTGACCATTTTGTGAAAGAAATTCAATAGAATTCTCATTATTCAATTTGGTAGTCGCCAATTCTCCTAATTGAACCTTGACTATGTAATCAATTACAGCCTCGCAAGAATCGTCATAAATTGCATAATTAACCAATCCTCGTGTAATATCGTCATATCCATCAAGAATAAAGGATTCAATGTAGGCTGAGTCTTGAGAACAAAAGCAGTTTGCATTCACTTGGAAGTTCTTGTCCGTAAGATTTTGAAGATTGTATTGAACGTTATTACATATCTTGTTGTCGGAAATAATCGTACTATTCGGGCTGTAAGCAGTTACGGCAATTCCAACTTGATTATTAATAATTTCATTATTTAGTACACTTGTGTTATCTGCGATTTTCAATGCCACGGTATTATTTTCAAAGAACGAGTTAGAAATTGTTGAGCCTCCTGTATTTTCAATACCAATGTTGTTTTGAGAGAAATAACAGTTTTGAATTACATGACCATAAGCTTCAGTAAAACCAAACTCATTATCTATAAACTGGCAATTATTAAAAACACCAGGTGAACCTACTATGTTATTCTGGTTTCCTTGAAATAAGCAGTTTGTAACATTCACTGAATTTGACCAGGTAAAAGAACAAAAGTTATTCAAGAACTGACAATTGGTTGCTGTTAAAGATCCGTATAATATTTGTGCTGCTTGACCAACGCCATTTGATTCAAAGATACAATTGGTGTAATTAATATCGGCATTTAGTTGAATTGCATAATTATTATTTTTAAAATGACAATTTGTGAAGTTATACGAAATGCCCGGTTCACCTATGTCGTTGTATAATCCATAATAGCTATCAAACAATTTAAAATTGTTCACTTGAAATGTGGCTCCCTGAGATCCTTTGATGTTTATCCCCATCCAAGAATGAGTTCCTTGATTTTCATTGGCAGCAGATTTAAATACTATAGGGGCATTTTCAGTCCCAATCGCTACCAAACTTCCTCTTATTTCAATATATCTCAAATTTCCCGTATTAAACGAATAGTCTGGCGTAATTTTTACCTCAACGCCAGGTTCTATTGTGAGTGTTTTTCCAGGAAAAACTACGATAGAACTCGTAACCAAATATGGACTACCTGCAAGATTCCAAGTTGTGTTTTGATAAATTCCACCTGAAACATTAGTTTGTCCAAAAATTGTAAAAGAAATTGAAATGTAAAAAATGGAAAATAACCTTTTCATAATTTAAATTTTGAGCAGTTTATACCTTACTTTTTGTTTATTCGCAGACGTCAAAAAATAGAGTCCTTTTGGAAGAGACTGAATGTTAAACATATTTGGGTTTTCCGATTTAAACACAAACGATTTTCCTGAAGTATCCATTATCTCTATTACAGTTATTAGCTCGTTGCTACTAAATTTTAATTCATCCATAACTGGATTTGTAAATACTAGATCATTAAGAAATGGTTCATTTAATGCTGTAATTTGACTGAACTTTAACACCGTGCCTAAAATGGATACACAAGTAGAATCATAAATTTGGTAATTTATAAGTCCTTTGGTTATGTCGTCGTAACCATCAATAATTTTAGACTCTATTTCAGCTGAATCAAGTCCACAAAAGCAATTCGTAAGCAGCGAATAGTTCATATTCGTGTTATTATTAACGATGTATGTAACATTATTACAAATTTCGTTATTGTACACCTGAGGGCTATCTTGAACTGAAGAAACACCTGAAATTAAAATACCTCCAAAATTATTTGAAATCAGATTGTCATGTATATTAGAAGCGACTGAAGCCTCAACAGCTAATTCATTGTACATAAATTCGTTGTTGGCTACTTCAACACCATAAGCGTATTGAATGGCCGTTGAATTATCATTGAAAAATGAATTTTTTATTATGCCATTACTCGGATAGCCTAATGCCATCGTATTGTTTTGAAATTGACAATCTGAAATGTAAAGAGAGTCATAAACTCCCGAAGCAAAATTCACTCCTGTTTGATTATCAATAAACTGGCTATTCGTCATCGTAAATGCTGTAGCATAAGCGAATATTGCGGTGTTGTTATTCTTGAATAAGCAATTCTCAATGATGAAATAGGACCAACCGTAGATCGAGGTCTCATTATTAATAAACTGACAATTCAAGAGCTCAACAGCATTTCCCAAACTGATGGCCTGAAAACAATGGCGAAATTTGCAATTGGTATATTGATAATTGTTCAATGGAGTTTCATACGAAAATGGGGTGTTTGCGTTTGCAATATCAAAACGGTCAGCATTCAGAACGCCGCCTTGTGAACTCGTGCAAACAAATCCTTGCCATCCCACATTTGTCGTATCGTACAAAGTTCGAATTTTGATGGGTAATTCATCTGTTCCAGTACAATTAATCGTGCCACGTGTTTCTATGTAAATGTTATTGTTTAATTGATTATTAATTAATATCTCAACTCCTGGTTCGATCGATAGCGTGTTTCCTGGAAATACAACAACGGGTCCGTTTATAATGTATGGACTTCCTGTAACAGACCAAATCGTATTTTGATAAATGCCGCCTGAGAAATTGGTTTGGGCTTGCAATTTGCCTAAGCATAAACAAATAGTTAAAATGAAGAATAGTTTATTCATATTGTTGAAACAATTCAAAAATGCTATTGTTTTTAAGACAATTTAAAAGTATTTATGATATCCATAAGTTTTTGAAATAAAAACTATGTTCGCACAAGTTTAGGCATTGAAAAGATTAATTTTGATTTATTTTAAATATAAACTTCAACGGCAATTGAATAAAAAAAAGTTTACACCCTACCAAATTACGGTAATCCTAATACTTGCACTTACACAATTCAGTGTGGTTCTGGACTTTATGGTAATGTCTCCGCTTGGTGATTTACTAATTAAAGATTTAAAAATCTCTCCATCACAATTTGGAATTGTCGTTTCAAGCTATGCATTGTCTGCAGGTGTATCTGGGTTTTTAACTGCAAGCTTTGCTGATAAATTTGATCGAAAGAAATTGTTATTGTTTTTTTATGCAGGATTTATTCTAGGAACACTTTTTTGTGGTTTGTCAACGGGTTATTTGATCTTGGTTTCTGCTCGAATATTTACAGGAATTTTTGGTGGCGTAATTTCCTCTATTTCCTTAGCTATTGTTGCAGATTTATTCGAAATGGATCAACGGGGTAGGGTGATGAGTTTTCTTCAAATGGGGTTTGGGATGAGTCAGGTTTTGGGAATTCCCATTAGTCTTTATTTGGCGAATTATTGGAATTGGCAAGCACCATTTTATTTGATTGTTGGCTTGGCAACCATTATTTTTTTACTGGCAATAGTTATATTAAAACCGGTAAATGCTCATCTTGAACTAGAACGTGCTAGTCCGTTGAAACATTTGTTGCAGACAATTTCAAATCGGAATTACCGCATTGGATTCATTGCTACTGCCTTTATGTCTTTGGGTGGCTACTTAATGATGCCCTGGGGAAGCGCTTATTCGGTTAATAACATTGGAATTGATCAGAAGTCATTACCACTCATGTTTATGATTGTTGGAATTGCAACTTTTGCCATTATGCCAATTGTTGGAATTTTGAGCGATCGGTTTAATAAGTTTGTGATTTTTACGGGTTCCTCCATTTGGATGGTGATTACTGTGTTGATTTATACCCAGTTACCGCACGTGTCATTGTGGGTGCTGATTCTTGTGAATGTTCTGATGATGATGGGTATTATGGCACGTATGGTTCCCTCGCAGGCTCTTGCAGCATCTATTCCTGAAATGAAAGATAGAGGAGCATTTATGTCCGTTAATTCATCGCTTCAGCAAATGGCAGGCGGCATTGCAGCTTTAATTGGCGGTTGGATTGTAAAACAAAAAAACGAGTTAAGTCCTCTTGAAAATTTCGATTGGCTCGGTTATTTAGTTATTGTTGTCATTTTGTTGAATATCTTCTTTACTCATCGAGTTTATAAGTTTATTTCAAAAAGAGAGAAAATAAAATAAGTAATCATTTATTGAAATCTAAATTAAGTCACATAATTCGAACTTAGAAAAAAACTAAAACTATGAAAACCAATTTAGGACAATTTTTGAATAAAATGATACTTTTCGCAGGAATTATATTCGTTAATTATCAGTTTATTTATGGTCAAACGACAAACCCGCTTGAGGGATTAAAGTTGGCGGGACCAGGCGACATTCAGCAAGGTGTACCCTTAATGCTCGATCCAATGTCGACTCCTATGTATGACGAGCAATTTCAAAAAATTAACCCATCAGACTTCATGAAAATTATGATGTCTAACGAGTTTATTCCTGAACCATATGTTGATAAGGATAAGTCTGTTAAAGCATTTGTTTTGCGAAAAGCAACCGAAGAAGAAAAAACAATGATGTTGAAAATGCAAAGTGGAATGGGAAAGGATCAAGAAAAAAGTGCACTTATTGGAGCTCAAGCGATTGACTTTGTTTTGGAAGATATGAAAGGTAAAAAACACATACTTTCTGAGCTGAAAGGCAAGGTTGTTGTGCTTAATTTTTGGTTTATTGAATGCAAACCGTGCGTTATGGAAATGCCAGAATTAAATGATTTAGTCACTGAATTCAAAGGAAAAGAAGTCATTTTCTTGGCAATCGCGGTGAATAAGAAAGAACAACTTAAAAAATTCTTAAAAACGACAGACTTTAGCTACAAAGTTTTACCGAATGGACAGTCTGTATCAGATTCATATGGTGTTAAAGGTTTTCCAACGAATTTGATTATTGATCAAAATGGCATTGTTCAATATGTATCTACCGGTATCGGTCCAAATAACATAGTTAACTTGCAAAAGGAAATAAAGAACTTGCTAATCAAATAATTGAATTTGATTTTCGATAAATATTACGCTATCGCATAGATGAAGCGTAGTTTTAAAGGAGTTTCTTTAAGTCGCCGATTTTACTTTATCACAAGATCTTTACCGCAACCAAATAATAAACCCGTTTACTTTTTCCTTCCTGTTTGGGTTCCTCCCAGAAAAGTTTGAATGTATCCGTTTTCCGCGCTTTGATTGCAACAGAAACTCGTTCTTTCGGATGAGTGAATAATTGTGCGTCTATGTAATTCCCAAGGTTAATTGTATCGTTTTTATCAACCGTAACTTCCTTCTGAAAACCATCCATTGGAGCATTTAAAAGTTGAGTAACTACTATTCTTTTTTTTCCTGTTGCATTTATCAAATAAATTTCGGTTGAGTAAATTTCTGCACATGCGACAACTTCTGGTTTCTTGGGAGTTTCTTTAACGGTAGTTGGAGTGACATAAGGTTTGCTGATGGTATCCGAATAGAGACTTGGATCTATTCGAAGTTTGTAGTGACCATATTCATCAGAACTATTATCAATAACTTGGGTAATAATCCCGTTTTCATCGAAATAATGTGCAACATCATCCCATTGTATACCACCATCGGGATGTCCTGTAAAATGTGCTTTCTGAACAGCCCCGGTTGGATAATATTCAAAACTTACAGAAGAATGACCGGCGACATTACGAATTTGCCTATGATAAATTTCTTTTCCGGTTCGATCAAAAGCCTTGACATAGCCCCAATTCAATTCATTGGTTAGTTTAACTTCCTTGGTGGATATTTTTTTATTTGAATGATAGCGAATAGTGAAAGTGGTATCTTTTTTCTGAGACCATGAAATAGATGTCAATATTAAAAAAAGGATAGAAAAATATAAATTCATATTAAGTTTTGTGCATTGACATGTCAATTGGTGTGCCAAATGTAATTTAGACGATTTCATTTGATAACACCTCTCTTTTTCCGTTTAAATACTTCCTCAAATTGCTGGTTATACTCCTCGAACTCAGTTTTCATCCATTTATCCCAAAAGGTGAAATACAGACCGTAATTTCCATTGAATTTTTCATGATGCAAGTTGTGATGTGTGGAGGCTGTTTTGTATTTAAAAAAAGGTAAACGAAGCCAGTTTTTAGGGTAGATTTCGTAGCCCAAATGCGCCAACAAATTATTGATTAGATCCAAAGTTTGCCACAAAAAGAGGATGGGCCAAAATATCGGAACAATCATTGGTAAAACTAGAAATGGTAGATATTCAATTAGATTTTCCAATGGATGAAAGGCAAAAATGGTCAATGGGGAAGGATCCGTGCTTTTGTGATGCGTTTTATGCACCCAACGATAAATCTTCGGATGATGCATGAATCGGTGTGACCAGTAAAAATAGGCGTCGTAGAAGAAGAGAAGAAAAAACAATTGTAAAACACCCCAGGTAATTCCATATTCGTTGATGTCCCAATACAATTTCATGTAGCCTAATTGATCGAGTAACGTAATCAACGCTGTCAGAAAACCGGCCAGCAGAATAGAACCGAATGAGAACAAAATATCATGACTGAAAAAATGCTTTCGTTGCTCACTTTTTCGTTGAATTCTCCGCCAGCGCCAAACGTTCTTCAGTCCTTTCCAAACTAGCAAGAAAACGATGATCCCAAAAATCACATACAAGATAAAATTGAAGAAAGATTCTTTTAAGGCGCTTTGAAGGAAGTTAGTTAGATTTGTCATAAACAAATTATTAATTCAATTTAGCAAATAAAAGCTTGCTTCAAATATAGCAATGAATTCAATTGCTTAATCTTTCTGTGTATCATCCTCAGTGTTACTTTTAGTAAACTCAAAATAATAGCCAATCACAAAAAAGTCTCGTCCAATTTCATCATTGATCTTATAATCAAACTGATGCAAATAAGCCACTTGTATACCCGATGATTTGTTAAAATGAATATTCAAGCCTCCAAGAACCCGATTGCGTTCAAAATAAGGTTCTTTATCAGTAAAGAAAAGTTCGTTGTTTAGATTTAAAGCAACAGAAAAATCCTTTTTGGAATGGTATAAAGGAACTGTTAGACCTATTCGATAACGATATCTGTTGCGATATCCCGAACTTGTGAATCGGTTTTCAAGTCGGTAGCGCTGTTCAATTTTGAATTTCCCTATTTTCTGTGAGAGCAAAACTTGAGGCCAAATGCGAAACTCGTCATTATTTTTTGGGAGGACAAAATCACCTCCTTCGCGGTAGGTTTGATAACTCCCTGCTCCAAGCGTAAGCCGAATTCCACTTTTTAATTCATAATTTGCGCCTCCTTTTACTTCATAATAATGAAAATGATCATAAAACTTCAACGAGCGAATTTGACCTTCACCAAAAAAACTCCATTTGTCAGAAAGGGCATATTTTACATTTAGGATATTCCACGAACCCAGACTTGTTTGCTGCGATTTTAATGAAAAGTAAGTTCCAGTATAAATCAAGAACAATAAAAAAAGGCGACTAAACAAGGTTTGTTTAATCGCCAGATTTATAGAACTAAACTTTAAATGTAAATTTTTCAAATGATACTATTTATCATCAATTAGGTTCATTACACTCCCTTTTCCGTCCGTCACAACCGTTTTTGTATTAGGAGAAGTTGATAATTTTATAAATGCATCAATTTGTTTTAACTTCAAGACATTAACTGTTAAACTGCTGTTTAGCATGTCGTTAGCAGCTTTATTGGCTTTGGCCTCGATTTCAATACTCTTAGCCCTACCTTCCGATTCGATTTGCATCGTTTCGGCTTTTGCCTCAGCTTGAATTACGTTTGTTCTTTTGGCTCCTTGAGCTTCAATGATTTGTCGTTCAACTTCCTTTTTCTGACGATCCAAAACAAATTCCATTCTTAGTGCTTCTTGCTCTGCTTCCAATTTTGTTTCAATCGATTTTGTTAAACCGGCAGGAAGCGTAATGCTTTTTAAAAGCACGGCCTCAATCACAAATCCTTTTTGTTCACATACTTCTGCAAGTCTTTTTTCTATTTCGTTTTCTATTTCATTTCGCTTTGCACTGTGCATATCTTTGGCATAGTAGCGCGAACAAACGTCCGAGGCGGCAGATCGAAAAACGGGTAGGATTAAGTTTTCTTCATAATTCAATCCTGTTTCTTGAATGATTTTTGGAACATCTTCCGGTTTAATGTGATATAAAATAGAGCTCTCAGATAGAATGGTTAGCCCTTCCTTTGAAGGAAGATTTTCCTTGATAGACAAATTCATGGTTCTAACATTGACTTTCAATACCCGCGTTACAAAAGGGTTGTAGAAAACGGGTCCCGATTGACGAATTTTTCCATTGATTTTTCCTAAAGTAGATTTCACACCAATCTGACTAGGTTTAACAATGGAACAGCTCACAAGAAGCAATGAGGTTAAAATAACAAAGATTTTCATAACGTTTATTTTTAACAAATAAACACCACAACTTTAAACAGTTATGTCAAAAAAAGTTAATTATTTCTTAATATTTTCTTATGTGAGTTATAAAAAATACCTAAGTAGTTTATTGCCAACTAAAACTTTTTTAATTTTTGTCGGTTCGTCGGAATTCAAAACCACTATAATAGATGTTACCATTTTCTAATATCTGAAACGTTTCACCGTTTCCACGACCAATACCAATGGTTATTGCGCATTTCTCAGATTCACATGTAGCAAATAATTTATCGTACATTTCTGCTCCTTTTCCTCCTAACGACATTTTGAGCAATCCATCTTTTTCACTGATATTTAAGGTTAATCTATTGAAAGTTACCCCCATTTTTTCGCATTCATGGCATGCTATTGCGTTAATCACTTTGTAGTTTCCAAAAGCATTTTTCCAACTTTCAGAAATTTGGGTATGCTCTATTTTGTAACCAAGGTATTCTGTGGAATTGTCTTTCAAATTCAATCCTTTAATGAATACATTTCCATTAATACGTTCGAAATAGAATACTTGGTCTTTGATTTTAATCGGAATAAATCCAAAAAGTATAGCTTTTAGCCTGTAAAAACCTTCGCTTTCTTTTTTCGCAATTACTTTTGCAGGACCTTGTTTAAATTTGAGTATACCCTCGTTATCGGCATTTACCAACGAATTCATAATTACGTACGTTCCATTTTGAAAATCTGATTTAATTTCCGGTTTGGATTTCGGAGCAATATCGCCCAAAATTGACCCATTTTTCGCTTTTAAATAGGTGCGAAGAAGCTTTTCACCAGCATTTATGCGAACCCCCGTGCTAGAATTCGTTAGGACGATTACTCCAACACCAAGTTCAGGTATATATTTCATGTCGGCATGGAACGTATACGTGTCACCACCGTGTCCAATAATTTTGACACTAGAACTGTCTTTGCCATTTTTTAAAACATATTTGTTCGAATAAAGACCCAATCCAAAATTACTTTGATTGCTTAATATCAAATCTTTGGTTTGGTCTTTTTCCATTTCCAGAATCGACAAAGAATCAATAAGTTCAAGGTTATTAAACGTTCCACGATTCAAAAACATCAGTAAATAATTCGACATATCTTCAACATTACTATGTATTAAACCCGCTGGAGCATCTCTAATCAAGGGTTCGTTAATTAATCTATTATTATAATACGAAGGGGGAGTGACTTTTCCTCCTTTCAAATGGACAAATGAAGAATTCATGCCAAGAGGTGAGAATATGTTTTCCTGAATATATGCCTCGAAATCCATCTTTGAAGTACGTTCAACAACTTCTCCGAGAAGTGCATAACCTAAATTCGAATAAGAAAGAGAAAAATTATTTGGATAACTCATTTTCAATTGTTTAACTTGCGCAATTGTCCAGTCAGTGGTTGGAGGTGTTTCCGTGAAAAAACCATTTATTATATCACTCGGTAAACCTGAGGTATGCGATAAAACATTTCTTATGTAAATCGGATGTGGCGTATTCTTTTGAAAACCAATCGTAAATTCTGGAAGATGTATCTTTAATTCATCATCGATTATTAGTTTTTCATCCGTCTGTAATTGTAAAAGCGATAGAGCAGTAAATGATTTTGTAATAGAGCCTATACGATAAATGGACTTGGAGGTCGCTGGGATATTCTTTTCCTCATCTTCAAAACCATAGCCATGTGCAAAAACTATTTTACCATTATCGACAATGGCTAAGCTTAATCCTTTCACTTTGTGTTTCTTGATAAGCGAGAGATATGTGCTGTCTATTGTTTTTTTAACTGATTCACTAACAAGACATACTGATTGTGCGTTTGCCCAAAATGAGACAAAAAGAAAAACTTGAATTTGAATGAAAACTTTCATAATTTTTTTGTTTTGAATGAAACATTGGTGATTAAGTGCTTTGATTTCAAATGATCTGTAATTTTATTTCACAGTTAAATTAGAATAAATATATACAGAATATTTCCGATTTCGATTTTTTCCTTATTTCGAATCTCAGCTTTTAATGGTAGGATATAGGTCCCAAGTTTTGTATCATACTAAATCACAGTATCCCATAAAGTTTCTCTTATTTTTACCTTGGTCTTGATTCGTCTCCATCCTTTCTCCTGCCATTTACTATTTTGACGTATTTCCGTTGATAATACGATTGGTAATGAAACGAAATACCATCCCCCGTTGAACGAATGTTGCCAAACGGTAGCGGTTAATTCGTAGGTGAAATTAATAGGCACAGATAACCTAATGCTTAACGAGCTTTTTAACAAGAGTTCCCTCTTTGCAGACTACTTTTACAAAATAAACACCTCTGCTATTTGAAGACAAATCAATTAAAACCTCTTCTCCAATTTCATTTATCTCTTTTATCATTTGACCTTCAGCGTTGCAGATACTGATTTTTATAATAGTAAATCCGGCGGTTAATAATGTCGAAATGTCTTGTGTCGGATTAGGTTTAAGTACTAATAATGTAGCGAATTCTTCATTTAGCGAAGCGCAAGGTTCACTCGTAATTTGAATGGTATCTGCAGCGGCGCATCCATCTGAATTTGTTACTATTAGAATGTAAAGTCCGCCTGTGCTAACTGTTATTGATGATGTTTGATCTCCCGTACTCCAATTATATTGGTTGTTTGCGCCAGAAACTGAAGACGTTATCGTGTAAGGAAAATCAAATGAGCAAATTGTGGTATCTGTTCCAAGATTTACAGTTGGATTCGGTAAAACGGTAATTGCACTCGTAGCTATTGTAGGAGAGCAACCTGAAAGTGTGTAGGTTACTGAATAGTTTGAAGAAGTAGTGGGAGAAACAAAAATACTTTGAGTATTGGAGTTATTGCTCCACAGGTATGTTCCGCCTGTTGTGCTTGGAGTTGCAGTTAAAGTTGAAGAACTTCCATTACAAATCGTCACGTTATTGACTGAAACTGTGGGTTGAGGTGTAACTATAACTTGAGCTGTTACTGGGGAAGAATTACATCCATTCACAGTATAGTTAACCGTATAATTGGTTGTTGCAGTTGGAGAGACGCTAATTGAACTTCCTGTTGCGCCATTTGACCAAGTGTATACTCCTCCTGGTGGATTAGCCGTAGCTGACAAGGTTGCAGTTGCTCCCGCACAAATAGTTGCACTTGTGGTAGTGACAACGGGAGGTTGAGTAACAGTAACAATTGATGCCTGTGTAGCACTACATCCATTTACCGTGTATGTAACTGTGTAAGTTGTTGTAGCGGTTGGAGTTACCGTAATACTTGAAACTGTTCCACCATTAGACCAAGAATAAGTTCCACCCGATGGTGTTCCAGTTGCTTGAAGAGTGGCGGTACTTCCTGAACAGATTGTTTGATTAGAAGCCGTAATGGTTGGATTTGCATTAACCACGATAGTTTGAGTTGCTGTATTACTACCGCTGGAATTTGTAGCTGTCAGAGAAAAATTATATGTGCCAGCGTTTGCAAACGTGACAGTTGGACTAGTAGCGGTGGATGTCGTTGGATTTCCGCCAGGAAATGACCACGAATAAGCAGTTGGATTCCCTGTGGAAGTATTTGTAAATGTAACGGATTGACCAGCACAAATCGTTGTTGAAGAAGCAGTAAACGAAGCAACTGGAGGTGCACTTTGCTGGACTCCAGTCAGATTAATATTGTCAACATAGAGATTATTTCCATAACCCGAAAGATTTTTAAATGAGACAATTACATTACTATTTCCAACATAGGCAGTTAAATCAACTGTTTCGGTTCTCCACTGCGTTGCTGTTGGAACAAATGAGGTAGTTGTGGCTGCTGCCGTTGCAAGAGTTGTATTTGACTTCATGTAAACAGATGACCAAGTTGCACCGCAGTTTGTTGAAACTAATACCTCAAGCCCATCAAAACTAGTGGCATTGTAGGGAGCATAAGCAACATCAAACTGTAATTGTGAAGAGATGTAACTATTCAAATTCACGCCAGGCAATCTTATTTGATCATCATCACCATCACTATAATTGAAATTATCAAAAATCATTGAATTTCCTGAAGTGGGTGCATTTCCAACGGTCGCGCTTCTCACCCAAGTTGTTGGAGAGTTATTAGTATTAATCAAAGACCAGTTTGTTGGTGGGAATGTTGCTGTTGTGAATCCTTCAGAAATCGGCAATGAAATACCTGTCCCATCCAATACATTAATGACGTTTGTTTGTGTTTCAACATCATTTCCAAAGGCATTGGTCGCTGTTACCGTTGCTGTGTATGTGCCTAATGTATTGAAAGTCACTGTCGGATTAGCGTCCGTGGAAGTAGAAGGTGTCGCTCCTGCGCCAAAATTCCAACTATAAGAGGTCGCATTGGTTGAAGTATTCGTAAATGTAACTGTCTGACCGGAACAAATCACGGTAGCCGAAGCAGTGAATCCTGCAATTGGAGGGTTGGTTACACCAGTTCCATTTAGTTGAAAATTGAAAGTGGATTCATCACAATCATTCGTTCCAAAAGAAACATTTCCTGTATAATTTGCACTTCCCGTAGGGCTAAAAATAACTGTAAAGGTTGTTGTTCCACCAGCAGGAACAGTAGTAGTTCCAAAAGATGATCCTAATGTAAACCCAGAACCAGTAACTGAAATGGGTCCAGTAAGTGTTAGATTGCTTGTTCCTGTATTCGTTATTGTATAAGTAACAGTTGATGTATTTCCTGCTGAAACAGTTCCTAAATTGGAAAATCCTTCATCAAAAATATTCGTTCCGGCTTGACTCAAAGAAATTTCCCCTGGTGTACTAGCGTTGAATTTTAGATTGTCAATGTAAATATTATTACCATTTGCTGCGACAGCTCGAATTCTAAATTTCACATTTTTTGATGTATTTGTTACAAACGGTAACAAATTGATGGTTTCCGTTCTCCAATCTGTGGCTCCAATAGGAGTGTAATATGTTGTAATTGTATTTGTCAAAACCTGAAGAACAGTTCCTGTCTTATCATAAATCGGTGTAGGATTCCAAGTCGCTCCACAATTTTCTGATATTTCTACATACAATCTTTCATAATTAGCGGTTGTATTATTTCGTCTTCTGTATGCTACGTCAAATTGTAAACTGGCAGCAGTAGCATTACAAGGCAGCGTAAATATTGGCGTAATGAGGTTTTCAGTTTGAGTTGTATTATTTCCAAAACCAGGAAACTGAGCGGCATTATTATTCAATACTCCAGTAATTGATGTAGCTGAAGCACCAACCCATTCATAACAATCGTTTGTAGGATTTTCTACAACCCAACGCACATCAGGAGGGAAGGTTCCACCATCAAAAGTCTCGATAAAGGGAGCTGAAATTCCAGGTGAAACCATAAAATTAATTCCAGATGTATCATAAGCAGTTGCTTGATCAGCTGAACCGTTCGGTAGGGTAGAGTAGGCCTTGAACATGTGTTGACCGGCTGTTGTTGTGAAAGCTGGTAAAGTAACATTCGCAGTCGCACCCGATGCTAAATTTCCTGTCCAAGCGAAGGTTGTTGGAGCTCCATTGTCAATTGTGTAAGAAATTGATGCGCTCGTTAAGGGAGTACTACCGCGATTTTTCAGTGTCACAGATGGAGTTATACTACCCAAACAATTATCACCTTTGGGATTTATAATGTTTACAACCGATGCATCGACAGAAAGCGGGGGCGTGCAGGCATCTGAATTTATTAAACTTGCGCGTAATGGACTATTTTCCAAAACAGTTCTCATTCGCATTTTTTGGTCGTTCGTGAAAATATTCATACACAAATCATCCGTGTAGTCCATGTAATTTTCAATCATATCTACTCCCGCATCAGGTGCAGCGGTGCAACTGTTAGTTCCAACAGGACATCCATAATTCGCGGCTCCAGCCAAAGGTGTGTCGTTACAAAAATCGTCTACATTACAACCACCATCTCCCCAAACATGACGTAATCCGAGCCAGTGACCAACCTCGTGAGTAGCTGTTCTTCCTTCGTTGTAAACCCCTGTAAATCCAGTTACTGAACTTTTACCTATGGAACTATATAAAAAAACAACACCATCCGTTCCAGCAGCCTGATTACCACAACCCATTCCTCCCAGTGGTGATTGAGGAAATTGCGCGTAACCTAATAATCCATTAGAAAGGTTTGCAATCCAAATATTCATATATTTCGCTGGATCCCAACCACGTGTTGCTGTGGGATTGTTGTTATTAAAGGTGTAAGGTTTGATGGTACCATTAATGTATGTTTGAGAATAGGGAGGTGCTGTAAATCCTACTGTAATTCGGTTAATTCGATTTACTCCTGGCTCTCCAGCTGGAAAAGCTGATCCATCTGGTCTGCGCTGTGCCAAACAAAATTCAATTTGCGTATCAGCACCATCAGGGTGAGTATTCCAACCATTGGAACCGAAAATTTTTCTAAAATCTTCATTCAACACATCAATTTGTGATTGAATTGCTGCGAAAGAAACATTGGTTCCTGTTCCAACTGGTTCACCATTATGGATTACATGAACTACTACCGGTATGTAGTAAATTCCACCAATTATGGCGCTAGCTTGATTTTGTATTAATTGTTGCTGCATCCATTGTTCGAACTGATCAGTTGTTTCAAGTTCTGGGAATTGTTGCAATAGTTGCTGATGATTTTCGTCTGTATAACAGCGAATTACATTTTGAGAATAAGAGAAATTGGAAATAATGGAGAGCACTATTCCTAGGAACAGCGATTTAGTTTTGATCATAATTATAGGTTTAGCGCATTAAAGATATAAATAAACCAAAAAAAGTTGCATAGTCAAATTGATTTTTCAAGCCCTAAATTATAATCAACATTCTAAACGATTTACTTTCTTCTTGCCTCTAAAACTGCAAGTACATCATCCAATTTAAAACCTTTTGCTTGCAGCAGGATTAAATAATGAAACAACAAATCAGCAGATTCATTAAGAAACAATTCATCGTTTGATCGTAGGGCCTCAATTATCGTCTCGACAGCTTCTTCGCCGACTTTTTGCGCAATTTTCTCTATTCCTTTTTCTTTGAGAGAGGCCACATAGGATTTTTCAGAATTACCAGCTTTGAGACGCTCGCTAATTGTGATTTCTAGATTAGAAAGAATTCCAAAACGCGTTTCCTTTTCCTCTGCCCAGCATGTTTGAGTTCCCAAGTGGCAAGTCGGCCCCTGCGGAATGGCTCGAATTAGTAGGGTGTCTTGGTCGCAGTCCAAACTAATAGAAACGACTTGTAAAAAATTACCGCTTTCTTCGCCTTTTGTCCATAAACGATTTTTAGTGCGGGAGAAAAAGGTCACCTTGTTTTCTTGACAAGTCTTTTCATAAGCCTCTTGGTTCATGTAGCCCAACATCAATACTTGTAGCGTGTTTGCGTCTTGGATAATAGCAGGCACTAATCCATCACCTTTGGCAAAATCTATTTTTTCCATATTATCGAATTGCAATATTGTGTTTTTTTAATGTGTTTTTTAGTTCTGAAATTTCAATTTCTCCAAAGTGAAAAACGCTAGCCGCAAGCGCTGCATCTACCGAGGTTTGCTGAAAAACATCGATGAAATGGTCAACTGAACCACAACCGCCTGAAGCAATTACTGGAACGTTTACGGTTTGACAAACCTCTTCTAAAGCTTCTAAAGCAAAGCCATTTTTAGTGCCGTCGTGATCCATTGAGGTAAAGAGAATTTCTCCTGCTCCTCTTGCTACTCCTTCTTTCACCCAATCAAGTAAATTCAACTCCGTTTCAATTTTTCCACCATAGACAAATACTTTCCATATGCCATTTACGGGTCGTGCATCTACGGCTAATACCACACACTGATTTCCAAATTGAGCAGAAAGTTCGTTGAGCAATTCAGGTCGTTTCACCGCAGAGGAATTCACGCTGATCTTATCGGCGCCATGCTTCAATAAACGATATGCATCTTCCACGCTTCGTATTCCTCCACCAACTGTAAACGGAATATTCACCTGCTCAGCCACTCGTTTTACTAGTTCCGACAAGGTATCGCGTTTTTCAATAGTCGCTGTGATGTCTAAAAAAACCAATTCGTCGGCTCCGGCACCTGAATATAGTTTAGCTAACTCCACCGGATCTCCAGCATCACGGAGTCCTTCGAAATTTACACCTTTTACGGTGCGCCCTTCTTTGATGTCTAAACAAGGAATTATTCGCTTTTTTAACATGACATTTCCATGATTTCATTCAAAGTAATTCTTCCTTCATAAATCGCTTTTCCGAGCACAACCGCAGGAATTTTTGCCACTTCAAGGTCAATTAAATCTTGTTTACCTGATACTCCACCACTCGCTATTAAATAACAATCTGGAAATCGTAACATAATTTCTTTGTATAAATCAACTGATGGTCCGTTCAGCATGCCATCACGCGATATATCGGTACATAAAAATTGTCGAACACCACTTTGATAATAATCAAACATAAAGCTTTCCCAATGCAGGTTACTTATCTCCAACCAACCACTTATGGCAATGTTTCCATCGCGCACATCTGCTCCAAGAATGAATAATTCCGCGCCATAGTTTTTTATCCATGATTTCATTTTTTCTGGATTTTTCACGGCCAAACTTCCGATAGTTAGCCATTTTGCTCCCGCATTTAGCACAGATTTTAAGTCTTGATCTGTTTTTATTCCACCACCAAAATCAATTTCTAGTTTCGTTTTATTTACCAAGTTTTCCAAAACAGAAAGATTGACTACTTTTCCTGCTTTGGCGCCATCCAAATCGACTAAATGTAGACGTTTAATTCCCGCATCTTCAAAACGCTTCGCCATGATAACTGGATCTTTTTCATACACTTGCTTGGTGCCGTAATCTCCTTTCGTCAGGCGCACACAAGCCCCATCAATCAAATCTATTGCTGGAATAACGTTTATCATACTGTTAAAAATCGTTTGAGTATTTCTTCGCCAATCGTTCCACTTTTCTCCGGATGAAATTGACAAGCATAAAAATTATTTTTTTGTAAGGATGCTGAAAATTCAATTCCATAATGGCACCTTGCTATTGTAAAAGGCGAAACAGGAGCATAATACGAATGAACAAAATAGACATCTTCAGAAATGTTCTCCAAAAATCCTGAACTATCTACTAAATTATTCCATCCCATGTGTGGAATGTTCAACTCGTGTGCAAATCGTTTTACTTTTACTCCTTCAAAAATTCCTAATCCTTCTTCATTTCCTTCCTCTGTTGACTCACACATGAGTTGCATGCCGAGACAAACTCCTAAAACAGGTAGTTTCAGCTGAGGAATGAAGTTATCCAATTCTGAATGTCGCAATTTCTCCATGGCAGCACCTGCATGACCAACTCCCGGAAAAACAACGCGATCGGCTGAACTAATTTCTTGTTTATCAGAACTAATAGTAACATTAATTCCTAAACGTTCAAAAGCTGATTTTACTGAAAACACATTTCCCGCACCGTAATCAATGATAACCAGTTTCATAAAGTTCCTTTTGTACTCGGTAAAACCGCATTATCACCATTTCGTTTTTTAGCCATTTTAATCGCTTTTGCAAACGCCTTGAAAATTGCTTCAATCTTATGGTGTTCATTTTGACCTTCAGCCTTGATATTCAGATTGCATTTTGCCCCATCCGTAAATGACTTGAAAAAATGATAAAACATCTCTGTGGGCATTTTTCCAATCATTTCTCGATTGAATTCCGCTTCCCAAACTAACCAATTTCTTCCTCCAAAATCTATTGCTGCTTGAGCTAAACAATCGTCCATTGGTAAACAAAAGCCGTAGCGTTCCATTCCTGTTTTATTCCCTAAGGCTTGATTGAAACATTCGCCTAGTGCAATTGCCGTATCTTCAATGGTGTGGTGTTCATCCACTTCAAGGTCTCCAATTACCGTCAAATCAAGATCGAGCTGACCATGACGAGCCAGTTGATCAAGCATGTGGTCAAAAAAGTGAATACCAGTAGAAATAGACGACTTTCCTGTTCCATCTAAATTTAATAAGATGCTGATATCGGTTTCATTCGTTTTTCTTCGGTGTTTTACGCGACGTTCACCCAATTTTAAAAAGGTATAAATTTCGTCCCAATCGGTTGACTGCAATACGACTAACTCTTTCATTTCTTCATCCGTAAGTGATGATTCTGATTTACCCGGGTCGTCTGGATTGAGCATATAAATGGCTTTTGCACCTAAGTTTTTAGCTAAGTTGACATCTGTCAAACGATCTCCAATCACGTAAGAGTTTGCCAAATCGTATTCGCTTGAAAAATACTTTTGGAGCATACCCACGCCTGGTTTTCGTGTGGCTAAATTTTCGTGTGGAAAACTTCGATCGATATGTATGTCCACAAATTCAATCCCTTCACTTTTTAATGTCTTTATCATCAACTCATGTGGGCCAATGAAATTTTCGTAAGGATAACCGTCCCTTCCAAGCCCGTCTTGATTGGTAACCATAACTAATTCAAAATCTAATTCACGTGCGATCTTCCCTAAACCAGAAAAAACTTTCGGGTAAAACTCCAACTTTTCGAATGAATCGACTTGAAAAGTTACTGTTGGCTCAAGTATTAAGGTTCCATCTCGGTCGATAAAAAGTACCTTTTTCATTTTCTATAATTTGATAATGCGTTAATTAATTCATTATTTTCTTCTTCAGTACCAATGGTAAATCGCAAGGTGTTTTCACATAAAGTTTGCGTAGAACGATTTCTGACTACAATTCCTTTTGAAAGTAGGTAATCATACAAGTCGTTTGCCTCATCGATTCGCGCTAAAATAAAATTTGCATCACTCGGAAAAACTTTCTTGATAAATGGAAATTGTTCAAGACTTGCTGTTACTTTGTTGCGTTCTCGGATGATTTCTTGTGTTTGCTTCTCTACCAATTCGATCTTTTCTAAATAGTTCAAAGCAACTTCTTGAGTCAATTGGTTGATGTTGTACGGAGGTTTAATCTTATTGAGCCAAGTTACAATTTCTTCGCAGGCGAATAGCATTCCCAGGCGAATTCCTGCTAGCCCAACGGCTTTTGACAAGGTTTGACACACCGCCAAATTCGGATATTCAGACAATAAAGAAACGACACTTTTTTGAGACGAAAAATCAATGTAGGCTTCATCAACGACCACAATTCCGTTAAATTCTTTAAGGATTTTTTCAATTTCGACTAACGGAATAGAAAATCCCGTAGGATTGTTCGGGGAGCATAAAAACAGCAGTTTCGCCCCATAAGACTCATTCAAAATCCTGTCGCTTGGAAATGTAAAATCTTCGTTCAATAAAATTTCACGTAATTGAATGTTGTTGATACGCGCTGACACAGCATACATTCCATACGATGGACTCATCGCTGCTACTTCATCTTTGCCCGCTGAACAGAATAAACGAAATAATAAATCGATGCATTCATCGGAGCCATTTCCCAAGAAAATATTCTTAGAAGGGACTCCCTTCCAATGACTAATTTGCTTTTTCAAGCTTTTTTGTAGTGGATCCGGATAGCGATTCATGCCGTTGTCATTCGGATTTTCGTTCGCATCCAAATAAATAGCTGCCGTGCCTTCAAACTCATCACGAGCAGAGGAATAGGCTTTCATTCCGATTAAATCTGGTCGTATTAACTTCTCAATATTCATTAATTTGCATTTTTTAAACGAATACTCACTGCATTTTTATGGGCTAACAATTCTTCAGCTTCGGCCATATTTTCGATCGCTGGGCCTATATTTCGGAGGCCTTCTGCACTGATTTTTTGATAGGTAATTTTTTTGACAAACGAATCCAATGAAACTCCTGAATATTGACGAGCGTAGCCATTTGTAGGTAAGGTATGGTTGGTTCCAGAAGCGTAATCTCCGGCACTTTCCGGTGTGAAATTCCCTATAAATACTGAGCCTGCATTCACCACTTTCTCAACCAAGGAATCATTGATCGCTGTTGCCAAAATTAAATGTTCAGGTGCATAGACATTGATTAGTTCTGCAAAATCGCCAGAACTTACGACCAAAATTCGTGAATTTTCAAGCGACCGGGCCGCTAATTCCTTTCTTGGTAAATTTTCGAGTTGTTTTATCACTTCGTCTTCTACTAAATCGGCAAATAATTCAGAATCCGTGAGTAAAATTACTTGAGAATCGCTACCGTGCTCTGCCTGAGAAAGAAGATCTGCCGCAACGAATGATGGATAGGCGCTATCGTCAGCTACTACCATGACTTCCGAAGGACCAGCAGGCATGTCGATTGCCACTCTGTATTGCTGCGCGTATTGTTTAGCGGCTGTCACATATTGATTTCCCGGACCAAATATCTTATAAACAGTAGGAATACTTTCTGTTCCCAAGGTTAACGCGGCAATGGCTTGAATTCCACCTACTTTGAATAGTTTAGTTACGCCTACTAATTCAGCAGCAAAGAGAATTGCTGGGTGTAGATTACCGTTTTTATCACATGGCGAACACAGAATAATTTCCTCGCAACCTGCCAATTTAGCTGGAATACCAAGCATTAATACCGTTGAAAATAAAGGTGCCGTTCCTCCGGGTATATATAACCCCACCTTTTGGATAGGTTTTGATTTTCTCCAACACTCAACGCCAGGCATAGTTTCCAAACACATTCCTTCGTCCACTTGAAGTGCGTGAAAACGTGAAATGTTATCCGCGGCTAAACGAATTGAAGAAATAAGTTCTGGTGAAAGGAGATTTTTTGCAGCTTGTATTTCCTCTTGTGTAACTTCCAATTGACCAGAAAATCCCTGGAATTTTTCGGTAAATCGAATAACTGCCTTATCTCCCTCGTTTTGAACAGCGTCAAATACTTCTTGAACCACTGCATCTAAATTTGGTTTTTCAATTGACGGTCGTTCCAGCAGCACTTGCCATTTGGTTTTATCTGGGTAAAGGAATTTTTTCATTATTTTAATTACTACATTTCACAATCTAATGCACAACTCTTCACTTTTCAGTTTTCAACTCATTGAACCATCTTCTCAATCGGCACCACTAAAATCCCTTCTGCTCCAGCCTCTTTTAAAGCATCAATTTTATCCCAGAATTGCTCCTCGGAAATTACAGAATGTAGTGAGCTCCAACCTTTTTCGGCTAAAGGAAGAACCGTTGGGCTTTTCATACCGGGAAGAATTTTCAGCACATTAGGAATAGCTTCATCGGGAACATTCATTAATATATACTTTGAATTTCTAGAAGCAAGCACGGCGCTAATTCGAAAAACCAATTTATCCAAAAGCTCCGTATTCTCTTCATTTAATTTTGGGGCCTGCACTAAAACTGCTTCAGAGCGAAGTATTGTTTCTAATTCAATCAATCCGTTCATAAAAAGTGTATTTCCGGAAGAAACAATATCACAGATTCCGTCAGCTAAACCAATTGTTGGGGCAATTTCCACAGATCCTGAAATGGTATGCACTTCAGCTTTTACGTGATTTTCTTGTAAAAAATCGTTTACCGTATTTGGATAGGAGGTTGCTATTTTCTTACCATCAAAATCTTTTACGGATTTAATTGGGCTATTTTTTGGAACTGCTAATGAAACACGGCATTTGGAAAAATTCAATTGGCAAGTTTTACTTAATTTACTTCGCTCTTCAATAAGTAAATTCTCTCCAACAATTCCACAATCTACCACGCCATCAGCAACGTACTGGGGAATGTCTGAATTGCGAAGAAACAACACCTCCAACGGAAATCCTGAAGCAATCGACTTCAGTTTGCCATTCGAAGCATCGACTTTAATTCCACATTCTTTCAATAATTGTAAGGAATCCTCTAAAAGTCTCCCTGATTTTTGAACTGCCATTCTAAGCATACTTTTGTTATTGTGTTAAAATAAAAAACCCGCCTTTTACCAGCGGGTTGAATCGTTATTTATTGACATACCATCACCGCTTGGTCAACCAAGTAACAGATGATGATGCGCTTTTGTTAAAATCATAGCGTAAAGATAAGAAGGAAATGGATTGATTCAAAATAAAAGCGATTCAATATCACATATACATTACTTCTACAATTCTAAAAAGAGATATTACCTATTCGAAAATTTCATCAAATAAGATCCAAGCTCCTCTCCAGTGTGCACCAAATCAAGCTTATTGCGCAACCTACTGCGTGCAATGTTAATACTATGAACAGTTTGACCAGTAATAGAGGAAATATCTTTCGAACTCATATTCATCAATAGAAATGAACATAATTTACGTTCATTATTGCTGAGTTTTGGATGTTTTTTCTCAAGGTTATGAATAAAATTTGGATGCACTTTATTGAAACGCAATTCAAACTCATCCCAGCGTTTATTGTTAATGGAAAAATGCAGCTCCGAGATTAGTCCGTTCACAACTGTATAGGATTCCCCTTCAAGTTTGGGCAAGGTGGCTCGCAATTTATCGGAAATATTGTTGATCAAGTTATCTTTCTCTAAAAGAAACATCGATTTAGCTGCTACTTCGCGTTCGTTGCTTTCCAATTCTAATTGAACTTTTTCTTTTTCCAATTGCTCGTTTTTAATGGAGATATCAGCATTTTTCTTTGCGACTTTGTTTTTACTGTTAAAAAGCCAGAGAATTATTAAAGCTACAACTAACGAGAGTCCGAGAAAAATCATGAAATAAACAACCTTTTGACTTTTCTCTTTTTCCTGACGGAGTTCATCTTTATAGAGGTAAGAAAGCGCATTTTCTTGCAAGTTCACCTCGCGCAAGCTGTCGCGATAAATTTTTTCTTTGAGTCTGAATAAGTGAGCCTCCTTAAATTGATTTTTTCCAGCGTAAGCATCAGCTAAACCTTCACATACAAGTATTTTACTATTGAACGAAACGAGTTGGTTAATCAATTTATTAGCTTCCATCAAGTAATTTAAAGCTTCATCGTTATTTCCGATTTCTTGATTGAAAACACCTAAATACATGAGTCGTTCGGCATCGTCATTTAAATCAGGAGTTTGACTAGCCAGTTCAAGAGATTTCTTCAAATAGAATGTCGCACTATCATAATTTGAAGCGTATATAAATGCAACCCCCATATTTGAATAAAATTCCATGGTGCCTTGTTTTTTGAACTCCTTTTTGTATGAGTTTATAGCTTTTCTGAAATATAATAGAGCGGTTTTATAGTTTTCTTTCTCCAAGTAGGCGAGACCATAATTCGAAAGTGTACGTGAAATGTTTTTTTCAATGTTGAGCTTTTTACTGAGATTCAAAGCTTTTCTGAAATATTCGAATGACTTTGATATATCAAGTTGTTCATGATAAAATGTAACACCCATTTGATTATAATAGTCGATCAAGTATGTTTGGTCTTTTGTCTCATCAGCAATTTCCTTGATTTGCTCGAGACATCCCATCGTTTTATCAAAATTCTTAATTCGGGTTAGGAAGAGATGTGATAGCTTTTGCAGGTAGCGAGATTCATCTTGATACTGCTTTTGTGTATGTGCAGTTTGGATACTTTTTTGTAGGGTATCAATACACGTTTTTAGTTGAACATGTTCATGGGTTTTTACCCAATCGAGTAAGGGATTTGTTTGTTGCGCCTCTAAACCTAATGAATAAAAAACCAGAAATAATAGTAGGATTTGTTTCTTTCTCTTTTTCAAAATAAACAACATTCGGCTTATATTCCTTATCAATCTTTTTTAATTTTCAATTCAACCATTGTGGCTTCAGTGAGGCCAATACTAACAGCTGAACTATTCGGGGTCTATAATTCTCTCATTTACATTAAAAATTATGACCTCTCTAAATTTCTTATATATCAAATGTATAACTCTTTATTAAAATCTCCAAACCAAATACTAGGTTTGTATTGTGTTTGTAAGTTGTGCTTACTTATTGTTTTTTCTCAAGTAATATAACTTTGAATTCAAATTTATGAAGTATTCTATTCATGATTCAAAGATTGTAGTTTTGCCTCGGGACTAACTATTCAATTGCCTCATCCCGAAAGTTCTCGGAATTAAGTTCTGGATTACTCTCCTGTCTCTTTTTGATTTTTTCATCCATTTTTTATTATACATCGTACATACATTCTTTAATTATACTTTAGTATAAATTTTCTTCGCCGTAACTTGCTCTCAAAACCATAGATCAAATGAATCTGTTTATTCAAAAGTCAATTTTTTCTATTCTGCTTTCACTGTTGTTGCTTGTGAATTATAATTCTGCAATCTCTCAAATTACGATTTATGAGGACTTGTTCAGTATTGGTGGAACAGACGGTGGCGCAAATACAACAACCGCATTTATCAGTGGAACAGCTCCTAACAATACAAACTGGCGCTACACAGAATTTGAGAATTCTTTTGGCCCTTCCTGGAACATAAACAATCAAGAGGCAGTTCTTCAAAATACTTTTGGCGTAAATAGAAGTTTTGGGGCAAATATGTTATACAAGGCGGGAAATAATTACTATACAGCCCCAGGTGGTTTGTACGAGCAAACAACAAATTTTACCACAGTATTCACCAATAATACGGATATTGTTGAGTGGACATTTAATTTCCGTTCTCCGAATGAAACCCCACAAGGGTTAACAAATGGAGGAGCTGGCTTTACAGGGGGGGCTTTTGTATTGGGACTTGATTCTCCAACACTTCGTTCGTGTAATTACACAACAGTTGGTTATGCAGTCACTTTCGGCGATGCCTCGGGCTCAGGGAATTATGTAAAACTAATTCGTGTCAATGGTGGAACAACCGATAACAATTGTGCGACAAATAATCAACCCCACTATACGTTTTTCAATTGGAATGGTACAAATACTACCTCGTGTATTATTTCAGATAACGTGAATCTAACAACTAGTTGGTACAGTGTTAAAGTTCAATATAATCCGGCAAACGATGAGTGGCGACTTTTCGTTAGAAACGATGGGGGAACTAAAGGTGATCCTCAAACACTAAATGATACGCATTGCAAAGGAGCAAATGTTGACGCAACTTATACATCAAACAATTTGGCAATCATGGGTATTTATGCCTGTGTTCCAGATGACAATGCTTTACGAAGCACGAGATGGGACAACATCAGAATAAAAGTTGGTGTGCCCTCTCTGGGTTGTCCAACAACAACAAGTTTGTGTGGGGCATACTCAATTTGTTCAACTCCAACCATTAATTCTCAGCCATCTAGTCAGTCAATTTGCTCTTCAGGAAGTGCAACACTAAATGTAAGCGCAACCCCATCAACTGGCCCTTATCAGTGGCAATATTACAACGGAACTGCATGGAGTAATGTTGCAAATGGAACACCAGCGGGCTTTACCTATTCAAACGCAACAACAGCCTCGTTGGGAATCACAACAAATGCTGCAGACTGTGGTGCACATCAATTTCGGGTTTTAGTGGGGGCGTCCGGATGTCAAGCCAACTCATCGTCAGCAACCATAACCGTTTTAAAAGCAACGCGTATTGCTCCAATTGGTCCTCAATGTAGTGAAACACCTTTAAATTTTGATGCCTGTCCAGCTGGCGCTGTGTATTCGTGGTCAGTAACAGCACCATCGGGAACCTCAGCAACACCAACTAATGGTGCTGGTCAAACGTTTTCATTTATCCCAACTAATACAACGCTTACTAATCAAACCTATACTGTGAATGCATCTATCACGTTCGGTGGTTTAACGTGTACCCAATCTTTTGTTCCAAATGTAGTTGCACCAGCTGAAGCAGGAACATTGAATGGATCCTCTTCAGTTTGTGTAGGGGGAACATCTTCATTGACTTCCAATGGCATGACCGGAGGCCTATGGAGTTCATCAAATACTTCAATTGCAACTGTGAACGCTTCTGGTCTAGTTACTGGCGTCTCCGTTGGTTCAGCCACAATAACCTACACGGTAAATCCAACTGCTCCATGTACAGGCTCTGATATCGCAACGCTTTCGATTACCGTTACTGCTGGTCCTGAAGCTGGAACCTTGAGTGGAACCACAATCGTATGTGTGGGAAATACAACAACTATTACTTCAAACGGTGATCCTGGTGGCGCTTGGACTTCATCAAATACTTCCGTTGCAACTGTTAACGCTTCTGGTGTGGTAACAGGTGTAGCAGCTGGTTCAGTAACCATTACCTACACCGTAAATGGATCGGGTTCTTGCACAGGTTCTGATATTGCAACACTTTCGATTACCGTAACCGCAGGTCCCGAGGCAGGAACCTTGAGTGGAACCGCATCTGTTTGTGTGGGAAATTCTACTGCTATTACTTCAAATGGCGATCCAGGTGGCGCTTGGACTTCTTCTAATACTTCAGTTGCAACAGTGAGTGCTTCTGGTGTGGTAACAGGTGTAGCTGCAGGTTCAGCAACGATTACCTACACCGTAAACGGATCGGGTTCTTGCGCAGGTTCGGATATTGCAACGCTTTCCATTACGGTGATAGCTGGTCCTGAGGCTGGAACGTTGAGTGGAACCGCAATCGTTTGTGTTGGAAATACTACTACAATTTCTTCAAACGGTGATTCTGGTGGAACTTGGACTTCTTCTAATACTTCAGTTGCAACAGTGAGTGCTTCTGGCGTGGTAACAGGAGTAGTTGCAGGTTCAGCCACGATTACTTATACCGTAAACGGATTGGGGTCTTGCACAGGTTCTGATATTGCTACGCTTTCAATAACCGTAACTGCTGGTCCTGAAGCGGGAACGTTGAGTGGAAACGCAACCGTTTGTGTGGGAAATACAACAACTATTTCTTCAAACGGAGATACAGGAGGAGCTTGGACATCATCAAATACTTCCGTTGCAACTGTGAGTGCTTCTGGTGTGGTAACAGGTTTAGCTGCAGGTTCAGCAACGATTACCTACACCGTAAACGGATCGGGTTCTTGCGCAGGTTCGGATATTGCAACGCTTTCCATTACGGTGATAGCTGGTCCTGAGGCTGGAACGTTGAGTGGAACCGCAATCGTTTGTGTTGGAAATACTACTACAATTTCTTCAAACGGTGATTCTGGTGGAACTTGGACTTCTTCTAATACTTCAGTTGCAACAGTGAGTGCTTCTGGCGTGGTAACAGGAGTAGTTGCAGGTTCAGCCACGATTACTTATACCGTAAACGGATTGGGGTCTTGCACAGGTTCTGATATTGCTACGCTTTCAATAACCGTAACTGCTGGTCCTGAAGCGGGAACGTTGAGTGGAAACGCAACCGTTTGTGTGGGAAATACAACAACTATTTCTTCAAACGGAGATACAGGAGGAGCTTGGACATCATCAAATACTTCCGTTGCAACTGTGAGTGCTTCTGGTGTGGTAACAGGTTTAGCAGCAGGTTCAGTAACGATTACGTATACCGTAAACGGATTGGGTTCATGCACGGGTTCTGATATTGCTACTCTTTTAGTAACGGTTAATCAAGCAACCCCAATTTCATTTACTGCGGATCAAACGGGTGGTTGCGCTCCTTTAACTGTTACGTTAACAAGCTCCTCAAATTCAGGCTCTTGTGTTTGGGGTATAGGAAATGAACAAACGTTGAATGGATGCACCGCAAGCTATACCTTCACTCAGCCTGGATGTTATGATATCAGTTTAAATTCAACAGAAAATGGATGTGTGAGTTCTTTATCTCAAAATGAATTTATTTGTGTAGATAACTTACCCATTGCAGCATTTACTAGTTCATCAACTATCTTTAATGAGCCAATTGAAAACATCAATTTTATAAATAATTCGGTGGGAGCTTTAACCTATTTATGGAATTTTGGTGATGGGCAAACCTCAACGGAAAACAATCCTTCGCATACATTTCAAAATACATCAATCGGTTCTTTAGTTCAATTGGTCGCTTATTCAGCGGGTGGTTGCAGTGATACTGTAATAGCTTATATTGGTTTTGAGGAAGAACAAGTATTCTATGTCCCTAATAGTTTTACTCCAGATGGCGATGAGTACAACAATTTGTTTTTCCCTTTCTTTTATTCCGGTTATGATCCTTATAATTATGAATTAGCCATTTTTGATAGATGGGGAGAGTTGATTTTTCGATCAAATAACGTTTTGGAAGGTTGGGATGGTTCATACGGAGACCAAGGAAGAAAAGCTCAGGATGGAACTTATATTTGGAAAATTACTTTCAAAACTCCGATAAATGATAAACGAATACAGGTGGCTGGACATGTAAATTTAATACGGTAAACACTTTAAAAAAATCAGTTTATCATTTTCGATATTGTTCGTATCTTTTTGTATCGGTTTGAAAAAAAATTATCAAAATAAATTACTTTTGCTTTAATGAGTGATTTTGTCGTTTCCGCAAGAAAATACCGCCCGCAAACCTTCGATACAGTTGTGGGTCAGGCATCTATTACCGGGACATTAAAAAATGCGATTAAAAATGATCACCTAGCTCAAGCGTTTTTGTTTTGTGGTTCTCGCGGTGTTGGAAAAACGACAACAGCCAGAATTTTAGCCAAAACAATCAATTGTTTTAATCGAACTGAACAGATAGAGGCATGTGATGTTTGCGATTCATGTGTTTCGTTCAATACAGGAAATTCGTTGAATGTATATGAAATGGATGGCGCCTCGAACAATTCGGTAGATGACATTAGAAGCTTGATTGAACAAGTTCGAATCGCTCCGCAACTTGGAACTCACAAGATTTACATAATCGATGAGGTTCATATGCTTTCTACGAGTGCTTTTAATGCGTTTTTAAAAACCTTAGAGGAACCTCCAAAACATGCCATTTTCATCCTGGCCACAACTGAAAAGCATAAAATAATTCCAACCATTCTTTCACGTTGCCAAATCTTTGATTTTAACAGAATTCGGGTAAAGGATATTTCAGATCATTTAGCCGTTATTGCTTCAAAAGAAGGAATTACTGCTGATCCTGAGGCGCTTCATTTAATTGCGATGAAAGCTGATGGTGCTCTGCGTGATGCACTTTCGATTTTTGATCAAATTGTTACATTCGCGGGTAATACTGTGACCTACAAGCACGTTCTAGAAAACTTAAACGTGTTGGATTATGATTATTATTTCAAAGTTGTTGAAAGTGCTGAAAAAGAGGATATTCCTTCAGCTTTGTTAATTTTAAATGACATTTATCAAAAAGGATTTGATGGACATAATTTTGTAATTGGGCTTTCCGATCATTACCGTGATCTTTTGGTTTGTAAAGATATTCGAACGCTTTCTTTAATGGATGTTCCAGAAACAATCCAACAGAAATTTGTAGAACAATCAAAATTAATTGAATCTTCAAGGATTTTGAGAGCATTATCTGTATTGAGCAAAATTGATGTGGATTATAAATCTTCCAAAAATCCAAGGCTTTTGATAGAAGTTGGTCTAATGCAACTTTGTTCGCTCAAACAAGAGCATGAAAAAAAAAATGGCTGACGGATCGAATTGATATTCTTCCTTTTCCGAATCAAAGTTTACGAAAAAATACACAAACGACTAAGGTTAATCAACCCGTAATTAAACAATCATATGTTAAAGAGGAGTTGCCGCCAAAGGTTTTAACTGAACCTACGGGAAATGTCGGGTCCACGCATATATCAATTAAGCGAATTTTGGAGGAACAAAAGGCTCAAGAGGTTACTCCGAATCACGATAATATGCCTCGAGAAGGATTTTCAAAGGAACAAGTAAAAATGTATTGGAAACAGTTCGCGTTTCAAATGAAGGAAAATGGAATGGAAACATTCTATCACGCTCTAATCAAACGAGAGCCGCATTTTCTGGAAGAGGAAAAATTTGGTTTAGAGGTGGACAATCAAATTCAAATTGACTACATCAATCCGATACTTGGTAATTTTATCGATTTTTTGAGGAAAAACCTTCGTAACTATCAAGTTGAGATAACCTTAATTCTTTCTGATAATCCGAATAAAGAAGTAAAATATCTCACTGGAAAAGATAAATTTAACGCTTTGGCTAGAAGAAATCCGAATCTTCATACGCTTAAAAATCTGTTTAATTTAGATATAGAATTTTAGATGATTTCTGCCAAATTCCAAAATGAGGCAATTGAAAGGGCTTATCTGAAATTTAAATCGGACTGGAAAAAAAATGATTCAATAGAGGTATTGACTTCGGGTTCTACAGGCAAACCAAAAAAGATTTTTATACCGAAAGAAAAAATGATTTTGTCTGCTAAAAAGACAATTAACTTTTTCAATGTTAAAGATGGTATTCACGCCTTAGTTTGTCTTTCTCTTGATACGATAGCTGGAAAGATGATGCTCGTTCGTTCGTTTCTGGGTAATTGGAAAGTGAATGTTGTTGAACCAATTGCTAATCCACTTGAATACATTGACGGAAAAATAGATTTTATCGCATTAGTTCCATTGCAACTTGAACGAATTTTGATTGAAAGTCCGGAAAACGTTAAAAAAATAAATATAATCATTGTTGGTGGTGCACCGGTTTCAAATTCCTTAATAAATCTATTGAAGGAAAATGAAATGACGGTTTTTCAAACGTTTGGAATGACAGAAACAGTTTCTCATATAGCCCTGCGGAAAATTGGAATGCAAACAGACGATTTTTATGAAACAGTTGATGGAGTAAAGGTTAGTGATCTGGATGGCAATTTGATAATTCATTACCCTGAAATGTTTGATGAGCCTTTAACAACAAATGACATTGTAAAAATAATTTCACCAACAAAATTTGAATGGTTAGGTCGTTCGGATTTCATGATCAACAGTGGTGGCGTGAAATTGAATCCAGAGAAAATCGAACATAAATTAGTTGAAATAATTCCTTTTCCGTTCTTTATTTGTGGTTTGAACGATGAGGTTTTAGGGCAAAAGTTGGGATTGGTTATTGAAAACAATTCTAACTTCGTACCTGAAAAAGTTAAATTTCAAGCTGTTCTTGAAAAATTTGAAATACCCAAGGTTTTTATCACTGTAAATGAATTCGTTCGAACGAAAAGCGGAAAGATGAACCGATTAAAAACCATAGAAAATTTAAATTCGGATGACTGGAAAACAATTATTTGATTTTTTCGGTCTTCCAGAGAATTCAACAGAGGATGAGGTCCGAAAAAGATATAAGGAATTAGCTAAGAAATACCATCCTGATCGCAATAATTCACCAAATGCAAAGGAACTTTTTCAGAATCTAAACAAAGTATATAACCTCATTTTAAAGTCATTTAATAATCGAGTATCCAACGAATATCAAATTCGAATCGATGCGGAATTGGAGAGACGGAGAAGAATTAACGAAAAGTGGAGAAAAATGGTCTTGGAAAATGAGCGAAGAAAGGCCGAAAAAATAAATCAATGGTATGAACGACTGCAAACTGGTATTACCTGGAAATATACCTATGTTATTAGTTTGATATCCTTAATGTTAGTTCTCATGTTGACCATTGATTTGATTATTCCGAAGCAAATCGTGTCTGATTATGTTATAAAATATGATGAGAAAACAACTTTTGTAAATGATATTTTTATTCGAAATATAATAACTTCTAAAAATGGAACTTATATGATTTCGAAAGACGATCTTTTAGATATAAACTTGAACCCATTTATATCGATTGAAAAAACCACAATTTTACATTTATCATTGAAGGGTTACCATTTTGCGAATAATTTCAAAAAAGAAATAAGGTTTCATCTAACAATTTATTCTTCTATAGTATTGGTATTCATTGTGTTAATTGGATCAAGTTTCGTTCTGTTTTATCGAAAGAAGGACGCTTTTTTCATTATGGGAAGTTACTTTACGCGGTATTTCGCAGGACCATTTGTTGTATGGTTTTTGGTATGGGATAACCGTTGGATTCATATTTTTACACTAGGATTTTTATGACAAAAAAAGAAAAAGGTATTTTCATTTTAACGGAACTCGAGCGATTGTATCCAGAAACCCCAATTCCATTGGATCATTCGGATGCATACACACTTTTGATTGCAGTCCTGCTTTCAGCGCAATGCACAGATGAGCGTGTGAATAAAATCACTCCAAATTTGTTTAAAAAAGCGAAAACACCTCACGAAATGATACTTTTATCTGTTGAAGAAATTCGCGAAATAATCAAACCTTGCGGGCTTTCACCTAGGAAATCTCAGGCAATTTGGGATTTGTCTAATATTATAATTAATAAGCACAATAGTAAAGTGCCAACTAATTTTGAAGATTTAGAGGCATTACCTGGAGTTGGCCATAAAACAGCATCTGTAGTAATGTCAAAAGCTTTTGGTGTGCCTGCTTTCCCTGTAGATACACATATTCATCGACTTTTGACGAGATGGGGAATTTCTTCTGGAAAGAGTGTCGAGGAAACAGAGCGTGAGGCTAAAAAGCTATTTCCTAAAAACTCTTGGAATAAATTACACCTACAAATTATTTTTTACGGACGAGAGTATTCACCGGCGAGGAGCCCAAAAAAAGAAATTGACTTTATTACATCAAAAATTGGAACAAAAAAAGCGCTGAATGAATTGAAGTAATTCAATTTTAGTTAATTAACAATTGTTGAAAACCATCCTTAAAATCTTTTTGTAAAGAAATTCAATTGTCTTTAGGAAGGACGATTCGCATTCCGTATATTTGTTTTATGGATCAACAAGAAAACAATCGCAAGCCTATTTCAAGAATAAAATCCCCTTCAGTTTTAACGGGTGATTTAGGTAAAATACCACCTCAAGCTATTGATATTGAGCAGGTTGTTTTAGGTGCTATGATGCTTGAGAAAAATGCAGTTAATGACACAATTGATATATTGCATCAAAACAGTTTTTACGATCCAAAACATCAGTTTATCTATAAAACCATTCGCGAATTATTTGCTTCGACAAATCCCGTTGATTTAGTAACAGTTACAGCAAAACTTCAAAAAAATGGTGAGTTAGAAGCGGCTGGAGGAGTTGCATATATTTCATCTTTGACCAATCGAGTTGCAGGCTCAGCGCATGTTCAATATTGGGCAAGAATTATTGCTGAAAAATTTATAAAACGTGAGTTGATTCGAGTTAGTAGCGAAATAATTCGTGATGCATACGATGATACCAAAGATGTCTTTGATTTATTGAATAGTGCTGAATCAGGACTTTTTCAAATTGCTGAAAATAATATGAGTAAGCAAGTAAATAATATGCAGAATGTTGTTCGTGAGGCAATACAAGAAATCGAAAAGGCTGCTCAAAATTCGGATGGAATCTCCGGTGTGCCATCTGGTTTCTTCGATTTAGATAAACTTACCTCGGGTTGGCAGCGATCAGATATGATTGTTCTTGCAGCTCGACCGGGTATGGGTAAAACGGCATTCGTTTTATCAATGGCGCGAAATACGGCAGTTGATTACAATAAAGGTGTAGCCGTTTTTTCTCTTGAAATGTCAGCGGTTCAGTTGGTAAAACGTTTAATTGCAAGCGAGGCAAGATTAAGTGCTGAAAAACTTCGTAAAGGTGATTTGAAAGAACACGAATTCCAACAGATGCATACGCGAATTTCGAAGCTAGCAACCGCACCAATCTTTATAGATGATACTCCTGGATTAAGCATTTTTGACTTTCGAGCAAAATGTCGTCGCTTGAAGGCACAACATAATATTGAGTTGATCATAATCGATTACTTGCAGCTAATGTCTGCAAAAGATGGAAAGGGGGGAGGAAACCGTGAACAAGAGATTTCGACTATTTCAAGGTCAATCAAAGAAATCGCTAAAGAATTGAATGTTCCTATTATCGCATTGGCTCAGTTAAGTCGATCTGTTGAACAAAGAGGAGGTGATAAGAGACCAATGCTTTCGGATTTGCGTGAATCAGGAGCGATTGAGCAAGATGCGGATATCGTTTCATTTATTTACCGTCCAGAATATTATGGCTTAGTTAAAGACGATGATGGAAATTCAAATCAAGGCATAGGAGAAATTATCATTGCCAAGCATCGAAATGGTTCCCTCGACCGGGTTCGTTTACGTTTTGTGGCTGAATACGCGAGATTTGAAAACCTAAACGAGGTTCCAGAAATGGAACTTACTCGACCACTAAATAACAGTCTTTCAAGCTTTAATGAAGAGATGAATTCTTATATTATTCCAAGTAAAATGAATGACAGTTCATCAAATGGCGATATTTTTGATAAGGATGGAATTGATGATAACCCATTTTAAATGATGCGAATTCGAATATTGACTTTTTTTATTGTTTTAATTGGTTTTTCGCGGGCTACGCAATTGTTGGTTCCGATGGATGAATCCCAATCGAATCATTTAAAGGCTTATGGAATAGCTTATTGGACCTTGGAAAATAATGTTACAATTGAATGGTTACTGAACTATCGTGGAGGTTCCTTTTTGATGCCTCATTTAAAGAGTTTAGAGGAAGAATTGATTATAAGGGGCGTTAAATACGAAGTGCTCGCTGATGGACAAGTGAATCAAATTCGCTCTCAAATTGCGAATCCAGAGGTTAATATGGAAATTGTGCAATTGGAAAAGGCGCCCAAAATAGCAGTTTATACGCCTCCAAATAAGCAACCGTGGGATGATGCGGTAACTCTTGTTTTGGAATATGCCGAAATAAAATACGACAAAATTTATGATTCAGCTATTGTTATGGGCCTTTTACCAAAATACGATTGGTTGCACCTTCATCATGAGGATTTTACGGGTCAATACGGAAAGTTTTATAGTTCTGCGCGCAATCAACGCTGGTACCAAGAGCAAATTGAAATAGCTGAGAAAGATGCTAAAATGCTCGGATTCAAAAAAGTATCAGAATTGAAACTTGCGGTTGCAAAAAATTTAAAGAGTTTCGTGCTTGGCGGTGGATTTCTATTTACCATGTGTAGTGGGACGGATAGTTTTGATATTGCGCTTGCTGCCGAGGGAGTAGATATCTGCGAATCGGTATTTGATGGTGATGGTTCAGATGCTCGTGCACAGGAAAAATTGGATTTCTCAAAGACTTTTGCCTTTAAAGATTTTCATCTTATAAAGGATCCAATGGTATACGAGTATTCCGATATTGACGCCTCAGATTTAAGAAATCAACGAATAATAACCGAGCAAACTGATCAGTTTACATTATTTGATTTTTCTGCAAAATGGGATATTGTTCCAACCATGTTAACTCAATGCCATGTGGATGTCGTTAAAGGATTTATGGGTCAAACTACAGACTTTAGAAAAGAATTTATAAAGTCAAACGTTTTGGTTTTGGGTGAGAACAAGTCAGCAGGTACTGCTCGATACATTCATGGTGAAATGGGACAAGGAACCTGGACGTTTTTTGGTGGACATGATCCTGAAGATTATCAACATTTCGTGGGAGATCCTGTTACAGATTTAAATCTTCATCCAAATTCACCGGGATATCGCTTGATTTTGAACAATATACTTTTTCCTGCTGCGAAAAAGAAAAAAAGAAAAACTTAGATTTCTGTCTTTTTTATTGTTAATTCAATAGAAATGCTTAAACTTGCCATGTCTTAGTAGCCTTTTCGGCATTGTTTCCCCACATAAAAATCATAACTAACTTTTAATCAATTAAATGGATCGTAAAGAATTAGAGAGTAAAAAAATCTCAGACCTTCGTGTAATCGCACAAACAATTGGAATTGAAAACCCTGAAAATTATAAAAAACCTGAGCTTATTAATTTAATTACTGGTGGATCTTCACCTGAAATTAAGGATGATGGAGCAGAACTAAAATCAGAAAAAAGTGAAGCCAACCATAAAGGCAGACGTAAAAGAACAACGACAGAATTAAATACCGAACCTACTTTGTTCTCAGACGAAAAAAATAATAATGTAGAAGCAATTGAAAATGAAGTTGTAGTTACGAATGAAAGTCCAGTTGAACAAGTTGTAAATGAAGTGATTTCTTCAACAGATGAAAAAAAGGATGTTGAAGCTCCTGCTAACAATCGAAACGACAATCAAAAATTCAAACACCAGAAACAACATCATCGCAATCGAAACGAGCAACAAGAGAATTCAAATTCTCAAGATTCAACCAATAGAGTTGAGGAAAAAATTCCAGATGAAAATTATGATTTGGTTGGAATTGTTTCAGCTGAAGGAGTTTTGGAGGTGATTCAAGATGGATATGGTTTTTTACGATCTTCCGATTATAATTATTTGCCTTCACCAGATGATATTTACGTATCCCAAAATCAAATCAAGCTTTTTGGATTAAAAACCGGTGATACACTAAAAGGAACGATTCGTCCACCGAGAGAAGGCGAGAAATACTTTCCATTGGTGAAAGTTGAGTCAATTAATGGTCGCGATCCTTCTTATATTCGTGATCGCGTTCCTTTTCAATATCTTACACCTTTATTTCCATCTGAGAAATTCAAACTTACAGGACATAAACAAGAATCGTTGTCCACACGCGTAATGGATTTATTTGCCCCGATAGGTAAAGGTCAGCGTGGAATGATTGTAGCTCAACCGAAAACGGGTAAAACGATGTTGTTGAAGGATGTAGCAAATGCGATTGCAGCAAATCATCCAGAGACGTATTTGATTGTTCTATTGATTGACGAACGCCCGGAAGAGGTAACAGATATGGCAAGAAGTGTCAAAGCTGAGGTTATAGCCTCTACTTTTGATGAACCGGCAGAACGTCATGTTAAAGTTGCGAATATGGTTCTTGAAAAGGCGAAACGAATGGTTGAGTGCGGACATGATGTTTGTATTTTGCTAGATTCAATTACACGTTTGGCTCGAGCGTATAATACTGTTTCTCCTGCGTCAGGTAAAGTTTTATCAGGTGGAGTGGACGCTAACGCATTACACAAGCCAAAACGTTTCTTTGGTTCTGCAAGAAAAATTGAAAATGGAGGATCACTTTCTATTTTAGCTACTGCATTAACGGAAACAGGTTCTAAAATGGACGAGGTTATCTTTGAAGAATTCAAAGGAACAGGTAACATGGAATTACAATTGGATCGTAAAATTTCAAATCGTAGAATTTATCCTGCAATTGACATTACCGCATCGGGAACAAGAAGAGAAGATTTATTGGTTGGGAAAGATGTACTTCAACGAGTATGGTTAATTCGCAAGTTCATCGCCGATATGAATCCGGTGGAAGCTATGGAATTCCTGAAATCTCATATGGAGAATACGCTTTCAAACGAAGAATTTTTAATTTCAATGAATAGCTAAAATGAAGTTTCCAATTAAAGTTGGGCTAATTTGCGCTTCTATTTGGATTGGGTTGAAGCTTTTAGCATGGTCTTTTTCATTTAGCTCTTACGAAATTAAACCGTTCGTTTTTGTTAACATGTTTCTTTTAACGGCTGCAATAACGATTGCTTTGTATTTTGTCAAGTTAAAAGAAGACGATAGTAATCTTTTAAATGATATTAAAAATGGAATGCTGGCGGGTATGCCCTATTCAGTAATTATTTCTGTTTTTATGTATTTCTATTATGAGCGAATTTATCCGGAATTCAATCAAAGAAAGATAAAAGCAATTGAAATGAAATTGAATGAACCGAACGCGATAAAGGAAATTCAAAAGAATAATCCTGAGATGCAAAATGATTCTCCAGAGGAGGTCCGAAATGAAGTGGTTCAAAAATCCAAAATGATTTATAGTTCAAAATTTAATATGTTAGTGGCTTTACTTTCATTGGTTTTGTATACAACTATTAATTCCATTGTCATCGCATTGATTATGCGGAAAGTTGTATTTGTAAAAAGGATTTAGTTTAGTATACCTAAATTTCTCAGTGTGTAATAGGTTATTTCTTTTCGTAATTTTGAAATATCAGTTTTTTCAAAGTTTTTCGTCTTTACCAGACTCCCGAAAATATATGTGTTATTATTCTTAATTAAAAAACCTATAAACCAACCAATATCTTCAGTGCCATCCACTGCCCATCCTGTTTTAGAATAAATAAAACTATTCGATATTGTGTCAGAAGCCATTATTGTTTCTAAGGTTTTATATGTTTTCATTCCGATATTCAATTTTTTTGCAGACAAGAGATTAATGAATTGAATTTGACCAATCAAGTTTTTTTTAAGGTTACCATTAAGCCAAAATTTATCAATGTCGTTTTTGATTTTAAATGTTGAATCACAATATTTTATTTTTTGAAGACCAACTGTCATTCTTTCAGGGCCTATTCTCTTTGCAATTTCTTGGAAATACCATACAGTTGAATTTTTGAATGCAGAATTCAAATTTTGTGTTTGATTCCACAGCGGATTTGAACGAATAATGCTATCCCAAGGCAAAATGAAATTTTCATCTGTAATTACCTTGTTCTCAAGTCCTACGATTGCATTAGCAATTTTAAATGTAGAAGCAGGTGAATATGGAATCCTAGAAAGTGAATCATTGAAAATGAAATAGTTGTTCTTCTTTTGATCATAAATTACAACCGAAAACTCATAATCTTCGGAATTGTATTTTGTCAACTCAAGATGCGTTTTGATATACTCTTTCTTGATTTTTGATGTAGAACAAGCGTAAATTGTAATTAATAGGATTACTATCAGTTCATATTTCATAGGTTTCCTATGAGTTCATTTCCAAGTTCTTCGTAATTAATTCCGTCAAAAGTACCTGATGACATCATTAAAAGAACTGAATTTGATAAATCTTGATTGTAAATAAAATCAAGAACTTCTGAGGTTTTATTGGTTACAACTACATATCCACCAAAACCATCGAGTACTTGTTCATTTGTAATTGGTTCCAATTTTTTATGTTTCACAACGTCAGGGTTGTAATATACTAGTGCAATATCCGCCTTGGCCATGGAATTCAAATAATGTGGTAGGAATTCTTTTTTTAAGGAGGAGAAAGTATGTAATTCCATACAAGCAATCACTTTACGGTTTTGGTACTGATGTTTTACCGCATTCGTTGTAGCCATTAATTTTGAAGGAGAATGAGCAAAATCTTTGAACATTACGAATGATTCTTTCTCGGCTACTTTTTGAAGACGTTTTCCTGCACCTTTAAAATCTTGCATCGCATTCAAAAAATCGTCATGTTGAATACCAATAGCTTGTCCCAATCGAAGCGCACCCATAAGGTTTTGCAAATTGTGTGGACCAAAAATCGATAGGGGGTATTCTTTCCCTTCAAAATGAAGCAACGTACCAAATACTGTTGGTTCGAAGTTTGGAGTATTATAGGACACTGTATTTATTTTTAACGAATATTTTTCCCCTAATTTCAAAACTTCCAAGTCCTCGCTGTTATATACCAAAGTTCCATTTGGTTCAATCAATTGACAGAAAATTTCGAATTGATTAACATAGTTTTCGAAGGTTGGGAATACGTTTATGTGATCCCAGGCTATGCCACTAATGAGTGCAATATTGGGTTTGTATAAGTGAAACTTTGGTCTTCGGTCAATTGGCGAACTTAGGTATTCATCACCTTCCAAAATCATTATTTTTGCATCTTCACTTAATTTAACCATGCAATCATAACCTTCCAGTTGAGCTCCAACCATGTAATCCACATTCAAGCCTATTTTATTAATAGCGTGCAAAAGCATTGATGTTATTGTAGTTTTTCCGTGGCTTCCTCCGATAACGACTCTAATTTTATTTTTACTCTGTTCGTAAAGGTATTCTGGATATGAAAAAACAGGAATATTCATATTTTTCGCCTTTGTTAACTCGGGGTTATCTTCACGAGCATGCATTCCTATGATTACAGCATCTAAATCAGAATGAATTAATTCAGTGTTCCAACCAATATTTTTAGGCAAGATTCCCTGTTTTTCAAGTCTTGATTTGGATGGTTCAAAAATTTCATCATCAGACCCAGTTACATTGTAACCTTTTCTACTAAGCGCAATTGCCAAATTATGCATAGCACTTCCACCTACAGCAATAAAATGAACATTCATAATACCATTTTTTGTGAAAATAGTTTAATGAGAAACAAGAAAGAAGCTTCTATAAAGAAATTACTGACAAAGGAGTATGAATTATCGATTACTTTTCAATCACGTTAATCCCTGTTGATTCGTTGGACCAAATATATTCAGTTATTGGCGATCCATTTTTGGTGAAACTATTTATACCAGATTCATTCGTAGTTTGCTCATAAACAATGCCATATCCGTTTTTATCAACGACAACTCGTCTTGTAATTATTGTTGTAACAAAACCTTCTTTGTTCTTAATTTTGTAAACACGCTCTGTCATTTTATTTTTTTCGAATGGAACTCCTTTTTCATCGGCAAGATTATTCGCTGCAATTACATTTTCCTTTTGAAAATCCTTCTTTTTTTGTAATTGATTGGTTCTATTCTCTAATTGGACGGAGTTTAAAGAGTCTTGTTTGTATTTAAAATATTCTGTCTCTGTTTTTGTTTTTTGGAAAGATTGAGCTAACGCTTCGTTTTGATTATTAATTTCAATTCCCTTGAGGTCATTTTTATTTTTTATTTCTTGAATTCGCCCCATATCATATTCTGTTCTTCTTTCATTTTCAATCAATCTTGCGGAAGAAAGAGAGTCAGTATTATTCTTCCAATCCTGTATTTGGTTGCCTCGAACTTCATTTTGGCTCAAATTATCTTGTTGTTTTTGGTACAAGTCAGCCTCCAATTTCCTTTTTTGTTCATTCAGATTTTCTTGGAGTCGTTCAGGAACCTTACTTTGCTCTATGGCTTTTAACTCTATTTCAGTTTTTCTATCCTGAATATTTTTCATTTCGTCCTCTTGTCTTGAAGCGTTCAATTTTTGGTTAAAATAGATTTCATTGTCGATTTCATTTTTTATTTGGGTCATGCTCTCTAATGGAGCTTCTTTTCTTATTTCAATATTTTCTGCTAACTCATTCATAACGTCGTTTGGATTTTCTGTTATTAATTCTCCAGGCGCATTAAGACGATTTACAACTTTTGCAACATTATTTGATTGGGTCGTGTTGGGAGTAGTATTTTTAGGTTTTAAAATATTTTCCAATGAATCGATACTTTTATTTAACTTGGAAATTTCAGAGGTAGGAGTTATTGTTCCTAATTTTGATCCGTACGTAACAGTGGATTTAAGTTTCGATAATGCTGCTTCGTTATTGTTTTTGCTTCTAACGTTCGAATAAGCTTCATTTTTTTGTTTGTAGAATTCTTTCATTTTAAGAATGTTCTCACTCAGTAGTTTTACTTCGGGCTCATTCATTCTGCTTTTCATGGGATCGCCTTTCAGTATCTTTTCTGCTTCTACATAAAACGTAGGTCCTTTTTCAAAATTATCTTGGGCTTTTTTAAGTTGTTTTTTGAATTCTTCACCTTCAAGATTTTTTTTATCCAAAACAGATTTTGCACCTTGCTCGCTTAGCGTTGAGTATTTATCGATTAATGGTTGGTTGGATAATTTTGCGATATTTTGATCGATTGCTTTATACGTTTTGATTGCATCATCGTACTTTTTTTCTTTCAGTAATGCTGTTGCATTTTTTATATCCTTATTAATCTCAGTTTCCAACTTAATATCCGATTGAATGGCCTTTATAGAAGTAATCTCTTTATTTAATTCATCTTTTCTGTTAGGAATCAATGCAATTGCCTGTTGAAATTTACCTATTGCTTCATCGTATTTTTTTGCGTTTTTTAATGAACTGGCCTGTGTGATTAATTTATCTGCTTCTATCTTATTTTTCTTTTCAAGTTCTTGTTGATTTTTCAAAGAGGTAATTTTAGATAACTGAGCTGTTGCATAAGAGTCACCAGGAAAATCAATAAGCATTTCCTTGATATTTTTTTCAGCATTTACAAGGTCTCCATTAGCTAGAAAATTATCAGCAAGGGCTTTTTTTGAATTGTAATTAGCTTTTTTAGTTTCTTCTTCTTGTATTTTTTTAATTGTGCCTAAAACAATTTCTTTTTTCACTCGAATTGAAGAATCGTTGGGAGTTGCTACCATTGCTGAGTCATAATACGCAACCGCTTTTTGAAATTCTCTATTTTTATTTGCAATATCACCTCTTGAAACGTAGTTTTTTGCACTTGAACTACTTTTTACTTTTGAGCATGCTTCAATTATTTTTTGATCGATTTGCTCTTTGTAATTTTTATCTGGTTTGGCAGAATTTCCTGCCCAAGCAAATTTCTCAGCATAATCTGTTTTCGTGAAGCTCAAATCAGCACCATTGCAAATTTCATGTAATTGAATGGTTAATTCTTCCACTAGCTGAATACTTTTTGTTTTCCCTAAAGTTTTTATGTCGAAAAGTACTTTTTTTGATGCATATCCTGGCTTTGAAACCAATAAATCGATGGGCTGATCAATTGAAACGTTTCCCAGTATGGAATATCTGCCTAAATCATCTGAAATGGATTTAGAAACGGTTTTACCATTTTGCATAAAATATAAGGTTGCTCCAAATAATTTTTCGGAGGTATTGTAATTTATAACACTTCCGACCAATGAAATGGTAACTTTATTTTGCCCTAAAACTAAGTTCACAATAAAAAGAAATGAAAAAGCGGCAAGTAAATGTTTCATAATCAAATAATTTCAGGTACTGCTTTGACGTTTTACGATACTTTAACGTAATAACTTATTTTTGTTGCAGTATTTGCAAATTTCACAAAAAAACGCGAACAAAAAAATGCTTTCATTCAATGAATTGAGTTTTTGGGAAAAGTCCACCTATTTTAACGAAAACGACTTCGTAATTGTTGGTTCTGGTATTGTTGGACTATCAACTTCCATATTTTTAAAAACTAAATTTCCTCGTTCAAAGGTATTGATCTTAGAGCGTGGATATCTTCCAACAGGAGCAAGCACAAAAAATGCTGGTTTCGCTTGTTTTGGAAGTCCAACTGAACTATATAATGATTTACAATCAATTCCTGAAAATATTGTGTGGGATACTTTCGAAATGCGATTTCAAGGTTTGAAGACGCTCTTTGAATTAGTGAACCCAACTTCCATTGATTATGATAATTGTGGTTCCTGGGATTTAATAGAGAATTCTATTTCTGATTTGCCTTCAGATTTTCTAGATTATTTAAATGAGAATGCAAAAAGGATTACAAAAACGAATCAGGTATATTCAAAAGATAATTCAATTATGGAATGTTTTGGATTTTCAAATATTCAATCGTCATACAAAAATTGCCTTGAAGGAAGCTTGAATACTGGGAAATTAATTCATGAATTATACAAAACAGCGATCTCTTGTGATGTTAACGTATTATTTGGGATCGAACTTTTGGATTATCAGATTTCTGCGAATAATGCGATTTTAGAAACGAAATATGGAGAAATTTCAACAAGTAATTTGATTATTTGTACCAATGGATTTGCGAATAGGATTATAGGTGATCGCGTAAAACCTGCCCGTGCACAAGTATTGGTTACGAAGCCAATTCCTGATTTAAAAATAAGAGGCACATTTCATTTGGATCGTGGTTATTATTACTTTCGAAATATTGGTGACAGAATTTTGCTTGGAGGAGGTCGGAATCTTGATTTTGAAGGTGAATCAACTGAGGATATTTCAACCACTAATTTAATTCAGAACAAATTGAACGAATTATTGCAAAAAACGATTTTGCCTAACCAAGATTTTGAAATTGATTATTCTTGGGCAGGAATAATGGGAGTAGGAAGTGAAAAAGGTCCAATTATTGAAAAAATGAACAACCATGTGGCAATAGGTGTTAGAATGGGTGGAATGGGTGTTGCCATTGGTTCCGATGTTGGAAAAAAACTTGCAAATTTGTTTTGAGTGGAAAATAACAAAGAATTCATCAATCCGATCGATCCGGATAAAATAACTGAGAATCCTCATTCATTGGAATACGGTCATCACGCTGGAAGTGCATTGATTAAACCGGAAGATCAAGGTAAATTGAAGAGTCGTGCGTTGAATGCAATGGAGCATCAGACGGACATGCAACTCAATCAAATTTATGAGCAAATGAAATTATTGGCAGACCAAGCCAAAAAGCTCAACGATCGAAAAGCTATTTCCGAATTTATTTATCAAGCTGAAATTCGATTTGAGCCATTTATTAATCATACTTATCATCTTTATAAGAAGGCGCAAGGAACCTATCTCCTTTCACTAATTGGTCCAAATCAATGGGGTAGGTCAGGGGCAGAATTGCAATTTATGGCAACTGTTAAATTATTGGCCGATCACACGTGGGATATTTTGGATCAAAGTCCAGATTTGGAGTTGTAAAAAAAAGGCTGATCGATTCGACCAGCCTATAAATCTTTTATCGAAATCAAAAAGTTTACTGTTTTACAAACTTTGTTTTTATTCCATTTGTAGAAACAAAATAAGTTCCAGCAGAAAGATTGGAAACATTGATTTCATTGGAAGATGAATTAATCAATGTTTTTCCTGATAAATCAAGTATTGTAATCTCTGCTCCGTTAGTGTTTGAAACAGTCACTATCTCGTTTGCAGGATTCGGGTAAACTGAAATGGATTTTGTTAACTCGTTTATTCCTGCAGATACTGGTCTTACATCAAAAACAATTGTTCCCGGTGAAATACCAACATAGAAATTTGTTAATTCATTGTTGTTCGCATCAAACACATATACTTTACCGTATGAAAAATAATCAGTTTGACTCGTGAATAAGTTACCTGAAACAGGCTCTTGCGCAAGTTCATAATAATTCAATGAGTGTCCATTTACTGGCCCAGCAGCATTCATTAAATTAATGTCAAACTCATTTAATGTCGTTTCCATAGAAATTTGATAAACCAAATTGTTGTCGCGTACAGCGGATGTTCCGCAGCCTGTGGAGGCAGCAGCTATATTTACAGTTGAGTTAGATGTTCCATCCAAAGCAATTTTTGAAACAGATGCTCCTGACCAATCTTTATTATTGACGGAATAAAGAAAAGAACCTACTTTAACTAGGTTATCTGGATTTTTACCGTCAGGACCTAAATCTACTTCATTTCCGTATGTTAGTGCATTTAAATCCAATTTGCCAATAATTCCCTTTTCATTTCCCCATTCGTACCCATTATTTACAGCAATATAAGCAGAAGATCCATCCATTACAATATTTTGTGTTGCCCATTTTGGTCCTTGAATGGTGTCAATTGCAGCGATTAATGATAGGCTTGAAGCATCATATACATGAAGATATGAATCGTAGGTTGTCAAATATTCACCGCGTGTCGCAACAATTTTGTTTTGGTAGATTCCAAGATTTCTAACACCAGGACAATTTACTGAGGAAATTTCTTGATGCGTATTCAAATCAATTTTGATTATTTTTGAATCTGCAGCGACATAGTAGAAATTTCCATCAATGATCAAGTCAGATGCGAAACGCATTCCTTCAAGTGTATCAACAACTAAATAGGATTGTGAAATAGGGTTGTAAGTTCCAATGGTTACTGGTTCGACAATTTGATTTGTTTGGTAATCGAAATAACCTTCATTCAAAATAATGGCTTGATGTAAATAATTTTGTGCATTTGAATACACGCTTAGGAATAATCCCACTGATAATAAAACCTTTTTCATTCGTTCTGTTTTTAAACGGTTAATAAATAAACTAAAAACAAGAAGATGAAAAAAGAAGGAAACGAACGGGCGCAACTCAACCCATTAACGAGTCCGACTTTAATCTGAAGTCTTCTCTCTGTTCGAAGGCAAGTCTTCTGGCTCACACCAACGCTAGTTACCTTCCCGTTTTCACAGTGGTCATCAACCGCTTACAGTGCTTACAGCTGCAGATACAGCTCCGGATTTACACCGGATTCCTTTTTAATTTCGTTTACACGAAAACCAAAGAACAAGTCAAAGCTAGTTAAAATTATGCAGATAGAAACGATTTAAAAAATAAAAGTCACCCGAAGATGACTTTTCAAATTATATTTCAGTGTTGCTTTAAGACAATACTTCTTTAACCTTATCTGCCGCTTCTTGCAGCAATACAGCTGAATGAACATTTAATCCTGATTCATCGATTAAACGTTTTGCTTCTACTGCATTCGTTCCTTGAAGTCTAACGATAATTGGAACTGGGATTTCTCCGATGTTTTTGTAGGCGTCAACAATTCCTTGAGCAACTCGATCACATCGAACAATTCCACCAAAAATATTGATTAATATCGCTTTAACATTCGGATCTTTAAGGATAATATGAAACGCTTTCTCAACGCGCTCAGCATTTGCTGTACCCCCTACATCCAAGAAATTTGCCGGGTTACCACCCGATAATTTGATGATATCCATTGTTGCCATTGCAAGACCAGCTCCGTTAACCATACAACCAACGTTACCATCTAATTTAACAAAATTCAAACCCGCCTCATCTGCTTCAACTTCTGTTGGATCCTCTTCCGTTTTGTCACGCATTGCAGCATAATCTGGGTGACGGAAAAGACCGTTTCCATCTAGCGTTACTTTTGCATCAACAGCGATGATTTTATCATCAGACGTTTTGAACAATGGGTTGATTTCGAACATAGAAGCGTCAATTCCTTCATATGCTTTGTAAAGGGAAGCAACAAATTTTGTCATTTGTTTAAATGCTTCTCCTGACAGACCAAGATTAAAAGCGATTTTTCTTGTTTGAAAACCTTGAAGACCTACACGCGGATCAACAACCTCTCTGTATATTTTTTCTGGTGTATGTTCAGCTACGTGCTCAATGTCCATTCCACCTTCAGTAGAATAAACAATAACGTTTCTTCCTTTCTCGCGATCCAATAAAACGGACATGTAAAATTCTTTCACTTCTGTTGGTCCAGGATAATAAACGTCTTGAGCAATAAGAACTTTATTTACTTTCTTACCCTTTCCATTTGTTTGTAGGGTTACAAGATGACCTCCCAATATTCCCTTAACTTTATCTTCTACTTCGTTGATTCCTTTAGCCAGAACAACTCCATTTGAACCTGTTTCTTCAACTTTTCCTTTACCACGACCACCAGCGTGAATTTGAGCTTTTACAACATACCAGCTGGTTCCTGTCTGCTCGGTTAATTTTTTTGCTGCTTCAACAGCGTCTTCAACTCGGTCAACTACAATTCCTTCTTGTATTGCAACCCCGTAGCTTTTTAAAATCGATTTTCCTTGATATTCGTGTAAATTCATCGTTGAAATTTTGAGTTGTAAAAGTAATTTTTTTTCCTTTTCAAAAGTTGCCTATCTGAAATTATTTTATTCCATTCTGTTTTTCCAAGAAGAACCTATTTCCTGGGAAGCAAATTCAGTACTCTTCAATTTTTTTAGGTCATTCCAAATATCGTCGATAGCGTGAACCAAAGCATCCTCTTCCTCTTTCATTGCTGAATTTACAATATATGGATCTTGAAAATAATGTTTAATAAAATTGGTGTCAAAATCGCCACTTCGAAAAGCAGGGTGTTTCAAAACGAATTTCCCAAAGTCTAATGTGGTTTTGACACCAGAAATTTGATAATTGTCAATGGCGTCAATAGCTCGATCCATGGCCACTTCTCGTGTTTCACCCCAAACTACCAATTTGGCAATCATCGGGTCATAGTAGATTGGAATTTCCATTCCTTCCAAAAATGCGTCGTCAACACGAATATTTTTTCCACTCGGAATTCGATAGCGATTTAGCGTTCCGATGTCGGGTGTAAATCCGTTCAATGTATCTTCTGCGTAAACTCGAATTTCAACTGCGTGACCATTGATTTTAAGTTCATCTTGAAGTTTGGGTAAACGCTCCCCTTTAGCTACACGAACTTGCCATTCAACTAAATCAAGTCCGGTTATCTCCTCGGTAACAGGGTGTTCTACTTGAAGACGTGTATTCATTTCCAAGAAATAAAAATTCAACGAAGCATCCAATAAAAACTCAACAGTTCCCGCTCCTTCGTAGTTACATGCTTGACAAACTGCAACAGCAGCTTCTCCCATTTGTTTTCTTAATTCAGGAGATAAAACAGCACTAGGTGCCTCTTCAACAACTTTTTGGTGTCTGCGTTGAACTGAACATTCTCGTTCAAATAAATAAACTACATTTCCCAGCTGATCGGCAAATACCTGTATTTCAATGTGTCTAGGTTTATCTACGAATTTTTCAATGAAAACCGCATCATCGCCAAAGGAAGAGCGTGCTTCATTTTGCGCCATCATCATTTGCTCCTCGAATTCGTCATTATTTTGAACCAAACGCATTCCTTTTCCTCCTCCTCCTGCGGATGCTTTAATCAGAATGGGGTATCCAACTTCCGAGGCTATTTTTTTCGCTTCATTGACATCGGAAATTGCTTCATCAACTCCAGGAACAAGAGGAACGTTAAATTTCTTGACCGCTTGCTTTGCGCTGAGTTTATCACCCATTATTTCCATCGATTCAGCTGAAGGACCAATTAGTTTTATTCCTGCAGCTTTCACTTTTCTTGCAAACCCAGCATTTTCAGACAAAAATCCATAACCAGGGTGAATTCCGTCTACATATAATTTCTTACAATAATCCAAGATTAAATCTTGCTTGAGATAACTTTCTGCTGAAGGGCTAGCACCCAAATAAACGGATTCATCAGCTTCCAGCACATGAGGTGCATTTCGATCAGCATCTGAATAAACAGCAACCGTTGCAATGTTCATTTTTTTCATAGTGCGAATGACTCTTCTTGCTATTTCCCCGCGATTGGCGATTAATACTTTTTGCATATAATTTAGTTATCAGAAATTAAATTTATTGAATTGCCCCAAAAATACTATTCATTATCAAATTATTTTCTTTTCTTGTCTTTTTTATCCATTGAAGGCGTCGTTGAATTATTCAAAACTTCGATTGGAATCTTCGTCTTCTTTTTCTTTTTTCGATATTTCTTCTTGTCTTCCTTTCGAAAAACGTCCAAACCATATTGAACGAGTTCAAAATCATTCCAATTATTAAATTCTTCTAAATAAGAAACACCAGCGCCTTGAGTAAATGGTCCAGCTTGTTCATTTATGGTGTTGGTATTCGATTTATTGAAAATATTTGCGCGAAAAGTCCCCTTTTCATTAATAATGTATTCAATATTAACGTCTCCAATGAGTGAACTACTTTTAGATGCCCCGTTTCCATTGCTGGCCCCACCATCTGAAGATCCTGTTCCACCGCTCATATTCTTGCTTTCAACACCAATACTACTAGAAATAGTCAATCGATCATTTAAGAGTCCTTTTTTAAATCCAACTTCAAATGACTTTTCACCCATTGTTTTCTCTTCACCGTAGTCAACATTTATTTTGTAATTGTCTGTCATTTTATTGAGAGCAGCGTTTATTTGTGATTCCACCAAGTCGATTGCAGCCGAGCTACTTGCAGAAATTGATCCTTTGAGTGGCTGAAATTTGCGTGCAATTAACAAAGAGAAAAATTGACGATTTAACTCGTCGTTGTCTGCCGTAATCCTTCGAATCAGTGCCTTTCCTGTTTCTGGAGCCCGTGGTGCCTTTATATCAAAAGAAATTCGAGGTTTTAAAAGGGTCTCATCAAGTTTCAAATAACAATTTACCTCTTGATTTAGTAAAGTGTTATCCATTAATTCCGGGCTTAATTCGAGAATAGAAACTTTTTTCAAATTGACATACGTATTTATGTTAATATCGGCGTTGTAGGGGCTTCCAGACCACTTAATAGTTGACCCTTTTTCAATTTCAAAAGGTTGTTGGATACCCGCCATTGTAAAATTGTATTTACTTCCTTCAGAAATTGTGTAGGTACCTTCCAAGAAAACATTATCCAATTGATCCAGCTTTAAATTGATTTCACCTTTGCCGGTTGCTGTAATTTCGTCATTGGTAACGTTATCGAAGATTAGGTTCATTTTCGCATTTTGATTGACTTTAAACTTCATATCTAAGTCGATACCGGATAGGTCAATTTTATTTTCTTTGACTTTGTTTTTGATTGATTTGTCGATGATGGTTATGAAATCTTCGCTTTCATTTAATTCAGAAAAACCATACATTGGGAAAAAGATGTGCGTATTTGGTTTTGTTTCGGCTTCTACGGTAATTGAAATACTATTTTCAGTTCCTTCAATGTTGGCGTATCCACGGGCGTATGCGTTTCCGTAATAAATGTCTCCATCCTTATATTTCGTTTTCAATACTCTAAATTGTTCCAAAGGAACGGCTCTACCATTTGAAAGAGGTCTTTTAAATAAATCGTCTTCAAAGTTAAATTGAAGGTCAAAGTTCCATTTTTCGAAATTGTAGTGATTTACAGTTCCTACAAGTGCAGCGGTGTTTCCATCTTCATCTCGAACTGGAATTGGGTCAATTAAAAAAGCATCTTCTTCAACGATAATGTTCCCATCGATCGAATATTTTACGCCCAAAAGTTCAACTAATGCAGTTCCTTGATTTAACTTTAATTTTCCATTTAGTTTAGGTTCTGAAGGTTTCCCTTTAACGCGTATTTTACCATTTAATTTGCCACCAATGTCACGAACCACAGACGGATCCATAAATGCATTGGTGAAGGCAATGTCAGTGTTTTCGAAATTCAAAAACATATCGAGGTTGTCAGCAGAAATGTCGTACATCCCTGAAAAGTCGAATGTTCGTTGATTTTTATATTCCAAATCACCATTCAGAATGACGCTTTCACGTTTTTGATTCCAGTCGGACATAATTTGAATATTCCCAATTTCCTGTTTATCTACCTTGAACGATTCAATTCGGGCGTCTCCCATGTAATTGAAATTCGTATAAGGATTAGAAATTTCCCCCCAACCTGAAAATGTACCATCTAATTCTGTTCCCAGACTTAGTATCTGCGATAATTCCTTCAATTCAAATTTATCGATATCTAGTTTCAGCTTGTCACTATTGTTATTTGAAAGACACCCGTTTATTTGGATAAGTTGTTCATTTCTGGTTAGTTTTAAATTAGAAACAAATAAATCGTCTGAACTCAAATTGATATCAGATTCGTTTTCAATTTTCCATTGTAATCCATTGAGTGAAAAGAAGGAGGGGTGAAGTTGAAAATTCAATAGGTCATTATCCAAAACAATTGTTTTCCAATCAATTGAAGAATAATCTTTGGTGTTTGGGTCCCAAGTTAACTTAGAATTTACAATTCCTGCTATTCCGTTAGCCGTGAACAATACATTATTAAACTTCAAAGAGTCTCCATATTTCACTTCATCGAGTTGGTAAATCCCGATAATTCCAATTTTTGAAATTGTTTGATTACAGTTTAAATTACTGAATTTAAAATCTTGAAATTGAATTATTTCCGATGAAAGATCAATTTTTAAATTAGACTGTTTTGCGTTATAACTTCCTTTTAGTTTGCTATTTTCACTTATCTTCAAGTCAGGTACAAATATGGCCAAGAAATCATCTGAATTTCCTGTTGTGAAATCAAAACTGAAATCACTATCACCTGGTTCTCTCCGTTTTTTACCAGACTTGTCCATTGATGGAAAAACAACGGATAATTCACTCAAGAAATCCTCAATAACAGTTTCGTAATTTATTTTCCCTGAAACATCAGCATTAATGATTGAACTTTTTAAATGAAAAATGTCGAAATTCTTATTTCTTTCTAAATCGAGTTTAAATTCAGGAATGCTTAAATCGTTACTATCCTCTCTGTAAGAAAGAAAATTTGCAGTAATGTTCCCTCTAATTTGATCCATAGAGGTCCCTTTAAGATCGCACGTAATTTTTGTCGAGAGAAACGTATTTTCAGTATTAGAGAAACCTAATTTTCCTAAAAAAGCTTTTTCCAGGTCAAGTTCGACTTTGTACTCTTGTTTTTTGCCAATGGAGATTTTGCCATCATATTTAAGAGATAGATTGGGGTCAGATATGTTCAATTTTGCTTGAATGACATCGTCTTTTAAGGACCCATCCATTAAATTTATCGACGAGTATGCGTAATTGGAAAAATCAAACCGATTAAAATTGGCAAAAATGTCTGATAATTCAAATGCACCGTTACCAGCAAACAATCCTTGTAACTTGATTTTTCCATCGACAATACCAAAATTTCGATTATCGATTAATTCTGACAAGTTAAAATTTTGGAGTGCTAAAAGTGTCGAGTCACTTGATAGAGGCCTGAAATAGGTCGTATCGTTGTTTTGTGAAATTGTCAAGTAATTATTTAAACTTATTGTTCCGATTTTTGTGTTTAAATCTTTGAAAATCAAATTGAAGTTATTTAATTTTCCATTCGTTTTAAGTTTTGAAATTTCGGCATAAACGAATTTTGAAATTGGATTCCCTAAAGCAATTTTACCATTTCCTTTTGGAAGATTGAATGATTCAAGCTCTTTGAAGTCAACGTAAGCGTATCTTAAGTCTTCGTTCAGATTTGCTAGGCCTTCTTTTCTAAAATCTGGAAGAACAAAGTTTCCTTGAATAATGGTTTTCTTTCTGTAACGTAAATCGAGATTGGAAATCTTTAATCTACTCAATGGATTCGATACTTTTCCTTTAATATAAAGGTTAGCATCCATTCCTTCTATATCTGGTGCAAAAATTGAAACATCACGAAGTGAAACATTACTTGGTTGAAATTCAACATCAAAATTCACTTTATCTTCAAAAAATTCGAAATCTTCCCAAGCGTTAAAAACAAGAAAAAGTTTCGAGCAGTTTAACTTCGATTTAGGAGTTTTTAAATGAAAGTTTTTCAAGCGAATTCCGCTTGAGGAAATATTGACATAACTGTTTAATTTTTTAATATTTAAACCACATTGTTCCTTTAATTTTAAATTTTTTAGATTTAGAGAAATGATATCGTTATCAATTTTTAATTCTGAAATATTGACACTGAGATCCTTGATTTTAATGTGATCATAGTCTAACCCAAAGGCCAATTGCCCCTTTCGGAAATCATCATAACGAAAGTTGAAATTTGAAATACTTATATCCTTGAAAACAAGCGTTGCTGGTTTACTTTCTGACTTGGATTCACTTGAAAAATAGTCAGCTATAAATTGGTAATTGTATTCACCACTTTTTTTATCTATGTCGATATTAATTGTTCCTGAATTCAAATTGGTTTTGCCAATGATAAATTCATTACTCGCTAAATCTAGTTTGTCTAATTTTAAGCTTATTTCCTTGGAATAGATAATACTATCTTTTTTGAGATCTAATATCAATACATCCTTCAATAAAACCTTATTCAAAAAGACAATCTCAACTCGACCAATTTCAAATTTAGTGTTTAGTTCTTTGGAGAGAAATGCTGTTGCTTGATGCGCGAGAAAAGTTTGAAAGGGGAAACTTCGAATCAAAAATGCGAAGGTAATGAACAAAATTAGTACCCACTCGAAAAGAAATCCAATCGATTTAGCGGCTATTTTAAGTAATTTTGTCATCAATAACACAAATTTAGTAATCTTTTGGCTAGCATAGAAACAATCATTTTGGGTATTGAAACTTCGTGCGATGATACTTCTGCTGCTATTTTGAAGAATTTTTCCGTTTTGTCAAATGTTACAGCTAATCAGTTGATTCATGAGCGATACGGAGGAGTGGTTCCTGAATTGGCAAGTCGTTCGCATCAAGAGAACATAGTTCATGTCGTCGATGCTGCGATTTCAAAGTCGAATGTTAAATTGAAGGATATTGATGCGATTGCATTTACCCAAGGCCCTGGATTACTAGGCTCTTTATTAGTTGGTGCATCATTTGCTAAATCGTTTGCCCTTGCCAGAAAAATTCCATTAATAGCAGTTCATCACATGAAAGCGCATATCCTTGCTCATTTCATTGATGATGCGGGTGAAAACAAACCTGAATTTCCATTTTTGTGTTTAACTGTTTCTGGAGGTCACACGCAAATTGTAAAAGTTAAAAGTGCTTTCGAAATGGAAATAATTGGTAAATCCATTGATGATGCTGCGGGCGAGGCTTTTGACAAAGCTGCTAAAATGTTGGGGTTGAGTTATCCAGGTGGTCCTTTAATTGATAAAATCGCTCAAAATGGAAATCCAAATGCTTTTCGGTTTTCTAAGCCAAAAATAGATGGCCTTGACTTTAGTTTTAGTGGATTAAAGACTTCGATTCTTTATTTTTTGAATGCTGAATCGAGAAAAAATCCAACGTTCATTGAAGAGAATTTAAGCGATTTGTGTGCTTCCATTCAACAAACAATAATTGAAATTCTTATTGAAAAAATCACAAGTGCATCGAAGCAAACAGGAATTCAGCAAATTGCAATATCAGGTGGTGTTTCTGCAAATAGCGGTTTACGAATGGCTTTGAGAAATCTAGAAAAAGATGGTATTAAAACCTTCATTCCAAAGTTTGAATATTGTACGGATAATGCGGCTATGATTGCGGCTACGGGTAAGTTTTTATTGCAGGATAGCTTGATTGCTGATCAATCTGTTTCAGCTCAGGCAAGGTTGATTTGGTAAAATTTATTAAAATTGTGAGGAAAGAATTACATTTAACTAATTTTTGTTTACATTCGTTTAAATCATTTTTAATCACCGCACAATGGAAGCAACATTAATTGAAAAGGAAATCATCCCGACATTAAAGTTTAGTGACAAGTCAATTGTAGATCAACATCCAGACTTACTTAATCAAATTGAAAAAGCTACTATTTTGGGTAATTCTCATCGAACGAAAGTTTCAATTTACTTCAAAGATGATGAAAGTGTGAAACGGGTTGAAACAACAATTTGGGCGGCAGGAACAAAATTTATATGTCTCAAAGGGGGAGTTTGGATTCCTATCAGTAGGCTTATAGAGGTTAAAATATGATATGATCAAGTTCTTTCTAACTTTTGCTATTTTACCTATTCAAGTTTATGTATGGGCTCAAAATCATGTCAGCTGGACATTCGAATATGATAAAACGATGAAGAAAGTGGTAGCTTATGGAAGAATTGATCCCCATTGGCATGTATACTCGACGCGAACGAAAAAGAATGCAGGTCCAATTCCCGTTTCGTTTACATTTGAGAAAAATAATGATGCGATTCAAAAAGGCAAACCGCAAGAGGATGGTATTCCCGTTCGTCTGTTTGACCCTAACTTTGATGCTGTAGTCTATCAATTTGAAAATATTTACATTGTTGAAATTCCGTTTAAGGTAAAAAAATCGACAACATTGAAGGGTGTTGTCAACTACATGGTTTGTGACGACAAAATGTGTCTTCCTCCTATTGATGTCCCCTTTTCAATTCAAATAAATCCATAATTTCATGAATAAACTTTTATTCTTTTTATTTTCAATCGCTTTTAATTTTCTTTCCCTATCACAAGGAATGGAAGATTTTATCAATTGGCAACTGTCAGTCGAGAAAATCGATGATTCACATGCCAATTTGGTATTTACTGGAAAAATCACAGAAGGGTATCACATATTCTCTTTGAAACACGATCCAGCAAAAGCAGATGGAACGGGTTTGGTTCCTCAGTTTGAATTTAAAAAGTCTGCCAATTATAAATTAGTTGATAAGCCTTTTGAAATGGGTAAGCCAATTAAGCATGTCGATGACCTTGGAACTTCATTTTATTTTGAGAAAACGGCAACATTCAAGCAACAGATTGAAGTTACAACAAAAGATGAGTTCAATTTGGATTTTGCGATAAACTTTTTTCAGCTTTGTAACGCCGATGGGTGTGTAGGTCCGTTTGATTTTGAAAGTAAAATAAAGGTCAAAGGTTTCATACCAACAGAAAATTCAAAGATTGATCCGATGGATACAGTTGAAGCTCAATCTGAAGAGGCTATTTTTGAATCGAATCAGACTGTTGTTAAACCTCTCGAGAAAAAACAAAGTAAAAAGAAAGAAAAAGATTCAAATTTTGTCATTTTTATTGCAGGATTTCTTGCCGGACTTGTAGCATTGTTGACGCCTTGTATGTTTCCAATGATACCAATGACTGTTACATTTTTTACTAAGCAATCCAAATCGAGAAGCGAAGCCATTTTTAAAGCCTTAGTATATGGAACTTCAATTATTTTGATTTATGTGACATTTGGAGTTGTTTTCACCGCTGCAACAGGTCCTTTAGGTTTAAATGACTTATCAACGAATGTATGGATGAACCTTATATTCTTTGGAATATTTGTATTGTTTGCATTTTCATTTCTCGGTGCTTTTGAAATACAATTACCAAGTTCGTGGGTAAATAAAATGGATCAGCAAGCAGATCGTGGTGGATATCTTGGAATCTTTTTCATGGCTTTTACACTGGGATTAGTTTCTTTCTCATGTACAGGACCAATAATTGGAAGTTTATTAGTTGAAGCCGCAACATCAGGATCCTATTTTACTCCTGCAATCGGGATGACCGGTTTTTCGTTGGCTTTAGCAATTCCATTTACGTTATTCGCTATTTTTCCTGGTTGGTTAAATTCATTGCCACAATCAGGTGGTTGGTTAAACTCGGTTAAAGTAGTTTTAGGTCTTCTTGAATTGGCATTAGCGTTGAAATTTTTGTCCTCGGTAGATTTAGCATACCATTGGGGAATTCTATCAAGAGAATGGTTTGTTGCGATCTGGTTTGTTCTCTTTTTGATTATGGGAATTTATTTATTGGGTAAACTTCGTTTTTCACACGATTCTCCAACTGAAAAGTTAAGTGTAACGCGTTTTATGTTTGCACTTTTTGCGCTCGTTTTTGCCGTTTATTTATTGCCAGGTATGTTTGGGGCTCCATTGAAATTGATAGACGGTATTGCTCCCCCACGAACACACTCTGAAGACAATTTCAGATATGTTAATGGTGGTTTGGAAACTGGAATAGCCAAAGATTCAATTTCGGAAAAGTATTTAGCTGAAATGCATCCGGTTGGAGATGGTTCAATCTTGGTTTTTCATGATTTGAATAAAGCAACTGAGTACGCGAAAGCTAAGAATCTACCAATTTTGTTGGATTTTACTGGGCATGCTTGTCAGAATTGCCGTAAAACGGAATCTACGGTTTGGACCAACGATGAAATCAGACCTTTGCTTCAAACGAAATTCGTTATTGCATCTTTATATTGCGATGATCGAACACCTCTTCCTGCCAATGAGGTCAGGTATTCTGAAATTGCGAAGCGACAAATTAAAAATATTGGAAACAAATGGGCTGAAATGCAAATTGAAAAATATAATAGTTTTCAGCAGCCTTTGTACGTAGTGATTGATCACGAAGGGAATGATTTAACAGAGGCCATTGGTTATACCCCTGACATCCAAAGTTACAAGTCGTTTTTGATGAAGGGCATTCAAGAATTTAAGAAATAGTTTGGCTTTATTCTAATCTTGCAATATTTTTAAACAAATGCGTTTTAAAATGAGTAGGATCAAAGAAAACCTCAACAGAAAAATGGGAAAGTTTATTACTGTATTAATCATTCTTTCAATTTCATTGAATTTCAGAGCTCAAAGAATTGATCCTGACGATTCGTTTACGTTTGAGTTATGTTTGCCAAATTCCTTTGTGAATAAACCTTACAAAACGATCATGCAAGGATTGGTAAGTGCCTCACCATACTACCAATACACCTTTAAAAGTGGAATTTCTTTTGGCGCTGGTGTTCACTATTCCTATTTTGCTATAAATGAATTTAGAATGCCAATAAAAGTATTTGGTGGGATTCATACGGGAGCCGCTTTTTTGAAATTGGGTCACGAAAAATTTTGGACAGAGCGCTTTGGAACTGATATAGGATGCAAATTTGGTTATCTTCAAAGTTATGCAGTTAGTGATTTACTTCGTTCTCAAGGAATGTTGTTTCGCCAAACTGAAGCATTGTTCATTGAACCTACAATTGGATTTGTGCTAACTGCAGATGTAAATTGTTCTTATCGATTGACAGTTGGTTATCCGTTTTATGGCTATTCATTCTCTCCTTGGACAATTGGATATGCCTCAACATTAGGATATGCAACCGAGGAATTTTCAAAAATTAGTTCTTTTTTAAATGTTGGTTTTGCTTACACTTTTTATTTCAATGGAAAGAAAAGTTCTGCAGAAGATTAAGTCTGTATTACCCCCACATTATATCGTTTGTCAATAGGCGCATGGTTAGCCATTTCGATTCCCATGGAAATCCACTTTCGTGTATCAACCGGGTCGATAATCGCGTCAATCCATAAACGGCTGGCTGCGTAATAGGGTGAAATCTGTTCGTCGTAACGACTTTTAATTGAATCAAATAACTCTTTTTCTCTTTCTGGTGTTATTTCTTCTCCTTTTCCTTTAAGAGTTGCGACTTCAATTTGCAAAAGTGTTTTTGCTGCCGCAGCGCCTGACATTACAGCAATCTCTGCTGTAGGCCATCCAACTATCAAGCGTGGGTCGTATGCTTTTCCGCACATCGCATAATTTCCGGCGCCGTATGAGTTTCCCATAACAACAGAAAACTTTGGAACCACACTATTCGACATCGCATTTACCATTTTTGCCCCATCCTTGATGATTCCACCTTGCTCGCTTTTTGAACCAACCATGAAACCAGTAACGTCATGAAGGAAAACTAGTGGAATATTCTTTTGGTTACATAGCATAATGAAACGTGCGGCTTTATCTGCAGAATCGGAATAGATTACACCACCAAACTGCATTTCACCTTTCGCATTTTTCACAATTTCACGGTTATTTGCTACTATTCCAACACTCCAGCCATCAATTCTAGCGTAAGCTGTGATGATCGATTTTCCGTAACTAGGTTTGTATTCTGTAAATTCAGAATCGTCAACTAAACATTTTAAAATCTCCCTTGTGTTATATGGTTTTGATCGATCAGCAGGAAGGATTCCATAAATATTTTTAATTGTTTCTTTTGGAAGTGCAGGAGTTTCACGATCAAATCCTGCATTTTCCTTTTTGCCAATTCGTCCCATTAAATCACGAATGGTAGCCAGACATTCCTGATCATTTTCAACTTTGTAATCGCAAATTCCTGATACTTCAGTTTGAGTTGTGGCTCCACCAAGTGATTCATTGTCAATACTTTCGCCAATTGCTGCTTTCACGAGGTAAGAACCAGCGAGGAAAATGGTACCCGTTTTATTCACAATCAACGATTCATCAGACATAATTGGCAAATAAGCTCCACCAGCCACACAACTTCCCATAACAGCAGCAATCTGAACAATTCCTTTAGAGCTCATGATGGCATTATTTCTGAAAATTCGTCCAAAGTTATCTTTGTCTGGGAAAATTTCATCTTGCATGGGTAAGTAAACACCTGCAGAATCCACCAAATAAATAATTGGCAAGTTATTCTCCATGGCGATTTCCTGTGCACGTAAATTCTTTTTTCCAGTTATCGGGAACCAAGCACCTGCTTTAACGGTCGCGTCATTTGCCACAACGATGCATTGTCTTTTTTTGACATAACCAATTACAACAACAACTCCACCAGCAGGACAACCACCATGCTCTTTATACATCCCAAATCCAGCAATTGCACCAACTTCAATGTGTTCTGAATTGGGATCAAGGAGTAAATCAATTCGTTCTCTAGCGGTTAGTTTTCCGCTTTCGTGTAATTTTTCAATGCGTTTTTTACCTCCTCCTTCATTTATTTTTGCCAATTCTTGTTCCAATGCGCTAATTTTTAAACGCATTTGATCCTCATTAAAGTTGAATTCCAATTCTTTTTGTGAAACAGCCATATTATTAGTTTGAGGTTCAAATATACAAAATGTAATTTTGAGGATGTTGAACCACTTAAACGTTAATCTACTTTTTTAATGCTTATATTTCGTCTTTTTTCTATTTTCACCAAATAATTAATGAAGCCATCAACATGTTAAAGAAATTTAGAGCGAAAAAAGTTCAAGGAAAGACAAATAGTTATTTGACTATTTTCATATTACTTGCGATGGTTTTGGGAGCAACGCTTGGAGCAATTATTCACAATACGTGTGACGTTGATACGGCAACAAGTTTTAGTAAGTATATCAAATTATTGGCTACTATTTTCATACGCTTAGTTCAAATGATCATTGCCCCATTAGTATTTACAACGCTCGTTGTGGGAATCGCAAAATTAGGAGATTTAAATTCGGTAGGCAGAATAGGAGGAAAGGCCTTGGCCTGGTTCTTTTCAGCATCGTTTATTTCTCTTATCATTGGACTTTTATGGGTTAACTTTTTGAAACCGGGTCACGGCTTGAATTTGGCTGATGTAGATTTGTCCGCTGCCAGTGAAGTAACCGAAAAAACGCAAGATTTCTCAATTCAACATTTTGTGGAGCATATTATTCCTAAGTCTGTTTTTGAGGCGATGGCAACCAATGAAATCCTTCAAATTGTAGTTTTTTCAATATTCTTTGGACTTGCAGCTGCATCAATCGGTGATAATGTAAAACCAATCATTTCGGCATTTGACAAAACATCACATGTGATTTTGAAGATGGTAAATTTTGTCATGAAATTCGCCCCAATTGGTGTTTTTGGTGCAATTGCGGGTGTTTTTGCAGTGAAAGACATTTCAGATTTGATGATCACCTACACGAAGTTTTTTAGCTCATTTTTAGTTGGGATTGCTTCGTTATGGGTTGTTTTGTTGGCGGTCGGATATTTGTTTTTGAGAAATCACCTGAAAACCTTATTGAAACGAATAGTTAGTCCTTTGGTAATTGCTTTTGGAACAACAAGTAGTGAAGCCGTATTTCCGAAATTGACTGAAGAATTAGAACGCTTTGGAATCAAAGATAGAATTGTTTCATTCATGTTGCCACTTGGTTATTCCTTTAATTTGGATGGAAGCATGATGTACATGACTTTTGCTAGTATCTTCATTGCACAAGTATATGGTGTTCATTTAGATTTGGGAACGCAATTGACGATGTTGATTGTCTTAATGTTAACCAGTAAAGGAATTGCGGGTGTACCACGGGCTAGTTTGGTTGTTGTTGCAGCGACATGTGGGATGTTTAATATTCCAATTGAAGGTGTAGCCTTAATTTTACCGATTGATCATTTTTGCGACATGTTTCGAAGTGCAACAAATGTTCTTGGAAATTCAATTGCAACGGCAGTAGTAGGGAAGTGGGAGGCAGATAAAGATTGATTTTATTTGTAATTGTTAAATCGAACTAAGTTATTGATGATTTAAACAATAAGTAATTCTCAATTTCGAAATAATCAACATCTTTATGAAGTATGAATATAGAGATCACGAATTATTTTTATGGGACCTTCTCAAAGTCTATTATATTGTAAACTCAATATTGTCATGAAGAATACTATTTATCTTATCACAACAATTTTTTTGACTCTTAACGCTTATTGTCAGCAATCAGAGAAAACTATGTTGTATCCAAACCTTGAAAAAGGGAATTATGATGTAGGATTCCAAACCATGTTTGATTATGATTATTCTAGGACATACAATTTAAGTTATCCGATTGATACGAGTTCTAAAAATCTAGATCCAAGACCCATTTTTACAACGATTTGGTATCCCACAAAAAAGTCTAAAGAAGAAAAGCAAATGATGTATTTGGATTATATAAAAATTCAAACGCAAGACCCTAAATTGAAAAACTTTGTTGAACGAATCAATGAGTATAATCAATTAAATTCGATTGATTATATGTTCTACAAAAGTAGTTTGAATAAAAAACGAACAACCAAATTCGTAAATCACCTCAACCAACCATTGAATGTTTATCGAGATGCTGCACCATTAAATGAAAAATTCCCACTTGTAATTTATCATGCAGGTCTAGGGGGAACCCTTAATGATAATACCATTTTGTGTGAATATTTAGCAAGCCATGGATTTGTAGTTGTAACGAGTGCTTTTCAAGCTAATGATTATAGAGATGTTGAATTGGACTGGGATTTAGAACGTTCAACAAAAGATTTGGATTTTATACTAAACAAGATTAAAAACCTGCCTTTTATCGATTTTTCAAAAATTGCTGCAATTGGGCATAGTTATGGAGCACAAGCTGTTTTGGGTTACAAGGCAGATAATACTTTTCCTTTATCTTGTCTAATAATATTGGATACAACAATGGATTATTCTCCAAATGGAAATCCGGAGGGATTTGAGCTCCTAACTGAAAAATTATATGCTAACAATCAGAATATCAATGTGCCGATGTTAGTTTTTGCAAATCCAAACGCAAAATTTAAAGTTATTGATTCTTTGAAGAATTCTGATCGAATGTATGCAACAATCATGTTAAAACATAACGAATTTACTTCGCTCTCTTCGTATGCAGTTTTTAAAGATTTACAAAATAGAAAAGACAAAGATATTGTTTGGGAAAAGTATACTCTAATAAATAAATATTGTTTGAATTATTTGAAATACAATTTTTTTAATGATTCAGAATCTAAACGTTTTTTGTTAACCAAGTATCCAGTTTTGAATGAAATTCATGAAATACCAAAAGGTAAATCACTTAATGCCAAGATAACTCGATTCTACCTATTCAAATACAGATTTAAAAATGCTATTTTTAATTTTATCGGAACACTATTAGATTCTTAAAACGAGTAATAAAAATCGAATAAAGAATTGGCATCTTTGACGTATGAGATAAATTAAAATTTCATTTCACATGATATTCACCTTCTTTCTAATCTCGTTCACCAAAATTATTGAATTTTAATTCAATTTGAGCAAGGTAACATCATTTATTAAAAATACCATTCAGCGCATATATTTCAATATCATGTTTCCCTTCGAATTGCAACGTTTGAAAACCAATCTTCTCATAAAATTCAATTTCATTCTTTTGAGCTTCAGCATTGTAATATTCATCATCGGTTCCAATAACAAAATAATTGTTAGAATTTGAATTGATTTGAGGCTTTTCCAAATCGGGAGGAAAAACACTAGCCCAAAGGATAAGTTGATCAAATGGAACTTTTTTACTGTAAAACCATCTTGCCGCTGTTGCTCCACCTTGCGAAAAACCGAGTAGAATCGTTTTTTCAAATGTTTTTTGTTCGGTTAGTTGTGAAAACAATTTTGACAACCAAATCAAATTATCTGTGATATCCGACTCACGATCTTCCTTCGTCATCCACGAAGCCCCAACACGACCAGAAGTTCCATTTAGATAAAAGCGATGCATGCCTTCTGGAGCAACAACTAAATAATCTTCAGGGATTTGATTAAACTTTCGAATGAAGAATTCAGCTAATTGACCATAGCCATGCAAAACGATAATAAGTTTATTTGCTTTTTCAAAGTCCCCAGAAATCCAATAGCGAAAAGTTTTAGGAGCAGTAAGTTTTAATTCTGTTGCCATTTTTTCTTGAAGTTCAAATTTACTATATTTGTTGGGTGAAGCGACTCTTTTCGTTTTTATTTCTAATTGTTTTCGTTTGGCAACTCGCTGGATTTTTCATTTATTTTGAGATAGAACGTTATCATGTCCGGAAAGATATCAAACGTGCAATCAAGCATAGTTTACATCAAAATGAATACAAGCAATTCAATTTTACAAATGAGGAATTCAAAGAGTTAACTTGGATTAACGATCACGAATTTAAAATGAATGGGCGCCTTTATGACGTTGTAAAAAAGAACAAAAACGAGTTTGGATATTCAGTTTCGTGTATCGATGACATCCAAGAAACAGTTTTGTTCGCTCAATTGGATGAGGCAACTACTTCAAATATGAATAATCAACCTGAAAAAGCGCCATTTAAATCGTTCATAAAGCTATTAGAATTCGCATATATCGAGCCTGATTTCAGATTTTTGAGTCTTCAAAACATTGAATTTAGTGAACGAACAATTCAATTCCATTATCAATCGCTTTATTCTGAATTCAAAAAGCAAAAGCTTTTACTGCCTCCACAAGAATTAGTTTAATTGACTATAGTGTAAAGAATTCTCCTCCCTTGGAGGGAGGATACAGGAGGGTGACTGCAATCATAGGTGAAAATTTCACCTCCCTCGATCCCTCCTCAAGGAAGGAAGTTTCTCCTCCCTTGGAGGGAGGATTAAGGAGAGTGATTATGAAAGAAGTTAACCATTAGTGATTTATTTCACCTCCCATCGGAAAGGCAAGGATGGAAGACTCTCCTCCCTTGGAGGGAGGAATAAGGAGGGTGATTATGAAAGAAGTTAACCATTGGTGATTTTTTACCTCCCTCGATTCCTCGCCAGGAGGGAAGGATTCTACACTTTATATTAATTAGATATATTAATCAGAATTTCTATTCTGAGAAAATCAATAATTAAATCAATTTAAAATGAAAAAATATTTTTTAAGCACTTTGATGCTATTTAGCATCTTTATATTAAGTGCTCAAAACAAACCAATTCAATTAACTCTACTTGATAATTCAACCTTGCAACCCATTGAAAATGTGAAGGTTTTAAACGTTGAAAAGAATCAAAACTTAGGACTATCAGATAAAAATGGGAAAGTATCCCTTTCTATTAAAAATGGATACATCGTTCTCATTCATCCTGAATATTTAAAGCAAGAAGTTTTAATAACTGAGTCAGCAACAGAGGGTGTTGTTTATTTACGACAAAATCAAAATTCACTTGAAGAAGTGGTAGTTTCAGCAAGTCGTTTTGAAGAAAAGCGAAAGGATGTGGCTCAAAAAATCCAAGTGATGAAGTGTAGTGAAATCCAAAATTTGAATCAGTCATCCACTGCTGATGTCATGGCAAATTCTGGAAATGTATTCGTTCAGAAGAGTCAATTGGGAGGAGGAAGTCCCATCATTCGTGGGTTTGAGACGAATAAAGTGCTTATTGTCATAGATGGAATTCGAATGAATAACGCAATTTATCGGGGAGGGCATCTACAAAACATTATTACGTTAGATAATTCAATTATGGATCGAGCGGAGGTCGTTTTTGGTCCCGGATCAGTGGTTTATGGTTCGGATGCGATTGGAGGCGTAATGAGTTTTACAACGAAAGATCCAAAATTAAGCCTGGATGATAAATTACTTGTTAAATCCAATGCCTATACGCGTTATTTCAGTGGAGCAAATGGTTTCGCTACAAATGCCAATATTTCAGTTGGAACTAAAAAGTTTGGATCATTGACTTCCTTTACTTACTCAAAATTTGGGGATCTGCGACAAGGCTCTGTTCGAAGTCCGTTTGTTGGAAATTTTGGTGCAAGAAACTGGTATGTCGAACGAATCAATGGTGTTGATTCAATGATTGTAAATGCAGATACAAACAAACAAGTAGGTTCCGGTTATAGCCAATATGACATCTTGCAAAAATTTACCTTTAAACAAAGTGAAACGATTTCCCATAAATTAAATTTTCAATTGGCGAATTCAAGCAATATTGATCGTTACGATCGATTGACGTTAATGTCAGGTTCAAATCCAAGGTTTGCCGAGTGGTATTACGGACCTCAATTCAGATTGCTTGCTGCATATAGTTTAATTTTATCAAATAAAAATCGCTTTTACGATCATGCACGTATGACCGTTGGATATCAATCGATCGAGGAAAGTAGAATGGATCGCCGATTCAAAAAGGACTTTTTAAATCATCGCATTGAAAATTTGGATATCATCACAATAAATGCTGATTTTGCTAAAAAGTTTGGTGATCATGAGTTCCGATATGGATTGGATGCGTTCTATAATAAAGTCAATTCAACTGCTTTTGTTAAGGACATTGTTGCGGATACGATTGGTAAGTTAAACACGCGTTATCCGGACGGAGGATCTACGAAACAATCGGTTGCTGGTTATTTAACGCACACGTGGGAAATTTCGGAAAAACTGATTTTAAATGATGGTATTCGTTTTTCATTGGTGGGTTTAGATGCTCAATTTATTGATAAAACCTTTTTTCCATTTCCATTTAGTAACATAAGTCAAAACCACCAAGCGTTGAATGGTAATCTTGGTCTCATCTACATGCCAACTTCAAAATCGAGATTCACTTTAACTGGTTCAACTGGATTCAGAGCTCCGAATGTAGATGATTTATCGAAGGTGTTTGAATCTGTTCCTGGGAGCATTGTGGTTCCAAACCCAGATTTGAAAGCAGAATATTCTTACAGTGGTGAATTTGGACTTTCCTATGAACTCGCACCAGATTTATTCATCGGAGGAAATGCATATTATACCTTGTTAACCAATGCACTAACGGTTCAAAATAGTTCTTTTGATGGACAAGATTCGATTGTTTTTGATGGTCAGCTAAGTCAAGTGAGAACCACAACGAATGCCGGTCAAGCTTATGTTTATGGCTTTGAGGGAATGATTTCAGGGAAGTTAAGTGAACATTTCAATTTAGTTGGGACGGTTAATTACACCAAGGGTCGAATTAAAACCGATTCAATTCCATATCCGTTGGATCACATACCACCAGTGTTTGGAAAGATCAGTCTTGGTTATACCATCAAGAAATTTAATGCTGAGTTTTTTGTGAATTATTCGGGTTGGAAGCGTTTGGAAGATTACAATTTTATTGGTGAAGATAATTACGCATATGCAACTCCACAAGGAATGCCAAGTTGGTATACCTTGAATCTTAGATTGAATTATAGTTTCAATAAATATGCATCGTTACAGGTTGCTTGTGAAAATATCTTAGACCACAATTACCGTAATTTCGCTTCCAATATTTCGGCACCAGGCAGAAATTTCATTGTAACGCTCAGAGGAAATTTTTAATTCAGTTTATAATCGATGATCTCAAAAAAAATCTAGTCTTGAATTTCAGGGCTAGATTTTTTTATTTTATTTCTCCAACAAAAATCAAAACCCCAAACAAAAAACTCTTAATTTTTAACTCTTAACTGTATTAATGATAAATCTTAACAAAAAGAAAAAATCACCTCTTCTTCGTCATATACTTCCCTTCTTGAGGCACATAGAAAAAGGTATACAACAAATCTTTTGTTGGAGTTATATCGGGCTCAAATGTATTTAGATCAGCATCTTTTGGAACATAACCAAGTTTTGCCTTCATCACTTGAATATCTTTAAAAGCAGAATAGCTTCCCGTGGTATATTGAAAAGAATAGCATTCACTCTTCGAAGTTCCCATACCATCAAAGTTTCTAAATTCGAAAACCATTCTTGGTGTGTGATTGATAACCGAGAAAAAATCCCTAAAACTAGAATTTCGAATTCTAAAATCAATCAAAATGTCTTTGTAGTTTTCTGAACTAATGTTTTCAAAACTCACTTTCAAAGGCAAAAGGGGAGAAGAGGCCACGACAATCGGAGGCGAGATCATGTCTTTGGCTCCATCGTAATAAAAGAAAAAATTGAAATTTCCCATGTACCCAATTTCAGCTCGTTTTGCTGGATTGGCAGAGTTTTCAGCTTCTTCTAGCGCATAGTTTAGTCTGTTAACGGTGATAATAGCATCTTGTTTATCATCTCCATCCAAGTTTTCCTTGTAAATCTTCAATTCATACTTTTCATTGGATGAAATGCGTAATTGCGCTTCTACGTGTCTTTTGGCATAGGTATTCAAATCGCCGCGGTTAACGGGCAACTGGCTTTCATCGATTACTTTTCGGTTCTCTTCTTGGCTTTCTTCACAGGAAATCAAAGTTAGAAGTGAAAAAGTTAGAATTAAGAATTGGATGGATTTCATAGTGCAAAGATAGATTTATTGAATTTACATACCAATACAGATTTATTATCCAACACAAAACCATTATATTCGCACTACAATTTTTAACGTATGTCAAAAGAAGTTTACATTATTTCCGCAGTAAGAACTCCGATGGGAGCTTTCATGGGCGGTTTGTCGAGCATTTCAGCTACGCAACTAGGTTCAACTGCAATTAAAGGTGCGGTTGAGCGTGCAGGTATTTTAGTAGATGCTATCGATGAAGTTTTCATGGGTAACGTATTACAAGCTGGAGTAGGTCAGGCACCGGCTCGTCAAGCGGCACTTGGAGCAGGATTGAATAAAAATGTTCCGTGTACCACAATCAACAAAGTATGTGCTTCTGGAATGAAGTCTATCATGTTGGGAGCTCAAACCATTTTAGCTGGTGATAACCACGTTGTTGTTGTTGGGGGAATGGAAAACATGTCTCAAACTCCTCATTACGTTAACGGACGAAACGGAACGAAATTCGGAAACATCACCATGTTGGACGGAATCACGAAAGATGGACTTCTAGACGTTTACAGCAAAGTACCTATGGGGAATTGCGCCGAATTGTGTGCAAAAGAATATGAAATAACACGCGAAGATCAAGATAATTTTGCCATTACTTCTTACACGCGTGCTGCAGAGGCATGGAAAGCAGGAAGTTTTAACAATGAGATTGTTCCGGTAGCCGTTCCGCAAAGAAAAGGTGATCCAATCATGGTAAGCGAAGACGAAGAATACAAAAATGTGTTTTTGGATAAAATACCAGGTTTGAAACCCGCATTTGACAAAGAAGGAACTATTACAGCAGCGAATGCATCAACTTTGAATGACGGTGCATCTGCGTTGGTTTTGGCATCAAAAGAAGCAGTTGAAAAATATGGTTTGAAGCCAATTGCGAAAATTGTATCTTACGCCGATGCCGCTCAAGCACCTGAATGGTTTACGACTGCACCTTCATTGGCAGTGCCTAAAGCCTTGGATAAAGCAGGATTGAAAATATCGGATGTAGATTATTGGGAATTAAATCAAGCATTTTCTGTTGTCGGATTGGCAAATATGAAAATTCTAGGTTTAGACCCTTCGAAAGTTGATGTAAATGGTGGGGCTGTTGCTTTAGGGCATCCTCTTGGAAACTCAGGTTCACGTGTTGTTGTTACATTAATTAATGTTCTAAAACAAAACAATGCAAAAATTGGAGCAGCTGCAATCTGTAATGGTGGTGGCGGAGCGTCAGCGTTGATTATTGAAAATATTTAACAAAAAAAATAATTCATTTCTAGGCTGTTGGAATCGTTCTAACAGCCTTTTTTGACTTTTAAAGTGATGTTTTTTTTCCGTATTTATTTCTGGTTTGTACTTTTTGTAATTGCAATTCTAGTTAGTTTTTGTAGTCAAAAATCAAAAAAAGTTAAAGTAAAGTCAACATCTACTTATTTTAACGAAATGCCTGCTCCAAAGAAAAATTGGGTTAAAAAGGCAAGATATGTTTCAGATACTTTTTTTCATCGCTATTTAGCAAATCCTGAGTTCAACGGTCAATTTTTGGTAGCAAAGAATGACAAAATCATCTTTTCCAGATCGGTTGGATTTTCTAATCTGGAGAAACAAATTCCATTGACTGATTCAACTCCGATTCATGTTGCTTCAATCAGTAAAACAGCTACAGCACTGGCGGTCATGCGGTTGAGTGACCAAAATAAAATCGATTTGAATAAAAAAGTAAAACATTATGTTGAAAATTTCCCCTTTTCGTACATTCGTGTTCACGATTTACTGACTCATCGAAGTGGTTTGCCTCACTATCATTATTTTGTTGATCATTTTACCGATCGATCAAGATGTTTGAGTAACCAAGACGTTGTGAAATTGATGGTGAAACATAAAATTCCTTTGAACTTCAAACCAAATTCTAAGTTTTCCTATTGTAATACCAATTTTATGATGCTTGCCTTAATTGTCGAAAAGGTAACAGGGAAAAAATTCCCAAAATCGATGAAAGAATTGGTTTTTGATCCTTTAGAAATGAAAAATACGTTCATCCTTGATAAAAAATCGCTATTCGATAAAATTTCTCAATCCTATAATCACGACAAACGAAATCGACAATTCAACCATTTAGATCTTATTTACGGTGACAAAAATATGTATTCGACCGTCAAAGATTTGTTTCGAATGAATTTGGGAACCTATTCTCCTAAGTTTATTTCAATAAAATCCAGAAAAGCAATGTTTAAAGGATATAGTTATGAAAAAAGTGGGTCAAAGAACTATGGATTAGGTATAAGAATCATTGAAGAGCCAGGAACTCCCGACTTATTTTATCACACAGGTTGGTGGCATGGGAATCTCGCCATGTTCGCTATGAATCGAAAAGATACGGTTTGTGCCATTGCTATTTCAAATATGCACGATTACAGGACACAAAGAATGAAGTCGCTTATTGATTGTTTGAAAGGCTTGAAATGATTAATTTTAAGTTTGAATTAAGAATTAAGAATTAAGAATTAAGGTTTGTGAATAAAATCTAATCGTATATAAAATGTCATTTGTCCAAAAGTCGTTTGTCCTTAAGTCCGTTTTCAAATAATCACAACGTCCTAAAATCCCAATATCAAGAAAAAAATGAAAGACTACCTAGATCAATTAGAAGCTGAAGCAATTTACATTTTGCGTGAAGTCGCTGGACAGTTCGATCGACCTGCATTATTGTTCAGTGGAGGAAAGGATAGTATTTGTTTGGTTCATTTGGCATTGAAAGCATTTCGACCTGGTAAATTTCCATTTCCTTTAGTTCATATTGATACCGGACATAATTTTCAAGAAACTTTAGAATTTCGTGATGAATTAGTAGAAAGGATAGGAGAGAGGCTGATTGTTCGAAAAGTTGAAGATACGATTGCAAATAGAAAGTTACAAGACGCGAAAGGAAAGTTTCCAACTAGAAATGCGCTTCAAACTTATACCTTATTGGATGTTATCGAAGAATTTGAATTTGATGCGTGTATTGGTGGTGCGCGCAGGGATGAAGAGAAAGCACGGGCAAAAGAGAGAATTTTCTCAGTTCGAGACGAATTTGGACAATGGGATCCAAAAAAACAACGACCTGAATTATGGAACATTTACAATGGTAAAATCGACAAAGGCGAGAACGTGCGTGTTTTTCCAATTTCGAATTGGACAGAATTAGACGTTTGGAATTACATCAAAAGAGAACAAATTGAATTACCAGCTATTTATTTTACGAACGAACGCGAATGTATTTTGACGGAACACGGGCAATTAATGAATGTCAATGAATTCGTTCAAATTGAATCGGACGACGTCATTGTAAAACGAAATGTTAGATACAGAACAGTTGGTGACATGACCTGCACGGCTGCCGTTGAAAGTGAGGCTTATACAGTTGATGATATCATTAAAGAGATTAAGGAAACGAAAATTTCAGAGCGTGGTGCTACACGGATGGATGATCGTGTGAGCGAAGCTGCGATGGAAGATCGAAAAAAAGGAGGTTATTTTTAGAATTAAGAATTAAGAATTAAGAATTAAGAATTAAGAATTAAGAATTAAGAATTGCTTTTAAGTATTAACTTTTAGTTATTCACTTTAAAACTTTTAACTAAAAAAATGGAACTATTAAGATTTTTTACAGCAGGAAATGTAGATGACGGCAAAAGCACGCTCATTGGTCGTTTGCTGTATGATAGCAATTCCATTTCAACAGATATTATCGAAACTTTGACAAGACAAAGTAAATCAACAGGTGTTGATACCGAAATAGATTTGGCATTGCTAACAGATGGTTTGCGAGCAGAACGCGAACAGGGAATCACAATTGATGTTGCTTATAAGTATTTTACAACGGAAAAACGAAAGTTTATCATTGCTGATACGCCAGGGCATGCCCAATATACGCGAAACATGTTTACAGGTGCATCGAACGCGGATTTGGCAATCATCTTAATTGATGCAAGAAACGGAATTACCGATCAAACAAAAAGACATAGCATTATTTCAGCTATTTTGGGAATTCCTCACATTTTGATTTGTGTTAATAAAATGGATTTAGTTGAATACAAAGAATCTGTTTTTGAAGAAATTAAATATGAATACTTAAAGTTTTCAGAAAGGTTAGGCTTGAAGAAAATTTCATTCATTCCAGTGAGTGCGCTTGCTGGGGATAATGTGGTGAAATCCTCTGAAAAACTATCTTGGTTTAAAGGAGAATCTTTGTTTGAATTCTTGGAGAACGTTGATATTCAATCGTTAAATGATGCGCATGAAGCACGTTTTCAAGTGCAGTATGTCATTCGACCTCAAACAGATGAATTACACGACTACCGCGGATACGCCGGAAGTGTTTTGAGTGGTTCACTTCGAAAAGGCGATCGCGTTCAAATTTTACCGTTAGATGTTTCAACTACCATTGAGAAAATTGAAAAGTTTCAAATTGAGGTGGATGAAGCCAAAGAAGGTGATCCAATCGTCATTCATTTATCGGAAGATTTTGATATGAGTAGAGGTAGTACGATTGTTAAAGTAAATGAATTGCCAGTTTCAGATAATTTCATTGAGGCTACAATTTGTTGGATGGATAACAAAGCATATCAAAGTGGTCAGAAATTACTATTTCAACAAAACAGCTTTCGCTCAAAAGCAGTTATAAAAGAACTTGAAGCGAAAATCGATATTCATTCGTTTGATGAAGTTCCAAGCGACGGAACTATGAATTTGAACGATTTTTGTAAAGTGAATATCAAAACAGCTGAGTCGGTTAGCTACGATTCGTATTCGAGAAATCGAAAAACAGGAGCTTTTATTCTGATCAACGAAAATACAAACAACACGGTTGCAGCAGGTGTTATAATTGGTTGATTTTTAAATGCAGAAATTAATTTATCCCAAAGATCAAGTCAAAGGACAACTGAACATCCCGGCTTCAAAAAGTCATGGGCAGCGCGTTTTGGCCTGTTCATTTATAAATTTAAATCAAACGGTAATACATGATTTAGGTATTTCTGAGGATGAACAAGGATTATTAAATCTCATTGCTGATTCAGGATCGATTGTCGAAAATAAGGAGGGAAAACTTTATGTTGTTGGCGTAGCATTGAAAAATTCATCCGCGCTTTATTTAAATTGCCGCGAGTCTGGCTTGGCTGCAAGAATGATTACTCCAATTTTAGCAAATGCTAATTTTCCGATTCATTTAAATGGTCATGGTAGTTTGTTAAATCGCCCTATGAATCAATTCGATGCTATTTTGAATGATCTTGGCGTAAATTTTCAATCAAATGAAGGAAAGTTGCCTTTTCAAATTCATGGCTCTTTGAAACCTCAAAATATAAAAATTGACGGATCATTAAGTTCTCAATTTGTTACAGGTTTGATTTTGGGTTTTGTTGCATCGCCTTTATTGAAAAATGAAACAATAGAAGTAGTAAATCCAACAAGTATTCCATACATCGAGCTTACTTTGGACGTTTTGCGAAATTTTGGAGTTGAATTGAAATTTGAAAATAACAAAATTCAATTTGCCGGTCCATATAAATTGAAGGAAACTGAAATTTCAATCGAAGGAGATTGGAGCAGTGCTTCTTTCTTTCTCGTTGCGGCTGCAATTCTAGGCGATATTACTATTCATGGATTAAACATAGAATCGAAGCAAGCGGATCGAAAAATACTTAAAGCTTTACATGATTTCGGTGCGGAAATAAAATTGGAAAATGGCGTTCAAATAATTAAAAATCAATCAAAAGCATTTGAATTTGATGCAACACATTGTCCTGATTTATTTCCACCGTTGGCTGTTTTAGCCTCATTTGGCGATGGAGAATCAATAATCAAAGGAGTTACAAGATTAATGCATAAGGAAAGTAATCGGGCACAAACAATTCAGTCTGAATTAACCAAAATGGGTGCTAAGATTTCGGTTGTTGATGATATCATGTATATTCAAGGAATTAATAAATCAAAATCAGCGACAATTGATCCTCATGGAGACCACCGAATAGCGATGTCATGTGCGATCATGGCTTTGAAAGCTAATAAGCCATCTTCGATTCAAAATCCCGAGGTGGTAAATAAATCTTTTCCTGAATTTTTTGATTACTTCTTAAAAGTCACCTAATAAAACTGACATTTTCAAGAACACTTTTTTAGATTACTCTCCAAATTTCTCAATAACCTGCTGTGTCACCCCCGTATTCGAAAAACCTCCGTCGTGGAAAAGATTTTGCATCGTTACATATTTCGTTAAATCAGAAAACATCGTGATACAGTAATCTGCGCAGGCAACCGCTGGTGCATTTCCAAGTGGTGACATTTGCTCGGAGAAATTAATAAACTCTGTGAATCCTTTAATCCCTTGACCCGCTGTTGTTACGGTTGGTGATTGCGAAATGGTATTAACACGTACTTTCTTCTTGATACCGTAATGATATCCAAACGAACGTGTTATTGATTCCAAAAGTGATTTAGCATCCGCCATGTCATTGTAATCAGGGAAAATGCGTTGGGCCGCAATATATGTTAGTGCTATAACAGATCCCCATTCGTTAATGGCATCGTGCTTATATAGTGTTGCCAAAGTTTTATGCAAAGAAATCGCAGAAACGTCCATTGTTTGATTATAAAACTGATAGTTGCTTTCGGTGTAGTGCTTTCCTTTTCGAACATTTGGCGACATACCGATGGAATGAAGAACAAAATCAATTTTACCACCTAAGATTTCCATTGATTTAGTTACCAAGTTTTCGAGATCTTCAACGCTAGTGGCATCCGCCGGAATGATTTGACTTCCCGTCTTTTCGGCTAATCCATTGATTTCACCCATACGCATCGCGATTGGAGCATTTGTCAAAACGAATTGAGCTCCTTCTTCATGCGCCCGTTCAGCAACTTTCCAAGCGATTGATTGATCGTTCAAAGCACCGAATATAATTCCTCTTTTTCCTTTAAGTAAATTGTTTGCCATGTCTTTTCTTTTAAGCAAAATTAAAAATAGTTGGAATATGTGATTTTTAAGTTTTCATGATTCATTAACAATCAATTGTGAGATGTGAATAAAAATTAAATAGCAGCAAAATTATTTTCCGTTGAAATTCTTAATTTGGTTTCATGATTCGGCTATTATCGTATCTTTTTTCATTAATATTCTGTTTGAACCAATCGAACTTTGCTCAAGGGAGAATATTTATTGAGTCTTCTTCTATTTCGAAAACAGAACGCGAAGCCATTTTGATTTTACCCGGATTTGGTTCGAAGATTTATGGCACAAAGAAAATCGCTAAGTTTTTTAAACATAAGGGATACGACATTTATATTCCAAAGTACATAAGTCGAAAATCGGTTGTTAAATCCGTTGAAAATGTTGATCGGTTTATATTGAAATACGGACTAAAAGAATACAAAAAGCTGCATGTTTTTTCTTACATATTTGGAACATGGACGATTAATTTGTGGATAAATAAACATGGTAAATGCAATATTTCAACTTTGGTATTTGATCGAAGTCCATTGCAGGAAAGAGCACCTGCGGCTCTTATCAAGGATTCTCCGTTGTTGGCTAAAGTTTTATTCGGTAATGTTATGGAAGATTTTTGTAATACAGTCTATCCACCGATCAATGATATCAGCATTTATAAAGGTATTTTCATTGAAAATTACGCTACCAAACTAATCAATAAGCATAAGGAAACCGTCATGAGTATGGGGAATGTAAATTTCGGTATTGAAAATTTGCATCAGAAAGTTGATGATTATTGCTTCATTCCCTTAAATCATGATGAAATGTATCGTAAATTGGACACTTTTGGTCCTGAGGTAATGAATTTTATACGAGATCACGCCTTTTCTCAAGAAATCAAATCGAAAAAATATCAAGTTAATCCATTTGTTAAATTTGAAAAGAAATGATTTCCATTTACAAGATAAAACCGAAGTTTCAAGCCTTGTTGATGCCAATACTCGATGGTCTCTACAAATTGGGTGTTACAGCGAATATGATAACTTGGGCGGCGATACTTTTGTCAATTGGAACAGGTGTATTTTCGTATTTCTTTCCTTATCAATTGGCTTTGTTGATTTTACCAATAAGCTTGTTACTTCGAATGGCATTAAACGCCTTGGACGGAATGATGGCTCGAATACACAACATGCAAAGTAAAAAGGGTGAAATACTGAATGAACTCGGAGATGTTGTTTCTGATTTCGTTATGTTTTATCCAATTGGTATTTTGTTTAAATTAAATGGACTGATATTACTGGTCTTTTTGTTTCTTTCGGTTACAAACGAATATGCTGGGATTTTAGGAAAAGCGGTAAGCGGTGAAAGACGATATGAAGGCCCTATGGGGAAGAGTGATCGTGCTTTTATCGTTGGACTTTTTTCGTTGCTACTATACTTTTTTCCAAGTTGGAATTCCTTTAGCGACTATGTTTTTTTTATTGCGATCATATTATTGATAATAAGCACTTTAATTAGAATTAATAAAACTATAGATTTAATTAAATGAATATTTTAAGATTTGATAAGTACGTTCAGAACAAAGAAGTTCTGATCATCATTGGAATCATACTTGGGATTCTTGTGTTTGCTACCATTCTATTTTTCATTCTTGGTAAATTAAAACCCGGTGACAAAGTTGAAGAACTTAAAATGCGTACTAGATCATGGTGGGTAATGGCAAGTATTTTTGTCTTGGCGACTCTTCTTCACCCTGTTGTTTCATTTATTGCTTTTGGATTGTTGTCTTTTGCTGCCCTTCGCGAGTTAACGAGCATTAGTAAAAATGTGAGAGATGAAGATCGACGCGTTTTGATTTGGTGTTATTTGGCAATTCCCGTTCAGTATTTTTTAGCTTATAATGGTTGGTTTAATATTTTCATCATTTTTATTCCTGTTTTGATGTTTGTTTGGATTCCATTCGTTTTGGTGATTCGCGGAATTACAACAGAAATAGGGCGTGCAATGAGTGTTTTACCAACGCAATTGATGTTTACTGTTTTCTCAATTAGTCATTTGGCCTATTTGCTCTCGTTACCAGAAATCCCTGGATTTAATGCCGGCGGTCGTGGTCTTTTACTTTATGTCGTTTTTCTAACGGAAATCAATGATGTTTTTCAATTTACATGGGGAAAATTGTTGGGTAGAAACAAAATTATTGAGAAAATTAGTCCAAATAAAACGTGGGAAGGATTTTTAGGTGGATTGATAACTACCACTATTTTAGCTTATTTCCTTCGATTCTTGACTCCATTTACGGAAATTGAATCTGTCATAGTAGGATTTACGGTTGCTTGTTCTGGATTTATTGGAGATATCATAGTTTCTGCAATTAAGCGAGATATTGGTTTAAAAGACACTGGCGCATTAATTCCTGGTCATGGCGGAATTTTGGATCGAATTGATTCACTTGCAATTACGGCCCCGACATTTTTCTACCTTGTATATAATTTACATTACGTTTAATGAGGAAATTAATTCTTGGTTTCACGTATATAGTTGTCATGCGCATTTTTTTGCGTTTGTTTGTTGGTGTTAAGCTTATTCGAAAAGAGGCCCTCAAAAAGCAAAAGCAGTTCATTATTGTCTCAAATCACAACAGCCACATAGATACGATAGCTTTGATGTCGTCATTATCGTTCAATCAGTTGCCAAAGACACATCCTGTTGCGGCAGGAGATTATTTTGGTGGATCGCCAATAAAAGCCTTTATTTCAAAGTTGTTTACCAATGCAATTTTAATTCGAAGAACGAAGGATGGAGGAAGTGAAAATCCGATTGAACAGATGAGTCAGGCACTTAAAGAAGGAAAATCGTTGATTTTATTTCCTGAAGGATCGCGTGGTGAACCAGAAAAAATGCAGATTTTCAAAAAGGGAATCGGCGTCTTGTTGCAAAAACATCCAAACGTACATTATTTGCCAGTTTATATGAGTGGAATGGGGAAGGTTCTTCCAAAGGGAGAGAAGTTGTTAGTTCCTTTTGATTCTTATGTTTTGTTTGGAGAACCTACACTTTGTAAATCCTCCGATGTAACTGAGATTGTAAAAGAAATAGAATCAAATATTCTTGAATTAAAGGAACAATTCATTGCCTCTATTCGAGAAAACTAAACTATCCTCTCAAATATTTTTTCTCTGCCCAAAAAGTTCCGAAAGGAATCAATGAGGCTATGAAAAGAATAAATCCTTTCTTGAATGACCACTTCATGTCAATCATTAAAACCAAAAGAAGAATGCAGTAGGCTATGAAAAGAACTCCGTGAATGGATCCAACCACAAAATTGGGCTCGGGAATATTATAAATTCGTTTCAATGGGACAGTAATTCCAAGCAGTAGGTAGGAGATTCCTTCAGCGACAGCAAGCCAACGGAATCGGTTGAGTAATCTATTATTTTCCATTTTTTAATTGTTTTTCAAGTTCAAAAAGTATATCACGAAGTCGCGCCGCTTCAATGAAATCAAGCTCCTTGGCAGATTTCTCCATTGCTTTTCGCGTAAGTTTAATTTGGTTTTCAAGTTCCTTTGGATTTCCATACGAAATTGAGGGTTCTGCTGCAATTGAAATCGTTTCGGTTTGTTCGTATTTCGCTCTTCGTATTGCCAAATCGCCATCAGCCACTTTGGTTGATTCCATGATTTTTTCTTTCGACTTATTCAGAGGAGTAGGAACCAATCCGTTAGCCTCATTAAATTCAATTTGAAGCTTCCTTCGACGAGCCGTTTCGTCCATTGTTTTTCGCATTGAATCCGTTATTTTGTCAGCATACATCAACACTTTTCCATTTACATTTCGAGCAGCACGACCAACCGTTTGAACCAATGAACGTTCATTTCTCAAAAATCCTTCCTTGTCGGCGTCTAAAATGGCAACAAGCGAAACTTCCGGTAAATCCAATCCTTCCCTAAGTAAATTAACACCAATCAAAACGTCGAAGTCACCTAAACGCAATTGCCGTAATATTTCAACGCGTTCAATTGTATCGATTTCGCTGTGAATATAACGACATAAAATCCCGATTTTATCCAAGTATTTTTGAAGTTCTTCTGCCATACGCTTTGTTAGAGTGGTAATCAGAACACGCTCTTTCACTTCAATTCGTTGGTTGATTTCTTCGAGTAAATCATCAATTTGATTTTTTGTTGGACGAACCTCGATAATTGGATCTAATAAACCTGTTGGACGAATAACTTGCTCCACAATTATTCCTTCCGACTTTTCGATCTCATAGTTTGCTGGAGTCGCTGAAACATAAATTGCCGTGTTCAAAAAACCTTCGAATTCTTCAAATTTTAAAGGACGATTGTCAATCGCAGCTTGTAAACGAAATCCGTAATCTACTAAGTTGATTTTTCGCGCTCGATCTCCACCATACATTCCTCGCACTTGCGGCAAGGTTACGTGACTTTCATCCACAACCAAGATAAAATCTTCCGGGAAATAATCAAGCAAGCAGAAAGGTCGTTCACCGGGTTTTCTTTGGTCAAAATAACGCGAATAATTTTCAATTCCCGAGCAATACCCTAATTCTCGAATCATTTCCAAGTCATAATTGACTCGTTCATCCAATCGTTTGGCTTCCTCTAATTTTCCTTCTTTTCTGAAATTCTCTACTTGAATTACGAGGTCATCTTGAATTTGCTCAATCGCTTGTCGGGTATTTTCTGGACTTGAAACGAATAAATTGGCTGGGAAAACATCAATTTCGCTAAAACTTTCAATTTTCTGATTCGTTTCTGGATCAATCGATGAGATTGTTTCTATTTCATCTCCCCAAAAACCGATACGCAAAGCATAATCTGCATAAGCCAAATAAATGTCTACCGTATCGCCAATAACGCGAAACATTCCACGTTCAAAGGTTTCTCCGGCCCGTGAATACAGATTTTCAACCAAACGAAATAGAAATTTATTTCGTGCAACCGTTTGACCGATTTTCAAGGAAATAATACTGTTTTTAAATTCATTTGGATTTCCGATTCCATAAATACACGAAACGGAAGCCACAACAATCACATCCTTACGTCCTGATAATAGGGCAGAGGTTGCCGAAAGTCTAAGTTTTTCTATTTCATCGTTAATTTGAAGGTCCTTCTCGATGTAAGTTCCAGTCACAGGCAAATACGCTTCGGGTTGATAATAATCATAGTATGACACGAAATATTCAACTGCGTTATTTGGAAAGAATTGTTTGAATTCACCGTATAGCTGAGCAGCAAGGGTTTTGTTATGCGATAAAATTAAAGTCGGACGATTCAGATTTGCGATTACATTCGCCACAGTGAAAGTTTTTCCACTTCCTGTTACCCCGAGCAAGGTCTGAGCTGGAATGTCTGCTAATATTCCTGCGGTTAACTGCCGAATTGCTTCGGGTTGATCGCCGGTTGGTTTAAAATCTGAAATAAGCTGAAAATCCATTCAGCCGTAAAAATACGTATGATCGATGAAAATTGGCTATTCGTAGTGAAAATGAATGTTAATTGAATTCTATTTTGAGCTAATTCTGGCTTCAGCCTCTTGAAATGATCTCTTGACTAAAAACTTTTGATTGTAAACCAATATTGGAATTTCAGCAAGTGAAATCATATTTTTTGCATGGTCTTTTTGGAATAAACGTTTGAAAAATCCTTTATTTTCGTGCTCGACCATTGTAATGAGTTGGATGTTGTTATCCCTAATGAATTCATCCAAACGCTCGTTTATTTCATTGGAAAGTAGAAATTCGAAATTGATATTTGAATAATTTATTTCGGTTGTGAGCAGTTTTTTGAAATCATTCATTTTATTCAAACTGAATGATTCATAATCGGTGGAAATGTGAAGAGTGGTAATTTTTGAGTCAAAATATCTCGCGAATTCCACCAATGCATGCAATGCCTCAAAGTTGTCATCTCCCAAATCTGATGCGAAAACGATTTTTTCTGGAAGTTGAAAATGAGTACCAAATGGAACAACTAAAACAGCACATTGGCAATCAGTTAATACCGATTTAGTATTACTTCCAATAAAGAATTCTTGAAATTGCCTTTTCCCGTGCGCCCCCATAATGAGAAGGTCCGTTTTGAATTCCTCTGTTTTCTCAGTTATTGCTAATGAAACAGATGTATGTTCGATTGCGTCAAAATGAGTGTCTATTTGCTTGGCTTTATCCGCTGCAACAAAAAGCAGTTGTTCTTGCATTTTTTTCTTTTGCGCCTCGAGATATTCCCCATTTGTACTGGGGAAATAGGGGATTTCGGTTGGATTAGCTAATATTGCGGAAATGTCGTGTATATGAACGAGTGTCAGTTTTGCTTTTAACTTGACACTCAGTTCAACAGCATATTTGAGAGCTATTTCAGACGTATCCGAAAAATCATTGGCGAAGAGTATGTTTTTCATGACGATTAATTTTAGAACAAAGTTCAGTTATCGTCATAAAACTTCAATAACACTTTAATGACAGCTTTTTGTGAAATTTAAACTTTCAAAGAAAAGTTGAATTCATCAATCAACTACTTTTAGACTATGAGCGATTAGAATGGATCTCCCACTTTCAATTTCCATGCAAGTTACGATAATGGGAAGTTCAGAATTCTTTTTAAGTTTTGAAACTATTTTTCCAAATATGGCATTGTCATCAATAATAACAACATTAAGAGAAGGTATATCAATTCTTTCAACGGTGTATGAGTTGTTGGGCGCTAACGCAGATGGTATAATCGTAATTTGAGTAATATCTTTTTTGGAAATGGTTTTATTTTCAACAAGTGGAGGAGGAAAGGATAGAACTTTGTAAGACCAAGTTTTAATTACGATTTCTTTGCCATTTATATCTTTTGTGAGAAGGGTTAAGTTGCAATTATACCCTTTAGGGTTAACAGAAAAACGAATTTCGTTATTGACTATTTCTGACTTAATTGTTGCGTCAGTGGCTTCTAATTTGATGTTAGAATTATTTTTTACAGAATTGATTGAAAGTGCCAATTTGTTCTCGTAATTTCGAAAAAGGTAATTCGTTTCAATTGATTCTAAAGAAGCTTTTGATAGGGTGGTAGAAAATAAAAACTCTCCAATTTTCGCACTTTCATAAGCTGAAATGAGTTCTTTTTTATCTAGAAAATTAACTTCCGGACAATCCAGATTCATATTCTCAAACCAATTATCAAAAGAAGTTGTATCATCCGTTTTTTGAAGTTGGGTTAAAGACTTGCCATTACATAAAACTGTAATTGGTTCGTTATCAGTATTTACAGTTAACCATTGTCCAAAGGAAGTTGTCGATAGACTTAGTAAAAGGAGGTTAAAAATATTTTTCTGTATCATATTTATTTTTTTTTGGAATTTTCATTTTTGATAAATCAAAGCGTACGCATTAAATTTAAATTAAAACAGGGTTATAAACCAGATTAGTAGCTCCCAAATCGAAATGAATGATTAAAAATTTATTTGATAACCTAGATTAAAACCAAGTTCCGTTCCGAGGTAGTTTTTATTTTGATCTTTTGTTGACCAAGAGTATTTAACGGTGTTCTCGGAAGAAAGAGATGGAGCAGAGTCAAATTCAGTATTTGTTTTCATAACTAACAGGAAATCAGTAAAGACAGGTATATCGACAAATATTTTACCAGGCCCTAATTTGTAAGTGGCGGTAATACCAGAATGGATGTAATAATAGGTTGATTTAAGAAAAGATCTGTCGATTAAATAGGTATTCGAAGGTACATTCTTGTGAGTGTAATCTTCTCTAAATACATCGTATCTAAGTCCAAGACCTGCATAAGCACTTAAATTGAATTTTTTATCATCTTGGTTTGAGCCCAAAAACGTGTAACTTGCGACAAGCGATGAATTATTAAAAATTGTGCTTCTCCAACTAATTGTTGTTTGAATCCCCATGGCATCTGGTTCATTTATTTGGGTTGATTTATCGTCCCAAAATTCGAGGTTATTTTTTAACCCAATTGCAAATTTTGAATTTATATTGTAATCGAATTTAGTATGTTGGGTTAATGATTCGATTGAAGGGTCATATGCAGCGCCAATACCAACTGTGAAGTGTTTAATTTCACTTTTTTGTGCGGTTAGCTGAGTAGATAATCCGAATGCACAAGCAATAAGAGTTAATTTAGAGATTTTGTTTTTCATTTGTTATTTTTATTAGTTAGTTACAATATTTTATGCTAAAATGCGCGGATTGCTCGAACCGCTCTAGTTCCTGTATCTGTTCCGTCTTTGAGTAGGGTTGCGACACCATATGGTATGCGGTGTGTATATGCGTAATATCCGTTATAGCTTGACCATTCTGTGCTTGACCAATAAGTATTAAAGATTCCAAGTTGAGTTGCTCCAGTGATTTGTGATAATGTTCGTTCTACATCAATTATGTGACTGTTTAGGGTCATTAATTCGAAATAGGATGGTAGGTACCAATCGAAATAATTGGAATTAGTTGAATTCAGACAAAGCGAAGCAGCACTGTTAGTATGATTTGCTTGCGTTGTAATGGCTATGCTATTTGATAGGCCATCCCATAAACTTTGAGCAGTTGGACCTATTTCAACTGTTGAAACATTACTCCAAACAGCGTTATTTGAAAGGTTGTTTTTATCGACGACTAATCCATGTTCAACACCTAAAGAATCTTTCCAAACGTGAAAAACGACTCCTCCACCAAATTGTTCTCCAATGTAATGGGTAAATGCACCTGTACCACCAACTAAAAATTCAGCAGATCTTGCGTGCATAGCATAGGGTACACTTAAAAACTTTGAAGTTCCCATTGTTAGGAAGTTAGAACCTCCTGTTGCATCCATTCCAACTTTTAAAAAATGATCATAGAACGTCCAATCAACAAGTGCCATATTACCACTTTGAACATTTCCTTCTCCGATTACCAGGTTAAATAGCCCAAATGCATCTGTATTAACTGTATGATTTTCAGTGTACTGAATAGCGCCATTAATAGAATCCTTAATTATTGAAATCTGTATTCCAAGTGCTGAATTGGCAATAGGTTCTCCATTAGGATTTCTCGCCACTGCACTATAATTGAATTGTTGCGGAGGTATTTGAGCAAAAGCGATCTGTAAAAAAAATAAAGAGAACAGAATTAAAATCGTTTTTTTCATTTTGATTAGTTTAATTTTTAATTAATTTATAGTTTCCAACAATGTTATTATCGGTATTTTTTAGATTTAGAAAATAGGATCCAGTTGGCAAAAAGCTAACATTTAGTTTAATCGATTTTGATTCAATTTCCGATCTTTCGGTTTCAATTACTTGACCTTTCAAATCAATGAGTTCTATAATCAAATCAGATTCAATTGTATTTTGAAAGTCAATATGAATTACCTCAGAACTTGGGTTTGGAAATACATTAATATTGAGATTGGATGCACTAACTTCCTCAACTGATAATGTGGACAGCGTCGCATTTGAGGAAAACCCATTGGATAATGAGTTACCTTGGTTGTCTGTATGTGTTAGCACAACTAATTCTCCTACAGTAAAGCTTAAAGAACCATTACTTTGATTCATTTTTTTACCGTTACTATTAATGGATTGCGGTGAGATTGATTGCGCTTTTGTTTCAATTGAAAAGAACAAAAGGACAAAACTCAAAAGAATTAAATTGTTTTTTAGCATCTCTAATTTTACTTACAAAATTATTGGCTTAGAGTGTGCTATTTAATACCTATTGATAGGTATATTTATTTAGGAATTCGAATGATAATGAACAAATTGGGATTAAGTTCGAATCGGATTTCACTACCGATATTTTCTATTTGATCTTTTATTAAAGAGATTCCGAAACCTTGTTCAAATGCTCTTTTATCTAAAGAATTGCCATTTTCGGAATAGGTCAATAGATATTCGCTTTCATGGTTGAAAAATTCAATATCAATTTTATTCCCATTTGAATGTTTTATCGAGTTTTGAATTAATTCGGACAAAATTAAGTAGATGTCATAAATCCAATCCTCCTTGATTTCATCTTTGAAATCGAAAGCTTGATATGAAATTTTCCAATCGGTAAAAACCTGCGATAAAAACTTGATTTGTCTGTAAATAGCATCGTGTAAAAGTCCGTTTTCGAGTTCTTTTGGTAAAATCTGATGCGAAAAATCACGAATTTCCTCTTCAAATCGTTTCATCTCTTTTAAGATAGGTTCATCCGAGGAAATTTTGTTGCCGAAATAGAGTCTAAACCCGGTTAACTGACTTTGATAGCGATTGTGTAATATCGTCGAAATCTTTTGTCTTTCTTTGAATTGAATGACTTTTAGTTCGTTTAGCGCTCTTTTTTTTGTTTGAACAAGTTTCAAAGCCAAGTTTTCATTTTCTTTAAACTTGTTGATGAAATCAATAGAAATAAACAATCCAAAAATGATTACTTCGAAACACGTTATGAGTAGTAAAAAGTCAAAATCAGGAAGCCATTCAAAACGAAATGATTCTAATACAAATAAGATAATTGTGATTAAAATCGAGCCAAGAAATAAGTAGGCATATCGTTTTTTTGATTTTTGTTTTGGGAGAAATAACTCGTTAACGTTTAAAATGAGTAACACACAAATCAATACGAAGCATAATATATAAATGAAGGAGATGTATTCCTTTGAGTAAGAATCTTTTAGGTAATTGAAAAGAAGAACTGAGATCCCTACTAAAATAAGTATGCTGAATGTCAAAATTTTAGAAATGGAATCTAAAAATCGAGTTCGGTATTGAATTAAACTTCGGTTGAACCAAAATAAAGTAAGTGGTGCAATGCAACTGACATAAAGTCTGATTTCACTGAAATATAAAAATTGAGGAAAGAAAACCGATTTTAATAGGCCATTTGAGGTATAGTAGAATAGAATCGTTGTAATAATATAGAATGAAAAAAATAAAAATACCGCTGAACGGCTGTAAATGAATAAGGAAAATGCAAATATCAAGAATGAAACAAAAACGCCAAATAGCAAAATGTCCAGCATTTTATATTGTGAATTGATTTTCAAAAATGAGTTTGAATTCTTAAATTCAAGTGGAATTACTAGAGAGGAATGTTCCTTTTTAATTCGAAGAATCATTGCAGAATCACCGCAAGGAAATAATGCAATTGGGGGCTCATAATTGGGGTTATAAACACGATCTCCGCAAATGATTTTTTTTGTCTTTGAAAAAAATGTGATGCTATCAATAGAAGCATTTGGAATTGTTAGTAATTCATTTCTTTTTGATTTTTCAATTTTTAGCCAAATGACGTCTTTTTTAACAAAACCGAAATTGATGGTATGATTAAAACTTTCTTTCCATTTGGTGTTTTTCGACAGTACTTTATGAAAACTTAATGTACCTGTAGAATCGTGAACGAAATAAATTTTTTGTGAAAAAACAGTCGCTTGAAAAATAAAACCTACGATCAATATGATTTTCCGAAGACTCAAAGCAGATTGTATTTGATTACTTTTTCTTGTAACTGAATTATACCGTTTACATTCAGTTTTTTGTTGATGTTTTTTCGGTGAGTATCCACCGTAAATTTACTGATAAACAATTTATTAGCAATGTCTTCACTAGTATTTCCTGCTAAAATTAAGGCAACTATTTTTTTCTCTTGATCACTTAATTTTAAATCTCTTTCCACAAAAGATAAGTCAGATGAAATAAACATTTTCTTTTCAGATTCAAATTGACAGTTGGTGAAAAATTCTCGATTGTTTAAATCAATTTTGGAGTAAAGATCTTCCAATTCCGTTGTTTTGGAACAATAGAGGGTAACACCAATTTCTTTTGCTTTTTGGATATAAATTCTATCCGAATATGCGGAGAAAATGATTATGTATAACGAAGGTCTCTTTTGGATCAAAGCCTTTAATACTTCAAATGTATTTTCGTGATCAATGTTTAAATCACAAATTAAAATGTCTGATGTAGAATTAGAATAATAGCTTATTAATTCTTTGTTGCTATTGAATTTTCCTAAACATGAATTTCCTTTATGACTGAAGAAAAAATCAATAGATTCATTTATTAGGGGATGGTCATCGCAAATTACAAAGGAATATGGCATGTCATTTTTATTTTAGGAGAAAAAGCAGACAAATGTAAAATAATATCAAAAAAAAGCTGCCTTTTTTAGACAGCTTTCAATCAATTTTTACAGAGGATAATCCGTTGTTTCTTTCCTTTTTTTACTTCAATGGACTTGCTGTACATTAGAAGAAAGGAAATCGCCTGATTCGAAGGCTTGGCAAGATTTTCATTCTGGTTTAAATAGGTGTTAGGGTATTTTTGCATCATAGGCGAAAATGATTTTTGATTAAAACGTATCAAATGCCACTTTATTATAGAAAAAAAGAAGTTTTTTTAATAAAATTGAAATTAAAAATCATTAAACTTTATTCATAACTTTGCAGCCCTAAATTAACTGATTATGAGTCATTCGATTAAGCCGGGAGTAGCTTCAGGAGATGAAGTTCAAGCGATTTTCAAATATGCAAAGGAAAAAGGTTTCGCGTTGCCAGCTATCAATGTTACGAGCACAAGTACAGTAAATGGTGTTATGGAAACTGCGGCGAAGTTGAAAGCGCCGGTCATCATCCAGTTTTCGAATGGAGGAGCGCATTATTTTGCGGGTAAAGGATTGACTAATCAGAATGAAAAAGCAGCGATTTTAGGAGGGATTTCTGGAGCGAAACACGTTCATGCTTTAGCTGAAGCATATGGAGCTACAGTTATTCTTCATACTGACCATTGTGCCAAGAAATTATTGCCTTGGATTGACGGCTTGTTGGATGCAGGAGAGCAATTTTACAAGGAGACAGGTAAACCATTATACAGTTCTCACATGATTGATTTATCTGAAGAACTAATTGCTGAGAATATTGAAATCTGTAAGCAATATTTGGCTAGAATGAGTAAAATCGGTATGACTTTGGAAATCGAACTTGGGATTACCGGTGGGGAAGAGGATGGTGTTGATAACTCGGATGTGGATAGCTCGAAATTATATACTCAACCTGAAGAAGTTGCATTTGCATATGAGGAATTGATGAAAATATCACCTCGCTTTACAATTGCGGCAGCATTTGGAAATGTGCACGGAGTTTACAAGCCTGGAAATGTGAAGTTAACACCTGTTATTTTGAAAAATTCGCAGGATTTCGTTCAGAAAAAATTTAACACGGGTCATAATCCTGTTGATTTTGTTTTTCACGGGGGTTCTGGTTCAACTTTGGAAGAAATTAGAGAAGCAATCGGCTATGGTGTTATCAAAATGAACATTGATACAGATCTTCAATTTGCATTTACTGAAGGAGTGCGTGATTATGTAACTTCAAAAATTGATTACCTGAAAACACAGATTGGAAATCCGGAAGGAGATGATGTTCCCAATAAAAAATACTACGATCCAAGAAAATGGTTGCGTGAAGGAGAATTAACATTCAACAAACGTTTGGAGCAGTCATTTGCGGATTTGAACAATATTAATACCTTATAAATACGAATTATGAGTAATTGGTTTAAAAGAAATAAGGAAGGAATTACAACTTCTACAAGTGAAAAAAAGGAAACGCCTGAAGGACTTTGGGTTCGTTGTTCGAATTGTAAGACCTTATATACTTCGGATGATTTAGCGAAACATAGTTTTGTTTGTGAGCGTTGCTCACACCATGAGCGTATTGGATCTGAAGAGTATTTTAATCTGATTTTCGATGATTCTATTTACGAGGAAATTGCACAGGAGTTAACATCCGGTGACCCGTTGAAATTTGAAGATACGAAGAAATACAAAGATCGTATTAAAGCAACTCATAAATCTACTGGTTTGAAAGATGCGATTCGCACTGCAAAAGGAAAATTGGATGGGCAAGATTTTGTAATTGCAGCAATGGATTTTAGCTTTATTGGTGGATCAATGGGATCCGTAATGGGGGAGAAGATTGCTCGAGGTATAGATGAGGCAATAAAAATTAAGGCTCCATTCATGATTATTTCAAAGTCTGGTGGGGCGCGTATGATGGAAGCTGGATATTCATTGATGCAAATGGCTAAAGTTTCCGGAAAGCTAAGTCAATTATCAGAAGCGGGCTTGCCATATATTTCCTATTTAACTGATCCTACTACAGGAGGTGTTACGGCGTCTTTCGCTATGCTGGGTGACATCAATATAGCCGAACCGGGTGCTTTAATTGGTTTCGCTGGTCCAAGAGTTGTAAAAGAAACAATTGGTCGTGATTTACCCGATGGTTTTCAAACATCCGAATTCTTATTGGAACATGGATTTTTGGATTACATTATTGATCGCACGGAGATTCGAGAAAAACTTTCACTTTCTTTGAAGATGTTTTTGAAGTAGGTTGTACTATTTTAATCATTTATTTTTTATAACTAATTAATTGTGTAGGACAACAAAAAAGAGGTTATCACTAGATGACCTCTTTTTTATTTGATTTTAGTTGAATGTGATTTTAAATATTTATGATTTTATCTTTCGCATGTTTGACCTTGAAATTGAAATCGAATTTCTTGGTTTCTTTTCCTTTTAAGTTCATTGACCATTCGACAAGACCCGATGTTTCATCTAATTTCCCGCGAGAAAGTTCTGTCGATTCGATTGTAATATCTGCATTTTGAGTTACTGGTAGTTGATCTTGGATCACCAATTCAATTGCTGTTGATTTCAAGTTCAGAACTTCAAATTGATAGGCAAAGGTTCGCTCTTTCTTTTCTCCGATGATTTTCTCTTTACTATCCTTTTTCAAAAGCGTGCGTTTTACTACGATATTTGGATCCTTACCAAGGGAAAGATTCAGTGTATCATCCATTGTTGTTGGGTCAATGTAAGTTTCACCAATATACGAACCATCGAAGTATATATTTGCTTTTGCAGGAACAAGTTGCAAATCATCCAATTTCGTCATTTGCGCTACTAAATAAACTCCAGGGTCCATTTTAGGAACACTGTAATACTTGAATTTAGTATCCAATTCTGATTGTCTGATTAGAACCATGTGTTGTTCATTATTGGATTTAATGTTGTATGGCAAATCAATTTTGAATTCAGCGGCAATTAGGTGGTGAACAACTGTAGTGTATTGATCAGCGGTCATCGCATCTTTATTAAGGTCTTCTGAAAAAGTAAATCCTTGATTAAAAGCAGCTTGCGGAATCGCATTTGTTTCAGAAAGATATTCCATTTTTGTTTTTTTCTGCGAAACTTGACGATAAGCCGTATAATCGATATACCAAGGATTTAACTCCGGCTTTGTTTTATTTGCACGTGGATTATTTGTGGAAATATTCAATTTCACTTCATTCCAATCCAAACCGGTATTTTGATAAACTTGCGCTTTGTAAGTTAAACTTAATTTCCCTGTCAATGCCTCGCTACGTAAATCGTAATATGGAGTCCAACCAGCGTTGCTTACAACATAAGATAGATTTAATTTCCCTGTGACCAATTCTTTACTGGAAACGGTAATGGTTACCCTTGGAATTGGCTTAGTATTCTCCTGAGAATTAAAATTCCCATTGTTTTCATAATTTCGATAGGCTTGCAAACGCTCATCCATACCTCGTTTTTTCTCTGTTCGCTCTTGTTTTTTCTTATTTAATGCGAGTAGTTTTTTATTCAATTCCACCATTTTCAGTGAATAATAATCCACTGCTTGTTTTAATAAATTCAATGAATCATTCACTTTTCCTTGTCCGCGTATTACGCCATTATTTGATAAAATATTTTTCGTTGCGTTCAACACATCGATTTCATCTTGAATTTCTTGAATATCAAATGCTATTGTTTTCAATGAATCTTCCAATAGTTTTATGTCCTTTTTAATTTTCAACGGGATACCATCAATGGAAACTGAAGTTGGCTGGGGATAATAGGTTGAAAATTTGCTATCCAGAATGACAACATTTCCAGTTGCTTTTACTTGTATACTTCGAGGATCGATGTATGGACTGATTCCTTCAACAATGATGTCCGTTACACCAACTTTTACGTTAAAGTTGGCCTTGTGGTGCAATTGCGCACCTTGCGAATATACCGTAACTTCCGTCAATGTTGACTTTACAATTTCTTTTTCCGTGGCTCTGGCTTGAAAAATCATTCCACCCAAAACCCATGCTGCTAATATCCGTTTCATAATTGTTTATTTTGAGGTGCTTACACCTATCATTTGAAAACGTTCATTTCAATTTTGAAATTGATAACTTTGTTATAATGAAATTCAAGGATTACAACATTGCTAAGTCAATCAAGGAACAATTGGATGAGTTAGGATTTAAGCGTCCAACTGACATTCAATTTCGTGCGATTAAACCGATTTTGGATGGGGAGGATGTGATGGCAGTTGCGCCAACGGGAACGGGGAAAACAGCTGCATTTGTAATTCCTATGCTTCATCAGTTAATAGTGAAAAAACGTGGTGCTTATGATGGTATTAGAGCCTTGGTATTTGTTCCGACGAGGGAATTGGCAAAGCAGATATCCAAGGTCGTCAGTGAAATAGGAGGGAAGACCAATTTGAGTGTCTTGGGTTTATTTGGTGGAGTTGAGCAGGAATCTCAAATAAAAACGTTAAAAAAGGGAATTGACATTCTTGTGTCGACACCTGGAAGAATGTTTGATTTGATTTCGCAAGGATATGTAGACATCTCTAGATTGGAAATTTTAGTTCTAGACGAAGCTGATTTGATGCTTGATCTCGGATTCAATAAAGATATCAAAGATGTCTTGAAAAAAGTCCCGAAAAATCGTCAAACCTTATTTTTTACCGCTACAATTGATAAGAAAATCAAATCCTTGGCTTACGATACAGTAAAAAATGCCATTCGAATTCAGATTTCACCTAAAAATCCAGTTTCAAAAAATGTGGCACATGCCGTAGCGTTTATCGAAATGGATGACAAACGATTCTTTTTGGAGAATGTCTTAAAGGAATACCCTGAGCAAAAGTTCATTGTTTTTGTACGAACGAAAGTTAGAGCGGAAAGGGTTGTGGCAGCAATGGAACGGGTTCAGCTAAAATCAGAAGCATTGCATGGAGGGATAGAACAAAAGGAACGTTTTGCGATTCTGGATCGTTTTCGTTCCGGAGAAAATACGGTTTTGATTACTACGGATGTCGCTTGTCGAGGAATTGATATTCCTGATATGGATTATGTGATCAATTATGATTTGCCTGATAATCCCGAGAATTATGTTCATCGCTGTGGTCGAACGGGTCGGGGCAATAAACTCGGACAAGCACTGTCTTTTTGCAGTGATGACGAAATTCCATTGTTGGAGGCAATTGAAGAATATACAGGCGAAGATGTTGAACGTTATCACATCAATTCGGATGAGTATCGTGAAATTTTAGATGACACGGAATCAGGGGATTATAATTGGCAAAAGTTGATTAGAGAGAATAATTCGGAAGAATGGGATGATAAATAAATAGTTGTTATGATAAGAAAAAGTGTTTTTTTAGTTTTAATTGCTTTATCGGCATGTTCAAAATCAAATTCCGGAATGTTAAAAGGCAGGTTACATGATTACACCGGACTCGATGGATGTGGAATGCTGATCGATCTAGATAATGGAACTACATTAGAACCAACTAACCTATTTGATTTTCAAGATAATGTCAATCTTGTTGATGGGCAAAAAGTTTGGGTGAAATATAACGAAATTCCTGCTGGAAGCATCTGTATGGTTGGTAAAGTGGTAGAAATCGAAGAAATTGAAAATCGTTAATTCGATTCAATTGTATCAAAATATCTTGTAAGTTCATTCAGTCTTTGAATTTCAATTTTTAAATCACCTGGTGTATTTTCAGAATTTAAATCGTTGAAATTAAAAACATTATGTTCGTTTAAATTTTTAATTAATCGTAGCATTTCAACACTTTCAAGTTCTTTCGAAAGTTTGACTTCAACTTTAATCTCGGATTCTAACTTTGGCCATTTTAGAGACCAACTTTTCAAGTTTTGAAATAATAAATTACAAGTATAAACTAATAATTTTAAATCTGAACTTGATGCGATTTTCTGTAAAATCAGCGCACGGTTTTTATGAAAATGATTGAAATTATCGAGGATTGATTCTGAATTAAATTGCTTTATATCAAATTTTTCAATTTCGATGTCTAATTTGAAATTCAAGATTTCGCAGATAGAAATAAGTTGTTTGAGCTTTTTCTGCTTGGCCAAGATTAGCTGTGGAACGTGACAATTGGCAATAATTTCCTGCTTGATTTCAAAAATCTTATTTTCTAATGCTTCTTCGGATTCTAATATGGAATCAATACCAAGAAATTTTAAAGCTTCAATTTGATTCATTTCTCTTGTTTCGTCGCATTCGAATATTTAAAAATTCTACGACCAAAGCATAAACCATCGCAAAATAGATATACCCTTTTGGAATGTGCTGACCAAAAGATTCTGCAATTAAAAGAACTCCAATAGTCACCAAAAATCCCAAAGCTATCATTTTAATTGTTGGACGTTCGTTGATGAAATCACTTATAGGTTTTGAGAATAGCAACATGACGATCATAGAAATAATTACCGCCGCAACAATAATTACCATCGGGTTTCCATGCGTTTCACGAGAAATGTCATTTGTCATTCCAACGGCAGATATTACTGAGTCAAAACTGAAAATGAAGTCTACCATAACAATTTGAAATACAACAGAATTTAATGAAAGTTTATTTTTACTCTTTCCATGTTGTTCTTCCTCTCCTTTTACACTTGCATGCATCTCAGTTACTGACTTGTAAATTAAGAACAAACCTCCTATCAATAGAACTAAGCTATGTCCTGTGAATTTAATTCCAGATATTGTAAATAAGGCAGTTTCGTCCAAAGTCATAATCCAAGAGATTACGCTTAAAAGTAAGATTCGCATAATCAGCGCTAAACTCAAACCAAGAATTCGAGCCTTTTTTTGATCCTTGTATTCTAACTTATCGGTAATAATGGAAATGAAAATGATGTTGTCAATTCCAAGTACGATTTCTAACAAGGTTAAAATTATCAAATAGGTCCAACCTTGAACTGTTCCTAATATTTCAAAATATTCCATTATTTATTTTTTAAGTAATCAAAAAAGTAGTCTAAATCTTTCGGGTTTTGCTCCGAATCGGTATGAATTTCAATTAGTTGCGTGTCATTGTTTAAGTCAAAAAAATCTTCAAGTACATGCAATAAATCCGATTTTTCTTTTATTGATTTACAGATTAAACCAAAAGCTTTTGCTACAGGTTCTGCGTTCTGTGAGTGAACTGACTCAAAATATTTTTTTCTTTGCAATGAAGTTGAGGGACCAGGAATAATTTTGAAAATTCCGCCTCCCTGATTGTTTATTACTATGATTTTTAGGTTTTTCGGGAAATCTGCTATCCATAATGCATTGCTGTCATAAAGAAACGAAATATCACCGCTGATTAAATAATGAAGTTGATTCGAATTTGCTCGAGCAGCACCAACTGCTGTGCTTGTAGAGCCATCTATTCCACTTGTTCCTCTATTTGATTCGTAACGAATATTAGGAATGGAATCAAACAATTGGCAATAGCGAACAACCGAACTATTTGCCATGTGAAGTACTGAATTTTCTGGAATTAATTGAAAAATCGATTCAAATGCTACAATATCAGTTAAATTTTCAAGACCTTGAATGCATTCCGAAATTAAATCTTTTGCCATATAATCTAATCTCTTCCATTGTCCGAAATAATTGGTCGTATTTTTTGAGTAGTCTAATTGATTTATTCTTTCAAAGAAAAGAGCGGGCTCGATTTCAATGTTCTCGGTAAGACATTGATAGGTATCCATCCACGGGAATTCATAACCAATTTTCCAATGTTTTTTCGGTTTTACTTTCCGTAAAAATGACTTTATTTTCTTCGATACAACGGCGCCTCCGAGTGTAATCAATAAGTCTGGTCGAAATTCGTTTTCCTGGTTTGAAGAAATGCCATTTAAGGTTCTATCAATACAAGAAATGAATGATTCGTTATGTAAATTTGATGTGTTTTCAACAAAAACAATAACATTTGAATTTTTTGCGAACCTTTCCAATTCCAAATTCAATTTTTCATTTTTTGACATTTGTCCGCACAAAACCATGATTTTTGATTCTGGAAGAATAAGAGAGGCTGTATTGATAAATTTACTATTAATGAATCCTTCAGTAAATATATTTTCAATTAAACGGCTGTAGTTATTTTTCTTGTCAACACGATTGTATAAAGGCTCACTCAATCCTACATTGAAATGAACTGGTCCTTTGCAATTGTTATATAGGTGTGAAATACCTTCCGCAGTATCTAGTTGTATTCTCCAAAGAGTATCCTCGGAAACAATGGAATCATCAAGTGATAAAGAAAATCGGACGTGGGACTTAAATAATTCATTTTGAACAATTGTCTGACCATCCCCTTGATTAATCCAACTGGCAGGTCTGTCTGCAGTGATAACCAAGATTGGAACGCAGCGATAAAATGCCTCTGCTAGGGCAGGGTAGTAGTTTAAAGCAGCTGATCCCGAGGTACAGCAAATTGCGACTGGCTCCTTTAGTTCTTGACTTAGTCCAAGAGCAAAGAATGCAGCAACACGTTCGTCATGAATAACGAACGTTTCAAAGAATGGATTTTCATCGAACGAAATGGCAAATGGTGCATTCCTTGATCCTGGAGAAAACACAACCTTTTTGATCCCGTGAGCCTCACATTGATCGACGATCAATTGCACCAATACTTTATCGCTGGATAGCATGTGGTAAAATTACAATTTTTGAATCAGGTCGAGTATGGTTCGGCTTTTATTTTCTGTCTCTTCCCATTCCGTTTCGGGATTCGAATCAACAGTGTAACCACCGCCCAAATACAAATAGATTTTTCCGGGTAAAACTTGGCAACAGCGCAGGTTTACGAAAATTGACGCATCATTTCTGCTAATCTCACCAATAAAGCCGCTGTAAAATTCTCTCTTGTGAGGTTCAATCTGACGAATGACTTCAAGCGATAAGTTCTGAGGTAAACCACATACCGCAGGTGTTGGGTGGAGTGCGTTTATAACTTTATCAATTGATTGTTCACTGATTGTAAAACTGAAATCTGTTCGTAAGTGTTTTACTGGACCCGCAAAGTATTCATACGTTTTTGATTTTTCATATTCACGGACATTCAATGCTTGTAATTCCTCCTCAATAAATTCCGTAACATATGCTTGTTCTATCTTTTCTTTTTCTTTCCAAAGGTCTGTGTCCGTTGATTTTTTAGTCCCGGCAAGAGATGTTGTAAAACCATTTTGATTTATTTTTTTAAGTAAAACTTCTGGGGTGGCGCCAATCCAAGTTCCGAGGTTTAAATCACTAAAAAAGTATACAAAAGCCTCTGGGTAACTATTAACCAATAAATGAAACAAGTCAAGACTTTTGGTTTCATCAAATTCATTTTCTTTGACTCTTGACAAAACTGTTTTTTGAATTCCTAAATTCTTTAATGTTGAAATCAGTAAATTTCCCTGTCTCAAATAATCCTGTTTTTCCAATACAGATGGAATTTCTTTTTTGAAATAAAGCCTATCTAATGAGTTATCTTGTTCAAAAATAAATTTATTCTCTCCTTCGAAATCTCCGACAATAAATCCTTCTCTCAAAGAATCATTTACAGGAATAAAACGTCCTGATTTTTGTACAATATCTTTCCCAGGTAAACGATATAAAAGCATTTTACATCTTTTTATCAATAATCATCACCGTTAACCTTCCAGTACAGACTAGACGATCCGTTCCATCTTCTCGAACATCAACTTGCCATAAATGGGTGCTCTTTCCTGCATGGACTATCTTTCCTTTAGCAATTACAAAACCAGATCGAACACCACTAATGTGATTGCAATTTATTTCAAGACCTACCGGTTGTTGTTTTTCCAAATCAATGAGCAAAGTAGAACCCATAGAGCCAATACTTTCAATTAAAGCAGCACTTGCGCCACCGTGCAACAATCCCATAGGTTGGTGCGTTCGATGATCCACAGGCATGCGGGATACAACATAGTCTTTTCCTAATTCGATACATTCTATACCCAATTGTTCCATCAGCGTATTTCTATTCATCTGATTGATTAGGTCGATTGATACTTGTCTTAATTCCATATTGCGAATTTAATTGATAAACATATTATTGAAGGAATTTGTGCTTATTGAACATTGAAATTTTCATTGTTCTATTATTTTTTGTCAAAAACGCTTGTGAATAATCAAACTATTACTACTTTTGTCGCGGAGAGTTGGCAGAGTGGTCGATTGCGGCGGTCTTGAAAACCGTTGAACCGCGAGGTTCCGGGGGTTCGAATCCCTCACTCTCCGCTGAAAAGATTTCAAAAGAAACCAAAACCCCGTAAAACGCTTGATTTTACGGGGTTTTTTGTTTTTTGACAAACCAAAAGAAATCAAAAAACATCATCGTCAAAAGCGTATAAAGGTGCGTCGCGGCACTTTCAATTTTGCGACGCACCTAAAACCGCTGAAACGCCCGTCCATCAAGCAGTTCAAAGAATGAACATCTTGTTTTGCATAGTAGGTTGATCTAATTTTACTAACTTAAAATTGCGCAAATGCAAAAGAATTTTAGCCTGCTTTTCTTCGGGAAAAGAAAAAGATCAAATCCGGATGAAGTATTCATCTTCGTTCGAATCACAGTGGATGGAGTAAGAACAGAATTTTCAACAGGCCGTGACTGCCCCACAGCCCATTGGAATACCAAAGCCTCCAAACGCATCGGGAACTCAAACGACGTCAAAGCATTCAATATGTACCTTGACACCATTCGAGTCAATGTGTACGAAGCACATCGACAACTCATGATTAACAATGAGACCATCACGGCAGAGACTTTACGAAATAAAGTACAAGGAAAAAACGACCGACCGCGTATGCTCATGGAAATCTTCCGAGAACACAACGACCGTATGCAACAACTTATTAACGACGAATTTTCACCCGCAACCCTCGAGCGATACAAAACATCCTATTCCCATACCTTGGAATTCATGCAATACCAATACAAAATTTCCGACATCGACATCAAGAACATCGATTATGCATTTATCTGCGATTACGAATTCTACCTGCGCACCGTTCGGAAATGCAACAACAACACAGCGGTGAAATACCTCAAAAACTTCAACAAGATTATCCGAATATGTTTGAAGAACGGTTGGCTGGATAGAAGTCCGTTTGTCAATTACACCGCCAAGGTCAAAGAAGTCAATCGCGTGTACCTCACAGAAGCCGAAATCAACACGATGATGGAAAAGCAATTCAGCACCGAGCGCTTGAACCGCATCAAAGACATATTCCTTTTCAGTTGTTTCACGGGCTTGGCTTATGCAGATGTGGCAGCGTTGCGAAAATCAGACATCAATTACGTCATGAGTGGCGAGAAATGGATATTGACCAAGCGACAAAAAACCAATTCCATTTGCAACATTCCCTTGTTGCCTCCTGCAGAATACATCATCAGCAAATACGAAAACGACCCCGTTTGCCAAAATACCGGAAAACTACTTCCCGTTTCTAGCAACCAAAAAACCAATGCGTATCTGAAAGAGATTGCGGCCATTTGCGGAATTGATAAAGAACTCACTTTCCACATAGCGCGTCATACCTTCGCCACAACCGTCACACTCACCAATGGGGTTTCCATTGAAAGTGTGAGCAAAATGCTTGGACACAAAAACCTCCGAACAACCCAACACTACGCCAAGATCATTGACAAAAAAGTAGGTGACGACATGAAGCAATTAGCATCCAAATTCAAAGAACTAGCTGCAGCTTCTTCTTTTTAATTTTGAAAGAGATGATACGAGCCTACGAAAGTGGGCTTGGATTGTCTAGTTTAATTAGTTTTATTAATATCTGAATTCTATTTAAAATTCGAATTAATTTTCTTAACTAACTTATAAAACTCACTATAATGTTCCTCTCCCGCAATAGCATTGGCTTTAAACTCATCCAAGTATTTTCTCTTTAAACTATTCTGTGCATCTTTCTTGTCCGGTGAATTTTCCATAGCGGCATCTACAATATCAGGAAATTTAGTTCTTACAGCGTTTTTAATTTCAATTGGTAAAAGTCCTTCAATAGATTTTTTTCCTATTTCATTCTTACCAACAGCTAACAAATTTTTATTCTCCACAAAACCAATTGAAGTAAGTGATTTTTTTACAGAATCATACTTGTCAAAATCAACCGTAACTACGGAGTTTGTAAACCTATTTTTGATAAAGCTGGTAATTGCTGTATTTTTAATAACGTCAGCACCTCCATATGGATATATCTCAATATTATTTTTTAATGAATTTACTCCATGGGCAGAATCTTTTAACAACTCGAAATACTCCTTATCAATCTGCCCTTCAACAAGAAACACACTATTTGAATCATTAAAAATTGTTGTTTTAAGTGGGCCAAAATCTTCACCGTTAATGCCAAGAGCAAGTGCAAATGGTTCATACCAGTTTTCATTATCTGTATCAATAATGACTGAACCTTTATCTTTTGCTTTGCTTTTTAGATCTCTATCAATCAAAATATTTGCTTGTTGTGTTTTGTGGCTAAGTAAATATGGGCTATGAGTTGTAACAATAACTTGTATTTTAAATACATTAGCCAAATCTTGTAAAATTCTTCCAAATTCGGCTTGGGCAGAGGGATGTAAAAAGCTCTCAGGCTCTTCAATCAAAACAACTGGATATATTTTTTCAGTTTGATTTGAACTTCCTTGAAACTTTTTTGCATTAAGAAGACTCATAAAGATAAGTGTTCTATTTTTTGTGCCACTTCCCCATTCTTCAAGTGAGACATCAACACCCTTTTCTTTCAATGAGATTTCAATTGACTCTCTTTCAAGTTTTAATCCTTGCATGGAAAAGCTCACCTCATATTTATCTTCCAATCGACCCAATAAATTAGCTAGTTCATCTTGCTGTTTTTTTAACGATTTTTGAACTGATTTAAGTACAATTTCAATTCTATCTGAAATTTCTTTTTTGTCTTTTTCAGAAATAAAATTATTGATGGAATTTTTTTTTGTGCTGAATGGTGAAAAGGAATCGTTTTCTGTCGAATTATGAAAAACTATTGTCTCTGAAGTTTTAATTCTTCTCAATATTTCTCTTTTGGAAAAATCTTTTTCAATTTCAATTTCTCCAAATTTTATTTTGAAATCACTAGAATTGTCAGCTTTTTTAATGTAGTCAATCGACAATAGCTCCTTATTTTTGCCTTCATTTTCTGATTCGTCTTTTAAAATAAGGTCACGTATAAATTTGTACAACGATGAATCCTCTTCTTTATCCAATTCTAGTAATATTTTTATGTTAATATCCTCATTTGTGTTTTTCTTCCATTTTGTAAAATCATTTTTATAATTAATATCGCCGTGTCCGATGAATTCATCGGAAATTCGTATAAAAAAATTACTTCCTAATAAATTACGAACAGTTTTTAGGATGTTCGATTTCCCAGCATTATTTTTTCCACAGATTGCAGTATAGTAATGACAAAAATTCAGTGAAACGTCCTCTAATGTTCTGTAGTTTTTGATTTTCAATTCCTTTATAAACATAACTTAGGATTAACTTAAATGAAAAAATAAATAGATTCCCCCCCCAAACTTACCCCAAATCCAAACCCGTAATTTTTGCAACATTTCACCAAAATAACGTAAACCCCAATCCCTAGTTTCCTAAAAACCTTATCCAGTCTGAATAATCTGATAATTTGTGTTTATTCGTTCAACCCGAAAAATTAGTATATGTACCAGAAAAAATAGTACTTGTACTAAATGATTATTTTATAAGTCACATTTGACTATAAGACACGCAAAATAGGAGGTGATTTAATGTAGTGTTAAATAGATTGTGTTTTTTTGTAATCAAGACCCCTGAAAACAACAATATTCTCTTAGTCTTTATCTATGGCTAGGTTTACCAAAATAGCTAGTGCTTGGAAAAAAGGCGGGTTAAAACAAGCTACCTTGTAATTCAATTTTTGGATGAAATGTGCCAATTATCATAAACGGATTATGAGAAACATGATGATGAACTTGTGAAGTACCTAAAAAGAAATGAAGATCTTTCGTTTTTGCAAAATCGTCAAAATACTTTTTCCTTACGTCTTCAATGGCTTTTGCTTCGTTTCCTTCATGGCGTGCAAGACAATTCCAATAAAGTTGTCCTGTTTCCCAATCTTCAATCATCATTCGACTTTCCGTTCCCTGATTGTCTTTGAAAATGAACCTGAATTTGTAAGGCAGCTTTTGTACGACTTCAAATTTCCCCTCTTTACTTGTTTCAAAAAGATTGAGTTGATTCAATTTGGATAATTTGTCTTTATCCCACTCTCGGTCAACTAATTCGGCTGTGAAATCTTAAATCTCAGTTGGTTTAAAAACGGCTAATGAAGTGCGAATGTCTTTATTTTTGGCTTCTGCAATTCACTCCGTGAGATTGTAATAAATTTTACCTAAACAGATTTTTTTCAATTTGATTTTACTTAATGTCAAAGATTTGTTGTTCGCACTATTCTAAATTGTAATTCATTGAACAAAAAATATGAAACACTTTTTTATACCTCAATATCCTTTAAAAAGGATGTATTCAAAAATTCTCACAAATATTGTAATATTCTCAATACGCTTTAAATTCTTTTAAACAAGAGTTCTCTAATTTTTATCTCTAGCTAAATTCACCAAAACAACCATAACATCATTTGGATGCTTTGATTTAATCTTAGATACTTTTTTAAGTAAATGTTTCGATGCATAACTTGTCCAAATAGCATAATAAACAACGTAAGTGAATTTGTAATTTCCTGACTGCGAAAGAATCTGATCTTTTCTTTCAGAACTTAGATTAATCAAATCCATTTCATTTTTAAATTTCAATTGCTGATTGATAAAAGGATAATCGTTCCTTTTGAGTGGGAAACTATCCACAAAATTCCTCTTGTTAAAATCTCCCATGCATTGCGAATAGGCGGAATATAAACTACCATCTCGATTGTAAATCCTTAGTTGGACGTAAGAGTATTTGGTTGTATCATTGTTGATGCCATATATTTTGGTTTTTTGCATCCAAGATTTGGTGTCATCTGCAAATAAACTGTAGTCATATTTATATTTCTTTATATAACTATTCACCTCAATTGCGGACTCATCATTAGGTTCCGACATTTGAAGTATTCGTATGATATTACAGGATGGGAATATTAATGCTAAAAACAGAAAATAGATAAACTTCATGTTTCATTTGAATTAAAATAAATGGGGCTTCTAAAATTAATAGAAATACCCCATTGAGCAAGTAATAATCAATTTATTTGAAAGTCAATAATAGTTTGAGCATTTCCACTTACCGAATCAATAATAACTGGGTAAAACCCTTTTTTCATAAGAATCGTATTAGACTTAAGTGGTGTAACTAAAAACTTTGGCAAGTAAGAGTCTTCTGCAACGTAGACACCATTATTCGTTACAAAGTCATTTTTGTAACTACTAGGAATTTCAACGATCAATCTAATTTCATTTTCAGAATTTTCTACAAAAGTAAATAAAAGTGGCCTAAATCCTGCGCTCAATTGTGAGTCTGAGATATTACCAACTTCGCCACCTTCAACTAAGCCAAATGGACATATTCCAGCACAAGGACCGCAACCACCATTGCCGAAACAAGCTGGCTGACCATTGACCCAACGTTGAGAAGTACCAGTCTTAGTATGTACCCAATCTTTAAATTTCTCCCACCAACCAGGACCGACTTTTTCTTCAGAATTCAAATCCTTTAAGATGTTTTGCAGTTCATTTTTTTGTGACTCAAAAGTGTTTTCAGTTTTTGATGAAGTTCTTATTTCTTGGTTTTTTTCACATGAAAAACCTCCTATTCCTACTATGGCAAGGAATAATGTTCCAAAAATTAACTTTTTCATAATTATAGTTTTAAGTGCCCTACTTTTTTTTCTGGAGTGTTCGGGTCATTTTTTTCTCCCATATTTAATTTTTGAATCGAGTCAAAAGTATGATTCAATACAATTTTGTACAATGCGATTTATACTAACATTCATAGGCACAAACCCCGTTATTTTCTCATATTATCAATAATCAACTTAATTTCTTATCATTTGATTGAGTTTAAATCATAAATCAATCGCTCCAAACATATCGAAAAATTATTTTAAATTTTGTCCTTCAAAAGTTCAGGCTTTATTCATTTTTAGAAAAAGTATTCTCTAAAAACCAATGTGGCAAAGGGTTTCATATTGTTTTTACACATAAATTAGCCAATGAATTTTTAGAATGTATACTAACATTTTTAGTATTCATCCTATTTCTACCTAAGGTTACTTTAACATACCTAAACCGACTTTTTGCCCAAAATTCATTCCCGAAGTTTGTTTCCTAATCGAAGCAAAACCTCATGTCTCAACATTCTCATACTTCCATTTTCACAACAGCCTCCGGAGTTCTGGGAGGAGTAGCTAAAGTTGTTACAGCTAAACCAATTCTTACCTGAGAGTGAGTTTTACCAATTTGAAATCTAAATAATGAAATATTCAAAGTGCTAGCCTAGGTTACGGAGAGCTCGCACAATTTGATTTTCTGTATATTACTAAAATGAACGCAACATGGCAACTTTGCATTTAAATCATCTTATCTGTTTCTTTGTGCGAAAAGTTTAAATAAGCGAGATTTGTAAAGATTAAAGGATACAAATTCCAGTACAGGTTGGATTGATTTTGAGTGAGTTTGGTGAACCTTTAATCGTTTAGAAAAAAATAATGTTGTAATACTAAACTATTTAATATTTCAATTATTACAACAGAAAAGTATTTGCCAAATTATCTGATAAACAAAAATAAATAGATTCGGATGTGTCGTTAGGTAATTTTCGTAAAATTCTTTCTATAAGGTCGTCATATACTTTTTGTCGATAATAAACTGCTTTTAGTTTTAAGAATAATTCATTAATAATTTCTTTTTCGTTTGTTGTCATTTTTATGAAGTTTTAATATTTGTTTGTCGGATATGTAAGTTTTAATGCAATGGTTTTGGCGATTTTCGAAGAAGCGCATTTCGCAGTACAAAACTCTCAAAACATCCAAAAGTAATGGGAGTTAGAATAATCAATTAACTCCGTTACCCGTCATTGTGCCAAACGCATATTTATTGCAAATGTTAGTCAAAGTCAGTTAGTTTACCTGATAAATAGTCTTGTTGTTCTTGTTCGGAGAGTTCCGAAGTATTCCACCAACCATTGCTAGTTCGTTCAATTGTATGTCCACAATACGGACAGGTAATAGGTTCTTTTTCCTTCGTGCCTGGCATAGGAAGATTATGTTCCCATACTCTAAAAGGTTTCTCGCATGATTGACATTTCTCGATCGCCATATTTTTAGTTTTTATTTTTGTATATTTTCTTCATTCTGCTTTTGTTGCATCTTAAATCCGATTCTTTCTCGTTGAAGATTTGTTCTTGGAACTTTCATTAGTAATACGCTTATCTGAGATACATGCTGAACTAGTTGAACTTCTCTGTCATTATTGTCGCGACCATAAAAGTAAATTAGACTTGGATTCCAATATCCTAAGTCGTCAATATGAATTATTATAGTTTCGCCAAAGGATACTAATCTCGCTCCAACTTCTTCGTCAGTATTGAGGTTTTTCTCAAAATCGATAATGATATTCACTAATTTTTCATAAAATGCGTCTGCAAGGTTATGATTCTTAATTTCTGGAATGTTAGGAATCATCGGAGTTATCTTTGGAATATTAAACATGTCCATATTTATTTTATTTTTCGTTTTTCACATACTGCTTACTAATTCACTCCCTTCTCAAATCCATCCAAAAAGGAAGAAAAACTAAAGTTTCGATGTTCAATCCCCAAACTTACCCCAAATCCAAACCCGTAATTTTTGCAACATTTCACCAAAACAATACAAATCCCAACCTGTAAATCGCTAAAAACCTTATGCTATCTGAATAATCCGACAATTTGCAATTGTTCACGCAACCCGAAAAATTAGTACAAGTACTAAAAAAAATGAGGACATGTACTATTTTTTAGCAGTCAATAAAGGAGAAAATCACGTTCAAACCCGTTCGGTTTTTAATGAGGTGCGGAACAGATAAAAGGTGAAACTTACGCCGAAACAATTCCAAAACGGACAATAGATAGCACATAAATACTTAAAATTTCAGTGAAGGATTATGCTTTTAAATTGCACTAAAAGGAACTCGGTAAGTTCAATAATTAGTATGAAAGTTTACCCAATTCCCTTCAAAAATGCACCCTCTCATTCTATCTAACTTGATTGCTTTTGCGACAGTGAGTCCTCGTTTGGAAGGACTCCGATTTTTATGTTGCTAAACCAAAAATCAATGCAAAATCAACTAAAATTATTGGAGAATGAGTTTAAACAAGAACTCAATGAATTGATCGGTTCCGGAAAATTTATCGACGTGCACAGTGCCATGTCTGTTTGCCAAATGCACCTGCAAAAATCAAAAGACTTTTTCCTAAGTCAAAAATCCGTAAGTCCATCGGATGAAATTTATTACTTCAAATACTTTAAACCAAAAATCCTTGCCAAAATCATCTTTTACAAAAGGATTCAGAAATTTCAATCAGAATTTCCCCTTGGAGATGAAGATGTTAGGTTAAACTATATCAAGTTACACTTACAAACCGGTCACCTCTTTTTCAAGCAATACAATACCATTATCACCTATTACAGACAAAAGCAAGAGCACCTCGATGAGAACTTTTTCATCCGTGAGAATGCCCAATTGCATACCGAAATAGAGCATCGATTCTTATCCTTGGACTTTACGCACAGCACAGGCTACGATGAGATTTTAGCAGAGTACATCGCCTTAGTCAAAGTACAGGAATTCTTGGAAAGCGTTCAAAAAGACACAAGCAAACTCAACTTGCCAACCCTTTCAACCGAACTAAATGAAAGTTCAGAATTAAAATGGACCAGTTCCAAAAGCGCCCTGGTTGAAATGATTTATGGATTAAATGCAGTGGGTGCTGTCAACGATGGAAAAATGGAAGTCAAACGCATTGCCTTTTGGATGGGAAGCACCTTCAACATCGACATCGGTGACGTGTACAAAACTTACGCAGAGATCAAAAACAGAAAGAGCAATCGCACAAAGTTTTTGGATTCCTTAGCAGAAGGTTTGAACAACCGCATGAACGCAGACGAAGCAGGGATGAGTTAAAATAAATTTTATCCAACTACGGGTAAGGTCAGGTGTTTTAAAACTTCTATGTGCTGAATAAGAAGTGTTTAGGTAAATCCATTGAAATGTAAAAAGAAGATAAACGCCGAAATCAGGAGCTTTTTGAGCCTAAGATTTTTTTCTCTGAGAAACCTTCATTTTTTTTCGATTTCAATTCATACGATTTAGAAGCATTTCGTGAGAAATGGTAAAAAAAAACACGTAACCTCCGGTGCGCATGGGGAAATTATTCCATCGTGTCCCAAGAACTTTGTCCTCTAAATTTTAATCAAAAATGATATGAGTATTGAAATTGTTACCCGAGAAGACCTGCAACATTTCCGCAGACAGTTATTAGAAGATTTAAAAGAAATCTTAAAGCCCGAACCCCAAATTCAGAAAGAATGGCTCAAAGGAAATGAAGTCCGTCAATTGCTAAAAATCTCCACAGGAACCTTGCAGAATTTACGCTTGAACGGAACGCTACCTTACACCAAAATCGGCGGAATCATATTCTATAACGCTAGAGGAATCAATGCCTTGCTGAATGGAAATATGAACATAAAACAGATCAATTTCAAAAGATGAATTACATCAAGCACCTTACAGGCTTTTTCGAGCGCATGATTTACGAGGATTCCTTGAATCCAACCCACATCAGTTTGTACCTCGCTTTATTTCAATTTTGGAACATCAAGCGCTTTTCAAACCCCATTTACATCAGCCGAGAAGAAGCCATGCGTTTGAGTAAAATTGCTTCAAAAGCCACTTACCACAAGTGCATGCGTGATTTACACGAAAAGAATTACGTCATCTACGAACCATCTTTTAATCCTTACAGAGGCAGTCAAGTCACCATCATCAATTTAGAACTGACCGATAAACAAGTTCAAAAATCAGTACGCAAGCAGGTTAATAAAAAGACAGGTTTTGAACACGCTCGTGAACAAGTTAATGAACTGACAAACGAGCCATATATAAACGATAGTAAACTATCTATAAAACGAAAAAAACTTAATAAAACGAGGGAGCGTAAAACGCATTTTACTCCGCCCACCTTAGAGGAAGTTTTAAATTTTTTCAAAGAGCAAAAATTCCCTACGGAAGAAGCAGAATCGTTTCACTTGTATTACCAAGCCAATGGTTGGTTGGTCGGAAAAGCAAAAATGAAAGATTGGCAGGCTGCAGCTCGAAATTGGATCCTGCGAAGCAAAAAGTTCCAAGCCGAAAAAACCGGCAAACTCACTCCACATCAATTACACGCAAAACCCACGAATTATGAAGAAACCCTATGACCCGGCAACTGAAAAGCCCTATTTCATTGATGAAGAAGGAGCACGTAACTACGATTACGTCAATACAATTCGGTATTTGCAACACAAAGGCCGTATAAAATTCGGCAAGCATTTTCGCATTCACAAAGAGGATTTAACCATCATTTCTAAACTGCTCGTGTACTTCACCAAGTGCGAGAATTTTTATGAAAAGTACAGCCTTGATCCCGACAAAGGCATTCTGTTGGCGGGCCCGATTGGTTGCGGTAAAACCTCACTCATGACCCTCATGACTGACTTTACTTTTGAAGTAAATCATTTCTTTATCCGTTCCACAAGAGCCGTTGCAGCTGAGTTTCACGAAGAAGGCTATCAAACTTTGCAGAAGTATTCCAACAACCCAAAAATCTATTGTTTCGACGATTTGGGCGTGGAACAAAACATGAAGTATTACGGTAACGAATGCAACACCATAGCCGAAATCCTCTTGAATCGCTACGAACTGATGGTGCGCCAGGGTTACGTTACCCATGCCACCACCAATTTGAGTGCCTCCGACCTCGAAGCCATTTATGGAAATCGCTTGCGCTCCCGAATGCGTGAAATGTTCAACCTCATCTCGTTCCCAAACGACTCACCCGACAAACGAAAATGACTCAATTTCCTCTCCCTGTGCCTGTCTGCCTTGGCAGAAGGGAAAATAAGCTTCTAATTCTTCTCCTCGTGCCTGTCTGCCGAGGCAGAAGGGGAGACACAGAGGGGTGAAAATTCTTCTTATTTGAAGGAGTTTTAGAAACACAAATTCTTCTTCCCTCGAGGGGAGTCACAGAGGGGTGACAACCTCCAAAATAAAATTAATAACAATTAAAACAAAACTTATGAAAATCAAAAACCTCATCCAATTCCCCTTAACCAAAGCCCAATACTACCCGGAAGTTTTTCCGAAAAAACAGATTGTATTACACCACACCGTGAGTGGTCCAAATGCCAAAAACGTCATCAGCGGTTGGGGCTATACCCCTGTTCGCGTAGCAACAGCTTTCGTAATCGATGGCGATGGCATCATCTACCAATGTTTCAGTTCTGCCCATTGGGCGCACCACCTCGGAACACACAACCGCAACAACACCCAATTGAACCAACAATCCATTGGCATTGAAATCTGCAATTGGGGAGCATTAATCGAAAAAGGCGGAAGGTATTATTCCACCTTCAACCGAGAAGTCCCCAAAGAAGAAGTCATCGATTATGGCATGCAATGGCGTGGACACCGCTATTTCCACAAGTACAAAGACGAGCAACTCGAATCCCTTAAAATCCTCCTCGAATACCTCTGCGAGAAATACGCCATCCCCAACACCTACCAACCCGACATGTGGAAGCTCAACACCCAAGCTCTCGATGGAACACCCGGCATCTGGACACACGTTTCTTTCCGCGCCGATAAATCGGATTGCCATCCGCAATTGAGTTTGATTAAGTTGTTGAAGAGTTTGGGAAAAGACAGATGATTTTTTCGCTTTAATAAGACCTAATATTACTTCTTTGAATCTTTACATTTCGATTAAGGAAAGGACCTGTTTTTTACCACATATCTTTTATCGGGATGTAAGAAATAGTATTTACCCTTATTTTCACTAGTATAAATACTATTTTTTCGCAGTTCAATTTAAATTGCACGAGTTTACTCTATACTGTGAAACCTAGGGATGGATAATATAATCTATGATTCGGCAATTAACTAAATATTTTGCCGTTTCTTAGAAAATATTTATATTTGAGAATCGCAAAAAAATCATTACATATAAAAGAACTTAAAAATGCTTTTGTTCATGACCAAAGAATTTCGGTACATGACTTAATACAGTTCTTTCAAAGGTTTGAGGAACAGGTCAACAGAACAACAGTTGATTGGCGCATCTACGAACTTACTAAGCTGGGGATTTTGCATAGAATTGGCAGAGGTAGTTATTCTCTTTCTGAGACTTATTATTTTAAACCAGAGGTATCACGATCGTTAAAACTTCTTTTCGGAATAGTTAAAAATCAATTCCCTTACCTTAATATGTGCGTTTGGAATACAAAAATCATTAATGAATTCATGTTGCACCAACCAGGTCGATTTTTCACCATTCTTGAAGTGGATAAAGATGCTATGGAGTCGGTGTTTTATAACTTGAAAGATCAGGGAAGAGACGTATTTCTTAATCCATCAGAGGAAGTGTTTAGCAAATATGTGGCAAGTAAAAAAGAGCCAATCATAATAACCAGTCTTATAACAGAAGCCCCACTTGAAGAAATTGATGGAGTCAAAACTACCACTTTGGAGAAGTTACTTGTTGATATCTGTAGTAATGAAACTTTGTTTAGCTCGCAGCGAGGTGCTGAATTGACAAGAATTTATGAAACTGCATTTGAAAAATACACAATAAGTGAAACCAAACTGTTGCGATACGCAACAAGAAGGAACAAAAAAGAAGTCATTGAACAACTAATAAATAAACAAAGAAACGGCAATAAATATTAAATTTTGCCAAATCATAGGGAAATGATAAATAAGGAATCTTTAAACGAAAAATGGATAAAAGACGTTGCTAAAAAGCAAAAGTCAGACCCTATTCTTGTTGAAAAAGTTATCCGAGCACTTTATCTGCTGGAAACACTAAAGCTGACTAATCTCAAATTTATTTTCAAGGGAGGAACAGCTCTTATGTTAATGCTACCAGAACCAAAACGTTTTTCTATTGACATTGATATTATTGTGCCTGATAAGTCTCAAGATATTGAGTCTTATTTAGATCAGGTTATTCAAAATTCTGATTTTATCGAATACAAACTGAATGAGCGGAAAGCAAAATCAAACATTGAAAAAGCTCATTACAAATTCTACTACAACCCGGTTACAAATGCTAGGGCAGAAAGCGAATACATATTACTTGATGTTCTTTATGAAAATAGTCACTATGGTGAACACACAAATGAAATACCTGTAAATTCATCATTTCTTTTATTTGAGGGGGAAAATGTTTTGGTTACCGTTCCTTTACCTGAAGCTATACTTGGTGATAAATTAACTGCATATGCTCCAAATACTACAGGTATTCCATATGGAAGAGACAAAGAAGTAGAAATTATTAAACAGCTATTTGATATTGGTCAATTATTCGATATAGTCGATAATGTGGATGTAATTTCAAATGTATTTGATCAGTTTGCTAAAACAGAGTTGAAATACAGAGAACTTGACCAACTCCCATCCAATGTATTAGAAGATACTTATCAAACAGGAATAGTAATTGGAACAAGAGGAAAAAGTGGAGAAGGAAAATTTGATGAACTCCAAAAAGGAATTCAGAATATTCGCAACTTCATATTTTCAGAAAGTTTCCATTTAGATCGCGCTATGATTCCTGCAGCTAAAGCAGCTTACATTACAGCAGTTCTAAGGACAAATGAGAAGGAGCTAAAAAGATATTCTGACCCAAAGGAAATTGCTGAATGGAATATTGAACAACCGTTTGAAACCAGATTAAACAAGTTGAAGAAGTCAAATCCAGAAGCATTCTTTTATTGGTACCAAACATTTGAATTAATGACAAGATAAGACTGTTTCAAAAGTCATTAATCGAGGCTTTTTAAAAATTTAACACCGGAGTTAACCCTTGTTAATGAGGACATTAAATTTTTGAAGTCGATGAGAAATGGGTTTTGCAACGGTCTTAAGATTATAATCTATCCTGAATACATAGGATTTACGATTAGCGAGAAACAACCCCAAGCTTTAAGCAAAACGAAAAGTTTGTCAAGTTTTTTGTAGGAATAAACTTGACATTTAAAAAGCTAAAAAACCATTTAAATCTTACAATTTTCCAGAAAAAAACCAACCCGGTTTCCCAAAGTTGGCTTTTCACGCAGCACCTTATTTTTTCGTCGAATTCTTTTTCGGTAGTTTCGTTTTACCCTTTTCCCAAGGTTCATACTTACTACCATCTCTTTTACTATCTTGACCTTTCTTTTTTAGGTCATCATTCCCATATTTCTTTGCCATAATCAAATATTAAATTGTTGTATTTCATCCATTAAAAACCCTCAATTCTACATTCTAAACTCTTCACATCGAGCCTTTCTAGGTGCAATCCGTTCCGCCGAAGGAAGCCACGAAGTGAATCTGCAATCTGTAATCTGCAATCCGCAATCTGCCAATTTGCAATCAACCAACCCTCAACTCTCCTCTCAATAGCTGTCGGTCCTCAATTAAATGCCATTCCTTTTAAAAATCTCAAATGTCGCATTATGTTCACGTTCAAAAAGTAGCGAAAGTCAAACTTGGGTACCGTGAGGAAGCCGAAGGATCACCGATACGGTCAAGTTTGATGAGTGAATTGCATGAACTGAACATCAGCGACGAGTTTTCTTTGTTTCTTTCTTTTGCGGAAAAAGAAAGATAAAAAATCACCCCCTATGACACGCCACACAACAAATCTTGCACCCATCCACATTCGTGTAGCCCAAAGCACGAGCCCGTTGCAGAGCAGTTGAACAAAACACAAACTCTCCCAATTCCACAAATTGAGTTAACTGATTAAAATGAGGACACGATTCCTGGTGAACCTCGTGATTCTTATTCGGATTAAGCCGACGTTTATTTAAACGAAACTTTGCCATAGTTTAGTGATTGAACCACGAAACTACAAACAAGAACAACGAGCATTTTTTGCTAAAACAGCACAGTTTTCATGAAACCTTTGAAATACATGGATTTTAGTTTTTCTAAAATAGTACAAGTACTAGAAAAAAATAGTACAAGTACTAATTTTACTCCTCTTCATCGGCAGAAGACTCATTCAGGCGCGAACGTTTACGTTCACTCTTTTCAAGTAATTCTAAATTTTCCTCTTCTTCAATTTGAGCATCCGTTCGAGCTTTGTATAGACCAAGTAAAATGCTTTTTCGAACCAGTTCAATTGGATTTTTCGCACCAATACGTTTCAGCAAATCAGAGCGAATAGCATCAATGGATTTTTTAGAAAGGTTCATTTTACTAGCAATCTGTTCACTCGTTTTACCGTCACAAATCAATTTCAAAATCAACTGATTTCGAGCAGTAAGTTTCAAGCGAATCACACTTTCCTCATTTTTAATTCGGAATTCATGTTCAGAAAACAAAGCCTGTTCAACAACTTCCGTAGTGTGACTGCCTTTAAATTTCACGTTGAACAAAGCGTCAATCATTTCATCAAAAGAGCAATTCTTTTTCAAGAAACTGCGAGCACCTTCACGAATCAATTCCGAAACAATCCACGGGTCTTCGTGCATGCTCAACATAATCGCTTTCACCTCAGGAAAATCACGTCGCAACACTTTGAGCGTTTCACGTCCGTCCATAACCGGCATATCCAAATCAAGTAGAACAACATCAATATCGTGGTTAGGTAATTTAGCGAGAAATTCCTCCCCATTTTCAGCGTGAAAAGCAACCACCACTTGCGGTTCTTTTTTCAGCATGAGCACCAGGGCTTGTTTCACAACCGTATGATCTTCAACTACGGCAACCCTAACGTTATTATCTGGTTTACGGTATTTAGATTTCTTCATAAGTTGAATGTTCTGTGGATTCTGTCAGTGGCATCGCCAGTTCAATGGTACCGCCGAGTGCATGACGTTGGTATTGAAGTTCTCCCGCAATCAAAGTCAACCGATGCGAAACCGATTCCAGTCCCATACCATCACCGTGATGAAGAAGGTACTCATAATCAGACTGACTAATAGCCACGCCATCGTGTGTTATTTTAAGTAAAAGATGTTGTTTGCTCCGATCAAGAAACAGGTGCACGGATTGCGGACGTGCGTGTTTCAGAAGATTGTTTAATAATTCCAGAGCAATCGAATAAAAGTGAATTTCAGCTTGTTGGGGCAAAACCAATTTACCATCAATAGAAGACGAAAACGAACAAGGATTTCCCAAGGTCTTTTGAGTTTGTTCCATCAGACGTTGAAGGGCTTTCTGCAAACCAAACTTCACCAAAAAGTGTGGCAACATTCCGTGTGAAATTGAGCGAATTTTAGCAACCGATTGTTCCAACACATCCATGGTAAACTCCACGTCCTCCAAAAACGGAGAATCTTCTGGAACTTGTTTAATAGCAACACTCAGATTTTGTTGCGCCATGGAAAGTATCGAACCCACCTCATCATGCAGGTTACGTGCTATTTTCGTTCGCTCAGTTTCCTGGGCTTGCACCACCGCATTCATCAATTCAAGCTCTTTGTTTTTTAGTTCTAATTCAAACTTCGTTTTAAGAAAAGTAGCTTTTTTTCTAAAAAGCGTAAACATAATAATTACACTAAAACATAGGATTCCAGCAAAGACCATCCCACTTATTACAATCAATATTAATTCACTTCTTTCCAAAATGCAAGACCTATTAAAAAATTATGAATAATGTTAAAAAGCATAAACAGGGGAAATGTTATTAAGAAAAGTTCATCTAACTCAGAACGAATTTGATTTTCTAATATACTAAAGTAGAATGACGTAGAATTGATAATAAAAATAGCAAGTGAAATGTAAAATTTTGTTTCTAATCGATTTTTGTATTCAAAGAGATCATAATCTAATGTTATCTGTAGGTTTCTCAGGGCAATTAGTGACAAGAATACATTACTAAATAAAGAAGTTAGAAAATTATTATTCCAAATACCAGAAATCAAAATATCATAAAAAAATAAAATTATTAAAATCAAAAAAAGTGATTTATAAAATAATTGAAACCTTAAATCTTGTTTAGAAAAATACCAAATTAACGTGTAAGAATTTAACAAAATAGAAATATGAAATATGGGAAAAGAATTATTGTAAAGCACTAAAAATAAATAGGATAGTGAAACAGATAATAAATTTAAAATTGAATATAGTAATAGAGGCAGTTCAATTAACTGCCTCTTGATTATTAATCCAACAAATGGAAACAAAAAAGTTAATAACCCAATGTAATAGATATAAAAATTTAATTTTATAAGCATTAACTGTTAAGAGTGTTTTTTGTAGAACAAAGTGGGGGACAAGGAGAAAACTTCTCCAAAATCACCCCAGCGGTCATATCATTCTCATCACTTCCTGCTCCAACAGCAATTAAATTCTTTAGACCATCATCACCAATTCCGTAATAAAAACGGATACCCATACATCCCTTTTGATTAAGGATTTTCATCAATTGATTCTTACCAACAAACTGCCCAATAATCTCTCCTGCAGGAATTGTTCTTCTGTAATTTGCTGTCCATCCGGACGCTTCTGCTAGGGTTACCACCGAACCCTCATCTCCATTAAATGCCATAATATAAATTTTTAAAGTTTCTCAAAATTAGACAGTCTCGGAGCACCTAAATTTTACCGTTTAACTACAATATTTCGCTAAACGCCACAAATATAAGGCACTAAAAGAATTTTGCAATCTGAAAAAATAGTACTTGTACTAATTATTTCTAGTACTTATACTATTTTTTGATGTGGTAGGGGTTCTGTTTAGATTATTAATTGCTTCTCAACAAACTAATTTTATACATCTTCTAGAAGAATTATTTAATAAAATCCTGAAATGGTTTTAATCCAGAGTTAAATAACTTGTCAATAAAATATAGAAAGAACATAAAAATTCACGTTTTTATTTGAAATTTTCATTATATTTTTGTCAATATATGACAAGTCAAATGAAAGAAACGTTCGGAGAACTAATTAAAAGACTGAGAACTGAAAAAGAGTTGACATTAACTCAACTCGCAGCTAAACTTGATTTAGATTCAGCAAATCTGAGTAAAATTGAAAACAATAAGCGTGATTTTGATGAAAAACGCCTAGTACTTCTTGCAGAGGTTTTCAATTTAGATTTATACAAACTAAGAACTGAGTTCTTCAGTGATGTTATTGCAAAAAAGGTTTACGAAAGCAATTGCGATAACGAAACGTTGATATTGGCTGAACAAAAACTCGAATATTTAAAATTAAAAAAACTAGCAACAACATGAATATAGTATCTTTTTTCGCAGGAGCAGGAGGTTTAGACCTTGGCTTTCAAAAAGCCGGGTTCAATGTAATTTGGGCCAACGAATATGATCGAGAAATTTGGGAAACTTATGAAAAGAATCATCCACATACAATTTTAGATAGAAGAAGTATTGTGAATATTCCTGCCGATGATGTGCCTGAATGCGACGGAATCATAGGTGGTCCTCCTTGTCAAAGTTGGAGTGAAGCAGGCGCATTAAAAGGAATTGAAGATAAAAGAGGACAATTATTTTTTGATTTCATAAGAATTCTTGAGGCTAAACAACCAAAGTTTTTCCTTGCTGAAAATGTCAGTGGAATGCTGCTAGGTCGGCATTCCGAAGCTTTGAATAATATAAAAGAACTATTTAAACAAGCCGGTGTTGGTTATGAACTGTCTTTTGATATGGTTAATGCTGCAGACTACAATGTTCCTCAAGATAGAAAAAGAGTAATATTTGTCGGAATTAGAAAAGATTTAGGGTTTAAATATCAATTTCAGAAACCAAATTTTCCAAAATTAACATTAGAAGAAACAATATCTGATTTGAAAGACAATGTATTACCTGCATTGAAGTTTAACAAAACCAATGGTGAAAACTGTGAAATTCCAAATCATGAATTCATGATAGGAGATTTCTCAACCATTTTCATGTCAAGAAATCGAGTAAGAAGTTGGGATGAACAGTCATTTACAATTCAAGCGGGTGGTCGTCATGCCCCAATACATCCCCAGGCTCCCAAAATGAAATTCATCGAACAAAATGTTAGAATATTCGAACCAGGAAAGGAACATCTTTACAGACGATTAAGTGTAAGAGAATGTGCACGAATTCAAACTTTTCCTGATGATTTTATTTTCCATTACACGAATGTTCCTGCGGGTTATAAAATGATTGGTAACGCTGTTCCAGTAAATCTTGCTCATTTTTTAGCGGACACTATAAAGCAACAATTGAAGCAAAATGCAATTAAAGCAACTGAAAAAATTAATAAAAAAGAACTTGTAATAGCATGACAAACATTTTAGAGGCAATTGTGAATATTGTGAATAATCCGATTACCACAATTAAAAACCATTATTCTGGAAGAAATAGAGCTAACAATGTTGGTGAAGCTTTAGAAATGTTTGTAAAAGATGCTTTTGCAAATACCATTTTAGAAAATGACTCCCAAGAAAAACACTTAAAATACAATGAGGTATTCTCGTGGTTAGGTAATCAAAATCATCCACCGGATATCATGATAAGAAATGGTGACGCTATTGAAGTTAAAAAAACTCAAAGTGCGAATAGTGATTTAGCATTAAATAGTTCTTATCCTAAATCAAATATACAATCTTCAAGTAACATGATAACTCAAGAATGTCGCAATTGTGAAGATTGGAGTGAAAAGGATTTAATTTATTGTGTTGGTCATACAGATGACGACAAAGTGAATTCTTTGTGGATGATTTATGGAAATATTTATGCTGCAAAACATGAAACTTACCAAGTTATTAAACAAAAAATTTCAGATGGCATAAGGGAAATTCCAAATGTTGAATTAGCTGAAACAAATGAGTTGGGAAGAGTTAATAGAGTTGATCCATTAGGTATTACAAATCTCAGAATTAGAGGTATGTGGCAAATTCAAAACCCAAGAAAAGTATTCAATTATTTGTATTCAACTTCATCCTCAACTTTTGAACTTGTTGCTATTATACCGACTGAAAAGTTCAATTTATTTCCGAAGGAAAGCATTAATAAAATAACTAACCTAGGAAATCCGAATTTTAAAATTGATGATGTTAAGGTAAAAGATCCTAATAATCCTGCAAATTTGATTGACTGTAAATTGATTGTTTTTAAACTTAGTAAAGATTCTTGAGGAAATTAGACAATGAATATCCTATAACGATTTAACCTATAAATTTCTAATTATTAACATTCGATATTTCAACAAAACATTTAGATTTTAAAACAATAATGCAAAAAGTTTTCAAAAGGAATAAGCGGGCGTTCAAGATTCGTCAAAAGAAAATAGAAAGAAAAAAAAGGCAAAGATCACTTAAACCAAAGTTTAATCCAAACACGTTGATTTTTGACTATTTAAATATAGATCCACCTGTTTTAAAAGCTCCGGAAAACTTCCAATTACTTCAAAATACATCTGCCGTTCTAGAATTTGTAAATTTAATAAGACAGAAAAAATCCGTAGGGAAAATAAAAGGAAATAAATCAGTTAAAATATCATTAAAACATGTTATAGAAATAGATTTTGCTGCACTCAATATAATTAAATTTATTGGTGAAGATTTGAGATTAAAACGAATTTTTATGTCCGTTGAACTTCCAGATAAAGATACTTGCAAAAAATATTTAATTGAATCAGGTTTTCTTGATTACATGTTTGATGAAAATGGAGTAAAATTTCCAAAAACTCATTCATCAGATGAAATAATCTTTGAAAAAGGATTTGGTAAATTAACAACAGCACAAAACAGAAAAATTACGGAGATAATTAAGAACATGATGTTTCATTTGACAGGCAAGTATCAACATTTTAGTCCTTTAAAAAAAACAATTCTTGAAATTTGCGGCAATTCAATTGAGCATGCATATTCAATTAAAGGTCAATGGGCATTAACAGTAAAATATGAAAATCATTATGTACTTTTCACTGTTATTGATCTTGGAAGAGGTATTTTAGATACGCTTTACAGAAAGTATTCTACAGAAATTAAGGAAATTTTTAAGTCACGAGATCAAATTCTACTAAATGCATTCATAAAGAAATATGGTTCCAGCACAAAAGAAACAAATAGAAATAAAGGTCTTCCGATGATAAAAACAATCAGTGATAAGGGATTAATTGAAGATCTATTAGTCGTAACAAATGATGTATTTTTGCCATTAAATTCTAAAAGAAAACCAAAGTTATTTAATCAGAATAGTATAAAATTTAATGGGACATTTTATGAATGGAAAGTCACTAAACAAACTTTAATAAAATTTAATAATAATGGCTGAAATTAAGATTGCAGAAGTTTTTTCAGAAAATCCAGGTCTGAGACATTGTTCTATAAGTGACGAATCAGGTGAAAAATTTTACCACGAAATTTTGAACTCTGCATTTTACGAATCATTTTCAAAACATGAATTACTAACATTAAATTTAGATGGAGGTAGTGGCTATGCTCCTTCTTTTTTAGATGAAGCTATTGGTAACTTGGTTTATGATTTTGGATTAGAGAGGGTTCGAAATACACTTCAAATAGTTTCTAATGATGAACTTGAGTGGACAGAATATATCGAAAATGAGACATATCCACAATGGGAGAATCGAAGAAATTTAGGGAATAAGCCTAAAAAGACTGCTCCACATCAGTCTTGGTATCGACTTAATAATGACAAAATTGAAAAAGCTATTTGGTAATGTGTAATTGGATAACTAACCAAAATGCTGACATCATATCTGCTTGGACAAGTATTATAGGTACTTTAGCGAGCTTAATTTTTGGTTTTTGGATAGCAAGTAATTTGCAAAGAAAATTAACCTCTAAAAGAGTGTTAAAAGACCACCTAATAAATGAAGTCAAAACCTTAAATGATTTCTATTTTGATTTCATTAATGAATTAATTGAGGATAAAAGAAATGTTAAAGGTTTAATTTCTTTATTCAAAACAATGAATGTGAAAATAAAGAAAATAATGGAGATAATTCATGATCATTATGGCATTTCCCCCTTATTCTTAACAACTTATCAAATAGGGTTGCGTAATATTATTTTGGAATGTTCAGAGTATGAATCAGCTTTCAGCTCAGGAGGAATTTTAAAAGTATCTGAAGAAACAATCAACAAACTCATGGTTTTTCGACAACAGAATGAGCATCTTTTTAATGAGTTAATTTTAAAAATAAATAATTCAAAAGATTGAAAATTAATATTTTTTGATTTCATTTAGGTATCAGTAATTATCATATTACAATTTTGGTAAAACAAATGAAAAGGAAAATCGGTCTTCGTCCTTCTCATCACAGCTTCAGAAAAACATAAAAACAAGGGTAATACAAAGTGCAATACAAGCTCGCAATCCCTCACTCCGCAAGGGTTGCTGAGCCTGTCGAAGCACCCTTGTTTTTAGCGTTCACAATGGCGTTTCCTCAAAATTCGTCAATGCGCCTGTTCACTTGTTTTCTTCGCCTGTTCTTCGGGCGTCCTCAGTCGCAGCTACTCC
>CAZHOW010000003.1:0-199107 GCA_964534395.1 uncultured Lishizhenia sp.
TCGTTTGTGTGCCTGATAACGTGCCTGCTGTCGGGGCTGATGTTACTGTTAATAGCCCACTTATGTTATTCGTTCCATCCCAGATACCACCACCTCCTGGAGGTGGGCTGTAACCCCCATATTGCCATCCACAGCCATTAATCTGATATCTAAATGCATAATAATAAGTCCCAGGAGCAAGTCCAGTCAAGGTTCCCATATATTCATCATTCTGTGTACCACCACCTGAAGGATTAAATGTTGCTGCTGACCAGTTTGTCCATGTATTTGGATTTGAATTAGAAGTACTGTAACCAAATTCAGCAGTGACTCCACTGGCAGCAATTCCCGCACCAACTGTATTTATTATTCCATCATTGTATAATTGACCAAAAATATTATAAGATCCTCCTTGACAAATACTTCCAATCCCAGGAAACTGAAGATTTGCCCAATTAATTACATCATTTACAGTTACGGTTACAGAAGCTGTACAGCCAGAAGAATTTGTGTAAGTTATTGTAGTTGTTCCAGAAGCAATTCCTGTAACCAAACCTGTAGAGGATACCGTTGCAATATTGGTATTACCAGACACCCAGGGATTCGAAACAGCTGGTGTTCCTGAACCGGTTAGTTGAGTCGTAGCATTAATGCATACAGATGTAGTTCCAGAAATAGTTGGGTTTGCTGGTTGAGAAATAGTAAAAGATTGACTAAAACTACAAGATGTGATACCTTTCAAGCGCACATACATCGTGTACGTACCAGAAGCTAAACCTGCAAATGTTGGACTTGCTTGCCAAGTAGTACCATTGATGGAATATTCAAAATCGTAGAAATGATAAAGGTTGATATTGTCAACACGGTGGCGGTCATTTTCACCACCTGTACGTGCAGTAAATGCCGCTCTCCAAGTGCTTTTATCAGCTGCAACATATGCCGCAGGAAGTTGAACATTTGTAAAGAAAGCAGTTACACCATTCATTAAAACAGTTATCAATCCTGCAGGAGACACATAAAATTCAATAAAATTTTGTGCTCCTCTGAAACCAGAATAATTGGCATTTGTATAGCTCGCAACAACAAAACCATTGTAAATCAAATACACATTTCGAATGTTAGTACCGCCTATTGTATAAGGAAATCCAGCGGCATTTCCGTTTTCATAGGTATCAAAACTTAGTTGCAAGCCAGTTCCAACTCCATTTTCATAACCACCAATAGAAACTACTGGATTTGTATTTGCTATGTTTGGACCATACGAAAAACCTATTCCATCTGCGCTTGTTCCTTGATCAATGAAAATATCAAATATCCCATAAATTTCATTTTTATTTTGACTAAATTCCCTAAGTACAAGCGCACCACTTTCCCCATCATTGGCCTCAGTAAGACGTACCATATCATTATTTCCAGCGACTATTTGTGCATTTCCAGAAACCCAAGCATTTGGAGCAGCAGTTGGCAACCATGGAAAAGTAGACAATGTCGTATTCTCAAAAGTTGTCATTATCCAGGGTTGTTGATCTGGCGCAGTTACAGAGGTAACCGTTACACTACCGGTCCCACCGCACGGAGCATCCGTCGTTGCTAGCGTAATTGCAGTAGGTTGTGCACATGCACATGAAATAGTTAAAGAAAACCCAGTATTTACGGTACTTCCATTTGAAGTAAAATGCACAACCAATGGAATCCCTGGTCCAGAAGTTGTAATGGGAGTTATTGTTCCAGAGCCTGAATATTGCATACCAAAATAAGAATTTGGATTTGAATCTTCTCCTTCGTCAAAACGTAAATAGTCAGCATTTGCTTGAGTTGCAAAGGTTCCTGTTACGGTAATAACTTGATCCATCGAGGTTGGACGGATAACTAATGTACCCGAGGAACTGTTTGAATAATTTCCTGAAGCACCACCTGCGTCAAAAACAGTTGAGCTACAAGAAGTTATGTAAGATACCCCCGTTGTGGGCACTAAAGCGCAAGAAGACACAGTATAGGAAACTACCGAAGATGTATTAGAAACTCCAGCACAAGTTGAAACTAGTCGGTAAAATGTTTGTCCTACAGTTGATGCTGATATTGCGAAAGAGTTTGTTGTTCCACCAGGGATATTTGTCCAAGGTCCAGAATTAGTTGGAGCACTTTGCCATTGATAAGTTAAACCACTACCTGTTGATAATCCTGTGGCATTAAGTGTAAAACTTTGTCCCACACAACCAGTTGTTGATGAAATTGTTGCTGTTCCTCCGTTTGGGGCACCTGAGCAGGGGGCTCCAGTACAAGAAAGAGAAATTATAAACGTTCCTGTCCGAGTTGTATTCGTTGAGCTAAAATCTGCGATATACACGTAATAAGTGACACCTATTGTTGAAGTGAACGAATAGGATTCAGTACCATTTCCAAAAGAATTATCATACGAAACGATACCCGTTAAACCACCACAATTTCCACTAAGAATGGACATCTCATGATCAAACCCACCTGTACCTGTAGAAGAAATAACTGTCGGAGTCCCATCCCCGATGAATGTGTACCAAACTCCAAGACCACTTGGTCCAAAAGCAAATGAACCTGGAGCAGTTTCGGGAACTGCTCCAACTGTTGAACCAGCAAGATTAGTCGTTCCACAATTCAAAAGAATTGCACCAGAACAATTATCATTTGCTGGTTGTGCATATAATAAGAAGGATATAAAAGATACTAAGGCTGTTAAAATAATAGCTAGTCTTTTATTAGCTAGACTACTTTCGAACTTTTTTTCTAAACTTCCAATCAGACAGAACATATATCCATTTATAACAAGTATTTCGATTACATTTTGACTTACTAAGTTATAAAATTTAAATTTCTTAACATAATTTTATTTGAAATTGATTAATTTAAAATATGTACTCGTTGAAATAGAAAAGTTAAATACCATTATTTATTAAACATTAGCACTTAATATCGATAGACTGAGTGCAAAGCGACAAGCTCAATGGGAGTTATCAGAACAAAAAAATAAGAATCGAAAATTCACACTTTAACACACAATAAATCAATTAAAAAAATACTTCCCAAAACTCTTCCTTTTCTATCAATTCAAGATTTCAATATCCCAGGTTTATTTATGCTTTTGTGAAAATTGAACTAGTATATTGAATGCCCTTTTCTATTCAGGTTTGATTTTTGTTTTTAAGAAACTCTTCCGTTTTAGTGGATGCGTAATCTTTGTAGAAACAAAATAGATGGCTTCGAGCAAGTCGGAATTATCCAATAACTCCCCCTAGCTTGCTGATTTCGTTGGTATTGGCGGTATGGGTATAATTACCAGTTACTTAAATCTTAAAAAACGATAAAACTAAAACTTTCCTAGCATTTTGTTTTTCAACGCTGCATCAGCCATTTTTTTTCCTAAACCAATGAGAAAAAAGTGCTTTTGAATTCTACGCTAACTACAACTACTTTGTAAAAATTATCCTCACAAACCTTTAATCCTGAACTTGTAACATATTCCAAACGAATTTCATTACCCTTTTTAAACAGATCTGAAAAGAAACCCTCAAGCATATTTTATTTGAGCCTATATTGCTTTTCCATGTGAAGCTTTATTGAATCTTTCATTTACCGTTTCGATAAACTTATATCTAGTTTCTTTATCTGAAATCATATTTAAATGTATGACCATTATCAAATCGTCGTTAATGGCTTTCTATTGCACCCAAGTAATTTAATATCTGAAATTATGTCTCTTGACATTAGAGCCTAATGAATATTCAAAACTCCTACTACAACCATTTGCGTTTGCAACAGTTACAGAATAATTCCCAGGAAGAACACCTATTAAATCCTCTGAAGTATTTCCATTATTCCACACATAAGTAAAAGGTCCGGCACCTGAAACAGTTAAATTTATACTTGCATTTGACGTAAATGGGGTACTTGAATTTGTAAGTTGAGCGGTACATTGAGTAATATTAGTATTAATTTCAAAAGTAGCGGTATCAATCGCACACCCAGCTGTTACAACAACTGTATAGATGCCATCTTCTAAATTTGCAATAGATGATGTAGTTTCACCGTTTGACCAACTGTAAGTGTAATTAATAGCTGGATTATTATTGCTATTTAAGATATCAATTCTACCTGAATTAGGTGTGCAACCTAAGGAATCAACTAAGGCCTGAATTTCAATATGTGCCATATCATATGCTCTTTCCACAGCTAAGGCTGCATTCAATCTACCTGCACCTAACTGCCCGGCATAAGTTGGATTCAAAGCATCAATGTTCACCGCAGTTTCTTCTAACAAAGATTCAATTTGCTCATTCGTAATACAAGGATTAGCTGCTGCCATAAGAGCAACTGTACCAGATACATAAGGCGCTGCGAATGAAGTTCCACTGTTAGTCAAATACCATCCTGGTCCCGCAGAAATAGCAACATCATAACCTGGGGCACAAATATCTACTGAAGCATTATGTTGATGCGTTGTTGCAGGATTTCCTGGTGTTCTTTCATGGTTACTATTTGGTCCAATACTCGTTACCGCAAAAACATTATTGTAAGCAGCAGGATAAACCAAATTACCTGCTCCTCCGCATGTAGTTCCATTCCCAGCTGAGGCCACAATAAATGTTCTATTATTCCATATTTCATTAATTGCCGTTTGTGCATAAGAATTAAAGGTACAACCAGAGGTCCAACTTAAATTTAAAACTCTTGCACCTGCATAAGATGCCGCCAATGCATCATTGTAATTCATTCGATATAACTTCAAAGATGAATTGTAACCAATCGAAGACTTACCGACACCGTTATTCGTATTTCCTGCCGCATTTATCGCAACTGCTGTTCCGTGGGTTTTTGTTGCCGTATTTGTTGCGTCATAGAACAACACCTTTCCAGCTAATTCTTCATGAGTCACTTCAAAATTTTGATCAGAAACCGCTATAACAACAGAGGGATCACCCGTTGTAAAATCCCAAGCTGCTTGAGCACCAATAAGGTTCAAGGCATAATCATTCGGGAAAACCGCTGAGTAATCATTTGGTGTAGCCAATGTTTCATAAACTGGCGCAATTTCAACTCCTTTAACGACTCTCGATTTATTAACTAAATCAGCATACAAATTTTCAACGGTACAATCGCACGTAAATTGGACGACATTGCGCAATTCTGGATTTCTTGAGTTTGAAAAAACATACTCTACAGATTTAACCTTATTTTTTGTAATAATTGTATTAAGCGTTTCATCTTTCGATTGTAGTTTTTTACCAACTTTCGTCGGAAGTAGTTCATTGTTTTCAAGTGTTAACCACACCGCTTTGGATTTTGTATTTTGAGAGAATGAGTTTGCTGTGATTAGCAATGTGGAGATTGATAAAGTAATTAGCGTTTTCATATTTTTCGTTTTAATTGAAACAAAGTTATGCCTGACCATTTCTATAAAAGTATGAATTCTACAAATAAGATTAAAATTTAAGCTGATCAATGTAATAGGAACTAAGTAATTATGCTTAGAATGAAGTTTAATTCACAACATTTTTAAATGAATTAATCGATTTGAAAGAAAATGAACAAGTGTTTTTTGAGTTAATTAACCTCCATACATCATCAAAAATGACTTTAAAAACTGATCCAAGTCTCCATCCATTACGGCATCTACATTTCCTGTTTCGGTTCCTGTTCGAACATCTTTTACAAGTTTATAAGGATGCATGACGTAATTTCTTATTTGAGATCCCCACTCTATTTTTTTCTTGCCTGCTTCTATTTCACTGCGCTTTTCCATGCGTTCGCGCAATTCCAATTCATATAATTGTGAACGAAGTAACTGCATCGCTTTTTCTTTATTTGCCAGCTGCGAGCGTGATTCGGAATTCTCGATGATAATTCCTGAAGGTGCGTGACGTAATCTTACAGCGGTTTCAACCTTATTTACGTTCTGCCCTCCTGCTCCACCAGAACGAAATGTCTCCCACGAAATATCGGCGGGATTGATGTTAATTTCAATGTTATCATCAACCAAAGGATAAACGTACACAGAAACAAACGAAGTATGGCGTTTGGCATTTGAATCGAAAGGTGAAATTCGAACCAATCGATGCACGCCATTTTCTCCTTTCAAATAACCAAAAGCGAACTCTCCTTCAAACTCGAGAGATACCGTTTTCACTCCAGCAACATCACCCTCTTGAAAGTTGAGTTCCGTAATTTTATATCCTTTTTTCTGAGCCCACATCATATACATTCGCATCAACATGGACGCCCAATCGCAACTTTCAGTTCCACCAGCACCAGCTGTAATTTGAATTACCGCACTCAATGAATCCTCTTCACTGGAGAGCATATTTTTTAGTTCTAACTCCTCGATTTCGGCTAAAACAGCACTGTATGAATCATTCATTTCCTGTTCAGAACTAACACCTTCTTTCACAAATTCAAACATTACTTCCAAATCGTCTACTGCAGATTTTACTTTATCAAACGACTCAACCCAGTATTTCAGTCCACGAATTTTCTTCATTTGAGCTTCCGCTTTTTTCGGGTCATCCCAAAAACTCGGATCTTGCGATTTCAATTCTTCTTCCTTCAACTCCATGCGTTTTGCATCGATTTTTAGGAAAAGCTGAATATCCGTCACTCGCTTTGTTAAATCTTTATATTGCTCAAAAGTCATAGTGCAAATTTAGAAAAAGTAAAGGTTCGACAGCAATTGGTTTTATCCGTTCGCAATTATTAGCTATCAATTTATCGTTCGTAAATCGAAATTATTACATTTGCAAAAACAAATGACTATGAATATTCCTGCTGAACTTAAGTACACAAAAGACCACGAATGGGTTAAAATTGAAGGCGATATCGCAACTGTTGGTATTACAGAATTCGCACAGAGCGAATTAGGCGACATTGTTTACGTTGAAATCGAAACGGTTGGTGAAACGGTTGAGCAAGAGGAAGTGTTTGGTTCAGTTGAAGCTGTAAAAACAGTTTCAGACTTATTCATGCCTTTATCAGGAGAAATATTAGAATTCAATGAAAATTTGGAATCAAATCCTGAATTAGTTAACAGTGATCCTTATGGAGAAGGTTGGATGATTAAAGTTAAAATTTCTGATGCTTCTCAAGTGGATAGTTTACTGGACGCAGCAGCTTACGAGGGGATTATCCATTAATTACCATTCCCAGCAAGGAATACAAATTTTCGATTCCAATTTCTCTTCAAATTCATCATTGAACTGAAAGAAAAAGTCAATTCCTGTTTCTTTTTCTACCTCATCGATTGTTCTTGAATAATCCGCTAATGGTCTTGATCCTACCATAATCGGCATAATGAAGCCAATTGCTTTCGATTTATCTTTCTTGTAGTCAATAATTACCTTGTAATAATAGTCTGGAACACAGACTTCATTTACACCAATTTTCTTAAGGTCCCCTTTTAAAATTGGACCTGTAACTATTAAAATTGAATCATAAAGTATTGCCCAATCGCGCATTTTCTCCTCCAGTTTTTTCCAAATCCCACGATTAAATGACGGGCTTTGAGGGCTCATATTACTGAAGAAAAACGACTCCTTCATCGCTTTTTCTGACCATTTCATATCTGCGGCTGGAGCCAAATGTCCGCGATCGTAACCTGATTTGGCATAATCTTCATTTGTGGACGAACCAGTTTCTACGAATGGATCTTCAATAAATTTATTCCCCCGTTCCTCCAATCCTTCAGTTTCCTTTTTAGTCAATATGTAAGCAATCCATTTCGCCTGTTCGCAAGGCTCATCGTAAACCAATGAATACCCGTGATGCAAAATCACACTTTCGTCATCCCGAACTGATGGAAATTCGAGTCGTTTCGCATTTTTGGGATAATATTCAAGTTCAGGAGAATAACTCTGAGAAAAACAACTAAAAGCAAAGAATGAACCGAAAACGAAAAGAAATTGATTAATCATGGCTATTCGTCTCTTTAATTAATTATTTAAATTACTTAAGGGTTTAGATTCAAATCAAGCTTATTCCACATCAAAAATTAGCTCAGAGACCTGTTGATTCTTGAAATATTCGTTCGCCAAACGAAGTAAATCAATCGAAGTTATTTTATCGATTTCTTCATGGATTTCATCAATCGTATCAATTTGATTGAAGGCTAGCATACTCTTTCCAAGACCTTGCATTAAACCATTATTGGAATCCATTCCAAGAGCTAGGTGACCTTTAAACTGATCTTTGGCACGCTTCAATTGTATTGAACTTAGTTCACGATTGCTTATTAAATTCAATTCCTTATAAATCAAATCCTTTGCTCGATCAATATTCTTCCCTTCGCATCCGTAATAAATTTGCCAAAAACCCGTGTCAACGAAAGAAGAATAACTTGCCTCGACCGAATAAGCCAAACCATATTTTTCTCGAACGGATAAGTTTAGTCTTGAATTGAGCGCAGGACCTCCTAAAATATTTATTAATAATGACATTCCTATTCGATCATCGCTTTTATAGCTTGGCGCTATTCCTCCAAGTATAGCATGTGCTTGATAGTTTGCTTCTGTTGTTCGAATCTTAAACGGCTTATAACTTGAGAAATTTTCAATCGGAGCGCGATTTGCAGTCTTGGCCATGGATGCCAAATTCTTTTCCAGCAAGATTTCCAATCGTTTGTATGTCACATTTCCAACAAAGGATACAACTAAATTATCCGCAGTAAAATAGGTTTCAACATACTTTTTCAAATCCGAGTGTTTGAATGCCTCAACACTTTCTTTGGTTCCTAAAATATTATTTCCCAGTGGATGATCTCGGAAAAGAGCAGCTTCAAAATCATCAAATATTTTGTCAGAAGGGCTATCTAAATAGGAATTTAGTTCATCCAAGATGACTTCCTTCTCTTTTTCGATTTCTTTTTTCGGAAAGGTTGAATTTATGGAAATATCAGAAAGTAACTCAACAGCTCGAACGATATGTTCCTTTGAAAAAGACGCATGTAAACACAATTCTTCCTTTGCTGTGTATGCATTCAACTCCCCACCAACTGAATCAATTCGGGAAAGAATATGTAAAGCCTTTCTATTGACTGTTCCCTTGAAAACACAATGTTCTAAAAAATGTGCCAATCCAACTTCGTTCTCCTTCTCGTAGCGCGAGCCAGCCCCATAAAAAAATCCAATGTGTGCCACCTGTGATGGAACATGCAGATATACCACACGAACTCCGTTTGATAAAATATGACAGGTTGGTTTAAACTTTCGCATCACGGATTTTTTCGGAATGTAGACCAATTATCGTCATTTTTTTGATAAATCAATCGATCATGTAAGCGAGATGGAAGCCCTTGCCAAAATTCGATTAATTTCGGACTCAAGGCATACCCACCCCAATGAGGCGGACGCGGAACTTGATCTGGATATTTTTCATCTAATTCTTCCAATCTACTGATAAGCTCATTTCGATCATTCAGCACTGCGGATTGATTTGAAGCCCAAGCCCCGAGTTGACTTTCTCTTGGCCTTGAAGCAAAATAAATGTCACTTTCTTCAGATGAAAGTTTTTCAACAAATCCTTCAATTCTCACTTGTCTTTGCAAGCCCGGCCAAAAAAATAACATGGACGCGTTTGGGTTTACCAAAAGTTCTTTCCCTTTTTGACTTTCATAATTTGTGTAAAAAATAAATTGCTGATTTTTCAATTCTTTCAAATAAACAATTCGTGAAGATGGCTGATAAGTGACTAATTCTAAGGTAGAGATGACACAAGCATTGGCCTCGACTTCATTATTTGAAACAGCCTCATCAAACCACAAAGAAAATCCATTGAACGGGTCATTTCCAAGTGATTCGATTAATCCACCTTTGTCAAAATCTGCATGGCTATCACGCAATTTTTTTATCCATTCACTCATGCCTCGTCAGAATCTGAGAACTCGTCTGAAATTTCACTTTCTTCCTCTTCCTCATCCTCTTCATCGGTTGTATCTTCTTGAAAATCCTCAAAATCCGATCCTGAGGCACTAAATATTTTGCCTATTGCTTGCGGTTCGTGTTCGACAACCGGCTGAACTCGTTTTTTAGGAGCCTCAACATCTTCCTCACGATAAGGGAAAATTTCAACTATTGGTGAAGCAATGATCGACGTAATTTTGAAATCGATCATTAAGGTTGAAAGACTTTCAATAATTCGTTCGTAAGCGTCCTTAACGTTGGTTGCTGAAACCAAGAAGTTCTGTGAAATAGTTTTTTTCTTATCGGCCTCATCATCGATTTTATCGTAAGAAACCTTGCATTTAAACCAAGTATCCGCATCGTCATAAGCAAAGATGTCGTGAATATCCGTTCTTGAAATACCGGTAACCAAAAACTCTCCTCGAATTGTAGCACCTAACTCTTCATAAATGCGTGCTTCCGCATCTGTAAAAGTCATTGCCGCCAATAAATACGGTTCTGAAACACGTTTAAAAGTTCCGTTGTCTAATTGTTTTGTATATTTCACCTTTACGGTAAACCAACTATTCATAATGTAAATTTTAGCCTCCAAAGATAAGATTCTATTGGGCTCAAAATCGAATTGTTGAAAAGAAAATTAGGAGGTATTTTACTAGTTTAAAATTGATCTCAACTGTTTCAATTGATCAACTTTTTCAGCGTTGCCAATTTGTTGAAACGAGGCAATTAAATTAGTTAACATTCGCTTTATTACTGCTGAGTTAGAACAAGGTTCAAAGTACTCTCGATTGGCTGGCAAGTCATATTTTGATAAAAAGTCCTTAATCTCATTCACATCAAATATGCTTCCTCTTGAGAATGCATTGATATAAAACAAAACACCGTATTCATTTTGTTGATTAATTAAGTAATTGGAATGATTTGAGTCCATGCAAGCCAAAACAAAATGGTTTGGAAGATTCACGCCATATACCGGAAGGTCAAGAGATTGGGCAATGACACTGTAAATTAAACACAGACTTAGTGGATTTCCTTTTTTACTTTCGAGGACAGTATTTATGTATGAGTTTACTGGCGAATGGAAATTCTTGGCATCTCCTTGAAATTGATAGTGTCCAAAAAATATCTTATTGAAAATCTTTACTTGTTCAAACGCAGTTTGATTGTCATTAATTTCTAGCCAAATATCTCTTCGGATAGCTTGAATCGTATCTCGAATGTTTTGGTCATCTAGATTCGGATATTGAAAACGCGCAACAATAATTGCTCCTTCCAACAAATCTTTTTCATAAGAATTCACCCAATTTGTAAGTTGATTCTTCGTTTCTTCAAATTGAATTTCTTGAATGATTTGCTCAACGCGTGTTTGAAAAATCAAACCGTAATAATCAAATTCCCAGGAATGCTCTAAATAAGGAATAGCCTCAATACCGCATTTCAGTAATTGATCCTTTACATGCCCAAAAACGTTTTCATCTGGGTCATCAATCAATTTTACTAAAGCTTCTATAGACGTATTAACCTGAATCACGAAACAAATATATTTTAAGCTTTATTTTGATTTTTGCCGAAAAAAAATCTTTATCAATGTCAAAATGTTAATTCTGAAATGTAACCAAATAGAAACATCTTACGTTATTATCAGTCAGGATCTAAATTAACTTTGCTACAGGTTGATTTGAAAAGAGGCTTTCGGGCCTCTTTTTTTGTTATATTTGAAAAAAGCTAACATGTATAAACTTATTCTATTTCTACTGTTAATTTGTTCTTGTAGAAGTGCTAAAAATCAGAATAACGATCAAAGCAATGAAACAACCATTTACACTGGAACCGTTCGTTTGGATAATAATGGATGTCCTTTTTACATTGAGATTTCCAATTGTTTCGTATCTAATTTATCGTACTATATCGGAAAGAAAATCTATCCAATAGAATTAGATGATAAATTTAAAAAGGAAGGACTTCGCCTTAATTTTAACCTCAACGTAAGTAGAGCGATGTCTCCCGCAGATTGTCAAGTCGATTATGTAGTTAGTCTTGATAACGTTTCAATTACTAAAAAGTAATTCCTCAAGTTTAGCCAACATGGCTTGATTCTCATCACTATAAAACGCTTTTGCTATTTTTCGCTTTTCTCGTTTCGTCAAATGCCATGATAAGGAAATGCGATCTTTCGTGCGTTCACGCAAGTTGAATGTTACTACATCCACCGGAAAATCGAAACTCTTCGAACACAACTTCATTAATTGTTCTTGGTCAAAGTCTTGCGTTCGCGTAAAATTAGTAATCATGTTTCCAAAAGGAAGAGTGATTTTGTCTAAAAGTGAAATGTCATTGTATGACTCATCGTTCAATATTCGCTTTGTATCGCGTGTTTCAATAATTACTACACCTGAAGTGTTTTTCTTAATCCAATCGCTCATTGCGAACAAATAATCAATGGTGACTTTCCCACCATAATTATCCCGAATTCCTGCATCCATCAATTGAATTTCTGGTTTGGTTGGCATTGTAATCATTGGCATTACAAGTGGAAAAGTGGCACTTGCACGAAGTACACTTGAAAATCGAATAGAATTCGGGGCATTTCCCTTAAAAAAAGTCTGATAATCAATATTTTCAAACACCGAATTTCCATTTCTTTTACTAACCACATAGCTGAGATTATGAGATGAAATCAACAAGCGACGACCATCATTAATAATTGTAGGGCTAAATATCATAAGTGGAATCTGCCCTTTTTGCTCGAAAGATTGGTAATAACCAAGAGGATGCTCCAAAAAGTTATTAAGGTTTTGATGCAAGTGCGCCTCAAAAGCAGCTCCTCGTTCTAAAGTGTATGAGTGATTGTTATAATCTATGCTTTTATATCGAATCAACAAATCATTTGTAGAAGCGGAAAAGGCAAGTTTATTAAGTAAATCTTTGGAAATATTTGCTTGATATTCCTTGTTAAATTTCGATGAAATCTGATTTGTTTTTTCTCTTAAAATCAATTCGCGATAATAAGCTGCACCAACCATTCCACCCGAAGCACCAGCAATTAGTTGAAGTCGATTTGACAACTTGTTTTGAAGGACTTTATCACAATTTCCAAGGACAACCATCGTCCACAATGCGCTTCGAGAGCCACCACCAGAGGTATTTAGAATAATCAATTTTGGCTTCTTTGTTTGTTGATTATTTTTCCAATTTTCCAACATTTGATAAATTCCAAGTTTAGAATTAGTCAAATCAACTGAATCCAACCCATTTTTCGAAATATTTTCTACCGTATATTCCGTTCTTTTATTCTTTTGATAATCAAGGCCAATAGCATAACTGGTGTATTTAAAGAATGGGGTTACTGTGCTCAAATATGACATACCAATTAAAAATCCAAAAATTATCGGATACGCCCAACGATGAAACCAAGAAATCAGGGCACTAAACAACATGGAAATAATGGTTAGGAGGGTCACAATACTAACAGCAGCAGGCATTTCGAAAAACGAGTAGTTTCTGAAAAAACCCATTCCCAAAAAAGCAATCAAGGTAATTGCTTCAAAAATGAAAGCGCTAATTCGATTCTGGCCATAAACTTGTTCAATTGTTTCTTGGTCCAAATGTTGAATGCTTCTGCTCTTGTAAATCATGAATTTTCTTCCAATGTAATAAATTGGTCTTTTTGATTCTGATCGGAAATAATTATACCATTTAGCACCTTTAACAGCAACAGATGAAACTGGATTTTGAGAGCTTTCTTCCTCTTCATCTTCTTGGTCCTTGTTTCTCCGTAATGGAAAAAAGTAAAAAATAGAAAGTATAATAAAAATTATAAAACCAAGTATAAAAGATACTGAATAAAGAACGACCTGTGAGAAATCCGCAAGCTCTTCACTTAAATGGAAGTTCATCATTTTCAAGAGGTAAAAAATGATAAATACAATTGGAATCAAGGAATTATTAATGCAAAATCGAAAGAAAGGTGTTGAGACGACAATTAAAAAAGGAAATCTCGGACCAATTTTCGTATAACTGTAAACATTAAATGCCATTACAAAACCACCAACACTAAATCCAAGAAATAAAAAGCTTAAATAGCTAACCTTGCCTAAATATTCGGGCGAAAAAAAGAGAAGCGGCACTCCGAAAGCATAACCAAATGATTCCGAAACAATCAAAAAAAGAATGACCCAATAAATTAATCCGAAAAAATTATATTTCAGTTGCGACTGAATTAGTCGAAATGGGAAAAAATCTCGAATCAAGGAAATTTTATTGAGCATAAATTGATTTCTCTAAATGTACTAAAAAATTCAGAGAAAAACAAAATCAAATAGCCCGATTAACAATGTCTCGAACCAGATATGACAACGCCTTTCCTACTAATTTTTTCTCAAGTTCATTATTTGGCGCCGCCTCGGGCAAATGAATGTAGGCCAATTGCTTAACTTTCGGTATGATTCGCATTAAATAGGCTCTAACCTCATCCAAACTCCAGCCGGAAGGACTATACGCTGAACTGGGCATATTTGCTATACAATCCATATCGATTTCAAAGCCAATTCGCTGTTTGTTCAAATTCCAAGATTCAATTATTTCGGAGGCATCTTCAATTAAATTTCGGTTTCCAATGAGGTAATCCTCATAATACGAATGCTTGATTTTTCGTTCAATTAAGAAATTTCTAATAAACGAATTATTAAATGCTTCATGGAGACCTAATACGGCATATTCATTTAACAAACCTTGTTTAATTGCATACGAAAATGAATTACCGCTATGTCTTCGATCTGTTTCGCGACAATCCGCATGTGGATCCAAATTCAAGACATTAACTACCTTTTCTTTTGAACTCCACTTAATTAAAGGAAATGCATTGTTGTGACCGCCACCTATAACAATGGGAATTTGGAACTCAGAAACATAGTTGCCTAAAAGTTCGATTATAAATTCATCCAATTCAGCAACTTGTTCTGATGCCTTTTCAACGGAAACGAAAGAAGAAACGTGTTTAACAGATCCCAAAATTGAAATCTCATCGATATTAAATCCTTCGTAAACTTGAGAATTTAAGAATACACGTAAAAATGATTCAAATGCGTTCTCTGCTCCTGGTAAACCATTGTTTGCCATAGGACCAACGCTTTCTTGAATCCCCAAAATGACAAAACGAGTATTTGTTTTATTTAAGTTAAAATCTCCAATTCTTGTTTCCCCATTTCGATGGGAAAAGAATTTTAAAAGGAAAGGAGAATTGAATTCTTCAAAAAGAAAATTTCCTTCTTTTGAATTTACTATCATAGGAATTTATTTATGAATGAATCAGGAGCATAGGTTGGTTTCATCGTCTCCGCTTTAACAAAAACCAATGCAGTTGAAGCTTCTATCAATTTCTTATTTTCCTGATTGTATATTTGGTAGGTAAAATACAATCTTGAGCCCTTTAAATGAGTAATGCACGTTACAATATTCAATAAATCATCATAGAATGCCGGAGCTAAATATTTTATTTGAAATTCAGAAACAGGTAGCATAATACCTTCGTCCTCTAACTTTTTATAGGTAATTCCTTTTGAACGAATCGCCTCTACCCTTCCAACCTCCAAAAACTCAGCATAATTTCCATAATAACAGTATCCCATACGATCCGTTTCTCCATATCTAACTCTCAATTGACAGGTATGCGAATATTGAATATCCAAATTCATTTATTTCAAAATAATTTCGAAAATTAATAAATAAATAGCTACATTTAAACCTTGTCATTAAGGGAGAACATTTTAATAACAAAATTTGATACAAGTAAAAGATTTTAAAAAGTCAATAGGTAAAACACTTTTTTTTTAACTTTTTTATACAAACATTTGTACTCCTTTTTTCAAAACAACGTTTTTACTGGTTTTTTTCAGTTTAATGCGATTAAAATAATTAATGAATTAAAGAATATACAATGAGTAAAAGTCACGAAGGCGCTTGGGAATCTTGTTTGAAAGTTATAAAGGACAATGTTCCTCTTCAAGCATTTAAAACTTGGTTCATGCCAATTGTTCCTGTCAAGTTGGAAAATAGCATTTTAACAATTCAGGTTCCTTCGCATTTCTTTTACGAGTGGTTAGAAGAACATTATATTACGTTACTTCGAAAAGTAGTGAAAAAGGAACTAGGTCAAGATGGAAGTCTTGAATATAGCATTGTTATGGAAAATAATTCCAAGAATTCAAATCCGTATACAGTAAAAATCCCAGCTCACAATACGAATTCGCTCAAAAACTCACCGGTAAACATGCCGATTAATGTAACTGAAAAGCAAATTCGGAATCCTTTTGTGATTCCAGGGCTGAAGAAAGTTAACATTGAGTCGAATTTGATTCCATCTTTTACTTTTGATAATTTCGTTGAAGGTGAATGTAATCGTTTGGCGAGAGCATCGGGATATGCTGTTGCAAATAAGCCAGGTGGAACAGCCTTTAATCCACTTCTTATATATGGTGGTGTTGGATTGGGGAAAACGCATTTGGCACACGCGATTGGAATTGCAATTAAAGATAACTTCCCAAATAAAACGGTTCTTTACGTTCAATCTGAGAAATTCGCACACCAATTTATTGATGCAATAAAAAATCAAACTACCAATGATTTCGTTCATTTCTATCAAATGATTGATGTATTAATCATCGATGATGTGCAATTCTTCGCGGGTAAAGAACGTACACAAGATGTTTTCTTTAGCATTTTCAATCACCTACATCAAAATGGAAAACAAATTATCTTGACTTCCGATAAAGCTCCTGTTGAAATGCAAGGAATGGAACAACGACTTCTTTCTCGATTCAAGTGGGGATTGTCTGCAGATTTGGGTACGCCTGATCTGGAAACGCGTATTGCAATCCTAGAAAAGAAAATGTATGGCAGCGGTATTGAACTACCAAAAGATGTTGTTGAATACTTAGCTTACTCGATAAATACAAACGTTCGCGAAATCGAAGGTGCTCTAAATACTTTACTAGCTCAAGCTTCTCTTAATAAAAAAGCTATAACGCTTGAACTTGCGAAGCAAATGGTTGACAAGTTCGTTCGTAGCACAGCCAGAGAAGTTTCAATTGAATACATTCAAAAAGTGGTTTGTGATTACTTTGATCTGCCGATTGAAATGCTTAAGTCCAAGACGCGAAAGCGAGAAGTTGTTCAAGCAAGACAAATCTCCATGTATTTCTCTAAAAAGATGACCAAATCTTCGTTGGCAAACATTGGAGCACATTGTGGAGGAAAAGATCATGCTACGGTTCTTCACGCTTGTCGAACTGTGGTTAATCTTTCGGAGACAGACAAACAATTCCGCCATTACATTGAGGAATTGGAGAAGAAATTGACAATTCAATAATTCATTTTGAATTCAAAAAACTACGACCTACGCATTTTAATGGTGTGTTTAGGAAATATTTGTCGTTCACCAATGGCCGACGGTTTATTGCGTCGAAAAGTTAAAGAACACAATTTGAATGTTTTTGTGGATTCCGCAGGAACGGCAAATTATCACATAGGATCTCCGCCAGATCATCGCATGATTGAAACGGCAAATTCTCGCGGAACGGAAATTCAAAACCTACGCGCAAGACAATTTTCAAAAAAAGACTTTCAGGATTTTGACCTGATTTATGTAATGGATGAATCCAATTTGTCGAATGTGAATAAGCTGACAACAAGTAGCATCGAACAACAAAAAGTCAAATTAATTCTAAAAGAGCTTTACCCAAATGAATCTTTGAAAGTTCCTGATCCCTATTATGGCTCAATGAACGACTTTATGGAGGTTTACAATTTATTGGATGAAGTAACAGATGTAATCATTGAAAAAATACAAAATGGCGAAATCCGGTAAATTATATTTAGTTCCAAATACATTAGGAGGTGAAACAATCACAGATTTAATTCCTGTTGATGTTATCAATGTTGTTAAGGATTTGAGGTTTTTCGTTGTGGAAGAAATAAAGTCAGCTCGCCGCCTGCTTCGTAAAATGGATCGTGAATTTCCGATAGATGAAAGTGTTTTTTTTTCACTGAATAAACATTCTGGTGAAAAAACACTCATGGAAGTATTGCTCAAATTAACTCAAGGTGAACACGTTGGCGTAATTTCTGAGGCTGGGTGTCCAGGAGTTGCAGATCCAGGGGCGGAACTTGTCAATTTAGCGCATTCGCAAGGAATCGAGGTTGTACCAATGATTGGACCTTCTTCGTTTCTTTTGGCACTTATGGGAAGTGGCTTTTCCGGGCAGCAATTTTCATTTCATGGATATTTACCAAAAGATCGAAAAGACCGAGTTCGTAAGTTAAAAGATTTCGAAATGGATTGTAGAAGAACAGGTACAACCCATATTTTTATGGATACTCCTTTTCGAAACATGCATGTTTTAGAGGATCTTTTAAATGAATTAAGTGACTCGACAGAACTGTGTATCGCTTCTAATTTAACGCTGATAAATTCGAGAATTACCACTCTTTCAGTCAAAGATTGGCGAGAAAAAGCATACGATTTATCTAAAAGCCCAACAGTATTTTTGATCGGAAAAGGTCAATAGACAACTACTTTATTCTCAGTTTTTTAATTGTTCGATAGCGTTCTTCAAAATTCTGATTTCCCTGACAATTCAACTCTTTTTTTAAAGTACGAAAATTATTAATTCGCTCAGAGGGATCGGGATGAGTGCTCAATATTTCCTCAGATTTCGCTCCTTCTTCCTTCATAATCTTCTCGAAAAATCCCGCTGCACCATCTGATTTGTAAGAAGTAGAGCATAAATAATTAACAGAACATTCGTCGGCCTCTCTTTCATAAGACCGCGAATAGCGCAAAGAAAGTAATCCACCTATTACCTGTTTAAAATTATCACTGTTCTCTCCTTGTAAAATGAAATCTAACAAAATTTGAATTCCATACGTTTTTGTCATTTGGCGAGTTCCATGCCTACGCTCGGCATGCCCCATTTCATGTGCCAAAACTCCCGCAAACTCCGCTTCATTATCTAGATATCTTAAAATCCCAGTGTATATAAAAATATATCCACCCGGAGCACAAAAAGCATTGATAGTCTTGTCATCGTTCAAAATTGTAATTTTCCAATTAAACTTGTCCTTGTATCGAAAATCACCATTCGTCAAAATGGTTTGCTTGATGTTTTCTATGTATTCATATAATTTAGGATTGGTCTCCTTTGAAACAATTTTATAATCGGGCGAAGAATTAATCTCATCATAGAGCTGTTTCCCCATCTTAATATCATCGTCAACAGAAAAACCATTAATTTCAATTTTACTCCATTTTTCTTTGACCTGCTTACTCAAGTTTCTTCCTTTTTCCAAGGCCTCATTTTTGAGGTCGTTCAGTCCTTGAGTCCAATTATTTTTTTCTGAACCAGTTGACAGATCTTCCTTATTGTTTGATGTTGAGCCTTCCTCGCAACTAATAAGAAAAAGAAAAAAGTATAGACAATAATGAATAATTCGCATAGTTGAATTTCAACAATTTAATTACCTATCAAAAAAACAGCATTGGAAAAAAGCAACTTTCCTCTTTCCCAAAATCCACGAAATAAAGGATTATCAATCAAATAAACGACTTGACCTGAGCCAATTTCTTGAACCCCCGCAATAATTGCTTCCGATTGTTTATCATTCACTTCACTTCCAACAAATCCGTTCAAAGCCTTCGGTTTTTTTTCAAGTCGCACAAGCTTCATTCCTTCGGACATACTATAGGTTTCAGCACTTTGTCGGAGTGTTTCATAGCGATTAAATCCAAAATTCAAAGGATGCGTTTTATCTAACTCACATTTATAAACCGCACCAATTATAGCTTTGCTTATTTCATTTCTTTCAACGGAGCCGTAGTTCAGGTCCTTGGCCGTTGTATCGGAATTTTCCTTGCTTTTAATTCCAAAATAATCGAATTCAGCAGAAGTAAAACTGGAGGCTGCAGCACCTAATACAATAAGATTTCCACCTGCTTCAATCCACTTTTTAAGTGATTCATTATTCGTTAATTGATAGCTTCCTTCCGGAATAACCAAGGTATTGATTTCATCCAAAGCAGATTCCAAATCATTTTCCCAAATTAGGTGGATTTTAGCTTTTAATTGTTGTTCGAAAAAGTGCCAAACTTCACCAACCGATAACGATGATGCATTATCACCCATCATTAAACCAACTTTCTTTTGTAAAATTGGTTTGACATGACTTGATCCAAAATCGAGTCCTTCATCGACATAACCTGTTGCCGTAAATGAGAGTTGAACTTGATGCGAATTAGCAATTTTTATTACTTTTTGATCAAAATCAGCCAGTTGATTCTCTCCTCGGTTAATTATGAGCGTTCCTGGCTCAAAGGTTTGACCATTCAATTTAAACGATTGATCGTGGTATGAAGCTTTAATTCCTTCAGATTGCAATTCGGCTAGAAATTTTGCCGATTTCAAAGAATTCCATCTTACCAAATACGCATAACAATTGTGTTGAATTTCATTTTTTATCGGATCCTTAATTGTAAAAAGTTTTCCATTTATTTTACTTTCGGAAGCATAAGCATCAATCCCATAAGCGAATGGTAAATTCCAAGCGGTAATGTCATATGTCAGTGAATCACTAAGTTGTGTTTTTGGCTCGAGTAATACAGTTACCAAAGTTCCTTTTTCTTGGTCAACTGATACTAAGATGTCACCTTTTTTTATTGAATAATTTTCTACTTTACCCGTCTGATAATTATAAGCCTTTACTCCTGTATTTTCGGGTGCAGTTTCTAAATTGATCCCATTGATTTGGAGTTGATTAATTAAAGGGTCTAATAGCTCTGGATTTCCAGAAAGAACATAAGTTTTATACTTAAACTTGTTGTCTTTCCTAAAATTCCGATATTCATTAATCAATTTATCCGCTTTGTCAGAACTTAACTCAACAGTTGAAAGACCTGTTGTGACGTGATGCAAAACGCGATCTTTCAATTCCAACGTATCACCAACCTTTGTGAGCACTGACAAACCTGCTCTTCCACTTCCCCCCTGCTCATAGGTCATACCTATAGAACCGCTATACATTGGGTACGTATCTCCATAACTTGGGTAGAGCAAATCGAACACTTCTTTGGAAAAATAAAGCCAGTTATTCTTATCGAATTCAGATGCATGTTTTTTACCAATATCCTTTTGAAACTCACGCTGCCACTTGGTAATAACCTGATGATAGGGCTCTGCAGCAGGTGGAAAATAATAAGGCTCATCGATGGCTTGTTCATGAAAATCAACATGTACATGTGGCAACCAATTGTTAAATTTGAGCAATCGTTGTTGAGTCTCAATTTGCGTCATCCAAGCCCAATCTCTGTTTAAATCAAACAAATAATGATTTGGTCTTCCACTTGGCCAAGGTTCGTTATGCTCAGCGCTGAACTTTTTTACATCAGGAATTCGATTTCCATATTGATAAAAAAAATTGACATAACGCTCTCGCCCATCCGGATTCAAACAGGGATCCATAATAACCACAGTGTTTTTTAGCAACTGTTTTTTATCCGTCAATAGTCGAAAGGCCGTTTCCATCGCTGCCTCTGTACCTGAGGACTCATTTCCATGAACGTTATAACTCAACCAAACAATTGCCACATTTTCATTCTTATCCAAATTCACATGGTTTGTTCGAATTTGCTCCAACTTTTGAAGATTTTCAGAAGTGCCAATGTAGGCAAGAATCAAGTCGCGATTTTCGTAAGTCTTACCGTATTTTTCAACTTTCAGATTCGATTGAAAAGCCTTTTCTAAGGCTTGAAAATAACTTACAACCTCGTGATGTCGGGTGAATTTCTCTCCAATTTCATAACCTAAAAAATCTTTCGGTGAAAATTGACTAAAACCAACTATGCTGAAAAAAGAATAAAAAACAAAAAATGAAATTTTTGACATCATATGTACCCATTGAAACTCAAATATAGGAATAAAAGTCCGCTTTTCTCTTTGTCAATTAAACGCGATTCAAACATTAGATTAAAAAAAAGACTGCCATTTTATGACAGTCTTCTCAAAAATTAAACGAATATTAATTATTTCGCTGCATGATATTTCGATGCAACCACGTTCCAATCAACAACATTGAAGAATGCTGCAATATAATCCGGACGACGATTTTGATAATGCAGGTAATAGGCATGCTCCCAAACATCCAAGGCTAGAATTGGGGTTCCAGTGCAACCTTCACCCATCAATGGATTGTCTTGATTCGCCGTAGAACAAATTTCTAACTTACCATCCGTTACGCAAAGCCAAGCCCATCCGGATCCAAAGCGAGTAACACCCGCTTTTGCGAAATGATCCTTAAATGTTTCAAAATCTCCGAAAGCTTCATTGATTGCTGTTGCCAACTCTCCCGTTGGAGCTCCTCCACCGTTAGGACTCATAATTTCCCAAAATAAGTTGTGATTCCAATATCCACCGCCATTGTTGCGGACAGCTGGTTTGTCCTTGCAAACTTTCAAAATTTCTTCGATTGTTTTTCCTTCCAAATCTGTTCCTGCAATTGCATTATTAAGATTTGTAATGTACGCTTGGTGGTGTTTTGAATAATGGATTTCCATTGTTCGAGCGTCTATATAGGGCTCCAATGCATCGTATGCGTAAGCCAGTTTTGGTAATTCAAATGCCATAATTCTTTTTTTTAGTGTGTACTATATTATTCGTTTCAAAATTAGGAAAAAACAAAATCGAAAATCTGTTAAATAATTTAAATTCTGGTGATTTCATTTTCGTTTTGTTATTCGTTTAGTGATTGCCGCAACTATGATGAGAAAAGCAAGCGCGAAAAAAAACTTTTCAAAAATAAAGTAAGTGTAACTGGATTAAAAACTATTTCAATAAATTTCAGAAGATCTTGTTACTTCAGTTAGTAAACAACTAGTTCAACCAATCGTGAAATGAACTCAAAAAATCGAGTGTTTGTTGTTCTTCGGAATCTTTTTCGAGTTGCAAATTATAGGTCCATTCCGCAAGAGGTGGCATGCTCATCAAAATTGATTCGGTTCGCCCGCCTGAATAGATGCCGAACTTAGTTCCTCGGTCATGGAGAAGGTTAAACTCTACATAACGGCCTCTTCTTGTTAGTTGCCATTGTTTTTCGCGAGGTTTTGGCTCAGAAACTGGTTTAAAATCAATTTGTTGTTTGTAAAGAATAGGAAAAAGCTCGCCTAACTCGACGCAAAACTGAAAAAGATTTTCTTTTGAAATTCCACAGTTTTCATCTTGGTGATCAAAGAAAATACCACCTATTCCGCGCGTTTCATTTCGATGTGGGAGCGAGAAGTACTCATCTGCCCACGGCTTGAATTTAGAATAGAAATCTGAATGGAAAGCATCGCATTTTTGTTTGAGTCCTTGATGAAAAAGCACAGCAGCTTCCTGATTCACATAATGTGGAGTCAAGTCGATTCCACCACCAAACCAATATTTACCTGAATTTAATTCAAAATAACGAACATTCATGTGGATAATCGGATGTCTCGGATGTTTTGGGTGTAAAACGATGGAAACTCCTGTTGCAAAAAAAGAATCGCCTTCAAGTCCCAATTGTTTGCGCATCGCATCTGAAACATCACCATAAACAGCTGAGAATGCAACGCCACCTTTTTCAAGAATGTTGCCATTTACAATTGTTCGTGTAAATCCGCCACCACCTTCTGTTCTATTCCAAGCATCTTCTTGGAATTTGCTTAAGCCATCAATTTTTTCAAGTTCGTTGCAAATGTGCAATTGTAAATCCCGAAAACGCGATTCGATTACTTCCTTTTCCATTCAACCTTTTTTGATTCAAATTCCTCAAACTTCAGTGTAAATCCTTTTTTATTTTGATAGCCATTTTTCGAGTCAGATTGCACGAAATCGTAACCGGAAATAAGACCTTGATTCGATTTTTTACCAAGTAACAAATAAGATGCAGTATGCATTGTTGCGTCATACCCCAAGCAAGCAACCTTCGTTAAATCAGCACCGTATTTGCTTCTGAACTGCTTATGAAAAGGAATGATTGTTGGATCCTTGTATGAAAAATAAGAGGGACTTGCATAGTAGAAGGCAAACTTGTTTTTTATCTCTGCATTTACCTCTTTAAATTCAGTCCATTCCTTTAAGCCGAATAAAGTTACATTTTCCTTGTTCATGACAGAACCCAATAGCGATATCACTTTTTCCTTTTCTGTTGAAAGGAAAATAAGGAATATGTTAGAGCCAAGTTTTTCGTACTTTTTATAGTCGTTCCAAGTTGCCTCGATAATTCGGGGGCGTGTTGATTTGGAAGGCAATTCTCTAAAGGATTTTAAGAAAGAATTATACAGAATTTGATCCTCTTGCTTTTCACTTTTTATGAGGATAATTTGTTGATTATCATGATTTTGATAGACATTTTCAGCGAGAATTTGGACCAAAGTCTCATTTGTTGGTGTAAGAGCATAAGCATAGTTGTTTTCAATCAAATATGAACTTGGAACAGAAACTGGAAAGACAACACGAACCTTATTCGTCTTCGACCAAATGGCAACTTTTTCAGCTTCCTTGGATTGAAATGGCGCAAATATCAAATCCATTTTCTTCATTTCAGGTCTCGCTAATTGTTGATCAATGGTTTCCTTTCGAGATTGATAGTCATAAACATATACTTCTCCTTTTAACCCAATTTTCTCAAGTGAGTCAAATGCCATTCTTGCCCCCATGTAATATTCCCAAGCAGCTGCAGACATTCCTTTATTTAAAGTTTCAGTAGAATCAAGATTAAATGGTAAAAACATCGCTACTTTGTATGCTTCTTTTGATTTAAAGATTGGAATACTGTCTTTTTTTGAATCAGATGGCGAGGGAACGGATCTTATTGGTACCGCGCTTATGTTTTCTTTTTTTAATTTAATTCGGATGATTTGTCCAGGTGAAATTTTAGAACTTCTGAGGTTATTTAACGTCAATAAATCCTCCTGAGGAACCATAAAACGTTTGGATATCGAGGACATCGTTTCATTTGCTAAAACGACATGTGAAATAATGGAATCGTGAAAGGAAACAATGAATTTTTCCCGAACAGAATCACTTGGAGCAGGAATCGTTCGACCTGCTTCATCTTGTGACACACTAGGTAAATCAATTTGAATTCTGGGTGTCGCATTCACTATTTTTAGCCTTTGACCAATTTTTATTCCAGCTTCTGTACCGGGATTTTTTGAAGCAATTGAATCAACAGCGACATAATACATTCTAGACAACGAAAAAAGTGTTTCTCCTTTCTCAACCGTATGCATTATTGTTTTTGTAATAACGGGTATTTGTAGCAACTGACCTTCCGTTAATCCGCGTTCAATTCCAGGATTCGCATTCAAAATTTCCTCTACCGGACACGCATACATTTGCTGCAACCCAAAAAGTGTATTTCCCTCCGAAATAGTATGTTGGTAGAATTTCAGCCCATTCGAGACAATAACCGGGGCGTATTTCTGAGAAAATAGCGTCTCACAAATACAAAGAACACAAATTATGAATATTATGCGCAGCATACGGTTATTCCCATTCAATCGTTGCAGGCGGCTTCGAACTGATATCATACGTCACCCGATTAATTCCTTTCACTTGATTGATAATTCGATTTGATATCTTGGCCAAAAACTCATAAGGCAAATGACACCAATCAGCAGTCATTCCGTCTGTCGAAGTTACTGCCCTAAGTGCAACGGCATTTTCATACGTGCGTTCATCTCCCATCACACCAACAGATTGAATTGGAAGAAAAATTGCTCCTGCTTGCCAAACTTGGTCGTATAGTTTATCCTCTTTCAAACCTTCAATAAAAATCGAATCCACTTCCTGCAAAATTCGAACCTTTTCTGAAGTCACTTCTCCTAGAATGCGAATTCCAAGTCCCGGACCTGGAAATGGATGTCTACCTAATATACGCGAATCAATATTTAAGGATTGTCCAATTCTCCGAACTTCATCTTTGAAAAGTAATCGAAGTGGTTCCACCACTTGCAATTGCATGTAATCAGGAAGTCCACCAACATTGTGGTGCGATTTTATGGTTTGTGACGGTCCACCAGTTGCCGAAACAGATTCAATGACATCTGGATAGATGGTTCCTTGTCCGAGCCATTTCGCGCCTTCCACTTTTTTAGATTCCTCGTCAAAAACATCTACAAATACTTTTCCGATTGCTTTTCTTTTTAATTCTGGATCGGTAATGCCATTGAGTGCTGAATAAAACTTTTCAGAGGCATCCACCCCTTTTACGTTTAAACCCATTCCTTGGTAGGATTCTAAAACCGAAGCGAATTCGTTCTTTCGAAGCAAGCCATTGTCAACGAAAATGCAATACAAGTTGGACCCAATTGCTTTGTGCAACAAAACTGCCGCCACGGATGAATCAACTCCTCCTGAAAGACCAAGAATTACTTTGTCATTTCCAAGTTGAGCACGCAATTTTTGAGTAGTTTCTTCCACGAAAGAATCGGGTGTCCAATCGCACGAACAATTACAGATATTAACAATGAAGTTTTTTAATAATATTTTTCCTTCTGTTGAATGGTAAACTTCAGGATGAAACTGAATTCCAAAAGTTGTTTCCCCTTCGATTTCATATCCTGCGACTTCAACATCTTCCGTGCTTGCAATGATTTTATAATTTTCAGGTACAATTTTAATCGTATCTCCATGCGACATCCATACTTGGGAGCCTCGGGTCATTCCTTTGGTTAAAATGTTGCCACTGTCAACTTGCGTGAGATGTGCTCTTCCATATTCGCGAATAGTCGATGGAAGAACTTCACCTCCAAAATGATGGGCTAGATATTGTGCTCCAAAACAAACACCTAAAAGAGGTAATTTTCCTTTGATTTGATCTAAATTTGGTCTAGGAGAAGCTGAATCTCTTACTGAAAAAGGACTTCCAGAAAGAATTACACCTTTAATATTAGGAGTTAACTCGGGAATTTTATTCCAAGGATGTATTTCACAATAAACATTTAACTCACGTATCCTTCTCGCAATCAGCTGGGTATATTGCGAACCAAAATCTAAAATCAAAATCATTTCGTGCATGGTGCAAAGATAGGTTTAATCTAAAAACAGATGTTCGAATGCGTAAATCAATTACTACCATACTTTTTAACATCAAGTAACTTAATTCTTTAATTCAATTGACTTAAATCGTTAACTTTGGCATTCGCAAAAAAAAAGTCCATGATTGGTGATATTTTAAAAAAGATTTTTGGAGATAAAAGCTCAAAGGATAAAAAATTATACTGGCCATATGTAGAACAAGCAACGGCTGCTTTGGAATCAATTAAATCATTGTCAGATAATGACTTGAGGTCAAAAACAAATGAATTCAAAAGGATTGTTTTAGAAGAGAAACAAGCGTTAGAAGAAGAACTTATTGAACTTCGTGCGAAAGCGGAAGATTTAAATACTCCGATTGAGGAAAAAGAAGATCTTTTCGATCAGGTTGAACGTTTGGAAAAACGGATCGATGAGCAAATTGAAGAATCGCTACTGAAAATTTTACCAGAGGCTTTTGCTGTAATGAAGGAGACTGCATTTCGTTGGTCGAACAATGGAAAATTAGTAGTTGAAGCACAAGATTTTGATCGCGAATTAGCTGCGAAGAAAGATGGAATTACAATCGATGGAAGTCAGGCAATTTGGCATAACGAATGGACTGCAGCTGGTACAAAAATCCAATGGAACATGGTTCATTACGATGTTCAGTTGATGGGAGGTGCTGTGCTTCACAAAGGAAATATCGCTGAAATGCAAACGGGTGAAGGTAAAACTTTGGTTGCAACGCTTCCTGTTTATTTGAACGCACTTGCAGGAAAAGGGGTTCACGTAGTTACGGTTAACGATTATCTTGCAAAACGTGACTCGGAATGGATGGGGCCTTTGTATCAATTCCACGGATTGAGTGTGGATTGTATTGATAAACATCGTCCAAATTCATTGGAACGAAGAAACGCTTATTTGGCTGATATTACCTTTGGAACTAATAATGAATTTGGTTTCGACTACTTGCGAGATAATATGGCCGGTCACGTAGATGATTTGGTTCAACGTAAACATCATTTCGCGATTGTCGATGAGGTCGATTCGGTTTTAATTGATGATGCCCGAACGCCATTAATTATTTCCGGACCAACACCAAAAGGGGATGAGCACGAATTTCACGAGTTGAAGCCACGTATTGAAAAAGTTGTAAACGCACAAAAACAATATGTTCAACAGTGTTTGAACGATGCTAAGAAAATGCTTAATGCAGCAATCAACAATCCGCCTGAAGATAAAAACGAAGCGAAACGCTTGTTGGAAGAAGGAGGAATTGCTTTGTTGCGAGCTCATCGAGGTTTACCAAAAAACAGAGCCTTGATTAAATTCCTTTCTGAGCCGGGAATCAAAGTTCATTTGCAAAAAACAGAGAACTTTTATATGCAAGAGCAAGGTAAACACATGAAGAAAATTGATGTGGAATTGTTCTTTGTAATTGATGAGAAAAATAATACCATCGAACTTACGGATCAAGGGATTGATTTAGTTTCTGGAAAAGATGATCGCGAATTTTTCATCATGCCAGATATCGGTGCAGAAATTGCTAAATTGCAAAAAGAAAATCTTTCGCCAGATGTTTATTTGGAAAGAAAAGACGCATTAGTTCGTGAATATTCAATCAAATCCGAACGTATTCATTCCATCAATCAATTGTTAAAAGCATATACACTCTTCGAAAAAGAAGTCGAATATGTGATTATGGATGGCAAAGTGAAAATTGTAGATGAATCTACTGGACGTATTTTAGAAGGTAGAAGATATTCGGATGGCTTGCACCAAGCGATCGAAGCAAAAGAAAACGTAGAGGTGGAAGCAGCGACTCAGACGTATGCTACAGTTACTCTTCAAAACTACTTCCGAATGTACCATAAGCTTGCGGGTATGACTGGAACTGCGGAAACGGAAGCGAACGAATTCTGGGATATATATAAATTAGATGTAGTTGTAGTTCCGACTAACAAACCAGTTGTTCGTAAGGACTTGGATGACTTCGTTTATAAAACTGCACGCGAAAAATACAATGCTGTTATTCAAGAAATTGAGGATTTAGTTGCAGCCGGACGTCCAGTTTTGGTTGGTACAACTACGGTTGAAATTTCCGAATTATTGAGTCGAATGCTTCAAATGAAGAAAATTACGCATCAAGTATTGAACGCGAAATACCACCAAAAAGAAGCTGAAATTGTTGCGAATGCAGGTCTTGCAGGTGCAGTGACGATTGCTACAAACATGGCAGGTCGAGGAACGGATATAAAACTTGGACCTAATGTAAAAGAAGCGGGAGGTTTGGCGATTATCGGAACCGAACGTCATGATTCAAGACGTGTTGATCGTCAGTTAAGAGGTCGTTCTGGTCGTCAAGGAGATCCAGGTTCTTCGCGATTCTTCGTTTCATTGGAAGATGATTTGATGCGTAAATTTGGTTCTGAGCGAATTGCTAAATTGATGGACCGAATGGGATTGAAAGAAGGCGAAGTTATTACTGCCGGAATGGTTTCCAAATCTATTGAGCGTGCTCAGAAAAAAGTTGAAGAAAACAATTTCGGAATGCGTAAACGTTTGTTGGAATACGATGACGTGATGAACGCACAACGCCGAGCAATTTACAAGAAACGAAGAAACGCATTATTCGGTGATCGTTTGGCAATAGATATCGACAACATGTTCTATGAACTTTGTGAAACGACTGTTCAAACCTATTCCAATAGTGAATTCCAAGAATTTGAAATGGAGTTAATCCGTTTAATTGGAATTGAATCTCCGGTTGATGAAAATGAATTCAAAGCGATTTCAAAAGTTGATTTGACTGAAAAAATCTATCATGCCATGCGCGACCAATATGAGCGTAAATGTGATAAAATTGCTGTAAAAGGACTACCTCAAATCAAGCATGTTTTTGAAACCATGTCGCATCAATATAAGAACATCGTTTTCCCATTGACAGACGGTAGAAAAGAAATGCAATTGATTGTCAATTTGGAAGAGGCATACAAATCTGAAGGGAAAATCATTTCGAAGTCGTTTGAAAAGAATGTTATTCTTGCAAAAATTGATGATGAATGGAAAGAGCATTTGCGTGAAATGGACGATTTACGTTCGGCGGTCAATAATGCGACCTATGAGCAAAAAGATCCGCTAGTCATCTATAAATTAGAGTCTTACGAACTTTTCAAAGGAATGATGAATCGTTTGAACGAGGAAGCTGTTGAGTTACTTATGAAACTTGATATTCCAATCGAACAAGAATTCAAACAAACCAATAAGGAAGATCGTCAGAACAATTATGAACGCAGTTCATCGAATTCAAATACGTCCTCAACACAGCCTCCGCGTTTTGAAGGTCGACAAGGGTATCAGCAAGCGATTGAAAATTCATTTCCTCAAGAAGAAAAAAAGCAACCAGTAATTGCTGATCCGAAAGTTGGTCGAAACGATGCTTGTCCATGTGGAAGCGGAAAGAAATACAAGCAGTGTCACGGTAAATGATTCCTTTATCTGAAATTTCATCCGTCGCATTCATCGGTTCTGGGAAGGTTGCGTTTGTTCTTTCTACTATATTTCATGAAAAAGGAATTCGTATTTCTGGCATTTCGAGTAGAAATGAGTTAACTGGAAAGACACTCGCCAATCAAGTTCAAAGTGAATTCGTTGAAGACTTTACTCTTTTGAACGCTGATTTAATTGTTGTTTCAGTAAATGATGACTCAGTAAAAACTTTGGTTGAGCAAATTAATCCTACCCAGAAAGTTGTTTTCACAGCCGGTGCAATTGACTTAAAAAGAATTAATCATCCAAATTGTGGAGTTTTCTATCCGTTCCAAACATTCACTGAGGGGAAGAATTTAAGAACCAATGAAATACCCATACTTTTGGAAACTAATGAGTTAAATTTTGGAAAGCAATTAGAATCGTTTTGTTCCAAACTTGGGTTCAGTTTTCAACATTGCGATTCTGAACAACGTAAACACTATCATTTGTCAGCCGTTTTTCTGAATAATTTCATAAATCATTTAGTTTACGTTTCAAAAACCGAATTGGAAGAAAAAGGATTGAATTGGAAACTTTTAATGCCTTTATTGAAAGAAACGTTTGACAAACTTCTTAATTCTGATTTATATGAAGGTCAAACTGGGCCAGCGCGAAGAGGAGATTTGAGTGTAATCCAAGAACATCAAAAGATGCTTTCTGGAAAACACTTAGAAATTTATAATGTTATTACTTCAAGTATTCTTGACACCTATAAAAATGATTAGTTACAAGCAGAAATTAAATCAAATCAGCACCTTCATTTTTGATGTGGATGGTGTTTTCACAGACGGAAAAGTCTATTTGATGAAAGATGACAATTTCCGTGCTTTTAACTCAAAAGATGGTTATGCGGTTCAGTATGCTTCGAAAATGGGATACAAGATCTTCATCATAACGGGCGGACATTCCATCGAAGTTCACGACAGACTTTTAGGACTTGGTGTTACAGAAGTTCATTTGAGAACGCATAACAAATTGATATGCTACGATGATATTTTGTTACGACATTCAATAAAAGACGAACAAGTGTTGTATATGGGCGATGACATTCCAGATATTCCGGTTTTGAAACGAGTCGGTGTTTCCAGTTGTCCGCAAGATGCAGTAATCGATATCAAATCATTTGTGGATTATCAATCTCCATTTAATGGTGGTCAAACCTGCGTTCGTGATGTGATTGAGCAAACGCTTCGTGTTCAAGGAAAGTGGTTGAGCGATTTGGCTTTTGAGTGGTAATTTTTTAAACGGATAGCTCATAATTACGAATGGCTAAACTTTAGTTCGAGAAAAACAATTCGAAATTATCACGTTAGAATTAGCAATTAAAAAGTAGAACATTCAAATAAAATCTTCATAAATCAGATTCAATCGAATGTAATATTGTAAGGTGATCTGAAGGCTAATTTCACTTTTCAAAACTTTACGATATGAACCACTTATTAAAAGAACTGAAAGACGTTATTTCCGATTGCTGTATAACAATAATCATGAACACGCATCGCAATAAACAACAATACGATTTGGATCGATTGCAACTTAAAAAGCTTGTCACTGAAGCCGAAAGTCGTTTGTTTCAATTCGAATCAGAAGAAAAAGCACGATTTATGAGCAAGCGCGTTAAAGACTTAGCCGAACAAATCCATTTCGATAAAAACCTCGATTGTTTGATTTTATTTGTTAGTGAGAATGTTTCGAAATTCATGCATTTGCCTATTCAGGTTGAAAATCGCGTGGTAATTGATAACTCTTTCGCCACAAGGGATTTAGTTCGAACTTTACATATGAAAACAAATTACTACGTGTTAGTTTTTAGTGAATACAAAGCCCGATTACTCGAAGCATTTGACGAAACGCTTATCAAAGAATATGGTAGTCCTTTTCCAATTGAAAATAGTGACCTTTATTCTACTAGCGCAAACGAACTTAAGAATGCTGATTTGCAAAAACATTTATTATCTGAATTTTACAACCGAATTGACAAAGCGGTAAATGAAATTAGAAATGACAATCCCAAACCAATTTTACTTTGTAGTCAAGCTATGAATTGTGCAGAATACTTGAAAGTCGCGGATCTAAAGGATACCATTTTTCCTAATTTCATGAAGGGGAATAAACTATACATGGAAGCCAACGAAATTATTCGTGATGCCTGGCAAATAGTTCGAATTCAACAATTTGAAAAAAACAGACTTCGAAAGTACGAATTGGAGGAAGCTTTAGCTAGAGGACAATATATTTCTGATGCCAGTGAAATTTGGCAAGCCACTTCTGAAGGTCGAATACGAACTGTTTTCATAGAAGAAACGCTTTTTCGTCCGGCCAGAATTGACAACAATACAATCACTTTTGTAACTGAAGAAGAACGTAATAAACCGGGTGTAGTTGATGACATTTATGATGAAATTATTGAGGCCTCAATGAATTCAGGAGCAGAGGTTGTTTTTTTACCCAAAGGAGAATTAACTGAATTTAATGGAATTGGAGCTGTGACACGATTTTAATTTATGATTTAACGCAAATTAGCTTGCGACAGACAAAGTGATGTTACAAAAATATTTACTTTTGTCGATCATAAATTTTCTTTATATGTCCAAAATTAAAGTTGCAAACCCCATAGTTGAATTGGATGGCGATGAAATGACGCGAATCATTTGGAAATTCATCAAGGACAAATTGATTTTACCTTACCTTGACTTAGACATCAAATATTACGATTTAGGGATTGAAAAGCGCGATGAAACCAATGATCAAATTACGGTTGAAGCTGCTGAAGCGATAAAAAAATATAAGGTTGGAATCAAGTGTGCAACAATAACTCCTGATGAAGCCCGAGTAAAAGAATTTAACCTCAAATCCATGTGGAAATCACCAAATGGTACAATTCGTAATATTTTGGATGGAACCGTTTTTCGTGAACCAATCGTAATGAAAAACGTTCCGCGTTTGGTAACAAACTGGACAGCACCAATCATCGTTGGTCGTCATGCTTTTGGTGATCAGTACAGAGCGACAGATGCAGTTTTTAAAGGAAAAGGGAAATTGACCATGACGTTTACGCCGGAGGATGGCGGAGAAACTCAAACATTTGAAGTTTACAATTTCAAGGGTGATGGCGTTGGAATGGCTATGTATAATACAGACGAATCAATTCGTGGTTTTGCTCAAAGTTGTTTCAATATGGCGCTCTCCAAAAAATGGCCTTTGTATTTATCAACTAAGAATACAATATTGAAAAAATACGATGGTCGTTTCAAAGACATTTTTGAAGAGATCTATCAAAATGAATTCAAAGCAAAATTTGAAGCTGTAGGAATAGTATATGAGCACCGTTTAATTGATGATATGGTGGCCTCTGCCCTTAAATGGAATGGAAACTTTGTTTGGGCTTGTAAAAACTACGATGGTGATGTTCAGTCGGATACGGTTGCTCAAGGATTTGGGTCTTTGGGACTGATGACATCAGTTCTTATTACTCCAGATGGACAAATAATGGAATCCGAGGCAGCACATGGAACTGTAACAAGACACTTTAGAGACCATCAAGCAGGAAAGAAAACCTCTACAAATCCTATTGCATCCATTTTTGCATGGACAAGAGGGTTGGCTTTTCGAGGTAAATTAGATGAAAATCAAGAACTAATTAAGTTTTGTGAAACATTGGAACAAGTTTGCATTGATACCGTTGAATCTGGAATCATGACAAAAGATCTTGCAGTATGTATTCACGGAAATAAAGTCAATCACGGCGAGCATTATGTTTACACGGAGGAATTCCTGGATGCCCTCGACCGTGGTTTAATTGCGAAAATGAATTAATTTTAAGGCTCTCTGGAGCCTTTTTTTATGTTCAAGCTATGCGATTTGTAAACCTTATTCTGATTCTATTAGTTATTCAAAGTTGCAAAACAATTGAGCCAGTCGCGCCTACGGAGAGCTTCAAACCAATTCCTCCAATTGGCGATATAATCTCAACAATTGGAATTCCCATTGAAATAGGGCTGAAAAGTCAATTGAATGATGTTGAAAAATCATTACCTAAAACATTTGAAGGAAGTCAACAACAATGTGAAGGTGTTAGTTTTGACTACAAATTTAACCGAGAGCCAATCGACTTTGTTTTTAAAAACTCATCTATTTACTATGAGGTTGATGGTAAATTTCAAATCAAACTAAATTATTGTCCTTCATGCATAGGTCTATTTGGCAAAGAATCATGCACGGTTCCAAGAATTTATGCGAGTTGTGGTATGAATGGAGAGCCGATGAGAAAAGTAACGGTAGGTTACAATACTGAAATATCAATGGCTTCCAATTACAAATTTCAATCAAAAACAGAACTTAAAAAATTTCAAATTCATGATCCATGTGAGATAACAGTTTTTAAATATGATGTAACCGATCAACTGAAGAAAGAAGTAAAAAAAGAATTACAGAAATTGGAAAAAGATATCGATAAACAAATTGAATCAATCAATGTGGAAACCATTTTGAATGATACTTGGAGAGAATTGAATAAACCAATTTCCATCGATAAATACGGATTTCTGTATCTGAATCCCAACTCGATTTCAATGAGTCAATTAAACTTTGAAAACAAGAAAGTAAAACTAGATTTAAATTTAAAAATATCGCCATTTGTTTCAACCAATCCCACAAACATTTTTGAAACGTCGCTGCCTAATTTAGAAGAATACCAAAAAGAAAAAGGCTTGGATCTGATTTTAGACATTCGAACCTCATTCGATTCATTGAGCTCCTATGTAAATAAGGCATTTAGAGATTATGAGTTTGAGCTGAAGAATAAAAAAATAACTGTTCGTCGATTGGATGTTTTTGGCACCCAAGATTCTAAAATGGTTTTAAAAATGACATTCGATGGAGCTAAAAAAGGCAATTTATATTTGATTGGAACCCCTAAACTTGATGCGGAAAATCAACGTGTTTTTCTTGAGGATGTTGAATTTGACGTTAAAACGAAGAATCTACTTTTGAAGTCAGCAAAATGGCTTTTTAATGACCGAATTACTGAAGAAATTAAAAAGAAAGCCAATTTTGAACTAGCACCAATGATTATTGATGCTAAGAAAACAATCAATAAAGAACTCAATTCGACAATTTCAAGAGGAATCGATTTGAATGGGGAAATAAAAGATATTGTTATCAAGGATCTTTTTCTTGATTCTAGGAATCTTATTATTCGAACAAATTTTAAAGGTGAATTGAAACTAAAAATAGAATAATTCGTTTTCTTCGAATGTGATACGCGTTGTTTTTATTACCTTTTTACTCATAATTACAGTTAAAGCCTTTGCTCAAAAAGATACTTACTCTTCTTGTTTTGGACAAGTTCTTGTAAGCGTCAATGCCAATTACAAGCTAAATTTTCCTGGATTAAAAGGCATTGATAAAACAAAGCTTTATGGATATTTGCCTAATGAGGTAGTTTCCAAAAACGCAATTTGGTTTTGCTATGAACCAGAAAATTATGGAGACCTTAAAGTTAACTGTAAAACACAGATTGACAGTTTACATTTTGTTATCTTCAAAACAGATGTTTCCGATGCTTGTCAGGACATTCAAAACAAGAGAGCACAGGTTATTTTCCTCAAGACAAATACAAATTGTTCCGAATTTGAAAACGCTAAACTAGAATTAAATGCAGGATATAAATACACATTTGTTTTCCTAGCTAAAGAAAAGAAAACTGGTAATATTGATATCCAATTGGATTATTTGGAAAAAAGCGAAAACGGAGGAGAATTACTGGATACGTTAAGTTTGAATATGGTTTATGACAAAAGTAAATCAATTTATTCCATTCATGTTTTAGATGAATTTACAAGAAAACCAATTAAATCAAGAATCGTTATTTCAAACACCGTTGATTTAGATGGTACATACACAGCGAGTGATTTATACCTTAATCAGAAGAGACAAATCAAAGAATCGATAATTAAAGTGGATGCAGAAGGTTATCTCTCGAAAGATTTGCTGAGTCACAAAATTGTTTTATCAAAACATACGCATGATACTATACTTTTAACACCCGTCAAGAGAGGTACCATTGCTAAATTGGATGAAATTTATTTTGCTGCCGGTTTAGCTGTTATTTTGGAAGAATCTGACCCAAAACTGAAGCGTTTACGTGATTTTATGATACTTAATCCAACGGTAAACATTGAAATTCAGGGGCATGTAAATGACGATACCAAACGTGGACTGTTTTCCAAACGACTATCCAAACGCAGAGCAAAACGTATATTAAATTACTTAGTTGAGGCTGGGATTGCTGAATCTAGGCTATCGGCTGTTGGATTTGGTAACTCAAAACCAGTCTATAAAAATCCCAAAAACGACGATGAAAAGGAAGCAAATCGTCGTGTTGAAATTTTGATAAAGTGATCCAGATAAGAGGTAACTTCAAATGATTTTTCCTTTAAGCTGAATTGGAAGTTGAATATTCCAAAACCACAATCTAAAATCGGTTCAATTATAATTTATACCTTTGATTTTCGAATTTCTCTATGTGGAATAGCCTTGCGAGTCTGATTTTAAGAAATAGGTTGCTTATCTCAACCTTAATAATCATTCTTACTATTTTTTTTGGCTATTTCGCAGTCACTAATTTAAAAGTTGATAATCGCTACGGCAACACCCTTCCAACCGACAGTCCTGTCCAAATGGACTATTTAAAGTTCAAGGAGCAATTTGGAGAAGATGGGTCTACTTTGGTAATTGCCATCAAGTCAGATTCGCTTCACAATGAACAAAATTTTAAAAAATGGCTCGAACTCACTCAAAAAATCAAAAAATACAAGGGTGTCGAAAATGTAATTTCTGAGGCGACCCTATTTACGATTAAAAACAATGTTGAGGCCAGCAAATTCGAAATTAATCGAATCTTTTCTGATACAACATATCGAAAGAAGACAATCGATTCAATAAAAAGAGAAATCCGTGTAAATCCGATTTACAAGAATTTGCTCTACAACGACGATAAAAAAGTTTCACTTCTTCTTGTTGGAATGAACGAAGAATGTTTGGCTGATAAGAAACGTAACAAGGTCGTTTTCGAAATTGAAGAACTCGCCCAAAACTATTCGAAGTATTTTGGAAAACCCTATTTTGCTGGGTTACCGCACATTCGAGTTGTAATAGGTAAGCGAATTGTCAATGAAATGTATATTTTCTTGGGGCTTTCCGTTCTTGCTTCTTCTATACTACTTTATATTTTCTTTCGCTCTTTACGTGTCGTTATGCAGTGCAACTTGGTAGTTTTCGTCTCTGTGATTTGGGCTCTTGGGAGTATTGCTTTGTTTGGATTTCAGTTGTCTATTATGATGGCATTGATTCCGCCACTGTTGATCGTAATTGGTGTTCCAAATTGTGTTTTTCTCATAACGAGATACCACCAGGAATACGTGCGATTTAACAACAAAACAAGGGCGCTTTTTACAATGATTCGGCGAATTGGTTCGGTTACCTTTCTAACTAATCTAACCACTGCAGTTGGTTTTTGTACGTTCACGAGTTCTGAAAAATTGGCCCAATTTGGAATTATTTCCAGTTTGAATATCATGGTGGTTTTTGTACTTTCCATTTGCATCATTCCTATATTGGCTTCGATTTCAAAACCACCGAAGCCAAGGCATTTAAAACATCTGTACCGTGTTTATTCACAAGGATTTATTGAATATATTGTGATTATAATTACCAAATACCGTCGTTGGGTATATGTTGGCTCAGTTGTAATATTAGTGATAAGTATTTTTGGTATGACCATGATCATTTCAACTGGAAATGTAACGAGCGATCTGCCTAAAAAAGATCCGATTTTATTGGATATGAAATTCATTGAAAAGAATTTCGGAGGTTCCATCCCGTTTGAAGTAACGATTGATTATAAGCGAAAAGGTCGTTTATTTTCGAATGAAACACTAGAAAAAGTGGAAGAGATACAAGATGTTTTCGCCAGAGATACCCTTTTTTCCAAAAGCTTATCAATGGTTGATTTCATAAAAGTCATTAACATGGCCTATTATGGAAATAACCCGGAGCAGTACAAGATTATCTCAAATAAAGATAAATTGCGATTGAAGAAATATGTTGACAAATTCGATGCAGAACGTATTAATGGAGGAAATATATCTTTGAAAAATTTGGTAGACACGACACATCACACACTGCGAATTCGAATGCAAATGAAAGATGTCGGGTCATACAAGGTAGCCGACAAAGTTGATTCACTGAGAGGTGAAGTAGATAAAATTCTCAATCCGGATAAAAAGTCATTGGAGTGTTTGTATTCAAAAGTTGAAAAAGGAGACCAATCTGCAATCGATTCAATTCTTTACGAACATTCTGCGGTATTCAGCAACCTCATTTCAATTATTTCAAAAGGAAATGATGAATTGGAATATGCATTCAACCTTGATCCTGAAAAGATTAACGCTTACAAGAATAAACCCAACTTCAATAAATTACTTCGAACAGCCATTGATCAAGAATATTATGATTTAACTTTTACAGGAACTTCTGTTGTTGCTGCCGAAGGAACCAAGTATTTATTCATAAACCTTGTTCAGAGTTTGGTTTTTGCCATTATTTCAATTGCGCTGCTAATGGCATTCCTATTCCGTTCATTTACCATCATCCTGATTTCGATGATTCCGAATATAATTCCCCTGCTCTTTACAGCTGGTATCATGGGATATTTCCAAATTCCTTTAAAACCATCCACACTTTTGGTTTTTGGAATTGCACTCGGAATTACAGTGGACAATGCCATTCTTTTCTTGGCAAAATATAGACAAGAACTAAAACAACATGCTTGGGATATCAAATATTCGATTTTACAATCTCTACGCGAAACAGGGCTGGGAATTTTCTATACTTCCGTTATTTTATTTTTCGGTTTTATCATGTTCATTTTTTCACAGTTTGGAGGAACGAAAGGGCTTGGATTACTAGTCTCAATAACCATTTTGGTGGGAATGGCTACAAATCTCATCATATTACCCTCACTACTTTTAAGTCTAGAAAGAAGAGTCATTACTAAATCATTTAAAGAACCTTATTTCGACATTTACGACGAGGAAGAGGATTACGATTTCGATAAACTGGAAATAGATACTAAAGGAATTGATTAAACAATATTTTAATACCTTTATTTGAATTTCAATCAGGTATCGTAATTTGTTAAATGAAAGAAACGAGATTCATTCGAGAAAATCAAGAAAAATGGGAACGTTTTGAAAAACTCAATGAATCTTCCGATGCCAAGCCAGACGAATTAGCTGATTTATATTTGGACATTACAGATGATTTGGGTTATGCTCAAACGCATTATTTCAGAAGAACAGTTCGTGTTTATCTCAATCAGTTAGGCCAAAAAGTTTTTATCGGAGTTAATAAATTCAAACATGATTCTTTTAGAAATTTAATCAAAGAACTTACAATTTCCCTTCCTTTAGAGATATACAGATCGAGAAAATCTTTGTTTACAGCACTTATTGCTTTTACACTCTATGTTGCAATCGGCGTTGTTTCAACGGCTGTAAATCCTGACTTCCCGAGGATGGTTTTGGGAGATTCCTATGTTGACATGACGATTCAAAATATTGAGGCGGGTAATCCATTAGGTGTTTATGAGGATAGCGACCAATTAGCGATGTTTATTAACATAACTACAAATAATATTTCTGTCGCTTTTCTAACTTTTTTTGCAGGACTATTTTTTACATTGGGAACGCATCTACTGTTGTTTTCCAATGGGGTAATGCTGGGAGCGTTTCAATATTATTTTCGATTGAAAGGCTTATTAATTACTAGTTTTTTGGGGATTTGGATTCACGGAGCTTTTGAGATTTCGTCGATTGTTCTTGCCGGAGGCGCGGGAATTACAGCGGGAAATGGTTGGCTTTTTCCGGGAACGCACTCTCGTTTTCAATCATTCAAACTTTCCGTTAAAAGAGGACTTAAAATCATGTTGGGACTCGTTCCCTTCATCGTTGCAGCTGGTTTTTTAGAGAGTTATGTCACACATCACTACGATACTTTACCGGATTGGTCTAAATGGTTCATTATTTCATTTTCATTTGGATTAATCTTGTTCTTTTTCGTTGCATATCCATTCTTTGTTGCAAAGAAAAACCCGCACCTTTTATCACAAGAGGAGGATTTCACAAGCGTAAATAAATATGAGTTTCAGATCGGTAAAATTAGGACACTGGGTGAACTGATTCGTGATTCCCTTTTTTTCTATCAAATTTATTTCCATCGATTCATGGGTTTCATTTGGAAAGTTTTGTTGCCAATTGCCTTGTTTTTAATTTATTTTCGAGACTTCTTGTTTCCAACAGATCAAGAGTTTGTTTACTTCTTTGATTGGGTTAGTCAATTGGAATTTATAGTTGGGTTTGGCTTTAGGAATACCTTTGACTTCATTTCCTTTTTCATTTGGACCATTCTTTTTTCCTTAATTCAGGCTTCGATTCTGCATGTATATTCGAGCTTGAACGAATCGGTTGAACCATTTAAGGTTTTTTTGAAAAAAAGGTTAATCGCAATCTATTTGGTTAATTTGATTCCATGTTTGTTACTATTGATTTTGCCTTGGTATATTTCTCTTCCACTACTAGTCTTATTTCCTTTGTTTCTGCTTGTGTTGCCGTCAGTTAGTTTAGGAACTGATAATTGGAGAACCAACATCAAAAACGGTTTCAAATATAGCGGTTCAAGTTATATCGTTTCTTTGCTTACTTTCATCGTTATATTGTCAATTTTGGCGGTATTTACTCAGCCAATCGCCTTTATTGGAAGTCTTCAAAACGAATACCGAGGTGTAGAGTTATTTCCTGATATTTTGGATTTGCTTGCTGAATTCATTGAGAAAATTGCCGTCAGTTATAGTTTAAATGGCGTTTTTTGGGCAAATATTCTAAGACAAACCATTTATGTCGTTGTATTGATGATGGCTATTCCATTGTATACCATTTCAACGTGCTTACTATTTTCAAATATGCAAGAAATAAAAACTGCCAAATCATTGTACAAAGAATTTAAGAATTTCGGAAAAAGGAATCGTTTTAAAGAAACGGAAGTTGAGGATTAGATTTTACATAGCAATCGTTTTTTGTTCTTCGCTTTTAAAATTGAAGGCACAAAACAGTTCTGACCTTGAAAAAAGATGGAATAAAACGCAGCGTGAAATAGAATTCGGAAAAGATCCAAACAAAAAAGAACCAAGAGACTGGTGGAGTAATGCACCACATTATGTTTCGGAAGATGGGACTGTTTCGGATCAGGAAGAAGCAAGTAGTCAAGATTTCGAGGAGCACATTAAAAGGAGCCGCAAAGGTTCTGGAAAGAATTCCAAGAAGGAAATGAAAAAAACCGAAATGGCAGAGCCTCCTGAATTTGATCCACCTGAAATTAATGAGCCAGATATCGATGTTGATGCGCCTGATCCAACGAAAATTTCACAGTCCACTTGGAAAACGATTCTTATTTTGTTGCTTTTTGCGGCAGTGATTACTGGGCTTTATTTTTGGTTGAAAAAACAAAATTCGAATCCAAAGTTTATTCAAGAATTTGATGATGATTGGAATCCAGAGATCGTTACAAAATCTGAGCTAGACATCCGACTTGAAAATGCGTTAATAAACGAAAACTACCGAGAATGCATTCGTATTTATTTTACGTTAATTCTTCAACTTTTAATCGCGCGGGAATTGATAAAGTGGAAACGCGAAAAAACAAATCACGAATATTTGTTCGAGATGAAGAGAGGAACCATCAAAAACTCATTTGCTGATTGCATACGAATTTTTGATTTGGTATGGTATGGTGAATACGAATTAGATAAAAGTCGTTTTGAGAAAATTCAAGTGCGATTCCAGTCCTTGTTAAACGACCTTAATGCAAATTCCATTGAGAAATAAGTCACAAATAATCGTTTTGCTGGCGACTCTTCTTTTGGCGGGCGCGTTGGTTTTCATATGGCGTTTTGGTGGTGGAAATGGTGGGGATGGAGTCAAAAATTACTCGTATAATTGGGACAAAAAGTTTGATTTTCAAAGCAAAGATCCAAAAGGGCTCTATTTGTTTTTCTCATTAGTGAAATTTAAAAATCCGAAACGTCCGATCTATGACATTAATTCACCTTACAAGTTTGATTCCTTATTGCGACGAGAAAAAAACGCGACCTTTATTTTTATTGGTGATTCAATTGGTTTGTTGGATAAAGAATTAAAACAACTCCTTGACAAAAGCGCCAAGGGAAGTTCAATACTTTTCTCTTCAAATGAGCTTGGTTCAAACATAACGGATACCCTTTTCTCATTTTATCGAACGGGATTTCATTTTAATGAATCCGCTACCTATCGATTTGATGGTAAAATGGCCAAATTTTATGGTCGTAATCAAAATGATACAATTCCAATTACATGGAATGGGTATAAAGAATTGGTTCCAAATTTCGGTCAACTAGACGATTTGGTTCGACATCAAAGTTTAAGCACATTCGTTCGATTGAAACAAGGTAAAAGTGACATTTTCCTTCAGTCAAATCCAGAGCCTTTTACAAATTATCAATTGAAACACAAAGATGGTTTTGAACACGCGAATTACATGATTGACCAGCTCCCAAAAGATGACCCGATCTATTTTGTTTCCATTGCCCAAGTTCATTTCAAGATTGATGATGAGGTGGAGGATTTTGAAGGATCAGAATCTGATCAAAACTTATTGGAGTTGATATTATCGAATAGAATTCTTTTGAATACAATGGTACTTGTTCTATTCGTTGCAATTCTGTTCGTTATCTTTCGTTCTAAACGCCGTCGAGCCATCATTCCTATTATTCAAAAGCAGCAAGGCGTAACAAAAACGTTTGTTGAAACGATTGCCTCAATTTTCTTGAATAAACAATATCCATATAGCGTTCTTCAAATTCAACGCAAGAATTTTTATGATACAATTTTAAGGTATTATTATGTTGATTTACAAAGAAATAATGAAGTAGAAACTTTGAATTTATTAGCCGAAAAAACAGGTTATCCACTTGAAAAAATTCAAAAGTTATTGAAAGAATTGCGCTATGAAAATCAAGCCATTGGAAATGATTACATTCAACAAATTAGTAAAATGCAACACGATTTTTATCGTCATTGCGGAATAATCGGTCGTGAAGGATCAATTGTAAGAGAAGAATTTGAAGTCAATAGAAACATTTGGATTAGCACCTTAATAATGATGAGCGGATTGACATTAACTTTCTTTGGCCTTTCCTTGCTCGTTAATTCGAATGGAATTGGGGTGGTATTTTGGATTTCTGGATGCTTAACGTTGGCTTTGGGAATCGTTCGAACGCTCGTTCCTCATTTTAAAATTAATCAAACAGAAATTTTGTATTTCAATCAATTGGGACGACGAGTTAAAACCTCAGACACCATCAAGATTAGTTTTGAAAAGAATTTTATAGCACTTAAAATCAATCAAAAAGAAATGAAAATAGCTAACTGGGATGTTATGAAAAATGACCTCGCCGTTTTAAAACGATTTATTCAACAAACTAAAAATTTATGACAGAAAATTTAGAAAACACGGAAAATCCAATGGATTCTGATAATCAAAATGCACCATCAAATGAAAATTCTTTTGGGCTGGAGCGTGAAAACCAAGATTTGATTTGGGTCGCAAACAAAGTCAATCAAGTTCGTGAAGAATTGGCTCGATTCATTATTGGTCAACATGAGACCGTTGAACTTTTGATTGCTGGTATTTTCGCAAATGGTCACATTTTGTTGGAAGGTGTACCGGGTGTCGCGAAGACATTAGCATCGAAGGTACTTTCAAGAACATTGAATGTTGATTTTTCAAGGATTCAATTTACGCCAGATTTGATGCCTTCGGATGTAATTGGAACGAGTGTTTTTAATATGAAAGATTCTTCATTTTACTTTAAAAAAGGTCCGATTTTCTCAAATATAGTTCTAATCGATGAGATCAATCGTGCACCGGCAAAGACGCAAGCGGCGCTTTTCGAAGTTATGGAAGAACGTCAAATTACATACGATGGAAATGTCTATCCAATGGAGTTTCCGTTTCTTGTAGTCGCGACGCAAAACCCCGTGGAGCAAGAGGGAACGTACAATCTGCCTGAGGCACAATTGGATCGTTTTCTTTTCAAAGTTAAAATTGGATATCCGAATTTAGAGCAAGAAGAGGATATTTTAAGAAGGTACAAGAAAACAGTTGGTTCAGCTAACATCGATGAGGTAAATCACGTTTTCACTACTGCTGAATTAAATAAAATTCATACGGTTATGGAAGACATCATCGTCGAGGAACAATTAATTAAATATATTGCAGCAATTACCCATAAAACAAGAAGCCACGGTAAATTATTTCTGGGAGGATCTCCTCGTGCTTCGCTTTCTATGTTGCGCGCTTCCAAAGCGATTGCGGTAATTCGTGGAAGGGATTTTGTTACGCCTGAGGACATTCGTTTTGTAACGATACCAGTTCTCAATCACCGTTTGATATTGACACCTGAAGCCGAAATGGAAGGATTTAGTTCTGAGGAAATAATTAAGGAAATCGTTGAATCAATCGAAGTTCCAAGATAAGAATGACCCTCGCAAGCAATCTTTTATTTACCCGTCGATTTTTCTGGTTGTTCACAACAGCAGTCATTTGTTATGCCTGTGGTTTTGTAATATCTGCAATGGAATGGATCGGAACATTGTTGCTGTTTGCGATATCAATTCTAGTTTTACTTGACCTTTTGCTTTTAATTACAATCGGTAAAAAGCCTATTTTCAAAAGGAATTTCAGTGAACGGTTGAATTTGGGAGATGAGAATCCCATTAAGATATTAATCGAAAATAAGTCAGGCTTTCAACTTTTCTTTGAATTGAATGAAGGTTTTCCAGATTTTCAGCAAGAACGATCAAAGCAATTTCACGGAATACTATCAGGTGGTTCTACGATTGAATTAAAGTACAACGTGATTCCCAAGAAAAGGGGAATTTATAGTTTTAACGAGGCTTTTCTTTTCTTGAAAACATTTATTGGATTGGCTGAACGAAGAATTATTTATCCGAATAGTGATTCTTTTCAAGTTTATCCGTCTGTTTTACAAATGAGAAAGTATGAATTACTCGTGTTTCAGCAACAAAAAACTGCGACTGGAATCAAGCGTATTCGTCGACTTGGAAATGCAAAAGAATTTGAGCAAATTCGAAACTACGTGCAAGGTGACGAGTTAAAAACGGTAAACTGGAAAGCTACCAGTCGAAGAATGGAATTAATGGTCAATCAATTCCAAGAAGAAAAGTCGCAGCACGTATATTGTATAATTGATAAAAGCCGAACGATGCAATTGGAATTTGAAAGATTGAACATCCTCGATTATTCAATCAATTCGACCTTGGTTTTTGCCAATATCTGTTTGTTAAAGGGAGATAAATTTGGTCTTTTTACCTTTTCAGATAAAATTGGGACTCAAATTCCTGCGGATAGCAATAGCGGACAGATGCGGATGGTTATGGAAGCACTTTATAACCAAAAGACCAAGTTTCGTGACGCCAATTTCGAGTTGCTTCAAACCACCATTCGACAAAAGATTAAAACCCGCTCGATGCTTTTGCTATTTAGCAATTTTGAAAACGAATTCGCGATGAGGCGAGCACTGCCTTATCTTCAACAAATCAACAAAAAGCATTTGTTAATACTTGTATTCTTCCAAAATTCAGAACTTAAAGATCTGGCCTATTCGAATCCATTATCATTGAATCAACTTTATACTGGTATCACAGCCGAACGAATGATTACTACGAAAGCTCGAATGGCACGGGAATTAAAGCAATATGGAATTCAAACAATCCTAACTTCACCCGAAGAACTTTCAGCAGGAGTAATCAACAAGTATCTCGAGCTGAAAGCGAGGGGTAGTGTTTAATATTAAGTTTTCTCTCATTTAAAATTAAAGGAGATCAAATTTTTCATTCTTTAAATTATACGTATATTTGATTTATTATTTATACGTATGAATGCAAAATTAACCTTATCCATCGAAAGTCAACTCATCCATGATGCAAAGGAAGTAGCAAAGAAACATGGTAAGAGTTTGTCGAATTTAATTGAGCAATATTTAAAGTCGCTTACTGCCCCAGCTAATAATATAAATGAGGAAACATCTGCTTTGATTAATCTCAAAGGAAGTTTTTCGGATCCAAGAATCACAGATAATGCAAACTTGCTCAGTGCGTTGAATAAAAAATATATGCAGTAATGAAGCGCGTGTTATTCGATACGGATGTTTTATTGGATTTTCTTTTTGACCGAAAACCATTCTCGGATCACACGTTAAAACTGTTATTGGCATGTCAGAATAAAAAAATGATTGGGTTTCTTACCCCAGTAATTTTTTCAAACATGTATTACATCCTACGACAGCAAGCAAGTGATGTTTACGTCAAAGAAAAACTGGATGTGTTGTTATCCATTTTGCGTGTGCTACAAATGAGTGAACAAACCGTTCATTTGGCAATAAATTCATCCTTCAAAGATATGGAAGATGCCTTGCAGTATTTTAGTGCTTTAAAAAATGCAAATGTGGATGCAATTCTAACTCGAAACACAAAAGATTTTAAGAAGTCAGCGATTCCGGTTTTCCTTCCTTCTGAATGGATTGCGGTGATGGATATTGCTTGAGATCTTACTTTTTTTGTCAAAGCAGAAAAAAGAAAGAGAAATAACTTAAATCAACTCCAAATTCGGATCCCAAAAATGTTTTTTAAAATCAACAACTTGATTATCTTCAATTCGAATATTCTCCGCTTCCAACAATACTTGCATCTTATCTGGAGTAGAAAAGTGCATTTTTCCGGTCAAAGCGCCAAAACGATTTACCACGCGATGTGCCGGAACATCCATTATGCTATGAGAAGCATTCATTGCCCAACCAACCATTCTTGAAGACCTTTTCGAGCCCAAATATGAAGCAATTGCACCATAGCTTGTAACGCGGCCTTTCGGGATTAATCGCACAACAGCATAAACTTGCTCAAAGAAATCTGTATTTTCAGTATTCAGCGATTTAACCATAACGCAAAAATAACAAGTGATTTCATATGTAAATAATTCTACTTTATTCTTGGAAACAATTTGACATTTCCGATGTTATTTGTAAATCAATGTTTTAATTTTGCAACTCATTTTTAACGATTTAGAATGATACAAACTGATATCATCATCATCGGTGCCGGTCCCGTTGGTTTATTTACTGTTTTTGAGGCCGGACTTTTAAAGCTTAAATGTCATTTAATTGATTCCTTACCTCAGGCCGGTGGACAATGTTCAGAGATTTATCCGAAAAAACCGATTTATGACATTCCGGGTTTTCCATCAATTTTAGCTGGAGAATTAATTGATAATTTAATGGAGCAAGCGGCACCTTTTAAGCCAGGTTTTACGCTGGGTGAAGCTGCTTTGTCTATTGATAAAACAGACGAAGGAAAATTTATTGTTACAACCGTAAAAGGTACAAAGCATGAAGCTCCTATTGTTATCATAGCAGGAGGATTGGGCGTTTTTGAACCTAGAAAACCACCTATTTCAACTATTACGGATTTCGAAGATAAAGGTGTAGAATACATCATCAAAGATCCTGAATTCTATCGTGGGAAAAGATGTGTTATTGCCGGAGGTGGAGATTCTGCTTTGGATTGGTCCATCTTCTTAACAGAGAATAAAATTGCAAGTGAGGTTGTTTTAGTTCACCGAAGCAGTTCCTTCAGAGGTCACTTGGATTCTGTTCAAAAAGTGATCGATCTGGCCGATAAAGGCGCAATTCGTCTGGTCACAGAGGCAGAAGTTACCGGATTAGCTGGAGATGGAAAGCTTGAAAAAGCAATTGTTACACATCAATCGACAGGAGAAATGGAAATCGAAACTGATCATTTCATTCCATTATTTGGGTTGAAACCAAGTTTAGGGCCAATTGGTGATTGGGGTCTTGAAATTGAAAAAAATGCAATTAAAGTGGACACCTTGGATTATTCTACGAATATTCCTGGAATTTATGCAGTTGGTGATGTTAATACCTATGAAAACAAATTGAAACTAATTCTTTGTGGTTTCCATGAAGGTACATTAGCGGTTCAATCGGCATTTGCGCGAATACATCCGGATAAAAAGAATGTGTTAAAATACACGACAGTAAACGGAGTTCAAGGATTTTAAAAATGAATTAGTTATGAAGACGATTACTGTAAACGAGTTTAAAGCACTGATGGATCAAAACGCCGATTTTCAGCTAATCGATGTCCGAGAATCTCACGAATATGAAGAGGCGAATATTGGTGGTCATTTAATACCTCTTGGAGAAATACAAACACGCTATACCGAAATCAGTAAGGAAAAACAAGTCATCATGCAATGTCGTTCAGGAGCCAGAAGTGCCGGAGCTATTCAATTTTTAGAGCAGAATTATGGTTACGAGAACCTCTATAATTTGGAAGGTGGAATTCTTGCCTGGTTGAATGCGTTTGGTGAATAATCAAAATGTTATCTTTGGTTTGTGAATAGACGAACCATTAATGCTGTCGTTCTTTTAGGGGTACTTTCGCTTGCGAGTATCCTAATTGTACAATTAGTTTGGGTTCGTAAAACCCTTGAAATGCAAGAGAAAAACATTGCAATTCAAGAGAAGGAAGATAGTTTGAACCTTAAATCATTCACGGAAAATACAATCATCGCATTGAAATCCGTTTTGGACGAAATTCAGCGCACTTCAAAGGATAGCTTGGATACGTATGGAACCGTTCGTCAAGTAAAAAATAATCAATTCACAGTCGATCTAAGTGAAGAACTACAGCCTTTTTACCTCGAAACACTTTTGAAAAAGGAGTTTTATAATCAAAATATTCATCACGATTTCATGTATGGGATATACGATTGTTTTGTGGATACAATTCTTCTGAGTAACATGATTCATTATTCGAAGGACAAAGCTTATATTACTACAAAAAATAAACCATCGGAAATATCCACTGAATCCTTGAATTTAAAGAAAGATGGACATTATTTCACTGTTTTCTTCCCTTACTTTACGGCGAAATCAATTGAACCAGCCGTATTCATTTCTCCTTGGATATACATCTCCATCATTATTGTTTTAGTCCTAGTGTTTTTTGGTTATAGTTTGGCGATTATCATTCGACAAAAACGACTTTCAGAAGTGAAAACAGATTTTATTAATAATATGACTCACGAACTGAAAACACCCATTTCTACCATTAGTTTATCAAGTGAGATGCTGATGCGAATTGATTTGAATGAAGACCCTGATAAAATTCGTAAATACGCCAGTATTATCTACAAGGAAAACAAGAGACTTGAAAATCAAGTTGAACGCGTGTTGAATGTAGCAAAATTAGATAAAGACAAGGTTATTTTAAATAAAGAGAACTTTGATGTGCATGAATTATTGGCTGAGGTAAAAGAGAATTTTGAATTTAACCAATTGAATCAAGGTGGAAAAATTGAATTAAATTGCATTGCCGAAAAGTATAAAATTCAAGCCGATCCTGTTCACTTAACGAATGTCGTCTATAACTTATTGGATAACGCGGTGAAATATTGCATTACCACACCTCAGATCGTTTTAAATACACGAAATGATAAAAATCAATTGGTAATTGAAATAACAGATAATGGAATTGGTATTAAACGTGATGATATGAAACAAATTTTCGAAAAATTCTACCGCGTGCCTACAGGTAACATACACAATGTCAAGGGTTTTGGATTGGGTTTATATTACGTGAAACTAATTATCGATGCGCACGATGGGAAAATCGAAGTAAAAAGCACCGTAAATAAAGGAACGACGTTTACCATTTATCTGCCTATTAATTAAATTCAACTATTTCTTCTTTTCTAAAATAGAATCTGGTTGGGGAAAAAGACCTTTTCTCGTTAGTTTTTTCAGTTTTGTATCCAATACCAACCTTTCTGGAATTCCTGTTCCGACCATATTACCTGTTAGTTCGTATCTTTTCTTTTCAATCTTTGAAACATTGTATGTTCCGTTCCATTTTGAATCAGCAACGTTAACGTAAATACTGTCTTTTGTTAGTCGAACTTCTATATTGGTGGAATTAACAGGGACAAGCTGGTTATTTAGATTCATTTCATAAGCAGGAATTTTACCTGAATACGTTTTTAAAAACTTCTTCTTTAAGTTTACTGACTGGGCAGAGACAAAAAAGGAAACAATACTTAAAAACAAGGTTAAAATGCACTTCATGAAACGAAAGTAACAAAAAAAGATGGCGTCTTTTCTTAATTTTGACGAATTAATCAATTTCCTGAATTTGAATTCAAAGTAACTAAATAAATGAAAATAGAATTAAATCGATTGGAAGAACCTTATGTTTTTCAATTAAAAAATGAAGCTGGTGCAACCTGTATGTTTGATGCAAGTGCCAAGTTGGGTGGAAAGAACAAAGGTCTGACACCAATGCAATTGTTAGCTGGTTCGCTGGCAGGGTGTATGTCGATCGATGTTATTTTAATCCTTCAAAAACAGAAAATCAATCCGAAAGTTTATGGTGTTGAAATTGATGCCATGCAAAAAGCTGGCACACCCTCTCCATTCGAGGCAATGCATTTGATTTTTACTGTTGATGAACATGTTCCTTTAGAAAAAATGGAGCGTGCAATTCAACTTTCGAAAGAAAAATATTGTTCTGTCTCCCTTTCTCTTAATCCAAATATCAAGATTACCCACGAAGTGAAAATTGAAAACTCCTAATACGAACTTGTTGCCCCACCAATATTTTCAATCGGATGCCATGTGGTATTAATTTCCTGTGAATCATCAATGTAATGCTATCCTAGCGCGTCTGCTTTATTCCAATCTGCTGTGAATTCGTATTTGCGTTTCAAATTATCAACTGCAGCAACAGACAACCTCTTTTTTCAATTCTTTAACTTCAAATAATAGCGCCAATTTGAATGGTTATTTCCAAAATCAAGCACACAAATATTTCCGAGCGAAGTTTTCTCAAATTTAGTTTCAAATGATACTCTTTTTGACACTTCTTATAGAATAAATGAACGATAATTTTCAGCGTTAATTGAGGTTGCATTTATTTGGTAAGTTTTAAGAAAGGCAATGGGTGTTTTTACCTTCTTTAATGGCTTCCATTTAAATTCGTAGGCGCAAAGTTGGCCATCTTTTTCCTCCACGTAATCAATTTCTTGTTGGTCAATCGTTCGCCAAAAGTACCCTTTAGCATACGTTTGTTGATACGCGTTCAATTTCAATCTTTCAGAAATTAAAAAGTTTTCCCATAAACCACCAATGTCATTTCTTAACTCAAGTGGGTTAAAATTTTGAATTATTGCATTTCGTATTCCGTTATCGTAAAAATATATTTTTTGATTATTCTTAATTTCCTTTCTTAAGTTTCTACTATAACTGGGTAAACTGAACACCACGTATGAAAGTTCCAACAATTTAATATACGTTGAAACTGTATTTTTATCGATACCAATTAGTTTAGACAGTTCGTTGTAGCTTACTTCATTACCAACTTGAAAAGCCAAGGCACGAAGTAAGTTCTCTAGTTCTTTCGTTTTTCGAATGCCGTTGTAAGCTAAAATGTCTTTGAATAAATAGCTTTCGGTTAGATTGGTCAACACCTCGCGCTCGTCTCCCGGATGATTTAATACATCAGGATACATACCATAGAGTAAAATATTTTCCAGTTTTTTCTTTGTATTCAAAACACCTTCTTTATTCTCTAATTCTTGATAGGAAATCGGGAAAAGTTGATATTCCCATTTTCTTCCGGTTAAAGGCTCATTTAATCGATTGTTTAACTCAAATGCTGAAGAGCCACTAACTATTAATTGAACGGATTTGAATTGGTCCGTAATTATTTTCATTGTTACCCCAATATTTTCAATGCGTTGGGCTTCATCAATGAAGACAATTTTATTTTTACCAATCAGTGAACGGATTTCTTCCGTGTTGGGATTGGTCAGTTCAAGTCTCGTTTTCGGATCGTCCGCATCAAGGAATAAATAGGGTTTGTCTTGTAAAAACTGTTTGATTAGCGTAGTTTTTCCTACCTGTCTTGGGCCTGTTATTAATATAGCTTTACCTCCACCAATACGCTTATCAATGGTTTTTTCAATGACTCTATTAAACATTTTCAATTTTATTATTCACCAAATATACATTTTTTTAGTGAATATAATCACCATAAATACATTTATTTAGTGATAACAATTGAAAGTGAAACACGTTAAAGAAGATGTATTAAGGAGAAAAACTTAATACGAACTTGATGCCCCACCAATATTTTCAATCGGATGCCATGTAGTTTTAATTTCTTGTAAATCAGAGATGTAATGTAAGCCATGCGCATCTGATTTGTTCCAATCCGCTGTGTACTCGTATGTACGTTTCAAATTGTCAACTGCGGCGATAGATACTTTCTTCTTCAAAGAATCCTCCAAATGTGAAACAATCAACGCATTTACATCCATATGTGACGCAAGTGTTGGAGCCATTTCATCTATGGAACCGGTTAAGATATTTACAACTCCTCCTGGCACATCTGATGAATTTAAGACTTCTGCAAATGTAACGGCACATAAAGGAAGATTTTCAGATGCCAAAACTACAGCGGTATTTCCACCACAAATTGCCGGTAAAAGCATAGAAACCATACCGATCAAAGATGTGTTTTGTTCGGAGATGATTCCTACAACGCCCATCGGCTCACAAGTTGAGAAGTTGAAATGCGCGGAACTAACCGGATTGACGGAACTCAATACTTGATTGTATTTATCACACCAACCTGCATAATAAACAATGCGATCAATACTTAAATCAACTTCTTTTTCTGCGTTGACTTTTGTTAACCCTTGAATAATCAATTCATCTATAAACTGAGCGCGGCGACCTTCCAACATTTCAGCAATGCGATATAAAATCTGCCCTCGATTGAAAGCAGAACGCTCAGACCAAGAACCAACTGCTTTTCTTGCCGCAACAACTGCATTCCGTACATCCTTTCGTGATGATAAGCAAACATTTGCCAATGGCTCACCTTTTTTATTCTTGAGCGTGTAATATCGTCCGGACTCAGTTCTTGGGAATTGTCCGCCAATGTATATTTTGTAAGTCTTTAAAATTTCCAATCTTGTCATTTTTTCAATTTATTCTTAAGGAAAATGCTCAATCTCAATTTTGAATCAACTTTAATTTCCATTCATTAATTCATTTCAAAAGTAATAAATTTAGAGTAAAGCTTTGAAGTTCCCTTCGGTAGATATATTTATGGTTGAGAACGAAACATTGTGAGCGGATAATTGCGAACAAGTTACAATGACTCTAATCTTCTCAACGATATCCTTGGCAAAGCCGAAGGCAGCCACGAAACTCATTCGCAACACTAAATTAATCGTTATCAAAAGTTGAAAGTGAAGAGATGAAAGTTCTGATCGAGTTACAATGATTCGGATTTACACTAACAAAAAACGGCCGAGAAAACCCAGCCGCTTTTTGTAGTCGAACTATTTTTAAAACTTATTTAATTGCGTGTCTCAACACTGGAGTTGATTTTGTGCCATTGGTAACGTTCAAGAAGTAAATTCCTGGCGTCAATTCTTGGTTGATCACAAACATATTGATTCCATCTTTCACTTCTATTTGGCGTTGCTCGATCACTTTCCCTGCCGCATCAACGATGTTCATTATGCAATTACCTAAAAGTTCCTTGTTATTCACAATCACTTGGAACGATGTCCCTGATGGATTCGGGTAGCTTGAGAAATAACCTGTTGTCACTTCAGCACACGATACGTTAATTGGATCATACAGTTTTTCAGTTCCATCAATATCTACTTGGCGTAAACGGAAGTAGTTGTTTCCATCGGTTGCATTCTCATCTGCTGCTTGATAGGTGATTAATTCATTGGATGTTCCAGCAGAAGGCACTGTCGTTAACAACTGCCAGTTTTCTCCGTCTCTAGATTTCTCAACATCAAAATGTGAACTGTTGAACTCAGAAGCCGTTTGCCAAGTAAGGTTAATTATTCCATTATCACATGCTCCATTGAATGAAGTTAATTCAACTGGTAGTGGGTTTCCGTTTCCACTTCCTGCTCCGAACCAACTAAATCCAGTAGTGGTTCCTGTAACAGTGAAGTCTGTGTTTAAATTTCCAGAAATTGGATTAGCTCCAAAGGTTAAGGCTGTCCACGTGCTATGGTGTAGAGCTGGATTGTTATTACCAGCTGCTTTAATGATTCGAACTGTTGAGCGATCATTCACAGTTGTTAGATTTTTCATTTGCAACGTAATCGTATATGGCGTGCCATTAATTGAGGAACTATAGTTGTCGGCTGTTGGGTTAATTTCCCAGAAGCCTTCATTCTCATAATTTTGAATCAATACCCCATCGTTAGTTGTAAGAGGCAGACCAGTGTATAAAGGTGATACTCCCATTTGAGCCCCCCCTTGATATTTAACGGTTAAATATTGATTTGTGCCCGGATCACTTGTAAAGTCAATTGTAGCTCCTCGTGTATTTGAAGAGTTACCTACAGGGAAGTAAGCACTAGCACCTGGGGTTGAAGGAAAATAACGTCTCAATGCTCCTGTAATTCTGGGGCTAGTTGTTGCATTATAGTTTATTGAACCTGGATTTGAAGAACTTGTTCCTATTGTAATTAACGAAGAAGAATTATTTATATTTCCTTGGCTCATTGTAAGAGTTCCTGAAACGTTGACTGGTTTTAACACATTAACCGTTCCTCCTGTATTTTGAACCATCAAATTATTCAATGCAATCACTGACTGAGATCCTGATATCGTTTGATTAACGGTACCTGTTAATTTTAAGGTACTTGTTCCTGCTGATATCGGAGCATCAATTATTACATCTCCTTTTACATCAACGGTTCCAGTTAAATTCAACGTTCCTGATCCAGTATGTGCAAACTTATGGAATACTGATGTACCAGGAGTTAGGGTTTGTGTTTGTGAAACACCTACTTTCTCAAAATAAATCTCCCCTAAACCTTGTGTTCCTGATGTAAACGTTGCTGTGTTTGTAAAGTTATTTCTTACTGTGATAACTTCGTCATTACCATCCAATGTTCCCGCGCTATTTATAAGATCTCCAGTCAATGAAATATCACTTATTAATCTTAATGTACCGGTACCAGTATGCTGAATCGTATTAAAGTCTATTGGCTCAGTAAATAAAGTTTGTAGATTACTCGAGTTAAAGATTATACTACCCGTTCCTGATATTAATCCAGCATCACCTGAAAACGTCGTAGATACAGAATTCGAAAAATTTCCACCGATTGTAACATTAAAATTATTTAATTGCAATGAACCACTTTGATTGGTGAAGTTTCCATTAATAGTAGTATTACCTGTTAATTGAACTGTTCCAAAACCTGAGATTGTAACATTGTTAAAGGCTTGCGTACCAGTTGTTACAACTTGTGTTCCATTACCTGTAAAGTTAACTGTTCCAGTTCCAGGCGTAAACGTTCCCGTTCCATTGATAGTGAAGTTACCCGCAACATTGAGCACTGAGCTATTGCCCATAGTTAAAGCAGCTCCTGTTTCGATTGTTACATTGTTTGCATCTACTGTTCCTGAAAGGGCTACAGCTGGTTGTTGTGCTACACAACTTTGGATTGCAGGAATTATAACATTTGTAGAAGACGATGGTGGATTTGTTGCCACGGAATAAGTACCATTGTAAGAATACCAGTTTGATGCCGTTGCCCAATCTGAACTCGTTGCACCCCGCCATACAACGCTTCCAGCAGTTGGAGTAGAGGAAATTGTTGGCGTGTTTACGGTAACCACTGTACTTAATCCTGCGGTTGTAGCACTACAAGGACCTATACCATTAACGATTTGCACCCAATAATTTGTTAAACTACTTGGAGAAACAGAAAGCGTTGAAGAAGTTGCTCCAGAAATAGGATTTGTCCCCACAACTGAACCAGTTCCCCATTGGTAGTTAGCACCTTGTCCTAAGGTTCCACCGACTGCTGTTAACGTTGTACTTGCACCTAAACAAAGAGAATTTCCTGAAATTGAAGTAGGATTTACGGATGGTTGATTAACCGTAACTGTTACTACATTTGAATTCACCGAAGAACATACGCCACTCGTTACAACTGCACGATAGTAAGTAGTAGCTGTAAGTGAACCTAATGTTAGCGTTGAGCCCGTTGCACTTCCTATAGCTGAAAATGTATTGTTGTCTGCGGAAGACTGCCATTGGATATTACCTGTATTACCTGTAAGATTTAATGTTGTTGGTGTATCACCTGAACAAATCGTTTGATTAGCATCCGCTGTTCCTCCAACTGACGTAGGGTTAACAGTAACCGTTACAGAAACTGCACTTGGTGTAGACGCTGGAATATTTGCCGAACAAGGAGCCGTTCCATTTATTGCTCTTAAGTAATAGGTAGTATTTGAAGTTGGGGAAACGCTTAAACTTGCATTAGACGAGCTCAAGGTGCCTCCTACAGTTGTTGTAAAATTAGCATCTGAATACCATTGCCAAACTGCTCCAGTTCCAAGGGTTCCTCCCGATTGTGTTAACGTTGTACTTCCTCCATTACAAATGGTTGTACTTGATGCGTTTAAAGCTGTTGGCGCAACCGATGGTTGATTTACAGTTACCAAAGTCGATACTCCAGAAGTAGTTGCCGAACAAGGTGCTGCTCCATTTATAATTCGAACCCAATAAGTCGTTGTTAACGATGGTGAAACAGAAATTGAACCACCTGATTGACCCGCAATTGGATTTGATCCAACAGTAGACCCTGTTCCCCATTCATAAACTGCATTCGTTCCCAACGTTCCACCAGCAGCAGTTAACGTCGTACTTGTGCCATTACATATTGTCGTTGTTCCTGTAATTGAAGTAGGGGCAACAGAAGGTTGATTTACCGTAACAGCAGTTGAAACTCCAGTTGTTGTTGTTGCACATGGAGCTGAACTATTGATTATTCTTACCCAATAGGTTGTAGTTGAACTTGGAGTGACAGTAATTGAAGCTCCGGTCTGGCCTGCCATAGGATTTGTCCCAACTACTGACCCTGTTCCCCACTCATAGTTTGCACCTGTTCCGAGTGTACCCCCAGCAGCGGTTAAAGTTGTACTTGATCCGTTACAAATGGTTGTTATTCCTGTAATAGAAGTAGGAGCTACAGACGGTTGGTTTACAGTTATAGTAACCACATTTGAATTTACAGAAGAGCATGCGCCACTGGTTACAACTGCGCGGTAATATGTTGTTGATGAAAGCGCACTCAACGTTAAGGTTGAACTAATTGCACTTCCTATATTTGAAAAAGTATTATTGTCTGTGGAAGACTGCCATTGAATTGAACCTGTGTTTCCTGTTAATGTTAAAGCCGAAGGAATTTGACCTGAGCAAATCGTTTGATTTACACTCGCTGTGCCTGCCACTGATGTTGGACTAACTGTAAAATCTACAAAAGCGAAGGACGTACAATTGTTATTTGTAGTCCAATTATGCCCAGGTTGATCCCAACAGAAACCACAAGTTGTTTGCCAGCGCGCATGAACACGATACGTGCCCGGTGTAGAGGGTGTAAATGTAAAACCATTGCTTGTACTATTTGAAGCTTGGTTTTCAAAAATATTCCATGTTCCAGATCCAGCAGGACTTTGAACCCAATACCTCGGCGATCCGGTTCCACCAGCTGCTGAAACGGTAATCGGTTGGCCAAGACACACTGCGGTAGGCGTTGTTGCAGAAATAGAGCCATCAATTCCGTAAGGTGTGACTACCAATAAATAATCTTCTCCTTCACCATAAAAATTATTAGCACAAGCATGCGGATAGTTACTCTGTTCAGCTGCAACAATTCTCATTTTAACAGTAGCGGTTGCAGCGGTCAAAGGAACAGTAATGGTTGCGGGAGCACTTGTAAGACCATTTGTGGTATTGATTGCTGTTCCTAAATCATAGGACTCTGTTGTATTTGAAAAAACCCCATCATTATCCCAATCAATCCAAGCACGCGCTCTTACTGTCCAATTACCTGCAGTATTAACATTTACAGACAATACATATTGATTGCCTTTACACAATGTTGTAGATATTCCCGTATTAACATATGTATTGTTTGTTGTTGTAGAATTATTTATTGTGTTAAATGTAACATTAGAAATACCTGTAGCATCATTCGTTAATATTGTTGTTGTGGAATTTGTTCCACAATTGGGTTCAGTGTATGTGATTGTTAAATAAGGTCTATTAATACTATTCCAATTAGCAATTATGAATAACCTGTTGGTACCTAAATAATTTCCATTGGGATAATACCCTGTAGCAAACCAATCTGCCACCAATTGACCTTGAATATCTGATCCAACAACTGCTCCATTTTTCCAACCTGCCGTATATGTACTATTGGAAAAATACTCAGTAGCTGTAAAACCGCTAAATACTTGATTACAGGTTGTTGCGTTATTTGCAGTACCAGTAACATTTGTTGTAAATTTTCTAACAGAAATATTTCCATTATTCGTTCCCACATATGAATTTAAATGATAATATAATGAGCCTGCACTTATCGTAGAATTATCTGGAATTGAAGCCAAACTAAATCTGGTTTGGGCTAAATTAAATGCGGATCGTAAACTTGCACCACTACCAACATCACCTCTTCTTCCGACAGCAAAATCAACGCTATTTAAATTGTACCCAACAAAAGCATTATTGCAAGCCTGCAGTCCTGTAAAGTTGGTGGAATTAGCATTATTAATAACCGCTGCATAAATTCCAGCGGATAGAGTATTGATTTGAGCAATACCTATTGTGGGATCTACTTCAATTGGATATACACGGTTTTCATCTTGTAGCCAAGCCATCTCAACTTTTATTTTGATTAAAAGTTCATTACCAGATTGATTAACTTCATATACTCCTTCGTGTCTACCGTCCAGCAGTAATTCTGTTTCTTCAGTATTTTGATATAAAAGTTGGTTTCTGTTTTCTTTCAAATTATTGTCATTAGTTCTTTCAAATGAGCCTTCATTTATGTACGGTTTTTCATATTGTGCAAGAAGCTTTTCGTTCAAATACAAATTAATCAAATTACCCTCTAATCTTGCAACTACCCCAACAGGTAAAATCACTTTCTCCTCAAACACTAAATATTGAGCGTCTTGCGGCGCACCAGACAATGAATTAACATTTTTAAGGATGTAATCCATTTTACGAATAGCGGTATTTTGTGTTAATCTTAAATCAATATCATTCCCGTAAACACTTGGATACGTCAACACATTAAAATCGGCATTCCCGGCAGTATTGGCAATCGTAATTGAGCCAACTTCTTGTCCATTTGCTTCAAAATACATACGCATATCTTTCATATCGCGCAAAACTTGACCATTTGGCAGACGCGTTTCTATACTTCCATTTGCTGTTGATGGGTAGAATGTTTTGAAGTTGTTGTGGATATTCTGAAATCCTCCGTTTGGAGCGGGTTCAATACTATGAAAAATAGTTTTCCATTGACCATTTTCTTGGTAGTGAATGGGCCCTGATGCAATGTGAGCTGAAAAAGAACCGTCTTCATTTGCAAAATGCTTTGAGTAAGCATCTCGTTTATCGATCACTTCTTTCGAAATATCTCTGTTACCGTAGGGTTCTTTTGACCAAAGAACTTTTTCATTTTCACTTATGTTATTAACAGAAACACGAGTATTTGGAACTGCTTTTGATGAAGATGCGCTGACTTCTGACCGTCTAATATTTAACTTTTCAGTCTGCCCCCAAACACTTCCAATTCCAGCAAAGAAAATTGCTAAGACAAGTACAGATGCATAGTTGCCTTTTTTTGAACTACGAATAGTGATTATTTTTTTCATAGGTAACCAATTTAAAGAAAAAGATAAAATTGAATCATTATTATGGCTCAGACAATTTTTGGATTTTCGGTTTTGAACCATTGCTGATTCGTTGTTTTGAAGTTTTTGGTTTTTCATGACACACAGTTAACTATAAAATAAACGAAATAAAATACTTATTTAATTGAGTGCAATACCATTAAGTCAAATTATCAATGTAAAGTAACTAATATTTTAGTACCTGCACAACAGTAGTTTTTATTTTTTTGAATGAAAATGAACAAAACAATACTCTTAACGAACATTGCTTGTCATTTTAGATTAATTTATGGGTAGTGAGCCAAACGTATAGCCTAACACACTACCCATAAAATTTAAAGCCGGATTAAGTTTGAAAGGAATTATTTAAGGAATTCCGGCATTTGATTTGTTACGATTAATTCTACTAATCTCTTGATAATTTGAATAATTGCCTCGTTTGGCTTTGTATTACATTGTAAAATTCGCAGGAATTGCCTCAATCGTAAACTAATTAATTCATTTCTTATTTAAATTAAGTCTTGTAGCTTAGTTCAAACTACGTATTATAGCTTAGTATGGATATGGAAACACCTAGGAAATAGGAAAATTGCGAGTTAGATTCGCTGTTGCCCTTTATGGTGCTAACGGTATCGTTTGTCAAATTTAGAATAACAAAAGCTGTTCGAAATTTACTGTTCGAATTAATCGTAATTTCGTTGGTATCACAAAATTTTAAATTCCAACCCTCACTCCTCCCCTTCACATTCAACCACATTATTTTCGGTTTCCCAGAGCTTTATGGTCAAATTATATTTGGAATCAAGACGAGCGCGAAGCAGACGCCAACAAACCAAAGCAATATTTTCAGCAGTTGGGTTTAGATTTTTAAACTCAGTACAATCAAGATTTAGGTTTCGGTGATCAAAACGATCCGTGATTTCTTCTTTGATGTAATCTTTAAGTATTTTTAAATCAATGACATATCCCGTTTCAGGATCAATGTTACCTTCGAGCCATACTTCAAGTACATAATTATGTCCGTGATAATTTGGATTGCTACACTTGCCAAAAACATCCCTGTTTTGCTCATCACTCCAATCTTCTCGAAAAAGACGGTGTGCCGCATTAAATGTAGCCCTTCTACAAACTTTCATTGGCAACTAGATTTTGAATTTTAGATTGATGCTCTTCGATTAAAATCTGAAACCAAGCCGTATATTGGGAATGATTTTCACTCATATCATTTTTAATGTCATCGATCGACATCCATTTAAAAGCGCTGACCTCCTCCAAATTCAAATGTGGCGTTTCATCGGAAAAACCAATTAGAACATGGTCCAATTCATATTCGGTTAATCCATTCTCTAGTTCAGCTTTATAAATAAAAGAAAAAACTTCAGACAGCTCACACGTAAATCCCATTTCTTCAAATAAACGTCGTTTTCCCGCCTCTAGAATGGATTCACCCGGATAAGGATGACTGCAACACGTATTGGTCCACAGTCCTTCGGAATGATACTTGCCAAAAGCACGTCTTTGTAAAAGTAGTTCTCCATTCTCATTAAAAACTAAAACAGAAAACGCGCGATGCAACAAGCCTTTTCGATGAGCTTCCATCTTTTCCATAAGACCAACCTCTCGGTCATTCTCATCAACTAAAATTACGTTTTGCTGAATCATCAAAGCAAATTAAGGTTGTGGCGCAAAAAAGAAGTTAACAAAATCCTAAACTTTCGACGATTTGGAATACGAACACGCTCTGTTAAAATAACCTCCGCTTCCGTTTGTTTGATTTTCTTGAAGAGTTTGAAATAATATTTGTATGCCATATAAACACCAAATCGCGCTTTGTGTGGCAACATTTTTATCCCATCCAATCCGAGCTTAAAATCAACCTCAATATCAGATTCAATTTCTTTCTTTACAGTAGCATTAAACTCATCCATATTAATACCAGGAAAATAAGTTCGACCTAATTCTTGATAATCTGCTTTTAAATCGCGAAGAAAATTGATTTTTTGAAAAGCAGAACCAAGTTTCATGGCAAAAGGTTTTAATCGCTCGTATTCGGAATTATTGCCTTCCACAAATATCTTCAAACACATCAAACCAACAACTTCGGCGGAACCCAAAATATATTTGTCATATGTCATTTTATCATAAACATGATCGGATAAATCCATTTCCATCGAATTCAAAAAAGTCTCGATTAAATCGTGCGGAATATCATATTTATTAACCACCCATTGAAACGAATTGAGAATTGGATTCAAGGAAATTCCTTCCGAAATCGATTTATATGTCTCCTCTTTGAAATCAGCTAACAATTTGTGTTTATCAAAGCCGTGAAATGAATCCACGATTTCGTCAGCGAAACGCACAAATCCATAAATCGAATAAATGGGTTTATGTAAATCTTTGTGTAGAAAACTAATCCCCAAAGAAAATGAGGTGCTATAACGTTTTGTAGTTAGGCGACTCATTTCCTGACTGATGTCATCAAATAATTGCTTCATAGTTTTAAATTTAACGTTTTTGAGATTTAATGATTTCTTTAGCCACAACCTCTCCAGAAATAATCGAAGGAGGCACGCCAGGCCCAGGCACGGTAAGCTGACCTGTATAGTAGAAGTTGGTTAAGTTTTTATTTTTTAAACTTGGCTTTAAAATGGCGGTTTGTTTCAACGTATTTGCCAAACCATAAGCATTTCCTTTAAATGCATGATATTCACGCTTGAAATCGGAAATACAAAAACTTTTTTTGTAAACGATATTTTCTTTGATGTCATTTCCGGTAATTGTCTTCAAACGATGTAACAACAATTCAAAATAGCGTTCGCGTATTTCTTCGCTATCATCTTTTAAATCCGGAGCAATTGGAATCAAAAAAAATAAATTTTCGTGTCCTTCTGGAGCAACACTAGGATCTGTAATCGACGGAGCACTCATGTAAAACAACGGAGCACTTGGCCACTGCGGATCTTTGTAAATTTCCTTTCCATGGAGATCTAACGATTCATCGAAAAATAAATTATGATGTTGTAAATTAGTTACTCGTTTGTTTATCCCGACATAAAAAAGTAGACAAGAAGGAGCCATCGTTCGCTTGTCCCAATATTTTTCTGAATAATTAGCGTGACCGTTTAATAATTTGGAATCTGTATGCTGATAATCGGCACCTGAGATAAAAAAGTCTGATTCGTGAGTTCCATGAGATGTCTTTGCAGAAACAATTTTCTTTTCAACATAATCGAATCCCAGTACTTCATGACTTGTTTGGATTTGAACTCCTTGTTCCTTTGCAATTTTTTCGAAAGCCTCAACAAATTTGTACATTCCACCCATCGGATACCAAGTTCCGAGTGAAATGTCTGCATAGTTCATTAATGAATATAGAGCTGGTGTTTCATTCGGCATCGCACCTAGAAACAAAACAGGAAATTCCAGTAAAGAGAGAATTTTTGGATGTTTGAAATATTTTCGGATATACTTTGAAAAAGAAGACAACAGGTGCATGTTCAGTAATCCTTTCAAAACACGAGAATCAGCAAATTCAAGTAAACTCAAACTTGGTTTGAATACTAAATCCTGCATTCCAACTTCGTATTTGTATTTTGCATCATTCAAAAATTCCCTCAATTTTTTTGAACTACCTAGTTCTAAAGATTCAAACCAAGCTTCCATTTCAGTCATATTAGCAGGGACATCCGTATGAGAATGATCGGGCCAATAAACACGATAGGAAGGATCTAAACGTTTTAATTCGTAGAAATCAGAAGTTGTATAACCGAATTGGTTGTAAAAACGCTCAAAAACATCGGGCATCCAATACCAACTTGGACCCATATCGAAAACAAAGCCATCTTTTTCAAATTGCCTTGCCCTTCCCCCTATTGTTTGGTTTTTTTCGAGAATGGTAACATCGAATCCCTCTTTGGCTAGGAAAGCCGAAGCGGATAGCCCGGAAATTCCGGCTCCTAGTATAGTAACACGCTTGCTCATTAATTCGCGGAGAAATTATAGTCCGGCAAGGCGTCCATCAGCTTCTTACGAGCGATAAAGATACGACTTTTTACAGTACCAATCGGAATTCTTAATTCATCCGCTATTTCTTTATATTTAAATCCTTGAAAATGCATTTCAAAAGGTTTTTTATACTCGTCACCTAACATATCAATTTTTTGATTGATGTCATTAACAGAAATTTTCTCCAATGGACTTTCTTCAAAGCTCACAGTATTAACCGTCAAGAATGAATCTTTCGAATTATCAAAAATAGTTCCTGATTTTACTCTTCTGCGATACTGATTGATGAAGATGTTACGCATAATTGTAAAGACCCAAGCTTTGAAATTTGTCTGAGGAGTGTAATAATTTCTGTAAGTAATCGCCTTTAACATGGTTTCCTGAGTCAAATCCCTCGCGTCATCACGATTTCGTGTGAAACTCATAGCGAATGACTGTAAATTGTTTTCGATTCCTACTAAGGCATCATTAAATTCAATTGTTGACATGACTTTTGTTTTTTGTTTAACATTTTCAGTATAAAGTTAAACACTTTTTGTTTAATGTTTTATATTTTTTGTTAAACAATTTTAAAATTATTTTCACCAACACGCTGAAAACCAATGTCAGCTTAAAAAGCAGCAACAAAATAAATTAATGAAAATCAAGGAATTATTACAGAAAAAATCAAAATTTCTCCATTTTTACGGATTGCATCGGTTGCAATACATCGGATCTTCGAACTCTTTTCCGTGCGGATATTTATTTTTTTCTTGGAAACCGCAAGTTGAGCATATAAAATTGTGAAACAATGTTGAATTAGTAGGAAAATTACAAAGTTCACAAGGCAAACCTGAGATGACATCTTTAACCACAAAACCCGGCGCGCAGCATTGGGGACAAGTTGATTGAATATTCTGAATAAGCTTGTTCATAGCCGCTTGAATTACTTTCATCCGAGTTGGATTATGCATAGCCCGCATGTCCGTTTCTATGTAAGCTTGACCGAAATTCTTGATACAATATTCGAAATATTCCATTAAAAGTGTTTCATCCTTTATTCCTTTTCGAATGAAAGAAACGTCATGTTGATCTTTTTTAATAATCAAAGCATGAGAAGGAAACAGAACTGTTTTTGTAAAATCAAGTAACTCCGACTTATTGCGAATCAACTTGGCGTTGAAATTTGTTTCCAAACTAATTTCTCGGACAACGATTTCCAAATTGTTTTTTTTATCAATGAGCATAATCAACTCATCATCAGCATTTGCAAAAAACAAACTAGGATGCGGACCGAAAGAACCTTCGCTTGCAACAGCCAGATCACAATTGTTTTTCTCCATAGCGACCAAACATTTCATTCGAATTGTCTCTAGGGGATCCTTTTCGCGTTCTATTTCCCCTGAAAAAGTTCCGAAGGCATCTGTATCAAATTCATCGTCTACAAAACAGCGAACGCCAAGTTTATCCTCTAGGATCGGGGCAATGACCGCTTCCTTTTTGTGTTTGGTGGCAATAATCAACTTACGACTATTGAAGATTTGCATATTATGTAAATCAAATATTTAATTGAATAAACGTGCCGTCGCGAATTGCAGGGAAAGGAAAGCTTGTTGATTTTTTGTCAAGGCTTCAATGTATTTCAGCTTCGCTTGAATATAGGCTGTTTCACGGGCATTGATCAAGAACAAGGAACTCTCTCCTCCCTCAAACATTGTTTTTTCGGCTTCGAATAGTCTTTTGGAATCAGAAACTGTATTTCGATAAATTTCCAATTGAAGAATTGAATTCCTTAAATCTACGTATGCATTTTGAATTTTCGCCAGCAAATAGGCTTTATTGTTTTCAAAATTCAACTTTTCATCTTGTAATTTGATGTTCGAAAGTTGAAAATCCGCCCGCTCTTTTCGAAGAAAGACAGGCATCTCGAAGTTAAAGCCCCATTTATAATTACTAACACTAAATTGATTGAATGGATTGTAATTGACGGGTTCGTTCAAAAAATTATAGTTTAAATTCAATGTTGGTTTCAGTTGTTCCTTTTTCAAGCGCTGATCGACTTCCAAACTTTTTATTTTAAAATTGGTAATCTGCAAATAAGGGTGATTATTCAACGTTGAGTCGATTATTGCTTCGGATAAATTCAAAATAACTTTAATCGAAATACTATCAACGGAAACTGGTCTTGTCAAACTATCCAATTCAAGGGGAACTAAATTTTCTTCCCATAGATAGGTTACCAATTTATTCGTTGCATTTTGCTGTTCTGCCTCAAACGTTCGTAACAAGGATTCGCGGTTTTGAACTTGAATTTTTGCTTCAACACTATCTATAAATGGTCGATCACCATATTCAGCAGATTGCTTAACAGCTTGCAAACGCACTTGAGCCAAATCTAATGCTTCGGAAAGCACCTCTCTTGAATTGTGAGTCAAAAACCAATTCCAGTAGGAATATCCTGCCTCGTATATTAACTCATTCAATTGAAGTTGGCGCTCAAAAATAGTACTTTGCTGAAAAATCTTCGACTTGGCAAGCTCTGCTCTGCGCTGATCGATAAATAATCCTTGCCCAAGCGTTAAGGAAGCACCTCCATACCACAATCCGCCTTGGGGAGATTTTTCTTGATTATCTATATACGTTCCATTGTTATTTTCGAATCCTGTTTTTAATTCGAGACCATACCATGTTGGAACTTTTAATCCGGCGTCTAATAAACTATAATATTGTGTTGAATTATAATATTTCTGATTCAGGTTATTGAAAACTTTTGGATCAAATCCTCCTTTGGCCTTTAGGACGGACACGCGACCATATTCCAATTCCAAATTTGCTTGTTTGGAAAGCGGGTGATTCTTTACAACCAATTGATAAAATATATCCTCCGAAAAGGTTTTTTGAGCTGATAAAAACCCAACATTTAAAGTAAGAACCAATATACCGATTACTCGAATCATTTCTTAGATTTTTTAGGCAGTTCACTTGCTTCTTTTTTATAGAATTCAGGAGGGAATCCGTTGACAACTCGCCATAATTCGTATCCAATTGGAACATCGTTTAATAAAATCATAGATTTCGTTCCACCGCCAACGCGCAATTGATCGGGCCACTCTCTATCTTTTTTGTCTGGAGCAATCAAAACACGGAATGTCCCATCGTCACCTGCGAAATTATCAACTGCAAAAACTTCGCCTCCAAATGTTCCATAACTTGTATTGGGCCAACCTGAGAAAACAATTGCCGGCCAACCATCAAATTGAATTCGGACTTTTTGTCCTTTTTGAACCAATGGTAAATCAACTGGACGAATGTACATTTCAATAGCCATGTCATATATCGAAGGCATAATTGTTGCAATTGCATCACCCTCTTTAATTGTCTCGCCAATTCCACTTGAAAGAACCTTTGTTACAATTCCATCTTGTGGTGCCAAAATATAATACATCCCATTTCGAATAGAGTAATTAGCCACTTGCGTTTGAAGTTTAGTCACATCTACTTCAGCATCATACATGCTCGAAAGCGCTGCAAACTTATCTGATTCAGCTTTTGAAACCTCATCACGATATTTCGCTTCAACCGAGTTGTATTCTACTTTCAAATCAATCATATCATTTTTCGTCTGTAAGAGTTTCTGCTGCGCATTAATCAGATTTGCCTGAGCTCGTTGTAAACTCAATCTTCTAGTTTCAACCTCCGTCTGTGATTTTAAATCTTTTTGAAATAATTTTTCAAATCGATCTAGTTGCTGTTCAGCGATTCGGCAATTAACTTGCGCGGTCTGAAGTTCCATACTATCCGCTTTCAACTTCAATTGTGCTTGTTGCAACTTAATTTTCGTTTGTTTTAATTTTAATCGTCCGGTCTCACTAAGCGCATCGATTCTGGCATCAAGAGACTGAACTTTTCCCCCGTATGAAACAACAGATAACTCTTTATTCTTTAGCTGTTTCTGCGTTCTATTAACCAATTGAGGATCAAAATAATCTTGCTTCGTTTCTGAAATATACAAAATTGTATCTCCTTTTTTTACTGGATCACCATCTTTTACAAACCATTTTTCAATTCTTCCTGATATAACGGTGTTAATAGTTTGAGGACGTTGCTCAGGGCGCAGGGTAACCAATTTTCCCTTATTGGAAATATTTTGAGTCCAAGGTAAGAATTGGACTATTAATACAACGAAAAACAAAATGTAAATAGCCCTCAACATTCGCTTCGTTGAATCTTTTACTTCAACACGTTTTATTGCGCTGAAATCTGTTTTATCGCTTGGATAATTATTTTGTGGAGATAGATTTAGCATTGTTTTCTGTTTTGATAATCATTATAATTTCCTACAAAAACTATTTTCCCTTCTTTTAATTCAACAATTCGGTCACTTATTCGGTGAATTTCATCTTCAAAACTTGCTATTAAAACGGTCGTGTTTGATAGCGTCTTAATTTTTTCTGCCATAAACTTAGCTTGCGTATCATTCATACCCGATGTAGGGTCCTCTAATAGCATCAAATTTGGACTCGAAACAATTGCTCTTGCAAACAAAAGTCTCGTTGCAACATCTGCCGGCAACATATTTCTCTCTGGATTGATAATTGAATTATACTTGTCGGTAATCTGATCGATAAATGGTCCCAAATCAAGATTGGTAGCAATTTGTGTTACCATTTTTAAATCTACCTTTTCCCTTCCGAAAGCAATATTCTCATAAATCGAAGCATTTACAAATTGATCTTGAGATAGTAAAGTTCCAATTTGATCACGATAAGAACTTTTCTCAAGGTTTGAAATGGGAATATCATTGAACGAGATCGTTCCTTGCTGAAAATCATACATTCCTGAAATCAAACAAAATAGCACATTTGCCGATAAACTCGAATCGGAAACAAAACAAACACGCTCATTGGGTTTTATCGAAAAAGAAACTGCATCTAAAATGGGCGTTTGATAATTCGAAAACGAATAAGAGATATCTGAAATTTTCACATCTATACCATTATTCAAATTTTCGAATGTTGCACCAGATGATTGTTCCATTGTTAAATCGGTTACCTGACCAATCTTCTCTATTGACGTCATTACATCATAAAATACTTCTAAACTTAACATCAGTTTTTCAACTGAGTTCAAGATTAAAAGAATGATAATTTCAGCGGCCACAAATTGCCCAATGTTCATTTGTTGATTCAGAACCAAGAGACCCCCGACGATTAACAATGCTAAAGCAATAACTACTTTAAATACAATTAAATAACCATATTGCTGCACCAAAATTTTAAAATGTTTTTCACGAGCAGACAAATAATTATTTACGAATTTATTGGTTTGATTCAGGTTGAATAGACTAAATCCTGCCATTTTGAAACTCAGTCTAGCCTGAGTGATTTCATCTAACCAATTGGCTATTTTATATTTGTAAGTGGATTCCTCCATGCTGCTGTTGAACGCTTTCTTAGAGGTCGTTCGAATTATCAAAATCAATAAAAGAATTAACGCAAGACCAAGGAAAATAAAAAAACTGTGATAAAACGAAAGTAAAATCAAACCAAAAAGAATCTGAAGAATGGCTCCAGAGGTATCAATTAATATCTTGGAAAGACCTTTCTGAATGGTAAGGGTATCAAAAAAACGGTTTGTTATTTCCGGTGTGTATCGTTTCAAAAGAAGCTCCATTTTCATTTTTGGAATACGTTCTGAAAACTCGAAAGCCGATCGCGTAAAGATTCGTTGTTGTAAATTCTCCGTAATTCTTAACTGATAGATATTTAGTACACCTGCAAATCCAACTGCAATAACAACCAAACCAACCAAAACAAACCATGAAGTACTGACTTGTCCAAGCTGTATGAAGTTAATAATCATTTGGATGCCAAGCGGCAACCCAAGTGATAGAATCCCACTGAAAATCGCAAAAATATAAACATTTCTAATCTCCTTATAATCAGGAGAAAGCAAGCTCCAAAAACGGCTTATGACGGTTATTTTACTCATTCTCTAATACTTTAAAAACTAAATCTTTATAAAATTGCTGCACGAAATCGGAACCTGACTTTTGGTTTGTTAAACCTGGTAAATGCGCCTCAAAAAATCGCTGCTGGTTACTCCCTTCAATCATAGCAGAGACAAGCATATTGGGATAAGGATATTTTGGATTGATTTCCGTTATTATTTCAGCAACCCGTCTAACAATGGATTTGTAAACAGAAAATACCCCTTCTTTGTTTTCAGCATCAACTTCTTTTGTCATTATGACTTTTATTGATTCATTCATAACGATTTTTTTAAGAGGAGCTTCAACTAAATCTACAATTTCCGATTCCGAATCAGGGAAAGATGTTAAAATGTGTATTGCTCGAGACAAACGCTCCTTTGAATCCTTAACATTGGCTGTTTCAAAGAGCAATCGGTATTCAATGAAACTCCAGTACCAATTAATTAGGTAAAACATTAGCTTTTGTTTACTTTCAAAATACCGATAAACGGATGCCTCGGTAGAATGTATTTCAAGTGCTAATTTTTTGAAGGTAAAGTGCTCGAATCCCAATTCATCAATAAGTTCAATACTCTTTTCAAGAATTTTTTCACCTAATTCAGAAGTGTGTGGGTCCTTTAGATATAGTTTTGGATTAACCTGAATTTTTATTTGAGATAAAATTGCTTTCAAAACCTTAAATAGTTACGAAAACAAATATAATAGTAATACTATTTGAAAAAGATAGTGATTATATTAAATTAACAAAATCAGGTCAATCTGGATGAACGTTAGCAAGCATAATTTCAACGATATCATCTAAATCGAAATGATGTTTCCAACCCCAATCTTTTTGTGCTGCGCTGTCATCAATTGAATTCGGCCAACTGTCTGCGATCGCTTGGCGAAAATCAGGCTCGTAGGAAACTTCAAAATCTGAAACTCGTTTTTTTATCGATGCAGCTATTTCATGAGGAGAAAAACTAACTCCTGCTAGATTGTAAGCAGATCGCTCTTTAATCTTAACTGCCGGAGCCTCCATTAATTCTATTGTTGCACGAATGGCATCATCCATGAACATCATTGGAAGCGTAGTGTTTTTGGACAAAAAACTCGTAAACTTTTTAGTCGATTTTGCTTTGTAAAAAATATCTACAGCATAGTCTGTTGTTCCTCCTCCAGGCTTACTTTTGTATGAAATCAGCCCTGGGTAGCGTATACTTCTAACATCTACATTGAATTTATTGAAATAATATTCACACCATCGCTCTCCTGCTTGTTTTGAAATCCCATAAACTGTGGTTGGTTCCATTATGGTATGCTGCGGGGTTTTGTCCGCTGGTGTGGTTGGTCCAAATACGGCAATCGAACTAGGCCAAAAGATTTTATCGATATGTTTTTCCTTTGCAAGATCCAATATTGTAAATAAGCCTTCCATATTCAGACGCCAGGCGAAATCAGGATTTTTCTCTGCTGTAGCAGAAAGCAAAGCTGCCAAAAGGTAAACTTGTTTAATTCCATTGTCAATAATAAATGATCTCACAGCTTCGCGATTCAAAATATCCAACTGAATGTAGGGTCCGCCTTCCAACAGAGTAGGACAAACTTCTTCAAGATCTGAGGCGACAATATTCTCAGATCCATGTTTCTTGCGTAATTCAGTCACCAACTCGGTTCCAATTTGACCTCCGGCTCCAATGACAATAATTTCAGGCATCGCGATTAAGTTAGGTGACAAATTTAGCTTTCTACTTTAATCGTTCAACAAAAAGATAAAATTTCTCGATAAAATTATAAAAGCTGATTAAAATCATTTATTTTAGTTGTCGCAATAGCCTACTTTTGCTCAATTTATGCTTTGGATCGATTTAAACCTTTTAATTAAACAAATTCTCAAGAGAAATCCTGAATGATTTAGTTTAAACCAAATTTTGAGAGTTTTTAAATTATTTTAAATCAATTAATTATGCCATTTTATCACAAACTGGGGAGTATTCCTCACAAACGACACACCGTATTCAGACAACCAAATGGCTCGATTTATCACGAGCAACTTTTTGGAACGATTGGATTTGATGGTATGTCAAGCTTACTTTATCATATTCAACCACCAACCGTGGTTAAAGAAATTCGTGGTCAAAAAAACATTGCTCCAGAAGTTGCAATAGAAAAAAACATGACTATGCGTTCGCTTCAGGGATTTCAAGTATCACCAAAAGACGATTACCTTGAAAGTAGAACTCCCGTTTTGGTGAATAGCGATTGCTATATCGAATTAGCGGCTCCTAAAAAATCAATGACAGATTATTTCTACAAAAACGCGGACGCGGATGAAGTTATTTTCATTCACAAAGGAACCGGTAAACTGAAAACGCAACTTGGGAATATTGATTTTTCTTACGGCGACTATCTTGTCGTTCCTCGGGGAATGATTTACCAAATGGAATTCAATACGGAAGAAAATCGCTTGTTTGTCGTTCAGTCTTTTCATCCGATTTACACACCGAAAAGATACCGAAATTGGTTCGGTCAATTACTTGAGCATTCGCCTTACTGTGAGCGTGATATTCGTCCACCTCATGAATTGGAAACGCATGACCAAGAAGGGGATTTCGTTATAAAAATCAAAAAACAAGATGAGTTGTACGAATACGTATACGCTCATCATCCGTTCAACGTCGTAGGATGGGATGGCTTCAATTATCCATATGCATTTTCGATACACGATTTTGAGCCAATAACTGGACGTGTGCATCAACCACCTCCTGTTCATCAGACATTCGAGACAAGTGCATTTGTTATTTGCTCTTTTGTCCCGAGACTATATGATTATCACCCAGATTCAATTCCTGCTCCATACAACCACAGTAATATAGATTCAGATGAAGTTCTTTATTATGTGGATGGTGACTTTATGAGTCGAAATAATATTGATAAAGGTCAAATCACCTTGCATCCTGCAGGAATTCCTCATGGACCTCATCCAGGTGCTTATGAGCGAAGTATCGGCAAAAAAGAAACCGAGGAGTTAGCCGTTATGGTGGATACCTTTAAACCGCTCAAATTAACTAAGCAAGCTTTAGGAATCGAACAAACTGATTACGCTAAATCGTGGATTCATTAATTTTATTAAAAACTTAAAAAATGTCAGAAGAAATAAAAAAAGAAGTAACTAATGTAGAATATGGTCTTGAGAAAATATTTGCAGGCGCTAAAGACTTTCTTCCTTTATTAGGAACAGATTACGTCGAATTTTATGTTGGTAACGCAAAACAATCAGCTCACTATTACAAAACGGCTTTCGGATTTCAGTCGCACGCATATGCTGGTCTGGAAACGGGGTTAAAAGATCGTGTTTCTTATGTGTTAAAACAAGATAAGATACGTTTGGTGCTTACTACAGCTTTAAAAAGCGACTCACCAATTGGTGAACATGTTAAAAAACACGGAGACGGCGTAAAAGTTATCGCGCTTTGGGTTGACGACGCTAAAAAATCGTGGGAAGAAACGACTAAACGCGGCGCCAAATCATTCATGGAACCAACCGTTGAAAAAGATGAAAACGGAGAAGTGGTTCGCGCTGGAATATACACCTATGGAGAAACAGTTCACATGTTCGTTGAGCGCAAGAATTACAATGGACCCTTTTTACCTGGCTTTCAGAAATGGGAATCCGATTACAACCCAGCTCCTACCGGTTTAAAATTCATTGACCACATGGTTGGAAATGTTGGCTGGGGAGAAATGAATACCTGGGTGAAATGGTACGAGGATGTTATGGGATTTGTAAATTTCTTATCATTTGACGACAAACAGATTCATACGGAGTATTCAGCATTGATGTCAAAAGTTATGTCAAACGGAAATGGTAGAATTAAATTCCCAATTAACGAACCTGCTGAAGGGAAAAAACGATCTCAAATTGAGGAATATTTGGATTTCTACGAAGGTCCAGGGGCACAACACATTGCCGTTGCAACTGATAACATCATCGAAACGGTTAGACAACTTAGAGCAAGAGGAGTTGAGTTTCTCTCTGCTCCCCCTAAAACTTATTATGACGAGATTCCTGGTAGATTAGGTGAACACATGAGCATGATGAAAGAGGATATCAATGAATTGATGTCGCTAGCCATTTTAGTTGATGCCGATGAGGAAGGTTACTTACTTCAAATTTTTACAAAGCCAGTTGAAGATAGACCAACGCTGTTCTTTGAAATAATCCAGCGAATGGGAGCGAAAGGGTTTGGAGCTGGGAACTTCAAAGCACTATTTGAATCGATTGAACGCGAGCAAGAAAAAAGAGGAACTTTATAAATTCCTCTTTACCAATATGATTAGGCTGTCTGAAAAGACGGCCTTTTTTGTTCAATTAAATACCTAATTCATTTTCCCAATGTTCATTCAAAAGCACGATTAACTTTCTCGACATATTGTTAAAGAACCGTTTCGTTCGATATCCACCAATCCAATTAATTCCTCTGATTGCATTTGTAATGAATATTTCATCTGCTGCCAATAAGTTTTGAGGAATTATTGCACATTCATATACTTTTATTCCGTGGCTAATCGCCAGATTAATTACTTGCATTCGCATCGTTCCAGCCAAGCATCCCTCATCTAAACCTGGCGTATACAACACTCCATTACTAACGACAAATATGTTGCAACTCGAAGTTTCAAGTATATTTCCGCGGTCATTACTTAAAAATAAATCGTCTAGTCCTTTCTCTTTTGCCGACAGAGCCGCCATAACGTAGGTCAAGCCAGCCTTTGTTTTATAGTTAGAAAGAAAATTTTTTTGAAGTTTAATATCTTGGTAAATATCAACTTCAAGACCTTTGGCATTCAACTCAAAATGATTTACCTCATAGGGATAAACCTCAATGTAAAAGGTCGATTCATTCGAATCTGGTAAATAAGCTCCACCTGATACTCGATCCAAAGACAAACGACATCTTCCCCCCTCTTCTATCTCTGACTTTCGAATCAACTCTTCAATTTTATCGCGAAAGAAATCTGTTGTATAGTATGATGGTGTTCTCATTTTTATAACTCGAGCACCATCCAACATACGTTTGATGTGATTTTCTATATTTAATGGCTTCCCGCTCATTATTCGAATGCTTTCAAAAACACCGTCGCCATAAAGGTGTCCCCTGTTGCCCGGATGGATTGTTGGCGCATCATTGGGAAGAATTGTCCCATTATTATTTACATACAAAACTGCCATTTCTAAAATATCAAATCCAAAAATTGTTTACCCTTTTCAACATCCAAAATTAGTACATATATAATTCCAAACAACGCCCCGCCGATGTGTGCATCGTGAGCGATTCCTGTTCCCCCTTTTCGTAAAGCGAAAAACTCGATGAGCAAATAAAGGGGTCCAAAAAGGTAAGCGGGAATTGGAATCGGTATGAACATAATCATAAGGCTCATATTCGGATTCCAAATAATTGAAGCAAAGATTACAGCAGAAACGGCACCAGATGCTCCCAAGCTACGATAGGACGGATTATCTTGATTTCGAAAATAAATAACACATGCAGAGGCTAGGCCTCCAAGAAAATAAAGCAGTAAAAAATGTATTGAACCCGATAAAATACCAAAACTAAAATTTAACTGCTCCTCAAACATCGACCCTAGCGAATATAGTGAAAGCATATTAAAAGCAAGATGTGCTATGTCTGCATGAATAAAAAGGTGAGAAAACAGTCGATAAAATTCATTATTTCGTTTTACAGTGTATGGGATAAGCAAGAGACGCTCGCTCATTTGAGAATTTTGAAACGCTTGCCAGGAGATGATACCTGTAATTATCAAAATAATAAGAACCAAACTCATTTATTGGAAATAAAGTCTAAATTTAATTATTCTTACATTATTGATACTAAGTTTGATTGATGAAAAAGTTTCTGTCCGTTTTTTTGATTTTTTTCATTTGGGCTTGTTCAATTGGCACCCCGGAGAAGGAACCATCATTTCTAAAAAACGATGATTTATCTGAGAAAGCAAAACTTGAACGAGTTTTGGAAGACGAATACCTCAGAAATCTGAAATTAAATGATAAAGAAATTGAATGGGTTAAAAATATTTATTCAAAATCGAGTTATAAACGATTTTTCGCAACGGATTCTTGCCTTAAAAAAATCGCTTTTGATTTGCAGTGCGAACTTGATCGAAGTATTTGGTATGGAATTCCAAAAGTTCGATTGCACGCAACGAAAAGTAAAAAACTACACCCACTTGAAAAAGAAGTCTTGTTGATGCTGAATTTCGGCCGAATGATTTCCGATTTGAATTATGGATTTTTTGATTTTCAAGCTAAACGACTTAAAGATTCAATTTCCACTGATTTTAGCCCAATTAATTACTTAAAACAAATTGACACAATCTCATTTACAAGATTATTTCAAAAGCAAGGCCCATTAGACACAAATTATCGTTTTTTGGCATATAACCTCTACCACTATTCGAAAAACCACAAAGTTGATACAACGGAATTCAAAATTTCCTTCAAAAGCAAACCGGAAAAAATCTTTGAAGAAGCTAAAAAATCATTATTGTCAAAAGGTTGGATTAATGATAAAATGGACAGCCTTGAAATAAGTAAAAAGTTAAAATTATTTCAGCTAGAAAACGGACTTACAGGCGACGGAAAATTGGGTGAAAATACGATTTACGCGTTGAATGAAAGTACATACGAAAAACTTCTCCGTACTTCGCTTTCCTTGGATCGCTATCGATCAGCAACAAAAAATCCAAAAAAATTCGTTCGAGTAAATATTCCAGAATTCAAACTTTACTTTTATGCGGACGATACATTGCGAAATGTTCACCGAATCATTGTAGGAAAGCAAACCAATCCAACACCTCAACTTGAATCCAAAATTAACCGAATAATCTGTCATCCATATTGGAAAGTGCCTCAATCGATTGCAACAAAGGAAATTCTTCCTGCACAAAAAGCGAATCGAAATTACTTGACTAAAAATCATTATAAAATTTACAAAGGACAAGATCAAGAAGTTGACCCCTATTCTGTAAATTGGAGAAATCGATCGTCAATGCCTTACACTGTAATTCAGCAACCTGGCGCACACAACAGTCTTGGAATTATCAAATTCGAATTCAATAACTCCTATAGTGTTTATGTGCACGATACCCCTAAGAAAAATCTTTTCAATACCACTTTCAGGAGTTATTCGCATGGCTGTATGCGTTGTGAAAATCCGATAGATTTGGCCAAAGCGATGCTCTATTACGATTCGATTCCTAAAAAGAGAAATCCTTTCAAAGCGGATACTCTTGATACGTTATTGTCCCACGTCAATCACCTGGCGATTAGACTTTTGGAACCAATTCCAATTTATGTAGTCTATGAAACAGTTGCCGCGGAGAGGGATAATCTAGTTTTTCACCTCGATTTGTATCGACGAGAAGAGGAGTTGTTGAAAGTTTTAAAAGGAGAAAAATAAATCCATAACTTTGAAAAAAAATACAATGATCGTTTCTCCTTCTGTTCTTTCGTGTGACTTTGGAAACATTGAACGCGATGTTAAAATGCTCCATTCCTCGGAAGCACAATGGATTCATATCGATGTGATGGATGGTGTTTTTGTTCCGAATATTTCATTTGGATTCCCCGTTTTGGAGGCTATTCGCAAGCATACCGACAAAGTTCTGGATGTTCATCTTATGATTGAAAATCCGGATAACTATTTAGCAAACTTCAAAAATTCGGGCGCAGATATTTTGACAGTGCACGTTGAAGCTTGTCGCCACTTGAATCGAACAATTTCAGCAATCAAGGATTTAGGAATGAAAGCAGGTGTCGCATTGAATCCGCACACACCTGTTTCGTCTTTGGAAGAAGTAATCGATGAATTGGATTTGGTACTTGTTATGTCAGTAAATCCTGGATTTGGTGGACAAAAATTTATTCATTCGAGCATTGAAAAAGTGAAGAAATTGGCCCTTCTTATTCAAGAAAAAAAATCGAGTGCGATTATTGAAGTTGATGGCGGAGTTAATTTGGAAACGGGCCTGGAGCTAAAAAAAGCAGGTGCGCAAGCCTTGGTTGCAGGTAGTTTTGTATTTGGCTCGTCAAATCCAATTGAAACAATTACACAATTGAAGAATTTGTAAGGAGTAACATAAACGTATTTCTTGCGTTAATACAAATATGAAAGTTACAATCCATCTTTTTATTTTCAATTTAATTTTTATCGGTTCGATTTTCGGGCAAACGGAATTGGAGGAAAAAGAAATTGCCTTGAATCGATCCTTGTTAAACCTTCGGGGAGCAAAAACAGACTCGGAAATTGAAAAACAAAATAAACTATTTAAAAAGGAATTAGAATCCTTCTTGAAACTTGATGGAGCATTCAAATATGAATTTAAACATCTGAAAACGGTAGCAATTCTTGATAGTCCTGACAAAATGTTACGCATCGTGAATTGGAATCTTGAATTTTCGGATCTATCTTACTCCTATTGTGCTTTTGTAATGCTTTGGGATGAGGACAAGGAGACTGTGAAACTTACAGAATTAGTAGATAACCTCGATCCGTATTCTCCCAAACCTCAGGGGGTTTTAGATACAAAAAACTGGTATGGCTGTTTGTATTATAAAATAGTTCCGTTCGAGAGAAACAACAAAACGGAGTATTTACTTCTCGGTTGGGATGGCGGAACAACTAGTAGCAACTTTAAATTTATCGATGTATTGGTTTTTAACGGGAACAATGTGAAATTGGGCAGTCCGGTTTTTAAAGGTAAAAACAATGTTACAAAACGGGTAGTTTTCGAGTTCTCTGACAAGTCAGTTATGACTCTTAAATTTGAAGACAAGCGAAAAAGAATTGTTTTCGATCACTTGTCCCCAGAATCTCAATCCTTAGCAGGAATTGCATCTTATTATGTTCCTGATATGTCCTATGACTCTTATGATTATTCTGATGAAATGTGGGTTTTAAACGAGGATGTCATAGCTCTCAATAGCAATGAAAAAGACAAAAACAAAGTTTTTTATTCAGTAAATGAAAAATCTGGCAAACTTGAAAAGCATAAATTGAACGATTCTTGGATTGACCCAACTGACGAAAATAACTCGGGTCAAACTCCGCACGTGGCTCGAACTCCTGAAAGCGAAGCCGCTCGTCAAGCGATGGAAAATGAGGCGCTTTTGATTCCCAAAATAAAAAATAAAAAACGAAGGGATAGAAGGAGCCCTTCAGGATTATCCGTTACAACAGGGAAATACAAGAGTAAAAAGAATAAAAAATTCGATTGATGCAACTAGGAATAATCAATCAATTAACCATAGATCGTCTCACGCCACCAGGAGCATATCTTTTCGACCAGCAAGGAAATGAAGTACTTCTACCAAAAAAGTATTTACTACCAGAACATGTAGAGGGATCAACAGTTTCCGTGTTTGTATTCAAAGATTCAGAAAACAGAATCGTAGCAACAACAGAAACCCCTCTAATCCTTTTAGGCGACTTTACTTATCTCGAGGTAGTTCATAATAATCCATTCGGAACCTTTGTTGATTGGGGACTCGACAAAGATTTAATGGTTCCATATGGCGAACAAACTCATAAACTAGAAGAAGGGGAAAAATATCTATTTACACTGCGCTATGATCACGCCACTGACAGGCTATTCGGTAGTATGAAAGTCAAAAAAATGCTGGACCCCTGTTTGGAAGATCTAACGAATCAGGAAGTAGACTTACTAATATGTGAACCTACTCAATTGGGAAGAAACGTAATCGTCAACAACCAATATTCCGGACTGATTTTCAATAATGACATCACTAAAAATATTCAACGAGGCGATCGAACCAAAGGCTTCGTTAAAACGATTCGTGAAGATGGTAAATTGGATATTACTTTGGAGCCAAATTCATTTATAAAATACGACCAAGCGACAGAAAAAATTCTTCAAATTCTTCAAAAAACTCCAAAACTTGAACTGTCTGATAAATCTGATCCGGATGAAATTAGAGACAAACTTGGAATGAGTAAAAAAACTTTCAAGCAAGCAATCGGTAAGCTATTTAAAACTAAAAAAATCCTAATCTATCCAAATTACATCGAGTTGAATCAATAATTATCAATTGAAAGAATTGTTAAATATTCAATCGTGAAGCATCTGGTTTAATTTTTATTTTACTTTTATTCTGTATTTGCTTCATTTTGGAAAACTTCAAAGAGAATAAAAGAGAATTAGATAAAGAGCTTGAGCGATTCGTCACCTTGCTCAACCAGCTTTTGCCGCATTATCATGCACTTTTAAAAAAGAAAGAACTTTCTTCTGATGAATTGCAGCGCTTGGGTGACATCGAACATTATTTACTTGGTGTTAACGCAAAAATTATAGATATCAAGGGGAAATTGGAGCAAGATTTATTCGGTCAATCATTGGATACTTACTACAAGCTTAAAGAAAACGCTAAAAACGGCGATGTAAATTCTAAGGTAAAACTTGAGAAAATGCGTGAAATTTTCATTGAAGCTTTAAAAGCTGGAGATATAGTCAACTTCAATTAAATAATCAGCTGAAATAGCAAAATGAAAAAGGGGACTTAAAATAAATCCCCCTCTTTTTCTCTTTAAAAAATTAATTATTTTAAATCGAATCTATCAAGATTCATGACTTTTGTCCAAGCAGCAATGAAATCTTTTACCAATTTCTCCTTGGCGTCTTCACTCGCATAAACCTCAGCTAAAGCTCGTAATTCAGAGTTTGAACCGAAAATTAAATCTGCGCGAGTAGCCGTCCACTTTATGTTTCCTGTTTTACGGTCACGACCTTCAAATATAAGTTTGCTAGCATCTACGGGCTTCCACTCAGTTGTCATGTCTAACAAGTTCACAAAAAACTCATTTGTTAACTTATCTTTACTTGTCACAAGGATTCCTTTGTTAGATTGGTCGTAGTTCGCATTTAAAGATCGCATCCCACCAACTAAAACTGTCATTTCAGGAGCAGAAAGTGTCAATAATTGAGCTCTATCAACTAATAATTCTTCAGTGGAAAGGGTGTACTCATTTTTCTGATAATTTCTAAATCCATCTGCGATTGGTTCCAAAACAGACATACCTTTTACATCGGTTTGTTCCTGACTAGCATCCATTCGACCTGGCGTGAAAGGAACCTCAACTGAATAGCCAGCATTTTTAGCCGCTTTTTCAACTGCTGCACTACCACCTAATACGATTAAATCAGCTATTGAAATTTTCTTGCCATTTTTGGCTTTTGAATTGAAGTCAGATTGAATTTTTTCCAATGCCGACAAAACACGATTCAATTGTTGTGGATTGTTTACCTCCCAATTTCTTTGCGGTTGAAGTCGAATTCGAGCGCCGTTTGCGCCTCCCCTTCTATCAGAACCTCGGTAAGTTGAAGCTGAAGCCCAAGCTGTAGATACTAATTCCGAAATTGTTAAACCAGATGATAGAATTTGAGATTTCAATAAGTCGATGTCTTTTTTATCAACTAAAGGATGGTTCAAAGCAGGAATTGGATCTTGCCAAATCAAATTTTCCTTTGGTTTCTCTGGGCCTAAATAAGTTGTATTCGGTCCCATATCTCTGTGAGTCAATTTGAACCAAGCTCTAGCGAACGCATCCGCAAATTGATCCGGATTATCTAAAAATCGCTTTGATATTGGTCCATAAATACTGTCGTATCTCATTGATAAATCGGTAGTTAACATCGTTGGTTTATGCTTCAAATTTGGATCGAAAGCATCTGGGATTTTGGCCTCAGCATTTTTCGCCACCCACTGGTTAGCCCCTGCAGGACTTTTCGTTAACTCCCACTCATTGCCGAAGAGAATTTTGAAATAACCGTGACCCCATTTCGTTGGAGTTGACGTCCAAGTGACTTCCAAGCCGGATGTAATTGCATCTTTTCCTTTACCAGTTCCGAAAGAACTTTTCCAACCAAAACCTTGTTCTTCGATTGGTGCTGCTTCGGGTTCCGCTCCTACGTTCGAAGCTGGTCCAGCTCCGTGTGCTTTTCCAAAGGTGTGACCACCAGCAATAAGTGCAACCGTTTCTTCATCGTTCATTCCCATTCGACCAAACGTTTCACGTATATCCTTTGCCGCTGCCATAAAATCAGGTTTTCCATTTGGACCTTCAGGGTTCACGTAAATTAATCCCATTTGAACCGCAGCTAACGGATTTTCCAATTTTCTGCCTTCTGAATAACGATTGTCATCCAGCCATTTCTTTTCCTTACCCCAATAAACATGCGATTCTGGCTCCCAAACATCTTCTCGACCACCTGCAAAACCAAATGTTTTGAAACCCATATCCTCCAAAGCAACATTTCCGGTAAGAACCATTAAATCAGCCCAAGAAATTTTATTTCCATATTTCATTTTAATTGGCCAAAGTAGACGTCGTGCTTTATCAAGATTACCGTTGTCAGGCCAACTATTTAAAGGAGAAAAACGCTGCTGTCCTGCACGAGAACCTCCTCGCCCATCACCTGTTCTGTATGTTCCTGCACTGTGCCATGCCATGCGAATGAAAAGCGGACCGTAATGACCGAAATCAGCTGGCCACCAATCCTGAGATTGCGTTAAAACTTTACGAATATCTTCCTTCAAAGCAAAGTAATCGATGCTATTGAACGCTTTTTTATAATTAAATTCACTACCCATTGGGTTAGATAAATTTGAATTCTGACGCAATACACTCAAATCCAATTGATTCGGCCACCAATCCTTGTTGGAATTAACATCTCCACGATGATTCAAGTTTTGAGTATGCGGATTCGCTAGGTTTGAGTGATCGAAATGGGTGTTTTTCGATCCAGTTTCCGAACTCTTGTATTCAGACGAGGAAGACCCGTGCATAACGGGACACTTACTCAGATTCTGAGCTTCAGATTGAGCCTGGATATTATTCAAACTCAAAAGACCTAATGCTATAATGACTCTTTTCATAATATTATTTTTTTTCAAAATTAGGTTTCAATTGACCAATATAACATTGCATTAATTTATATGTTCATTGAAAAATTCTATTGTCGGTTGATTATATAATGGAATCTTCTAAATCAACATTTTATCTATTTTTGCTTAATGATTCCATTTTCACCACCCCGAATTGATCAACGCGTTTTAGATGAAGTCAACTCAGCCTTGTTAAGCGGCTGGATAACAACAGGGCCTCGAACTAAGTTATTTGAAAAGAAAATCACTGAATATTGTGGTTGTAAAACCACTGTTGCTGTAAATTCTTGGACCGCCGGAATGGAAGTTTTTCTGAGATGGTGGGGAATTGGGGAAGGCGATGAAGTGATTATTCCAGTATATACCTATTGTGCTAGTGCCAATGTCGTTATCCATACGGGGGCAAAACCCGTTATGGTTGATATCGGAACGGATGATTTCAATATCTCAATCGCTAAAATTAGAGAAGCAATAACCCCGCGAACGAAAGTGATTATGCCCGTTGACATTTCGGGATTTCCATGTGACTATGAAGCCATTTATAATTTGGTTGAAGAATTCAAAGGTGAGTTTATTCCTAACAACGAAAAACAAGAAAAATTAGGTCGAATTCTAATAGCTGCAGATGCTGCACATAGTTTTGGAGCAACTTATAAAGGAAAAATGAGTGGTTCATTGGCTGACGCAACCTGTTTTTCATTTCACGCAGTTAAGAACCTTACAACAGCTGAAGGTGGTGCTGTTTGTTTCAACCTACCAGACACATTCGATCACGAAGAAATTTATAAGGAGTTTTGTATTAAAATTTTACATGGCCAATCAAAGGATGCATTAGCAAAAACTGTTAAAGGCGCTTGGCGATACGATGTTTTAGAAGCGGGATATAAGTGTAATATGACTGACATTCAAGCAGCAATTGGCTTGGTTGAATTAGAACGTTATGAGGAAAACCTATCTAGAAGAAAAGAAATTTTTGAAGCATATGATGCCGCTTTTAAGCAAGAAGATTGGGCTATCACACCAAAATATATTGACGAAAATCGAGAAACGTGTTATCACCTTTATTTATTGAGAATTGATAATGTTTCTGAGTCGGAGCGTGATGCCATTATTCAGGAAATTTTTGAACAAGACGTGGCAGTTAACGTGCACTTTCAGCCTCTACCACTTCTAACAGCTTATAAAGAAAGAGGTTATTCGATTGAAAACTATCCAGAAGCCTATTTGAAATATGCAGCCGAAATATCATTGCCAGTATACTTCAATTTGACTGATGATCAAGTAAAAATGGTAATTGCGGCGGTGAAAAACGCAGTTAATAAGGTAATTTCATAATATCTAAGCTTTCGGCTTGGCTATCTTATATCCAAGTAAAGCCATTGGAAAATATGCCAAAACCAAATCGAGAACGTTGAACCAAATTGGAGAAGGCAAGATTAATACCATATAAAGCCCGCCGGCAAAAAACAGACCTGCAATTAACATTGGGAAAAATAATTTATTTGATTTGGAAAAATACGTGAAGAAAACCACGCCAAACAATGTTCCCAATGCGTGAGCTAAAAACGGAAATAGAAAGTGTCTGACTTCCATAACTTTCATTGCTTTAGCTAATTCCAACGGATTATTCATATCAAAACCTTGGGGAGGAGGAATAATTTTCATCCCAACATTTAAAATGAGTGAGTTGAATACAGCACCAAGAATAAGGGAAATAAGAAAAAATAAAAGTCTTTTCATAGTCAATAATTAACGAAAATAGAGAAATTTAAAAATCTAAACATCGAATTACCATTCTTTAATCCATTTTAATTTAGAGACTCGTGCATTCGTGTAAGGGAAAATTACCTTGTGAAAAATGGGATATAGAATTCGGGTAAAAAATTGAGCTACCTTGTAAATTTTCCCTATTTGCCAAGTAACTGAAATATGCTTAACACCATCCTTTGTTAGAACAACGTAGTTTTTGGAATAATAGGTGGGCAAAACATCTAGCACGCCATCTGGGCCTGGAAATTCATGTAAGACTCTTCCGTGCGATAAATCACCGGACTTTTTCTCAAAATGCTTCCGAAGTCTTTTCCATCTTTTGTGCTTGATACAGTTGCAAAAGTTACAATTCTTTGAACACGATTTACTTAAGAATATGTCAGTATTAAAATCATGTTGTTGCATGTGGATAGTCGTATACGTGGAATAAATTCCGCCAAATGGCAATTCAAGTCGATTTAATGAATCTTGTTCATTTTCGCCTTTTTCTCGGTAATAAAAAAAATGTTGGGAAAGGGGTTCTGTATAAGGATCGTAATGAACGAGCACTTCATAATCTTGAATGGGAAGCGTGGGGACAAGATAAGATGATTCAACATGCTTAAATTGATTCTTTCGATCATTCAGAAATATCGGGAACGTATATGATTCCTTAGGATCTAAATTTACGATACCTGGGTAACCTCGATAAAGTGAGGTATCCATTTCCAATTCGATGGGATCCGCATAAACCTGCTCATAGAAGTCACCTGACGAAGGGAAGATTCCAGAACCGGAACTAGTAACTTTATACCATTGTAATTGAATGATGCGTTTTCCTCTGTTTTGAGCAGACGGAATAACTATAGCATGTCGTATAGAGTCAAGATTTGTGAAAACTACATTCCATTGAATGATATTTTTTGTGTTTGCAGCAATCGTTGCAGGACGAAGCTCGATAGAAAGGTAAATCGGACGAAGGTTTGCAAAAGAAGTTTCTAAAATCAAGAAAACAAGTAAGAACAGCAGAATTAGTTTTTTCATCTTAATTTAGTCTCTGAACATTTTAGGATGCCGAGGAGCATTTTCTACTAGGGTATTCCATCCTTTCCAAGTATAATAGCGATTTTCAAATTCGATTTCTCCATCGCTGTAAACGATTAGTTGCGCATTCTGACCATTTTCAGAAAGTGATAATCGAGCGTAACATGTATTCATTTCTACAATAGAAAGTGAAGGTTCATTTCTTGGCTGGTAATCAATTTCAATTCCTCGATATCTTTGATTTCCTTCTAATTTCTGATGAAAAAAGGAAGCATGTTCACCTAAATATTTCTGAATTAAATAATACGTCAGATAATCTTTTAGCTTTATTTCACCTTGATATAAACCATTTTCAACAAAAACATCCAACTTCCAATTCAAACTATCCATAATGCGCAATAACGATTTTACACGGGCATTTGATGTATCTCGTTTTTCCAGTCCAATGTAATAAACCTGAGGCATTTCAAATCTCAGCGCCGTTGTTTCCACTTGATCCAATTCCAAAGTTTGGCCTTCTTTTTCAAGTGCTTTTTGAGCCATTCCAACCCAATAGGCGATGGAATCTCGTTTTAGTATAAGTGCTTCCCACGATTTAAAAGGAGCAGATTGAGGAATTTGTGTATTTGCATTTAACTTAAATTCCTTTTGCTCTTTTGAACTGAATTTATCCCACCCAATTAAATCGTTTTTGTTGTCCGTGCAACCAAGTTTGTATTTTTTGGAAATAATCGTAGTTCCAGTGGAATTTTGAACTTTCCACTCTCCATTCCGTATTCCTTTATCATAATATCCCGTGATAATATTTCTTGATAGTGTATCTAATTCATATAATTTACCATGTAAACGACCATCAAGTAGCTCTTTCTTTGAAAATAAAACACCTTTTGTACTGTATTTCTCGTCAATTCTGAGGTCATTCGTTATTTCCATCTTTGATTTTAAACTACCTGAACTGTAATAAATTAATGCTTTTTGATAAATTTCGCCTTTCCCTTGTTTAGTGGTGTTTTCGGAAAGTAAAACACCTGTAGAATTCCATGTTTTTTGCTCATCGAAACGGATGTTATCTTTTATTGTATTATGTCTGTAGCGCTCCATTTGACCATTTAGAAAATAACTCACATAATTGGTGTCTGCATTTGGTAAGTTATTCAGTATTGATTTTAATTGAAGATTATCGTAATACAATTTTTCGTATTGTAATAAACTAACGTTCGTCCAATTCATTTGCGAACTCGGTGAAAATATGCAATGGCGCATGACCTTACCATTATCGTTCCATTTAGTAAAAATTCCTCTTCCGTCTTTTTCAATATTTTTCTCTTCGATTTTTATTCCGTAATCATTCCAAGTAGTCTCTTTTATCGGGGCGAAAGGATTCATGGCATTTTGATCAAATGTTGATAATTGAGTTAACCGTCCTTGATCGTTGTAGATTTCCCAATTTCCTTCTTTTAAATTGTTCCTATACATTCCTTTTTCATGCACTTGTCCATTATAGTGATAACTGATCCAAGAACTATCTGGGTTTCCCTCTTTATAGGTTCCACTCGACTTTAATTTGCCGTTTTGATGAAATTCTCTAGATGGTCCATCCAACAAATGAATGGCATCTTGGTTGTACGTGGAAAGTTTATTGAAATGTTGCTCTTTTATCAGGTTTCCTTTTTCATCAAATTCTTCGTGTTTTCCGTATGGAACAATTAAGCTGGTATAGCCAAATTCATCAATGGTATGAGGAGGATTTTCCTTTAGGTGCAATGAATCAATTTCAGATAACTTAATAAAGGCATATTCTTTCCTAAAGCGAAGAGGACCATTATGATGATATTCCGTTATAACGCTCCTTCTGCGTTTATCCTTATCTAAATAGAATCGCCAATGCTGCTCTAAAATTCCTTTTTCATTATATTGATCTAGCGTACCAAGTTCATTCCCAAGAATTGGATTATGATTCATTTTGGTTCGAACCCGCTTTTGTTCGGTCTGATATTGATTGAAAAAATTGAGTTCTTCTTCAACTAAAAGCCCATTTTTGAAAACTCGCTTTTCATAAATTTTACCATTTTCACTTATTTCACAAACCCCATCTCTCGGAGTACGCATATCCTCATGGTAATACGTGGAGAACAAATAATGACCACCTTTTTTATTGTAATAATGAAAATTACAGCGTTGAGACCACAATTGAAAATTTATTAGAATCGAAAGTAAGAAGCCAATTTTAATCATGGTTAAAGCTACATCTAAAGTTAAATTTAGTTCAACTAAAAAAGAAAAAAGCTTCGAAAATTTTCGAAGCTTTTTCATGATTTACTATTTTGGGAGGAAGACGGGTCTCGAACCCGCGACCTTCGGAACCACAATCCGACGCTCTAACCAACTGAGCTACAACCTCCGTGTTTCAGGGTGCAAATATAATAATTTCTATTTTAAAAAATTAGAAAGTTATTTTTGAAGAATTGGAAATTTAAACCAACTTATTTAATCTCAATTTTTTATCACTCATTTCAAATGTCTTATTGATTTCATTATCTTTAATGCTCTTAAAAAATCTATGAAAAACCTAATTAATTCCATCCTATTTATATCAGTAAGCAGCTTTTTTTCTGTCTTTTCACAAAATGTCGAATTCTCAAAAGACGCCTTCCCTTCCAAAAAAGATGATTTGAAAAAGGCTAAAGAGAATATCGAATTGGGCAATAGCTTTTATGAAATGGGAGAGAATTTTCTGAGTCAAGCAATTGAACCTTATCTAGCTGCAAACTCCTTTAATCCGAATAACGCGTTGTTAAACTTCAAATTAGGTAGATGCTACCTAAATTCCAACTTCAAACAGAAAGCCTTACCATTTTTAGAAAAGTCAAAATCATTGGATAAAGTAGTTGATGCAGACATCGATTTTTACCTTGGTCAAGCATATCATCTCCAAAAAGAATGGGACAAAGCAATTTCCAATTATTCTAATTTTTTGAAGAATATCAATAGTGAAACAGATCCATTATTGATTCAAAAAGCAAATAAGTCGATCAAGGAATGTAAAAATGGGAAAGATTTATCCTCTCGACCTGTCCGAGTGAAAATCGAGAACTTAGGAAATAAAGTTAACACCGAGTTTCACGAATACAAACCATTGATAACTGCAGACGAATCAATGTTATTTTTCACCTCTCGGCGTCCGGGAACGATTGGTAATCAAAAAGATCCATTCTATAATGACTACTATGAAGATATTTATTACTCAACAAAACAGGCTGACGGACAATGGTCGCAAGCAAAAAATATTGGTGAGCCTGTCAATACAGAAGATCATGACGCCAATTCAGGTTTATCAATTGATGGAAGTAAGTTAATTATCTATCTTGGCAATAAAAACAACGGAGATCTTTATGAATCAGAACTCTCAGGAGAGAAATGGGGTAAACCGCAAGATTTTGGAAAGAATGTAAACACTGAAAAATTCCATGAATCTTCAGCAAGTTACTCTCTTGATGGTCAATCAGTCTATTTTGTAAGTGATAAGCCAGGCGGATTCGGAGATCGTGATATATATGTTTCTAGACGAGATGAAAAAGGCCGTTGGGGCAAAGCAGAAAATTTAGGAGCTACTGTTAACACCGAATATGGTGAAGAAGGAGTTTTTATGCACCCAGATGGTAAAACACTCTATTATAGCTCCCAAGGTCACAACAGTATGGGAGGTTACGATATTTTCAAAACAACTATTGACGAAAAAACAAAAAAATGGTCAACCCCGGAAAATATTGGTTATCCCGTAAATACAGCGGACGACGATGTGTTTTACGTAGTTAGCGCCGATGGAAAGCATGGCTATTACACCTCAGTAAACTCAAACGGCTTTGGGGGTAGAGATTTATATATGATTCGTTTTATTTCAGAGGAAAAGAAAGAAATACCGATTGAGGTTAAGAAAGAGGAAATTGTTGCTGAAACAGTCATTAAAAAAAAAGAAGAACCGATCGTTAAACCCATAGAAACCAAACCAGATCCACTTCCGCGATTAACCATTTTAAAAGGCGTCATTTCAGATGAATTAACACAAAAACCATTGGATGCTGTCATTGAAATAATGGATAACGACCAGAATAAGTTGATGTATACATTCAATTCAAATAGTTTCACAGGGAAATATTTGACTTCGTTACCAGCTGGTAAAAATTATGGTATTGCGGTAAAAAAAGAAGGTTACCTCTTCCACTCTGAAAACTTTAATGTCGCCGATAGTGCTGCTTTTCAAACCATCATCAAAGACATCGCCTTGAAAAAAATCCAAGTTGGAAGTACGATTGTCTTGAAGAATATTTTTTACGATTTTGATAAGGCCACGCTTCGACCAGAATCCACGAACGAATTGGAACGTCTTCATAAATTGTTGAATGAATTGCCGAAACTGAAAATTGAAATTTCAAGTCATACAGATTCAAAAGGAGCAAATGATTACAATTTCAAACTTTCCGAAGATAGGGCCAAATCTGTTATTAACTATTTGATTAGCAAAGGTATTAGTCCTGATCGTCTTGTTTCGAGAGGATATGGGGAAGAAAAACCGATTGCAACGAATGACACGGAAGAAGGGAGGCAATTAAACCGCAGAACCGAATTCAAAATCCTTAGTCTGTAATTACTTTAGTCCTAGAATCCGAAGGAACGTCAACCACATTATTTTAAAATCCTCTACTAAAACAGGATTATCTAAGTACTTTTGATTGAGCTTAATCTTTGCGGGCATAATTTCTTGAATGTAGGTTTTTTCAGGATCATTGGATTTTGCAAGAAGTTCATTTTCAGTAAAATAATCCAAAGATGCATAGTCGGTTATTCCAGGTTTAACAAGTAAAATTTTTCGCTGTTCTTCCGTATATAATCTAACATAATCAGGAACTTCTGGACGAGGCCCCACGATACTCATCTCCCCCTTCAAAACATTGATGAATTGCGGGAATTCATCCAACTTGAATTTGCGAATAAAATATCCGATCGACGTAATTCTTGAATCCCTCATACCCACAGTCAATTTTCCTGTTTTATCCGCATCAAGTCGCATCGACCTGAATTTCAGCAAATAGAACGGTTTTCCATTTAAACCAATTCGTTGCTGCTTATAAAATACACCTCCTTTGGATCCCAAACCAATTAACAAGGCAATGATTATTCCAAATGGAAGAAAAAGTAGTAATAAGAAAACTGAAAAAATAAGATCAAATATCCTTTTCAATTGACAGATTTTAACGCAAATCTAAGCTAACTATTCGTAATTTCACAAAGAATAATTACCAATGAACCAACTCAATTTAAATAATCAACTTAAAAATCAAGATTTTGTCTCCAAAACAATTTCACAAATAGAAAAAGACTTTGGGCGATGTAATTTGGAGATTAACCTGGCACATTTAAGTGATCGCGACTCATTGGAAAATGGAATTTTAAGCCTCATTCAAACTTTATCTTCCGACAAACTTCAGCAATTGATGTACATCATTGACATTCAAGAAAATGACTATTCGAAACTTTTGGGAACAGAATTCTTTTATCGGGCTTTGTCTGAGAAAATCCTTCGACGCGAGGCACTTAAGGTATTTTTGAGGGAAAAATTATCAAATTAACTTCTGTGAATGTCGATTTCTCAAAAAATGTCTTTTTCCAGCTTAATTAAATGTTCTTTTCTTGTTTGATTTATTATTTTTGCAGTAAATAAAATTTATATGAATTTCATTGTTTCCAGTACCACATTACTACGCCATCTTCAAAGTATTTCGGGAGTCTTGAATACGAGCAACAACCTACCTATTTTGGATAATTTTCTTTTCGAAATAGAGAATGGGCAATTGAGGGTTTCTGCTTCTGATTTGGAAACGACCATGATTACTACTTTAGAAGTTCAATCCGAAGAAAATGGAAAAATAGCGGTTCCGGCGAAGATGCTATTAGATATGTTGAAAAACCTTCCAGAACAACCTTGTACGTTTTTGGTTAAAGAAAACTTCCAAATTGAAATGGCATACGATAATGGAAAATTGAGAACACCGGGTTTTGATGGTGACGAATTTCCAAAACTGCCGAATATAGAAAACAAAAGTTCAATCAAAATTTCAGGCGACATTCTTTCAAAAGCAATTAACAAAACGCTTTTCGCCACAGGAAACGATGATCTTCGTCCTGTTATGAGTGGTGTCTATTGTCATTTTTCTCCAGCAGATATTACTTTCGTAGCTACAGATGCACACAAACTCGTTCGATACAGAAGAACGGATGCAGCTGCTACAGGAAGTTCGGCTTTCATTTTGCCGAAAAAGCCATTGAATTTATTGAAATCAAATCTGCGTGGCGATGAAGAAATATTATTGGAATACAATGATTCAAACGCGATTTTCACATTTAATGACATCGTTATAGTTTGTCGTTTGGTTGACGGAAAATATCCGAATTACGAGGCAGTAATTCCGAAAGAAAATCCAAATGTGTTGACAATCGACCGAATCCAGTTTTTAGGATCAATTAAACGTGTTGCTATTTTCTCCAATAAAACAACGCACCAAATCAAATTGAAATTAGCAGGTTCGGAACTTTCGTTATTCGCTGAGGATGTCGATTTTGCAAACGAAGCAAGCGAGCGCCTAACCTGTTACTATGACGGTGATGATATGGAAATTGGATTCAACTCACGTTTTCTTTTGGAGATGTTAAACAACTTGGATACACCTGAGGTTAAATTGTCGATGAGTGAGCCAAGTCGAGCTGGATTGCTTACGCCTTCGAATAATTCGAATGCAGACGAAGACATTTTGATGCTGGTAATGCCAGTTATGACGCGATAATTTTATTTTGGAAGGGAAAATCAATATACGGAATTTATCCCTGGATGAATTATTGGAGAATTTCAGAAATCTCAACGAAAAACCATTTCGTGCAAAACAAGTTTATGAATGGTTATGGAAAAAAAATTCCCATTCATTCGATGAAATGACAAGTTTGGGAAAAGAACTTCGTGAGAAACTTAAAGAATCCTTTTTCATTGATTACATTACGCTCAAAGATCAACAAATCTCAAAGGACAAAACGATCAAATGTGCTTTTGCGGTTGATGAAACAAAAATAATGGAAGGGGTTTTAATCCCGACTAGTTCCCGAATGACCGCCTGTATTTCATCGCAAGTAGGATGCAGTTTGGCTTGTACATTCTGCGCCACAGGAAGACTTAAACTTCTTCGAAATCTGACAGCAGGCGAAATCGTTGATCAAGTCGTTTATCTTAAAAATCAAGCTGAAACAAGATACGAAACTTCTTTGACAAATATCGTTTACATGGGAATGGGAGAGCCATTACTGAATTATAAAAATGTCTTGAACTCCATTCACTACATTTGCTCAGAAGATGGTTTAGGAATGTCGCCGCGACGTGTTACGGTTTCAACAGCGGGAATTGCAAAAATGATACGCAAACTTGGAGATGATGAAGTCAAATTTAATCTAGCACTTTCCCTTCATGCCGCAAATGACGAAAAACGAAATAAAATAATGGAAATCAACGAGACCAATAACCTCGAAGAACTTTCTGATTCGCTTCGTTATTTCCACGAAAAAACAAACTCACGCGTAACTTTTGAATACATCATCTTCAAGGATTTCAATGATTCAATTGAGGATGCTAGAGAACTCGCGCGTTTTGCTAAATGTGTTCCTTGTAAAATCAACATTATTGAGTACAACCCAATTGAAAATGGAGAATTTCAACAAGCAGATGCGAAAAAGGTGGATGAATTCGCACAATTTCTCGAATCCAAAAATTTAATAGTGAATGTAAGACGAAGTCGCGGAAAAGACATTGATGCGGCTTGTGGTCAATTGGCAAATAGAAATAAAGCAATCAAACCCGAAGAACGAACTTTGAAAACTAAGTCATGATAGAAGTTTCAAATCTTTATAAAGAATTTCCATTATCTAAAAAACAACAAAAGGAATTAAATACAAAACAATCAATTGCAAAAGCAGTTGAAAATGTGAGTTTTTCCTGTAAACCTGGCCAAATTTTTAGTTTACTCGGCCCTAACGGTGCCGGAAAAACTACAACGCTTCGAATGTTAGCAACTATTTATTCGCCAACTTCCGGAAAAATTGAAATCGCAGGAATTGATGCCATCAAATACCCTCAAGAAGTTCGAAAAAAAATCGGCTTCTTAACCGGATCTACGGGATTATACTCGAGGCTTACGCCACTGGAAATAATAGACTATTTCGCCAAACTCTATGGAGTTTCCAATCAAAAACGAGATGAACGAAAAAAGTATCTATTCGATTTGCTTAACATGCATGATTTTTTAAACAAACGCATTGGAAAATTAAGTACGGGAATGAAGCAAAAAGTATCAATTTGTAGAACAATGATCCATGATCCGCAAGTGGTTATTTTTGATGAGCCCACAAGCGGCCTGGATGTAATTACCGCAGAAAATATTATTAAACTTATTGGCGACTGTAAGGAACAAAACAAAACAGTCATTTTTTCAAGTCACATAATGAGTGAAGTTGACTTGTTATGCGACGAGTTAGCAATTATTCATCAAGGAAAAATCAAACACCAAGGAAGTATGACTGATTTTAGGAATCAAATGGTTGAAAATAATTTGACGGCAGAATTCATTCGAATTGTTCAATCCTAAATAACAAAAAATGATTTTTCACATATTCAAAAAAGAACTCTTAGACACCATACGGGACCGCAGAACGATGATTACCATGTTGGTTATCCCTATTCTAATATTCCCAATAACACTAAACCTTTTCGTTAGCATCTCTTCATCATTTGAAAAAAATGCCTCAACTGAGTTATTGAAAATTGGAATCATAGGTGGAAAGAATCATTATTTAGTGCAACAGCTGAATGAAATTCCAAATGAAATGGGTAAAAAGAAAATTGTTTTCTTCAATGATTCAACTCGTTTTTTTAAGGCGCTTGAAAATGACTCTATTCAACTGGGAATTCGAACAAAAAATGACTTTGAATTAACGATGAAATCAATGTTGCCTGCGGAGGTAAATTGGTACTTTGACGCGTCCGAAATTGGTCGTCAAGAACGTGCTGAAACATACATGAAGATCATTGAGACGAAGGCACAGGAGCACAGATTCATTGAGTTACAAATCGATGGTCGAAAAATAGTTCCATTTAATACAAACTACAACAATGTGGCGAGCGATAAAAAAATGGTTGGGATGTTAGCTGGCGGAATTCTGCCTTACATATTCATTGCGTTTGGGTTCATTGGATGTATGTATCCAGCGATTGATTTATTTACGGGGGAAAAAGAACGGGGAACGATTGAAACTTTACTAACAACACCTGTAACTCGATGGCAAATTTTAAGTGGAAAAATGTTGGTCGTGGTTTTATCTGGACTTGTTGCAGCCACTTGTTCCTTGCTTGGACTTTTCATTTCCATAGAATTTCTTGACATCGTTGAAAATCGAGAGTTATTGGAAATCATTCATGGAATTTTAAGCTTTTCCTTTATAATTACTATGTTTACCTTGCTGATCCCCTTGACTATTTTCTTTGCAGGAGTTATGATTCCAGTTGCCGTTTATGCAAAAACATTCAAAGAAGCCCAGAGTATTATCACTCCCTTGAATATTGTAATGGTTCTGCCTGCGATGATTGGTTTTTTTCCAGGAATAGATTTGAATTTTCAAACAGCCTGCATTCCTGTAGTTAATGTTGTATTAGCAACCAAAGAATTAATTGCAGGAACTTTGGAAATAAAATACTTGGCTGTTAGCTTTTTGATTATGCTTATTTTGGCGTTCCTTTCGGTTGTCATATCCTATCGTCAATTTGACAAAGAAACCAATATACTGACTTAGCGAATCAAATGGAAAAAGCCTGACTTTGTTCCTTTTTCGTAATTCAAACGATAGAAATAAACACCATCATCCTCTTCATTTCCATCCATTCCGATTCCTTCGAAGGGAGGTTCATTGTTTTTTTGCTGATAAATCACATTACCCCAACGATTCATAATAATTAAGTTAAATTCCTGGCAGGTTTTAAAGTAGTTTTCAATATCATAAACATCGTTGACCTGGTCATTATTTGGCGTGAGCACATTTGGGAAATCAAAATCATCAAATGTCTTCGTTTTTAAAATTTCCAACTCCAATTCAGAAGGTGGCGAAATGCATCCATTCACTGTTACAGATGCAGAATAGAAACCCATATCATCGATTTGTGCATTTATCGAATTGGAAATTGAAGTCGAGGAAAAACCATTCATTCCCGTCCAATTGTATGAACCTCCAGAAACGGAATCCGCGGAAAAGACGAATAAATCTCCAGGACATTCAATTGGACTGTTTGAAGTCAAAATCGGTGGAGCAGGAATTGGATAAACGATTAAATTGTAAGTTATTGTTGAGTCACAACCTAATGTTGTTTGCAAATAAAATGGATAGATGCCTGTTGCATTTAAAGTTTGACCTTGGTAAACAAAAATTTCATCCTCACAAATTGAAGTGTCTCGCACAATGTCGTAAACAGGATTTATACTCAACGTCAAATGGATGATTGAGTCACACCCTGCAACGGTTTGAAGAGTAAGAGTATATTCTCCAGCTGTATTCAAATTTTGGGTTCCCAGGGAGTAGGTTTGATTTGCACAAATTGCCGTATCAATAAAAATATCGTAAATCGGATTGACTGAAATTGTTTGAACCAGCGTATCACTGTTACATCCATTCAAGGTAAAAAACGCAGCATAATCACCACTCTGAACTGCTGATGCATTGGGAATAATGGTATCGAAAGAATTAGTAAGGAACCCATTGGGGCCAGTCCATGTGCATACTGCACCTGCAAGCGAATCAATACTCATAATCAGTGAATCTGTTTCACACAGAGGATTTGGAAACGTTATTACTGGAGTTGGAACTTGATCGGGCTGGGGAACTACCGCAAGAACGGAATCCAGACAACCATCAGCCGAAAGCATATAAATTGAGTAAGTTCCACCCGTCAAATTCGGAAATGTATCGACCGCGGCAAATGTGGTTCCATCAATGGAATAAGTTAAATTGTTTCCCGTTGCATTAATATTGATGGATCCATCTGAATATCCAAAACAACTCGCCGCGTTAATAATGGTTGTATCAACAACCGTATGCGGAATCATTGGAGCTTCTAAATCAAAGGTTGGAGTTCCTTGAGGAGTTCCGTTAAAAGTCGCATTTCCTTGAATATTCGTATAATTTCCATCGAATTTATAATAGGCCAACAAACCAGGCTCTGAGGTAGGATTGACTAAATTGTTCATGTTGTTTGAAATCTGACTTTGCGTCCTGGCAACATTCCAAATTCTAACTTCATCAACCAATCCGCGATAATGGTCCGTCAAAGGACTTCCAGATCGTGTTCCAACTGCTGCAATAAAATCATTTGTGACAATTGTTCCAGAATGGGTGCTATCTGCAACTAAGCATCCGTTTATGTAGAGTTTAATCGAACTACCGTCATAAGTAGCTGCCACATGATACCAAACATTATTTACAACAGGAATTGGGCTCATTACCACCTTAAAACCCCCACTCGTCGTAATTTGAAAATTATTTGGTCGAAGAAGGTAATTCACATTGCTTGGATCAACATGTTTTGAAACAATGTTTTGAATATTTCCGTTAGCTGCTCTTCTATACAATGCTTCAACCGTAATTTGATTTCCCGATACATCTAAATCTCCAATTGCCACCCAACGCTGATTTGGAGCTGGAGCAGTGTTCAAGGAATTTTGAGAATATCCAATTAAACTGAACAAAGACAGACAAAAAAAGAGAAAATTTCGAAAGAAACAAGGCATAAACAAAATTAAGCATGTTTGACTTACCTATGACTTGAGTTACTCCAAAAAAGTTGCTTTGAAAAAAATTAACGAACAACGTGGATGTAGCCCGTTTTTATTTTATCCTCAAATGACAATTTATAAAAATAAACCCCATCCGAAAGTTCAGTTGACGAACTTGAGCTACCTGAAAACTTTTCCGAGTTTAAGGTTTGTTCAAAAACTAAGTTACCCCATCGGTTAAAAATCTGAAGATTAAACTCTTGACACGTTTTATAGTGGCTAGAAATATCAAGTGAATCATTAACCCCGTCGTTATTCGGTGTAATTACATTTGGGAATTCATAATCTTCAAAATCATTGATGTTAATTATACCAACAGCTGTATTTGTAATACCAGAAACACATCCGTCAACAATTACATAAACGGAATAATCCCCCATATCTTCCTCCTGAACAGCAAAACTGACAGAAGCGTCCTGTGAAGAAAAGTTTTGTGGACCACTCCAAATATATTGTGCATTGGGCAAAGAAGTTGCGGTTAAAGTAGCAAGATCACCAGGGCAATTTACTGGACTATTCGAACTCACCAAAGGAGCCGAAGGAAGAGGAAGAATAATCAAATTCAGATTAACGATCGAATCACAACCATTCGTTGTTTGTAACGTCTGACTATAACTTCCTGCCAAAGTCAAATTCTGACCAAAAAATGAATAAATTTCACCTTGACAAATGCTGATGTTTTGATTGGAAGAAAGGTTGGGATTAACCGTTAGATTTAAATTTATTATTGAATCGCAACCATTAACAGTTTGAAGGGTTTGGCTATATTGACCGGATTGTGTTAAATTTTGATTTCCAAAGACTAGCGACGTTCCCGCGCAAATGGATTCATTTAATTGAGTAACGGGTGCGGGATTAACAGTTAAGATTAATGTAACTATGGAATCACAACCCGATTGCGAGGTAAGCGTTACTGGAAAAGTTCCTGCTGTCGAATAATTTTGTCCGTTAAATGGAAAACTACCACCTTGGCAAATACTTTGGTTAAAAGTAGAAGTTAAATTAGGATTAACTGTCAACGTTAATTGATTATTGGTTTGACATCCTTGTGCGTCAGTTGTCATCAAAGTGTAGGTGCCTGGATTTGAGAAGTTCTGTCCTAAGAAATTATACGTTTGACCATTGCAGATTGCAGCACTTGTTGGAACAAGTGGAATGGGATTTACTGTTACAATTACTTGGTCATTATCTGGACAAGACGCTGGTGAAGCTGTCAAGGTTGTTTCTAAATTATATGTTTGAGAAATAGCACTTCCGGTGTTATTAATGAGTGTAACTGTTGGATTTGATATGGTGGTTGAACTTAAATTTGATCCAGTCCAATTGTAAGTGTAGGCAGCATTTGAAGCCGAACCAAGTTGAGCAGTACCCCCGCTACAAATTGTTAAATCCAGACCTGCATTTGCTTCTGCAATGTCTGCAAAAATCCGTACATTCTTAATAGAATGTTTATCATTAGAGCCACCTGTACTTGCCGTGAAACCCATGTATCCAATAAGATTTGCATTGTAATTACCTGTTAAATATTGCGTGCCATTTATACGAACAGTGATTAAACCACTATTGTATTCAATTAAACAGGTTTGATAGTTAGAAGACCGTAAAAAATTCAATCCTGTTGCTCGATTGATGATGCCAGCTCCACATTCATTATAACCCGCCCCCTGATAAATTTGAATTTCCGGATTTGCCCCACAACCATTGTCATAAGTATCTAAAATCACAAAAACACCATTTGATGCCGCCGGTATTCCTACCCCACCACCACTTACAAATCCTGTTGGCGGAACATCCAAAAAGCAAAAAGCGATCCCATCAGCGGCACTTCCTTCCCACATGCGAAAATCAAATTCGACTTTCCATTGGAAACAAGTAGAAAGATCTATGGATTCATTATAAAAAATCCCACCACTTGAGCCATTTACCGCATTGGTCAAAATAATTTCGTCTGAAAACACATTCGCATCGCCTCCGGTATCACCTGAGTAAGTAGCTCCCGTCAAATTCCACCCTGTTGTATTTACCACGGGAGAACCGGTCAATTCAGCAAAAACCAATGTTTGAGCGATGGTTTTGTTGAGAGTACTGAATAAAATTAAAAGTAAAATGTTGATTTTCATTATCTAACAGAAATATTAATGTAAAGATCTGAAATTTATTTTTGGAAACAAAGCCTATTTAGAAAAAGATTAATCATACTTTACTCATACATTTTTTGAGATTCAAAAAACAATCAACTACGTGAATTTACCTAATGTCGAAAAAGATTCACTTATCTCAAACCAAGTTTTGTTTGGTATTTTTTAAGCGTTCAAATAAATTAATACTGGGAATTGGGAACACTACAGCGAAATTTGTTTCATCAAAATCGAATAAAATGAAAGCAGTTAACAATTTGACAAAAAAGATAAACAAGCAACTTTTAAAATATTACGTGTCAAAATACGAATGCTTTGAAACTGCAACTTTGGAAGAAAAAGAATTCTTGCTGATACAAGCGCAATCTAAGATTTACAATGTGGAATTCTATCTTTATGCTTTATTATCAATTTCAGCTGTTACGCTTTCTTTGAGATTATTAATTCTAAATACATTTTAGACAAAATTTTATTCCTTAATGCAACGCACAGAAAAACCATTTGCTTTAAGAGCGTTTAGACGAATTAGAAAATCGTACTTGAAATTTAGATTACAGCAATACACATCTTTTGATTTTGGTTCAGCAAGTATCCACCAATAACCATTTTGACCTTTTAAATAAAATTTTCCGTCATTACCTCTGTATCCACCAGGAAATCCATTGAACTGACTTTCATTTGTGCCATTTCCCTGATCTTTCCATTCACTGGTACTTTTCATTTTAACTCCTGGAGTTTTTCCTAATTTAGTTTCAAGCTTTTTCCAATCCGAAGCATTTGGAATTCGCCATCCTTCTGGAGCTAAACCCCTTGGATCAATTAGGGCATAGTAATTATACATTTTACCAAACTTAGCTCCATTTTTTTGGTCGTTTTCATAAAAGCACCAGGCTGGTTGTTTATTTCTCCCTGCTTTCCTCCACTCTTCAACTGATTCAACTTTCGGTATATCTTCACCATTTCTGAATTTTGTAACATCCAAATTTTCCGTCATCCAAGTTTGAGAACCTATTTTGACCTTTTTATAATTATCAACAACTGGTTTGTTTAAATTTCCTGGCTTATCCTGATTTTCTGAACAACCTACAAGAGAAAATGTAAGAAAAGCAACAACTATGTATAGAAACACGTTTTTCATGACAGAATTTTTTTTGGTGAGTATATTAAAAGTTTAGGCCAATTAATTATTTGTTCTTTTTGATTTCAGGGAATTTCATTCTGTATGAAATATCTACGTTCCCGCTCGTAATATTGTTCAATCGCTTTGATAACAATTTTCTTTTCAATGAAGATAGATGATCGGTGAATAAAACACCTTCGATGTGATCATATTCGTGCTGAATGATGCGGGCAGCATAACCCGAATAATTCTCTTCGTGGAAATTCCAATTTTCATCGAAATAAGTAATGACCAAATTCTCTTTTCTGTATACATTTTCCCTAATTTTTGGAATGGATAAACACCCTTCCTCAAAAGCCCATTTCTCACCTGACTCTTCCTCTATAATTGGGTTAATAAATACTTTTTTGAAATTTTCAATTCCTTCTGCTCGCGGATCATACTCCTCTCCTTCCTCTAACTCCGCAAACGGACTTCCATCAACCACAAATAAGCGTATACTTTTTCCAATCTGAGGAGCGGCCAAACCCACGCCTTTTGCATTGTACATTGTTTCAAACATATTAGAGATAAGATCATTCAAATCAGGGTAATCTTTGTCAATTTCTTCTGCTTCTTTTTTTAAAACAGGATCTCCGTATGCAACTATTGGTAAAATCATAATGTGGCAAAATTAATTATTTGATTTGCACGTTATTCAAAGTTTCCAGATAATCTTGCAATATAATCGCCGCGCTTATTTTATCTATCAAACCTTTTTCTTTTAGTTGTTTTTTCTTGCCTGCTTTATACACAACTTTCATTGATTCCGAGGAGGAATACCGTTCATCTTGCAAAACAACTTTAACATCAAGAAAATTTTTCTCTAGTTCAGACTTTAATATCCGAACATTTTCCGTAATGTGACTATCCGAACCGTCCAAACGGGTAGGATAACCCAAAACAAGCGTCGAAATGTTATCCTTGTTAATTAAATCTGACAAAAACTTCATCAGATTGGTTGAATCCACTACCGTTAATGGCGAAGCAATGATACACAAATCATCCGTAATGGCTATTCCTGTTCGCTTTAATCCAAAATCAATCCCTAGTGCCTTCGACATAAAACAAATCTAAGAAGAAATGAGAGAGTATGAATTTTTTGAAAACGCTAAATTTGTAAAAATTAACTATTAAAATGAGGTTTTCAGTCGGAATGCTATTTATTGTTTTTCTGCTTTCTTGTGAACAAAGCCCACAAGATAAATTCCAAACTTCTCATAGTTTGAAAGAATTGAAACCGATGTTTGATAACGAGAAACAATTTGAAAATGAGATCAAAACAATAGAAACAAATGAAAATCTCGTAGAGGTGTCGAGTTTGGATTATCTGAAAGACAATGGAGAAACCTATTTGGTAAAAGGTTTAGTAGAAACTAAAAATGATAATCAGGATATGACATTGAAAAAACTGATTTTAAATAAAACAGATGCAAATGGGAATGAAACAAACACCACTTTTTATTACAATGGAACTCGAAAATTTGTTAGCATAAACGAACAATCAATTTTAAAAAACGACGAATTATTGAAAGTCATAACTAAAAGCTACTATAACGATTCCAACCAGATTTTTTTCAGTAAAAGACTATCAGGTAAAGCAGAAAATATTGAAAACCTTATTTACCAACCCTGCAAGCCTATCGATCATAATGATTATGTTGCTTTGAATATCATAAATCAGCAAGGGGACTTTCAAACAAAATTTCAAGGATTTGCTCAACTTGATGGTCGGAACTTGCTTATTCTAGGAACCGAACATTTCACTTCTACTCTCCTGTTTTCAGAAAATAACAACATCATTAAGCTTTTAAAAAACAACGAGAAAAAATACCTTGGTAAAAAACTTATTGTTGACTTTTCTGTTGATTCACAACCAAATGGATTTACTTTTCAAGAAATGAACAATTTACAAATTGCCCCTTAAATCGATTTTATTCATTGAATCAAACCTTTCAACACATTAATTAAAGCTCTTTTTCGCCTGTTCCATACATTTAGCCTATGAAAAAATTTATTTTCCTATTGATTGTTATACTTTGTCCGCTTGGATCTCTCCTATTCGGACAACAAATGAAAATAACAGGAACCGTTTATGATACCAGCGGAACCCAAAGAGTGAAGGAAGTAGTTGTAATGGCTGTTCGAATGAAAGACTCGTTATTATTGAAAAACACGCGAACCAAGGAAGACGGAACTTTCGAACTCTCCAATTTTCCCATTGACACTTTTACGTTAATTATTGAACACCCGCTCTTTGAACCAAAGACTTATTACATTTTTGGAAACTCAGAAAATTTCGATATCAATATTCCCAAAATCACACTTTCGGAAAAATCGAAGGAGCTTAATGAAGTTGTGATTTTTGCAAATAAAAATCCTATTTATTACCGTGGAGACACCTTGGTTTATGTAGCAGATTCATTCAAAGTAGGTGAAAACGCAGTTGTAGAAGATTTATTAAAAAAACTACCTGGAATCAAAGTCGATGAAAACGGACAAATAACTTCTCAAGGGAAGCAAATTAGTCAAGTTTTAGTGGATGGAGATGAATTTTTTGGTGCCGATCCAACCATTGCAACCAGAAATTTAGGTGCAAAAGGAGTCGAATCAGTTCAGATCTATGAAAAAGAAAAGGAAAATGCCAAGGCCGGCGAGGATGATAAAATACAGGTGTTGGATTTAAAACTGAAGGAAGATGCCAAAAAAGGGTATTTCGGGAAAATATCAGGTGCAACTGACTTTGGACTTATGGAGAATAACCCTTTTTACGAAACGGAAATACTCGCCAATAAATTCAAGGGAAAACAAAAAATATCCGTCTTTTTACTTGGTTCAAATACCCCTAAATCCAATTTCAAATGGGGTGATATGAATAAATTTGGATTGGACAATGAGCGAAATAATTCCGGTATGTCTATGTGGAACCAAAATAACAATAGCAATAATGGTGGAATTCCAAAAACGTTAAAAGCCGGAGTTTACTTCTCAGATAAAATTGGGAAAACTGGTAAAATTGGGTTCAATTATGCCTATTACAACAATGAATTAATCGCGGCAGGATCAAGCTATTCACAATATTTTTTGACTGATACAACCTACTTTACAAAAGACTCAAGCAGCAACATTTCCAGAAACGAATCACACCGGCTTAATTTTAACTATTCAGTTAATTTAGATTCTTTAACTTTCCTAGAAATCAAACCAAATTTGAACTTTGATAGAGCTTCTACAGACAATACAAGCATTTCTGAATTTATTGGTGAAACTCAATTGAAATCACTTGAAACGAATATCCGAAATACGAATGAGTCGGAAGGAATTACCAGTAATTCGGAAGCATTGATTCGAAGGAAATTTAAAAAACCAAAACGAGAGGTTGAGTTGAAATACCTCTTAAGCTACTCAAATAACGCTACGATTGGTAAGTTATACAACAGCTTTGAATTTTCAGATTCAACAAGCACAGACATTCAATTTGAACAGGACAAAACAAATGATAACTCTTCAGTCAATCATTTCACAACCTTAACCTATACTGAACCACTTTCGCAGCGAATAAAACTACAGCTCGAATATTTGTATGAGTTCGGAGACGTTAAGCAAGACAAAAGAACGTATGATTTTGATCCCGTTACAGGTACTTTTTCGTTGGAAAACGCTTTTCTTTCCAATAATTTCGATAACATCCGACAGCAACACCGTGGAACTATGGTGGGTATTTACGAGAATTCCAAACATACACTCACCGGTGGATTTGGACTTAGAAACATCGCAATCGAAAATAGAAACTTGATTTTGGATTCTGTGATACCACAAAATATAAGCAACTTCCTTCCTCAATTTAGCTATCAGTTCAAACCGAGCATAAGCAAACGTTTCAGTTTGTTCTACACCACTAACTCCCAACAACCGAGCATAAATGACCTTCAACCTGTCCCTGACAATACGAACCCGAATAGAATTCAAAAAGGGAATCCGGATTTGAGGCCTAATTACATTCATAATTTACGCGTAAACTTCAATACATGGTCAGCTTTGACAGGTCGATATATTTGGAGTGGAATTAACGCTACGTTTACGGATGACGCTTTTGCAAATTCAACATCATTTAACCAATTTGGACAAACTGAATCTAGAACAGTTAATGTAGATGGCAATATGTTTGCAAATCTTTTCGCTGGTGCCGGTTTACCACTTTTTAATCGAAAAATCGAAATATCACCTAACGTGAACGCTTCATACATGCGATATACGAATTACATTAATAATGTGGAGAACATCACACAAAATAGGAGTGTTTCTGGCGGGATTGAACTTGAACTAAAATTGGATTCATTACAAATCTCCATCTCAAATGACTACAACTACACAGATCCAGTAAGTTCTTTGGCGTCGGCATCAAATACACCATTCAGTATGCAAACTTACAAATACGACATAGAATGGCAGTTACCCTTCCATTTCAAAATAAAAACCGACGGAAAGTACATCATAAATTCACAACGAGCAAGTGGATTTAACAGAAACATCTTTGTAATCAACGCAGAATTAATCCGAACGTTCCTTCCAACTGAAAATTTAATAATTGCACTATCAGGAAACGACCTTTTGAAGCAAAACTTAAACCTTCAGCGACAAATAAACGGAAACATCATTACAGATAATTATACAAACATCATTACACGTTATTTTTTACTTCGTGTTACCTATAAGTTTAACAATAATAAAACAAAAGAAGATGAGTGGAAAGGTTGGCATTAATTTGATTTTAGTGATTTTGATGCTGTCAATTCAAGGGATTGGTCGCTCACAATACATTCGCAGTGGAAAAATAACATTTGAAAGAAGAACGAATCTAGAAAAGCGTTATAACGATCCTCGAATGAGACGTATGATTAATGAAAATAATAAGATTCGTAACGAAGGATTTTATTTATACTTCAATGATACAGCTTCCGTTTTTAAAGGAATTCCAGATGAAAAAACGGATGAAATGTCATGGATGACCTCAAAAAATGCTTATTATCAGAATCTAAAAACAAGTAAACAATTGACTGTTTTAAATTTGTTCGGTCAAAGCCTATATATTTTAGATTCACTTCCGCAACGAAAATGGAAAATAACGGAAAACAAACGTACCATCAGCGGATACGAATGTAGGAAAGCGATCTATCAGAAAAACGATAGTACAAGGCTTTATGCGTGGTATACCTCTGCATTAGTTCCAAGTGTTGGACCAGAGGGATTTTGCGGTTTACCCGGAACAATACTCGGATTGGCGACTGAAGATGGGGGGATCATTTATTTTGCCAAGAAAATTGAGTTCGTAACGCCAAATAAAGAAGATATTACTTTAGACGCTGGAAAGAACAAAACATTCACCCTAAAAGAGCTTCGTGAAAAAATTGAAAAAGACTACGGAAATACGCCTTGGGGTAAACGAATGTTCGATGATTTATTCCGCTGGCTCTAATCGATCCTGCTTCGTGTAGGCAAACTATTAAAACGAAATCCTTAAATTTGTTGTTTACCCAACTAAATTGGGTTCAGATCGTATGTGGCATCGCGTAGCTAATTTCATCCTGCGAAATCGGTTTTTTGTTCTCGGAACAATTACACTTTTAACGGTATTTCTTGGTTACTACGCCTTAAACGAACTAAAACTTGATAACAAGTACGGAACAATTCTTCCAAAAGACTCGAAAGCAACAGAAGAATACAAAAAATTTAAGGAACATTTTGGTGAAGACGGAGGAATGCTCGTTTTGGCCATTCAAACTGATTCACTTTACACGGAAAAAAATTTCCTGAAATGGAAAGAATTGGGTGACTCCATCTTACAAATGGATGGTGTATTATCCGTTTTATCTGAAGCAACACTGTTTTCAATAAAACGAAATCCGATTGATTTTAGATTCGAAATTCGACGGGTATTTTCGGATGTGACATACAAAGAGAAAACGATTGAGCGAATACAAAAAGAAATAAAGCAAAACCCAATTTATGATGGCTTACTCTATAACAAAGAGAAAAATGTATCGCTAATGCTTATTCAACTCGACGAAAACTACCTTTCGGATCGAGTTAAATCAAAAGTCGTTCTAGATATAGAAAAACTGGCTGTAAGTTATTCAACAGAATTCCAACGTTTTCATTTTGCTGGGTTGCCTCATTTAAGGGTCGTGATTTCCAACCGAATTCAAAATGAAATGTATTGGTTCATCGGACTTTCATTACTCGTAACATCAACACTGATCTATTTCTTCTTTCGAACATTTAAAGCCATTTTAATTTGTAATATCGTCGTTTTTATCTCTGTGGTTTGGTCTTTGGGAAGTATTGCATTTGTCGGATACAAACTTTCAATCCTCATGGCTTTGATTCCGCCAATCATGATTGTAATCGGTGTTCCAAATTGCATTTATTTGTTGACTAAATTTCATCAGGAAGTTAAGTTACATGGAAATAAAGTAAAGGCTCTTTCTCAGGTAATTCAAAAAATCGGAACGGCTATGTTTCTGACCAATTTCACCACCGCTATTGGATTTATCGCCTTCTCTTTTACTAATTCTGAAAAACTGGTTGAATTTGGATTTGCGGCAAGTTTTAACGTCATGATGACCTTTATTTTATCGTTATGTTTATTGCCCATTTTTGAATCATTTTCACGTCCACCAAAAAAACAGCATTTACGCCATCTAGACCGTGATTTCTCCAAAGGAATTATCAACTTTGTTTTAAATGTTACACAGAAATACCGCTACATCGTTTATGGTGTTCTAGCTATTTTGGTAGTTTTTAGTATTACCGGAATAGGTAAAATTAAAGTGACTGGTAACTTGACGGATGACTTGCCCCAAAACGATCCTATTGTAAAAGATCTCAATTTCATCCAATCAAATTTCGGAGGCGCTGTTCCATTTGAAATTATCGTTCACTATAAAGATAAAAATTTGATAGACAGTATTTCAACACTTGAGAAATTAGAGAAAATACAAAGTTTCATAGCGACTTATAAAAATTTCTCAAAATCTTTCTCCTATGTCGATTATATGAAAGAAATCAACTTCATTTATCACGGCAATAACCCTGAATATTACAGATTGATGACTGAAGTAGAAAAGAAACGAATGAAGAGTTTCATTAACTATTTCAATATTGTAAATGGTGATGGAGGGGGTCTATCCTTGCGAGAATTAGTTGACCAAAATGGACAATTACTAAGAATAAGGTGTCAAATGAAAGACTTGGGTTCTTATGAGGTTTTGAATCAAGTTGAGAAACTTAAACCACAAATTCAAAAAATAATTGATCCGACTCAGAAAAAATTTGTTGTATCCATTACGGGAACTTCTGTGGTTGGATCTGAAGGAACAAAATACTTGGTTAACAATCTTTATTCCAGTATTATCTACGCCATTGTTTCAATTGCAATCTTGATGCTAATCCTTTTCAGATCTTGGCAAATGGTTGTTATTTCAATGATTCCAAATTTATTTCCATTACTGTTTACTGCTGGAATTATGGGCTACTTTAATATTCCACTAAAACCCTCCACATTACTCGTTTTTAGCATCGCATTCGGAATTACAGTTGATAATACGATTCATTTTCTTTCAAAATACCGTCATGAACTCAAACACAAGGACTGGGACATTAAAACATGTGTTTTAGTAGCGATTAAGGAATCAGGGTTGGGAATGTTTTACACATCTGTAGTCTTATTCAGTGGTTTTTCTGTATTCGCATTCTCAGAATTTGGAGGCACACAAGCCTTGGGTTTATTAATTTCAATTACCTTATTTATGGGAATGCTCACAAATATGATCGTTCTTCCAACAACCTTATTATCTTTGAGTAAGTTTGTAAATACGAAGAAATTCGAGGAACCTTATTTCGAGGCTTTCAACGAAGAAGATGAGAATGACAATCAAAATACTAGGCAAAATTAAAAATTACATCGTATGAAAGGTATAATATTGGCGGGAGGATCTGGAACTCGCCTTCACCCGCTAACACTTGCAGTAAGTAAGCAATTGATGCCGGTTTATGACAAACCAATGATTTATTATCCACTTTCAATTCTCATGAGTGCTGGAATAAGAGAAATACTCATTATTTCTACTCCTCACGATTTGCCTCATTTTGAAAAATTACTTGGAAACGGCGAAAATCTGGGTTGTAAATTTCAATACGCGGTTCAAGAAGTTCCAAATGGTTTAGCTCAAGCTTTTGTTATCGGAGAAAAGTTCATCGGAAAAGATAAAGTCGCACTCATCCTTGGAGATAACATTTTCTACGGCGTTGGAATGGATGCTTTGTTAAAAGAGAATAATGATCCGACGGGCGGGGTTGTATATGCGTACCACGTGAGTGACCCTGAAAGGTATGGCGTCGTTGAATTCGATAAGGAAATGAAAGCCATTTCAATAGAGGAAAAACCAAAAAAACCAAAATCCAATTATGCTGTTCCTGGTCTATATTTTTACGACAACTCGGTTGTGGAGATTGCCAAGAACCTGAAGCCTTCTGCTCGCGGTGAATATGAAATTACGGATGTAAACGCTGAGTATTTAAAACGGAATCAATTGAAAGTAGCCGTTTTAGATCGTGGAACTGCTTGGCTTGACACTGGAACATTTACCTCGTTAATGCAAGCCGGACAATTTGTCCAAGTTATCGAAGAAAGACAAGGCTTAAAAATTGGGTGCATAGAGGAAGTTGCATACCGAAACGGGTTCATTACAAAAGAAGAACTCAAACAAATCGCTGAACCACTTGTTAAAAGTGGCTACGGTTCATATTTATTAAATTTGATTAAACGGAAATGACATCTTTAGAGGGATTTATCAGTCGAATCGAAAATGAAATTTCATCATTCTCGCTACCACAAGAACCCCTTAATCTGTACGATCCATTGCGTTATTTTTTCCATTTAGGAGGTAAACGTTTAAGGCCCGTTTTAACGCTAATGACGGCTGATAATTTCGGATCCAAAGAAAATAATGCGCTTCATGCCGCAATGGCTATTGAGTTGTTTCATAACTTTTCGCTCATTCATGATGACATTATGGATGAGGCTCCTTTTCGAAGAGGAAAAGAAACAGTTCACACAAAATGGAATAATCACATCGCTATCTTATCAGGAGATGTTTTGTTTGTAAAAGCATACGAATCACTCGCAAAATGTGAAGCCAAATATCTTCCCGACTTACTAAATTTATTCAACAAAACAGCCGCTGAAGTTTGCGAAGGACAGCAAATGGATATGGATTTTGAAGCCAGAGAATCCGTTTCTGAGGAAGAATACATCGAGATGATTCGTTTGAAAACGAGTGTTTTGTTAGGTTGTGCAATTCAATTTGGAGGGATCGTTTCAGACCTAGACAAGAATATGCAAAATGCCTTGTACGATTTTGGTCAATACATAGGTATCGCTTTTCAAATAAAAGACGATCTTTTGGATTTATATGGTGACGCGGCGAAGGTTGGCAAGCAGATTGGCGGAGATGTTTTGAGTGATAAAAAAACGCTACTCAGTATTAAAGCTAAGGAATTTGGCTGTGATATGCAGGCATTGAATCATATCGCTGATAACGAACAAAAAATAATTAAAGCGCAAGAACTATTTGAAGAATATGGGGCAAAAAGCTATGTGGAAAAAGCAATGAAAATGTATTTTTCCAAAGCGATTTCTTCATTGGATCTGTTTCAAGCCGATCGTAAAAAATTATTCAATGAATTTGCCCATTTTCTGGTGGAAAGGTCACATTAGCTTTTATTTTAAGAAAAAATTTGTAAGATTAGAAACAAAACTATTTTCAGTTTGCTATTACAAATTATATCATTAATTTCGTGAGATAAAAATTAATAACTATGAAAAAAATCTACGTTTGTTTAGTGGGATTACTTGCAGCGGGAACTATGATGGCTCAAAAAAATTCGCCTGTTCTCAACGGTAAGAAAAATCCTTTAATTCAAGAAAAAGCGCCCAAAGGTGTTTTTACCCAACCAAAAGGAATTACCCTTTGGTCAAATGACTTTTCCAATCAAGCAGATTGGGCAACCGGAAATGCAGGAAGTACGGGCACACCTCCTCACGTTTCAGGAGACTGGGCTATTACAACCGACGCAAGTGCAGCGCCCGTTGCTGCTTTAGTTCCAGCGGCATTCACTTCAGTAGCAAACGGATATGCGATAATCAATTCAGATGCAGAAGGTGCAAATGCTACCCAAAATGCTTGGATTTATTTCACAGGAACAATTGATTTATCTGCAACAGGACCAAATGGTGCTCAACCTTTTGTTGTAATCAACTTTCAACAAACACACAGAAGATTTGCCGAATCTACATATGTAATATATAGTTTAGATGGAGGTACTACATGGCAAGAAGTTGAAGTAAATGCAACTCAGACTGTTAATACAAACACTTCTAACCCAAGCACAGTTCAGGTTAATATGTCAAGTCAAATTGGCGGTCAACCTAATGTAAAAATTGGATTTAAGTATACTGGTAATTATGACTGGTTTTGGGCAGTTGATGATGTTAAATTAATGACGCCAGATGATTACGATTTAGAAATGACTGGTGCATATTGGGGATCTACTGGATTCTGGGGAGCTAGACTGCCATATTACCAAATTCCAATCGCACAAATCGCACCTATTGATTTTGGTGGAATAGTATCTAATCTAGGCGCGTTAGATCAAAATGATGTTGTTTTTACTGCTTCTTTAACTGGCGGTGCATACACAGGTACTTCTGCAGCTAGCACTATTTTAGCTGGTTCTTTAGATACGTTGGATGTAACGACCCCATTAACACCTCCTGCAACAGTTGCGAATCATGTTGTAAATTTAGCTGTTTCATCTGGTGCAACTGATGCGGCTCCAGCAAACAACGCAGTTGCAAGTGCGGCTACTATATCAGTTAACAATTTCATATATGCTCGCGACAAAGGAACATTGGCTTCAGGGTCTTTTAACCAAGGACAAGGTTTTGAAGTTGGTAACATCTACGATATGTATGCAGCTGCAACTTTAAGAGGAATTGATGTTGTTATTCACCCACAGGCAGTAGCGGGTGCAGAAATGTATGTTAAATTGTATTCTATCGATGCAGCGTCTGGTGATTTTGTTTTTGTCGATGAGTCAGCACCTTACACATTAACAACTGCCAACTTAGGGCAAAAAATTACATTGCCGCTTAGCGGTCCTGTTCAATTGAACGCTGATGAATCATACTTAATTGTTGCTGGATCTAACGGAGATGGTGGTGCAACTGATGACCTAATCGTAGGAACTGCAGGCGTATCTGAAGCACAAACTTCTTTTTACTTAGATTTAACAGATAATACTTGGTACTTTACAACATCTACTCCGATGGTAAGAATGAACTTTGATCCGGTATTGTCTATAAACGAAGTTGAAAATACATTTGGATTAAGCGTATTCCCTAACCCAGCTAACGAATCTATCAATGTATCATTGAATAAATCAACAAAGGCTACAATTTCTGTAGTTGATGTTGCAGGAAAAGTTGTTAAAACTTCTTCAATCAATGGATTGAATTCGTCAATCAATACCTCTGATTTAACAAATGGAGTTTATTATGTAACTATTACAGACGGAACTTCAGTTGCAACTGAAAAAGTTGTGATTAAGAAATAAGAAGTCGTTTTAATTTTGAAAAGGGTCGGAAAATTCCGACCCTTTTTTTATATATTTGATATCTAAAATCACAACTATGAAAAAAATCTATTTTGCTTTTGTATTTCTATCAATTTGTTTTTCAAATGTTTTTGGTCAATTACCAACCAAAGCTATTGAATCAAAGAAGAAGGATGTTTCTTTTGACTCTTATGTTAAACCGTCTAAAAATCACGTTCCAAAAGGGGTTGTAATTTGGTCAAATGATTTTTCAAATGGAAATGATTGGACATATGATAATACTTCCAATCCTTTTTTAGATTGGACGATTACAAACAACGCTGATACGATTCCTGTAACAACACTTAGTCCTGCAGTATTTACTACAGTCAGCAATGGTTATGCTTTTATAAACTCTGATGCGCAAGGACAGAATGGTACTCAAAATGCAAATATGACATACACAGGGACGATAGATTGTTCGTCCTATTCCAACGTGAGTATCGTTTTTGAACAATCATATAGAACATATTTGGACACGCGAATAATTCGAATTAGTAATGATGGTGGTACAACTTGGACTGACTTTGTTGTAACTGATGGTAGTGAACCTACAGCCCAAAACACACCCAATCCTGATGTTTATTCTATCAATATTTCATCAGTGGCCGGAGGACAGGCAAATCTTAAGGTTCAAATTAACTACCAAGGAAATTGGGGATGGTATTGGGCAATTGATGATATGAAAATTGTAGAAACAGATCAATATGATTTAAAACTGCAAAAATCGTTGTTTGGAACAGATGGGGCATTTGGCGCTCGATTACAATATTATCAAATTCCGAATACACAAGTTGCACCAATTTATTTTGGCGGAGTTTTGAAAAATATCGGTGTTCAAGATATTACTGATGCTGGATTTACAGCTGATATTTCAAGTTTGTACAACGGAAGTGCCAGTCCAATTAACTTACCGGCTGAATCAACAGATACGGTTTGGTGCTCAAACACATTTACACCAAATTCTACAAATGCCAACTATACTGTGGCTGTTGCCGCAACAACAAGCTCTATTGAACCAGATGTAACAAACAATGTTTTGCCAAATATTAGTATTTCTGTAAATGATAATATCTATGCACGAGATAATGGTCAAATTTTAGGCGGAATTAGTAATTCGGGTCAAGGATATGAGGTTGGTCATATTTTTGATATTTTTCAATCCGCGACCATTTATGGAATAGATGCAGTTTTAAACTCGAGCTCTGAACCGGGATCTGAAATATTTGCAAAATTATACTCAATTGATCCAACTTCTGGTGATTTTGTTTTTGTTGAAGAATCCGCACCATATGTCATTACACAAGCTGATTTAGGTCAAAAAATAAGCCTTCCACTGGGAAGTCCTATTAACTTGAATGCTAATGAATCTTATTTGGCAATGATTGGATCATACGGTGATGGTGGCGCTACAAATGATTTGGTTACAGCATCCTCAGGGTCTACCACACCGCAAACAACTTTTTACTACGATTATACGGATCAAACTTGGTATTACACTACATCAAATGTAATGGTAAGAATGAACTTCGATCCGATTTTATCAGTAAACGAAGTTGAAAACACATTTGGTTTAAGTGTTTACCCTAACCCTGCAAATGAAGTAATTAATATTTCCTTGGAAAAATCTACTAACGCGATAATTTCCATCACTGATATCGCTGGAAAAGTTGTGAAGACGGGTTCAATTAACGGAATGACAACTTCACTTAATTCTTCAGAATTGACAAACGGAGTGTATCATGTGACTATCTCGGATGGAACTTCCATTTCAATTGAAAAAGTTGTTATTAAGAAATAAGAAATTTGTTTGATTCTTAAAAGGGTCGGAATATCCGACCCTTTTTTATTTTAACGTGAAATGAATAAATGTTAGATTTTATTCAACTAGATTATCTCAAACAAAAAGATAGAACCGTATCCGTGAACTCTTCAGGGTCTTCCGCATGAACCCAGTGTCCAGCATTATCAATAGTTACTAACTGTGAGTCCGGAAATAAATTCTCTATTTCTTCCAAATCAGAATCCAAAACATAATCCGATAAGGCACCTCGAATGAACAAAGATGGAATCAGAACTTCTTTATATGGTAGAGCACTCAAAATTTCAGGCATTGAGGATTGTAAAACTTTGAAGTTAACCCTCCAAGCAAGTTTTCCTTTATCCTGCCAATACAAATTCTTTAATAGAAACTGAACAACCCCTTTTGATTCGATGAATGAAGAAAGGATTCGTTCTGCTTCACTTCTTGCACTTAACTTGTTTAAATCAATTGAATCAAACGCTTTTAAGATATGTTGGTGATGCAGTGGATACTCCTTTATTCCCATATCCACAACGATAATTTTTTCTAGAAAATCTGAATGAGATTGAGCAAAATGCATCACCACCTTACCTCCCATGGAATGACCTAACAAAATGACATTCGAAAGATTCAATTTTAAGAAAAGTTCATGTAAATCTTCTACCATTAACTGATAGGAAAACTCATCAGACCATGGCGAATGCCCGTGATTTCTTAAATCAACAAGAATAACACGACAATATTCACTAAATTTCTTTGCGTGTGTTTGCCAATTATCAGAGAACCCAAAAAGCCCATGCAAAATAACTAATGGTTTTCCGCTCCCAAGTTCTCTGTAAAATAATTCCATTTACTCAATAATGAATGAAGATAATATCCCAATCAAATTAGGTAATTCAAATGATGTTTCAGACATGTTTAAACTAGAATTCGATGAGGAACCTGAAGATGAGGATTCAATTTCAGAAGTGCCGATTGGATATACTTTAAATTGGCTGTTATTTATCTTCTCCAATTTACTAACGATTTGAGATTTCGTTATCAATTTATTGTCAAAATGTATTTTAATTGTTTGCTTTTCATCACCTTCTTGATAATCAATTTCAACACGAGAAACAGCATTGGTTTTAACTAATTCCTTCCGAATCGCTCCTCCACATCCCATTTTACAAACCATTCCTTCTACTTCCGCAACTAAAATCTGATTGGAAATAACTTTTACTTTCTCAGAAGATTTTATGACAGATTTTTTTTGTTCATTGGAAGTGCAAGCGAATAGCGCAATAAAAATTCCCAATAATATTGAACGAGTTGAAAATTTCATAAAAAAACGTTTGAACAAAATTAATGTGAAAGTTGGAAATTTGGTAAATAAATCACGAGAATCATTAAAACATTTATCAATTGAATAATATGACGAGAATAAGAATTTTGTAGAACTTGAAAATAATACTACATTTGAAAAAAAATCGAAATGAGAAAGTCTATTTTTAGTTTATTTATAATTTCCTTGGTTATCAGTTCTTGTAGAAAATATAGTGATGGTCCTGCTTTTTCACTACTCACTAAAAAAGCTCGTTTATGCAATGATTGGGTGTTATTGACACAATTAAAAAACGATGAAGATGTAACAGACGAAACTGTAACTGTAAAAATGGCTATTGAAAATGACGGGACATATTCGATTTCGTCTACTTATGACGCACTTGGGCAACTTCAAGGAGACTATTCTAATGGTAAATGGACTTTTGGTGACACAAAAGACATTCTTTATTTGTATGAGAATGTGAACAACCAGTACGACGATGAGCCATCTCGAACTTTTAAAATTAAAGAATTACGAAATAAGCAAATCAAATTAGTTGAAGAATTTCCTTCGATTGACTTGTATAACACTTACGTTTACGTTCAAGACTAATTAAACGAATCGTTCGTCTACTTCCATTACGTGACCACAATTATCGCAGGTTCTCATCTCCTCCGAGCCATAAAACTCTCTGAAACGAGAAATAAAATCGCGTTCTATATTTTCTAATGGGAATCTATATTCTTGAAGTTTGTGATTACAATTATCACAAAACCACATTAATCCGTCGGTAAGATTAGTTCCTTTACGAACACGCTCAATTACAAGACCAACCGTATTTGCTCCACGAATAGGAGAATGAGGAACATTACCAGGTAAAAGAAAAATATCTCCTTCCTTAATTTGGATGTCCTTTGCTTTTCCATTCTCTTGAATTCGAACCGTAATATCACCTTCGATTTGATAAAACAACTCTTCACTCTCATTAAAGTGATAGTCTTTTCGGGCGTTTGGACCACCAACAATCATTACAATAAAATCGCCTGCTTCAACATATAAATTTTTATTGCTTACGGGAGGTTTTAATAAATCACGGTTTTCTTCAATCCAAGCTTTCAAATTAAAAGGAAGTAACATACTTATTATTTTGACTAAAGGTAAAAAGAAAAATTCTGATTGAGTTCTCAGATTAGAATTTAGAATCATTCAATATCCTCAAAAGTATATCGATTTCTTCTTTTGTATTATAACTATGAAAACACAATCGAATTCGTTCCTCTCCTCTTGGGACCGTTGGAGAAAAAATAGGCTTGGTATAAATGCCTTGATCGATTAACCTATTCGAAACATTAATTACGACATCTTTAGAATCGAATTGAAAAACCTGAATTGGAGAGTTGATTTCTGACTTGGTCAAGACTTTTAAATTGGATCTAAAATAATTTAAATTATCGTGCAATTTTAATTGACGACCGCGAAAATCAGCTTGTTCAATTCTATTCACAATTACTTGATAGTCAGAAGTTGGTAAGGCTGTCGTATAAATGAAGGGTCGAGCAAAATTCACTAAATATGAAATCAATTCCGACGAACCAAGAACAGCTGCACCGTGAAATCCAAAAGCTTTTCCGAAAGTGACAATTCGAGCAAAAACATCTTCGATAATTTCTCTCCCGTGAACAATCCCTCTTCCTTCCCAACCAAAAACACCGACTGCATGCGCTTCATCAACGATAAGAAAAGCACCTCTATTTTTGGAAATTTCAATGATTCTTCTCAAGGGCGCCATATCTCCATCCATTGAATAGAGACTTTCAACTACAATGTAAATCGTTCCTGAAATTTTAGCGATTTGCTTTTCAAGATCGAAAGTATCGTTATGTTTGAAAGATATTGCTTTAGCATTTGATAGTCTAATTCCATCGCGAATACTTGCATGCACTAGCTCATCATAAAGAATGTAGTCTCCACGTTGCGGAACACTCGACATTATCCCCAAATTAGCGGTATAGCCACTGTTAAAAACGAGTGAGCTTTCAGATTCAAAGAATTTAGCCAAACTACTTTCGGCATCTATCGCCCCAATAGAATTCCCAGAAAGTAATCGGGAACCGGTAGAACCAGCATGTATAAAAGATTCAGGCTTTGAATCTCTGGATAAACCCAAATAATCGTTTGAAAAAAAGTCAATTTCACCCCTTGGAAGGGAAAGTTGCCGAAAACTGTTTTCTTTTTTTCTTACCTCTAATTTAGAACGAAGAATCTCATTCATTAAGCCTGTGAGTCAACCGTTTTAATTTTCCTAGGCTCAAATCCATTTTCCATTGCTTGTGTTCGAGCTGCCTCGAGTTCTTTTGCTCGCAGGGCTTCATTCCGTTTACGTTCCTCTATCTTTTCATCAGGAAGAGAGACAGGTTGCTCCGCATCTTTGAATGGTTCCTTTGGAATTAATCCTAAAATGTCAAACATTTCTTTATCCTCATTGAAATCAGGATTTGGCGTCGTCAAAAGTTTATCACCTGCAAAAATGGATCCTGCACCTGCCAGAAAGCAAAGAGCTTGAGCTTCCATATTCATTTTTGTTCTTCCCGCAGAAAGTCTCACAATCGCTTGAGGAAAAACAATTCTGGTTGTGGCGACCATTCTAATCATTTCCCATTGTTCGATGGGTTTTTGATCTTCAAGTGGAGTTCCCTCAACTGCAACCAACGCATTAATTGGAATAGATTCAGGAGGATTCTCCATTTTCATATAACTCATAAGCAATCCAACACGATCCTCAACGGCCTCGCCCATTCCGATTATTCCACCAGAACAAACTGTAATTCCAGCTTTTCGCGCATTTTCAATGGTATTCAAGCGGTCTTCATATTCACGCGTTGAAATCACATCTCCATAAAATTCCGGAGAGGTATCCAAATTATGGTTATAAGCAAAAAGTCCTGCATTTTTTAGTCGAAGAGCTTGCTCCTCATTTAACATACCAAGTGTGCAACAAACTTCCATACCAAGGTTGTTCACCTCTTGAACCATCTCAACTACATTATCAAAATCACGATTATCTCTTACCTCACGCCACGCAGCTCCCATACACAATCGAGAAGAGCCATTTGCTTTAGCGTTTTTAGCTTGTTCAATAACAGACTCAACCGTCATCAATTTGTGTGCATCTACATCTGTATGATAACGAGCAGCTTGTGGGCAATAACCACAATCTTCAGGACAACCGCCTGTTTTTATACTTAAAAGGGATGACATCTGAACCTCTCTTGGATTATGAAATTGCCGATGAATCGAGGCAGCTTCAAATACTAATTCCAAAAGTGGTTTATTATAAAGCTCTAAAAGTTGCTCTTTGGTTTGATAAGTTGGATTTACTTTCATGTTGCAAATATAGGAAGAGTTCTAATTTAATTATGAATTGCTAATTGCGAAGGTTTGAACAGCAAGCTTTAAGCTTACAATTTCGAAGCGCCAACTTTAGATCGCAATTAATTCATTCGCAACTAAAAGTTATTCCTATTTGTGTAACAAACAAGCAGCATAAGCCTTAATCGCTCTGCATTCACCAAATGAATCTACTTTTTCGTGTGTGGTGGCTTTTATCGAAACTGCATCTATACCTACTCCCAAAATTCTAGCAATTAAAACTTGCATTTCAGGGATATGTGGATTTAACTTTGGTTTTTCCAAGATAACCGTTGAATCAATATTTATAACTTTATAGCCTTTCTCAAAAATCAATTTAACAACCTCAGCGAGGAGAAGCTTGGAATCTATTCCTTTATATTTTGGATCTGTATCTGAAAAGTGAAATCCAATATCTCGTAAATTAGCTGCACCTAAAAGTGCATCGCAAATGGCGTGAAGCAAGACATCTGCATCGGAGTGACCAACAGCACCTAAATCTGATTCTATTTTTTTTCCGCCAATAAATAATGGGTAATCTTCTGCCAATTGGTGAACATCAACGCCATAACCAATTCTCAATCCGACCATTATTCACCAGTATTATTGGCTCTACCTCCTGATTGACCTAGTGTTAAACGCAATGTGAATCGAAGTGTATTAGCCAACGGACTTTGACGCCCACTCAAAGATGCTAAATAGGAGAAATCGATTGCGAACATGTTGTATTTCAGAGTGGCTCCCAAGTTCAAAAACTTTCGATTCCCTTTGTTCTCGTTTTCGTAGAAAACACCTGACCGGACAGCAAAAACATTGTTGTACCACCATTCAACTCCTGCTGCGATATTGATTTCAGTTAGTTCCTCCCTCAATCTTGTTCCCTTGACGCTTTGACCTGTATTGTCCGAGTAGTCTCCATTTTCATTTTGAACAGGCACTCCTGGAGCATCATAAAAAGATTGAAGCATCCCTGCAATAACTCCAACATCGTTCGGTTTACCCAACATAACGCCATCCGGTAAAGAGGAATAACCAAAAGTTCCATTTGTAATTGGTGGTGTCGGAACCAATAATTTTTGTAAATCTACCGCAAAAGTCACGTGATTATAATCATCAAATTCAGCTTTGAAAGCATTTCCTATTTTTAAATTCATTGGAATAAAATCACGTTTTGCCAATTCGGAATAAGCTACTTTGTTTCCGATATTATTGATAGTTGTCGCAAATGTGTACGTTCCTTTTAACTTACCAATTTTAGCACGATCATTAAAATAAGTAAAAGATAAATCAGCCGCTCCTACAATTCCAGGCTTCGTATTTACGCCTCCAACGGTCAAGCCACCTGTAAGGTTTGAATAAGCGAATTTTCCATTTACTCCAATGCTCAATTTATCTGCGAGTCTAAATGCGTAAGCTCCTGTAAGTTCATATTCGCTGGGTTTATCTTCACGCAAGACATTTCCCGATGCATCTGTAAATGTAATTTCTCCTAGGCTGAAAAAACGGAGAGATCCACCTATTGAATGAGTTTTATTGATTTTATAATATCCTGCCAAATAGGAAAGATGAATATCGTTCGTCAATTGTCGAAGCCAAGGCGTATATGACAAACTTACTTCTGATTTTTCCTTTGCAAAACTAATTCCTGACGTATTCCAATAAACAGAAGTTGATGATGGGCTTAATGCTGTTCCTGCATCACCCATTCCACCAGCTCTCGAATCAGGTGTAATTGACATGAAAGGCAAAGCGGTGGTTATTGTGTTTAACTGAAGGTCGTTTTGATTCGCTCCTGAACCACCCGTTGGCTGAGCCAGAGTTAGAAAGGAAATTAAAACACCAGGAATAAGTAGAACTATTTTTTTCATTCAGAGAAAATTCAATTTCGGATTGTAAATATACGCAAAACGGAAGGCTTTATTGTAAGAATTACCTTAAAATAACTAATTTTTCCGTTTTTTCTGCTGTTTCTCCAAGGTCGTTTTTAATTTTCACGCGATAAATGTAAACTCCTTTGGCTAATGGGTCGCCAAAATCATCATTTCCATCCCAATCAATTCCATCTACTCTGAATCCTTTTGTGTCAATTGTTCTCGCTATAGTTTTTACTAATCTTCCCGAAATAGTATAAACTTGAATTTGAGCATCAAGAAAACTGCATGATTGATTATGCTCAAACATGAATTCTGTTCGCGTTGAAAATGGATTCGGATAATTATAAACTTTATCCAATTGTGGTGCCTTTTTTTCCTGAACATTAAACTCTATCCGAACGGAAGATGAGTTGTTATTTACATCCCATACCTTTACGGCAAGAGTATGCTTTCCAGGATCCAAAGCATTGAGCTGATATCTAATTTCCCCGGCTTGATAGGAATCTAATTCACTGGTGTAATAATCATTCAATACAATTTGTTCGGCAGTTTTATCATCAATAATTGCAGTAATGTCGTGTCCAATTCCATTTCCAACGGTATTAATTCCGTTTTCATCAAATGCCTTAAGAATTAACACGGGTGTTTCATCAGTAATTCCACCCGAAACGAAACTCTCGTCGTTAAGAAATAATTCTAATTGTGGCCCTTCATTGTCAATTATTCCATTTGGATTGATTCCGCCAATTCTAAAGTTTGTATCATATCCATAGGCGTCACTTATATCATTGTAAGCATAGTAACTAATTTTACCCTTACCAATACTTAATGCTATATCCTTGGGAACAACAAATGAAAAGTCAAAATATCCATTTGTAATACTGCTTTTCCCCTTGTAAACGATATTTCGTTGCAAATCAAATTCTATTTCAGGGGACTCAGGATCTTGACCCAACGTTTTCATCGTTTTGACTTTATCAAAAATTGAAGGGATCAATACTCCATTGAAATTATTTTGTAAGTTCCCGAGATGATCTTCTATATGTCCTTTAATTCGGACTTTACTCAAAGCATTCAATGTGTCTATTTCAATCATTGGGTTTTTACCGTTGATGCTGTCCGTTTTAACCACAAGTTCTGGCAAGGCAATTTTTAAAGCAGGATCACCGATCAATGTAAAACTTCGTTTGTTATCACTTTGCAATGCATCGTTTTTCGTCCGCATCATAATTTCCCCGAAAGTAAGTGGAGAATTATCAAGATGTCGATCAAAAACATTGTCGAAAAGTGCATTGCCAACTGATGTATTCACCCCAAAATATACAGAGCGAGTAGTTGTCATAAGAGCGATAGCACCACCATTTGGATTCAATGAAACCAACTCACCAGCAGAAACTCGCTTTGGATCATCGTATTTGGTAAATTCACAAGTAGCTGAAACGAAAAGATTCAAGGCGTTTATATTTGTCCAGCTATTTATTTGAGGAATTGTAACAACTCGTTCTTCAGCTAATCCAACCTCACCCCCATGTCCTACATAATTTATTAACAAAGCCCCCCTTTGAATACGATCAGAAATGGCATTATACACATCCGGATAACGCTGACCACCAGCCGTTGTTTGCTGTGGGAAGGCATCGAGATAGAGCTTGTCACAATTCATCTCAAAATGATTGTTTAAAACAGCCTCGTATTGTGGTTCCGTATCGTTAGAAATAAAATAATTATCTTCCTCATCGTCAGCAATCTGGACATATTTCAACTTCCAATCTCCAAAAGTTGCATTCGAATTTGTTTCAAAACAACAAGAGACATTGTTCGAATTAAACAGCTGTGAACCATTTTTCATGTAATGTTCAATCTTATCGACTTGTTGTTTAGCTTGAGTTACATCAGAGGCTAGAATTCTGCCAATACCAATATCAAGCATATCGGCACTAGTAAACGATTCATTATCATCCAACATCCCAAAGAAATCGTCCGACACATAACAAGCGATATAATTTTCACTATTTTCAGCTTGGTAAGTCAAGATTTTATTGTTATTGTTCGGAAGTCTATTTTTTGGATCATACGTTCCGTCTCCAAAAAGCAATAGATATTTTAACTCTGAATCTGGATTCACAATCGCTCGATCGTGAAACATTTTTGCAATCATTCGAATCGCGACTGCATCTGGCGCTCCTGAACTAAATTCATTGTAAATTTGATCCGTTGTAACTACATGTGTACTTGTTCCTTGCCCACGATGTAAATCAGCCAAACGATTAGCCTGAGCGATAAAATCAGGGTGTGTTACAATCAAAAAATCTACTTGTTCTAAACCATGTAAATTTTGATAAGCTACAGAACCTACTTTTTTTGGGGTAAAAAATGACGATCCGTTTGAAGCAACGTATTCAGAATAAACGTAGTCGGTCTTAAATCTGTAACTACCATTTGTAATTGAACCGAAAACTCGTTTAGGGTTATTTCGCTCAGACAAATCCCATACAAATCCGGATGTTGGAAAGGAGGAAATTGTATATTCGCAAATTGTCCCAGGTTGACTTTGTGTTAAATTCCTAAAATTCATTTGCGTACCAAAAAAAACTAGTTTTCTTCGTGTGTTCAACGTAATACGATCGAGATAAGTCAAAATAGAAGGATTTGACCTCGTAATTGTTAATTTAAGAGGAATGCCAGGCGTTGAAGTCGAAAAACTAAAATTTGATTCGAGACGCGTATAATCACTGAGATATTGAATATTTGAATTAAAAACTACAGAGCCATTCACACTGAACGTTTGAGTCGTTCCAGGCCCGTTCGTTGCAATAGCACTGTTAATTCTTATTGGAAATGTATCGATGTTTGGCACAGAAAAATTGAATGTCCTTTCAAGTTCAACATCAAACAACTCACCGTACCAACGCTTTCCACCACCAACCAAATTAACGAGGTCGTTCTCATAAATATCACGAAAATCATAGCTATTCACAGTGATTGTCGGCGCACTTGTTATTTCTGGTGAATTTTGAACTCGATATGGTGTACTAGTTGGATTAATATTAATAAAGTAATACGACTCATCAGAATAAACGTTCATAGTTCGTTGGAACTCCGATCCATTTTTAACAGACCATCTGTGTGGACCCCAACCATAGAACAGAATGTAATCTGAATTATCAAAACTACCATCCGCTTCTCCTTGTATAAAAATGGCGTTTTTTGCTAAATCATCCGTTCGAGGTAAGGAATTTTTTTCGGGTAGCATTCCTTCTCCATTTCCATAAATATTGATGTGACTCGGATTTAGATTAGTTGTATTGATGCCACAACTTTCCAGAAATGACTTGTCAATTTTATAAATCCCGTCTCGATCAACAGAAATCTTGTACCAGAATCCAGATCCATCCTGTAAAACGGAATTAGCAACAAAATCTTTTTGAGTCAAAAATTCACTTGAGCTTGAACCGTTTAAAGCAAATGAAAGCGAAACCACTTTTTTAACTTGATTGTTCTCTTGATAAAACGGCTTAACATCCAAAACAGCATAGAACTCATTGCCCGCCTTTGTAATTTGACTAATGATTTTTGGTTGGCTTGGCAAATTTGGAACATACTCATTCAAATATGCTATTTCTTCTGATGTGGCAATGGAGGAAATAAATTGAACGGAATTCATTGCTTTGTTCTTCGCAACTTTAGTTTTCCAAAAGAAGCTTGGTTCTAAATCATTGTAAGACTGATCCTTAATTGAAGGTATTTTGATAACCTTTTCATCAATACTAACATTTTGAGATTCTATCCAAGGAATTTTTACTTCAAAAAAATCTTGTGAATAAACATGAAATGCGCATGCAAAATTCATGAAAATTGCCAAACCCAAAAATCCAATAACCCGAATTGCTGAAAACATGTTTCAAATTTATTTCAATACTTTGTCAAACGAAAAAAAAAATTGTTTATTTCACAAAATACTTTATTTTTGTAACCTTAATAATAGTTCGACGTATCGATTGTTATTGCTTTTAAAAAATAATTTGTGAAAATTAAATTAGCTAAATTACTGTTTTTATTGACGGTTTGTGTAAGTCCTTTAGGTAATCGAGTCTTTTGTCAAGACCCGACTTTTACACAGTTTTATTCAAATCCGGTTTATTTGAATCCAGCTCTTGCAGGGTCAAGTGGATGTCCACGGATTGGACTGAACTATCGCAATGAATGGCCTCAATTAACGGGAAATTACGTGACCTATTGTGCGTCATTTGATACATACGCAAAAAGTATTTCAGGCGGAATTGGAATTCTCGCCATGCACGATCAACAAGGGCAAGGAACAATCCAAACAACCATGCTTGGAGGAGTGTATTCTTACAACCTGAAAGTAACGCGCAAGTTCTCCTTAATGTTTGGTGCCAGAGCTGCTTATTTTCAGAAATTTTTAGATTGGGACAAACTTACTTTTGGCGATATGATTGATCCAAGAAGAGGTTTTATTTACCAAACTGGTGATGTTCCGAGAGGAAATGGAAGAAGGGGATTTTTTGATGCTTCAGCCGGTCTTGTTGGATTTGGAAAGAACTTTTATTTCGGAGCAGCAGTTCATCATTTGAACAGACCAGATGAATCTTTAATTCTCGGTCAATCGAGGTTACCCATGAGATTTACTGGTCATGCTGGAGCAGATATTAAAATTGGTAATAAAGGTAGATATGCGAGTACAACTAGCATCATGCCAAATATAATTTATCAATATCAAAATGGTTTTCAAGAATTGAACATAGGAACGTATCTTAAATATGGTGATTTCACAGTAGGAGCTTGGTATCGAAATCGAGATGCTTTTATCTTGTGTTTTGGAGTTTCTACCGAACGTTTTAAAGTTGGTTACAGCTACGATTTAACCGTTTCGAAATTAGGAAATGGTGTTTCAGGTGGCTCCCACGAAGTTTCGATGGGAATAAATCTTAAATGTAAAAAGAAACCAAAAAACTTCAGGAAGATCTCCTGTCCTTCTTTTTAGTCTGTAACCTTTTTATAAAAAGTAAGTTTAATAAGACAAATTTCGTAAAGTCATGAAAATAGGAACCTTTAAAAAACTTTTTCTAGCCTTTGTAGGTCTATCGCTCGTAGTTTCGTGTGCCAAAGACCGCTCAACCGCCACAGGATGGAATTACAATGACTATGAAAATGGTGGATTTGAGAAATTCGACGCGAAAGAACAGGAAACTGGGCCTGGTCTAATTCTCGTTGAAGGTGGAACATTCACTATGGGACAAACCGAGCAGGATGTTATGTTTGATTGGAATGCACGTTCAGCGCGCGTAACTGTTTCGTCATTCTATATGGATAGAACCGAGGTTACCAATTTTCACTGGTTGGAGTACATGTATTGGATGAAGCGTGTTTACTACAAATCTTATCCGCACGTTTACAAAAAAAGTCTTCCAGATACATTAGCTTGGAGAACACCGCTAGGTTATATGGAAAAATATGCTAACTATTATCTCAGACATCCTTCTTACCGCGATTATCCGGTTGTTGGAGTAAGTTGGTTACAAGCAAATGAATTTTGTAAGTGGAGAACAGACCGTGTGAATGAAGCGATTCTAGTTAGAGAGGGAATTATCAAATGGCATTTTGCAGACGCTTCATACGATCAAGGTGGAGATGTCGGTGCAGCAATCGGCGCAACTAAAGCAGGAGCGACGCAAGGAGGAAAAAAAGGAGGATCTCCTGATCCTTATGATTCTTGGAATTCTACTCCACAAAACATGTTTAGTACAGAAAATTACCTGAATGGTACATATATGGTTGAAACTGGAACTGCTGAACAAGACCCAAAAACAGGAAAATATACGACAAAAGGAGGTTACACCGTAAATAATAATGTTTCAGGAGCGAAAGGAAAATCCAAAAACGTCTCTTCTGATGGAGCACCTCTTGATAATAAAGGCCGTAAAATTCCTAGAGATCCATATCAATTAGAAAATTTTGATCCTGTTTATGCAGATGCTGACAATGGTCGCTTAGGTTCCCGCCCTGTTAGATTAGAAGATGGTATTTTGTTGCCAAATTACAGGCTTCCAACAGAAGCTGAGTGGGAATTCGCAGCTCTTGGACTTAAAGGTAATTTGGACCCTAACTCAGAAAACATAAGCGAAAGAAGAATCTATCCATGGGATGGTCACTATGTCCGTCAAAAGGAACAACAGTTTGCTGGAGCAATTCAAGCTAATTTTATGCGTGGAAAAGGCGATATGATGGGGATTGCGGGTAATCTGAATGATGGAGGAGATGTGACTGTTCGTGTCGATGACTTTTGGCCTAATGATTATGGATTATATCACATGGCAGGCAATGTGTCTGAATGGGTAATGGATGTTTACAGACCAATGTCTAGCGAAGTTTTCGCTGAATTCATGCCTTTCCGTGGAAATGTTTACAAAACTCAATTAAAAGTTCCAGATGGTTTATATGATAAACCTGTTAAAGCAAGCGAAAATATTTATGACGTTCAAGCAATGAAAGAGTATGTTAACGAGTACGCTCGCGTTTTATATCTTTCTGACACCAAACGAGACTTAGATCTAAACAACAATTATTCTGGTAATTATGGCAACAAATCTAAGTCAAACGTTCTAGATGGTTTCAAAGTAGAGATTAACGCTGATAAGGATACCATCACATTATCAGGTGATGCTGCAGCATTGCGAAAATCAAAACAACCTATTCAGTGGGATCTAACTGGAATTACTGGTAAAGCAATTCTAGCACCTAATTACAAAACAAGCGATACCATTATCAAATTAGCTGTGATAACACCCTCTAAATTTGATGTTAAATTGAAACAAGGCAATTTAATTAGTAGCAGTAAATCTGTGGATACCAAAGATCCAATAATTAACGCTACTTCATCACGTGTTCAAATCAAATCCCGTCAAGATTCGACTCGCTACAAGTACAATGCTCCAAGTTCCAATTTTATTGCCAGCAATAGTAGATTTACTAAAAATGATAGTATTCAGTTTGCTGTGCTTGATGACATCAATGCCATTTTGGATACCGCAATTTACCTTCAAAGTAAAGGTAACGCAACCAAAGCGTCAGCATATATCGAAACGGTGTTATTTGGAAATAAACTGAGTGAAAAATCAATTAATGTTAGTGATTACAGAGGTCGTGATATGGCCTATTGGGATGGGTTAGATTTAACTACTGCAACAGATCCAATTTACAATATTGATATAAGTGGATCTGCTGATAACTATAAAAAAGTAGGGTTCTATTATACAAAATACGATTTGAATGACCCATCGAATCAAACTGCTGAAGTAATTCTTTCATCAATTTTTTCGAATGATTATCTTTCATATCGATTCAAGGATTATCAGCAAGACCCTAACATTACTTCTTGGGTGTTAACGTTGAGAAATGGTCTTACTGAATTTGTAACAGAAACGAAAGGTAACCAACGTTGGAGAAATGTTACTATCAAGGAAAACAAAGATCGATTAAACTATCGTAAAGATGATTATATCGATTATTTAGATGGTGACTTGGAATCTTCTATTTATTACAACAACAAAAAGAAAATTGAAGATATCAATGCTGGGAAAAGAGATCCGAAGCAAGTGATGTACCAAAGCCAATATGAAAATAAAGATATGGAAGGTAACGACTTAGCTGAAGGCTCAAGCGGGTGGCCAACAACTCTAATATCTAATAAATCAAGAGTTTACAAAGGAGGTTCATGGGCTGATCGGACCTACTGGATGTCACCAGGAAGTCGCAGATTCCTAGACGAGGACAAATCTTCAGCAATGATTGGATTTAGATGCGCCATGGATCGTGTCGGAAGTTCTAGACCAAACCGGAAAAAACAATAATTTGAAAATGAAGCCCGATTAAATCGGGCTTTTTTTTTAATATTGCTCATGGAAAATTTGTTTGAATTATTCTATGATACCTCAGGTGTTAGCACCGATACACGAAAAATTAAAAAAGACTCGCTTTTCATTGCGCTCAAAGGAGAAAACTTCAACGGTAATCTTTTCGCAGAAGTGGCTATCAAACTTGGAGCAAAATATGCTTTAGTTGATGAAAAACATTTTGCAGATGAATCAACTATTTTTTACGTAAATGATTGCTTAACTTTTCTTCAATCATTGGCCAATTTCCACCGAAAAAAATTCAATATTCCTGTAATTGGAATTACAGGGAGCAATGGGAAGACAACTTCTAAAGAATTGATCAATTGCGTTCTTTCCGAAAAGTATAAGACTCTTTGCACCGCAGGAAATTTGAACAATCACATAGGTGTTCCGTTAACGCTGTTATCACTTGATCCATCTCATGAAATTGCAATTATTGAAATGGGAGCAAATAAACCCGGCGACATTCAAGAATTGGTCGATATCGCAGAACCCAATTTTGGAATTATCACCAACATCGGAAAAGCGCATTTGGAAGGATTCAAAACATTGGAAGGCGTTATAAAAACCAAAAGCGAACTATTCGATTTCATCGATAGAAATGACGGCTCAATCATCTACAATTCAGACGACAAAATAATTTCGGATAAATGTTTCGGATATCCAGACAAATTAGCATATGGTACAAATTCAAAAGCAAAAGTTAAGGGCAAACTAATTGAACTAAATCCATTTGTTGTTCTGAAATGGACAAGTGACGACTACAAATCAACTGAAATCCAAACCAAACTTGTGGGATCTTATAACTTCTATAATTTTCTAGCAGCGATAAGTTTTGGAGTTCTCTTTGACGTCCCAAATGAACAAATCAACAAAGCTATTGAATCCTACACGCCAACCAACAACCGTTCTCAAGTTATGAAAACGGATAAAAACACCTTAATTGTTGACTGTTACAACGCTAATCCATCCAGTATGCGAAGTGCGCTCGAAAGCTTTGTTTCAAATACGCAAAATAACAAGCTAGCAATCCTCGGTGATATGCTTGAATTAGGAATTGATTCAATTACCGAACATCAAAAAATAGTTGAATTCTGCAAAGAGAAAGATTTGATATTTATGACCGTTGGAAAACTATTCAAGCAAATAAACAAAAATGGCTTTGAATCTATCATGGAATTGGAATCTTATCTTACAGAAAATTCAATCACAAATAAATCCATTTTACTGAAAGGCTCACGTGGTATTTCCCTAGAAAAAATCATTCCGATGCTTTAAAAAAATTATCTATGGAAAATTTTAATCGCAAAAAGCATTGGGAAACCATTTATCAAACAAAAGAGCTAAAAGAGGTTAGTTGGTATCAACCAACGCCAAAAACGTCTTTGGATTTCATTAAGAAATTTGATGTATCAACAACTTCCAAAATAATTGATATTGGCGGTGGAGATGGTTTTTTAGTCGATCATTTGCTCGAACTTGGATTTCAGGACATAACTGTATTGGATATTTCTGAAGCTGCGATTGAGCGAGCAAAAAATAGACTTGGGGCTAAATCAAAATCTGTAAAATGGATTATTGAAGACGTTTTAAATTTTATTCCTACTGAAAAATACGATTTTTGGCATGACCGCGCGGCTTTTCATTTTCTGACAAAACAAGAAGAAATCGATTCTTACGTTGAAAAAGCTACTTCTTTTATTCAGAAAAATGGAATTCTTGTAATAGGTACATTTTCAAAGCAAGGTCCCAAAAAATGTAGTGGAATAGAAATAAGACAATACTCAGAAGAATCCTTAAAAAAATGTTTTGAAGGTAGATTTCAAAAGCTTGAGTGTATTTATGTTGATCATTATACGCCATTCGAAACGATACAGAATTTTGTGTTTTGCAGTTTTAGAAAATTATAGTCAAACATAATAATTGATTTATGGAAATTGCACTCATTTCGATTACCGCATTTGCAACCGCGATTTTAACATTCTTTTCCGGATTCGGTTTAGGAACAATACTCACTCCTGTTTTCATGTTGTTTTTTCCAGTTGAATTGGCAATCGCACTCACAGGAATTGTTCACTTTTTCAATAATATCTTCAAACTCATTTTAGTTGGACGAAATGCAAATAAAGAAGTATTACTTCGATTTGGAATACCAGCGGTACTTGCAGCTTTAATGGGCTCACTTGTATTGTTGAATATCACAAACTCCACTCCCCTATTTTCATATGTCGCATTTGGAAAACTATATGAGGTTTATCCGATTAAATTTATTGTTTCTATTCTACTAATTTTGTTTGCAAGTATGGACCTCATCCCTTATTTTCAAAAACTACAATTTGGAAAAGACAAACTGATTTTGGGAGGTTTCTTAAGTGGTTTTTTTGGTGGACTCTCTGGAAATCAAGGTGCATTGAGAAGTGCCTTTCTAATTAAAGCAGGCTTATCAAAGGAAGCTCTTGTAGGAACAGCTGTTGTCATTTCAACTTTTGTTGATTTTACGCGACTTGGCGTCTATGCAACTCGTTTTGAAAAATCAGGACTTTACGAAAACCTTGAATTGGTAATTTGGGCAACTCTTTCTGCTATTACAGGTGCCTACTTGGGTAACAAACTCTTGAAAAAAGTAACTCTCGGATTCCTTCAAGTCTTGACAGCAATCATGTTGATTTTGATGTCAATTTGTTTAGGAGCAGGAATTATATAGTGCTAGTTCTACTTTTCTTAAAATTTCAAGTGCTTTACTGAAATTCCCGTATTTTGTAATTCTTTCAATGAATCTATTCCAATTCGCAAATGATCCGATACAAATTCGGTAGTGACTTTTTGGTCGCTAGCCTCCGTTTTAACTCCATCAGGAATCATTGGCTGGTCACTTACAAGAAGTAATGCTCCAACAGGAATCTCATTGTAAAATCCAACACTGAATATCGTAGCGGTTTCCATGTCTATCGCCATTGCTCGAATTTTTCGCAAATATTCTTTGAACTGATCGTCGTGTTCCCAAATTCTTCGGTTGGTTGAATAAACGGTTCCAGTCCAATAATCACGCCCACGCAAACGAATGGTATATGAAATTGCCTTTTGCAAATTAAATGAGGGTAAAGCTGGCACTTCAGGCGGGAAATAATCGTTGGATGTACCTTCTCCTCGAATCGCAGCAATTGGTAAAATGAGGTCACCGATTTGATTTTTCTTTTTTAATCCTCCACATTTTCCTAAAAACAAAGCTGCATTGGGTTCGATAGCAGTAAGTAAATCCATAATTGTTGCTGCCATTGGGCTTCCCATACTGAAGTTAATAATTGTAATTCCATCAGATGTTGCTGTTTGCATGGGACGATTTAATCCTTCAACTTCAACATTATTCCATTCCGCAAATTGATTAACATAACCAATAAAATTGGTCAACAATATATATTTCCCAAACTCTTCCAATTTTTTACCAGTATAGCGTGGAAGCCAATTCTGAACAATTTCTTCTTTCGTTTTCATGCTTAAATTTAACTATTCAATTCGTGATTTAGGGATTTCATCACATTTTTACAAATTGACAATCTTTCTTCGATACTCCCATGCAAAATTGTGAATGGCCGTTTTAGCCCTTGAAGTTCATTGAGATAAAGTTCAAAAAGTTCACCCCGATTGTCTGGATTTTCACGTAAAGGATCATATTCCCATGGGATATCAGGCTTGCAGAGGAAATAATGGTCGAAATGCTGTTCGTGATATGCTTTTAAGATAAAATCGGAACAGTAGCCGTAACGATAATCCGACCAAATTTTAATAACTGTCATTTCGGTATCTGCTACCAGAATAGTTGCCTCCACAAGCCATTTTTCCTGTTGAACACGTGCAATTTTATCCAAATCAGTTTGATGGTAGGTATCTTTCGCTTGTAAATATTCTCTTGCATATTCTTCAACCCAAATAGCATTAAACAATTCAGCAAATACTTTTGAAATAGTTGTCTTTCCACTTGATTCAGGGCCAGTAAATGCGATTTTCAATTGCATGTTTAAGTATTCTTTTGACTTCGATTCAAAATATTGTTCCAATTATAATAACCCAAGATGGAACCTAAAAAATAAATCACATAAAGAAATGTGGTAACCTGTAATCCTTGAATGGAAAATAAAATAATCGCCAACAAGTTGCATATAATCCAATAAATCCAATTTTCCAGAATTGATCGTGTGGCAAAAATCGTAGCCAAAATTGAGAACACCGAAATAATAGCATCCAAATAAGGCAAATTCTGACTCGTCATTGACATTAACTTACCCAAAAATAAACTTAAAATCAACCCAAGGAATATCATAGCAATATGTGTTTTAAAGGAGACGTGATCAATTTTAACATTATTCTGCTCATTCCAATTAATATATCCGATTACTCCCAAAACAACATATAAAAATTGAAGTCCAGATTGAATGAAAAGTGATTGCTGCCAGCAGATGGCTACATATAAAGCAGAGCTAAGACACCCAAAAACCCATCCTATTCTTTTATGATAAGAAATAAATCCTAGATAAATCACTCCGCTTAAAGCTGCAAAAAATTCCAATTCTGTCAAACTACCAAATTTTAATTCTTCTAATTACCTGTGAGTACTAAATTAAGTAATAAACGATTGGAAAAGGGTAATCAATTCGTATAATTATTTTCTTAACTTAGAGCAGTGGAAACAGTCAAAGCCAAACTTTGTGAAGTATTAGGAATTGAATTTCCAGTCATTATGGCGCCTATGTTTTTAGTGTCTGATGAAAATATGATTATAGAGGCAATCCGATCTGGTATTACTGGCGCGATTCCAGCCTTGAATTATCGTGATACCGATGATTTGCGACGTGCAATTCGAAAAATAAAATCGGAAACCAACGGGCCATTTGGGATTAATTTAATTGTAAACAATTCGAATTTTCTCTACAAAGAACAATTGCAAGTTTGCTGTGAAGAACAGGTAGATTTTTTCATTACATCATTGGGTTCTCCGGAGGAAACTATTCGAAAATCGAGAAAATATAAGATTAAAGTTTTTTGCGATGTAACGGACTTAAATTATGCCCTGAAAGTTGAGAAATTAGGAGCTGACGCAGTAATTGCTGTATGCAAGGAGGCTGGTGGACATGCTGGACAGACTTCTTACAAAGAATTAATTCCTCAACTGAAAAAAGAACTGAAAATACCCGTTTTTTCTGCGGGAGGAATTGGAACAGGAAAGGGAATTAAGGAAATGTTAGAATTGGGATCTGATGGCGTTTCAATGGGATCGATTTTTATCGCGACCAAGGAGGCTCCAGTTTCTGATGAATATAAGCAGGCATGTGTCAAATATGGAGCAAAAGACATTGTTTTGACCACAAAATTATCTGGTACACCATGCACTGTGATAAATACTCCATACGTTCAAAAAGTGGGTACGAGTCAAAATTGGTTGGAACAAATCCTGAATAAGAATAAGAAACTTAAAAAATGGTTCAAGGCATTGACTTTTGTGCGCGGAATGAAAAGTTTGCGAAATGCAGCCTTTAGCTCGACCTATAAAACCGTTTGGTGCGCTGGGCCATCGATTGAATATGTGAATGAAATTAAACCAATAAAAGAAGTTGTGGAAGATTTGAAAAAGGACTTCTTTCAGCCCTAAAGATTTTTAAAATTCATTGACTGTAAATTCACCACGCTCCAAATAATTTGGATTAACTTTGTTAAAAAATTTTTATGACAGCTAACGCAACAATGACGGAAATTCTTGAAACATTAGGAATTGAATCAACAAACAATGGTGCTTCCACGGGAGGTAAATGGTTTAAAACTAGAGGAGAAAAAATCGATTCTTATTCACCAGTTGATGGTAAGTTGATTGCATCTGTAAATTCGGCTACTGAAGCTGATTACGAAGCTGTTATTTTAAAAGCACAAGAAGCATTTGCTGAATGGCGTATTATTCCTGCTCCAAAACGCGGAGAAATCGTTCGTCAATTGGCGGAAAAAATACGCGAATACAAAGAACCACTTGGGAAATTGGTTTCTTATGAAATGGGGAAATCGCTTCAAGAAGGCTTAGGTGAAGTTCAAGAAATGATTGATATTTGCGACTTCGCGGTTGGTCTTTCTCGTCAATTGTACGGTTTAACTATGCACTCGGAACGCCCTGGACATCGCATGTATGAGCAATATCATCCACTTGGAATTGTTGGAATTATTTCGGCATTCAACTTCCCTGTGGCAGTATGGAATTGGAACACGGCATTGGCATGGGTTTGTGGAGATGTTTGTGTTTGGAAACCATCTGAAAAAACACCAATTACGGCAATTGCTTGTCAACAGATTACGAAGCAAGTTTTTGACGCAAACGGAGTTCCAGAGGGAGTTTCGGGACTAGTAATCGGAGGTGCTGAAATTGGGAAATTAATGGCAAATGACAAACGTGTTCCATTAGTTTCAGCTACCGGTTCAACACTTATGGGTAAATCTGTTGGTGCAGCTGTTGGAGAGCGTTTAGGTCGTTCGCTTCTTGAATTAGGAGGTAACAATGCTATTATCATCACACCAACTGCTGATTTGAAAATGGTTGTTCCAGGAGCAGTATTTGGCGCAGTAGGAACTGCAGGTCAACGTTGTACTTCAACAAGAAGATTAATCATTCACGAAAGTGTTTACGATAAAGTTAGAGACGCTTTAACTAATGCATACAAACAACTTCGAATAGGAAATCCATTGGATCAGAATAATCATGTGGGGCCATTAATTGACCAAGACGCAGTTCAAAATTATTTGAATGCGATCGAAGCGGCGAAAAAAGAAGGGGGAAAAGTAATTGTTGAAGGAGGAATCTTGTCAGGTGAAGGTTACGAATCAGGATGCTACGTGAAGCCTTGCATCATTGAGGCTGAAAATCACTTTGCTATCGTTCAGCACGAGACGTTTGCTCCGATTTTATACTTGATAAAATATTCCGGAAATATTCACAATGCAATCGCAATTCAAAATGGAGTTCCTCAAGGACTTTCATCAGCAATTATGACGAATGACTTGAAGGAATCGGAAGCTTTCTTATCTCACGCAGGATCTGATTGTGGAATAGCTAACGTAAATATTGGAACTTCGGGAGCTGAAATAGGTGGCGCGTTTGGTGGAGAGAAAGAAACAGGTGGTGGTCGCGAATCAGGTTCTGATTCTTGGAAAATATACATGCGTAGACAGACAAATACGATAAATTACACCGATAGCTTGCCTCTCGCACAAGGAATTAAATTCGACTTATAGGATAACTTATCTCCAACTATTGTTAATTGGATTGAGTTTTTCAGGTATTGAGCATAAATAATTTTAAGTTTCAAAATCTATTTATCAAATTCGGCAATCTTGATTTTTCTGTACTGAACTCATTTTATTTATTAAACGAGTTATTGCTTTTTGAATAAACTTGAATTAACTCTTTTATCCTTAATTTTGCTATATGAATAACGAACGATCGCTATCAGATTGGCTACCTATGTCCTTGAAAGATGCAGAAAAAAGAGGATGGGATGAATTTGATGTTATTCTAATTTCAGGTGATGCTTATGTTGACCACCCAGCTTTCGGAACTGCTGTTGTAGGAAGAATTATTGAAGATGAAGGTCTTCGAATCGGTATTGTTGCTCAACCGAATTGGAAAGATGATTTACGTGACTTTAAAAAATTAGGGAAACCTCGTTTGTTTTTTGGAGTTACAGCCGGATGCATGGACTCAATGGTCAATCATTATACGGCAAACAAACGCCTTAGATCCACCGATGCATATACACCAGGGGGACAAGCAGGATTTCGACCTGATTATGCGACTATTGTTTATTCCAACATCTTAAAAGATCTTTACCCAGATGTTCCTATTTTATTGGGTGGCATCGAAGCCTCACTTCGACGCGTTACGCATTACGATTATTGGAAAGATGAATTAATGCCTTCTATTCTAGTCGATTCAAAAGCCGATTTATTGGTATATGGAATGGGCGAACAACCCCTGCGTGAACTTTTGAAACTTCTAAAAAAAGGTGTTCCATTTCACCAAGCGAAAACATTAAAGCAAGTTGCATTTTTACAAGATAAAGCCTCAGAATTACCTAAAAATAAAAATTGGGAAACGGTTGAGTTAGCGAGTCACGAAGATTGTTTAAAAGACAAAATAAAATACGCTGCTAACTTTAAAATTGTTGAAGTTGAATCCAACAAATGGGAGGCAAACAGAATTACGCAAGGAGTTGGAAATCAAACATTAGTGATTAATCCACCCCACAAAACGATGGAAGAAGGAGAAATTGATAAATCTTTTGATTTACCATATACCAGACTTCCTCATCCAAAATACAAAAAACGTGGTGCGATTCCAGCATACGATATGATCAAGTTTTCAATCAACATGCACCGCGGATGCTTCGGAGGATGTAGTTTTTGTACAATCTCCGCCCATCAAGGAAAGTTCATTGCTTCTCGTAGTGAAAAGTCCATCCTTGCAGAAGTCGAAGAAGTAATCAAACATCCAGAATTTCGAGGTTATATATCCGATTTAGGTGGTCCATCTGCCAATATGTACAAAATGAAGGGAAAAGACGAAGCCATCTGTGCAAGATGTACATCTCCCAGTTGCATTCACCCTGTGATTTGCAATAACTTGGATACTTCTCACAAACCCCTAACAGAACTTTATCGCAAAGTTGACGCTAATCCTAAAGTTAAAAAAGCATTCGTTGGATCTGGTATTCGTTATGATTTACTAGTTGACGATTTCAACAAGAACAACGAGGACGGAAACCACGATGAATACATTGAACAAGTAGTTACAAGACACGTTAGTGGACGTCTCAAGGTCGCACCGGAACATACATCTGATGCTACGTTGCGCGTGATGCGGAAACCATCATTCAAGTATTTCCACAAATTCAAGGAGAAGTATGATGAAATATCGGAGAAGCATAACCTAAAACAACAATTGATTCCTTATTTCATTTCCTCACACCCGGGCTGCGAAGAGGAAGACATGGCAAATTTAGCCGCGGAAACAAAAGACATGGGCTTTCAACTAGAGCAAGTACAGGATTTCACCCCTACACCTATGACCGTTGCAGAGGTTATCTATTATTCTGGAGTTCATCCTTATACCTTGAAACCTGTAAAAACAGTAAAAACGCGTGAAGAAAAGCTAAACCAAAATCGGTTCTTCTTTTGGTATAAACGTGAAAATCAAGGATGGATTAAACAGCGATTGGAAAAAGCAAAACGCCCAGATTTGATTGAAAAACTTTTAGGCGAAGAGCAAAATAAACCGACCAAAAACATTCCCTCTTGGTTGGAGAAAAGAAGGAATAATCGAAAATAGATTGTTGAGAATTACCAATTCAGAATTGCACAAATTTCAATAGAAATTTAATATAATATTCTGACTGACTATGCTTGAATTTAGTATCGTAAATTTGGATTGAGTCCAATTTGGAGGACCAAAAGTTCCCATCGCATTATTTGAAAAAGCAAATCCTTCCGTTGGAATACCTAATAAGTTTTGATCTAAATTCTGATTGTCATTTTCGTCGTGGAAGATTGCAAAAGCATAATCTCCTGGAATAATACTATCAAGTGAAATAGTCATACTGCCTCCTGTACAGACTAAAAACAACTCTCGGTATGCTTGATTGGGGTCATTGAAACTAGCGGAACTATTGAATAGTGCGACATTCACTTTCCCATTCGTGTTTTGCATACCACTAAGATTGATGACTAGTTTAGATAATGTATCGCTGTTTGTATTACCTCCAGTAGTATCTTGAACAATGGGCGTTGGATCAGGTTGTGGTTGGATATTTTTCTTTTTACAACTCGAAATCGAAATAGCTAAAATGAGAAAAAATGAAATTTTGAGGACCTTAATCATGATTGTAATTTTTTGATAAGCAGAAAATTACGCATTTTGTTTAATTAAAATAGATTTTATTAAAAAATACATTGGTAAACTAAAGATCAAAATCTGTTGAATACAATTATCTTTGAAATAAAATGATTCAAATAAATGGAAATCACTCAATTTCTCAAAAATAGAACTGCTTTGGTATGTGGAAGTACGCAAGGCATTGGAAAATCAACTGCGATCAAATTGGCAGAAATGGGAGCAAATGTCATCTTAATTGCCCGAAATGAGGGAAAACTTAAAGAAGCTCTTCAGGAACTTTCCTCCTCGGAGAATCAAAAACATACTTATCTCGTTGCCGATTTTTCTAAACCAGAAGAGTTGAAAAATATCATATCTGAGTTTGTAGCAAAAGGAAATAAAGTGAATATTCTTGTAAATAATACGGGAGGGCCAAAAGGTGGACCAATTAAAGACGCGACAACTGAAGAATTCATCAATACCTTCAACCAGCATTTGATTTGTAACCATATTTTAGTTCAAGCACTTTATCCTGGAATGATTGAATCCGGTTATGGAAGAATCATCAATGTGATTTCTACCTCGGTTAAACAGCCCTTGCCGAATTTGGGAGTTTCAAATACCATTCGAGGGGCAGTAGCAAGTTGGAGTAAAACCTTAGCGAATGAACTAGGACAATACGGAATTACTGTTAATAACGTCCTGCCAGGTGCAACCAATACCATTCGACTACAAGGAATCGCGGAAGCAAAATCCGAAAAGACGGGAGAAACGATTTCCGATATTTTCCATGAAATGGCTGAAGAATCACCAATGAAACGCATTGCTCAACCAGAAGAGGTCGCGGCAGCTATTGCCTTTTTAGCGTCACCAGAAGCATCTTACATTAATGGAATAAATCTCCCTGTTGATGGTGGACGAACCAAATCCCTGTAAAACTTGAGTTTATTAAAATCCTAAATATTCCAACCGAATTCCTTATTCAAATTTGAATTAGTGAAATTCAAAACTTCCTCGTTTTCGATTTTGTTTAAGACATCCGAAATGAAAGCAGAAACAAGCAATTCTTTTGCAGACTTTTCGGAAAGACCTCTCGCTCTTAAGTAAAAAACTGCATTTTCATCTAGCTGACCAGTTGTTGAACCATGCGAACATTTAACGTCATCAGCATAGATTTCCAATTCTGGTTTCGAATTTACTGATGCGTCATCACTCAACAAAACATTACCATTCGATTGAAACGCATTGATTTTTTGTGCATCAGGTCGAACAAACACTTTTCCATTGAAAACAGCTGTTGATTTATCGTAAAGAACACCTTTGTATAATTCATTGGACTGACAATTCGCAACTAAATGGTCTACTATCGTATGGTTGTCAACCAATTGATTGTTTTTTACTAAATAAGCTCCGTTTAAATTCGTTTCAGCATTTTGTCCATTTACAAAAACATTCACATCATTTCGAACGAAATTTCCATTAAATGTCAATGTATTAAGCGTAAAATTTGAATTCTTTTCTTGTTTTACAGCTTCTCTTGAAATGTGAAAATCGGTTCCTGACTCAGTTTGCAGTTTATTGATGGTTAAATGCGCTCCATCTTCCAACTCAATGTTTGAAACTACATTTAGAAAACTCACGCTTTCCTCCGAACTCACGTAGGACATTGTTATTTCAGCTTTTGCATGCCGATTCACTCGAAAAACATGACGCAGATTGGTGATTTTGTTCCCATTGGAAACGTGAACGATTTCAATTGGTTTATCAAGTTGTTGATTCGCTTCAATTTCTATGAAAAGTCCATCTTCGGCATAAACCAGGTTTATCGCATCGAAAAAGTGATTTTCCAAAGCGATATTATTCAGTTTGTCACCCGATGCATTCTTCAATGACAAAGCATTAATTCCAGCGCTAATTTCAGTTAAATCCCCATTTTTAAATACAAAACGATACGAATCTGCATGAACGAATGGAATATCGAAATTATTCGTTGAAACAGAACCTGAAAAAGTTGAATTCGCCAACTTCGTTAAACGGGTATATTTCCAGGATTCTTCCCGAGTTGTCGGGAAATCTCTTTTTTCAAGTAATTGATTGGCTTCCTCTAAAGTTTCCTTCGAGAATAAAATTGAAGTCGGTTTCAAGCCCGATAGAAACTGGCTTAATTTCGTATTTGTTGATGCTACAATCTCTTGCATGATTCTGAAATTATACAGCTAATTCGTCCTTAATCCAATCGTAACCTTTTTCTTCCAATTCCAACGCCAGTTCTTTCGGACCAGATTTTACAATTTGACCGTTGTATAAAACGTGAACAAAATCCGGAACGATGTAATCAAGTAAACGTTGGTAGTGTGTGATAACTATTGTAGCGTTATTAGGCGACTTCAGTTTGTTAACCCCATTGGCCACGATTCGAAGCGCGTCGATGTCTAAACCAGAATCCGTTTCGTCGAGAATTGCCAATTTCGGTTCTAACATGGCCATTTGGAAGATTTCATTTCGTTTCTTTTCACCTCCAGAAAAACCTTCGTTAACCGCTCTTGAGGCTAATTTACTGTCCAATTCAACAATCGCAGATTTCTCACGAACCATCGCCATGAAGTCTTTCGCTGAAATAGGTTCTTGACCTTTGTATTCTCGAATTTCGTTTAACGCTGTTCTGAGGAAATTAACGTTGGAAACACCAGGAATTTCGACTGGATATTGAAATGCCAAAAATAATCCTTCTCTAGCTCGATCTTCCGTTGACATTTCCAACAAATCTTTTCCATCAAAATCTATCGATCCATCGGTAATTTCATATTCTTCACGTCCAGCCAAAATACTTGCCAATGTGCTTTTTCCAGCTCCATTTGGACCCATTATCGCGTGCACTTCTCCAGCTTTAACCTCAAGATTCAATCCTTTTAGGATTTCTTTCCCTTCAATGTTTGCGTGTAAGTTTTTAATTTTTATCATCTATTTATATTTAATTGCAAATTGCAGATTCATTGATTGCAAATTTGCTTCCACGTTTTCACTTATTTCCTTTGAAACCCTTTAAATATTTTATAAATCCTGACAATTGTTTGCCAGTCGATTCGCACAATAAATTGAGCCTTTCGTAATCTAATTCATTCAAATAGTTCAAGTTGTGTGCGATTCGTAATTGAGTTCGCACCTCTCCACATGATCCTTTTGCAATTGAAAGAAAATACAAAAACTGATTTTTGCTATCTCGCTCATAACCTTCAGAAATATTTGATGGAATTGAAACAGAAGCCCTTCTAATTTGATCCTTCAATCCAAAGTCTTTCGAGAACAATTCCGTATTAGTTTGCCTATAAATTTCCGTACAAAGATTCATACTTGTTTTCCAAACCTCTAATTCTTCAAAATTCCCTATTGTTGCCATTTGTTATTCCTTAATTTGCAATCCGCCAATCTGCAATCTGTCAATCTACAATCTGTAATCCGCCAATCTGTAATCTGTCAATCTTCAATCTTCAATCTTCAATCTGTAATTCGCCAATCTGCAATCGACCAATCCGCCAATCAATTTTACCCCACGGAGCCCTCCAAACTAATCGCCAACAATTTCTGAGCTTCAACAGCAAATTCCATCGGTAATTGATTCAACACCTCTTTACAATATCCGTTAACAATCAAACTAATCGCCTTTTCCTCGCTAATTCCGCGTTGCATGCAATAGAACAACTGATCCTCGCCAATTTTGGAAGTAGTCGCTTCGTGTTCAATTTTCGCTGATGGGTTTTTACATTCGATGTAGGGAAACGTATGCGCCCCACACTGATCGGTCATCAACAAGGAATCGCATTGAGAAAAATTCCGAGCATTGTTCGCATTCTTGTGAATTTGAACCAGACCTCTGTACGAATTCTGAGATTTTCCCGCTGAAATTCCTTTAGAAATTATCGTGCTTTTGGTATTCTTACCCAGATGAACCATTTTAGTTCCGGTGTCAGCTTGTTGGAAATTGTTAGTAACAGCTACAGAATAAAATTCACCAACCGAATTATCACCTTTCAAAATACACGAAGGATATTTCCAAGTTACTGCTGAACCAGTTTCAACTTGTGTCCAAGATATTTTTGCGTTTCGTTCACAAATTCCACGTTTTGTCACAAAATTGAAAACTCCACCTTTCCCTTCTTTGTCTCCCGGATACCAATTCTGAACAGTTGAATATTTTATTTCTGCATTTTCTAGAGCAATTAACTCAACAACGGCTGCGTGCAATTGATTTTCATCTCGTTGTGGCGCTGTACAACCTTCCAAATAAGAAACATACGATCCTTCATCGGCAACAACCAACGTGCGTTCAAACTGACCTGTTCCTCCTGCATTTATTCGAAAATAGGTTGAAAGTTCCATTGGACAACGAACTCCCTTTGGAATATAACAGAACGAACCATCAGTAAAAACTGCTGAATTCAATGCTGCATAGAAATTATCAGTGGTCGGAACAACCGTTCCCATGTGTTTTTTAATTAACTCTGGATATTCTTGAACTGCATCGGAGAATGAACAAAAAATAATTCCCAGCTCTTTAAGTTTTTCTTTAAACGAAGTAGCAACTGAAACTGAATCCATTACGAAATCAACTGCAACTCCTGTCAAACGCTGTTGTTCTTCCAATGAAATTCCCAACTTAGCCATCGTTTCTTTCATCTCTGGATCGACATCATCCCACGATTCGTATTTTTTCGTTTGTTTTGGCGCTGCGTAATAGGTAATATCTTGAAATTTGGGTTTTTCGTAATGAACATGAGCCCATTCTGGTTCTAACATCGATTGCCAAATAAAAAATGCTTTCAAGCGATAATCCAAAAGCCATTCGGGTTCGTTTTTCTTCGAGGAAATCAATCGAATAATATCTTCATTCAGTCCAACAGGAACAGTTTCAGTTTCAATGTCTGTAACAAAACCAAATTTATATTCCTGAGACTCGAGGTCTTTTGCTAAATCGTCTTCCGTGTAGTTTGCCATGATTTTAACGATTTCGAAGATTAAACTGAAAAAGATTCTCCACAACCACAGGTTCTATCGGCATTCGGGTTTTTAAAAACAAAACCTTTACCATTTAAGCCACCTGAGAAATCGAGTGTTGTTCCAATGAGGTACAAATAACTCTTTTTATCAACAACCACTTTCATTCCATTGTCTTCAAAAGCTTTATCGCTCTCTGTTTCTTGATTATCGAAAGTCAATTGATACATCAATCCTGAGCATCCTCCACCTTGAACTCCTACACGAATAAAGAAACCTTCTTTTCCTTCGTCCTCCATTAATCTAAGTGCTTGTTTTTTAGCTGTATCTGTAATTGTTATCACTTTCTTTTATTTAGATTAATTATAAATAACCTCTTAATTCCTTGCAAAAATACCACATTTAAGGTATTGGAACAAATTTTAATGCTTAACAAGCGTTAAGAAATTTTGTTTTTTGCTAAATAAGATTGAAAGGGATACAAAATGAATGCTTTCATCCTACTTTCAAAACTTAATTTGAAAGTTACTGAATCTCAAATCTGGCATGTAATAATCAGTTGAGATAATTTGAGCACCACTTTGCCATGCAGAATTGAAACGTTTGTAATCATTATTTCTTGATTCGATTGTCCCTGCATCAGATCGCGTTCGAACAATGTATTTCTTGGTCAGTTCACGTATTTCATTTTCTCGACCAATTGGGTCATTTCTTAAAAGAAAGGCCGTGTGTTCATCGTTTGAATTTCCGTAAACAAACATCGGATGCTGGTATAGCTTTTGTCGATAAATTTGCTCGTTATTTCCTTCTAAAATGAAGATTATTTTACCCATACATTCAGATAAATTTGGCCAGTTCTCATTAATTATGCGATTTTGAATGGATGAATAATTTCCTTTCAAGTTAGATGGTGAAAAGATAGTTGATTGGGATAAAACTGAAAATAGTTCTTGATCCAGTTTTTGAAAAGCTATGGAATCAAACGGAATCGCTTTTTTGAACCCTAATTTTCGTAGAAATTTTGATTCATCCCCAGGATTTGATCCTTTAGCTTCGATGTTTACGAAAAGTGGTGTATGATTGGGATGGTTTTCGCTCCATTTTTTCAACTCAGTCAACACATCTTTAAAAGTCAAATAATTGGTCTCGTAATCAACATCAGCAATATGAAGGACTTTGAAACCGGGTTCTTTCATTCTTTTGTCCTTAACTCGTTGGCGTATTCTTGGAATGAAAAGATTCAATTTTCTTTTTGAATACAACCCGCCTTTTGGATCATAGCTAATGTCAATTTCAATACCTCTTACGCCGTAAGTATCGAATTGTTCAGATAATGGTAAATGTCCATAATCTAGCTGCATTGGATCGTTAGAGGAACCAAGTTGTTTTTTGAATCGAGAAAGAAATCTGAGAACTTTTGGATCAGGTTTCTTTTTATAGCTGTTGTGGGAGGCCAAAACACGTATTTCATTCAAACGAATTGAATCGTGAAATTGAGAAAACCCTTGAAATGATAACAAACAAAAAAGAGAAACTAAAAATCTAAACATTCAAGTTATTAAGAATTGTATCATCAACGAGATTCGGCAAAGTAACTTTTAAAAGTGGTTCCACTTCCATTGCTCGTTTTATGGCAAAAATCGCGTTTTCATTGCGAGCCCAATTTCTTCGCGCAATTCCGTTATTGACGTCCCAATGTAACATCATTTTAAGGTTTCGATCTGAATCTGCACTTCCATCTAATAACATCCCAAAACCTCCATTGATAACCTCTCCCCAACCAACTCCTCCTCCATTGTGAATTGAAATCCAAGTTGCACCACGAAATCCGTCTCCAATAACATTTTGAATTGCCATATCGGCTGTAAAACGCGATCCGTCGTAAATATTGGAAGTTTCACGGTATGGCGAATCCGTTCCAGAAACATCGTGATGGTCTCGTCCTAAAATCACAGGCCCAATTTCACCTTTAGCAATGGCATTATTAAACGCTTCCGCGATTCGCATTCGTCCTTCAGCATCAGCATAAAGAATTCTGGCTTGCGAACCTACCACTAATTTATTCTCTTGTGCACCTTTAATCCATTGAATATTATCAGCCATTTGCTGCTGAATCTCGGAAGGACTATTTTTCATCATTTCTTCCAAAACATGACAAGCGATTTCATCCGTTTTTTGAAGATCATCTGATTTTCCCGAGGCACATACCCATCTGAATGGTCCAAATCCAAAATCAAAACACATTGGCCCTAGAATATCTTGTATATAAGAAGGATATTTGAATTCGTTTCCATTTGTTCCCCTAACATCCGCTCCCGCACGAGATGCTTCCAAAAGAAATGCGTTCCCATAATCAAAGAAATAGGTGCCTTTTTCTGTATGTTTATTTACCGCTGCTGCGTGTCGTCTCAGACTATCTTGAACAAACCCATTGAATTTTTCAGGTTCATTCGCCATCATTTCATTAGCTTCTTCGAATGTCAAACCAACAGGATAATAGCCACCTGCCCAAGGATTATGTAAGGAAGTTTGATCTGACCCCAAATCAACGTGAATACCTTCTTGGTGAAATTTCTCCCAAACATCAACTACATTTCCCAAATAAGCAATTGAAACGATTTCTTTTTGGTCCTTCGCTTTTTTAACACGTTGTGAAAGTGCATTCAAATCGGTGATAATCTCATCTACCCAACCTTGCGAGTGACGCGTATGAGCTGCTTTTGGATTTACTTCAGCCGTCACTGAAATTACACCTGCAATATTCCCTGCTTTCGGCTGAGCACCGGACATACCGCCTAATCCAGCAGTGACGAAGAGTTTTCCTTTAATGTCGTCTCGATTTTTCGCAATTCGTCGAATAGCATTCAAAACTGTAATCGTCGTTCCATGCACGATACCTTGAGGACCAATATACATGTAAGAACCTGCCGTCATTTGCCCATATTGAGTCACACCCAAAGCATTGAATCGCTCCCAATCATCTGGTTTTGAATAATTTGGAATCATCATTCCGTTCGTGACAACCACACGTGGGGCGTTTTTATGAGATGGAAATAAGCCCATCGGATGTCCGGAATACATAACCAATGTTTGTTCATCCGTCATTTCAGACAAATATTTCATTGTCAAACGATACTGAATCCAATTTTGGAAAACTGCGCCATTTCCACCATAAGTTATTAACTCATGAGGATGCTGAGCGACCGCATAATCTAGATTATTTTGAATCATCAACATGATGGCCTTTGCCTGTATTGATTTTCCCGGATATTCATCAATCGGTCGTGCATACATTTTATAATCCGGACGATAGCGATACATGTAAATTCGTCCAAATTTTCTCAGTTCCTCAGCAAAATCTTCAGCGAGTTCCTTGTGCTGTTCTTTCGGGAAATAACGAAGCGCATTTTGAATGGCTAATTTCTTTTCCTCACGAGATAAAATTTCCTTGCGTTTTGGAGCATGATTTACATTCAAATCATATTCCTTTTTCTGAGGAATTAATGCTGGTATTCCTTGTTGGATATCTCTTTGAAAATCACTAATCGTCATGTTTGCCTAGTTATGAAAAGCAAAGGTAGACAACTTTAATACTTCAAATGGACAAAACCATGAAGTTTAACATCTTCACCCCCCTGAAGCGTGGCTTCAATTTTATAAAAGTACACCCCTTCTTCAACCACAGTTCCGTCCATAGTTCTTCCATCCCAACCACCTGCAGGATCTGTGTATTCGTAAATTTTATTCCCCCAACGATTGGTGATTACACAATAAAATGCTTCCAAGCCACTGTAGTTTACAAAAAATGTGTTATTTCCTGCTTGAGATGAAAGTACAACAATGTTTGGAGCCGTAATATCACAAACTTTATTTCCAATGGTTGCAGTATCCGAATAAGTATAACAATAGTTGGAAACCGTTGCAATATAATTTCCTGGTTGATTTATAATCCGAATGGAATCTGTACTTCCATTTTCCCAAGAAAATTGATACCCAGGATTGTATCCTGCCTGTAAAACACCGGCATTCATCGTTAATGGATTAAGCTCAAAGTTGGCATTTTCACAAATAATTGTGTCAAGAACTTGAACATAAATTGGTGGCGGAAATTCAATTCTTCCAGTGTCGGAATAATTACATTGATTATCCGTAAAGACGACTTCGTAAATTCCAGGGGTCGAGGTGACTATTATTGGGTTATTGCTATTGGCATTGGAAAAACCAATTGCGGTATCGGCTGCCGACCAAACTCCTCCGTCGAAAGCTGTTGTTCCGCTAACTTGAAAGTACTGGTTACATGCAATTGTATCATCAAATATATTTGCAAGGGGTAAAACGACAAAAGCCACGGTTGTATCGTATGGACATCCAAAATTGTCAATTACATTAAAGGTATAACTATAAACTCCAGTTTGATTTGGTTGGACAATAATCAATGTATCATTTTGACCTGAAACAATAGTAGGGTCATTCGACCACCAACTTGTGTCTGCTTGTGTTTGATAACTTCCTAAACCTGGAAAAAATGATGCGTCGAAGAATAGCCCCCATTCAAAAATATATCCATCATCAATTCCCAGATTATCTTGGACGTGGATTGTCCAAACACCATTAATCGGACAACCTGCAAAGCTACTAAAAGCCATTTCAGGTTGGTACGTATCACTTGGATCAATTGAGCTTCCTGCAGATAATGGTGGTTGACTAGCCACTGGGACTGTATTCGTCAAATTTTGTGTCATTGAACCATTAATAGTATTGAATACAGAACTAAAACAATATTCCCAACCTTCACCTGGTCCTCCACCTCCTGAATCGTCAATTGGATGTCCTAAAAACGTACCTCCTCCACTACTTCCACCAGGAATTTGACCAGGACTATAAGAGTTAACAAGCGGAACAATTTGTCCTGAAGGACATTGCAACCATATTTCCAAGTCTCCCAAGTAAGAATGTTCCATGGTAATACAAACTTGATTCAAGTCTTGATCATTCGAAATCACAGCGCCCTCGGGGAAACCAGAAATGTTTATCGGCGCCGTATATTGTTGACCAGAACCATCAGGCAAGTAGGTTAAACCAGCAAAGTTTCCTCCTAATTCAAATGTTCCTGGTGGAATGGTAACTCCAACTGTATCTTGAGTTGTGACCCCTCCTAATAATTCCGTATTCAACCCCAAACAAACAGAATCCTCTAAGGGTCCTGTACCAGCAAAACTTGGCAATAGAGAAACCCGAACCTTGCATCTTACTCGCTCGCTTAGAGGAAATTGATCTGTAATTTTCACATCAACCAAATATCCAGATCGAGCAGGTGGAGTAAACCAAATAGAATCATTTTGTGGGTAAGTTCCGCCGTCTGTGATTTCCCATTGAAAATCGACATTAGAATTGACATTTTGTGAATACCCATATCCAGTTGTTTCTAATGAATTTGGGAATAGAGGCTTTGCTACAAATAAGATGCTATCTCCAAAACAGACATCAACAAAACCGGTATCAAGCGGATTTAGTGCATTTGGACCTGTTCCATTTATATATGCTTCAATATGTCCTTCAAATGGCTGATATTGATTCCCACATTGGACATTAGCAAGCCAACCAGTACCTTCATTTGAACCATTTGAAATGAAAACAACCGTCAAACATCCAGATGGATTGTCCCAAGAGGCCTGATAAGCAAAACCTGTTGGATCCGTTACTGAATTGTGAATACCTAAAAGTGGTGAACTCGTATTTGGCCCATCATAAACATAAATGAAATCGGAACCATCAACATTAAATTCAAAGCCTGCATTAATTGCAAATGTCAAGGTGACTTTCGTGCCTAAAGTAAGATCCGGACAAAAAACGGTAGTGTCATTGAAATTCGGCGTGTAATTCCCTGTTTGACCTCCTGGATCAAAGAAATTAGTTCCGGAAATACCAAACGTATTGCAGTTTATCGGATTGGATGGAGGAAAACCCATGTCTCCCATTGTTACATTCTGCGAATACGAGACATAAGCAAAAAGAACAAACAAAAGAGTACTAACTATTTTCATCATTTCTTATTTATTCTTGCTTTTTAATTCGTTTTGTAACACATACTTGGATTTCACTACCAACATTTTATCGGTTCCAACAATGTAGAAGTATTGGTTTTGATTTTCAATACGTAACCCTATATCTGTGAATTTTTTAATTTCAGAAGTAACATTGAGCGTCCTCATTTCAGATATTTCTTTTTGTGGTAAAGGGGTATAATATAGTCCATTATCAAGGGCATATTCCAATACTAACAAATCCTCAGAATTCATTTTCTTTAACTCACTCTTCTTGTAACTTTTTTCTAGATCCGGACTATAATTTTGAGAAAAAATAGTAAATGAGGAACAAAAAACAAAGCTTGAAAAAAGGATTTTTTTCATAAAACAAAACATAATTTTTATTGACTTTATTACTCGTTGAAAAGTTGCATTAATTGTTAAAACATTTCAAGAATGGTCTAAGATAATAAAACTTAGCTTTGTTTTGAACTTTTAATCCCACAAAATGAACAATTTGGAATTACAGAAAATCGCATCGCAAGTGCGCCGAGATATTGTTAGAATGGTCGCAGCGGTGAATTCAGGCCATCCAGGCGGGTCGCTAGGTTGTGCGGACTTTTTAACCTTTCTGTATTTTGAATGTATGAAATTCAATTCGGAAGAATTCAAAATGGATGGGAAAAATGAAGATTTGTTTTTTCTTTCAAATGGACATATTTCACCCGTTTGGTATAGTGTTTTGTCACGAGCTGGCTTTTTTCCAGTAAATGAATTGGCAACTTTTAGAAAACTATCTTCTCGTCTTCAAGGACACCCTTCTACGGATAAAAAATTACCAGGTGTTCGGATGGCTTCTGGTTCCCTTGGACAAGGACTTTCGGTTGGTGTGGGAGCAGCGCAAGTGAAAAAAATTAATAACGATAAATCAATTGTTTACACACTACATGGTGACGGAGAATTGCAAGAAGGACAGATTTGGGAAGCAGCTATGTATGCCGCAGCAAATAAGGTTGATAACATTATCGCAACGATCGATTATAACGGTCGACAAATTGATGGTGATGTGGAAGATGTGCTATCGCTTGGAAACCTTGAATTAAAGTGGCAAGCTTTTGGATGGGAAGTTTTTCACATGGATGGTCACGATTTTGAAAATATGCGTTCTACATTAACCGAAGCTAAAAAATCAATTGGAAATGGGAAGCCAATTGTAATCATTATGAAAACCGAAATGGGACAAGGCGTTGATTACATGATGGGGACTCATAAATGGCATGGATCAGCGCCAAATGCTGAACAATTGCAAGTAGCCCTTAACCAATTAGAAGAAACACTGGGCGACTATTAGTGAAAACCCTATTGCTCATATTATTTCTCTTTTCATTTGGACTAGTTTTTAGTCAGAAGACTACTCGTATTCTCTTTATTCTTGATGCCTCCAACTCCATGAATTTGGATTGGGACAAGCAAACGCGCATGAATGCGGCTAAAGATATTTTGATTCAATCCGTAGAAAAGTTACGTGGAATTCCGAATCTTGAGATTGCACTTCGCGTTTATGGACATCAGTCAGAAGTAACAAATACGTATCAAGATTGTGCCGATACAAAATTAGAAGTGCCATTTGCAGCCAATACTGTTGATGCCATTCAAACAAAAGTTAGATCAATTAAGGCAAAAGGATCAACACCGATCGCGCGATCACTGGAAGCTTCAGCAGCGGATTTTCCAGATACCTTGGCAAGGAATTTTATCATTTTAATAACAGATGGTCTTGAATCCTGTGACAACGACCCGTGTTTGATTGCCAAAAAACTGAAAGAAAAAGGTGTAAAAGTCACTCCCTTTGTTATTGGTTTAGGAATGGACCTATCTTATCTTGAAAAATTCAAATGCATCGGCTCCTATTCAGATGCGGAGAGCAAGGACGCGTTCAAAGTCGTTTTAAACAATGTGATTACCAAAGCACTTTTGAATACTACAGCACAAATCAACTTGAACGATATCTCGAAAAAACCAACTGAAACCGATGTTACAGTCTTTCTTTATGAAGCAGGGACACAAAATCTGAAATACACCTTGACTCACACCTTTAATCGTAATGGTAATCCAGATACGTTGATTTTGGATCCAAATTTAAAATATGATATTGTCGTTAACACACTTCCTAAAATTGAAAAGAAAAACGTTTCACTTCTAAAATACACACACAATGTTATTCAAATCGATGCTCCTCAAGGGTTCATTAAATTGATTTCAACGAAAAATGTCAACAACCCCAACTTTAGCATGCGTGTGATGCAAAAAGACCAAACACAAACCTTGAATTCTCAGACTTTCAACTCGACTCAAAAATATTTGGTTGGAACTTACGATGTGGAAATTTTCACCTTACCACGGACCTATCAGCGCGTTGAAGTTTCGCAAAGTAAAACCACAAATGTTGATATAATTCCTTCTGGATGTTTCTCGTACACAGCAACAAAAGGCTTAGTTGGTCAGATTTTCGTCGATAAAGGGACTAATTCCTTTGAATGGGTTTGTAATTTGGAGTCTGGATTGAAAGAAGGGAAATGGTTTTTACAACCTGGAAATTATAAGATTGTTTACCGAGAAAAGGATCAAAAGTCAACCGCTTACACAAAAGAGAAAAGTTTTAAAATAGAATCGAATCGAACACTGAATTTAAATTTATAAAAATGGAAATAGAAGTACTTGGAAATAAAGACACGCGATCAGGATTTGGAGAAGGATTAGCAGAATTAGGAAGAACCAATCCAAATGTGGTGGCACTTTGTGCAGATTTGATTGGATCCCTAAAAATGGATGCGTTCAAAAATGAAAATCCCGATCGGTTTTTTCAAGTTGGAATTGCTGAAGCCAATATGATTGGTTTGGCAGCCGGAATGACCATTGGAGGAAAGATTCCGTTTACAGGTACGTTCGCTAATTTCTCAACAGGACGTGTTTACGATCAAATTCGTCAGTCAGTAGCTTATTCTCAGAAAAACGTTAAGATTTGTGCTTCGCATGCAGGTTTGACCTTAGGAGAAGATGGTGCCACGCATCAGATTTTGGAGGACATCGGTATGATGCGCATGTTGCCGAATATGACTGTGATTGTTCCCGCAGATTTCAATCAAACGAAACAAGCAACGATTGCCATTGCGGATCACGTGGGACCAGTTTACTTGCGTTTCGGTCGACCAGTCATGCCTGTTTTCGTAAAGCCAGATGCTAATTTCGTAATTGGAAAAGCAGATATTTTGAATGAAGGAACAGATGTGACCATCATCGCATGTGGGCACTTGGTTTGGAAATCAATTGAAGCGGTTAAAATTTTAGCCGAACAAGGAATTTCTGCCGAATTAATCAATATGCACACTATTAAACCTTTGGATGAAGAAGCGATTTTAAAATCCGTTTCAAAAACAAAATGTGTTGTTACAGCCGAGGAACACATGATGCACGGTGGATTGGGTGATGCGGTAGCTCAAGTTTTAGCAAGAAAATTGCCAACTCCCCAAGAATATGTTGCTGTAAACGATTCATTTGGTGAAAGTGGAACTCCTATGGAATTGATGGCGAAGTATGGTATTGATACGGTAAATGTGGTTGATGCGGTGAAAAAAGTAATTGGGAGGAAGGGGTAACTTAATTACAAATTGGCGGATTCCAAATTAAGGATTGGTCTAAAGGTCTGTAATCTCTAGTTCCAATCAAATTAATTAACATCCACCATAAAGCACCTCTCTTCCGACTGGAGCTACAATTTCGCCCTCTTTGGCCTGAGTTGAAAGGTAAAGAAAGAAACTTTCTCCATTTTTAAGAATAACATCGGGTACATTGTCGTTGTCAATCAAAGCAATTAGATAAACTGAAATTCGATTCGGTGTATATTCATTCGATGGCGGAACCTGCATTAACAATTGTTGTCCTTGGGCATATTTATCTGAAGAAATCATTAGCTTATAATCTTTAATTTCTGCCGTTTCATCCTTTGATTTTTGAATTCCCGTGCAATAAACTTGATAATTGATTTCATTGTATTTGAAATTAATTTTGTCGCCAGCAAACATTGTTTTTTCTTTTGTTTGGAAACTTAAAAGTTTATGTTCTTTCATTCCACCAATTGGATTTAATAGCAATTCACAACTATTATTTATCGAAGGAACAACTTTTATTCCCGAAAAAGGCCCCTCTTCGTTGTCTGTGATTGGGTCATAAACCGTTTGGATAGTTGCTTTTACATTTTTAAGGTAAAACCCTGATTTTGTTTTAAATAAACCCATCCATTCTTTTTTTGCTTCAATTTCATCCCTTCCGTCGCCATGAAACTCCATATTGGGAACAACTAAAATGGATTGATATAGAAAATCAGAAGGAAAATACGCTTGATCTTCTAAATTATCTCCGATTGATGAATCATCATTAGCGCTTTTATTCTCAATTGTATTGTTCACTTTTGAATCAATTTTATTCTTTTTGGGGCTTTCTATTACATCTTTCCCTTCTTCTGAATGATTTGTATTACAACTTGTAGTCAGAACAAACACAAAAAACGTCAACAACAGAACATAGTTTTTTTTCATCATTTATATAATTTATGCCGAACACTTTCAATCCGAAAAGTAACAATTTTTTCAATAAGCTCTTTTGGAATTTCTTGATTCAACGGGATTTGAAAGGCGCCTTTCGAACTCTTGTAATTTTTCAATTCTTCTCTAAAATGTATTATCGGTTTTGAAGTTGGATAAATACCAATGTGATTATTATATGCTGCAAAATAAATCAAGTTCTCTTTCCAGTAAAAAGTAGGCATTTTGTAGCTAATTTTTTCAGTTGACTCTGGTGCAGCTTTTAGTATGACGCGTCGAAGTTCTGTCAATTTTTCTCGGATATCATTCGGAAATTGTTGGATATATTCATCAATGGTTTCCATATCAAAAAGGTGGAGGACAGTTTATAACTATTTTTTCTCTCATGATAGGGTGCGTAAATTCAAGCTGAGCAGCATGTAAATGAAGTCGCTGGCCTTTTGTTCCGTACAAATCATCTCCAACAATCGGACAATTTAATCCCAAATAATGAGCAGCGTGAACACGTAATTGGTGCGTTCGCCCTGTAACGGGATAAAATTCAATTCTCGTTTTGTTGTCTTCTATATCGATCACTTTATACTTCGTAAGCGCATTTTTTCCATGCTCGTAGCAGACCATTTGTTTTGGGCGATCATCCAAATCAACTCTTATAGGAAGATTAACATTTCCTTCTTTTTCGTTTACAATTCCTTCTAAAAGAGCGATGTATGTTTTCTTTACTTTTCGCTGGATAAATTGACTTTGAAGGTTTTTGTAAACCTCTTCAGACTTAGCGACCAAAAGCAATCCCGATGTTGACATGTCCAAGCGATGCACGAGCAAGGGGCCAGTTGCATTTGGATATTTTATTTTAATTCGCTCCAAAATTGAATCTTTCAACTCTTTTCCAGGAACAGATAAAAATTCGGTGGGTTTGTTCACTAAAAGCAACCATTCGTCCTCAAAAACGATTTCCAAATCACCTACCTCCGCTTGTTTAAGCATGGGATTATCTTCCACTTTAATTCCGTCCAACATGTGCTCCAAAATTGGCTCACATTTACCCCGACAAGCTGGATAAAATTGTTTGTGAAGTCGAACTTCAGAATCGGGAGACATTCCCCACCAAAATTCAGCCATGCAAATCGGTTTCAAATCATTTAGAAAAGCATATTGAAATAACTTTGGTGCCGCGCATTCTCCTGCACCTGCCGGTGGAACTTTGAAAACGGTTTTACTAAAAATTTCAAGCAAACTTTTGTTTTGTTTCTTCGAATTTAAAAAAGTGTATTCGTTGAAAATGGCTTGTTGAAGTTGAGCTGATTTATTCGCCCGAATTTCCTTTAGACTTCGAAGTTCTGAATAAGTTTTATCTTCCAAATCCGAGATTTCCTGAGCGATTAAATTCTTCAACTTTTTGAATTCCAATTGGTGTGAAATGCTCTCATATTTAAGCTTCTCATTCAATTTTTCAAATTCAACTTGAGAAAGAACATTATTACTTTTCAATCGAATTTCGTCCCGTTTTTGTTTCTCTGATTTAAGATACGATTTAAATTGGCTTATTTTTTCTTCGCTTTCCTTTTTAAATTGCTCCAAGAATTGAATTGATTCGGAGAATTCCTGAGAGTTTTCAATCGACTCAATTTTTCGATTCAGTTGATTTAATTCTACTTCACCTTTTTTGAAAAACCCATCTTCTTCCAAAATATCAAATACAGGCGGAACAAATCCTTCGTGGTGGTTTTTATCACCTAATTTACCAGAAAATGCAGCTAAATATCCGATTTCACCAGAACTAGTTTGAACAACTAACACACCAAACATTTTCCCAATGACATTTCCTCGTTCAGTTTGTCCGATACCAAAATTGTGGTTAAAATTTTCTTGTTCTAGTCGAGCTTGTAGACGTTTGGCAGCCTCAACAGCAAGTGGCTTTGGGTCGTAGTAAAAAGGATAATCTAATTTTTGGGGTAATTCCGAAAAGTCAGTAGTTAATTCAAGTGGAAGAAAACAGGAATGATTCTTCGTGCGAAACATTTATTTAGAAGCCGTTTTGAACAAACTTTGCAAAAAACGTTTAATTTGATTTCTGAATAAAAACATCAGCATCAAATAAGGAATAATCATTAAATACAAAATTCCATAATTGATATTCGAACCAAAGGAGGCTTCATCAGCGGTTCCTGCCTGTTCTGCAAGCATTTTACATTGGGAACAACCTTGAGAAAAGCCATCTGTAATCCCTAAAATGAGAACCACAATTATCGCAACTAGTTTATACCGCATTGTATTTAATTACGTTTACAAAATTACGGAACATTCAAACCAATTCAAAATAATTAATTTTGTAATATGACATATCGCATTTCCATTTTAATACTACTAACTGGCATCTTAACATCCTGCGGAAATTCAACCAAGAATTCGAAAACAATTAATTACACAGGAGCACAGTTGGACAGTGTTTTAAAGATTTATCCAGACAGTGTTGAACTACTTTTAAGACACGGGGATGAAGCAATTGAAAAAATGCGCTTTGAAGATGCCATGGCCGATGGTGCTCGGGCTTATCGTTTGGATAGTTCCCGATTAGACACAAGAACGCTCTATGCCCAAGCTTTGTTAAATAAGCCAAATTACACTACTGAAGATATTTTCAGAGCTCAAAATCAGTTCAAATACATCATCAAAAAGGATTCGAAGAATCCTAGAGCGCTCGTAGGATTGGCAAATACATACAGTTTCTTTCAGGATAACGAAAAAGCATTCAAATACATCAATCAAGCCTTGCGAATTGACCCGAAATTTAGAGATGCCTATCTATTGAAAGGAAGTATTTATAGAAACTTAGGGAATTTCGAGCGAGCAGTTTCATCCTACGAGACGGCAGTTCAACAAGATCCAAAATTCACAGTTGGTTATCTTTGGCTTGGCTCGCTTTACGAAATGAAAGAGAATCCAATCTGTATTGAATATTACACAACCGCTTATCGACTTGAACCTAAAAATCCAGATGTGATTTATTCATTGGCTTACTCAAAACAGAAATTTGGCAAAGAAAAAGCGGCTACTTCCTTATATCGTAAAATGATTCGCTTGGACAAAACGTATTACGATGCCTATTTCCAAATTGGGTATATGAAACAATTCTCGGAGGAAGATTTGGATAGCGCTATGTTTTACTATGAAAAGGTGCTTGAAATTGAACCTAGACACGTCGAAACGTATCACAATGTTGGCTTAATTTATGAAGAGAGAAACGATATCTCCAATGCCTTGTTAACCTATGCGAAAGCACTAAAAAACAACCCAAATTTTGAGTTGACTAAAGAACGAGTTGCAATCCTTAAAAATAAAAGGTGAATCGAATAGAGAGAATTAGTTTGTTGTTGGGCGATGTAGCCTTGCCTCTATTTGGCTATTTTTTCTGGAATTGGAATTTCTATTTCATCCTTTTATTCTTCATGCTCGATCAAATTTCGAGGGTGATTTTTTTACCTCAGCGATTAAGGTTGACCGAAATTTCTAAAAAGGATAAAAATAAAATCTTTTTTCGACAGCTTACCCTTCTAATAATCGAATTACTAGTTATTCATTCTGCTGTTTTTTTGCATCAAAACGATATCAATTTCGGGAAAGAGTTTATCAGTTTTCTTTCCTACAAGGACATGGGAATAGCGCAAGGAATCATTCTTGTTCCTCTAATTATAGCGAGCGAATGGATGCGTATCAAAAATGAACTTAAAATGGGAATCGTTGGCGAAAAACAAATCGCAATTATGAATCTGAACAAACGAAATTCATTTCTTAGAATTGGTTTTTTTGCTCTTTTAGTTGGAATTCAAAGTTTTATTCCCTTGCCTGAAACGGCTTTGGTATTTTCATTTTTAGGATTTGTAGCGGCACTCGTTTTTATCTGACAAATAACATTCTCTTGACTAATCATTTATTTCTAATTTCTTAAGTACCTCGGGCAAGAAATAATTCAATTTTGAGAAACCTTTCTTCATGACTCGATTTGAACTGTTGCATTTTTTGCAACAGTTGAAGATTTTTTTAACCAAAACCAAAAAAGACCGAGTTAAAAACCCGACCCTTCAATTTAAAATTCAATTTCCATTAATCCAACGAACCAATCATTTTCGAAGGATCAACATACAGATCATATTCTTCTGGAGTTACGTGACCCAAACCAACGGCAGCCTCTTTCAAGGTAGTACCGTTCTTGTGAGCGTATTTTGCTATTTCAGCGGCTTTGTAATATCCGATTTTCGTATTCAAAGCCGTTACCAACATCAAGGAATTATCCAAATGCTGTTTCACCATCGGAAGATTCGCTTCAATTCCAACCGCACAATTATCAGCAAATGAAACACACGCGTCACCAATTAATCGAGCAGACTGCAAAACATTATAGGCAATTACAGGCTTAAACACATTCAATTCGAAATGACCGTTAGAACCTGCTACCGCAACAGCCATATCATTCCCCATTACTTGAGCACAAACCATAGTCAAAGCCTCTGGTTGGGTTGGATTTACTTTTCCAGGCATTATTGAAGAACCAGGTTCGTTGTCTGGAATGATAATTTCTCCTATTCCACATCGAGGTCCTGAAGACAACATGCGAATGTCGTTTGCAATTTTCATTAAAGCCACAGCAGCTCTCTTCAACGCACCAGATAACTCCACCATCGCATCGTGCGCAGCCAAAGCCTCGAATTTATTTTTAGCAGTTACAAACGGTAAGCCCGTGAAATCAGCAATTTTCTTTGCCACCAAAACATCGTAACCTTTGGGTGTATTTAATCCTGTTCCAACTGCTGTTCCACCCAAAGCAAGTTCCGTAACCGCCACCAACGCATTTTTGATCGCACGAACAGAATTATCAATCTGAGCCACATATCCGCTGAATTCTTGACCTAAAGTTAATGGTGTGGCATCCATAAAATGCGTTCTACCCGTTTTTACCACATCTTTAAATTGCTCTACTTTTTGTTGAAGAACATTTCTCAAATGCATCAAACCAGGAAGAGTCGTTTCAACTGTCATCTTGTAAGCCGCAATGTGCATAGCTGTAGGATAGGTATCGTTTGACGATTGCGATTTGTTTACATCATCATTTGGATTCAATACTTTTTGTTCATCCAATAAATTTCCTCCGTTGATAACATGACCGCGATTCGCAATTACTTCGTTGCAATTCATATTCGATTGTGTCCCTGAACCCGTTTGCCAAATCACTAATGGAAATTCAGAATCATGCTGACCAGTTAGAATTTCATCACAAACTTTTGAAATCAAGTCTCGTTTTTCAGCAGGAAGAACACCTAAATCACAATTGGCATGAGCCGCAGCCTTTTTCAAATAAGCGAATGCATGAATAATTTCGACTGGCATTGAGCCTTCAGGCCCGATTTTAAAGTTGTTTCTCGAACGCTCAGTTTGTGCTCCCCAATAACGATTTGAAGGTACTTTAACTTCTCCCATCGTGTCTTTTTCAATTCTAAATTCCATTTTTTGTTTTTTATTTGTTTTTAATTTTTAATTTTACATCGAAATCGTTCACAAAAATAATAGAAGATGAGCACTTTTGGAATTGTATTATTTCTTTTAATTGCCGGAATGGCATTTTGGATGTTGATTTTTTTAATGGGTTTCATCCTTCCATTTTGGATTACATTAGGTTTATTCGAGCAACTTCGCCCGAAAAGAATTTTTGAAGACAAAGAGTCCGCTTAGGATTTTCAATAAAACAGATGAGCGCGTTGGAATTCCGATGCGCTTTTTTCGTTTTTAAAACTATTCCGATTCTCCAATTTTTCTTTATTATCCATTATCTTTGCTAACAAATTATTAAAATGTCAAATCAAGAACGAATTTCAACAAACAAGGCTCCGAAGCCGGTTGGATTGTATCCACACGCTAAACGAGTGGGAAATTTATTGTTTCTTTCAGGCGTTGGACCTAGAACTGCTGGCTCAGATGATACTGATTCAGCTGTACCAGGATTGAAGTTAGACAAAAATGGAAATTTCATCGAATTCGATTTTGAAGCGCAATGTCGCAGTGTTTTCGATAATGTTCGCATTATTTTGGAGGAATCGGGGTCAAGCTGGGATCAATTAGTTGATGTTACTGTTTTTTTGGTAAATATGAAACGAGATTTTCACACTTACAATCGCATATACGCTGAATATTTCAAGGACAATTTACCTTGTAGAACGACGTGTGAAATAAATTCGCTTCCAACACCAATTGCGATTGAGTTGAAGTGCATAGCGACGATTTAATTAAATGTAAACTGAATATTGTAGAATGTAAGATAGAGGAAACAATTATCAATTTTACATTCTAAATTCTAAATTTTAATATATGACTGGATTTATCATTCGAATTGCATTGGCACTATCAGCATTGAGCTTTAACGTTTGGCTTTTTGCAACCGGACATTGGGGTTGGGGAATCACCTTTATTTTCGTAACGGCTTTAATTATATTGTCCTTTTTCAGAAATGAAAATATGATTTTGGCGTTAAATCAAATGCGTGTCGGAAATACAGATAAAGCAAAAAAATACATTGACCGCATTACGCATCCGCAATTTTTGCCAAGAAAACAACACGCTTATATTTTGTATTTAAAAGCGGTGATGGGTTCACAAGAAATGGGATTCGCTAAGAGTGAACAACTGCTTCGAAGGGCTCTTGAGCTTGGATTACGTCAGCCTGAAGACAATGCAGTGGCTCGAATGCATTTAGCTGGAATCTGCGCACAAACAGGTCGCAAAAACGAAGCGGTTTCTCTATTGGGTGAAGCCAAAAAAATGGATAAAAACGGAATGCTGAAGGATCAAATTAAAATGATGCAACAGCAATTGCAAATGGCTCCTTCCAAAAACCAAATGCGCATGGCTCAAATGATGGGCGGAAGAAAGAAAATGCCTAAAATGCGTTAATGAATGTCCAATTTAACACACATTTTCTCCAAAGGTTGGGATGATTACGAACTAATCGATGCTGGTGGAGGAAAAAAACTCGAGCGTTGGGGCAAAATAATTACGATTCGACCTGAACTTCAAGCCTATTTTCACAGTGGAATGCCTTTTACGGAATGGAAAGCAATGGCTCATTGGGAATTCGTTGAAGGTAAAAATCAACAAGGAAAATGGAAAGCGTTGAAAAAAGACGTTCCTGCCAAATGGACAATTTCATACAAAAGACTGAAATTCAACATCGAACTCACCTCATTCAAGCATGTGGGTTTATTTCCTGAGCAACAAACGAATTGGGAGTTCATTGACCAGCGACTTGAAACCGATGATCGTTTTTTAAATCTTTTTGCATATACGGGTGCAGCGTCTTGTGTAGCTCGAAACAAAGCAGCTGATACCTTTCATGTAGATTCCGTCAAATCAATGATTGGTTGGGCGAAAGAAAACATGGAATCTAGCAGATTACTCAACATTCGTTGGGTTCACGAAGACGCCTTGAAATTTATTCAAAGAGAAGCCAAACGCGAACGCACTTTCAAAGGAATTTTAATGGACCCTCCAGCTTGGGGAATCGGTGCGAAAGGTGAAAAGTGGAAGCTAGAAGATAAAATTGATGAGCTGTTAGGTGCCGCCGCGGAAGTTTTGGATGAGAATGGTTTCTTAATTATGAATACCTATTCTCCAACGGTTGATGGAACACTAATTCAAGAACTTGCTGAGCTTTATTTTCCAAATAGATCAATTGAACTTGCTCAACTCCACATGGAAACAAAAACGGAGAAAACCCTTTATTATGGGGAATTGTTGCGAATTAGTTAGATAAACGAAATAATTGTGGAAGCAAATTCGCCACCGCCAAAGGCAGCCACGCAGTGAATCTGCAATCCGCAATCCCCAATCTGCAATCTGTAATCTGCCAATCTGCAATCCGCCAATCTGCAATCTGCAATCAACCAATCCGCACCGACGAAGTCAGCAGCAAAGCTAATCCGCCAATCTGCAATCCGCCAATCTGCAATCTGTAATCAACCAATCCGCAATCAACCAATCCGCACCGCCGAAGTCAGCAGCGAAGAAGATCAACCTTCACAATTTTTATCCGCAAAAATTTGGTTTATATTTGGAATGAAGTCCAAAAAATCAAAAAATATATATTATATTTGGAATATGAAACAAATAGATAGGCCTAACTATTTACAATTTCTTACATCATGGAAAGATGAAGACGTCATTAAAGTGGTTTCTGGAGTGCGCCGTTGCGGAAAGTCTACCTTATTCCAAATGTTTAAACAACAATTGCGAAAGGAGGGTGTCAAAGAAAAACAAATAATAAGCATCAACTTTGAAGATATTGAATTTGATCATTTACGTAATCCTTCAACCTTACATAAATTTATTGCAGCACAACTTAAAGAAAACGAAAAGTACTACCTATTTTTAGATGAAATCCAAAATGTAATTGAGTTCGAGCGGGTAGTCAATAGTTTACACCTAAATATAAACATAGATATTTATCTTACTGGTTCCAATGCCTATTTTCTAAGTGGCGAGCTAGCTACGCTGTTAACGGGGCGTTATGTTGAGTTAAAAATGCTACCGCTTTCGTTTACGGAATACCTTTCTGTTTATAACGAGGACCGACTTTTCGATGCATACAATAACTACTTGAAATCTAGTTTCCCTTATGCTGTAACTTTGGATGAAACGAAAAAAAAACAATACCTTGAGGGAATTTATTCAACAGTTGTTCTAAAGGATATTGTGAAACGGCTTGGTGTTTCAGACGTGAGTGTATTGGAAAAATTAATTCGTTACGTCTATGGTGAGATTGGAAACCTGCACAGCGTTAACAACATAACGAATACGTTGAATAGTTTTGGAAGAAAGATTACGAATAAAACAGTGGCTAACTATTTATCTGGCATTGAAGATAGTATGTTGGCCTATCGCGCGAATCGTTACAATGTCAAAGGAAGAAAAGTTTTTTCAAGCAATGTAAAATATTATGCAGTCGATATCGGACTTCGTCGATTAATTGCAGGAGATAGATCCGAAGACTACGGACATATCCTTGAAAATATAGTCTATTTGGAATTGTTGAGAAGAGGATATCAAGTCTATGTTGGAGTCATTGACCACCTGGAAGTGGACTTCTTAGCTATTAGTTCTGGCGATGAAAGAATGTATATTCAAGTAGCCTACACTACCGACCGCGAGGAAACTTTGAAGCGCGAACTTCTGCCATTAGAGCTTATAAAAGATAATTACCCGAAATTGTTATTAACAATGGATACAGTCCTTCCCGAACAAAATTTTGGAGGAATAAAAAAAACCAGCGCATTGAAATGGTTAGCGCAACTACATGGATCATAGAGACATCTGCAATCTGCCACCGCCAAAGGCAGCCACGCAGTGAATCTGCAATCCGCAATCCCCAATCTGCAATCTGTAATCTGCCAATCTGCAATCTGCCAATCTGCAATCCGCCAATCTGTAATCTGCCAATCTGCAATCCGCCAATCTGCAATCCGCCAATCTGCAATCTGCCAATCTGCCATCTGCCAATCTGTAATCTGCCAATCTGCAATCTGCCAATCCAGAAACCACCAATCTCATTGCTATTTTTCCAATCTTGCCATTTAAAAAAATATCAACTATCTTTACTTAAGTTTTTCGAATACAAAATGCACTTAAAATGCCACAAGTAACGAACATATCACAACTTGACCTTAACAAGCGCTATTCCTATGCCGATTACCTTACATGGGTTTTTGATGACCGAATTGAACTTATCAAAGGATGGATTTACAAAATGAGTCCGGCACCGAAGCGAAAACACCAAGAAGTATCTTTAAATTTAATTTTGGTTTTGGCATCCCATTTTAAAAAGTGTGGATGTAAAGTATACGAAGCCCCTTTCGATGTGCGCCTGAAAAAAAATAAAGGAAGTGATAGCGAGGTGGATACGGTTGTTCAACCTGATATCTCCGTTTTCTGCGATTTAAGTAAATTAGATGATCGCGGAGCAATTGATGCCCCTGATTTAGTAGTTGAAATTACCTCCGACAGTACGATGAAGAAAGACTACAATGACAAATTCAATATCTATGAAGAAAATGGTGTTCAGGAATATTGGATTGTCAATCCTGACTCAAATTCTATGGAAATATTCACCAAACTAGATGAGAAATTTGAATCAATAGGCGTTTTTAATATCCATGACGGTGCTACAGAAGTGAATTCAATTATGTTCCCAGAACTAAATGTCAACCTAATCGAAATTTTCAAGGATTGAGATATAAGATCCTTCTGCCTGTACAACCTTGTACATTCTAATTTCTGACTTCAATACCCTCGAAGCTTCAAACCTAAACCAATCTGCACCGCCAAAGGCAGCCACGCAGTGAATCTGTGGTCCCTCAAACCTCAAACTAAACCCTTAACAAATCTGCAATCTGCCACCGCCGAAGGCAGCCATGCAGTGAATCTGCAATTCGCCAATCTGCAATTCGCCAATCTGCCAATCTGTAATCTACCAATCTGCAATCTGCAATCAACCAATCTGCAATCTGCAATCTGCAATCTGCAATCTGCAATCAAACAATCCGCAATCAACCAATCTGTAATCAACCAATCTACGTAAAAACACACACCTTGATCTACCATTTTCACTCCATTTTAACGAGTTAATGACTTGATTTTTAATAACCAATTAAACTTTATTGAACATTTGTCGTATAGATAGTTCAATGACAGACCGAGAAAATTTTATCATCATCTTAAAGGCAGCGTTTAACGTAACGTTATCTATTTTCAACAACCTTTCACATTCATCTCGGTCGCGTTTTAACTCGTTTTTAACTAACAGTAATTTTCAAACAATCAAAAAGCATTTAGTTGATTGTTAACAAATTAGTGTGTAGAAAATTTGTTAAAATGAAAAAAGTTAATTAATTTACAATCGCTAAAACTAAATTAAAACTTATATTTTTACAATCTTTTCTCGGTTTATTCACAAGAAAGATAAAGAAACGAAAATTTTTTATTTTTTTTATTTTGTTGTTTATTTAATTAAATGTTAACAGGAAAATAGTTCTTGTTCAAAGCATTTTGCTAAATGTTCATTTGGTTGAATAAACTTGAAACTAAATTTTAATTTTAAACTGCTCGAAACTAAAAAACATGATGAAAAATATACCTATCTCATCGTTTAATACAAACAGCCAAACTGGCAAAGGTTATTTTACGAGTTCTAGTTCGACAGTTAACTCGATTTCATTTTCCACTCAAAATTTAACAACTATGGAAAAAAATTACAAATCAAACGGGAAAAATCCCAGTCAAACTGAACGTTCCGATGTTCAAATTTCGAACAGTCGGAAAGAGACTATAGCTTTAAATACTTCATTAAACTTACGAAATGCTAGTCAATCGGTTGCACACCGAGCTTTGTCGAAGGGTAAATTCTTACTTCTACCTTCTTTCTTCTTACTTCTAATTTCGCTTTTGGGATTGGGGAGTGCTTGGGGGCAGACGGTTACTGTAACAAATCCAGCTTCTCCTTGGACTGTACCTGTTGGTGTAACCTCTTTTAGAGTACAAGTTTGGGGCGGAGGAGGTGCGGGAGGTTATGCCAGAGCTAACAATGGTGCGAGTGCTTATTGCGCTGGTGGTGGAGGTTCGGGAGGTGCTTATGCTTCTTCAATTTTTACTGGTACATTGAGTTCTTCATATAACCTTTCAAGAGGTGCGGCTACTGCTGTTACAGGCTCAACAACTGCTGATAATACTGTTATGACTGGTTCAGCAGGTAATCCTTCCTGGTTTGGCTCTACTTCAACTGTTTTTGCTCCAGGTGGAAATGGAGGAACTGGAAGATACACGGATGCGAATGTTACAATAAGTGGTGCTGGTGGTGCAGCAGTTACTACAGGAGCTATTGGGCAATTGGTTTATTATGGTGGTGCAGGAGCTAATGGGGTTGGTTCAACTCGATCTGGTGGTGGAGGGGGTAGCGCAGGAACTGGTTCAAACGGTAATCCTGCATCTACAACCAATACAAATGGCGGTGCAGCGGTAACAGGCGGTGGGGCAGGGGCGAATGGAAGATCCACAAGCGGGGCTGGTACAGGAGCAACTGGAGTTGGAGGAGGAGGGGGAGGAGCTTATTCCATTGGCACAACCTTTCGATTAGGAGGTAATGGGGCTGCAGGACAAATCATCATTACTTATATATTAATTCAAACTCAACCAGCATCGGTTGCGCAGTGTGGTGCTGGTACTGCAACATTCACCGTTGGGGCAACTGGTGCAACCACTTGGCAATGGCAGGTATCAACAGATGGAGGTACAAACTGGTCAAATATTTCAAATGGTGGAATTTATTCAAACGCAACTACTGCAACACTTTCTGTAACAAACCCAACAACAACTCAAAACAACTATAAATACCGTTGTTTGGTTAATAATTGTTCTTACACAAATGGCAATGCTACTCTAACTATAACATCTCCATCTGCTCCACAAGCAGTTGGTAATATTATGTTCGGGCCTGTAGCAACAGCTAATGGTACTGCTTTAATATCTGATGCTTCAATAACTGCTGCCACTTGTTGGACGGGTTGTGTTGGTGGAGGTCATGAAGCATGGAGAGGAAGACTATTTAATGCCGGTGCTGGAGTACAAACTTGGGCATCAGGAGATAATGTTATAGGTACTAATTATTTGCAGTTTGATATGGGGTCGGTAAGACCAATAAATGGAGTAGCAACTCAAGGTAGACTAGACTGTTGTAATCAACATGTGCAGACTTACACCGTTCAGTACAGTTCTGATGGAAGCAATTGGTTTAGTGTGCCGGGAACTTTTACAGGAAATAATAATCAAAATACAGTTGTTACAAATTTGTTCACGCAAGCCGTAACTGGTCGTTATGTTCGAATTTATCCTCAATCATACAATGAGCACATGAGTATGCGTGCTGATATAATTTCAATACCGTGTGGAGGATCAAATAGCATTTCGTTGAGCGCTGAAATTCCTTCATGTGCAAATACAATAAGATGGTATGATGCCCCAACAGGTGGTAATCTAGTTGGAACTGGCCAATATATTACATTGAATAACATTAGTACAACTACCACTTATTATGCTGAAGCTTTTAATTCTGTAACAGGTGTAGCAAGTGCAACACGAACAGCTGTACAAGCAAGAGTAAATACAATACCACCAGCACCAACGGCTATTTCAGCATCAAGATGTGGAACAGGCACTATTGAGTTAGGTGTAAGTGCTGCTCAAAATGGCATAATCAAATGGTATTCTAATTCGAGCTTAACCTCTGAAGTAGGTTCTGTTCCTGCTTGTACAAGTGGAACTCCATGTACCACAAATTGGACAACACCCTCGATATCAAGTACTACATCATATTGGGCTACAAGAACAAATTTAAATGGTTGTGAGAGTGCCGCAGTTCAGGTAACCGCTACCGTTCAACCATTCTCAGATGTACCAACTGTTACAAGTCCTATCTGTGATGGTGCTTCATCAGTCTCTGGAACAAGTACAGAAGCAAATGGAACTACAATAGAAGTATTTTCAGGTGCAACTTCTTTAGGCACCACAACGGTTTCCGGTGGAGCATGGACACTTGGTTCAATAAGCCCTGCGCTTGCAACTGGCGCAACTATAACGGCAAGAGCAACTGCCTCTGGTGAGTGTCAAAGTACTGCCTCTTCAGATGTAACAGTTACGGTATGCACTAATCCTTTTGTTACAGCATCTGTAATTAGCTTAAATGCTTTCTCTGCATGCACCGGTATTGCCAGTACTGAACAATCATTTACAGTTTCTGGAGCGAACTTAACAGTAGCTGTGAATGTGAATGCCCCAACTGGTTTTGAAGTGTCTTTGTCTTCAGGCTCTGGATTTGCGTCAACAGTTACCATACCATTCAGTGGAACTTTAACTAACGTGCCGATTTATGTTAGAATGCTTTCGGTATCTACTCCTACCAATGGAAATGTGACCGTAACAAGTTCAGAAATTACCACCACCGTTAACGTAGCAGTGAGTGGTACAGTTTCTCAGAACTTATCTGCTGTGACAATTAGCGGTACAAATAATCAAACTTTCTGTAGCAATGGAACAGGTACGCTATTAAATGCTTCAGAATCAAATGGCGGTGCAATAACAGGCAGACAATGGGGATATAGAACGGTATCAGGGGGAGCTATTACATCCATTTTTGGAGCCACAGGAACAACCTACACACCATCAGGAACTGATTTACCTGTAGGTATATCTTATGTTGTTTGCACATCTACACCTACTTGTGGCTCGGCTGTTGTGTCCAATGAAATTACGGTAACAGAAACGGTGCTACCAACAGCATCTATTTCCTACAGTGGTTCGCCATTTTGTTTATCGGTTACTTCTGCAAGTCCGTCTCAAACAGGTACTTCAGGAGGCACATACAGCTCTACTCTAGGATTAAATATTTTATCTTCAACAGGAATAATCAATCCAAATGCAAGCACAGCGGGAATCTACACGGTAACCTATACTATTGCAGCAGCAGGGGGTTGTTCACAGGTGACTGCAACAACGAGTGTTACGGTTTCTTCAAACATTACAGCAGGTGCGGCATCATCTGCGCCTACATTGTGCAATAATTCACCATTAACAACAATAACTCATAGTACTCTTGGAGCGACGGGAATTTCTAATGCCGGTGTAAGTGGTGCAAATGGGCTACCTGCTGGAGTAAGTGCATCATGGTCTTCAAATACAATTTCTATTACAGGAACACCAACTACAGCTGGAACTTATCCATACAGTATTCCTTTAACTGGTAATTGTGGAAGTGCCAATGCAACAGGCACTATCACTGTTAATGCACCTGCAATCAGTCCTATAACAGGAACAACTACTCTATGTGTTGGAGCAACTTCTACTTTAGGAGGAAATACGGCATCATACGGAGTTCAATCGTTTACAAATTCTGGTACTTTCAATCCTCTTGTAACAGGTAATGTTGAAGTATTAGTAGTTGCTGGTGGAGGTGGAGGTGGTTTTGGTCGTGGCGGTGGCGGCGGCGCTGGTGGATTAATCTACAATGCAAATTTCTCTGTTACTAATGGGGTTCCAATATCAGTAACTGTTGGCGCAGGTGGAGCAGGGTCTACTAGCGCAAATTCACAAGGTGCCTCAGGTGGCAACTCAATTTTTGGAACACTTACCGCTATTGGTGGAGGTGGAGGTGGTAGTCACTTGTCAACAACAGCAATATGTGCAGGTGTTAATGGTGGTTCGGGTGGTGGAGCAGCCATGAATTATAACACTAATATTTTCAATGGTGGTAATGGTACAGCTTCCCAGGGAAATAACGGTGGTGGTAGTGGAAATGCAGGAACCGACGATCCTAGAAATACTGGTGGAGGCGGAGGTGCTGGTGGAGCTGGTGTTAGGGGGGCTCTCGGTACAAGCTTATCTACTTGGCCTACTAATGGTACTATTCCATCAGGCGGACCAGGTTTAGAATTTCCTCAATTTGCCTCGATCGGTGGTAGTCCTGCAGGTTGGTTTGCAGGAGGAGGTGGAGGTTCTCGTGGCGGAACTGACAGATTAAGTGCAGGCGCAGGCAATGGTGGTAATGGTGGTGGTGGAACTGGTGGTGGAAATTTAACTCAGTCAGCAGGAGTAAATGGTACCGGCGGTGGCGGTGGCGGCGGCGAAGGAAATGGCTCTAATGGTGGCTCAGGAATTGTAATCGTGAGATTCCCTAATTTTTCGTGGACAAGTAGTGATCCAAGTGTTGCAACAGTTAATCCAACTACAGGTGTTGTAACTGCAGTATCTGCAGGTACAACAACTATAACTTACACTATTATTTCAGGTGGATGTAGTAGTTCTGTAACGTCAACAGTGACAGTGAATGCAACGCCTACGGCAGTTACCGTAACACCAGCCTCTGGAAGTTTCTGTAATAACGTTACTTTGAACGCAACTGGTGGAACTGGTGGAACAATTTATTGGCAAAATACTACAACTAGTGGAACTAATACTTCTTCCATTTCTTCTTCTCAATCAGTAACTTCTTCTAATACATATTTCTTTAGAGCTTTTAATGGAACTTGTTGGGGGCCCCAAGGTAGCTCTACAATTACTGTTAATTCATCCCCAGCAGCTCCAACAGCTACAGACCCGGCTGCAATTTGTGCAACGCAGTCTGCAAACCTTGTTGCTACATCAGCAGGAAATGGAATCAATTGGTATTCTGCTACTTCAGGAGGGGCTCCAATTAACCCATCGTTGATCGCTAGTGGCGCAAACTATTCAGTAACTCCTTCAGCTACAACAACCTATTATGCAGAGGTGACAAGTATCCTAGTTCCGGCAGGATCGCAAACGTTCAATTACTCGGGTTCGATTGTGAATTGGACTGTTCCAGCTGGGGTTACATCGATAAATGTAGATGCAAGAGGAGCGCAAGGGGGAATACAAGTAGAAAGTAATGCATTTGCCCCTGGAAATGGTGCAAGAATTGTTGGTACTGTCTCTGTAACTCCAGGTGACGTTCTTAAAATCTTAGTTGGTGGACAGCCTACCAATGCTGTGAGTGATGAAGGAGCCGGTGGAGGTGGCGGGTCATTTGTCTCAACATCAAGTAATGTTCCTCTAGTTGTTGCTGGAGGTGGAGGTGGTGAAGGAGCCGATGGTTCTGGAGCGAATGCTTCTTTAACTCAAAATGGAACAACTGCAAATGCAGGAACAGGAGGCACAGGCGGTAATGGTGGATCACGAGGTGCAGTATCAACCTCAAGTGGCTCTGGAGGTGCAGGATTCAATGGAAATGGAACAGGTGCATGTACAAATGGACAAGGTATTTCTTTTGTTAATGGAGGTAATGGAGGAATTTCTTGTGGAGGTTCGGGTAGTGCAGGTGGATTTGGCGGCGGCGGCGGCGGAAGCTCAGAAGGCGGCGGCGGCGGCGGCGGTTACTCTGGAGGAGGAGGTTCAGAAAATACAGGTACAGATGGCGGCGGTGGCGGTGGATCCTACTGTGTTGTAACACCTTCATTGTCTGCAGCAACTCAAACAGGTAATGGTCAAATAATCATTTCTTGGAACGCTGTTTTGGGTTGTAACTCAGCTTCTAGAACTCCGGTGACTGTAACGGTTAACCCACCATCTACAGCAAATGCTGGTTCGGCAATGGCTGATATATGTCAAGGAGCAACATCAAATGCTATGGGAGGTTCTATCGGAGGTGTTGCTACAAGTGGTACATGGTCTGGCGGTGCAGGATCATGGACAAATGCAAATGATTTTGCAAATGCAACTTATACTGCTGGTGCTAATGAATCCGGTACAATTATGTTAACATTAACTGCAAGTGGAGGAGGTTGTAATCCAGTGACAGCTACTAAAACGATAACTATTAAAACAAATCCTACAGCAAATGCTGGTGCAGACGTGGCTTTTTGTAATGGAAATAACGCACAATTAAATGCAACCGTTAATTCCAACAATAATGTACTTTTCGATGATATTACAACATTAAACTCCCAAGGTTGGACTTTTAATAACCTTAGTTTACCTCTTGGTACAACTTCTTGGTTTCAAGGAAATGGCAACGTATTTCCAGCTTTTTCAGGTGCAACATCATCATATATTGGTGTTAATTTTAATTCAGGATCTGGAGCTGCGACAATTAGTAATTGGATGATTTCCCCACAATATTTTATGAGTAATGGTGATACTATTTCGTTTTACACTAGATCTACCGGTGATTTTGCTGATAATCTTCAATTGAGATTAAGCCTCAATGGAGCAAGTACGAATGTAGGAACAACCAGTTCTACTGTTGGTGATTTTACCAATTTATTGTTAGATATAAATCCAACATTATCAGTAACTGGATATCCTATATCTTGGACAAAATATACAGTTATCATTAGTGGGTTATCTCAGTCTCAATATGGGAGAATCGCTTTAAGATACTTTGTTACCAATGGTGGTCCTAGTGGAGCTAATTCTGATTATATCGGTATTGATAATTTTCAATTTTCTCCATCCTCTCAAGCTTTTTCTTGGACTCCATCAACATCACTAAGCGCAACAAATATTGCAAATCCGGTTGCAAATCCAACTAGTACCCAAACTTATACATTTACCGCAACAGTTAATGGTTGTTCTTCGGCACCTGATCAGGTGGTTATTACTGTAAACACTCCAACAATTTCAGTAACTCCTTCAAACGGAGATTATGTTTGGCGCGGAGCGTCAGGTGCTAACGGTTCAAATTGGACGAATGGAACAAATTGGTATGTCTATAACGGATCAAGTTATTCGATTTCTTCTTCAAATGTAATACCATCGTCCTCTTCGAATGTTATAATTCCATCGACTTCTGCAGGGTGTGTAGCACAACAGCCAGCAGTAGCCCTTTCAGGTTCAGTAGATGCAAACAATGTAACCATTGAAACAGGAGCTGCTTTAACAATGGGCGATGGCTCAGTGCTTAATGTTGCAGGAAACTTTACTAATAGTGGAACATTCACACCAGGAACAGGAACTGTGAACTTCACAGGTAACGGAACGCAAGTTGTAACTGTTGGAAACCAGGCATTTAATAATGTAACATTGAATGGTTCTGGTGCAGTTCAATTGGCTGGTAATACTACAATTAATGGAAACTTAACCATTAACAATGGCGAATTGCTTGGAGGTACTAATCAAATAACTTTAAAAGGAAATTGGCTATCACCTTCCACCGGGTTTAATGCAGGGACCTCAACGGTTGTTTTGGCTGGTGCAAATGGAACCATACAATCGATTAATAATGGTCAAGGTGGAGAATTTTTTAATTTAACACACAATACATCTTCAAAAGTTGAATTGGCAGAAGAAATTTCAATACTTAATGACTTTTCTAATTCAGTTGGTGAGTTCTCTTTGCTAAATTCAAATACAGCTTCATACAATGTTACGATTGCAGGAAATTGGACTAATTCAGGATTATTAACACCTGGCACTGCAACAGTTTTGTTTTCGAAAAATGTAGCAGGTCAGAGTCAGAATGTAAATAATGGCACTTCCTCGTTTTTTAGTATCTTTAAATTAGGACAAAGCCCGCTTAATAGTGTTGTTGAATCTAAAATGAATGGAGATTTATATTTACAGAATCCTGTTCAAATCAATGGTACTATTTCACTAACTGGAACAGGCAATCAATCAATTTCTGGAGATCCATCAGTTACCCTAGTGAATATTGATAATTTGAAGATTAATAAAACAGGAGACGTTACCCTATCTAAGCCAGTTCGCGTAACCGGAACGTTGACAATGGATCAAGGGAATATCATTACGAGTGCAACAAACAAATTGGAAATCGGGTCAAGTACATCTTCATTAGGATCAGTGAGCTGGGTATCAGGAAACGTGGTAGGTCCAATGAGAAGATGGTTTACTGGAGCACCGAATAGCACCGTAGCAAGTGGAATCTTCCCTGTTGGATTATCGAATGTAAATCGTTATGGGCAAATTAACTTTCCTGCAGCGCCAGGCTCAGGAGGTTATATAGAGATGGAATACAAAGCTGGCCCGCCGTCCAATGCACCAACATGGACTTACTTAACTACGCCTGACGGTCAGTTAATTCAAACGTATGAAAACGAAGGTTATTGGGACATTACACCATATGATGAATTTGGTGATGATTATCCGAGTGGATTAAACACTTCAGCATTTACTTTGAGACTTCGTGCCAATGGTTTAACATCCGTAAATGATGTTAGTGTAGCAAGAATAATTCGCTCTCCTGGTCCTGATCATACAACATGGGAACCTGCAGGATTTCACATCGCATCAACCGGGTCAACAACTGATTTTGTTATCCAGAGTAATACAGTTACAGGATTTAGCTGGTTCAATATCGGTGCTCCGAATAGTAACCCTCTCCCTGTAGAACTCGTTTCCTTCTCCGGACTTTGCGAAGAAGGCATCATCAACCTAACTTGGCAAACTGCCTCTGAGTTCAACAGTTCACATTTTGATGTAGAGAAATCAAGAGACGGAGAGAACTGGCAAGTGCTTACAACGTTACCATCTGCTGGAACTTCAAATGAATTAATCACCTATCAAGCAGCAGATCAGAACGCAACCGATGGAAACAACTACTTCCGTTTACGCCAAGTAGATATTGATGGAACAGAGAAGTTATACGACCCGATTAATGTTTCATGTGCTGAAGTGACAACAGGTTATTTCTCAAGCTACCCGAATCCATCAGGGACATCGTTCCAAGTGATTGTGAATAACAAGGAACTTTTAGGTAATTGCATAATGAACATCGTTGATGCGGCAGGGAAAGTGATCGAGCAACGCCAAATAGAAGTGAAAGATGGAATCAATATGTTTGTGATCAACCAAGAATTGACGCCAGGAATTTACTTCTTGAACGTTACCAATGGCACAAAATCAACTCCAGTGTTGAGACACGCAATTAAATAAGTTTTAAAAATAGTTCGACTACAAAAAGCGGCTGGGTTTTCTCGGCCGTTTTTTTGTGAAAATTAGAATGACTGCAAAACGCTGGCAATCATCCTCTCGCAATTCTAAACTACCCTATTCGTAACATACCCATTCGTTATTAAATTTCAATTAACCTCATAAATTATATTTTCTTTTTTATATATTTATTCTTTTCAAACAAAACCAAAGAAATATATCCTATGAAATAGCCATGCAAACAAATTACGCAAGCGACGATTAAAATAACATGGCGTATTCCATATGATCGATAAAAAACAAACTATTAACCTATGAAAATTTTGAAAATTCAGGCGCTCAGAGGGCCAAACATTTGGAGCATTACACGAAAAAAACTCATTCAAATGCGCTTGGATCTAGAAGATCTAGAAGAAAAACCCACAAATAAAATAGATGGTTTTCGCGAACGAATCGAAAAATTATTACCGACATTAATGGAACATCGATGTTCAGAAGGATGCCGAGGAGGATTTTTTCAGCGTGTAGAACGTGGAACGTGGATGGGACATGTCATTGAGCACATAGCACTTGAAATTCAAACGTTGGCAGGAATGGATGTCGGTTTCGGAAGAACACGTGAAACAAAGACCCCAGGTGTTTACAACGTTGTATTTAATTACTTGGAGGAAAAAGTTGGTTTATATGCCGCTGAAGCATCCGTTCGTATTGCAGAGGCTTTGATTTCGGGAGAGGAATATGACCTTCAACGAGATATCCAAAAAATGAAAGAAATCCGTGAAGATGTTCGTCTCGGGCCAAGTACTGGAAGTATTGTTGACGAGGCTGTAGCTCGTGACATTCCTTGGATTCGTATGGGAACTAATTCCCTGATTCAGTTAGGATATGGAATAAATCAAATGCGTTTTCAGGCGACCATAACTTGTAAAACAAGTAATATTGCAGTCGACATTGCATGCAACAAGGAACAAACAAAAAAAATGTTGGATGCTGCTTCTATTCCAGTTGCTAAAGGTTCAATTTGTGTTGATGAAGAAGACTTAGAAGACACAATCAAGTCGATTGGCTACCCAATTGTAATCAAACCATTGGATGGAAATCATGGAAAAGGCGCTTCGATAAATGTGACTAATTGGGAAGACGCTGTTGCAGGATTGGAATATGCTAAAAAGTATTCTCGTAGAGTCATCGTTGAACGATTCATAACAGGGTACGACTTCCGTGTTTTAGTCATTGACAACAAAGTAATTGCTGCAGCTCAACGCGTTCCTGCTCACGTTGTTGGAAATGGAAAAGATAACATTCAAGTTCTAATCGACGAAACAAATAAAGATCCACGCAGAGGTTATGGTCACGAAAATGTGTTGACTGAAATCACCGTTGATCGCGATACGATGGAGCTTTTGGAAAAAAAGAATTACACACTTGAATCGGTTCCCGCTGAAGGAGAGGTTGTTTATTTAAAATCTACAGCAAACCTCAGCACAGGAGGAACTTCAATCGATGTTACTGACTTAATGCACCCTGAAAATGTATTCATGGCAGAGCGCATCTCTCGTGTCATTGGATTGGATATTTGTGGTATAGATATCATGGCTGCAAACTTGACGGAATCGCTAAAAGAAAATGGTGGTGTTATTTTAGAAGTCAATGCAGCTCCAGGATTTAGAATGCACTTGGCTCCTTCTGAAGGTCTACCAAGAAACGTAGCTGCACCGGTAATCGATATGCTTTATCCTCCAGGAAAACCTTCTCGAATTCCTATTATCGCAATCACTGGAACGAACGGAAAAACGACCACAACTCGTTTGATTTCGCATATTGTAAAAAACAATGGTTATCGGGTTGGATTTACAACTTCGGATGGAATTTACATCCAAAATCACATGATGGAAAAAGGTGACACCACAGGTCCAATTAGTGCGGAATACATCCTTAAAGATCCAAATGTTGAATTCGCAGTTTTAGAGACCGCTCGTGGTGGAATACTTAGATCAGGATTAGGCTTCAGTCGTTGTGATATTGGAATTATTACAAATATTCAAGAGGACCATCTTGGGATTAGTGACATCCATGATTTGAAAGATCTTTCGCGTGTAAAATCGGTCGTTGTTGAAAGTATTAAAAAAGATGGTTGGGCCGTTTTGAATGGTGAAGATGAAAATTGTTTGGAAATCGCTAAAAACTTGCGATGCAATGTTGCCCTTTTCAGTTTAGATGAAAATTGTCCAGCTATCGTTGAGCATTGTAAAAACGGTGGAATTGCAGCTATCTATGAAAATGGATTCATCACCATTAAAAAAGGAGATTGGAAATTTAGAGTAGAACGAGCTACGCATATTCCATTAACAATGAATGGAAAAGCAAGATTCATGATCTACAATGTTCTCGCCGCTACGCTTGCTTCCTATTTGTATGGATTTAAAACCGAAGACATCAAACTTTCACTTGCAACTTTCCTTCCCGGTGCAGCGCAAACACCTGGCAGAATGAATATTTTCGAATTTTCGAAGTTTAAGGTGATGATTGACTTTGCTCACAATCCAAATGGATACAGAGGAATTGAAGAATTTCTTCAAAGTGTAGATGCTACAAGGAAAATTGGAATTATTTCCGGCGTTGGTGACAGACGAGATGAAGACATTAAAGAGTGTGCTCGAATTGCAGCTCGTATGTTTGACCACATTGTGATTCGCCAAGAAAAACACTTACGAGGAAGAACGGAACAAGAGATAATTGATTTGATCTTGGAAGGAATCAATGAATCCAATTCAAATGTTACGTATGAAGTTGTGACACTGGAAACAGAGGCCATCAAGCACGCTATCTCGATTGCAGAGGAAGGAACATTCATTACGGCATTGAGCGATGTAATCGATAATGCAATTGACATTGTTCAAAGCTATTTAGACGCGGAAATAGAGAATGGAGTCATTTCGTAAATGACAGACAAACAGATATTTACACTTCAACAAGTCGCCAGTTCGATTCGAAAAACGATTGAACAACGCTATGCTCAATCCTATTGGGTAAAAGCAGAAATGCATAAACTCAATCGCTTTCCGAGTGGACATGCCTTTCCCGAATTGGTTCAAAAAGAAGGGGATAAAATCATAGCGCAACTAGGTGGGACGATTTGGAAACAGCAGTTGGATCGTATCAATCAACGGTTTATTTCTGTTGTAAAAGAACCACTGAAAGATGGATTGAATCTTTTGCTTTTGGTGAAAATTAATTTCAGTGAAACCTATGGGTTAAGTCTCCAAATATTGGACATTGATCCTTCATTTTCACTGGGAGAACTCCAAAAACAGCGTGATGAAACACTTAAAAAACTATCGGATTTAGGGATTATCAATAAAAATCAATTGTTGGAATTTCCATTAATTCCTAAGCGTATAGCAGTCATTTCAGCTGATTCAAGCAAAGGACTCTCTGATTTTATGGAAGTGCTCGAAACAAATGAGCCTGGATATAAATTTTTTACCTACCTCTTCCCTGCTTATTTGCAAGGCGACGCAGCAGTTGATTCAATAATTGGAACTCTCAAGAAAATTAAATCAATTCAACAACATTTTGATTTGGTAGTAATTGTTCGTGGAGGCGGTGCAGAGGTAAGTATGACATGCTACAACCATTTTGAACTTTGTAAAGCAATTGCTGAGTTTCCACTCCCTATTCTAACTGGAATCGGTCACTCCACAAATTTGACAGTGGCTGAAATGGTAAGTTTCCGAAATGCAATTACGCCAACAAAATTAGCTGAGTTTCTCATTCAAACATATCGCGAATTCGACCAACAAATTAAAGACTTACAAACACAATTATTCAGTATTTCCAAAAATAATTTACAAGCTTCAAGAAGCGAATTCGATGCATTAATTCGATTGTTCAAATCAATTTCAACTTCGATAATTGAACAGAATAATTCCATTCTAATAAATGAACAAAATAAACTTGATCGTAGTGTTCAATATAGAATTGACAAACATAGAAGCACATTAACTCAAATTCGACTGAATTTCGGTTACGTTGCTAAAAATAATTTGAATCGCCACGAGTCTAAATTAAATGAAGCTAAAAATAATTTGGAGCAAAAACTAGTAAACTTATTCGAGCGTTCAAAGAATGAATTACGAATTCGAGAAAATAAAGTAGAAATGCTCGATCCGATGCAAGTATTGAAACGTGGATTCAGTATTACAACCTTTGGAGGAAAAACAATCAAAGACAATAATTTTCCAAAAAAAGGAGATTTGATTCAAACAACAACCGCTTTTGGGAAAATCGATTCTAAAGTTGAAGAAAATCAATAATCACAAGGCTTTGAAATAACTTTGCGCTGTCCATTTGCATAAACTCCTTCTTCGGTGCATATTCCCCGACCATAATCAACTAAATCAATTCCTTCAACAAAAGGTCCATTTAATTTACCCAATTCATACGTTCGTTTTAATCTAATTTCCCCTTTGTAGAAATAATCCGTGTTGACCCCATTCGGAATTCCTTCTTGATAACGAAATTCTTCAGATAGACTTCCGTCTTCTCTAAAATGTTGCAGCGATGTCATCTTACCTTTCTCAAATGTATATTTTCCAATAATTAATCCATCTGAATTAATATCGAAGCAATCACCAGTAAACAATTCGTCATTGTAAAATGCCTGTTCAGTAATAGAATCCCCAATGTTGATAGGTGTCCAGAAATAACTATGTCCGCACCAAATTCCTCGAACAATCATAGCATGTTGATGCTCGTTTTCCGAGAAGAATTTGTTTCCACATCCAATTCGGATTTCTTCTGCTAAAATTTGAGAAAATACGTTTTTCATGCTCAGAAAAACCAAAAGAGTTAAGAAGATCGCTTTCATATTAAGAAAAACAAGATTTAAAAAAAACGTTACAACTTTCATTCATTTTGTGGTTAATGGAATAGAATGATTTTTAATTTTGAATAAAATTTAACTGATGAAAGCATACGTTTTTCCTGGTCAAGGAGCTCAATTTACTGGAATGGGCAAGGACTTATACGAAAATTCCGATTTAGCGAAATCCATGTTCGCAAAAGCAAATGAAATTCTAGGTTTTGACATTCAAAAAATCATGTTTGAAGGAACAGAAGAAGAATTAAAGCAAACGAAAGTTACCCAACCTGCGATATTCTTGCATTCAACGATTTTAGCTGCTTGCCTTGGTGATTCTTTCAAACCAGATATGGTTGCTGGACACTCATTGGGAGAATTTTCAGCATTGGTTGCCAACAAAACCTTGAGTTTTGAAGATGGATTGAAATTGGTTTCTCAACGAGCTATAGCAATGCAAGAAGCCTGTGAAATTGAACCATCAACCATGGCAGCAATTCTTGGATTAGAGGATGAGGTAGTAGAGAAAATTTGTGCAGAAATCGAAGGTGTAGTTGTTCCTGCGAATTATAACTGCCCTGGGCAATTAGTAATATCAGGTGCAATTCCTGCTGTTGAAGTTGCTTGTGCCAAATTAACAGAAGCTGGAGCTAAAAGAGCCATGATTTTACAAGTTGGTGGAGCATTTCATTCGCCACTAATGGAACCTGCTCGAGAAAAACTTGCCGCAGCAATTGAAGGTACTCATTTTTCTAATCCGACTTGTCCCGTTTACCAAAACGTAAACGCCAAAGCAGTTTCAGATCCTCAAGAAATTAAGAAAAATTTGGTTTTACAACTTACTGGACCTGTGAAATGGACACAAATCATGAACAACATGTTGAATGACGGATGCGATGAAGTAATTGAAGTAGGTCCTGGCAAAGTTTTGCAAGGATTATTCAAAAAAGTGAATCGCGAATTACCAACATCAAGCGCTATTTTGGGATAATTTATGGAATTTCATTCAGCACCGCATCTTATTGTAAAATAAAACTTTTACTATGAAAAAACTAGTTGCGGTGTGGATGCTCATGATGGCAGGAAGCACATTTGGTCAATCAGCAAGCGGAGATGTAATTGGAACAATTGTTAGCGGAAAAAATAATCAGCCTTTAATTGGTGCTAAAACACTCATTCTAGACAACGGTAGGCGCTATCAAGGAATATCGGGTGAAGATGGACGATTTCGAATGACCGCAATACCTTCTGGAAAGTATACCATGTTGATATACTATTTGGGAGATACTATGAGCAACATCCAAGTAGATGTTCCCATTGAGGCCTATTGCAATCTTGGAACCATTGAATTCGAATCAAAAGTGGTAGCGCATCGAGGAATTAAGTTTACTCCAAAAGCTACTATAAAATTTGGTGAAATTCCTGTTCAGGAAATCACTTCGATGGAAATTAAAAGAAGTCCAGTAAAATTCGATGTAAAATCTCTTGTTACAACCATGAGTTCGGAAGTGAAACTTTCCGACGACGGCGAATTGATGTTTCGAGGTGCTCGCAAAGGTGACATGATTTATGTTTTGGATGGAATAAAATCCAATGAGGTATTCAATGTACCAAGTTGTTCAATCGCCCGAATGATGGTATACACCGGAGGTTTACCGGCAAAATACGGAGATACACTCGGCGGCGCAGTAATCCTAGAAACAAAAAGTTACTTCGACCTATACCGTCAATGGCAAGCCGAAAACGGAGAATAATTGAGCATAAAAAACTAATTTAGCTTCTATGAAGCGAATTGGATTAACCGGTGGAATTGGATCAGGCAAAAGTTTTATTGCAAAAATCCTCGAGCACATGGGATTCCCTGTTTATTATTCCGACTTACGTTCAAAGGAATTAACGAAATCAAATCCTACCATAAGAACGGGTTTGATTTCGCTTTTTGGAGAGAAAGTTTATGTGGATGGCGAATTAAACACTCAACTCGTTGCAACTAAAATTTTTCAGGACGAGGAATTACGCCAAAAAGTCAATCAATTGATTCATCCGATCGTTAGAAAAGACTTTGATGATTGGGCAAAGAACCAATATTCTGAATTGGTTTTCAACGAGGCAGCCATTCTTTTTGAAACGGGGGCTTATAAAAACTTCGATGCCACAATACTTGTTTGTGCACCGTTGGAACTAAAAATTAAGCGTGTCATGAACCGTGAAAATTGCTCAAAAGAAGATGTATTAGCTCGAATGAACAAACAATGGTCGGATGAGGAAAAAATGAAATTGGCTGATTTTGTGATTAAAAACGATGAAAAACTACCAATATTAACTCAAATAGAAGGGGTTTTAAATCGATTAATAAACAATTTTAATTGAAAGCGTCTTGTTTTTGTCCAAATACGTCGAACACTCCTCAAATGTAGGAACTGAAAATCTGGGACGAATATTATTCGAAAAAGCATAGGCCTCCGTAGGTATTCCCAAGAAATTTTTATCACAAACTTTATTGTTGTTTTCATCATGAAATAGGCAAATTGCATATTTACCTTGATCCAAATTCTTGAATTCGTGCGTTAATGTCGAATTATCTGGTTTTATTCTAACCAAACGATACGTTTGACCAACCTTGGCAAATTTCTTTGGATCTTTATACAGCGCCAACTCGATTTCCCCGTTGTAATTTTCAATTCCGGTTACCTTCACGGTCAATGAATACTGCTTCTGTGCGAAACTTTGTTCGATGAGTAAAAGCATTATAAATTTGAAAATCAAACGCATAAGTTAAAAATCAGTTTTGAAAATCTTGTCCATCCAACTGAAGGTAGAGGAATAATTTCCTGTCAATTTCGCGTGGTGATCGTCGTGATGCTTGGTTTTACTAATTAATGGCAACTTGCTCAAAATTGGTAATTCTAAATCACTGTGAATATGAATTTCATGTAGATTTCTAAGCAAACCAAAAATCCAAAATGAGTATATGTTCAAGGGCATGAAAATAAAAACGGCTCCAAAACCAATCACAGGGCCAAGCGCTCCAATCATCCATTCCAGAGGATGCGCATACAAATATTCTAAAGGGAAAGGAGTTGTCGCACGATGATGAATTGAATGAACGTGTTTCAATAAAAATTTATTTTCATGTAAATAACGGTGGTAAGCGTAAAACCAGAGATCGTCCAAGATAAACGCAATCAAAACCTGAACAGGAATCACCCACCAAACTGGCCAGGATGTTTCGAAATAATCGAACATGGTGTATGCACCGAAAGCAGATAGTCCAATCAACGTTGCCAAATTAAAAAGAAACAGAGGCATTCTGCTCCAGAAAAGTCCTGATTTATAAGGTTTGGATTGAATGCGATATTTTGAAAATAGCTTTGTATTCAACACCAAATAGCTATAAATGAAACCAAAGGCGTTTGAACCCAAAAGTAAAATTGCTGTTCCCCAAGCTGCTGTAATTGCTGTCATGATCTTAAAGCAAAAAGGTTATACATGTAAGTATGCTCAAGACCAACCTCACGTTCTGCATGTAATTTTGTGAACCCTTTTGATTGCAAAAGTTCTTTTGTTTTTTGCAAGCGATTATCGATGTCATGCACCTCGATAACCATAGATTTAATAATCGGCCAGTGTTTTTCTTCTATTCCTTGAAGAACTGCCCACTCTGCTCCTTCACAATCAATTTTTAACAAATCTATTTTTTCTACTTTCTCGGAATCAATTATTTCGGATAGAGGTTTTAGTTCACAATTTACTTTCTTACTTCCTTTCACCAACTGCTTCGCAATAATCCCTGCAAAAACAGGAGGAATCAACTTCATCCATTTCATTCCTTCTGGCGGATTTCTCATTGTGCCTTTTACTGCATCGCGAAAGGCAGTCGGGTTTTCATCCCATTGTTCAGGGTGTAAGGTTGAAAGCGCTGGGGTATTTGGGAAATAAGTAAAAGTAGCTCTATCCGGTTTATCCGAAACTCCGCAGCGAAGGACTTTGATTCGGTCGTTTGCAATTTCAGTTGCGTTTTTTTGCAGTACATCCGCAATATCAGGAATTGGTTCGAAACAATAAGCTTTTACATTCGCTCCCCTCTGTATGGCTCGAACTCCGAAAACTCCAATGTTGGCGCCTACATCAAATACGACGTCTCCATCATGAATTTCAATGCCATGCTGTAAATAACCTTCTACATGGTGGTCAAGCATCTTCGCTTCTGGCTTACGTAAACAATAAACCATGGTCCCGTCAAATAATTTTGTCTTCATCATAATCCAATTCTAAAGTTAAATAATTTAAGCCTATGAAACTCACTATGAAAGTTAAAAGGCAAAATTTCTATTTTTGAGGAAGATAATTTCGCCCATGAAAGAAAAAACAATAGGGATTTTGATTGCCAAAAAAAACTATTCTGAAAGCAGTTTGATTCTTTCCTTTTATTCTGAAAAAGAAGGCTTGATATCCTTCATTTTTAAAGGAGCGAAAAAAAAGAAAATTCCAATTTTCTACCTTGGAATCTATGAAATCTCATATTTCAAAAGACCTGAATCGAATCTAGGAATCATAAATTCCATTGACTCTGCAGTAGTTTTGGCAGATATTTTCACGAATCCACAAAAATTGATTTTAAGTTTTTTCCTGGTCGAAATATTAAAGGAAACATTAAAGGTCGAACAACCGGATTCTCAAATGTTCGAATTTATCAAGAATCAAATTTTACTACTTGAGGTTCAGGACAATCTCATTTATTTTCCAATAAAGTTTTTAGCCTCATACATTCAAAAACTTGGTTTTGCTCCAATTATCGATGAGGAAGAACCGAAAGGATTTGATTTAAAATCGGGGCGATTCACGAAGGATAAAACTGAATTAAATTTTAATACCATTCAATTATTAGTTGCATCATTCCAAAAACAAACATTTGATTTTGATAAAAATACGGCTCAAAAAGCGCTATCAATTCTATTGGAATATTGTAAAATGCACCTTCCAAACTTTAACGTGGAAAAATCGCTAAAAGTAATTCGAGAGACTCTGTATGTTTAAAAACTATTCTTGTTACTTTTTATATAAAAAATTGTTTACTTTTAGATGAACATTTTGAATTAAAATAAAAACTTAGCTTATGAAAAATTTTTTGATTTTGGCTTTTATGTTATTTTCCGTTGGTTTAGCGAAAGCGCAATATTTATCTGGTCCAAATGGAAAATGGGAATGGGATGGCAAATATGTAAAAAGCTACAACAATAGCAGTGTCAAGTGGGAGTATGATGGTCGCTACATTAAAAACTACAATAACTCAAGCAACAAATGGGAATGGGATGGTCGCTATTTAAAGAATTACAACAACTCGAGCAACAAGTGGGAGTGGGATGGTCGCTACTTGAAAAACTACAACAATAGCAGTCAAAAATATGAGTTGCCTTCAGGTGCACCCGTTCCAGTTTGGGCGGTTGTTTATGGAATTATAAATTAATTCAATTGATGTGACAATTATTTTGTAAGCTACATATTTAATACTATTAAAACTACGATTTATGAAAAAATTATTTTTGTTCTGTTCTTTGCTTTTTTGGATTGGTTCATTAGATGCACAAACGTTAAATGGACCTCGGGGAAAATGGGATTGGGATGGTCGTTATGTGAAAAACAGTAGTAACTGGAGTATCAAATGGGAATATGATGGACGTTACATTAAAAACTCCAATAATTGGAGCAATAAGTGGGAATGGGATGGGCGTTATCTGAAAAATTCCAATAACTGGAGCGAAAAATGGGAATGGGATGGGCGTTATCTGAAAAATTCCAACAACTGGAGTCAAAAATATGAATTGCCATCAGGAGCACCAGTTCCCGTATGGGCTGTGGTTTATGAAATCATAAACTAGTTTTGACAGGAGTTTAATCAGAAAACATATTTCTATAAAATTAATTTGCGCAGCCACATATAGTTGCGCATTTTTTATTTCTAGTGATCCATATTAATTAATAATTCATGGAAAATAGTTGGTAGGCTCTGAAGATCAATTTAAAACTATGTCAAATGAAACAAGAATTGATATTTGCATTATTGATAGGACGAAGCTCAAAGTTACAACGGCTTTCATTCAAGGAAATTATATGGAATCGATTTACGATGATTTTATCTGTTCATCAGAGTTCAATTTAACTTCTTACCTTTGTTAAAAAACAAATAGCAATGACAATCATTAAAAGAAGTGGTGAATTGACCGGAAATTGTCCTGTCGCACTCATTCTAGGTAAAGGCGCATTGAAAAAGGGTCAATTTGAATCATTCATTTCAAAGGATACAGCGGAGAGATTTTTTACGTCCGAAAAAAAGTTTGATTACCTCAAATTGGAAGACAATTTCTTCTTCTTGATTAAGGAAGATCAAAAAGCAGAAGAACTAAGAATTTTGGGATCTAAAATTCAAGAGCTAATCTCTGAATCTTTTGAACAAATCTCAGTTGTTGGAAAAGACAAATCCGTTTTGCTCGTGGCAGAGGGATTAGCCCTGGCGAATTACCAATTCAATCGCTTCTTTTCCAAGCCCAAAAACTTTAAGCTTGAAACTATTTTGGTTTCAGAAGATATCGAGGATGATAAAATTGTTGAAATCAATAATACAATCAAGTCCATTTATTGGACTCGAAACGTTGTAAATACACCTGTATCTCATCTTAACGCTACCCAATTGGCTGAAGAAATAGTTGAATTAGGAAAAGAAGCGGGATTTTCAGTTCAAGTTTTAGAAAAAACTCAGATTGAATCATTAAAAATGGGAGGTTTGCTTTCCGTAAATAAAGGTTCAATTGATCCACCTACATTTACGATTGCAGAATATAAACCTAAAAAAGTAAAGAATAAGAAGCCAATCGTTCTTGTTGGAAAAGGAGTTGTATACGACACGGGAGGACTAAGTCTAAAACCAACTCCTGGCTCAATGGATACAATGAAAAGTGACATGGCAGGAGCGGCTGCAGTAGCGGGAGCACTTTATCTTGCAGCTTTACAAAAATTACCCTTACATATCATCGCTCTTATTCCTGCCACTGATAATCGTCCTGGAGGAAATGCATACACTCCTGGAGACGTAATTACAATGTTTGATGGAACAACAGTTGAAGTATTAAATACCGACGCCGAGGGAAGAATGATTTTGGCTGATGCATTGGCGTACGCTGGAAAATATGACCCGGAAATCGTTATTGACGCTGCTACATTAACCGGTGCGGCGGTTCGTGCAATTGGAACAGAAGCCAGCATTATCATGGGGAACGCAAAAGATTCTTATTTCGAAAGCTTAGAAAAAGCTGGATTTGAGACGTGGGAACGTGTTGTTCGTTTTCCATTTTGGGACGACTACAAAGAACACATGAAATCAAAGATAGCGGACTTGAAAAACATTGGATCGGCAAATGCGGGTATGATTTCAGCTGGTAAATTTTTAGAACATTTTTGTAAATCACCCTACATTCATATGGATGTTGCAGGACCAACTTGGTTGGATTCCAAAGAAAATTATCGTGGTTTCGGAGGGACTGGTGCAGGAGTACGGTTGTTGTATGAATTCTTCAAAACTCATTATTTATAATGGAGGGCAATAAAGAAATATTAAGAGTAGGTATTACAATCGGCGACGTTAATGGGATTGGCCCTGAAGTTATTTTAAAATCCCTGAAGGATAATCGAATATTAGCCGATTTTACACCCGTAATTTATGGCTCTACAAAGGTTATTTCATTCTACAAAAAACTTCTGAATATTCAAGATTTCAATTATGTCAGCTGTAAATCAGCGGATGAAATCCAAAACAAGAAGATTAATTTGATCAATGTTTGGAATGATGAATTTGAAATAAACCCCGGAGTTGCCAATGATCTGGGCGGAAAATATGCTTTTAAATCACTTGAATCCGCCACAAACGATATCGCTTCTGGAAAAATTGACGTGCTCGTTACGGCACCGATTTCCAAAGATAACATTCAAAAAGCGGGATTTCAATTTCCAGGACACACTGAATACCTTGCTGATTTGTCAGGAGTCAAAAATGCATTGATGGTTCTGGTTTCCCCATTTTTACGCGTTGCCTTGGTAACTACTCACTTGCCTTTGAAAGAAATTAGTGCATCTTTAAACAAAGAATTAATTCTTTCTAAAATCAAGCAATTCGAAACCAGTTTAAAAAAAGATTTTGGCATTCAACGTCCCCGAATCGCCGTGTTTGGATTAAATCCTCATGCCGGCGAAAATGGAAAACTAGGAAGCGAAGAGCAAGAAATTATTCTTCCCGCAATTTCCGCAGCTAAAAATGAAAACATTCTGGCTTATGGTCCATTTGCAGCAGATGGCTTTTTTGGTTCAGAAATAAAAAATCAATTTGATGGAATTTTGGCGATGTACCACGATCAGGGTTTAGCTGCGTTCAAGGCTTTGTCGTTTGACGATGGCGTAAATTTTACGGCAGATCTACCCATTGTGAGAACGTCTCCCGATCACGGAACGGCTTTCGATATTGCAGGAAAGGATTTAGCATCTGAACAATCATTCAGAAGTGCAGTTTATTTGGCGATTGACATATTCAAAAACAGAAAGTTTCTAAAACAAATTTCCTCCAATCCTCTTCCTTTTAATTTGGATGATAAACATAAAAAACACGGTGAAAAAGAAGACTAAGCAAGAGTTTTTTCTTTTCAAATAAAATTATTACATTTGCCGTCCGATTTTTTGATTTTGGATTCAAATGACCGACGCCTTTAAAATACCCTTTGTAGGTTTGAAACTAGGCCAACACGAATTTGAATTCGATGTTGATGACTCGTTCTTTGAAACATTGTCCTATTCCTTGATTGAAAAGGGTAAATTAAAAGTTTGGTTAGATCTTGAAAAAAAAGAAACCATGCTTTTAGCCTCATTTCAAGTTGATGGCACAGTTCAGATGGTTTGTTCGCGATGTAACGAACAAATGGATGCTGAAGTTGAAGGTGAATTAGATTTAATCTATAAATTTGGTCATGATACTATTGATGATGAAAATTTGATTGTCATTTCTCCTGATAGTTTTGAGATTGATGTTAAGCAACCAATTTATGAACTGATAACTGTTTCATTGCCATTAAGACCAATACACGAGGAAGGAGAATGTGATGAAGAAATGGTGAAATTGATAGAAAAATTTCAAGTTAAAGAAAAAAAAGATAACGATGATACAGACCCTAGATGGTCTGCTTTAAAGAACTTAAATTGATAATAAACAAGTTATGGCACATCCTAAACGTAAGATTTCCAAAACCCGTCGCGACAAAAGAAGAACACACAAGAAAGCTGTAGCAAGCAATGTGGCTACTTGTCCAACAACAGGTCAACCACATTTATTTCATCACGCTCACTGGCATGAAGGAAAGTTATACTACAAAGGAAAAGTAGTAGCCGAAAAAGAAGTTGCTGCGGAATAAGTCATAATCGATTTTTCTATAAATGAGAATCGGTCTTGACGTTTCGGGTGGTGATTTTGCTCCGGAAGCGAATCTTGCCGGTGCTATTTTGGCGTGCTCTGAATTACCAATAGAATCGAAAATAATTCTTATCGGTGATGAAGCTATTATTTCGAATTGGCTAACTCATAAAAATTGTCCAAAATCAAATTTTGAAATAGTTCACGCACCTGAAGTTATAACATTTCACGATCATCCAACACGTGCCATACCTAAAAAACCAAATAGCTCAATCGCTATCGGTTTTGAACTATTATCTAAGGGGCTAATTGATGTTTTTGCGAGTACGGGTAATACAGGTGCGATGTTGGTCGGTTCAATGTATAAACTGAATACAGTTCCTGGAATTATTCGTCCCTGCATAACATCTACCCTACCAGCAATTGACGGTTCAAAATCAATATTATTGGATGTCGGATCAAACGCGGACTGTAAAGCGGATGTTTTGTATCAATTCGCAGTCTTAGGAGCACTTTATTCGAAACATGTTCACGGGGTTGAAAATCCGCGTGTTGCTCTCTTAAATATAGGAGAAGAAGAATCCAAAGGAAATTTACTCACATTAGCAGCACATAAATTACTTCAAGAGTCGGACGAGCTTAACTTTACAGGAAATCTTGAAGGACGTGATATTTTCATGGGTAAAGCAGATGTTATTGTATGTGATGGTTTTACTGGAAATGTAGTTTTGAAAGAAGCCGAAGGAATTTATACGTTGATGAAAAAACGTGGAATCCAGGATGAATATTTTGATAGATTCAACTATGAAAATTATGGAGGGACGCCGATTTTAGGGGTGAAAGGTAATGTAATAATTGGTCACGGGATTTCAAATGAAGTTGCCGTGAAAAATATGATTTTACATGCCTATGACGTATCTAATTCTGGTTTAGCAAATAAAATTAATGACGCTTTTAATTAGCATATGAATAAAATAACCGCTGCCATTACCGGTGTTCAAGGATTTGTACCGAAGGATGTTTTATCAAATGAAGATCTTGCCAAAATTGTTGATACTTCTGATGAGTGGATTACGACTCGAACCGGAATAAAAGAGAGGCGTATTATGAAGAATGGTGCCTCTTCAGATATGGCGGCAGAAGCTGTGAAAGGGCTTCTTGAAAAAACAAATACAAACCCATTAGACATTGATTTGGTTGTATTGGCAACTGTTACACCAGACTATCCATTTCCAAGCACTGCAAACGTACTTTGTGATAAATCCGGAATGAAAAATGCTTGGGGGTTCGATTTAATTGCAGCCTGTTCAGGTTTCATTTATGCACTTTCAACAGGAGCTCAATTCATTGAAAACGGAAAATATAAGAAAGTTATAGTTGTCGGGGTTGATAAAATGACGTCCATATTAGATTACCAAGACCGAACAACCTGTGTTATTTTTGGAGATGGCGCGGGAGCTGTATTGTTAGAACCGAACACTGAAGGATTAGGTATTCAGGATTTCATTCTACGAAGTGATGGCGCTGGAAGAGAATTCCTAGTTCAGCCAGCAGGTGGTTCTGCTAATCCTCCTACACATGAAACAGTTGAAAATCGTATGCACTTTGTAAAACAAGAGGGTAAACAAGTTTTCAAATTTGCTGTAACCAATATGGCAGAAGTTTCCGCTGAAATAATGGATAAAAATAATTTATCTAGTGATGACGTAGATTGGTTGGTTCCTCATCAGGCTAACCTTAGAATTATTGACGCTACCGCAGATCGTATGGGATTGCCAAAAGAAAAAGTCATGATAAACATCGAAAAATACGGAAATACTACCGCGGGAACACTTCCTTTATGTTTGTGGGATTATGAGAAACAACTTAAAAAAGGTGATAATTTAATATTATCTGCTTTTGGAGGAGGATTTACTTGGGGAGCCGTCTATTTAAAGTGGGCCTACAATTCTTAAATAAAATTAACTTTGTCTTAAATTAGAACTATGAATATCGAAGAAATCAAGGATTTAATAAAGCTAGTTTCAAAGAGTGGAATTGGTAAAGTACAAATTGAACGTGAAGGATTTAAAATTGTCATTAAAGGGGGAAATACTTCAGGAAATGAACCTGTTTACGTGCAAGCACCTCAGCCAATTGCGGTTCAACCAATTACAACAACACCAATGGCAGTTGCAGCGCCAACGCCTAATGCGCCTGTTTCAACTCCAGTTGTTACTGAAACAAATGACGATTCAAAATATATTACGGTTAAATCTCCAATGATTGGTACGTTTTACCGCACACCTGGGCCAGACAAAGATCCTTTCGTAAATGTTGGTTCAACAATTCAAAAAGGAGACAAACTCTGCATTATTGAGGCAATGAAAACATTCAACGAAATCGAAGCTGAAGTTACAGGAAAAATAGTGAAAGTGTTAGTTGACAATGCTAGCCCAGTTGATTATGATCAACCATTGTTTTTGGTTGATCCATCCTAGTTCGGAGTTGCACAAACAACATTAATTCAATCGACTATGTTTAAAAAAATATTAGTTGCCAATCGTGGTGAAATTGCGATGCGCGTAATTCGCACGTGTAAAGAAATGGGAATCAAAACTGTTGCTGTTTATTCTACAGCAGACAAAGACAGCTTACCTGTTCGATTCGCGGATGAAGCGGTTTGTATTGGTCCACCTGTAAGTAAATTATCTTATTTGTCGATTCCAAACATAATGGCTGCAGCGGAAATAACAAATGCAGATGCCATTCATCCAGGTTATGGTTTCTTGTCTGAAAATGAAGAATTTTCAAGTGTTTGTCAAAAGCATGGTATCAAATTCATTGGAGCTCTTCCCGAACAAATTGCTGGAATGGGTGATAAAGCTACTGCAAAGGCAACAATGATCGCAGCTGGTGTACCTTGTATTCCAGGATCTAAAGGTTTATTGAAAGACTTGAATGACGCCAAGAAAACAGCGAAAGAAATAAAATATCCAGTAATACTGAAAGCAACAGCTGGTGGCGGTGGAAAAGGAATGCGTATTGTTTGGAAGGAAGAAGATATTGAAGCAGCTTGGGATTCAGCTCGTCAAGAAGCAGGTGCTGCATTCGGAAATGATGGTATTTATATGGAAAAGTTCATTGAAGAACCACGCCATATTGAAATTCAAATTGCAGGTGATCAATATGGAAACGCTTGTCACCTTTCCGAAAGAGACTGTTCAATTCAACGTCGTCACCAAAAGTTGGTAGAGGAAACTCCTTCTCCATTCATGACAGAAGAGTTGAGAGAAAAAATGGGAGAAGCTGCTATTAAAGCGGCAAAAGCTGTAAAATATGAAGGGGTTGGAACCGTGGAGTTTTTGGTCGACAAGAACCGAGACTTCTACTTCATGGAAATGAATACCCGAATTCAAGTTGAACACACCATTACGGAAGAAGTCATTGATTATGATCTTATTAAAGAGCAAATTCTAATAGCTGCAGGAAAACCTATTTCTGGAAAAAACTACTATCCGCATATGCATGCCATTCAGTGTCGAATAAATGCCGAGGATCCTTACACAGACTTTAGACCTTCTCCTGGAAAAATTACAGATTACCATTGCCCAGGTGGACATGGAGTTCGTATCGACTCGCACGTATACTCTGGATATACCATTCCGCCAAATTATGACTCGATGATTTCTAAGCTAATCGTTGTAGCCCAAACACGCGAGGAAGCCATACTAAAAATGAAACGAGCACTTGATGAATATATCATTGAAGGAGTAAAAACAACGATTCCTTTTCATCAAAAGTTAATGGCCAATGAAGATTTCAATAAAGGTAATTTTACAACCAAATTTATGGAAACCTTTGAATTCTAAGGATTTCAATTCATTTGAAAAGCCAGGCGAAAAGCTTGGCTTTTTTTTTGAATTATCCAATTGGTTCTCAACTAATTTTTCCGGTTATCGAATAAGAATTAATTTTTAATCTTTTCTTTGTATTTTAGTTATGAAATTTTTAGCCTATTTAATCATTATTTTAGAAGGAGGAGCACTTTTATCCTTCGAACTGATGGCTGCTAAAATGTATACGCCGCATGTTGGCTCCACTATTTATGTTTGGACGTCCATCTTAACACTAACATTAATTTCATTAGCAATTTCTTATAGATTAAGTCAGTTGTTTATTAATAAGAAAAATTGGAAAATCCTCCCCATATCTTTGTTAATTGCTGGTCTTTATATTTTAATACTTGTTTTTACGAGAAATGAAATTCTGGCTTTGACCTATCACATGGAACTTAAAGCTGCTTCCATTTTTACAGGAATTATGCTGTTGTTTCTACCAATCTTATGCATGGGTGTTACTTCACCAATGATTTCAGCAAAACTGGCATCAATTGAAAAAAGTAGTTCAGAGCCTTATTATGGGAATTCAGCCGGGATTATTTATGGTATAGGAACATTATCTGGCGTACTGACAACTTTATTTTGTTTGTTTATATTAATGCCAAGAATGGGTGTAAATTTTACAGTAGTCATTTTAGCATTTATGACAATTTTATCAGGCATTTTGAGTTATTTTTTAATTCAAAAAACAGCATGACAAAAAAAGCCTTATTAACTATTTCATTTCTAGAAGGAGGACTGGTCATGATGTTGGAGTTGGTGATTCCACATGTTCTAGTGCCCGTTTTAGGAAATTCTGTTGAAATGTGGTCGAAACTAATTTTGCTTTCCGTCGGTGGTCTAGCAATTGGTTATTTCGTCGGAGCAAGATTATCAAGGCAATTTTCATTAAATAAGTTATTTTTACTCTTAACAATTGCATTTGTTTTTGAACTTGTTAGTTATTTAATTATCCTCGGATCAAATAGTAAGCAACTATTTGGAGATGAAATTATTGCTGCGTATATCATTGCTATTTTGGGACTATTTATTCCTACAATTGCCTTAGCTTCAACCACTCCAATGATTATTTCAGAAATTTCCAAAGAATCAAATAACACGGGATTGGTATTCTCTTATTCTACTTGGGGAGGGATACTTTTAACCTTACTGACAGGTTTCATCTTTATTCCCGATTTAGGTTTAGTAAAAACAATTCATATTTTCTTGTTTTTGATTTCCGTAATGATGATCCTTACAACATGGGGGAACCATATGAGGGTCTCAAAATATTTCTCTTATTCAGGTTTGATTGCTTCACTCTTAATTATTTTTCTTGGAAATTCTCCCATTGAAACGAAGGAAATTCAAGTATTAGAAATGAATGAAGGGCTAAATGGGCAGTTAATGGTTGTTGAGAAAAAAGTGAACGATACCATCAGTGAGCGCACACTTTTTATTAATAGAATGGGGCAAACATGGCTTCGCATATTCAACGGACAAAATGTTGCTTCAGTTTGGTCTTATCCTGGTATTATAAAATCATTGGCGAGTTATCACGGTAAAGAACCTTCAAATGCTTTGGTTTTGGGATTGGGAGGAGGAATAGTACCTTTATTTCTAGATGATAAAACTCAATTAAATTATACCATTGATGCTGTTGAATTAGACAAAGACATTGCATCTTTTGCTAGAGATTATTTCTTTTTGAATTACGATGTAAATGTGATTGAAGATGATGCTCGGAGATTCTTAAATGCCAATGAAAAAAAATATGATTTAATCGTAATGGATATTTTCAATGGTGAAATTGCTCCTTCGCATGTTTTGAGTTTGGAGGCATTACATTTAGTAAAAAAATCGCTAAGTCGAAAAGGGTTTTTGATTATCAATTTCAATGGTCAAATTTCAGGTAAAGCAGGTCTATCTGCGCGATCACTTTTGAAGACTCTTATTAAATCTGGATTTCATGTTGAAGTATTACCGACTTTTGAGAAAGGTGAACGAAACAGAAACAACCTATTTATAGCCAGTTTAAATCCATTAGATTTCAATAAAATAAAAATTCCTGTCACTTATTTTGACGAGAAAAAGAACTTAAAAGAATATGAAATTGTAAAAAACTTGATTGATCAAAACCAATTAAATTTATCGACTGCCCGTGTTATATCTGATAACTATCCAATGATGGAACAATTGAATCAGCAGGCTGCCAGACAATGGCGTGAAGATTATTTAAAAAATATCACCTTGAAATATAGGGATTTAGGAGTGCCATTGATTCGTTAGTTTTTTTGTTCGAATAAAACTAAATCCAAAAATATTCAACGAATTACTCATTTTGCTCATTGCGTTATGTGATTTAAAACTTTCTCTTTAATTTAGTTAATTTAATAGCAACCAATTTTTCAATACATACGTTTTCCAGTTTATGAGATACTTTTTACATATTTTACTAGTTTTATTTCTATTACCAATGTATAAAACATATGCTCAAATTGATGAAACTTCTCCAATAGAAAAGTATAGTTTTATAATTACGTCATCGAACCAAAATATATCTCCCGTCGAGTTAAACACGTATAAATTAGCTGTCAATAATTTCACAACCCTTGATGAACTTCGCTTTTTAGACCAACGACGGATTATTCAATTCGAAAAAGATGGAATCTCCATCGAATTATTGTCAGCAAATGAACTTTTTGAAAAGTACGGAAAAGAAATTCCTAATAATACAATTGTTCCTGGCACAACTTACCTGCCTGTGAGATTTCAGCTTATTCATTGGGAAAATGGATTTATGGTTCACCCAATTTTCGATAAATTCAATCAACTAACCTACTGAGTTTATGAGAAAATTTTTATTCTTTATACTATTCCAATCTTTACTTGCTGCGCACGGAATTAGCCAAGTTTATTCTTTAACATCAAGTTTAGGAACCATAAATACATGCAGTGGGTCTTTTTTAGATGGTGGCGGATCTACAGGTAGCTACGCGAATAGTCAAAATAGTACAGTAACTTTTTGTTCAGGAAATGGCCAACCCATTTTTTTGAACTTTACTCAATTTGCTACTGAAGCAGGGTTTGATGTTATGACAATCTTCAATGGGACTACAACAGTTTCGCCCATGTTGGGCACATACAGTGGGACTAATTCTCCTGGCGTTATTGTTGCATCTTCTGGATGCATCACCATTCGTTTTATTTCAGATGGATCTGTAGTTGCAGCAGGTTGGACAGCCACAATTGGATGTGGGACACCGCCGCCAAGTCTGATTATGTCAAATGCATCTGTAACAGCTTGTTCTGGAAACTTCTTTGATAGCGGAGGTCCAAGCGGAAATTACGGAAATAGTCAAACTATTGTTTACACGATTTGTCCCACTACACCCGGAGCTAAAATACAAGTAAACTTTTCAGCTTTTTCACTTGAAAATAATTTTGATTTTCTTCAAATTTTCAATGGCCCAAATATTACCTCACCGTCATTTGGGACTTACACAGGAACAACAAGCCCTGGTATAGTAACTGCATCAGCTACAAATGCTAGTGGCTGTTTAACCTTTCGATTTACCTCTGATGGAAGTGTTACCCTTGCTGGTTGGGTGGCGGCTATCTCATGTATCTCCCCTTGTCAAACAATTACATCAAATTTTGTTTCTTCGAATCCTGCTCCTCAAGCAGACGGAATTATTCGTATTTGTCAAGGTCAAAGTGTAACTTTTAGTGGGAGTGGGACTTTTTCAAACACTGGAACTGGCGCCACGTACCAATGGAACCTTGGAAATGGCTTAACGGCTAATGGAACAACAGCTACAGGTACTTATAATGCTGCAGGGACATATACAGTCAATTTAAATATTACTGATCCGTCAGGTTGTACGAATTCAAATTTATTAAATAGAAAAGTTCAAGTATCGACAACTCCAACAATAACGACATCAGCATCACCCACAACAATTTGTCAGGGGCAAACGGCCAATCTAAGCGCTGCTGTCACAATGACTCCATTTATTCAAAACTGTACACCCCCCGTTAGTGGAACTACCTTCTTGCCAGATGGAACTGGTGCCTCCTACAATACTGCAATTACGGTAAATTGTTATAACAACAATCAAATTATAACCTCTGCAAATGATATCCAAAATGTTTGTTTAAACATGGAACATTCATATGTTGGAGATTTAACGATTCGTTTAATTTGTCCAAATGGACAGTCGACCATTCTGAAAGCATATCCTGGTGGTGGAGGAACCTACTTGGGTTGTCCACTAGATGATCCTGCCGTCGGCCCAGGCACAGGTCGGTTGTATTGTTTCACACCGACTGCCACTACATTATTAGTTAACGGTCCTACTTCGAATTGCGGTACACCAGCAAACTTATCCATAAATGCTGGAAGTTATATGCCTTCACAACCTTTCACAAATTTAATTGGTTGCCCTTTAAATGGTGCATGGACTATACAAGTAACTGATAATCTTGGTGCTGATAATGGATACATATTCAATTGGGATGTTAATTTTAATTCTACAATACCAACTAATTCATCCAGCACGTTCACTCCAACTATCGTTTCGCAAGGGTGGCAAGCAAATTCTACTTTAACTGCAACTGGTACAACCACTGCAACAGTTTCTCCTACTGTATTGGGAAGTAATTGCTATACATATAGTTTAATAGATAATTTTGGATGTGCTTACAGTCAAAATCAATGTGTTAATGTAACCGCAGGTGCAAATCCAACTTTTTCTCAATTAGGACCATATTGTCAAGGGGATACCCCTGCAACTCTGCCTACAACATCAACTAATGGAATTGTAGGGACATGGAGTCCATCTATCATTTCAACTAGTTCAACAGGTTCAACAACATACACATTTACCCCAATTTCAGGTGCGTGTGCATCAACGATAACTATGACAGTGATAGTTAATTCATCACCAACCGTGGCGGTGAATAGCCCAACCATTTGTAGTGGTAATACTGCAACAATAATAGCTACACCAACGCCAGCAGGAACATTTACTTATACATGGACAATCCCACCAGGAGCAACTAATCCAGGAAACGTATCCAGTTTTTCAACTTCAATTCCCGGAACTTACACAGTAGCAATTAGTACGAATACTAACCCAACTTGTTCAAGTTCGACTTCAAGTGGTACGTTAACGATTACTCAACCACCAGCCCCAACGGGTATCGCTTGTTATGAAACTGCTACCTGGAACCCAACCACTTGTGTCTGGGATGTGACAGGTACACAACCGCAAGCGCCAACTGTGCTTTGTTATGAAACTGCTACTTGGAACCCAACTACTTGTGTCTGGGATGTAACAGGTACACAACCGCAAGCGCCAACTGTGCTTTGTTATGAAACTGCTACTTGGAACCCAACTACTTGTGTCTGGGATGTAACAGGTACACAACCGCAAGCGCCAACTGTGC
>CAZHOW010000004.1:0-192840 GCA_964534395.1 uncultured Lishizhenia sp.
AATCGTAAGTAGGATTTTCCATGTATCCTTCCGTTAAAACCTTATTCAAAGTTGCCGAGGTAAATTCTAACGAACGATTTCCGTTTCCGTATCCATCCAATCGTGTAATTTGAGGGGATGAACCATATTCGATATTCTGATACGTTCCTCCTGACTCTGGCATTGGGTTGTGTGGGATAGCCGAATAAGGACGAATGGCCGTTCCATCAAAGTTCAAACGAGATGAAATATAAGGTATTTTTTGACCATCTAAGGCAAGAGGATCATTTGGATCATATTTTTTATATTGATTGAATGCATAGGCAACTGCAACATAATAGTATGTTTTATGATTAACCAATCTTCTAGCTCCTTGAGCAAAAGCATCATCTGTAATTCTGAATGAATGACGAATTCCTTTATTTTCACCATCTACTTTTTCTACTGGAACTGAAAAGCCTAAAGCTTCATCAAACTCAAAGTTGATCAATCTCGAAATATCATTTTTAATGTCACATTGGGCAACTAAACGCGCTTTTGTTGGGTCAGAAATATCTGCTATTGAAACATCATCATTTTTCAATTGGAAGATTTGATATCCTTCAAAACGATATAGTCTGTCTACCGTTGGATCAGGGATATTTATTTCATCTAATTCCTCATATTCTTCTTTGTAGTTATTTGAAGAAGGAGGATTATCCAACATTATTATTAGTTCATTGTTTAATTCCTGAATTGTTACTTTAGGGGCATCCGGAGGTGATAGTATCTTGAAACAAGCATCAAATAAAGCTTGCGCCTTTGTATCAGCCCGTTTCATTGCATTAACGGACGCCATTAACCCACCGTCAGAACTTCTTCCATAAACGATACCAACAGTTATGTTATTAATCGCGCCTGGTTTAAGTGTGAATGGCCCAGCTGACTGTACGAATCTTCTATCACCTGGAGGGTTGTTATTTGTAGATTCATCCCAGCCATTAGGGAAAGTCCCTGACATATCCTGACCATCAGTTGACCAATGTAAAGGATCAGAAGTTCCAGGGAACATATAACTTGATTCTACTGTTGATACACCAGTTGAACCGGTATATCCCAATCCACCATAAAACATTTGCGAACCATTCGCCCAATTACCTTTCATGAAGTTATAATATTCAGCAGCAGGACCTGGGTCATTGTATGGATAAGCAGAAGTCGAGGTATAATATGTAAAACGTCTCATTCCAAAACGCTCATTATCAATTATTCCATCTGAATAACCAATACCAATTCCTTTGTACACGATACCCCCATTTGCTAAGGCTTCAACGACTGACGGAACAACATTTGTTTGAGTTGCTTCATCGAAAAAAGGACCAACATTATCAATTCCATCAGCATCTTGATATGGACCTTCAAAGAAATCACATCCAACTGCTGGAGGATTAGCTCCATATCCAGGTCGACCTCCGTCGCTTTCGTCATTTAAATCTCCATTATACATATAACCCAAACCACGAGAAACGTCACATCCTGTATAATCGTCTGCGTAATTTCCTACATCAGCGTCAAGGTATTGCGAAAAATAGGTATCAAAAAGAGTTTGAGTTCCACGATTGATTAATTCGTAATTGTAAAAAGTCATCCTATTGATTTCATCATTGGTAGCAAACGAAAACGCTTGTGCACGAATTTCCATACCAATTGGATCTCCGTTGGTTTCAGTGTGAATATTTCCTTTGTCATTGAAAACCCACCAATAAGTAATATCGCCATATAAAGAGACTCGACGATCTATACCACACTCAATATCATCTCTTCCCAAAATATCATCATACCATGGATGGTCTCCAAAATCTGGATTGTAGTTGCCATCACCATCACGATCATAAAAAGGTGCCAAAAAATAATCCTGACCTTTAGAAACATCTCCATGAGCCGGCCAATTGTAAATACAATTCAATTCTGCATTTGTTGGTACACTTATATCATCACAACCTTCAGTAGTAACTCCGTTATTACATTCCCACCAAATATTAAATTTTATTACATCTGCTTTTCTAATACTATCAAATCTGTCAAAAGCAATACATTCGTCAGGATTAATATTTGCCTCACCAAAATCACGTGTTGCATCATCGCCTACAGGAGAACTAGGGTTGTATGTACCTGTTCCGGGAGTAACAGTTAGTGGGCCAGGCCAAAAATCATTCCCTTGACGATATCGAAGAGCTGCAAGTTTCAACTGACCATTTACATCTGTTCCTCCCATCCAAAGAGCACCAGCATAAATCACGTGAAGACCACTATTTTTAGGAATCTCATAAGACGCTACACCTGCTTGTCTATTTTGGAACATACTCCCTCCCTGCTCAATCAATGCCTTTACATCATTAAACTGCATAAACAATTTTGATGTAGCAGGGGAACAGTTAGCGCCTTTTGGTTTATTGTTTGGCTTATTACTCTTGTCGTTCGGCCCAAGATATGCCAAAGCATTTGATGAAATAAAAGTAATTCCCAATAAAACTGCAAATAATTGCTTTTTCATATTTCTATTTTTATTTTCTAACTATATTAAAAATCAATTTTAACACCCAAACGAATAGTTCGTGGCACACTCACATTGAAAGGATTTTGCACCTTCATTGCATAATAATCTCTGAAAGCTTGCTCGTCAATTTGGTTCTGAATGGAAGTTTGACTTGCCGCAGCAGCAAGAAAACCATCATCATCCCAATTACCCGTTGCTCGGTATACATTAAGTAAATTAAACTGATTAAATAAATTCGTGGCACGAACATAAACATTTAAGAAAGCAGTCTTCTTTTTATCATCTTTTTTACCATATTCAAGATTTATGGTTTTGTCTAATTGAAGATCCAAACGATAGGACCATGGTAATCTTGATCCATTTAAAGTTCCATTAATACCTGCATTCAAATTTCCGATACCTTCATCAGTAATAAACGTTTGGGATGAATAAGGAGATCCTGAATAAATATTAGAGAAAATATTCAAACCAGTATTTTCCAAAATATTGATTTTACCTATTTTAGGTCCATTGTAATCAGCACCTTCTCCATAGCGATAATCTAAAGTTATGGCGAAAGCATGTCGTTGATCATAGGAATATGGGAAAATATTACGAAGATTAGGTAAACCTGCATTTACTAATGATCCAGCTGAAGTAGCATCTGATCCAGTACCATCAGCAAATTGTAAAGTATAGTTAGCGGTCATTCTAAGATTTCCAGTCTGACGTAAATCATATGCTATTGTCATTCCTTTAACTGTTCCAAAATCACGATTTCCGAACGTTCTGTACGTTGCTGGATAAGCTTCAAATACATTTATTAATTGCACGTTGTTTCTTTGTTCTCTATAAAACGCAGAAATTTTCAATGAGGAGGTGCGAGTTAAAACTTGTTGAAACCCTAATTCGTAATCAACAGTGGTTTCAGGTCTCAAATTTGAATTATTAATCACTGCGCTTCGTGATTGAATGAACTGATATTCAAACGGATCAAATCTAAATCCTGAAGTTGGTCTTTTTGTTAAGATGTCATAGTGAGCAAAGAATGAAGCTTCATCTGAAATAGGGAAAGAAAATGCGATACGAGGCATAAAGTTAACTTGTGCTTTGTAATTTTCAAAAGCATCAGCAGTTGGAGTCTGAAGCGATGGATCCACTAACCAAGGAGCTATACCCGCCGCACCTCTAATAACCTTCGGATCCTCAACTGGTGTTCCAGAAGCGTTGAACCAAAAATTCTCAGTTCTAAATCCATTGATTGCAGTTGGATTGTTTACATCATTAACATAAACAATGTAATCATCCCCAATACTTTCGGGAATCTCAACCCAACTGTATTGACTTGGGTCATCTGCCTTCATTTGGCGAACCTCACCGGCAGTTTTAGCATTGTAGAATAGATATTCGTCTTTTAAAACGGGTTGGTTGGCATTAAAAACATCTACACGAAGTCCAACATTAAAAATAATGTCCTTAAAAGCAAATTTATCCATAATGTAACCAGCCATGTAGATAGGCTGAAAAGCTCCAACAAATCTGCGGTAGTTTCCATTTTCATCAAACTCATTAAAATACTTGTTGATATCAGTTATCCCTCTAACTTTTTTACCTGTATGATCAAAGCCCCAATATGAAACAAAAGAATTTCCACTATTCAACAATTCATCAGGCGAAAACATATCAAATTGGAATATGTTAGGATCATATTCATCGATATCAACGAAATCATTACCAGCTGGATTCAAACCTAATTTTTTTCGAAGATTGTAGTCAAAGAAAGATTGGTTGTCCAGAATTACATTTCCATTTACGTCAACATTTCCACCTTGACCTCCATATTGTCCAGTTCCAGAAGTATTGGCATAGCCTGTATTTAATCTTTCATAAGTAATTTTCTTGAAAGATCCTGAATCAGCGATAACACCAGAGTTCAAATCCAATTCGCGTATGTGGAAGTTCGCTAATGAACGTGCAATAGTCCAGATTCCAATGGGACCGTTTGTTCCGCCTCCAGTAGTTGTACCTGAAGTCCAGCCTCGATCTATACGCTGTTCATATTCAAATCCTAGGGAAATACTATGATCACCAATAATTACTGAACCCGCTCCAGTAACACGGAACTGATCATTCTCTGTTTTGCCAAAGTAATTGTAAGGTGTTCCTATGTTACTCCAAATACCATAAACACTTGATGGTGAGTCTCCATTTCTTAATGCATTACCTTGCTGAATTTGAAACAAATTCTCGTATCGTCCAAGAGGTTGACCTTCATAAATATCAAAATACTGAGTCGTGATAGCAGCCAAAGCAGCATTTGTAGCTGATGGAACGAATGATACTGAATCATCCTTAAAACCATTATGAACATAAGTTTGAGTGATTGGATTAAATTCGTAAGAGGGTCTTCTTGCAGTTTTAAAAGTACCAACATGTCCATAATTGAACATATTATACATGTGCTTGGGATCATAAACGTCATCCTTTGATTTCGAGTAATCAACCATAATGTTATACAAAGCAGATTTTATCTTCGAACTACTTCCTTCACGTTCATTATTAAATCGCTGTGTAAATCGACCGAATACTCGATAATCCAGAGATCTGAATGTCCCAAAATTTTCAAAATTCAGAAGTGACCCGCCATAATTATAATTACTACCATAACTATAATTCAACGATCCACCGAATTGTAGGTTAATGGTTGGCCCGGTATTAACATCTATTTTAGCCTGTGCAGAAAAAACTGAATTTCTTGCATTCATTCTCCAAGGAACACGCTCGAAATCATTTTTGTCCAAGAAAAGAGCGTTATGGAAAGTTCCAAATCCTGTCGAAGTTGGACGAAGAGGATTTGTAATTAATTCTTGTCTTACAGAATCCTTGATGCGATACCCACCATCTTTGAGAGGTCTATTGTCCAGTTCATCTGTAAAGTTTGCAGAAACCAAGAAACCTAAACGTGGCTTAACCTTAGCTCCTGTCGAATCCTTTTGCATCCAAAGTGGACCAGAAAGCATTCCTTCAAAAAGATTATATCCGTACTTATCTAAACCAAAAACTTTACCGTCATAACCTAGTGGATTATTACCTTTAATATAGATTCCAGAAGATACAACCTCTGCGCTTCCGAAGTATGTCGAGGCAGGACCTCTTGTTGTAATTGCGATAATACCCCCTGTGACGTCTCCATAATTCGCAGGAACACCTCCCGTTATTACCGAAACCTCTTCAAGAGCAGACTTCGGAAGATTTGAGGATCCACGAACCTTGATACCATCAATGAAGTAATATGTCGCGTCTGAACGCGAACCTCTTACAGAAATAGCACCCGATCCTTCGTCAGCATTAACCCCTCCAACAGATTGAGCAACTGCAGCAGCTGACCTAACAGGCATTCTTGAAATATCTTGACGTGTAATCTTTGCCCCAGAAGCTCCACCATCTTTATCAATTAATGGCACCTTGTATCGAACAACTTTTACTTCATTCAGATCTTTTTCCTTCTCTGTTCCAGTACTTCCTGGTTTACTCAACGTTACATTGTCCAAAAATGTAATACGATCAGGGGAGATTGAAACCTCTTCGATCATTGATGGTTGATATCCATCAGGATTGGTGATTTTAACGTTATAAGTTCCTGGCTGAACACCATTGATTTGAAACTCTCCATTTGCATCGGTTTGGGCACCGCCTTTGGCAGCACTATTCTGAATAATCACCACCTTACTCATTCCAAGTGGAGCACCAGTCGCAGCATCTTTCACCTTCCCTTTAAGTGTTCCTAGTCCAGCCTGTGAAAAGACATAAGATCCTGATAATAAAATACCTAGTAATAATAATTTAACTTTACCAACCATAGTATTGTGTATAAAATTGTTATTTTTAAGCTTATTTAAGCTCGTAAATATAGAAAAATTCATTGTGATTGTGTACATGTTAAAAAAAATTAATTTAACTAAAAATTAACTTGACCAGTTGTAACCTAAGTATTTTTATCATCACAAATGTCTGATTTAAAGATGAAAACAAATGAGAATTCCATAAATCATATAACAAAAAATCAAGTAGATTTTTTTTTAACAAAAAAAATGGAATGGAATGTAAACGAGGTAACTTTGAATGAAGGGGATATTATTCGATATTCGAGTATTCAAAATCGTGAAAGAAAAAATGAATTTATTGGTGTTCGCTACCTCAGAAATAAATACGATTCTCAGCTCGAAATTAAGTATTTGAATAACGGAAAGCCAGTAGTTGAAAATAAGTCAAAACACATTTCAATTAGTCATAGTAAAAATCACGTTGCATTTGCTGTGGCTAAACATCCAATTGGAATAGACATTGAAGAAATTCACGAACGAATACTTAAAGTAAGAAACCGCTTCCTCAATGAAAATGAGCAAAAAATATTCGATCATAATTCTATTCTTGACCTTACTGTTGCTTGGAGTGCAAAAGAGGCATTATTTAAATTGAATGATGATTCAGGTATTGACTTCAAAACGGATCTTATTTTAACTGAATGGGATAAAACTTCAACTATTTTTGCTGAAATGAAACAAAATTTTCAATGGGTTAAAGTCAAACTGCATGTTGAAATAAATGATAATCTCGTTTTATGTTTTAATTTTGAGTAATGCCTTCAATATTTTTCGACCTTATTAGTAGAAATCGATCAATTGCAGTTTTAATTGACCCAGAAAAATTTAAATTTCAAAATTCTGATGTTTTCTTTGAAAAACTTAAAATAGCGAATCCAAACTTTATTTTTATTGGTGGTAGTACAGTATCCAAAGTAGATTTTGACTTTTGCATTTCGACTATTAAAAAAAACACAAACTTCCCAATTATAATTTTCCCCGGAGGTTCGCATCAAATAAGCCCTTTAGCTGATGGCATTTTACTTTTATCACTTATTTCAGGTCGAAATCCTGATTATCTAATTGGCCACCATATTGCGGCAGCCGAAGAATTAAATGAAATGTCGCTCGAAATTATTTCAACTTCATATCTATTGGTTGATGGTGGAAAGAAGACTTCCGTTGAATATATTTCACAGACCACACCGCTACCGTCAGATCAAAATGCATTAGCTCGAAGAATTGCTTTAGCAGGAAAACTTCAAGGAAAACAACTCACCTATTTGGATGCCGGAAGTGGCGCAAAAAATCCGATTTCATCTGAGATGATAGAACAAGTTAAATCAATAGATTCACCTTTAATTGTTGGAGGAGGAATTCGATCCATTGAGGAAATTGAAAGATGTCACAACGCCGGTGCTAATGTTGTAGTAATTGGAAACGCAATTGAAAGCCAAATTGATTTTTTATTGGATATTTCAAATTATCAAAAATTGAAAAGCGAGTGAAATTTTCTTTAATATGAAGAGGCTAAAATTAATTGGTGGTATTTGTTATGCGGCCTCATTTTTCTTCGCAGCGAATCTATTTTTTAAATTTATCCCTTTGCTTTCAATTGATAAATCTCTCATTATTTTTCTCATCCTTGGTGGATTAGGATTTTTATTAAATCTAATTAGCTATACAAAAGACAAAACAGGGAATCCATCGTCGAATTTAACTTATTGGTTAGGATCCTTCTTTGTTTTTACTGGATTGGTTTTTAAAATAATCGGAACACCTTTCAAATCAATTATCATAATGAGTTTTCCACTTTCTAAAATTCTAATCATCGTAGGTTCCATTCTGTTAATTTTCTCGCTCTTTCAAATGCGCAGAAGAAAAATAAAAAAGCAAGGGGAAGAAGAAATTCTTGATCAACCTTAAAAGACGGCCTTTAGACTTAAATCCAAACTTTTTACCGAATGAGTTAAGGCACCAACGGAAATAAACTGTACTCCTGTTTCAGCATAAGACCGAATATTTTCCAACGTTATGCCGCCAGAGGCTTCAGTCTCGTAATCGGATGGGATTATTTTCAATGCTTCTTTTAATTGTTCGGGAGAAAAATTATCCAACATGATTCGTTCCACCCTGCCAATTCTTAATACTTCATGAAGTTCATTTAAATTTCTTACCTCAACTTCAATACCGAGTGATTTTTTATTTTTTTCCAAGTACTCTTTGGTTTTTTCAATCGCAGGAATTATTCCTCCTGCATAATCGATGTGATTATCTTTTAACATAATCATATCGTAAAGTCCAAAACGATGGTTCTCTCCTCCCCCAATTTTAACCGCCCACTTTTCCAAATAGCGAATTCCTGGAGTAGTTTTACGGGTATCCAACAACTTCGTTTTACATCCCTTAATCTCCTCAACAATTTTTGAAGTTTGCGTTGCAATCCCACTCATACGTTGCATAAAATTCAATACCAAGCGCTCAGTAGTCAAAATGGATTGAGAAGAGCCTTTGACGATAAACGCAATTTCCCCTTTTGAAACGCGATCCCCATCTTGTTTGAAATTATTAATTTCCAGACTAGGATCATAAAGCTCATAAATACGCTTTGCGACCTCAACACCAGCTAAAACTCCATTTTCTTTTATTAATAATTGAGCGCTTCCAACAGCTTCCTTAGGGACACAGGCCAAGGTTGAATGATCCGCTTCACCAATATCTTCCTGTAAAGCGAATTTTATTATTTGATCCAACATAATGACAAAGATAATGTTAACTGCTTTCAACTAAAAGTTTGTTTTTAACTTTATCTTATGGGTGAATCGCATGATGAACTAAAAAAGACAATTTCTTCTCTCCCCGAAGAACCTGGGATTTATCAATATTTCGATAAGTCAGGACAAATCATTTATGTTGGTAAAGCAAAAAATATTAAAAAACGGGTTTCTTCCTATTTCAATAAAAACCAAGAAAATAATAAAACCCGACTTTTAGTTAAAAGTATTGTAAGTATAAAATACATCGTCGTAAATAGCGAATTAGATGCTTTATTACTTGAAAATAATCTAATAAAAACATACCAGCCAAAATATAACATTCAATTAAAGGACGATAAGACGTTTCCATGGATTGTGATCACAAATGAACCTTTTCCACGCGTATTTTCAACACGCCAGAAAGAATTGGTGAATGGAAGGTTTTACGGCCCATATCCAAATGTAAAGGCTATGAATGCGCTTCTCGGACTTATTCGAGAAATGTATCCCTTACGAACTTGTAGTTTGGATTTATCAGCCAAAAAATTGTTAGAAAAGAAATACAAAACGTGTCTTGAATTTCACATTGGAAAATGCCTCGGACCCTGTGTTCAAAAGCAAACTGAAGAGGAATACGATTCAATGATTGAAGAAATTGAGCTCCTTTTAAAAGGAAAGACTTACTCGTTAATTCAAGCACTGAGAAAAAAAATGCTTCAATTATCTGAAAGCTACCTTTTTGAAGAGGCGCATAAATTAAAAATAACAATCGAACAAATTGAAAAATACCGTTCGAAATCAACTATCGTTTCATCGAAATTGAATGATGTGGACGTTTTTTGTTACATAGAAAATGAAAATCAATTCATCATCAATTATTTGGTTATTCAAGAAGGAGCAATTATTCACGGTTATACAGCGGAAGTTCAAAAAAAATTGAACGAAAATGAAACTGACTTAATAAACTATATCCTTCCTGAATTACGAGAAAAGTTTCAAAGCAAATCAAAAGAGGTAATCGTTGAAAAACAGCTCGATTCACCTTTCACAGACTTCTATTTATTCGTTCCTCAAAAGGGCGAAAAGAAGGAACTCATTGAATTATCAAAACGAAATATTTTTTATTTCAAAAAGGAACGTGAAAAACGAGCTTTGATTCAAAATCCTCAATCAACTAAAGATCGAATTTTAGAACGTATCAAAAGCGATTTCAAATTAACAGAGTTGCCTCTTCACATGGAGTGTTTTGATAATTCCAATATTCAAGGAACGAATGCAGTTTCTGCATGTGTTGTTTTTAAAAATGGTAAACCAAGTAAAAAAGACTATCGCCATTTCAATATAAAAACGGTTGAGGGGCCTGATGATTTTGCCTCGATGCGAGAGGTGGTTTATAGAAGATACAAACGGCTATTGGACGAAGGTCAATCGTTGCCGCAACTTGTTATTATTGATGGAGGTAAAGGACAACTAAGTGCCGCAATGGAATCGATTGAAAAATTAGGTTTAAGAGGTAAAATTGCTTTAGTCGGAATAGCAAAAAAATTGGAAGAGATTTTTTTTCCAGGAGATCAATATCCAATTTATCTCAACAAACGTTCAGAAAGTTTGAAAACCATTCAATTCATGCGCAACGAAGCACATCGATTTGGTATTACCCATCATCGAGACAAAAGAAGTAAAAATGCCCTAATCAGCGAACTCGATGTAGTTACAGGAATTGGAGAAAAGACCAAACAATTGTTACTTAGCGAATATAAATCAATATCAAATATTAAAAAGTCGGGACTAGAGGAATTGACAAAAAAAATAGGACAATCAAAAGCGACCATCCTATTTAATTATTTCAGTAAAACTAGAGACTAAACAAATCCCTTTATTTCACCACAAATTTCAATGCTTTTTCATTATTACCAAATTTCACAAAGTAAGTGCCTGATGACATTCCATCCGTAGGGACAATGATTAAATTGCTTCCTTCTTTAGATGCGATTTGAGAGGTCGAAACCACTTTACCCGTAATATCAGTAATTAGTACAATCACCTTTTCAGCCTGGTTTGCAGTATATCTAATATGAATGTCTCCTTCTGTAGGGTTTGGATAAAGTTCAACATTATTAATATTAGTCAAGTCGTTTATACCAAGTACCAAATTATCGGATGGCGCTCCTGCATATAAGTTGATATCATCCAAATAGATGTTGTTCCCTCCATCAGCTTCAAATCTGAATTTCATTTTAAAGTTCTCTGAAAAATAATTACTGGTTACGTTTATCATATGCACAGTTTCCCAATCAGATGGCTGGGAAGGCTTCCATGATGTTGATGCAGTTAGGTTTGAAAGATTATTACCTGCTAATGTTTTTCTTTGAGCCCAATTATTTCCGCAATCAGCAGAAACAAAAACTTTCAAAAACTCATAATCAGCAGTGGCACGCTTACGATAGGCATATCTGAAGCTCAAGGTAACTGTTCCATTTGATGGAATCACGGACAAATCTATTGGCGAAGAAATCAATTCATCGACATTTCCAACTGCTTGATTGAAATTTACCAACTTAGCGCATTGAGAACCTGAATGACCTGTCGTATTTTCAATAGTCCATGCGTTATTATTACTCGGATTTACAACTTCCCAATTCGTTAAGTTAGCCAATGTGGAATAGGATTCAAATCCCTCCCAATAAGGTAAAACAGCAGATTCTGGAAGTACTCGAATGTAGTTTGTTTTTATTTCATCATCTGTTGTTGAGCCATCTGTTGCAGTTAGTTTAATAGTATACAATCCCGTTTGAGTAAAATTAATTGTTGGATTTTGAGACGTTGCTGATGAGTTCGTAGCAAAACTCCAACCAGTTGCTGGCGTAATTTCCCAATTCCAACCAGTAACCGCATTGTAAGTGTCATCTATTAATTGAATTGAATCACCAGCACAAATAGTTGTTCTATCAGTTGTAAATTGCGCCTTACATAAATAAAACTCATTTGTTGCACCCGTAGCTGTTAAATTTGCTGCTTGCCAAAGATTAAATCTACCTGTGGTCGTTACCTGCAATGCTGCACGCATTCTTGCAGTCTGACCGGGAGTATACATTTTTGAACAGTATGAATAATCCATATAATTTTCTACGTTATCACGCACATCGTAATTCCAATAATTATTTACTGAATTACATGTGTTGGCATTCAAAAGACAAGCAGTTACCCCTATACAATTTGGAGTATCATCAACGTCATCATCTGTAGAACAAGAAGAAGAATTACCTGGATTATTATTTGGACCCCAAGTGTGATCTAGATTCAACCAATGACCAACTTCATGAGTTAGGGCTCGAGAAGCACCAATTGATCCTGTTCCAATTGAACCAACATAATCATGTAAAATCCAAATACCGTTGTTCATACTGGTAGCCGACCATGAAGACGGATTTGTTGTATATCCAGCAGCTCCTCCAATTTCACCACAAATAAAAACATTTAAATATCTGTTTCCAGGCCAACTTTGTTGATACACATCATTACCGTTTCTAATAGCAGTTACTTGTGCACCTCCATCATCTCCCTGGTAAGACAAAGGTGAACTTGTTCTTGTTATCCCTTTAAAACAAGTTCCATTTGGTGCTTTTGTAGCTAAAACGAATTCTACTTCAACGTCTGAAGGCATGCCAACAAAATCAGACTGAACTGTTGCGGTATCTGCGTTTAACTTTCTAAAATCTCTATTTAAAATATTCAACGCGTCATAAATTTGCTCATCTGAAATGTTTTCAATACCATTATTGTGAAGAACATGGAAAACGATAGGTATTTTATATACTACTCCTTTTGGAACTGCCTTGTTTTTTGCTTTTTCAAATGCAATTTTATCCTGCTCATACATGGCTGCAAACTCAGGATTTTGCATAAGTTCGGCCATTTTCTTGTGTTGATGACAGTATTCAACCTTTTCCCCCTCTCGGGCATTCGAAGGATCAAATTGTCTTGCTTTTTGACCATGGGATAACGTGATGAAAGCCAATGCAATACACGTTGAAAATAATGATTTGATTGCCATTTTAAATAAGAATTATAGTTTCGCTATTCGTTTAAAGTGCATCTAAATTAAGGAATTTTACAATTATTACCATTTATTTAACTTTAAATTAATTTATAAGACTCGTCACCGTTTGTTAATAATTAACTTTGCTTCATGAAAAGTAAACGAGCTTCAGAGACGTTAGCGATAACAACTCATATTGTCCTTCCTAACGACACGAATACCCTTGGTAATTTATTTGGTGGGCAATTACTCGCGTGGATGGATGTCATTGCAAGTGTTTCAGCACACAGACATTGTAAACGAGTAGTAGTTACGGCATCCGTGAATCATGTTTCATTCCAAAAGCCTATAAACCATGCTTCAATTGTTACATTGGAAGCAAAAGTTTCCCGCTCTTTCAATTCTTCAATGGAAATTTTTGTCGATGTATTTGTTGAGGATCAAGTAACGGGTGAAAAGGAAAAATGCAATGAAGCAATATACACATTCGTCGCAGTGGACCAAAATGGTGGACCAATTCAAGTTCCTGAATTGATTCCAGAAACGGAAGAGGAAAAGAGTCGTTTTGATGGAGCTCTTCGTCGTAAACAATTAAGCTTAATTCTCGCAGGAAAAATGAAGCCATCGGAGGCTACTGAATTGAGAAAGATTTTCTTGGAAGAAAAGTAAGTTAGCTTCTATTAATTTCAGAGGCAATATTTCTTGAATCATGCTTCATCATGCACTTAAAATGACCTTTAGGACATTTCTGAAATCCAATTTTTGAACATGGCCTACATGACAAGTTTTGAACTTCAAAATTATAAACAGAATTGTTTTTTTCTGGCTTATAGGGCGACATTCCAAACGATGGAGTTGTATTTCCCCAAATCACATAAATCGGAATGTCAAAGCATGAAGCAATATGCATTAGTCCGGTATCCCCTGTGATTAAAAGTTTTGACTTTTTCAAAATAGAAGCAGATTCAATCAAAGAATATTTTCCGCATGCATTGATTATTCTTTTTTCGGGGAGCGTATTAATCAAGTTGTTCGCTTTCAATTCATCCATTTTTCCTCCTAAAAGCACAATTGGAATTTCAACCTCAGAAATAATCTCTTTCAGTTTAAAAATAGGAATTTGCTTTGTTTCAAACTGAGCACCCACTGCAATTGCGATATAACTTTTCTCCTCCAAATTCAGCGCATCGCGAACATCCAACTCTCGATTCAAATGAAAAGTATTGTTTTTACCGTCATTCAATACACCAATAGTTTTTACGGCTTTAAAATAACGATCAACAACATGGATTTTTGGAAGATAATTTCGTTTAAATCGAACTAAAATCCATTTCAAGAAATTCAACTTGCGAAAATGATAGGTTTTTTTAACGCCTAACTGAAAACAAAGCATACGACTTCTGAGATTATTGTGTAAGTCGATTACTACATCAAATTTCTCATTTTTAAGTTTTTTCGCTAAATCAGTTAGAGAGTTATCCAATAAATGAAAATGATCAACTGAACCAGAGGCGCTTATTAATTCTGAATAAGCTTTTTTTGTAACAAAATGTACTTCGCTATTGGGAATTTGTTGCTTTAAACAGCGTAAAACGGGAAATGTTAAAACGATATCTCCAATTGAACTAAAGCGAATTACTAATACTTTCAATACTTTTGACTTAAAACCAAAGAACTATTTTCGTTCCTTTTCCAATTTCAGAAACTACATCACCTTTTATTTTACTCATTTTCATACGATGTTGAATATTTTGCAGACCAAGTCCAAATTTTACTTTTTCTACATCAAATCCAACTCCATTATCCTCAATTTCAATTATGATGCCTTTGTCTTCTCGTTTCAATCTGAATACAATTTTGCTTGCCTTAGAATGTTTAATGGCGTTATTGATAACCTCTTGTACGATCCGGTACAAATTGAAACGATCCACCTCTCCCAAGTCGGCATCGGATAACCCATGACAAATATCCAGTTCAAATACCAACTGCCCCAAGGAATTTATTCGGTTTGCAAAACGATCGATTCCGTTAATGAAACCTTTTTCGAGTTCAGGCGGCAAAAGGTTGTAGGCAATTTCTTTAACTTCACGTATAACGTTTTGAATCAAGCCACTGATATCTTTAAATTGTGAAATTTGATCCTCCAATGGATTCAGGTTTTGGAAAAGCAAATTCAACAATACAAGCTGTTGACCTAATCCATCATGAAGTTCTCGAGCAATTTTCTTCTTTTCAGACTCTTCGGCTTGATTGATTATATCGAATTTATTTTTTTCAAATTGTAATTCCTCCGTTTTATTGACAACAAGTGCTATAAATTCATTATTACCCATTTCCAATTGATTCAAAATAATATCAACAATTATTTCTTCCTGTTTTGAATTTATCTGAGTAAATCTTCTGGTAGTTTGACCGCTAAATCTATTTTTCGGGTTTTTATTAAATGAATAAATTGACTTTCCGATTAAATCCTGCGAAGAAAAACCATACAATTGAACCGAAGCATTATTTACCATGGTTATGACTAGTTCTTCACCCGTCAATTGAACCATTGGCATAGGAGATTTATTAAAAAGATCTTTATATCTCTTTTCTGAATTTGCTAGTTGGCTTCGAAAAGAACGACGTAAAAGTCCATATTTTATTGCTTTTTCGAGAATTTGCGGATTTACGCCACTTTTGAGCAAATAATCTTGACCACCTTTTGATACAATTTCAAGCGCAATCGATTGATCATCCATTCCTGAAAGGACAATTACTGAGGCGCTTGGAAACATCTCATTAATTGAATCATAGGTCTTTACCCCATTCGAATCCAAGATGTTCAAATCCAATAAAATAACGTCAGGTTCCAATTCTTGTTTAACTTCCTTTGCCTCTATTAAGGAGGAAACGCTGATGATGTCTTCCAATTGATATCCTAAAGTACTTAATTGAAACTGAACCAAATTAGCGAAAACCTGATCATCTTCAACTATTAAAATATTAGCTGCATCCATTATACGTTGATTCTAAATAGTACTTTTTCTCTATCTACTGAATGCTTTAAACTCTCAAAAAATTCAGTACGCATATTTTCTTCAATACAATCTGTCGGAAAACTCAATTGAAGGTCTTGAATGTAGTCAAAATAAATCGTTTGTTGACTAACACTCACTTGTCGCAAACCTTCCATATAAATTAAAATAACCTCGCGATCGACAGCTAAAATGGCCTTGGAAGATAATCCAACTCGAAATTTATTTTTAGCGTTGATTAATAAATAGATTAACCCTTCTATTCCAAAGAAAATCATCACAAGAGCAGGAAACCAAGCCTCCTTAGTTAAAATAATGAACGCTGATCCAATTATACCAATGATTACAGATTCCATAATTGTGTATACAATCACGCGTTGAAGTCTCGAACTACTTATTTTCCCTGACCACTTGAATTTTTCGATCTGATTAACCATTCGAATTCCAACCCAGCGACGTATAGTTCTGCGAACTGAAATAAGCATTAGCATTAAACCAAAACCAAGAAATATTTCAAACCGATAAGGTAATTGAGCAGCTGTGGTTTTAAACATTTCGAGGGGCAAATCAAATCGAACGAAAACGCAGAAAAACAAAGTCAGAATACTAACAATTAAAAGTAAAATATTGATGAAACTATTCATTTGGGAGCGAGCTAATTTTGCGTTTCAATCCGGTAATCCTTTCTTTGGCTGTCTCAATTTTCTTTTCGACATCTTTTCTCAATTGATCTGCTCCTTTTGAACGAGCGAAGAAACTCAAATTAGTTTCCATTTGAATGATTTCCTTGTTCAAGATGTCTATTTGTTTTTTTAATTCAAAACGTTCCTGATTCAGAAGTTTTCCACGCTCAGGACTTGCTAACATAGTTTCAACCTTCGCCTTATATAAAATCATATCTTTTTCCTTGGCTTCAAGTTTTAATGAGGCGTATTTGTCATCCATTGCTTTTTTGAAACTTGAAAAGACCTCATTTTTGTTCTTTGTAGGGACATGACCAATTGCTGAAAAGCGGTCGTTAAAGTTTTTCAAATCACTTAAAGCGGTCGTTTTATCTTCCGACACTTCATATTTCTCGATTTCGGCAATTAGCGCCAACTTTTGTTCTAGATTTCCAACCAATTCTGATTCTTGTTCTTCAAAATGTTTGTCTCGTGAGTTATAAAAAACATCGCAAGCCGCTCTAAATTCCGACCACAATTTATTTTCGTAACGCGGACCGGCGGAACCCGTTTCCTTCCATTTTTTCTGAAGAAATACAATGCGATCAGCAGTTTTTTTCCAATCTGTTGACGAATTAATCTCCTGAACTTCAACGATTAATGCTCGCTTTTTATCTGCAACCTCTTTAAACGTATTATCAAGGGACTTATTAAAGTTCTTCTTTGCTTCAAAAAATGTATCACATAGCGAACGAAACTCTTTCCAAACAGCATCATTTTCCTTCTTAGGTCCAAAACCGATTTGTTTCCATTGTTCTTGAAGAGCGATAATCTCATTTGTTTTTACTTCCCAATCTTTCCCTTTTTCAAGGGAATCAAGACCGGCAACAACACTTTTCAAAGTTTCTACCAGTGCTTTTTTCTTATTGAGATTATCCATCAACACATTACGTTGCTCTTCATAATGTACATTTATTTTCTCGTAAATTGTCTTTACAAAATCCCAATAATTCTTTTTTAACGATTCCCAATCCTCATTGTTAACAGGGCCTATTTCCTCCCACTCATCCTGCAAGCCTCGCAATGAAGCCTCCAACTCGCGGACTGGTAAGTTTTTAGTCCTCAATTGTTTCAATCGGAAGATCACATCTTCTTTAAGTTGAAAATTGCGCTTATAATCGTGGTCTTTAAGTTCACGGTAAATCTTGATGTTGTAAAAGAAAATCTCAAGCAATCGTGAATATTCTTTTTGCGTTTCATCGCGTTTTTCACGAGGAATATCCCCTATTTTCTTCCACGTTTCGTGAATCTCTTTGTATGCATTGAAGGCTGAACCAATATTTTCTTCTGCCTCGATTACCTCTTTCAACCGGTTGATTAAGGCTCTTTTTTGCCTTAAATTTTCATTTTCAAGTGCAGACTTGATTTCAATTTGCTTTTTTCTCGCTTCTTGAAAAGACTTGTAAACATGGAAAAAAGACTCTTTTTGGCTTTTATAATCAATTGGCTCATAGGTTTCATCGCGCTCTTGAGCTTCGAGCTGATTCACTTGTTGAAGACGTTCAGCCTCCAAGATAAAATCTTCAAACTGTACTTTCAACGCGTTCACTTCCCTTCCAATCGAGATTAAGTCATCCGATTTAACCAAGTTTTCAAGATGCTCTTGAAAATTTAAATTTTCCATATTGTTAAGCCAATTGATTCATTTCAAAATTCGCGAGAGCCACAAATTTAGAAACGCGTTCGTCAAAATCATTTTTTGTAATTTCAGTCAATCGTTCAGTTCCGAATTTCTCCACGCAAAATGAAGCCAAAGCGGAACCAGCGATTACTGCTCTTTTCATATTTTCAAATGAAATATCATCCGTTGATGCAATGAATCCCATAAAACCACCTGCAAATGTATCTCCCGCACCTGTTGGATCAAATACTTCTTCTAATGGCAAAGCTGGGGCAAAGAAAACATGTTCTCCGTGAAACAACAACGCACCATGCTCACCTTTCTTGATGATCAGTATTTTTGGACCCATTGCACGAATTACTTTAGCAGCTTTAACCAATGAATATTCTTTGGAGAGTTGTCTTGCTTCCTCATCATTGATGATCAAGACATCAACCAAAGCCATTGTCTTTTTCAATTCATCCAAAGCGATGTCCATCCAAAAATTCATCGTATCCATAGCGATTAACTTCGGACGCTTTTCCAAACGTTCAATTACTTTTCTTTGAACATCCGGACTTAAGTTGCCAAGCATAAGGTAATCAGCACCTTGAAAATTCGAAGGAATAACAGGATCGAATGTGCCAAGAACGTTTAGCTCAGTTACTAACGTATCACGAGAATTCATATCATTGTGATAACGCCCCGACCAAAAAAATGTTTTCTCTCCGTGTTTAATCTGAATTCCATCGATGTTTATTCCTTTCGATTTCATGTAATCTAGAGTTTCTTGAGGAAAATCCTCTCCTACAACCGAAACAATGCCTTGATTTTGAACAAAGAAAGAAGACGATAATGATATAAAAGTTCCTGCACCTCCAACAATTTTATCCGTTTTCCCAAAAGGTGTTTCAATAGCATCGAAAGCAACGCTTCCGACAGTAATTAGCTTCATACGTAATTTTTTAGGGCGCAAAGATACGGAAATTCGAGCGAAACAAGAATTTCTTATTCCTCAGAAAAGAATTTAGGGAAATTTACTTTTCGAACTTCTCTTTTTCCTTCAAAATTTGTTTTCTAAGCGCCTCAACAGCCTCGTCTGCCGCTTCTTCAAAAGTCTTGCATTGTTTTTTAGCGAACAACTCCTTACCTGGCAAGTGAAGTTTGATTTCAGTTATTTTATTTTCCTTCTCTTTGTCCTTGTCTAGTCTTAGGAATACCTCAGCGGATTGAACATGATGATTGAAAATTTCCAGTTTATCCAATTTTTCTTGAATGAAGTTCAATAGTTTTTGATCAGCTTTAAAGTGGATAGCGTGCATTTTTGATTCCATTGTCTAACTATTTAACGCCCACGTGGATGGGCTTGTGAATAAATCGCTGTTAACTGTGCGAACGAATTATGAGTGTAAACTTGAGTTGCGGTCAAATTTGCGTGACCGAGCAAATCTTTCAATGTTTCAAGTCCAGAACCTCTGTTCAACATGTGCGTCGCAAATGTATGACGAAGCACGTGTGGACTCTTTTTATCCAAATTCGTCGCTTGACCAAGATAAGCATTAATTTTTCGGTAAACAAAGGTTGGGTAAAGTTTATTACCGTTTTTAAGAACTATTAGGAATTTAGTTTCTCCAACCAGTTTTCGTTTTTCGTTAATAAAAACTTGTATTTGCTGAAATAACGTTGCTGAGATTGGAATTAAACGTTCTTTATTTCTTTTACCCAAAACTTTAATGTTTTGTTCATTTACATCGGTCTCTTTTAGGTTAATCAATTCATTCAAACGGATTCCGGTTTGATAAAAAATTTCAAACATCAGTTCATCGCGTAATCCTTCAAAATCATTGTCATACAATTCGGCTAATTTATTCGAATTTAATTCAGATTCCTTCGCAAAAACAGGTAATCGTTTTTCATTCTTCGGGCCTTGAATTTTAGCCATTGGATTCGAGTTTACAACACCTTCTTTTCTCAACCACTTGAATAAGGTTCGAAGTGTTGCAATTTTACGATTAACGGAACGATTGGTCAATCCGGAGTCAATCAAATTTACAACCCAAGAGCGAATTGCTAGAGAATTTAGCTCATTCAGCTCGGTAATCGATTTTAATTCGAAAAACCCCTCAAATTGAGCCAAATCAGTTTGATAAGCCGTAACAGTATGTTCCGAACATCGCTTTTCAAAATGCAAGTAATTGATAAACTCTTGGAACATAGCGTTGAATTGAAAATATTGAACGTAAAAGCACCAATTTTGTTTCTTGTTTTTTTGACTAATTTTGCTCAAATTTTTTCTATGCTTCAATCAATGACCGGTTTCGGGAAAAGCAATGGTGTTTTTAATTCCAAGAAAATTTCTGTTGAAATTCGATCTTTAAACAGCAAAGGTCTTGATTTATCGATGAAGTTACCCTCCTGCTACCGTGAATTGGAATCAGAAATCAGAAAAATTATCTCCGAACGTTTGGATCGTGGTAAAATTGATTTCGGTTTATTTTTGGAAAGCTCAGTTGATTCGTCAAATGGATTGATCAACAAAGATTTAGCTAGTCATTATTACCGGGAATTAAAATCGATGAACGAGTCGTGGAATGAGGAACCTGTTGATTATCTTTCATTGGTGATTAGAATGCCAGAAGTTTTGAATCAGCAAAGTTTTGAGCTAACCGATGAAGAGCGTTCTTTTCTATTAAATTTAATTGAATCTTCTTGTGACAAACTCAACGATTTCCGTATAAAAGAGGGTGAAGCATTGATGCAGGAATTTAATTTTCGTATCAATGAGATTCGTCGTTTGTTAAATGAAATTCCACTGTTTGAAAAAGAGCGATTGGTTACGATACGTGAGCGAATAATGAAAGGATTATCTGAAATTGAAGGCTTGAATATTGATGAAAATCGGCTGGAACAAGAAATGATTTTCTACATCGAGAAATTCGACATTTCCGAGGAAAAAATGCGGCTTTCCAATCACTTGGATTACTTTACGGAAACTCTTTCACTCCCAAGATCAGGAAAAAAATTGGGATTCATCGCGCAAGAAATTGGGAGAGAAATCAATACGCTAGGAAGCAAAAGCAACCATTTAGAAATGCAAAAACGTGTTGTTGAAATGAAAGATGCGTTGGAAAAAATGAAAGAACAAATTCTCAATACACTTTAGTTTGGATTCAACTGAAATTACTGGTAAATGCATTATTTTTTCTGCTCCTTCGGGCGCGGGAAAGACTACCTTAGTCCACAAGCTTCTGGAATCATCTGATCATTTCGCATTTTCTGTTTCGGCATGCAGCAGAGAACCAAGGGAAAATGAAACTGATGGTATTGACTATTATTTCATAGGATTGGAAAACTTCAAACAAAAAATCTCCGAAAACGCCTTTGTTGAGTGGGAAGAAGTCTATAAAGACAATTTTTACGGAACATTGAAAAGTGAGCTAATTCGCATCTGGTCTTTGGGGAAGACAGTTGTTTTTGATGTTGACGTTGTTGGGGGCTTGAACTTAAAAAAGGTGTTCAAAAACAAGGCGCTAGCGATTTTCGTTAATCCGCCAAGCATGGAAATCCTAGAAGAACGACTCAGAGCTAGAAAAACAGAATCAGAAGAAAAAATTCAAATGCGAATTTCAAAAGCACAAGTTGAAATGGATCGGGCAGCGGAATTTGATGTGATTATCGAAAACAATATCTTGGAACGGGCTGTTGAACGAGTAAAGGCAGTTGCTTCCGAATTTGTAAATAAATGAAAATCGGACTTTATTTCGGAACTTTTAATCCCATTCATGTAGGGCATTTAGTAATTGCCAACTACATGGTTGAATTTACTAAACTAGATCAAGTTTGGTTGGTTGTTACGCCGCATAATCCACTGAAGGACAAATCCACATTGCTGGATGATAGACATCGATATAATTTGGTTCAAGAAGCGATTTATGACAATCCCAAATTGAAAGTGAGTGATATTGAGTTCAAGCTTCCACAACCAAGTTATACAATTTCAACTTTAACCCATTTACAAGAGCAATATCCGAAGTACGAATTTTCGCTGATAATGGGAGAAGACAATCTTCGAACTTTTCATAAGTGGTATAATCATGAGGTTATTTTAAAGAAACATAAACTGTATGTTTACCCACGAGTTCTAACTCTGCAAGAAGAGCATGAAGTAAAAACAATTTCGCATGACATGTTGAATGACTTCCGTTCTCACAAAAATGTAATCATCTGTGAAGATGCTCCAGTGATGAAAGTTTCTTCGAGCTTCATTCGCGATGCGATTAGAAATAGAAAAGATGTGCGTTATTTGCTAACAGAACCCGTTTACAAATACATCGATGAAATGAATTTCTACAAATAAAAAAAGCCGCCAAAATTGACGGCTTTCAAATTGTATTTTTAAATCTTATTCTTTAACGAACTTAACTTTTTCAACGCCATATGCGTGATGAACATTAACAAAATAAATACCTGACTTCACTTCAGAAAGATCGAATGAATTTGAGGAATTTGAATCAACTTTTTTAGAAAGAATTTCTTTTCCTTCAATATTCGTAATTGAAATAAAGCTAGCCTTCATTGAATTCGTAATTCCGTCGATAGAAATAATATTCTTAGCTGGATTGGGAACTACTTTCAATGGCGCGATAATTTGTTCGATTTGACCAGCGGTTCCAACAATTATCTTATAACCTTGGAATGATGTAGATTGCGTAACTGGTGTAGGAGGTAATCCAGGGAATAATGTTACAAGAACAGTTACGTCAATGTTAATTGTTATATTATTGGTTCCTGTTGTTGCAGTAGTTCCATAAACAGTTGCGCAGCCTTGTGTTCCACCTGTGTAAGTGCAATTTGTAGCATTACATGTGTAGGAATATCCTGCTGGTAATCCATCAACTGAAGTTACATTGTAGGATTGTATCGGAGAGCCAACAAATTGTCCTGAAGGATCCAAATCCGCCGTTACAGTTGCCGGCGCTTTGAAATTTAATATCGCCTCATAATATGCGTTGACTTGCGCCGGAGGAAAATTCGTCACCGTATCTGGCCATGCACCATATACTGAGTCAGCGTACTGTGGATCTGGTACACAAAGTCCGCTTTGTGGTTGAGCCAAAACTGATGTTGAAATACAAACAACACCAACAAATAAAAGTAAAAGTTTTTTCATATTTTATAATTTTAGTTTACGCAAATATATCATTTTTTGTTGAATTTTAAATAGTTGCTAGAAAATTGAGAGTTTCGATTTTACTATAAATGACAAGTTTTAGGATGCCTATCATCAATCTGTTAAACGCGTTTTTCAAAATTTCCATTTGACCTTTAATCCTCTCTTTATACTCCGGAAAATAAATCAAAACTTAGACCATTAATGCAAATAAAATGAAAACGATCGTGGCACATTGTTAGAATCAGGAAACAACCCTGTTTAACCAAAACTTATTAATATTCAATGTAATTCCATTCTGAAAATGCTATTTTTGGATGTGAAATACTTTTCCCTTAATCAATTATTGAAGCAAGTCTCTTTAGATAACTTAGAGAATCCCGAGCTATTTCTTTCTCATGAATCAATAATAAATCATCCTGATTCTAAGGAAATCAAACTTTTTATCTCCAAGCAAAACAATGATTCAACCGTATTTAATGGATGGATTGAACAGAATCAATCATTGAAAGAACTATTAATTTCAGGGACCACCTCGGAATTTTTTAAAGACAAACATAATTGGGAACAACACGCTTTATATGAAAAGTTCAAGTTTTATATTAGTCCATTTTTAAAAGAACTTATTCATCGAAAAAATGAGGCGAAAATTAATTCCGAATGGGCGAAAATTTTTAGCTACTTCGTTTTACTAGATTGCGAAACACGGTATTTTTTGGAGCAGACATTTTACCAAAAAATTGACTTGGATATAAAAAACAAATTAAGCCAAACTGCCAAGAACATTAGCGAATCGGAATTTCATCTAAAACTTCTTTTTCTTTTATCCGATGATTGCATAGCGATCCATAACAAGATTTCAAGATCCTCCCACAGTTTAAAAGTGAACTTTGTTGAGCAACTTTTACAATTGTTCTTCCACCCGAAATGTTCTCAAAAATTAGCTTATTGGATGATTCTTCGTTTGGAAAAATTAGAACTTAACATCGATCAAACCCAAAGTTTGGAACAAATTAAATCAAAAATTAAAAGAGGAGACATCAAGTTTATTGAACAAGAAAAAGGCAAAAGTAGCTTTGATATGAAAATGGCGTTAACTGTATTTAGTGTTTTAATGTCAATTGGAGTTCTTTATTTTTTATACGATCAAGAGAATATATCACATGTTCAAAATCTAAAAGAGAAATCATCTCTAAGTTCTTTTTCAATTAATGAAAGGAAAGAAATAGATTCGCTTTTAAAAAGTATGACTCTTAAAGGCATAGATTCATCAAATGAAAGTTACTTTTCAAGTGGAAATGTGATTGCTATTCAAAATCCAATAAAAAATAAAATTGCTGCGGATATTTACAATGAATTGGGACAGGACATGGCAAATCATTTTACGCGAATTTATGAGGCTCAAAATATAGTGTCGAAGAAAGAACAAAAACTAGAAAAAATCCCTAAAACCAATCCTCTAGGCTCAATTAAATCGAAAACCGAGGTCGAATTCAAAAACGACTCCGAATACGGATTCCTTGTTATTGCCTGGGATGAATCAGAAAATGGAAAGGTCTTTAGCGGTATGTTCTCTAAAAAGAGTATCTACAAAATGTCTGTTTCAACAAATATGAATTTGGTTTTAATCCCAGGTAACGAATATGGCCCGATTCCAACAAAAAACAGACAAGACTTTCGTTATTTGAAGAATCATTTTTGTTCGATTGATTTTAATTTCGAAAACGCATTAAATCAAATTCATAAAGTAGTATCGACAAAAAACAAACTATCTAAAATATTGCTTGAAGGCGCATTAGGAGAAGTAATTACATTGACTGATTCAAACGGGATTTTGAATTAAATTTCAAGAAATTCGAAAAAAAATCAAAAAAAAATGAACCGTTTTTTTTATCGAATGTACTAAACACAAAATTGCATCGTTAGCAAAGAAATAAAGACCTTAATATTCAATTAATATAGGTTTTGAAACATTTTTTATATATTTGGCACTTTAACTAATAAATTAATTAAGGAATAACAAAATCTAAAATTATGAGCAAGAATCAAAAAACAGCAGGTGGTTTTTCATCATTAATGGCGTCTATTGCAATTGCAATTTCACTAGCAATTGGAGTATTAATTTACATGTACGTATTTGGCGCAAAGGAAAACTTTGTGGGTGGTAATCCAGAAAATGAGGCAGTGGAAGAAGGAGTAGCGCACTATTTTGGTCTAATCCACAAAGGTGGGTTTATTGTACCAATTCTTGTCGCGGTAAATATTATTATTATCACTTTCTCTATCGAACGTTTAATAACTCTTTCGATTGCAAAAGGAAAAGGAAGCACAGACAAATTCATCTCCAAAGTAAAGCAACTTTTAGGGTCAAAAGAAATCGAAACGGCTATTGCTGAATGTGATAAACAAAGAGGTTCTTTAGCAAACGTTGTTCGCGCTGGTTTAGTTAAATATGACCACATGTCAAGTGACTCCGGGTTGGATAAAGAACAAAAAGTTGAATCGTTGAAGAAAGAGTTAGAGGAAGCAACAGCACTCGAGCTACCTATGCTTTCTAAAAACTTGGTTGTACTTTCAACATGTGCTTCAATTGCAACTTTAATTGGACTTATCGGAACGGTATTAGGGATGATTCGTTCATTCGCTGCTATGTCTCAAGGTTCTCCAGATACAGCTGCTCTCTCAGCAGGTATCTCTGAAGCCCTAATCAATACAGCATTAGGTATTACAGGTTCAACAATCGCAATCATCATGTTCAACTTTTTCTCTACGAAAATTGACACGATGACTTACAGTATTGATGAAGCAAGTTTTACAATCGTGCAAGATTTCTCAGCATCGAATAAATAAATCGAGCATTAACCATTTAACTGAAAAGAAATGCCAAAAATTAAAATGCCCAAAAGTTCACCGTCCATAGACATGACGCCTATGGTGGACTTGGCTTTCTTGCTCGTTACTTTCTTCATGTTAGCTGCATCATTCCGTTCGTCGGAACCTGTTCAGGTTACTACACCTTCAAGTGTTAGCGATAAGATTATTCCTGCAAATATACTTATGGTCACTGTCGACAAAGGTGGTAGAGTGTTTTTTAATATGACAAATGCTGAGGCTCGACGTGAGTTACTTGATAACATGTCTGGAAAGTATAAAGTGGGATTTACTGAAAAACATAGGGAAGAATTTGGCTTTATGGAAAGTTTCGGATGTACGATGCGTGAATTACCTGGTTACATTGATCTTTCCTCCGAAGAAAGAGGAAGAGCGAGAACACTGGGAATTCCATACGACTCTACAAACAATGAATTAAAAGACTGGATTTATTACGGTAATATAGCAGCATTGAACACGGGTAAAACTCTTTTTGAAGAAGCGAAAAAGAAAGGTGATAACCCTAATGTGAATGACTATAAACCTAAATTCATATTGCGTGTTGATAGTAAAACACTTTATGTTCAGGCGCAAGCTGTAATTGATGTTTTTAGAGATCTGAATCTGAATAATTTGAATTTTGTGACATCCATGGAGATGCCTCCAAAAAATTAATTTGAAATGGCAGAAATAGCAGAAGGCGGTGGCGGTGGCCACTCCAAAGGTAAAAAAAGAGCAAAGAAAGGTTCCACGCGTGTTGACATGACCCCGATGGTTGACTTAGCTTTCCTATTACTTACTTTCTTCGTATTAACCTCTACTTTCAGCAAGCCTAAAGTAATGAGTTTGGTTTATCCCGCGAAAATTGATGATCCAACAGAAGTTGATGGTCCGAAAATTAACAATGCAATAACGTTTCTATTGTCTGAGGATAAAATATTTTACTACTCTGGTCAATACTACCCGAAAAGTGCACCAGGACCTAAAGGCCCCACTAAGTTGGAGGAAACAAACTTTGGTCCTGATGGCGTAAGAAAACTTTTAGCAGAAGGTAATGAGTATGTCCTAAGTGGAAAAGTTGAGCTTCAAAAGAAATTAGACAAAAAACAAATTCAGGATAGCGTATATGTTAATATGTTGACTGATTTGAAGAAAAAAGATCAAGCGTTGAAAGTCTTAATCAAGACAGACGATAAAGCAACATGTAAGAACTTTATTGATTTAATAGACGAACTCAAAATTGCAGAGATTGGAGTTGTTGCTCCAGTAGAGATAATGGCGAGCGAACTTGACCTTTTGAAAGAGAAACTTAAATAACACAGATATGATAGTTCCAATTGTTATTGCCGCCCTGGTTGCAGGTCTATCGCTGTATGACTATTTTACAGCAAGACGTTGGCAACAAGTGACTTCTAGTATCAGAAACGAGATGGTTTTTGAACATCGAAATCGCGCCTATGGAGCCTATGTGCTTAGAAGAGATTATGAAAAAAGACTCGTTATTATTCTTTTTGCATTCATTTTATTTCTTGGTTCCTTATTTGCCTCCTATGTGATTGTAAAAAATCTACCCAAAGACAAACCACTAGACGCACCTAAAACTGATACGACATTTACAGTTCCTGCTCCTCCATTGGATAAAGAAGTACCACCTCCCCCTCCAACGGAACCACCACCTGCAGCAGAAAAAATGGTTAAATTCATTGCACCTGTTGTTGTGGATCAAGACGTACCAGATGAGGTTATTATCCCTGATGAGAACATTAAAGTTGGTCCTAAGGATATTGAAGGAGATGAAGATAGTTTTGACCCTCCTGTTATTGGAGAGGAGAAAAAACCAGAGGTCACAGAAGAAAAACCTGAGGAAGTTTTAACCTTCGTAGAGGAAGATGCAGAATACCCAGGAGGTTATCCGGCAATGATGAAATATATTCAGGACAATTTGAATTATCCACCTTCAGCAATTGAATTAGGTATTCAAGGAAAAGTGACATTAAAATTCGTGGTCGAGAAAAATGGCCAAGTAAGTAATGTCTCTGTAGTACGCGGAATACCAGGTTGTGCTGAATGTGATAAAGAAGCAATTAAAGTCGTTAGCAAAATGCCGAATTGGAAATCAGCCAAAAATGCTGGTAAACAAGTTCGCCAATGGAATACGCTTCCGATCAGCTTCGCATTAGAATAATTTATTGAATATTAATTTTAGAATCCCCGATTGATGTTTTCTTTCGGGGATTTTTTTCAACTAAAGAGATGAAAATTGTAAATCTATCAATTGCCTCAGTGTCCATTTTAATTTGCCTCGTTTTTGCTTATTTTTTAATGTTTACAGATTTCAAATCAGATACGATTTATGGAACAAAAAGAACTATTTTAAGCATTACTTTTATTCTTTATGGGGCTTTTAGACTCTATCGGGCCTACAAACTTTTTAAATCTAGCAATGATGAATAAATATATCTTCCTTCTTACCTCTGTAATTCTCTTTTCTTGTGGTGGAGAGAACAAAACCGGTCAATCAGAAAGTTGTAAAAGCGGAATTGCCAAAATTCTTGTAGAAGAATCCTTTAAACCATTATTTGAAACTTCAAGTGAAATATTTGAAAGTCAAGCTCCAAAGGCGGACATTCAACCAAAATACATGGCTGAAGGCGAAATCATTGATGAATTTTATAAAGGAGAAATAAAAACAATCTGTATATCGAGGGATTTAAACGAAAAAGAGAAAAAGATTCTCAAATCTAAAAAAATCGAAGTCCGAAGCGACAGAATTGCAATTGATGGAGTCGCTTTAATTGTTAATCCCAAAAATAAGGATACCACGATCACGCTTGATGAACTTCAAAAAATACTAAAAGGACAAATCCTAAAATGGAAAACTTCAAAAGAAGAAATTAACGTTGTTTTCGATAATCAGCGTTCTGCAAACTTCAACTATTTACTAGCATTTTCTAAAACGGATAAACTTTCAAAAAACGTTTTTGCAGTAAAATCGAATGAAGAAGTAATCAATTATGTGAAGAAAAATGAAAATGCAATAGGTGTAATTGGTCTGAATTGGGTTTCTGACCAAGACGATTTTGAAGTCATGAATTTCTTGGATAGCATCAAAGTCATGCATGTTGCTAAAAATGCCAAATCTGATTATTTTCAACCTTATCCTGGGGTAATTTACACATATGAATACCCATTGACTCGGGAAATGTGGCTAATAAATTGGGGCGCACGTTCTGGAATCAACTCGGGCTTCGTTAACTTTATGATTGGTGAAAAAGGTCAATTATTAATTCAAAAGTCTGAACTAGTTCCTGCACGATCACCAATTCGTCTCATCCAAATGTCAACCGAATAAAAAATAAAAGTTGTTTTTATTGCCAAAACAGATTCATGTTTTAATTTTGGCAAGAGAATTGTAACATAGACTTAAAAAAACTAAAATGAAACTAACTGCCCTATTTGTTCTAACTGCATTTATCACGTTTGGACAAACACTTAAAGATGCGATTCGTAAAACTGACAACGAGCGTTATTCGGATGCCTTAAATGACTTCAACTCATTAATCACGAGAGAACCGAATGTCGGAGATAATTATTTTTACTTTGGTCAATATTACATGGTCAAAGGTGAGCTTGACTCTGCTAAAATGATTTGGACCAAAGGATTTCAGATGGACAATATCAGTCCACTTTCACTTGTTGGAAATGGCTGTGTGCTATACTTGAATGGGAATATCGATGGCGCGAAACTAGAATTTGAAAAGGCATTGACAGCTACAAAAGGCAAGAAAGATAACCTTAAAAATGCTGAAGTTCGAAGAGGTATCGCAACAATTTACATTAAGTCAGAGAAGAAAAATTTGGATGAAGCTATCAAAACGCTTGAAGAAGCAATTTTGAAAGATCCAAACAACGAAGAAAACTACCTATTACAGGGTGATGCGTTATATGAGAAAACACCTAACAACGCCTCTGCCGCAATTAAGAGTTATAACAAGGTTTTAGAAATTAATCCCAAATCTCCTCGCGGAATTGTTCGTGTTGCAATCATTTATCAGCGCGCTCAAAGTCCAGATGAAGCACAAAAGAAATATAATGATGCAAAACAGGTTGATTCAACTTATGCACCTGCTTATCGGGAAAATGCAGAATTAAACATGCGTTTCAATCAACCTAAAAAAGCAATTGAAAACTGGAAGAAATACTTAAAATTAAACAATACCATTGAAGCTCGTTACCGTTATGCAACAGCTATGTTCCTTGGGAAACAATATTGTGAAGTAATAGAAGAAATCTACAACTTAAACGCGAATGGATTTACGAATTTCTACACAGAAAGAATGCTTGGATATAGTTATATTGAATGTACAACTGATCCCGATGGATACAAAAAAGGATTGGCTGCTTTAGATCGATTTTTTGCCATAGCTCCTGCTGAAAAAGTTCAGTGGCTTGACGTTAAAAATAAAGGTATACTTTACAGCAAAACAGGTTCTGATTCTTTGGCAATTCTTGAATTTGAAAAAGCTTCAAAAATGAATCCAGATTTAGCAAAAGAACTTTCTGGGGATATCGCGAAAATGTATTTTAAAGCTAAAAAATATGACAAAGCGATTGAATACTATACGTTTAAAAGTCAATCAACAACTTTATCACCGGCAGAAGAATTTGACTTAGGAAAAGCATACTATTTTGGCCCTAAAAATTACATCTTGGCCGATACAGCTTTCTCCCATGTAAATAAACTTTCTCCAACATATGCTCCTGGATATTGGTGGAAAGCCAGAACCTTATTGCAACAGGATTTAAACAATGAAAAATGGTTGGCACAAGCATCCTATGAGAAGGTATTAGAATTAGTTAAGCCGGAGGAACGCGGTTCAAATTCAAACAAGAAAATGGTAATGGAATCTGCGAAATATTGCGGCGATTATTATGTTAATTCAGCTGCTAAGAATCCTGAAAAGGCAATTCAATATTGGCAAATCGTATTGGATTTGGATCCAAATGATGCCCAAGCTAAAGCATACTTTAAAATCAAATAATCGAAGTTAGATAACTTTCTAATTCTATTAATGTTCCCGTCTGAAGCACTTTCATGACGGGAATTTCTTTTAATTGCAATTCCTTCTCTGTGCTTTTGCCCCACGCAATAACATTTTTTAAACTTGATAAAGTATTCGCCAAAAGATATGCCCTCACATTCGAAGGACTCGTAAAAACATAGCAATCACAAATGGGAATAATTCTAGGTTCCAAAAGTGTTTTATAAACCTCAACCAAAAGAAGTTGATTTGGCTTCAAGAATTCAATAATTGAAAAAAGACTCTCAGAAGAATGAGGAATCAAAACAATTCTATTTCCAAGCCAATCTTTGAATGTAAATGCAACTTCAGAAGGATTTCCAGAATTCATTCCAATGAAATCAACATTCATCCCTAAGTTCTGCAGTTTTGTAGCTGTCTCTTGACCAATGCAAGCAATTTTTTTTGATTCATCTATTTTTTCTTTTCTCAGGAAAAACTCTGCAGAGCGAATACTACTAAAAAAAATGACGTCGTATGAATTTGAAACTTCAAAGTCTTTTGGCTCAAATGAAATCAGAGAATGAGCTATTAAGTCTAATTGCTGTTGTTTGCAAAAATCTATCAAACTTCCACAACTGGTTAAATCTCTTGAAATAAAAATGCTATTAATCAATTAGATTGATTTTAAGTGCCCAACGATGTTAGTAACCAAGTCGTTAGTTTCGTTTTCAAAAATAAAGTAACTAGCAGGCAGACTTGAATTCGTTGAATAGGAAACATGAACCTTCTTTCCCTCACAATAAACACCGAGTGGAAGTTGACAACCTCCTTCCATCTTCTTCAAAACAGAACGTTCTATCTCAATTTGCGCTTGCGTTTCTTGATGATTCAAATGGGTCAGGATATTAGATAATTCTTTGTCCTCACTTCTAATTTGAAGTCCAAGAACTCCCTGGGCTGGAGCGGGAACAAATTCAACTGGATTTAATATTTCACAATGCAAATCCGATAAATCAATTTCTAAGCGATTAACGCCTGCTTTCGCCAAAAGAATAGCGTCATAATTCCCTTCTCGTAATTTATTGATGCGCGTCGGAACATTTCCTCGTAAATCTTTAATAGTTAAATCAGAACGATGAGCTAAAATTTGAGATTTTCTCCTAGCAGAAGAAGTTCCAATAATCGCATTTTGTTTCAAATTCCATTTTTCATTTTGATCAACTGATTCCTTTCGAATCAAAAGTAGTTCAGATGGATCCTCACGATCCGAAACAGCAGCGATGGTTAATCCGTGAGGAGAAGTTGTTTCCAAATCCTTGTGTGAATGAACCGCCAAATCAACTTGGTTATTCAGTAATGCTTGCTCTATTTCTTTCGTGAAAAATCCTTTTCCTTCCAATTTATCAAAACTCAAATCCTGAATTTTGTCACCTTGAGTATGAATAATATTAATTTCTACTTGCTGACCAAATTTTTCCAACGAAGCTTTAACGAAATTCGCTTGCCAAAGGGCGAGGTCACTTCCTCTTGTTCCAATTCGAATGATTCGATTTTCAGGCATTTTCCAAAATGATTTTTTTCGCGAGTAACATCGGGCCGCTAATGTATTTCTTCTCCATATATCCAATCACTTTTTCCAACACTTCACGAGACTCAGGATCTAAGTTTTCAATGTCTTTTCGGAAAACCTCGTTTATTGCAGCAGACTTAATCGATTTGATTTGCTCTGGAACTTCTCGCATAGCTCTTTCAACGGTTCTTTCTTTCAAGAGCACAAAAAAGTCCGCATTCCCTTGACTTAAAATTTCTTCAACAAACTTAATCTCCTTCGTTCGTTCGAGTAAGTTTTGGTTGGAAATAACTTGCAAATGAGAAATGGAGATATAATCAATTTTATGTTTTTCAATGATTTCCGGATCTAAATCTTGTGGTATAGCCAAGTCAATAACGATCTTTTTATTGCTTTCACCAACTAGAAGACTTTCATATATCTCCTTGGTGATAATGTGGTTATCTGCTCCTGTGCAAGTTAAAATGACGTCGAATCCGTTTTGGTAATTCTTTAAATCTGCAAGTGCCATTGGAATTCCACGAATTTCTTCCGCTAATGTATGTGCTTTTTCATACGTTCGATTGAAAACTACAAAATTCTTAAACCCATGTTTTTTTAGAAATCGAGCCATCGTGGTATTTGTAACACCGGCTCCGATGAATAGAATTCGCGCATCCAGCGGAATATTGAATTTTTTCAACTGGTGATAAGCCAAAGAAACAACAGAAACTGGTTTGGAAGCAATACTCGTTTCAGTGTATACTTTCTTTGCTGTTTCGATTACTTGTTTCATCAAAATACGAATAAGATCGCCTGTCAATCCAATCTCACGGCAAAACTCAAAAGCGGTTCTTACTTGTGTAATTATTTCTCGTTCACCAACGATCATTGAATCAATTGAAGAGGCAACTGCTAAAGCATGATCAACCGCGTTGTATTCGGCATAGTGCTCAACATGATTTGAAAAATCGGAAATTTGAGACCCACTTAAATTTGGATAAAGTGTTGAAAGCAGATTAAAAGTATGTTCCTCTTGCCATTCGTAATCACAAACAAAAGTAAACTCAACTCGATTGCAGGTGCTGAGAAAACACAGTTCAACTAAATCTAATTTAGTTTTCAATTCACCGAGCCGATCTGGTTGATCCGATTTATCAATGTGCAGTAAACCAATTTTACTAACATCCAAGTTTCTGTGCGTAAAAGCCAATATGTTTAATCCAGTCTGCACAATTTTCATTCGTTACTACAAATTTCGGTTCTGAATAATTAATGAATGTCATAGAATTGTCATAAATACACTATTTAGATTACGTTTAAATAAAATTCAATGAACTATTTTTGCCATGTGAAGAAGTTAAAACAATTCGAAACAATCATTTTTGACTTGGGAGGCGTCCTAATCGATATTGATTATCAAGCAACTACTAACGCTTTTCAAGAATTAGGAGTGTTAGACTTCCAGCAACATTACAATCAAATGCAGCAAGAATCACTCTTCGATGCATTCGAAAAAGGTGAAATTTCAGGTCAACATTTTATCAATAAATTAATGAATGTTGTTCCCAAGGGTGTTACTCCAAACCAAATTGTTAGCGCTTGGAATGCGATGTTGGGAAGTTTTCCATTGAAAAAAATCGAATTACTTGATCAAATTCGGGAAACACATCAAACGTTTTTATTGAGTAACACCAATGAAATTCACATGCCAATCGTTTACCGAAATTGGAATAATGTTTCAAATCTTAGGTTTAATGAATTATTCGAAAACGTGTATTTATCTTTTGAAATTGGAAAGCGGAAGCCAGATGTTGAGACATTTCAGTGGGTGATTGAAGAAAACAAATTAAACCCCGAAAAAACTTTATTTATTGATGATAGTCCACAACATATTGAAGGCGCTCAAAAAGCAGGACTTAATACACATTTTTATCAATCTGAAGGAGAATTCTACGCGCTTTTTTCTTGACACAATTCCAATAACAATCCATCAACGGCTTTGGGATGCAAAAACGCGATTCGCTTATTGTCAGCGCCGTCTTTCGGAGTCTTATGAATTAATTCGAAACCTTCATTAATCAAACGCTGAATCTCAGAATCGATATCTGATGTTTCAAAAGCAACATGATGAAATCCTGGACCTTTTTTTTCTAAAAACTTAGCAATAGGTGATTCTGGGTTACTTGCCTCCAAAAGTTCAATTTTTGAGTCCCCTACTTGAAAAAAAGCGGTTCTTACGCCTTCACTTTCAACAGCTTCAATTTTGTAGCATTCCGTGTGAAAAAGTGTTTCGTATAGCTGAATTGAAGCATTTAAATCCTTTACCGCAATACCAAGATGTTCTATTTTTTTAATCATTATTCCGATCGTATAAATTTTTCTGAAGTATTATCATAATTGATAAAGTAAACTCCATTAACCAAATTTCTGCAATCAATTGAATCTGAAAATCCGGTCTTTAGGAGATTTCCATAGGCATCATAAATCTCAAACTTCGTTTTTACGCTTTTTCCGTTCGCTTTGAAATAAATATAGTCCGAAACGCGAGCCGGTGTCTTTTTTACTTTCGGCAAAGGCGAATTAAAACTTACTTGTTTTGATGATCGAGTCTCACCTGTGTTATCAGTTTGGGAAACACGAATGGTATTTTTACCTGAATGCGGGGTTATTTGAAATGTATAACTGTGATTCTCTCTTGTTCCAGCACCTTTTACTAATCCTACTTCAACCCAACGATCCCATCGATATTGCTCAACCTTGAAATCTAAAACACCTTCCTCGTTTTTTGTGGACCATTTTAAAAGCCCTTCATTATTGCAATTTATGGTTGTGCATTCAAATGTACTCTTTGGCAACAGGACTTGAGGATTCATAAAACGCGGAGTACAATTTTCAGCATGTTCCAAGACGATAAAAACTTTATCTCCTTTTTTCAAACGAAAAAGTGCGAAGTCAATTTCGAAATTTGCCATTTGGATAGTCGCCGGAAGAATATCGCCATTTACGGTTACTTTGTAAACACAATAACCATAGCCATCTGAAAGCGGTGGATTCGAGACAATTACATTTTTTCCTTGATAATAACCTTCAATAGAAAGAAACTTTGCTTGTCCATAGTAGAAAGCCGAAGTAAAACTTATCCAAAACAAAAAGAAAGACTTCATAATCGAGTGATAAGACAATATTAAGCTCAATTTTTCATTTGAACAAACTCAGAATCGAAATAAATGCAATAAAGGTTTAATTTTGCATCATGACTTTTGATGTTGTCAAAGCGCTTCATATCATTTTTGTAGTTAGTTGGTTCGCAGGGCTTTTCTACATGGTTCGTCTATTCATTTATGATGCAGAAGCCAATCTGAAATCTGAGCCAGAAAAATCGATTTTACAAAAGCAACTTCAAATAATGCAAAGTCGATTATGGTGGATTATTACAACTCCAGCTATGATTCTATCTGTTGTTTTCGGAACCTGGATGATAGTTTTAAATTCCAATTACTACCTGTCATCTCCTTGGATGCACCTTAAACTGGGATTCGTGTTCTTACTTTTAATTTACCACTTTTGGTGTCAAAGAATTATGAATCGATTCAAACTTGGAATTTACAAATGGTCAGGAAACCAGCTTCGACTTTGGAACGAATTGGCGACTCTATTTTTGGTAATTATCGTATTTATAGTTGTCTTAAAAAATACGATGAACTGGATTTATGGAACTATCGGTTTTTTTGCCACCGGAGTTGCATTAATGATCGGAATTAAGGCAAACAAAGCATTGCGCCAAAAAAGAAATGAAAATTGAAAAATTAAATTGTCACTTTCGAAAGTTTACCTACATTTGCAAAAATTTTTCAGAGACCACAAAATTTATCTCAATGCAAAAAGCAAATAAGTTCCGTTTCTTAGTTCAAAATTTGACCTTCTTTTTTGTATTTTTAGGAACCTTCCATTTTGCTTTTGGGAATGAGAAAAAAGAAGAATTTAATGTGAGTGAAATGATAATGCATCACATTAAAGATGCTCACGAATGGCATTTATTCGGCCCTGAACATGGTGGGACTTCAATTTATCTTCCCGTAATTCTTTTAGATAATGGTTTAAAAACGTTTAGTTCAAAGCACTTTTATCACGGCGAAGAAGTTACTTTAACAGATAAGGATAGCACTGTTCACCATATTATGAAAGGTACAGGTCCAGCAGCTGGTTACGCACTTTTCCATGAGAAGATTTACAAAATGAAAAACGGTAATTTGCACATGCACAATGGTCATCTTTCCAACGCAAAACCGATGGATTTTTCAATTACGAAGAATGTCCTTTCCTTATTTATGGGTGCAGCGCTTATTTTAATAATCCTATTGAGTGTTGCTCGTTTTTACAAAAAGAATGGGGCAGTTGCGCCGAAAGGAATTGCTAAATTTTTAGAACCTATAATCGTTATGGTTCGTGACGACATTGCAAAAGCAAACATCGATCACCACAAATACAATAAATATGTTCCTTATTTATTAACCGTATTTTTCTTCATTTGGTTGAATAACATGTTGGGATTGATTCCATTTCTTCCGGGTGGAGCGAATTTAACTGGTAATATTTCGGTGACTCTATTTTTAGCTGTTTGCACCTTATTAGTTACTGTTTTCTCAGGTAATAAAAATTATTGGGGACACATATTCTGGATGCCTGGAGTTCCTGTTCCAATGAAATTCTTCATGATGCCAATTGAATTGATTGGTGTTTTAACAAAGCCTTTCGCATTGATGATTCGTTTGTTCGCGAACATTACTGCAGGACACATTATCGTTTTAGCACTTATTTCCATCATCTTTATAAATAAAAACGTTGCTTGGGGCGGTTTGTCTGTTCCAATGGCTTTGTTTATTTCGATTTTGGAGTTGTTGGTGGCCTTTTTACAGGCGTTCCTTTTCGCGATGTTATCAGCATTGTTTATTGGAGCTGCTGTTGAAGAAGCGCACCATTAGTTTAGTAACCTTTAAATATATATAGTTATGTGGGGTAGTATAGCAGCAATTGGAGCAGGCATCGCAGTATTGGGTGCTGGTCTTGGAATTGGAAGAATCGGTGGTTCTGCAGTAGAAGGTATCGCTCGTAATCCGGAAGCAGCCGGAAAAATTCAAACAGCGATGATCATTGCAGCGGCACTTATCGAAGGTGTTGCGCTTTTTGGAGTAGTAGTTGGTCTACTAGGAGCGAAGCAGTAATTTTATATCCTGTCAATGCGGTTGGCGGCGACAGGATATTTTTTGAAAACGAATTAAACAAGATATAAAATGGATTTAGTATTACCTGATTTTGGTTTGTTATTTTGGACAGGATTAGTATTTTGCTGTCTTTTGTTCTTATTAGCGAAATTTGCTTGGAAACCGATTTTATCAGCGGTTAACACACGTGAACAAAAAATTACGGAAGCATTAGAATTGGCTGAAAAGACAAAAGCTGAAATGCAATCGCTTCAAGCAGAAAATGAGAAAATCTTGAAAGAAGCAAGAGCTGAGCGTGATTCAATTTTGAAAGAAGCTAAAGAGGTTTCAAATCGAATGATTGAAGAAGCAAAATCAAAATCAAAAGTGGAAGCTGAAAAAATTGTTGAAGCTGCTCGTCAGTCTATTAACAACGAAAAAGCAGCTGCAATGGCTGAATTGAAAAATCATGTTGCCGTTCTATCATTGGAAATCGCTGAAAAAGTTGTTCGTGGGGAATTATCTTCAGACGATAAACAAAAAGCATTGGCTGATAAATTGGCAGGTGATATCAACTTGAATTAATTATGAAGTCAACCAAATCAGCAGGACGTTACGCAAAAGCACTTTTGGAATTAGCTCAGGAGCAAAATAAGCTCGATGTTGTCAATGCCAATATGACTGCTATTATTCAAGCTGCGAGTCAAACACATGATTTTCAAGTGTTTTTAAACTCACCGGTTATTAAAGTTGATAAGAAAATAAATGTTTTGAACGAGTTGTTTTCCGACTTTGATACACTTAGTCTCTCATTCATTGGATTGATTACGAAGAATGGCAGAGAAAGACTTATAACAGAAATCGCAAAATCATTCATTTCCCAATTGAAAGAATTACGTGGAATTGTTCAAGTATCTATCACAAGCGCAACGGCACTTGATTCAAAAACTAGGGAAGTTATCATGAATAAAATTAGTTCTTCTGTAAAAGGAACTTTAGAAGTTGAAGAATTGGTAGACAAAGATTTAATAGGTGGATTTATCGTTCGAATGGGCGACAAACAAATTGACGCTTCAGTGGCAAGTCAATTGACTAGAATGAAACAAGAATTAACGAAATAATATTATAATTAAATAGCTAAAAAGATGGCAGATATCAAACCAGCAGAAGTTTCCGCAATTTTAAGAGAACAACTTTCAGGTTTTCGCTCAGAAGCAGAATTACAAGAAGTTGGAACAGTTCTTCAAGTTGGAGACGGAATTGCACGTATTTATGGTATGAACGGTGTTCAATACGGTGAGCTTATCGAATTCGAAGGAGGAATGCAAGGAATTGCACTTAACTTGGAAGAGGATAACGTAGGAGCTGTATTGCTTGGAAGATCATCAAGTGTAAAAGAAGGTGATACTGCTCGTCGTTTGGGTAAAATTGCCTCTGTTAAAGTTGGTGACGGTATGGTTGGACGCGTTGTAGACACGTTAGGTCAACCAATTGACGGTAAAGGTCCAATTTTAGGAGAATTATATGAAATGCCAATTGAGCGTAAAGCTCCTGGGGTTATCTTCCGTCAGCCAGTTAACGAGCCTTTACAAACGGGTATCAAAGCAGTTGACGCGATGATTCCAATTGGTCGTGGTCAGCGTGAGTTAATCATTGGTGACCGTCAAACTGGTAAAACAACAGTTGCAATCGATACGATTATTAACCAACGTGAGTTTTTTGATCGTGGAGAGCCTGTTTACTGTATTTATGTAGCAATTGGTCAAAAAGGTTCAACAGTTGCAGGTATCGTTAAGAAATTAGAAGATGCAGGTGCCATGGCTTATACAACTGTTGTTGCTGCAAATGCTTCTGATCCTGCTCCAATGCAGTTTTATGCGCCAATGACTGGTGCTGCTATCGGAGAATTTTTCCGTGATTCAGGAAAACCAGCATTAATCGTTTATGATGATTTATCGAAGCAAGCTGTTGCTTACCGTGAAGTTTCATTGTTACTTCGTCGTCCTCCAGGTCGTGAGGCGTATCCAGGTGACGTATTTTACCTTCACTCTCGTTTATTAGAAAGAGCGGCGAAAGTGATTGCTGATGACAACATTGCTAAACAAATGAATGACTTACCTGAATCTTTGAAAGGAATCGTAAAAGGTGGTGGTTCGTTAACAGCACTTCCAATTATTGAAACACAAGCGGGAGACGTTTCTGCTTATATTCCAACGAACGTGATTTCAATTACAGACGGACAAATTTTCTTGGAGTCTGATTTATTCAACTCTGGTATTCGTCCTGCAATTAATGTAGGTATTTCGGTATCACGCGTTGGAGGTTCAGCTCAAATTAAGTCGATGAAGAAAGTAGCGGGAACATTGAAATTAGACCAAGCTCAATATCGTGAATTGGAAGCGTTTGCGAAGTTTGGTTCTGATTTGGACGCTGCAACGAAATCTGTTCTTGACAAAGGTGCTCGTAATGTTGAAATTTTGAAACAACGTGAAGGAGATCCTTATCCAGTTGAAAAGCAAATTGCAATTATTTATGTCGGAACAAAAGGATTGATTCAACGAGTTCCAGTAAACCAAGTTAAGACATTTGAAAAAGAATTTTTAACTGTTCTTGAAGCGAAGCACGCAGATACACTTGTTGCTTTGAAGGCTGGAAAATATACGGATGAAATCGAAGCCGTTTTGACTAAAGTTGCGAAAGAAGTAGCTGATAAATATTAACTAATAGTGAAGAATGAAAAGTGAAGAGTTTAAAGTTAAATTACTCTAAACTCTTAATGTTTCACTTTTAACTCAAAAAGATGCCAAATTTAAAGGAAATACGAAATAGAATTACCTCAGTTGGTTCCACGATGCAGATAACTTCTGCGATGAAAATGGTATCTGCTGCGAAATTAAAGCGTGCTCAAGATGCAATTACTCAAATGCGTCCTTATGCTGCAAAAATCAAGGAAATTCTTGGGAATTTAAGTGCTACTTTGGATCTTTCTGAAAATGTTTATTCAGAGCAACGTGAAGCAAAAAATATATTGATTGTTGGAATCACTTCAAATCGTGGTTTGTGTGGTGGATTTAACAATAATATTATCAAACGCGTAGGACATTTGATTAATGAGGAATACGCAGGTAAAAATGTTCAATTACTTTGTTTGGGTAAAAAAATCAAAGACGTTTACAAGCGAACACCAAACTATTTTATCAATTCAACACTTGAACCACTTGAAGATATTTATTCTGATTTGAGCTTTGAACGAGTTTCAGCTGTTGCAAATGAATTAATGCGTGGATTTACCGCGAAAGAATACGATAAAGTGGTTGTGGTTTACAACCGTTTTGTCAACGCGGCTGCTCAGGTTGTTGAAATAGAACAATTTTTACCAATTATTCCAACAGTTCAGGAAAATCAAAGTTCAACAGGAGATTACATTTTTGAACCTTCGAAAGATGAAATAGTCGCTGACATGATTCCAAAATCATTAAAAATCCAGTTATTTAAAGCGATTAGAGATTCCTTCGCCGCAGAACATGGAGCAAGAATGACAGCAATGCACAAAGCGACTGATAATGCCAAGGAACTTCAAAAAACATTGAAACTTAGCTATAACAAAGCCCGTCAGGCGGCAATTACTAATGAGATTTTGGAAATTGTTGGTGGTGCAGAGGCTTTGAATGCATAAAATCCGTTAACTTTACGTTATATGGAAACTGTAATTAAAGTTCTAATCGTAGATGACCACAAACTTATAAGCGAAGCTTGGGTTTCACTTTTAAAGGATGCTCCTAATATTTCGGTAGTTGGAACAGCCGACAATGTTGACGAAGCTTATGACAAGGCTATGATCTACAAGCCTGAAATTGTATTAATGGATATAAACCTAGGCGCAGGTAGTGGATTTGATGCCACAGATAAAATCAACAATAGTTTACCCAAAACACGTGTAATTGGATTATCTCTTCATGATGATATTACGTACGTAAAAAAGTTTCTTTCTATTGGTGCAAAAGGATATTTGACAAAAAACACTTCTAAGAGTGAGTTGATAGACGCCATTCACACAGTTCATCGTGGTGAAGTTTTTATCGCTTCTGATATTAAGGATCGCTACTTTACCTCTCTATTGAACGTTGATTCCTCAGAAAGCAAAAAAGAACTGACAATGAAAGAGATTGAAATCGTTAAGTTAATTGCAACGGGAATGTCTTCTAAAGAAATAGCTGATAAACTTTTTATTTCTCATAGAACGGTAGAAACTCATCGTCATAACATCCTCAAGAAATTGGATATGTCTAACGCTGCACAATTAAGCAGTTGGGCTAAAGACAAAGGATACGTATAAAAACCAAATCATTCTTTTAAAAAAATTGAATTCATCTGGATTCAACCATTTATTTTCTTATTTAAAATGATTTTAAATAAAAACTAAATGAAAATTCAATTGTTCTTAGGTTTAAATTTGTAATCATTACAAACAAAAAGTAATTATGAGTAATACTGCATTATTAAAATCGTCAATTGCTAAAAAATATTGGATGGCTTTGACAGGTCTATTTCTGTGCACGTTCTTGGTCGGGCATCTTCTTGGAAATTTACAGCTCATTATGAAAACAGGCGAAGAAGGCCGAAGGGCATTCAATGAATATGCCTATTTTATGGGACACAACATTTTTATAAAAATCTTATCCTACGTAACATATGCATCCATCATTTTTCATGCGATCGATGGTTTTATGTTGACTATTCAAAATAAAAAAGCAAGACCAGTAAATTATGCCTATTCAAACCCAAGTGCAAATTCGTCTCTTCCATCTCGATGGATGGCAGTTTTAGGGACATTAATTTTAGTTTTCATCGCAACACATATGGCTAATTTCTGGTGGAAAATGAAAATTAAGGAAGATGTTCCATTACACACATACAAAATTACTTCAGATCAACCAAATCCAGCCTTAGCTAATGAAACCTTTTATTATACGCACGTTCCGACGATTCAACCTATACCGAAAGACGAGAAAGGAATTGAAGAAAAAGGAACTGAGTTATTTTATAAAGGCACAAATATTAAAATCGGTGAAGGATACCGTGATTTGCATACCGTTGTAATTCAATTTTTTAGCAAATCCAACAGTTCAGCACTGTTAGGAGTTTTATTTTATACTATTTCCATGCTTGTACTAGGATTTCATTTATGGCATGGATTCGCATCAGCTTTCCAATCATTAGGTGTTAATCATGCAAAATGGAATCCACTTATAAAATCTTTAGGAAAGGGATTCGCAGTACTTGTTCCTGCTCTTTTCGCAATCATTCCAATATTAATTTATTTGAAATCTTAGGAAATTTAGCATTATGTCAAAATTAAATTCCAGAATACCAGAAGGTCCAATTGCGGATAAATGGACTAACCACAAAAATAACATGAAGTTGGTTGCGCCTAACAATCGACCGAAAATTGATGTAATCGTTGTTGGGACAGGATTAGCAGGAGGTGCAGCTGCTGCTTCTCTTGGTGAAATGGGCTATAATGTAAAAGCATTTTGTTTTCAAGATTCACCAAGGCGTGCACACTCAATTGCGGCTCAAGGAGGGATTAACGCTGCAAAGAACTACCAAAATGATGGCGACTCGGTTTATAGATTGTTTTACGATACGATTAAAGGTGGAGATTATAGAGCTCGAGAAGCAAACGTTCATCGATTAGCAGAAGTATCAGGAAATATAATTGATCAGTGTGTAGCTCAAGGTGTTCCTTTTGCTCGTGAATACGGAGGTCTATTGGACAACCGTTCTTTCGGTGGTACGCAAGTTCAACGGACTTTTTACGCTGCTGGACAAACCGGACAACAATTACTTTTAGGAGCGTATTCGGCTTTATCTCGTCAAGTTGGTCTTGGACGAGTAAAAATGTATCATCGCCACGAAATGATGGACTTAGTAGTTGTGGATGGAAAAGCAAGAGGAATTATTGCTCGTAATTTAGTTACTGGTGAAATCGAAAGACATTCAGCACACGCAGTTATTATCGCATCAGGAGGTTATGGGAACGTTTATTTCTTGTCGACAAATGCGATGGGAAGTAATGTTTCTGCTGCTTGGAAAGTTCATAAACGTGGAGCTTTGTTCGCAAATCCATGTTTCGTTCAGATTCACCCAACTTGTATTCCTGTTCATGGAACAAATCAATCGAAATTGACATTAATGTCTGAATCGTTGAGAAACTCAGGTAGAATCTGGGTTCCGAAGAAAAAAGAAGATGCTGAAGCAATTCGCGCTGGAAAATTAAAACCTACTCAAATACCAGAAGAAGAAAGAGATTATTTCTTAGAGAGAAGATATCCTGCATTTGGAAACTTGGTTCCTCGTGACGTTGCCTCGCGCGCAGCCAAGGAAAGATGTGACGAAGGTTATGGAATAGAAGCAAATGATACAAACGAGGGAGTTTACCTTGATTTTTCATCAGAAATTAAAAGTAAAGGTCGTCAAGCTGCTTACGCAAAAGGTGAACATAGTCCATCTGAGGAGCGTATTTTGGAACTTGGTAAAAAATGGATAGAAGAGAAATATGGAAACCTTTTCCAAATGTATCAGAAGATTACCGATGAAAATCCATACGAAACTCCAATGAAGATTTATCCGGCAGTTCACTACACAATGGGTGGCGTTTGGGTTGATTACAATCTACAGAGCACGATTGAAGGATGTTTTATTGCAGGGGAAGCCAACTTTTCTGATCACGGAGCTAATAGATTGGGTGCATCGGCATTAATGCAAGGTTTAGCTGATGGATATTTCGTTCTTCCTTATACTGTTTCTGATTATTTGGCAAATGAAATCCGAACAGGTAAAATTTCTACTGATTCACCTGAATTTGATGCTGCCGAAAATTATGTAAAAGAATCAATTAATCGTTTCTTGAACAACAACGGAACAAAATCAGTTGATTATTTCCACAAACGATTAGGTTTAATTATGTGGAATAAGGTTGGAATGGCAAGAAACGAAAAAGGATTAAACGAAGCGATTGAAGAAATCCGTTCTTTAAGAGAAGAATTTTACAAAGATGTATTTGTTCCTGGTTCATCTGATGAATTGAATCCTGAATTGGAAAAAGCGATGCGAGTTGCAGACTTTTTAGAATTGGGACAATTGATGGCCGTCGATGCTCTTCAAAGAAATGAATCTTGTGGAGGTCACTTCAGAGAGGAATATCAGGATGCTGAGGGAGAAACACTTCGTGATGACGAAAACTTCAAATATGCAGCTGCTTGGGAATACGCAGGTGGAGAGGCAACAAAAGCCACTTTGCATAAAGAAGAATTAAAATACGAGTTTATTAAGATAGCAGCAAGAAATTATAAATAATTATAAGTAAGGAATTATGGCCTCAAAGTTCATCAATATAACGCTTAAAATCTGGAGACAGAAAAATAATAAAGCAAAAGGCTCTTTAGAAACCTACAAATTGGACAACGTTTCAACTGACAGCTCTTTTCTAGAGATGCTAGATCAGTTGAACGAGCAGTTGATTAACCAACAAAAAGAACCAGTTGCATTCGATCACGATTGTCGAGAAGGAATTTGCGGAATGTGTTCTTTGTATATCAATGGTCGTGCACACGGACCAGATACAGGTACAACTACTTGCCAATTACATATGCGTATGTTCAACGATGGTGATACAATTTATGTTGAGCCATGGAGATCTGCAGCATTTCCAATCGTTAAAGATTTAGTTGTTGACCGTAGTTCTTTTGATCGAATTCAACAAGCAGGAGGATTCGTTTCAGTTAATACTTCTGGAAGAACGATGGATGCGAATGCAATTCCCGTTCCTAAGACCGATGCAGATAAGGCTTTTGAAGCTGCTGCATGTATCGGATGTGGCGCGTGCGTAGCAACTTGTAAAAATGGCTCAGCAATGTTATTTGTCGGAGCTAAAGTTTCTCAATACGCACTTCTTCCTCAGGGTAAAGTTGAGGCGAAAGAACGCGTATTGAATATGGTTCGTCAGATGGATGAAGAAGGTTTTGGAAACTGTACAAACACAGGTGCTTGTGAGGTAGAGTGCCCGAAAGGAATTTCTCTTGAAAATATTGCGAGAATGAATCGTGAGTTTTTGAAAGCGAGTTTAACTTCTGAAAAGTAAAATACAATTTACCGTTAAAAAATGAAAAGCTACCAAATGGTAGCTTTTTTAGTATAATATGGAAAAAGTATTTTATCTCAAGACATTTACGAAGCCATTAACAATTAGTTTTTCATCTGTATTTTTCGGTTTGTATCGGATAATCCAAGTATATAATCCCGCTTGAACTACTCCACCTTTTAATCCATAAGAACCATCCCATCCCTTGGTGTGATCTCGTGATTCAAAAATTACTTCTCCCCATCGATTGTAAATTGTCATTTCAAAATTGTTTGGGGCAAATCCTGAAGTAAAAACAGGTGTAAATAATTGATTATGCTCATCTGCATCCGGTGTGAAGGAATTTGGGACGTAAAATATTAACTGTTCCTCATACGAAATTGGCATTGTGGTGCTATCAATACATCCCGCTTGAGAAATTGCAACTAATGTAGCGACATAACCTGTTTGCAAGCTTGTGGAATAATCGTGTGAAGGTTCGAATGCAGCGGAAGTCTCACCATCTCCAAAATCCCAAAAATAATCTTGTCCTCCTGCAGAAACATTATAAAAACTAACAGTTGAATTTCCTGGGCCTATTGATCCTGGATTCACATAAAACTCAGCTTTCACATCCTCAATGCATACAATATCGTTAAATGTTACTGTGGTATCGCAACCTTGACTGTCGGTTTGAGTTAAGGAAACATCGTAACAGCCAACCTGACCATATGTTGCAGTTTGGCTACCGCATTCAATACTTGTTGTACCATTACCAAAAGACCATTGACAATTTTGAGCGGTTGAGTTATTGTTGGTAAAAATAATGGTTGAAGGAACACAACCCACTGTAATACTTGGTGTAATTGAAGGCATTTGAGCGTAAAGTATAGTTACACTAACATCATCGGAATTTACGCAACCATTAACATCGGTTCCAGTGACTGTATAAATCGAATTTGAATTCGGTGTAAATACTACTCCATTTTGAATACCACCTGTCCATTGGTAAGTTGTAGCACCTGAACCTGAAAGTGTTACAGAATTACCCAAACAAATTGTTTGATCAGATCCTGCGGAAACATTCGGTAGAGGGTTAATAACAACCGTTGTAGTTCCTATACATACATGACCAGAATTATCTGTCGCTGTTACGGTAAATGGGTAACTTCCCGATGCAGTTGCAGGTAAATTAGTGACATTTTGAGTATTTCCTATGGAGTTACCTGCTAAGGTCCAAGCGTAAGTGCCACCAGTAACATTACTAGCTGAAAGATTGAAGGTAGAACCCTCACAAACAGGACCATTGTTAGATGCCGTTACTGTACAACCGCATTGTGGATCATTAGAAGCTAAAACAGTAACCGTTGCCGTAGAAACACCCGTGGAAGTTCCTCCATTTGGTGCCGTTCCGTTTACAGTGCATGTATACGTAGTAGTTGAACCAGGTGAAACTGTTATCGAAGCTGTTGTTTGACCTCCCGGGGTCCACAAATAAGAAGTTGCTCCTACTGCTGTAGCCGTAAGGTTAGCTGACTGGCCTGGACAAATGGTAGAGTTATTTATTGTAACAGGTAAAACGGTATTACAACTAACATTTGCTGTTCCAAAAAAGTTTAAAGGAACATTAGTGGTTTGACTACTGTAATTTGATAGACACAATAGGTATTGTTGCCCTGCAGTTACATTTAACGGTGGTTCAAAATTGCTTGGGTCGCCTCCAGCGGGAAGAGGATTTGCTATCCCTGTATACCCCTCACAAGCACCATTCCAATTGCATCGTACTGGAGCTATTTGATTATTTAAGATTTGAGTGCAGCCATTTGCAGTGTATGGCCACATAATCCAATCAAAACATCCTAAACCATTGTCTTGTCCAAGTGAGAACTGAAGTGTTCCAGTTCCTGCAATATTTATCACCATCCAAGTTGGATTTATTTCACCACCTAACAAACAACCAGAATTTCCTGATGCAGGATTCGTGGAAGGATTTGAAATAGTACCAGATTGAAAATCTGCAACTGCGCCGGGTCCATTCGGATCGATAGCAAAATTTGCATTTTGGCAGATATTTACAGCATTGATGCAATCCGCCGCTGTAACTTGACTTGTTACATTAGACGTCAATAGAAAAAAAAGTATAGCGAATGAAAATTGTTTCAAAATAATATTTTCATTTGAAGACGACATAAAGATAATAAAGTTGCTCAATAAAGCAATACTGAAACGAGTTTTTTGCCTTTTCGAAATTCAAGTCTTTGTAAAAATTAATATTTTTATATTTATTTTCGATTCTTAATATGAAAGCATTTTACATTTTTATCTTTTTTATCGTAACGATAAGTTCTTCTCAGATATGCGCTCAAGTAAAACCTGACTCTGTCGAAGTAAAAGATTCGACCTTGTATAAAATTATTACAAATGATGTCAATGAGCTCATTGGGTTTATAATCAAAAATGATGCATGAGAAATTTTACTGAGAACTGCCGAAAATCGAGACGTCTATATTCCGCAATATGCCGTAAAGAAGATTACGGCTATTTCATCGGATGAATTTAATATCAAAGGGGATTATGTCGGTGAAGATAAATTTGCTACTCGGTATTTCATTACAACGAATGGGTTACCTTTAAAAAAAGGAGAGAATTACATTCAATGGAACTGGTTTGGTCCAGACGTGCAGTTTGCCATAACCGATAAACTTGGACTTGGCGTAATGACATCCTGGTTTGCTACCCCACTTCTTGGCACGGCAAAATACAGTTTCGATGTAGGCAAATCCGTACATGGGTGTTTTGGAGCAATTCTTGGAACTACCTCTTGGCTTGCATTTCCGAACATCGGTGTTACGGGTGGTTTAGCACTCCCGTTTGCGTCTATTTCAGTTGGTAACAGAACTCATAATATGGCATTTTCTGGAGGATATGGCGCCATTGGTTTTGATGGAGAAATTAATGGTCGCTTCCTTTTATCATTTGCAGGAATGACCAAAATTGGAAGAAAAGTCAGCTTGGTTTTTGATTCATTTATAGTTCCGGCAAGAAAAATAACCAATTATGGAATTAGATATAAAACTGGTGGTGTTGCACTTTTAATTCCTGGAATACGATTTCATGTTAAAGACGGAAATGCCTTTCAATTTGGTTTTACAGGAATTATTACTGACGGTGAAGCTTTTCCTGTTCCGGTTACTATGTTGCAGTGGTACAGAAGTTTTTAAATTCCAATAATGTATGGAAAGCTCAATGAATTGTTCACAAAGTTGAAACAAAAACCGAAAATATGCTTTACCATGTGGTATACTTGTTTGAATAAAATCCGGCTAATTCATGCAACAAAGGTACGCTTAGTAGATATTTAGATCTAAAAATAAACACTTAATCAGGAATCGAATTCAACTTCTTTTTCTGATGTCGGGTTTTTGTTTCCTTCAATTTCTCATGAGTTCTCTGATTTTCTCCTCTCTTGTTTGCGGCATTAGATTTAAATTTTCGTCATTTAACTCATTATTAAACTTATCATTGTCAAATTCCCATAACTCTTCGAGACACTTATACATGGTATTTAAACTTTCAAGTTCCCATGAGCTAATTTCTAAATTACTATTTTGATAGTCTACAAAGCAGCACAAAGTAATCACCTTTTTCTTGAAATTTTTAATGTTTGAGCCAGAACATTCAGCTATGTTGGAGTGTGAACTAAATTTAATTTTTCCAAAGAGACTTTTTGAATTATTCTGATCCTCTAAATAGTAATGTCCGTCACTTAGAACAACTTTACCGATTAATTTGATACTCGTTTGACCTTTAACGCTATATTCAGGCATAAAAACTCCTTCTATTCCACTATTAATCATAGATTTACTTCCCAAAACAGCTTCTATTAATTCTGAAGGAATATAGATCTTTGAAGATTTTTTTAAATTATTCAATATCGCTTGGTTTGCTTTTTCCTCTTCAGCTTTTTCTGCTAAATAAGCCTCGTATGATGCTTTTGCACGAAGTTCGTCCTCTTTTAATTGTTCCTGTTTTCTCTTGTCTTCTATCAATTTTTCTTGTTGTAATTTTATGGCCTGTTTTTTTTCCCTTTCACGTCTTTCATTTTCTATTTCTCGATTTCTTTCTTCTTCTTCTGCCTTTTTTATTGCAGCCATTTGCGCGCGCTCTTTTTGAACTCTCGCTCGCTCATCTTCATTTTTCTTTTGTGCTTCAATCTTAATTCTTTCTTCCTCGTCAGTAATTCTTTTGCGCTCATTATAACTTTTATTGTTAAAGCTGAAGAATTTTGCATTTCTTTGATCGCTTTGTGCACATTCACAACTACACCAAGTTATATTATTGAAATCAGCAAAAATTACCCCTCGAAGATCTGAACATATAAATTCGTAGTTAACTTTTTTAACTATAAAACGTGATTCGCCATATAAGTGGCAATAAGCGCATTTAAATGTTCTTTGTGAATAGTAATTCCCAATTGATAAAAGCACAAAGCACGAAGAAATAAAGAACAGTTTATTAGTAATTTTTAGAGATTTCATTTTAATTTGTTAGTAACAACTAAACAAACCAAAAAAGCCCAAAGAAAAAAATCTTTCGGCTTAAAGTTGTTGACAATTTTTCAGCGCTTATGAACACCGATAATCGGCGGCAGCTTCAAGGAACAGCCGAGCAGACCAACCAAATACCCGTTCGTTCTACTCTACCGTAACTGATTTAGCCAAATTTCTTGGTTGATCTACATTACAACCCCTCATAACAGCAATATGATAAGAAAGTAACTGAAATGGGATCGTTGCTAAAAGGGGAACCAAAAACTCATCAGTCTCTGGAATCTCAATCGTATGGTCAGCTAACTCCTTCACATGCGTATCTCCTTCTGTTACAATTGCAACTATTTTCCCTTTTCGAGCCTTAACTTCCTGAATATTCGATACAACTTTCTCATATGAATTACCATGAGTTGCGATTACAAATACTGGCATATTTTCATCTATCAGTGCGATAGGACCATGTTTCATTTCAGCAGCTGGATAACCTTCTGCATGGATGTACGAAATTTCTTTCAACTTCAGAGCACCTTCAAGTGCAACTGGGAAAGAACTGCCTCTTCCTAAATAAAGAGCATTAGATGCATTCTTATATTCCTCTGCTATTTTCTCAATTGCTTTATTCGATTCCAAAACAGTCTTGACTTTATCTGGAATGGCTTCCAATTCAGCCAATAATGTATGAAACTTAGAATCACTTATGGTTCCTTTTTTATGACCTAGGGACAAAGCCATTAGCGTTAGAATCGTAACTTGTGCTGTAAATGCTTTTGTTGATGCCACCCCAATTTCCGGACCTGCGTGTGTGTATGAACCTGCATCTGTAATGCGCGAAATGGAAGATCCAACCACATTACAAATCCCGAGAATTGTTGCTCCTTTAGACTTAGCCAACTCCAAAGCGGCCAAGGTGTCAGCCGTTTCTCCTGACTGTGAAATAGCAATTACAATGTCATTTTCAGTAATAATTGGGTTTCGGTAGCGAAATTCACTGGCATATTCAACTTCAACATTGATTCGAGCAAGGTCTTCGATTAAATATTCACCAACCAATCCAGCATGCCAAGAAGTTCCACACGCCACGATAATCAATCGATTAGAATTAATCATTTTTTGTTCGTAATCGCGAATTCCTCCAAGAGAAACCCAACCCTCTGTCGCATTTAATCGTCCTCTAAAACAATCTTGAATCGATCTAGGTTGTTCATTGATTTCCTTAATCATGAAATGCTCATATCCCCCTTTTTCGAGTGCTTCAAGTTCCAATTCTAATTGTTGCACGTAAGGAGTTTTTTCTTGATCTCCAATGTTGTAAATGCGAAGTCCTTCCACCAAATCGACTATTGCAATCTCCTCATCTTCAAGGTAAACGACATTTTTTGTGTATTCAACGATCGGCGTGGCATCTGAAGCGAGGTAAAAATCGCCTTCATTTCCAATACCCACAACCAGAGGACTGCTCTTTCTTGCAGCCACAAGTTTATTCGGTTCATCTTTTGAAATAACTACAATCGCATATGCTCCTACAACATGATGCAGGGCTCGTCTCAATGCTTCTCCAAACCAAACATTTTCATTTTTGCGAATATCATCAATCAAATGAACTAAAACTTCTGTGTCAGTCTCACTTTTAAATGTATATCCTTTGGAAGTCAAATCTTTTTTCAGAATGTCATAATTCTCTATAATACCATTGTGTATTAGAGCAAGCGTCCCATCATTCGAGAAATGAGGGTGAGCATTTACGTCATTCGGTGCACCATGCGTGGCCCAACGAGTATGTCCGATTCCAGCATGCCCTTCAACATCACTTTTAAGTGCAAACTCTTCTAGATTTGATACTTTTCCGGAACGTTTGTAGATATTTAAGTTTCCATTGTTCAAAAGAGCAACTCCGGCACTATCGTATCCTCGGTACTCCAATCTTTTCAATCCTTTAAGAACAATTGGGAAAGCCTGTTTCTTCCCAATATAGGCGACAATTCCACACATAAGCTAATATGTTGTATAGGTTAGAATTAATTTTGGTCGATTTTTATTTGTAGTATTTTTTCCGTTAAAGACAATTCGTTCAGCAGTATTGATGAAAAATCGTGGAGAAACTACTACTCCATTGTTTTCTATATTTTTGTTTACTACCGCTTGAACATAATTTTTTAAATTTAACTTAAAGTGCTTTTTAGCGTCATTCATTTCCCCTAGTATCCCCAAATTTGTATAGCTTTGATCTGTACTTTTTAACTTGGTAGCCGCGGAAACACTAAACCCCGGTCTGTATCTATATCCTGTTTGAAATTGAATGGGAAGTGTTAAGTCGGCACGATGAATAACTGATTTCTCTGATAAATCCTTCAAACCTGGTATTTTAATTACTGCTCGATGTTTGAATGCTTGTGCATAAAACTCAGTCAAACCCTTTGATGAATCAGCTAAAACATTTTGAATTGGATACCCTGTGTTTTCAATATCTACATGGTTGAAATCAGCACAACTTGTATTGATTAACAAGTCAAACGTCTTAGTAACTCCATCTTGTGAGAAATAAATTGTTGCCTTGGAGGCAGGATCATTTAAATTAAAATAAAATATACCTCCCTCTCCTTTCGATTGATTTGAATTACCTGTTTTTACTTTTATTCCTTTGAAAAAATTTAAGAAATTTTCGTTACTCTTGAAGCCAATTCCAAATTTTGCCTCGTTTATCAAATACTTAGCGAAATTCGTATCAAGTTGAATTCTCATTTGAGCGTCTACTGTATCTTCACCAACAATCGTATTTTCATTCGGATTTGGGACAATATTTCTCTTTCCGACTGGTATTAAGTTTACATTTTTAGTTGCTTTTTCCGAAAATGCGTAATAACTCGAATCTAGGTATATCGATTCATCCATTTCCAATACTTCAAAAGATTGCTCACTTAAATCACCATAATATCCGACGTATTTAAGTGCCAAAACGAATGAATCAAGTTTAATTGAGTTGACATCTCCGAAATCCGGATTTACAGTGCCCAATCTAAATTGTGTGTAGAAAGAAGCTTGCATTTTGCCAAATTTCGGATCATTGTAGCTTCCCAAAACAGAATTAGCAGGATTACTTGTAATGGTTGAATCTTCAGCTATGGTATAGGTAATGATATCAAACGTATCAGTCGTAATACCATTCAAAATTTCATTAGAATCAATTGCGTCTTTCCCATTCAAAAAATCTTTTTTTTTACAGGCACTGAAAATAATCACTGCAAGAAAAAAGAAATAAGAAAGATTGCGAAGGTTGTTCATGTTTTTATGCCAAAACGTTCTCATCGACAACTTTGTCAAAGAAAACTGAAAATTCCTTCGCTTGATTTTCTTCTTGCACATAGTCCAATTTATGGCAATGCACTGCCGAGTCAAAAATGACTCTTAGTTCTTGATTGAGATTATCAACTGCAATTGAAAGACCATCACAGTAATCAATAAATGATTTTGTTACGTTTAGGAAAGATGTGTCTTCAAATTTATTTGCGACTTCATCTGGAAATCCATCAAATTTCAATTTTTCAGCAAAACGTTTATCCCATGGGACATCAAATGCATCATTGTACAAGGAATAAACAACTTTCGTATCTTTGAAATGAGGGTCTTTATTATAAATGTGCTTGATGTAAAGCGACATAATTCCTGTCAACCATCCATGACAGTGGATGACATCTGGCTGCCAGCCTAATTTCTTAACAGTTTCCAAAACTCCTCTACAGAAAAACATTGCACGCTCATCATTATCAATATGAAATTTGCCGTTTTCGTCCTGAAGCGTCGTTTTTCTTTTGAAATACTCATCGTTATCTATAAAATACACTTGCATCCTTGCAGAAGAAACAGACGCAACTTTTATAATCAATGGATGATCATGGTCGTCAATACAAATGTTTAAACCAGACAAACGAATTACTTCGTGAAGTTGATGTCTGCGCTCGTTTATAGCTCCAAAGCGAGGGGTAAAAACACGAATTTCTTTTCCCGCCTCTTGAACTACTTGCGGCAACCTTCTGGCTGTTGAAGAAATCTCTGACTTGGGTAAAAATGGGAATATTTCCTGAGAAATAAATAGAACTTTTTTCTTTTCCATTCAAAATTGATAGGATGCAAAGTTACTAATTTTTCACGAACTTTCATAAAAAGCAATAGCTTTGCTCTTGATACGATACAGGAAATGCTGGTAAAAACTGCTTTTGAATTACGAAAAGTACTGATTGAATCTATAAACAATTCAAAAAGTATTGGTTTTGTTCCTACTATGGGGGCATTACATGACGGACATTTGCAACTTATTCAACGTGCATCTGAAGAAAATGATATTGTAGTTGTAAGCATTTTCGTAAATCCGACTCAATTCAACAATAAAGAAGATCTTCTTCATTACCCTAGAACCATTGAAAAAGATTTGGATTTGTTAAACGAGAATTGCACAAATTTCCTTGTATTCTTACCGGAAACTGTGGAAGTATATCCCTCAAACGACAATTTTACACCTATCGATTTAGGTCACCTCGACGAAGTGTTAGAAGGGAAATTCCGTCCAGGGCATTTTAAGGGTGTAGTTCATGTGGTTCATAACCTTTTCGAATTGGTAACCCCAAAAAAAGCTTATTTTGGACAAAAGGATTTCCAGCAATTAGCGATCATTCGTCACATGGCTAAAGAATATGGTTTTCCAATAGAAATTGTTGCGTGCGATACACTTCGAGAATCAAGTGGTTTGGCTATGAGCAGTAGAAATATGCGTTTATCCGAAGAACAAAAAGTGGAAGCTTTGATCATTTGGGAGACCCTCAACTTTGTTAAAGCCAACAAATCGAATTTGAATCCAAAAGATTTAAAGATCAGAGCTATCAACTTTTTTAAAAAAAGCAGATTAAAATTAGAATATCTTGAAATTGTCAATGCAGAAAATCTTTACGAAGCGAAAAATTGGTCGGAACCAACTGTTTGTTGCATCGCAGCATATTGTGGCGAAGTGAGACTCATTGATAATTTATTGTTGTAATCCGTTTATTTGCTTTATTTTTGTCGCTCATTTTTTCAATTTTATGTTGATTCAAGTACTAAAATCAAAAATTCATCGTGTTCGGGTTACTCAAGCCGAATTGAATTACATTGGAAGTATCACAATAGATCAAGACTTGATGGAGGCCGCTAATTTGCTTGAAGGGGAGCGCGTTCAAATTGTGAATATAAACAATGGTGAACGTTTTGAAACATATGTGATAAAAGGGGATCGAAAATCAGGAATGATTTGTCTAAATGGTCCTGCCGCAAGACGAGTTGCCGTGGATGATCTAATCATTATTATTGGTTACGGATTTATGGATTTCGAAGAGGCGAAAACATTCAAGCCTTCACTGGTATTTCCAAATGAACGAACCAATTTGCTTGACTGATGTCAGCGCGACTTGATTTTATAAAATCAAAGATTGTTTCAGCTGAAGAAGCGACACGTCTTGTTGCTATGTATCACTTGAAAAACGAAAAGGTCGTATTTACTAATGGTTGTTTTGATATTCTTCATTTGGGACATATAACCTATTTGGCAGAAGCCGCTTCACTTGGAAATCGATTGATAGTTGGCATTAATAGTGATCAATCGGTGAAGACTCTCAACAAAGCACCAAATCGCCCAATTAACAATCAAATGGCAAGAATGAACGTTATTGCTGCGCTTGGCTTTGTGGATTTGGTGGTAATTTTCGATGAAGAAACACCATTTGAACTTATTCGCACATTGGAACCTGATGTACTGGTAAAAGGTGGCGATTACGACGCAAATGAATTAAATTCAAGCTCCAAAAAATACATTGTAGGATCTGATATCGTTCGAAAAAAAGGAGGTTGTGTCGTTACTATTAATTTGGTAGAGGGTTATTCAACAACGGCAATCATAGAAAAGTCTAAAAATTAATTCATTACCTTCCCCCACCTTTTCCGACTTTGATCCCCTCTTCGCCTTCTTGATTTTGTTGGTCTTTCCAATTTTTGAGGGTCTTCTTAAGTTTTGAGTCTTTCTTCTCTTTTTGAACTTCCTTGAACTCTTCCTTGGTTGCAGGTCCGAAATGAATTTTAAGTTCCTCTTTAGGCATTTCTTGCGGATGGTATTCTTTAACGGTAGTATCATTTTTAAACAACCCAAATTCAGACTTTAAAATCGACTTTGCATCTTGCTTGGCCTCTTCCCTATTTTGTTTAGCTTGCTCTTTACGTGATGTTTTATCCCATTCAATAATAGGATTATCCAAAGTTCCATACATGCGCATGAAAATTTTAATTCCCGTTCCATCGTCTATAACTTCACCGAATTCAGAATCTTTTTCTGTTTTCATCAAATCACGCAAACGAAAAGCGAAGCGATAATCTATTTCATTATCAAAGGAATGAACTCCAGAAACATCCATATCCAAAGCGGAGGAACCAATTCGCATTTTAGGGATATTTACGATGCCGTTTTTAATGACAATTGAATTTTCCAAGGTTTGAAACGAAATGTCTTTTAGCTTTTCCTCTAATAAATCAATGTTTTTCTTGCCTAAAACGAGTTTCCCTGAATTGGTTTTCAAGCTTTCGGTTATGTCTTTGAATGATGGAACGTTTTTCAAATGACCGTCATATACTTTTAAGTTCAACTTTGATTCAATTGCCTTTAAAACGATTCCTGAGCGCAAATCAAAAGGTGCAAAGAAATAGAGATCTGCCTCAGCTCTTCCTGAAATATTATTTGAGGTAATAACCTTTTGTTCAAAATTGTCCCATTCCTTGAACATAGGTTTGAACTTCAAATTTTTAGTCGCTACCTGAGTAGTTATCGTAAATATTTCAGGTGTTCTTTCTTCGATTATTAATGCTCCACTAATTAAAGCTTCTGCATTAACCAAACTTATTTGCGGGAAGTGTAAGCGATGGTTTTGGATATTCATCTTGCCGAGAATATTCTCAAAACGATGATTTTCATACTGTAAGGTCCCAACGGTTAAATTGATTGATCCTAAAATATCTTTTGGTAAAACAAAAATACGTTCACCTTCCACTTTTTCTTTTTTAGTAGTTGTTCCTAAATCTTCTACTTTCAGATAGTTGCTTTCAATTTCAACCTCTGTTTCTAGACGTTTTTTTGCATTTAGGTAATCGAAAATATTTCTAAATATTCCATCTAAACGTAAATCGGTCGAGCCAACCCTCAAAGATGCATTATTGATTCCGGCTTCATTTCCGCGCAGAAAAATATTTCCGTTGATGTTTTCAAACGTTCGTTTATCGCCTTTCAGTTTTAAACGCAAGCTTTTCATCAAAACATCGCCGTCGCATTTATTTACTTCGATAGAACCTGTCGATTCATTTTGTTGCAGGGCAAAATCGGCGTTAATTAGGGTTGAACCGCTAATTTTCTCCACTTCTGGAAAATGAAAAACAGCGTGAGCAACCTTCAGATCGACATTTCCCGTGGCTTTTCCGTTGATTTTTGGATTTTCAAAATTCATTAAACGAACATTCCCACGAAAAGGGCCTCCGGCTGTTTTGAATTTCATGTTTTTGAGTTCCAAAAATTCTTTTTCAGGTCCTCCGTTATTGGAGTATTTTCCTTCCAACTGAATGTCTTTAATTCGTAGATTTTGACTTGGTTCGGTTAACGCTCCTTTCGAAATCCCGAAGTCGCAATTGACGGCTAGTGCTTCCTCCGAAGTTGTAGATCCTTCAATATCCAAATTAAAAGAAACATCTCCCGAACCATTGAATTTGTTGACCTCATTCATAGCGGCAACAGATAACTTGTTTACCAGATCTTCTAATCCAATGTTTTTTGATTTCACATTGAATTTTACGCTGTCAGAATTCACATATCCATTGATTTCAAAAGGTAATCCGGATAAATTCACTATAGCTTGATTCAATGAAACCTTTCCTTGTTCTCCATTCACATCAATCCCAAAATTATAATCCAAGGTTTTATTCCGAATGAAGGTAACTTGGCCGCTTTTTGCTTTTTTTATGAGCATCTCTCCTTCAGCCATTAATCGGTAATTAGATGCCGAAAAATCGCCTGAAAATTCAGACTCTGAAATTACAGTTGAGTAGTGTTGCTGATTGGATTTATTCGAATAAGAAACACGAAAATCCTCCACATCTATCGATTTTAACTTCAGTTCAAAATCTTCACTTTTAGAGGTTGAATCCGACTTCAAGATGTTGTAATTTCCTTCACCTTTTGAATTGATTTTAACTTTCAAGGTTCCTGGATAAATCTGAACTGCTTTAACATGGTAATTCTTATTCCACAGATCAATTGGATTGAATTTCAAACGAATTCGCTCCGAATAAAGCAATGTATCCTTGGGTTTTTGATTCGGAAAAGCATCTTGAATATATACCTTATTAAAGTCAACAGACAAATTCGGAAAACTTCCCCAAAAGGCCAAATCCACATTTTTTACTGCAACCGGAACATTGAGTGTTTTATTGACTTCCGAGACAACTATTCCAATTATTTTGTCCTTAAATAGGTATAAACAAGCCGTAATGAGAATGAAAATACTCAGCAGTATTCCCGTAGACCATTTCAATATTCGCAAAAAACGCTTGTTCATCAGCAACGAATTTAATTTTTAAGCGAATGTACTTTACAACTTAAATATTGAATTATCAACGCTGATTTGTCAGTTGGTTAATGCTTTTCGAAAATAATATGAGTAAAGTAATGGTTTCGATTAAATTCCGTTCTGCTAATTGTAAAATTAGTTGAGTAGAAAAGAATCTGAATTAAATTTTTCAGGCAATTCTGAATCTGCGATAACGGCTCCTGTAGCTGCGCTAATCGGCGCTAAGATCCAATCGAGCATTGGAATAAATGAGACTAGGTTGTATGCCAGTCCGAAACCAAGTAAAGTGAATTTATTCGAACGCATGTATCGAACACTGCTCGAAATATTCATTTTTTTCCTTTCCACGACATAATCAAAGAAATTGAATCCCATGAAATAACAATTTACGAGGAAAAGAGCTAGAATTATTAAAGGTGAAAGTAAAGGAATTAAAAAACTCAAAATACTTCCAAGAACGATTAACCCGGTTTCAATGAACATATTTCGAATTGTAATACCAATTCCTCTGATTACATCTTTCGCAAACTGAAAGAAATTAAAAGGATATGATTTTCCTGATATTTTCTCTTCGGTCTTTTCCGATAAATAAGCAAACAAGGGAGAAAGGACAATTAGTACGAAATATTTCATGTAACGACTTATCGCATACCACATTAGAATTTTAACAACAAGAATAACGCCCCATGAAATGCCAATTTTAAGAAATTTCTCGAATGAATCAGAGGCACTTTCATTCGATAATTTAAGTCCTGTTGAAGATTCTATTAAATCTAAAAAATAGGGGATTAAAAATCGACCCATGTGAAATGTTAAGAACCCCGCAAACAAAAGCCATAGACAAATTGGTATTAGATACCAAAAACGAAAATGCTTGAATGAAAATCCAACTCCACGAAAAAACGCGTTGAATCCGCTAAAAAATGGCTTCATCTGATAAAATTATTAAAATAGTAATTGGCACATTGTTTGATTTCGTTAAATGATTTTAAATTCACGAAAATGAAAACAAAACTCACTTCAATTATCTCTTTGGTTTCTATTTTGTTCCTTTTGGTAAGTTCCACTCCTCAAGATTTACCTTCCGTTGAAAATGAAGCTTTTCAAGTTGGTGAAAAATTGCGTTACCGAATCACCTATGGTTTTATGGATGCAGGTGAGGCTGTATTGGAATTAAAAAACACACCAAAAAAAGGAAATGGTCGGGATTTGATTCATGCCGTTGGAATAGGAAGAACGCTCGGTGGGTTCAATTCTTTCTACAAAGTTGAAGACCGTTACGAAACATACATCGATAAAAAAGGAATTTTCCCTTGGTTTTTTGTAAGACGCGTTGATGAAGGTGGCTATAAAATAAATCAAGATTACATTTTCAAACACGATAAAGCAAAGGTGGATAATGGAACGGGGAAATTGTTCAAAGTTCCTGTAGGAGTACAAGATATGATTTCATCATTTTATTTTGCAAGAACGCTAAAAATGAGCGGAGTAAAGAAGGGAAAGATATTCGAATTTCCTTGCTTTATGGATGACGAACTGTACAAACTGAAGATAAAATATGTTGGTGACGAAGAAATTAAAATTCGCAAAGGAAAGTTCAAATGTCACAAATTTGTTCCTGTTGTTCAAACGGGTCGCTACTTCAAAAGCGAAGAGGATGTAAACTTTTGGGTTACACGTGATAAAAATAAAATTCCAGTTTTAGTTCGTGCGAAAATTCCTGTCGGGATTGTTAAAATGCACCTCGTTGAATGGAGCGGATTAAAAAATGAATTGACCAGCAAAGTGAAGTAATTCAAATGAACTGTAAAAAAAAAGGCGGAAAATCCGCCTCTTGAAATTATAGCTATGTGTAAATAGTTCCATCACAAAATCAACATCGCGTCTCCGTAGGAATAAAAGCGATATTTTTCCTTAATGGCTTCTTGGTATGCTTTCATTAATAATTCGTGCCCTGCAAACGCTGAAATCATCATCAAAAGTGTGGAAAGTGGCGTATGGAAATTTGTTATCAAACAATCCGCAATACTGAAATCATAAGGAGGAAAAATGAATTTATTTGTCCATCCATCAAAAGGCTTTAAATTTCCTTCTGTGGAAACCGAAGTTTCAATTGCTCGCATACAAGTTGTTCCAACAGCACAAACGCGACGTTTTTTCGCTTTTGCTTCATTTACAATTTCCGCAGCCTTTTCAGGGATAATTACCTGTTCAGAATCCATTTTATGCTTAGTAAGGTCTTCAACCTCAACTGTTCTAAAGGTTCCGAGACCAACATGAAGTGTCAACTCTGCGAAATTGATTCCCTTCAATTCCAAGCGTTTTAACAATTCACGAGAAAAATGTAACCCTGCAGTCGGAGCAGCTACAGCACCTTCTACTTTTGCGAAAATCGTTTGATAGCGTTCTTCATCCTCTGGTTCCACGTCTCGTTTTATATACTTTGGAATTGGAGTTTCACCTAATTCCGTAATTTTCGCTTTAAAATCCTCGTAAGGACCATCAAACAAAAAACGTAATGTACGACCGCGCGAAGTCGTATTGTCAATCACCTCAGCAACCAAAGAATCATCTTCTCCAAAATACAATTTATTTCCAATACGGATTTTTCTTGCTGGATCAACCAACACATCCCAAAGCAGACTTTCACGATTCAATTCTCTCAACAAGAATACTTCAATTTTTGCCCCTGTTTTTTCTTTGTTACCGTACATTCGGGCAGGAAAAACACGCGTATTGTTCATAATCATGACATCCCCTTCGTCAAAGTAATTGATTACGTCTTTAAACAACTTGTGTTCAATTTTTCCTGTATCGCGATGAATAACCATCAATCGGGCTTCATCTCGATTATCAGCAGGGTATTTAGCAATTAATTCTTCAGGAAGATCGAAGCTAAACTCCGATAGTTTCATTTTACTCATAAGGTGGATTTTAACCTTTTTTAAAGAAAGGACTGCAAAGATACAACATCGTACCCCCGTTTGTCAAGAAAAAATGGATATTTGTTTAATTGCCAGTTTGCAATCTCTATTCAAAATGAATAGTAACAGGGAGAATGTAATAAGAATCAACTTCCTTTCCATTTATTCTTGCTGGTTTCCAAATAGGCATTTTCTTCAACATTTCAATAGCTGATCGTTCCAACTTTGAATCTTCTATTCCTCTCAAAATCTGAAAATCACTGCATATCCCAGTTTTACTAACAACGAATTTTACGTAAATTTTACCAACTACGTCAATGTCGTCATAACCTTCTGGATAGACTAAATTTTCTTGGATAAATTTCAACAAATAAACATTTCCACCGAGAAATTCAGCTTCTTCATCTACGATCGAGTATATGCTATCTGTAATTTTTACATCGGATAATTCTTCCATTTTTTGAGAGAAAGTGAAATCGACAGAAATCGCACTTAAAAAAATTATAAACAAAAATTTGATTTCTAAATTTCTCATTTATTTTTTCTCGCAATATGAACTCGAAAAGCTAAAATAGCCGGAAAACCGATAAGGAAACAAAATGCCAATGCATATCCCTGTGGTAGCAAATAAAAATCTTTGATTCCTTCTAATTCTTTTGGATCATAACCTATTCCAATTAGGTATGAAAGACTCATTGGAAATTTTTCAGGGTACTCTATATCGCCAATCTGTTGAATCGCCTCTCCAGGAAATAAATTAATCGGAAATAAAAACAAAGACAATGCAATCACCAGAAAAGTGATAATAAAAACGACAATAGGATTTGATAGAAATTTCAAAAACATAATCAAAGTTACTTTAAATCATTTTTCATTCTTCATAAACATGCATAAATTATTTTATAGAAATAGCCACTAAAATACAATATGACAAATGCCTTGCCTATGTGTCTTAAGTTCTTTGAGTTAACAACAACATTCGTTACTTTTGCCTCAAAATTGAAATTATGTCAAACGCTTTTTATAATGTTCCGGTTGCAATCAATGAGCCGGTAAGGTCTTATGCTCCTGGTTCTGCTGAACGCACATCGCTTTTAGCAAAGTACAAGGAAATGTACAACCAAGAACCAATAGATGTTCCGCTTTACATTGGTTCTGAGCAGATTAGAACTGAAACTAAGAAAAAGCTTTCACCTCCGCACGATCACCAAAAAGTATTGGGATACTATAACATTGGAACGACACAACACGTGGAAAAAGCAATTTCATCAGCTTTGGAAGCAAGAAAACAATGGTCAGCAATGCCATGGGAAGAGCGCGCTGCCATTTTCTTAAAAGCTGCAGACCTACTTGCAGGTCCATTCAGAGATAAAATGAATGCCGCGACGATGTTGGCGCAATCTAAAAACGTATTTCAAGCAGAAATTGATGCGGCTTGTGAAATGATTGATTTCTTCCGCTTTAACGTTCAATACATGACTCAAATCTACAAGGAGCAACCACAGTCAATGCCAGGAATTTGGAATCGATTGGAGTACCGTCCATTGGAAGGATTCGTATTTGCAATTACTCCATTCAACTTCACAGCAATTGCGGCTAATTTATGCGCGGCTCCTGCAATGATGGGTAATGTTGTCGTTTGGAAACCTGCTGATTCACAAGTATATTCTGCACAAGTAATTATGGAATTATTCAAAGCCGCGGGAGTTCCTGATGGTGTTATCAATATGATTACTGTTGACGGACCAGTTGCAGGAGATGTGGTTTTCAGTCACAAAGATTTTGCAGGCTTGCATTTCACTGGTTCAACTGCCGTTTTCAAAAACCTTTGGAAAGAAATCGGAAACAACATTGAAAAATACAGAACCTATCCACGTATCGTTGGCGAAACGGGTGGAAAGGATTTCGTTTTGGCTCACAAATCGGCGATTCCAGCCGAAGTTGCTACGGCCATGTCAAGAGGAGCATTCGAATTTCAAGGACAAAAATGTTCAGCGGCTTCACGTGCTTACATTCCTTCAAACATTTGGCCTGAAGTAAAACGTATTTTGGTTGAGCAAGTCAATTCATTTAAGGTTGGTCCAACTGATGACACGAACTGTTTCGTTAACGCGGTTATAGACGAGCGTGCTTTCGATAAAATTGCAAGTTACATCGATTACATCAAAACTCAGCCAGATGCAGAAATCATTACAGGAGGAAGCTACGATAAGTCAAAAGGATATTTCATTCAACCGACAACGGTAGTTACGACCAATCCGAAATTCAGAACTATGTGCGAAGAAATTTTCGGACCAGTATTGACAATTTATGTTTACGATGAAAATAAATTCGAAGAAACCCTAGAATTGCTTGATCAAACTTCAGATTACGCTTTGACTGGTTCGATCATTTCTCAAGATCGTTACGCCATCAATTTAGCAACAAAAAAACTGGAAAACGCAGCAGGAAATCTTTACATCAACGATAAACCTACAGGTGCCGTTGTGGGGCAACAACCATTCGGAGGAGCAAGAGGTTCTGGAACAAATGACAAAGCTGGCGCCATGATGAATTTGTTGCGTTGGACATCAGCACGAACTATCAAAGAAACGTTTGTTACTCCAACCGATTATCGTTACCCGTTTTTAGGCTGAAATTGAACTATCTTAATGCGAATTAAAAATTCGAAATTTTCATTATTTTCGAGTAAAGAATATGATTGAATGAAGAAATTCCATTCCTGCCTTGTCATAAGTGTAATTGTATTTATTTCTTCAGCAAACTTTTTATTCGCCTCAGATGAATTCCATGATTTCAAACGAGAAAAAGATATCCATTCCAAAAGCCAAAAAGCACTTGTATTATGGGAACGATATGTCTCAAATTCGATTGACTCCCTTAATATCCTTGGTATTGAACTTTTAAAGTCTGCGAAGAAAAAAGAATCAAATTTCGGGCTTGCCATCGCAAATCGAATTTTGGGTTGTTACGATGTTCGAACTGGAAAAATTGACCGCGGAATTCGTTTATTGACTAAATCCAAAAATTATTTCGTTTCAAGCAATGATAATGAACTCATTTGTGAAGCCATGAATGAATTGGGGATTGCCTATTTTTTGAATGGAGATCTAGAAACAGCAAAAAGTTTTTTTCAATCATCTTTAAAATTTGGTAAAGAATCTCCTGTTGAAACCAATCGTTTTTTAGCTCAAATCAATTTGGCAAAAGTCTATGCTGAACAAGGAAAAATTTCAGAAACCAAATTCTTGATTAAAGATTACATTCAACAAGCCAGGTTGCTTGAAAAATGGGAATCTGTGAGTAATGGTTATTCACTTTTAGGAGACTTAGCGCTTGCAACAAATCAAATCCGAACGGCAAAAATTAATTTTGAAAAGCAAATCAAATTTGCGAAAAAAGCTAAGTCAGAAATTTACATTACTCGCGCAATCAACAACCAAGCAATTTTGGCCTATTACGAAGGAAATACAAATAAATCTTTAGCCTTATTTCAGGAAGTTCTTAAAAGAAGAAAAGTTGAGAAATTTGCCTTCAATATCTTTGATGCCTATTTTAATCTGGCACTCTTTCATTATCCTGATAAATTTGATATCGCTTTGGAGTACGTTGATTCGTGTTATCATATTGCCAAAGAAAATAAATTACTAAAACAAGAACTTGAAGTCTATGAATGGCGTTACCAAAACTATAAAGATTCGATAAACAAAAACCGAATCGACTCAATAAATACAGTCATAGCTGATTTGGAAAAACAAAACGAAAGCGTTCGAGAAGAACTTGACCGTGAAATAATCGATTCTCGTAAAAAATCTAACTCATTAAAAACGTGGTTATTTTGGAGTTTTGGTTCATTGGCAATTTTCTTAATTGGTCGTTATCTCATCGTTCGTAAATCGCGATTAAAAATGAATTAATTCGATCAGCATTTCCCGATTATATCTACCTTTGGGCTAGCATGTTTCTGTCCAAATTAGTCCTCCATAATTTTAAAAATTACCAACTCTTGGATTTGGACTTATCTCCAGGTATCAATGGCTTGGTAGGGAAAAATGGAAGTGGGAAAACGAATATTTTGGACGCTGTTCACTACCTCAGCATGTGCAAATCGTATTTGAATAACATCGATCGCCAAAACATTCATTTTGAACAATCGTTTTTTTCTATCCAAGGAAATTGGGACGTAGAATCCAAAAAAGTAGATGTCCATTGTGCATTCAAACTGGGGGCCAAAAAGGTAATCAAATACAATAAAAAACCGTACGATAAAATCACAGAACACATCGGTCGATTTCCGGTAGTTTTCATTTCTCCATATGACGGAGATTTAATCGCCGATGGCAGTGAAATGCGCCGAAAATGGATGGATGGGATTTTAGTTCAACTTGACAAGAAATACTTGGAGGATTTGCAACGCTATCACAAAGTGTTGGAACAACGAAATGCGTTACTGAAAAACATGTTCGAACATCGCCTTTTTGATCGGGAATCAATTGAGGTTTGGAACATACAAATGGTATCATTGGGCGAACACATTTTTGAAAAAAGAAAGTTGTTTTTGGAAGAATTTATCCCTGTTTTCAAGCGATTCTACTATGAAATTGGAAACGATTTAGAAGATATCGGGCTAGAATACAAATCACAACTTAATGATGGTGATTTCAATCAACTTCTGTTGGAAAGCGAGAAAAAAGATGCCTTCTCTCAATACAGCAATGTCGGTATTCACAAGGACGATTTAATTTTCACGATTAAAAGTCATCCTGTGAAAAAGTTTGGTTCACAGGGTCAACAAAAATCATTCTTGATTGCATTGCGATTGGCACAATACGATTATTTGAAAATACATACGAATTCGAAACCGGTTTTGTTATTGGATGACATCTTTGATAAACTTGATAACCAACGCGTTGAAAAATTGATTCGCTTGGTTACGGCAGACTATTTTGGTCAAGTGATCGTTACGGATACAGATGATCGACGGATGACCGAGTTGTTTGAATCATTGAACATTGAGAAAAAACTATTTCGGGTTGATGAATCCCTTATTTCAGAAATAAACCTTTAAATTCGATAATGAAAGAAGACCATCGCCGTTCGGCTGAAGAGCAACCATTAAAAGAAATCATTGATAAATTCCTAAAAGCGTATGCTTGGGATGGAAAGATGAAAGAAATGGACCTTGTTGCAGCTTGGCCTGAATTGATGGGGATTGCCGTTGCTAATCGAACCAAAGAAATTCGAATTCAAAACAAGAAACTTTATCTAACCATTGATTCCTCAGTAATGCGAGAAGAATTGTTATTAGGAAAACAAATTATTATTGATCGGCTTAACGAATATGCAGGACAAGAAATAGTTAATGATATTTGGTTCGCTTAAATTCGAACGGTATTAGTTTTTATCAGCTTTCGTATACTGAAATAGCCATTCATACATTTCATCGGTTCTAAAAATCCGTTCCAAGGTCCCATGATCTGCACCTTTGTGAACTGTATATTTCAAATTTTCGCCTCCATTGCAGTTTTTGATTGCTTTAACGATTTTTTCTGATTCTGAAATGGGTACCGCTCGATCGGAATTTCCATGTTGAATCCAAAGTGGAACTGTTGCCAAATCGCAACCATCGTTTGGATTTCCTCCTCCGCAAAGGGCAACTGCTGCTGTAACCACTTCTGGATAGGCTCCTGCAAAACGCAAAGTCCCATATCCACCAAGGCTCATTCCAGCAACGTACACACGGTTGGTATCCGTATCAAAAGTGCGCTGAACGAATTTTAAAACAGACATTATTTTTTCGGGTTCCCAAGACTCTCCTGCCATTACCTGCGGAGCTACAACAATTGCTGGAACTTTTCTTCCTTTTTCTATTTCGTGTATAACCCCGTATTTTTTAACCAAATCCAAGTTGGTTCCTGAAAGACTTCTTCCATGCAAAAAGATAAAAACAGGAGGCTTGCTTTTTAGAATACTATCAGCTGGTAAATGAAGTAAAAACGGGTAATCAGCTTGATTTTTTATGGCTTGTAATTGGGAAAAAGCACTTGATAATGAAATCATTAAAAGTATAAACAAGGCAAAATTCTTCATAGTACAAAGTTATATTTCAAGGAACCAATTCCTTTTAAATTATTATCAACAGCAGTACTATTTTATAAACAAATCAATCAAATTATCTTGAGCATCATTTTCACGTAATTTAAACAGATATCCCAATCCAATTCCTGCTCCAATGCCCCACCCTGTAGGAGCCGCTTTACGTGTTTCGATAAATCCGATGACTGTCATGCGATCATTAATCAAATAGGTTCCCTTGACACCAAACGAGCAAGAATACTTGAATTCACTGTAACCAATTTTTCTGTTACGAATCCAATCAAAACCCAAGACGTTTGCATAAGGCGAAACATCCCATTTGTAACCAATTGGGAAATGATAAGATACGCCATCGGGTAAAACGGTTATCAACAACCCCAAAAGTGATCCAAGGTAACCAAATTCGAATACTGATCCTGAGTTTGTGCCGTCATTTGTGGAATTGGCTAGTCCGGATATAAGTCCGAAAACAATAAGCGGTGGCCCTGCCAGTGAACCAACAGAAGCGTGCAAATGATTGTAATTGTCTGTTCGATGTTGAAATTCCAAATTATAATTCAATCCAAAACGTTTGAAAACCAAATATTCCGCAGAAAGTCCTCCATTGATATAGTTAGATGAATCAATTATTCCACCACTCAATTTGGCGTAGGTGTGCCATCGATAATTGGTTACTTGACCTTTTGAATGAAAAATTAAAAACAAGAGAGAACTTGTAAAAATGAATCTTATCATTATTCAATTTATTGCTCAAAATTAGAATAAATATTTAGTTCTCTATCTTGTACGAAATTCCGATTCCCAATACGGACTTAAATTGAGTTCGAGGACCAATGTTGCCATTTGCATCTCGAATTTTAACATCATCATCATAAATTAAATTCCATTGTGCTAACGCAGAGAAAATAGAATTGATTTTGAAATTGAAAATTAACTCACCGTTTACGTCGATATTTTGCGGGTTTTCCAAATAATTGCTAAACAACTCCAATTTCGATCGCATTTCAATATTTTTCATAATGTTCGCATTGTATCGAATCTTTAGATAAGCTCCATATTCCTGCCTAGATTTTTTGCCTTTATCCACACCAAAAACGCCAAGGTTGGATAAATATTCATTTAGAACAAATGTCGACTTTTCGGATAAAAATGACGTAAAAATGGAGAAATTTTCCTTCGGGCTGTAATCGATTCCTAAAGCCAGATTTAAATAACCTGGGGCCATGAAACTTGATACAATGACCGAGTCGTTGGGATAAGCGTACCCGTGTATCGTTTGGGTTTTTAACCCAGAAAAAAAGGAAAGAAAAACCTTTTTAGAAAATTTATACTCAACAATTGAGGATAAATCGATTTTATCATCGGTTTTTTGAAAGGAAGCAGGTTGGTTATCCAAATATTTAATAGCTCCAAAGGATATATTCAAGTCATTTGTCCATTTCCATCGGGAATCCGTGTAAAATGCGTTGGCGCGAATAGAACCAATGAAGGACGCATTATTTCTACCTCCTGCATTCCAATTGATAAATGATGATTGTGTGCCGTTCAATGAAAAGATTGATTTCAATTTCCAAGGCTTAATTGTATCCTGATTCGCATAAATTTTAATCAGAAAAAAGCAAAAGAAAATGAGGGGAATTATCCTAAATTTGTTTTTCATTTTTTCGACTGCAAAAATAATGGTTAAACTAGTTTTTTTCTTCATTTGTTTTCTTCATTTTGCGCTATCACTGGCACAATCTGTAAATTATGCAAACATTTCCAATTGGGCGGCACATCCAACCAAAGTCCCTGAGGTATTGATACCTTACCTAAATGATACGAGCAACCATTCGAAAGCAGATGTATTCTATGTTTACCCTACTCTATTTCTGGATAAAAAAGACGAACGTTGGAATATACCCATCGATGATACGGCATTTAGAAAAAAAATAATTGATAACGCGATTCGATTTCAAGCTTCGGCCTGGGTGGAATGCGGAAGAATGTTTATCCCTTTTTACAGACAAGCGCATATTCGTTCCTATCGAAATTTAGAAAATGGAGGCAGAGAAGCCTTGCTTTTCGCTTATTCTGATGTGAAAGCTGCTTTTCAATATTATCTGGATCATTATAATAAGGGAAAACCAATTATTTTGGCAGGTCACAGTCAAGGCTCAACTCATTTAACATTATTATTAAAGGATTTTTTTGACGGTAAAGAACTTCAAAACCAGTTGGTTGCAGCCTATTTGCCTGGAATAGGTTTGAAGAAAAATGAATTTGGAACCATTCCCTTGATGACCTCACCAAATCAAATAGGAGGGTTTGTTTCATGGAATACATTTAAACGAAAAGTCAATCAGGAGAAATTTGAAATGTGGTATAAAGGAAAAGCAGTTGTGAATCCCGTTACCTGGAATTCAGATAAAGTTGCGGATAGAAAGAAACATAAAGGATTTTTGTTCTCTAATGATAAGATGTACAGTCAATCATTTTCTACTCACCTAATCGATGGTGCAATTTGGATTTCAACGCCTCACTTCCCATATCGAAGTATGGCATGGACAATGGATGATTACCATGTTGGTGATATCAATTTATTTTGGGAAGACGTTAGGTTTAATTCGAAACAACGCTTGAAAGAATACCTCAATAACAACATATCAAAGGAGTAAAAATCTCAATTGATTCAACCAATAGACACTTTGTCAATTTTTGAGTGTTCTTTCCCATAATTAGACTTGAAATTTTCAATCCAAATCTTTACTTTTGCTCAAAAATAGCATATGGGAAGAGCTTTTGAATATCGTCGCGCTGCAAAAGAAAAACGTTGGGATAAAATGTCCAAAATGTTTCCGAAACTAGGAAAAGCCATTACGATGGCAGCAAAAGAGGCAGGAATGGATCCATCAACCAACGCGAAGCTGCGAACAGCAATTCAAAATGCGAAAGCAGAAAATATGCCAAAAGACAATATCGAGTCGGCTATCAAACGCGCAGCTCAAAAGGATATTGCCTCTTTTACAGAAGTCAATTATGAAGGAAAAGGGCCACACGGCGTTTTGGTTTATGTTGAATGTGCGACTGACAACCCAACAAGAACCGTAGCGAATGTAAAATCATACTTCAATAAAGCCGGAGGATCCGTTGTTCCGAATGGTTCTATGGAATTTATGTTTTCAAGAAAAAGTGTTTTTGAAATCAATAAATCCGAAAACATTGATGTTGAAGAATTAGAATTGGAACTCATTGATGCAGGATGTGAAGAGATTGAGGTTGAAGAAGAACAAATTATAGTTTACGGAGATTACACCGCCTTTGGTTCAATAGCAAAAGCCTTAGAGGACAAACAAATTGAGGTTCAAAAATCAAGCTTGAAACGAATTCCAACTTCCCCGGTTGAATTTACCGAAGAGCAACTTGTAGACATTGAAAAAATGTTGGATAAAATCGAGGACGATGATGATATTCAACAGGTGTTTACGAATATCGCTTGATTTACAATAATTATCGAACAATTCAGTTATAACTAGTATTGAAAATGAGAAATTTCCTTTCTTATAGTTGGCTTTTGCTTTTGATGCTGGTTTTATCTTGCTCGACCGAAAATAATTCTTTTCTCAACCGTACTTACCATTCTACAACAGCCCGATATAACGGATACTTCAATGCAGGGGAGCTTATGAGAGGCGCACTAAAGACTTATTATGGTTCACGTAAAGAAGATTTCTTTTCGATTTTACCTGTAAATCCGCTACCGAATGAAACCGAAGCTAAAGGAATGTATCCGATTATCGATACGGCTATTTCTAAGTGCAAAAAAGTGATCTTGGAGCACAGCATGCCAAGTGCTGAAAATATGTACACGAAGCAAGCTGAATACAATAATTGGATCGACGAAAATTGGTTATTGGTTGGAAAATCGATGTATTATCGCAGGGATTACGAGAAAGCCTTGAAAAATTTTCAATTTGTCAAACAGTTTTTCCAGAAAGATCCATCAACTTATGAAGCCGAACTATGGATTGCTAAAATCAACATTGAGCAAAATAAATTTGCAGATGCAAAACTTACGTTAGATGCCTTGAACGAAATCTCAAAAGAGCAGAAAAAGAAGAAATTCATTGATTATATTCCTTTTGTAAAGAAAAAACAACCCGTTGAACCTGGCGAAGAAGTAAGACCAAGAATGAGTAGAAGCCTTCAGTTTGACATTTATAAGGCTTATGCCGATTTGGCTATTAAACGTAAGGATCACGATGCCGGTAAAGAAGGTCTATTATTAGCTATTTCCAAATGCAAAGACAAACGAGAAAAAGCAAGACTTCATTTTATACTCGCTCAACTCTATCAATCATCCAATCAACTGGATTCGGCGAATTATCATTTCGGGAAGTCCGTAAAAGCATCCGCTGCCCCCGAAATAGCATTTAACGCCCGTTTGAACAAAGCCATTACAGGGACAGGCGAAAATGCCGCAAAAGATCTGAAACGAATGCTCCGTGATTCGAAAAATGCCCCTTTCAAAGATCAAATCTATTATTCAATGGCGTTGGTTGAATTAAATAAAAACAAACGTAATCAAGCAATTATTTATTTGACAAAATCAACTTTTTACTCCGGAGCAAACAAGCGTCAAAAAGCTATGTCATATGAGAAACTTGGGGACATATCATACAACGGTAAAAATTACGTAGGAGCTCAAAAGTATTACGATTCTTGTTCTCGATTCATGCCGGAGGATTATCCGAATGGTGAAGACATTAAAAATAAAGCGGTAAAATTGGCGGATCTTGTCAGCTCGGTTGAAACAGCAATTTTTGAAGACAGTGTCCAACGAATCGCAAAAATGAGTGAACGTGATCGTAAAGAGTTTCTAAAAGAAACGTTGAGGGCGTTGGAAGAAGCTGAGCAAAAGAAAAAAGAAGCTGAGGCAGCCAAATTACTTGAGCTACAAAACCAAACGAATCAAAATAGCAACGCAAGTGGAAATAAGTTTGTTTACAACAATCCAAAATTGAAAGAAGATGGTTACAAGGATTTCAAAAAACTATGGGGAACTCGAGAAAATGAAGATGATTGGCGACGAAGTGAAAAAACAGTATTTAACACTTCCGATAAATCAAGCCAAGAAGGTGATTCATCGAAAAATGTTAGCGTCAATTCACAAAGTGGAAGTAAATTGACAGAAGCTGACTTATTGAAAAACATTCCATTGACAGATAGTGCCTTCGCTGCTTCAGAAACCAGACTGATTGACGCGTTGTATAAATCCGGAATCTTATACAAGGAAATTTTGGGCGAATACGAATTAGCTGCTCAACAATTCGAGGCTATTTTGTTAAAAAAGAAAGAAGGAATCACTGATTTATCCTCTGCTTTTCAGTTGTACAAAATCAATGAGGGATCAACAAAATCAGATAAATACAAAAATTACATTTTAGATAAATACCCAAAATCTGATGCAGCAAATTATTTCAGAGATCCCGATTTTTACGTGAAACAAAAACAAAATCAGCAAGCAGCTGGAGTTGCTTATTTGCAACTATTGGAATCCTATAATCGTGGAAATTATCAATCCGTATTAAACGAGACGAATAAAATTGTGGCTTCGGACAAAACAAATGCTTATCGCGCAGAATATATGCTTTTGAACGCACTAGCTGCTGGTCAACTGACCGAAAATAAAAAAGACCTTTTGCCTCTCTTAAAACGAATTATTGAAGAAAAACCTGGAACCGAACAAGCAACCCGAGCTAAGGAAATGATTGATGTGATAAATAGCGGTTTCTCGAAAAACGAAGTCGTCAATTTTAATAAAACTTACATATACAAGTTTGATGATAAGGTACCACAATATGTTATTGTTGAACTTGATAAAGATGACGAAACGGAGGATGCGACAAATATTATTTCGGACTTTTCGAAAAGTTTTAAGAAGACAAGGGTCAAGGTAAGCGCAAAAATGACTACTTCTGAACAAAATTTTATACTTATTCAAGAATTTCCAACCATTTCAATTGCAAATGAATATGTCAGCGCATACAAGTACGGAGAGGATTATTTAGACGGCTTGTTTGACAACAAAATTTATATAATTACGCAAGAAAATTTGAAAAAGTTAATTGAAACTGCGAAATTTGATGAATATAAATTATTCTACGAAGATAATTATTAGTCAATTATGTTAAAGAGAAAAGAATTTTTTGGCTCAAGTTCAATTAACGAAACTTCAGATAAAGTGAATATAATATTAAGCGGCACAGAAATAACGGGAGATTTAGTATCTAACTCGAATGTACTAATTGAAGGAGAAATCAATGGGAATGTTTCATGTTCTGGAAAAGTTCAAATTGGTACATCTGGAAAAATTAAAGGAAATTTAGTTTGTGTGAATGCGGAAATCGAAGGAGCTCTTGATGGTGAATTAACGATAGAAAACTTATTAATTCTGCGTTCGACTGCTCGAATCAAAGGGGATATTCAAACCTTAAAATTAAATATCGAGGAAGGCGCGTTTTTTGAAGGCGCTTGCGTTATGAAATCACCGGTTTCAACCAACAACACGTTTAACGCTGATATTGCGTTTGATTAATGACCAATAATCCTAAGAAAAACCCTGGGAATTTTATTCGTTTTACTGCGCTCGCTTTTCAAATGATAGGAGCAATCGGATTTTTCAGTTGGCTAGGTTATTATTTAGATGACAAATACAATTCAAAAACTCCTTGGTGGACAATTGGATTAAGTCTATTTGGTGTATTCATTTCTTTGTATGTCGTGATTCGAGAAGTTCTCAAAATGAATCAATCGAATGAATAAAAAATTTCTCCTAAAGTTTCTCTTGCAAACTAGTTTAATCAGTCTGATTTACTTCTCACTTTGTGCTTTTGGACTTTTCAAATTGAATTTACGGTTGGCAACCACCAATTTAGTTTCAATAACGTTCATTTTCGCACTAAGCGGTTTTATTTTGTTTTTCAGATTGCCTGACAAAGAACCAATTGCAGGTCGGTTTTTGATTATGACTGGAGTTCAATTGCTCTCAATACTTTCTTTGGAACTAGCCTACATTTATTCGAATCAATCGATTGAATTAATTTTGCATGGATTGATTTTTTCGTTAGTTCAGTTTTTATTTCAGACGGTGTTTTTAGTCAGAATTCAAAAGAACAATACTTAAAGCTTTCTAATAAAAAGCTCAAACAATTCGGACAATCCATCAAACGCTTTAAAGCTCAAGGCATTATAAGTATCAAATACATCGTGGTAGTTCTTGTTAGGACCCATGGTATAAATGAAAAAAGCAGGAACTCCAGCCTGAGTAAAAAAGTAATGATCGGAATTTGCCGCAGGACCACGGGGCTTTATCAATGTCACAAATTTTGAGGAATCATTTATCGCATTCAACTGATCAAATTCTTTTTTGAATAACGTAGAGTTAACCACTGTAATTCCTTCCTCACCACTTCCCATGATATCCAAATTCAGTAGAAAACGGATTTTTTTAAGCGGAACAATCGGATTTTCAGTCATAAATTTAGATCCAAGTAACCCGACTTCCTCTCCTGCAAAAGCGACAAAAATTATGTTATAATCCGTCAATGGATTTTTTACCAATTTTTCTGCAAGAGCCAACAACATCGCATTTCCGCTTGCATTATCATTTGCACCCGGGAAATACGTATCGGCGCCCATTCTACCTAGGTGATCATAATGAGCTGTTATAAAAATAAATGGTTTCTTTTTCGGTTTTTTGCAAGCGGGAATATATCCTATTACATTGCGTGCGTAATGCTGTTTAATAAACTTAGTTTGAAGGTGAAGAAAAACAGAATCTCCTTTTCGCTTTTGAAAAATGGAATCTTGAATTTGAATGAATGGATAAGAATTGGGACTTTGACTTACAGACCATGTGAACTTTTCCTTCGTAATTTCAATAATGGGTGCAAATGAGCTCAATTCACGAAGACGATTTTTTATGATTTTCAAACTATCACTGCTCAATCCAAAAGTTCTAACGGCAAGCATCACATTGGGCGGACACGGGTAAAATGACGACGTTGAATTATACAATTTTTCAAGATTACACGTTACAATGCGGTAAGATTTCCCATCCAAACATTGGGAAGTGGCGCAAGAAGAACCGGAATTTGGAGCAATTAAATAATCAATTCCTGGTTTTAACGTATCATCGCCGAGAATTGCAATACATGCTCCCGGAAATGTTTGTACAGAAAAATCAAAAGATTGAAAATAACTTTTCCCAACAGGTCTCAATCCAATTTTTTTGAAAGACTTAGCAATGTAATCTGCAGCAATTGAGTCCCCTCCATTTACATATCCCCTTCCATGAAACTCCGGTGAGCAAAGTTTCTTTGTAAATTCCTTAATCCGGTCAGATTGAGAAAACGAAGAAAAATTATAAAAAGACAATAAAATAAAAATCAGTCTCGCAAAGACCTTAGGCATACCTTCTGCAAATTTTAACTAAAAAGTCCTCCACGATTTCACTTTCCAAGTCCCAATTATTTGTTGAAGCAAACTCACCAACCACCGTGCGAGCTGAATCCAAGCCGTCTAAAGCGTCTAACTTTTTTACTGCTGTTGAAAACGAATCACTTGAGCCTTCGAAAAGTTCATTAATGAACTGAAGTCGTTCGTTAAGGGTAAAAGAACCCACTAATGTTTCTAAAGGAACTATAGAATAATTGATTCGAATACTTTGTTCTATTGATTTTAACTTATTTTCCGTTCCTGAATCACCCGTTGATAGGTGACTCTGAGCAATTGGATTAGACTCATTTGTAATCGGTTCGTCCGTTGTAACATTTAAGTTTTCCTCTTGATTCTCGATTACTGTGATTTTCGTAGTTTCTTCTGATTCAATCACACTTGTTTGGTGATGCGTAATCTCCTGAACTTCACTATTGGTTTCCTCGTCAAAAGATGTCGAAATGACTGTGCTTTCATGGATGATTTGTTCCTCTTCTTGATTTTCAAAATTTAACCCAATGGTAGGCTCGTCGTCAATCAACTCAGATGAAAATAACTCAGAATTTAATGTATTGTGAACTTCTATTTCTGGTAAAGACGGAACTTCATTCTGAATTGGTTCAAAATTAAGCTCTTCAGAAGTAAAATCTTTTATGGCATCATTTAGCGCCTCTGAAAAAGCGTGATCCTCGTCAGATTCTTCAGAAGCAATATTTTGATTTACTACGTTGATTTCAATCGTTTGCGGTTCATCATTTATTTCCAAATTCAATTCTATTTCGGGAAGCTCAACCTCCAATTCTTGGTGTGTAGTAGTCGGCATTTCGAAAATTCCTTGCTCATATATTTTATAGCGCAAAACGATTAATCGTTCATTCAACTCACGCGCATCCGCCACCAATTGCTCCATTTCCGCTTGTGTGATAGTTCCCTCTTCAATTTTCCCTAGCAGTGATTGTATCGTTGAAACCAATTCTCTCATATTCATTCATTTTATTAACATTCAAATCAATTTTCCAACTACCATTTTGTTTATTGGTTGGAATTAACGACTTTCGAATTCAAATTTAGAAAACAACCTCGTGTAAAAGTTACGACTCAGGTATTTTTTCTTATACAATAATTGTTAAGAACTTTAGTAGATATGTTTTTAGAACAATTTCCAGGTGAAGGAAGACAAAATGGATGGATTGAAGTGATCTGTGGATCAATGTTTTCAGGGAAAACAGAAGAATTGATACGTCGGATTCGTCGCGCTGAATTTGCCAATCAACCCTTGATTATGTTCAAACCTGAAATCGATAATCGTTACAGCGAGGATAAAGTGGTAAGTCACAAAGGTTCAGAGTTCAATGCGGTAATCGTTAAATCATCGCAGGAAATAACAGAAAAATGGAACAATCAAAAAGTTGTTGCGATAGATGAAGCTCAGTTTTTTGACGAACATTTAGTTGACGTTTGTAACGAACTAGCTGATAAAGGAGCTCGTGTGATAATCGCTGGCTTGGATATGGATTACCTTGGCGTGCCTTTTGGTCCGATGCCCAAACTTTTGGCAATTGCTGAATACGTTACCAAGGTACACGCCATCTGTGTTTCATGCGGGAATTTAGCCCAATATTCAAACCGTACAGCAAGTGAAGGTGGTCAAGTTCTCGTTGGTGCAATTGAAAAATATAGACCACTTTGTAGAACCTGTTATCAGAACGCAACACATTGAAATTAAACCTTCAATATACTGATTTCTGTCAATCCATTTCAGGCGAACATCTGTGTGGACCTCAGCATTTCATCATTGAAAAGGTTGTCTACGATACACGAAAAATTGCCGCTTCGGAAGGACAAGTTTTTTTCGCACTAAAAGGTGAATTTCGGGATGGAAAAGATTTTTTAAATGATGCCTATCGCAAAGGAATTCGTGTTTTTGTGGTTACTGAAATACCCAACAAGCCTCATAAAAACGCAGCATACATCCTTGTTCGAGATACATTAGCCTCAATTCAATACTTAGCCTTACAGCACCGAAAGAAATTCAACTATCCCGTAATTGCAATTACAGGAAGCAACGGTAAAACAACAGTTAAAGAGTGGCTTTATCATCTTCTTTCGAATGAAATGCGCATAATTCGAAGCCCAAAAAGTTATAACTCACAACTTGGGGTTGCACTTTCACTACTTGAAATGCACGACAAGGCTGATTTGGCTATCATAGAGGCAGGAATTTCAAAAGTGGGAGAGATGGATGCATTGCAAAAAATGATTCAACCAGACTTTGGAATCTTCAGTTCATTTGGAAGTGCACATGAAGAAGGATTTAGTTCGTCAGAAGAACATTTGGAAGAAAAGTTGAAACTATTCCAGGGATGTAAAAAAACATTGGTTTCTTCGAGCATTCAATTGGCGAAAAACAAATTAAACCAGATCAATGGAATTCTCATTAATCCAGATGATTATGCTAAGGAGCTAGCTATTTTTCCGTTTACTGATAAACCAAGCATTTTGTCAGGAACTCTGGCGATTGCAGCCGCCAAAAGTTTTGGTAAACTGAATAATGATCAAATAAAATCCCTTCCAAGATTAGCTATGCGGATGGAAACATTCGAAGGTCGGGACAATTCAATTATCATCAACGACACCTACAATTTGGATTTGGATGCATTGGAATTTTCATTGGAATATCAGCTTGCGATTTCGGAAGAAAAAAAAAGAATTGTACTGGTAGGTTTGGATGAAGCGAACAAACATAAGGAAGACGATTTACTTCAACTACTGAAGAAATTCAAACCCGATTCCTATCAATTTGTTTTTAATGATCAAAATCCAAAAATTGACATTTCAAATGCGGTAGTTTTAGTTAAGGGGACAAGGAAATCCGAAATGGAAAAACTCGCCTCTAGATTGAGGCTGAAAAAGCACAAGACTTTCGTTGAAATCAATTTATCAGCAATTAAACACAATATTCAAGTTTTCAAGTCGCAGTTAAAACCAACAACAAAAATGTTGGCGATGGTTAAGGCTCAATCATACGGCGCAGGGCTAGAAAAAATTGGTCTTTATTTAGAAAGACAAGGCATTGATTATTTGGGTGTAGCCTATGCAGATGAAGGAGTCGATTTGCGAAAAGCGGGAGTAAAAGTTCCAATTTTAGTCATGAATCCGGTGGATGAAGGATTTGAAGACTGTATCAAATACCAACTAGAACCAACAGTTTTTTCATTTGATCAATTGAATGAATTACTGCACGAATTAATTTTTCAAGGTGTACAAAATTTCCCTATTCACGTGAAAATCGATACTGGAATGAGGCGCTTAGGATTTGATTTCAAGGAACTGCCTCGTTTGATGGAGGTTATTCAAGCTCAACCAGAAATTTCGATTAAGGGAGTTTATTCCCATTTGGCAGATTCCGATAATCGGAGAGACAAACGATTCACTGATTTACAAATTAGACGATTTATCGAGGCTTGCAACTACATTTCATCAAATTATGTAGGAAAATTCATTACGCATTTGTTAAACTCGGAAGGAATTGCAAATTTCCCTGAGGCACAATTCAACATGGTTCGAATTGGCATAGGCATGTATGGTGTTTCATCAAATCCTGCTTTGGTTAAAAAACTACGACCCGTAATTTCTTGGAAAAGCACAGTTTCTCAAGTGAAGCAAATTCAAAGGGGAGAAAGTGTTGGTTACTCACGGTCTTTCGTTGCAGATAAAAACATGGAAATCGCAATTGTGCCAGTTGGTTATGCAGATGGTTTTCGAAGAAGTTTGAGTAATGGTGTTGGATCCGTGGTTATAAACGGACAAATTTGCAATATTGTTGGTCGGGTATGTATGGATATGATTATGGTGGATGTAACCAAAAAATTTGTCAAAACAAGCGATCGGGTAGAACTAATTGGCGACAAAATTAACCTGTCTCAGTTCGCTGAAAAGATGCAAACCATTTCGTATGAGGTGTTGACATCAATATCCAAAAGAGTTCATCGAACTTATATTGAAGAGTAGTTTTTTACATTGGATTATTGATAAAAAATTCCATAATTTATATTTATTAAAAATCGTTTAGACTAATTTCGTTTTCAAATTAACCCAATGAATAGAGTTTTAGCTATCGTTTTGTTTTTTATGCTTTTCAATGGAGCATCCGCATTCACTCAAACCAATCCCACTGATACAAACACATACGTTATAAAAAAAAATAACGGTGTAGAGTATATTGGTAAAATATTAAGTGATGACGGTCGAGAAGTATTAATTCTCACAGAAAGCTTGGGTAAAATATATATCCCAAAAGCGGATATTTCTTTAATCAAGGTCGTTGACGTAAATAAAGAAATTGTCAACAATGAATACCGTGGAAAAGGGGTTTTTACTACACGTTATCAATTCTCAACCAATGCATTTCCAATTGAGAAAGGAGAAAACTACGCCATGATTAATTTGTATGGGCCAGAAGTTCATTTCGCCGTGAACAAACGATTTTCATTAGGCATAATGGCGTCATGGATTGCAAGCCCCTTAGTTTTAGCCGCTAAATACACCATTCCTACTTCAAATGAAAAAATAAACTTTGGTATCGGAACGCTCTTGGGGACAACAGGTTATTTGAATCAAGCAAGAGGTTTTGGTGGGCTTCACTGGGGAATGGTTACCTTCGGAGATCGGTCAAAAAATTTAACATTATCACTCGGTTACTCCTATTTTAATTCAGGCCTTTCTCGATTTGACACGTTCTACCAACCAGGAAGCTATTCTTCAGGTCAATACTATTATGATTATCCAATAAAAAAAGTAAACTCTCCTTTGATTTTAGCACCTGTAATTGGAGCAGCAGGTATTGTCCCTGTAGGCAAAAAAGCAAGTCTCTTTGTAGATGCCATGTTGATACTAGGAAAAACGAGTGGAGAACAAGAACAAGATATTACAACTTTTTACGACTCACAAGGTATACCGATCACTACAGTTGTTTCTGAATTAAAAGATGTAACAACACCCCGTGTTAATTTTGTTTTTATGCCGGGAATGCGCTTTCAAAGTTCTGATAAAAAAGCATTTCAAATTTCGTTGGCTGGAATTATTGGCTATGAAGATGATGTTTATTCGTTTCCTTTGCCGATGTGTAGCTGGTTTTATAAATTTTAAGTTCCCAAATAACTTAAACTTTTACCTAGTTTTCTGTAAGATAATCAATGTTAACCATGCCTAATTTTGACTAAAAATTGGGTATGAAAACACGATTGAAAATTAGTTTAGTTGCGCTATTCTCATTTTTTACTAGCCTAATTATGGCTCAACAAAACCCTATCGATACGAATACTTATGTCGTCGTTAAAAATAACGGGGTGGAATACATTGGTAAGATATTGAACGACGATGGAAGGGAAATTTTGTTGGAAACGAAAACACTAGGGAAGATATTTATAACCAAGTCGGAAATTAAGACGATTACGCTCATTTCTTCGCGAAAGGAAGTTGTTTTTGGTGAATACCGTTCCCAAGGACCATTCACGACCAGGTATCAATTCACTACAAATGCGTTTTCAATCAAGCGAGGAGAAAACTATGCGCTAGTCAATCTCTACGGCCCTGAAGTTCATTTTTCCCTCTCCGATAGGTTTTCGCTCGGTGTAATGACAACTTGGATTGCAAGTCCATTTGTATTGGCCGCAAAATATGCGCTTTTGAATAAATCCGATAAATGGCATTTCGCATTAGGAACTATGATGGGAACAAGTGGTTATTTAGCCAATTTTAAAGGATTCGGTGGTTTGCATTGGGGTGTTGTCACATATGGCAATAGATTGAATAATATTTCATTTTCGGCAGGATACGGATATTTAAAAACGGGAACTGAAGAAACCATTGAGCGACCTGGAACCTATATTGAACCGAACTTTCCTTCAAATTATGAGCGTATGATTCCACTTCGCAAAGCACCTCTAATTTCTTTAGCTGGAATCTTTAAAGTGGGAAGTAAGGCTAGTTTCTTCTTTGATTCCATGGTCTTATTTAGCAATCAAAAGGAAATTCGAACCACATCCTCGGGAGGCTATGACCCAAATACTCAAATTTATTCGACCATAATTACAACGGTAAAAGAAGAAAGGATTTTTAAAACTTCGCTATATTTGATGCCAGGTATGCGCTTTCAGAAAAACGAAAATCGGGCTTTTCAAATAGCGTTAGCAGGAGTTGCAACATTTGATCGATACGATTCTAATTCTTTTCCGATACCGATGTGTAGCTGGTTTTTTAAATTTTAGGACTTAAATGAAATCTGATATTCAAGCTGAACTATTTAAAATAATAAAATCAAAATTGAGTGGTCAGGATTCTTTAGGAAATGTCCTATCTGATATTTTACATTTAAGTCCAGATGCAATTTACAGGAGATACCGCGGGGAGACAAGTCTTACCATACAAGAAACGAAAAGAATTTGTCAGCATTTTGATGTTTCATTTGATGCATTGGCTCAATTGAGTGAGGGGAAAGTCATTTTTCAATATCCACCATTAAATACCTATGATTTCAGCTTAGAGACTTATTTAGAAGGAATTGTTGAATCATTTAGACGAATTAAAAAATTGACGAAACCAGAGATTATATTGTCAGTTAGTAACACTCATTTTTTTCAGATTTTGAATTTTCCTCAGCTGGTCAGATTCCGCTTATTTTTTTGGGCAAAAACACATTTACAAATAGAAGCGTATAAAGAAGAGAATTTTAGGCATGAAAAAACCACGGATCGTGCTTTTGAATTGGGAAAGGAAATACTTCAAATCTATAATTCAATTCCCTCAACAGAGATATTCGATCCAGAATTGATGCGTGGATTTATGCGTCAGATTTTATATTACTACAAAGCTCATATGTTTGATGAGCCTGAATATGCCTTATTTTTATGTGACCGGGCTCTATTATTCGCAAAACACTTAAAGGAGCAAGCTATCGCAGGAAAGAAATTTATTTATGGTACTTCAGCTCCAAATTCTGGAAATGAGTTCAACATGTATCTCAATGAAACGATTAATTCAGATACCACATTTTATTATACAAGTAAGGAAACAAAAGGAATTTTTGTCACTCATAATGTAATGAATTATCTACAGACAACTTCTCCAAGTTATGTTGCAGATTCAAAGCAAATTATTGATAAACAATTGGCAAATTCAAGCCTAATTAGCCAAGTCAATGAAAAGGAACGGAATAACTTCTTCTTTGATTTCGAAAAAATGATTCTTTCTTTCCGAAAAAAAATTGAGGCTGATTTGTATTTCTAACTCTTATAAGATTCAAAACCCATTCATGATAATTGCAAAATGAGAAAATAACACAAATAAATGCATCCCGAAAATGTATTTATTTGCGTATTTCGCATATTTAAAATAACATATTGACTAAATCAATTTTTATGTTTGCGATAAATAAGAAAATCTTTGTCCATAAAAATATTAATTATGAAATCAAAAATTTTCTTTTTATCGGTTTTATTGAGTTTCAAAAGTTTAAACGCTCAAAATGAAAACTTACCATCAATTGCAGTGGCAAATCCCAATGTTAATGCGCTTAGTATTAAACCCGAGTCTGGTGCCAAGATGATGCGCTTGGAATTAATAAAAATGAATAAATACAAGGTATATGATGAATTTGATATGGCAGATGTACTGAAAGCCAAGGAGGTCTACAGAACTCAATGTTACGGTCAAAATTGCCTTGTTGGTCTGGGAAAAGAGTTAAATGTGGATTTTGTGATGTGTGGAAGTTTAGATGGGTTGGGAAATAAGATAGTTGTCACAATTAAAATTGTTGATGTGAAAAACCAAACTATTTTTAAATCAGCCGTTAGAGAATTTGACAATCAAGAAATTGAAATGCAACGAATGATTGAAATCATTTTAAAAGAAATGCATGGACTGCAATCCGATAAGGTAGTTCAAGATCGACTTGCATTTAAAAATGAACTCATTACCTCAAATAATGTTGGAAAAATAAATAATTCAGGTCCAAGGATTGGTGGTGCGGCTCTTGTTGGATCATTAGGTGAATTCGCAACGCGACCAGAGTCTCAAGGAGGATTAGGTATTGCGCCATTCGTCAGTATGATTGGTTATCAATTAGAGGGACAGTATGTGGGTACAGAGAATTTTTCGGCACTCATTGAAGGAATTGTTAATGTTTCAGGTCTTGAACAAGGTCAATTCATCCCATCACTTACAATAATGAATGGATTCCGTTTTGGAAAAGGTGGATGGGAATTGGCATTTGGCCCTGGTTTTGGAGTAAAATCAACCTCTAATGGATTTTTCGACAGGGACAATTTATTTGGAGAAGCTAATCGTTATTACTCACAATCTGATTGGGATGAATATGCTTCAAGGACTTATGGATCTGATCCTCAATACAACCAAAATGGCATTTTCACTCCACCTACGCCTCAGGATTTATCGAATAACAAGGATGGTTACGATTTCAATAACTCGAATTACGACACGAGAGGTAAAAAATCGATCAACACTTCCTTTGTTTTTGCATTTGGAAGAACGTTTCGTGCTGGATCTTTGAATATTCCCGTAAATGTTTTCTATTCCTCTCAAAAAGGAGGAGGATATACTGGGGTTAACATTGGTTTTAATGTTCAAAAAAGCAAAAAAACGATTAATAATAAGGTTTATAGATAATTTGAACCAATTATTATTAATCAAAACTAAAGGGGAAGCTGCATTCCCCTTTTTTGTTTAAAAAACATTTGGAATTGACTGCCGAAAAAGAGCGTGTTTAACCATTCACAAACTCAAGTATGCTGTTTACAAACCCTATTTAATTTTTGTCCCTGTTTGATAATACATTTACCGAAAATATTTAAACGTATTAAATGAAATCACTAAAAACAATATTATTTAGCACAGCACTATTCATTTGCTCCATTTCAGGACTTGCACAAAACGAGAATTCACTTCATTTTGATGGATTTAATGACTTCGTCAATCTTCCTGTTGGAGCTCATAATGGTATCACAACCAACGGAACTCTTGAAGCATGGATAAAAACTTCGGCTAACAATTCCGGATACAGAGGAATAGTAGTTCGTTCAAATTATTATGGTTTATTCTTAATTGATAATAAATTAAGCACCTTTGTTTGGGGAGGAAGTGCGACAGGAGCAACCACTTACAATGATGTTTCTTTAAATGACGGTTTATGGCATCATGTCGCGCTTCGCTTTCAAATTGGAGTTAATAATGGTACGCAAATGTATCTTGACGGTCAACCTGTTGGCTCTGCAATAACCCTGAATGTTACTACCGCCTCTAACAACTTCCAGTTGGGATGTAACACAAATGTTCAATTCTTTAATGGCCAAATTGATAATGTTAAAATCTACAGCCGCGCACTTTCACCCTCAGAGATTAATGACAGTTATAACTGCTTGACTGTGAGTAATTCAGGATTAAATGCATCCTACAATTTTAACCAAGGAATAGCAGCAGGTAATAACACTGGAGTTACAACTTTATCAGATCAATCTGGAAACAACAATAACGGTACTCTATCGAATTTTGCATTAAACGGTTCAACATCTAATTGGGTAGATGGGAAATCATGTTGCTTTTTATCATCAAATATTACTGGTGCAACGATCTATTGTCAAGGTCAAACAATGAACCTAACCGCTTCTTTCGTTCTCTACCCTGGAGCTTCCATTACAGGATATCAATGGAAGAAAAATGGTGTTAACTTAACAAATGGTGGTAATATTTCCGGAGCAACTTCTGCAAATTTGCAAATAGCTAATATTGTTTCAAGCGATTTTGGTTCCTACAGTGTAGAAGTTACTTCAACTTGTGGCATAGGTATTAATTCAGTAAACATTACTGAATCTGGAATTATCAATGTTGGCAACCTAACAGCATATTATCCTTTTAATAATGGAAGCAGTGCTGATACAGGAGGGAATAATTACAATGCTACAGCCACAGCTACAACAAACGTAAATAATAGATTTAATCAAGCGAATTCTGCATTTTCCTTTAACGGTTCTTCATCTAGTGTAACCATTGCGGCACCAACAGGTCAAACTATTTTAGGTAATGGTCAAAACAAATCAATTTCTCTCTGGTTCAAGCGAAGCTCTTTAACAAGTAAAGGTATGTTGATTGGTTATCAGCAGGCGACTCCAGGAAATTGGAATCCACTTGCTTACATTGGTTCTGATGGTGTTCTTAGAGGCTGGATGTATCAAGGGGGAAGTTTTCCTTGGTCTTCAGGAACTTCAATTGATACCAATTGGCACCACTTGGCATTGGTTTATACCACAAACACCCAAACTGCTTATTTAGATGGCGCTCAAGTTGCAACGATGAATGGTGCACTTAACCCCGGTGCTTCAAATATAATTTATATAGGAAATGGTTATGCAAATACTATTGCAGGGATTTCAACTTCAGGGAATCAACCATTTTCAGGTGTTATTGACGAGGTACGTTTTTACAATGCGGCACTTACGCTTACAGATATTAATTCAATTAGAACAAGTCCTTTTCTAATTACAACTCAGCCTCAAAACCAAAACGTATGTTTGGGTGAAACGGCAAACCTTTCTCTGAATGTTATGACGCCTAATATGGGTAGTACTTTGACTTATCAATGGACTTTTAACGGTTCTCCTCTAACTAACGGAGGAAGTATATCAGGGGCAAACACAACCAATTTACAAATTTCGAATTTTCAAGTATCTAACGAAGGAACCTACAATTGTATTGTAAGTCCAGGGTGCAATGAAGCGACGAGTTCAAGTGTTACGGTTTCGATTGGAACAGGTAACGTAAATATTATTCAACAACCTCAAAATACCCAAGCATGTCAAAATAGTGCAGTAGTTCTTAGTGTTGTTACACAGGGCGCAGCTGTAACTTACCAATGGAAAAAGAATGGTGTAGCCATAAGTGGTGCAACCAATTCAACATTGAACTTAACGAATGTAAGCTCCTCTGATGCTGGTAATTATACAGTTGATATAGTTGGTGGAAGTTGCGGCACATTTAGCTCACAGGTTGCAGCACTAACGGTGCAGGCACTTCCAACAGCCGTTATCTCGACAGCAAATCCATCGATCTGTCAGGGTGGGGTAGCAACATTGACTGCGAGTGGTGGCTCTTCTTACTTTTGGAGTGGCACTCTTGGAATAACAGGGACTACTCAAAACGTCACTCCTTCCTCAACAACAACGTATACAGTTACAGTTACCGATGCGAATGGTTGTCAGGCATCAACATCTCAAACAATTACAGTAATCAATACTCCTTCTCCTACTGGTTCCTCAGCACAAACCTTTTGTTCAGGAGCTACAGTCGCAGATTTAATTGCAAACGGATCATCGATAGCGTGGTATGCAAATTCGATTGGCGGTGCTCCTCTATCTTCAACCGATGTTCTTGGAAATGAATTATATTATGCCTCACAAACTGTTAATGGCTGTGAGAGTATTAATCGACTTGGTGTTGCCGTGACTGTAATAATTCTGAATTCATCGGTAACGCAAACAGGAAATACCCTAACTGCCGCTCAGTCTGGAGCTAACTACACATGGGTAGATTGTAACAATGGTAACCAACCTATCGCTGGTGCAAACGGACAATCATTTACGCCTACAGCGAATGGAAGTTATGCCGTTGAAGTCGAATTGAATGGTTGCTCTGCAATGAGCTCTTGTGTTCAGATTGGTTCTGTTGGTTTGGAAGAGGATAAGCCAGATTGGTTGACGATTCAGCCGAATCCTACAAGCGGAATGCTGATGATTAAGGTTTCACAACCAACTAATGCGGTGGTCAGTGCTGCCAATGGAACAGTTATTGCCACATTGAAATTGGAAGGTGAAACAGTTCTTGACGCAACGAAATTTGCAACAGGCGTTTATTATCTGCGCACAACTCAAGGACAAACAGTTAAGTTTATTAAACAGTAAAAGTAGTTTTTTCATAGTTTAAATCCCCTTTCGAGAGTGCTGTCTTCGGAGGGGGTTTTTGCTGTTTATTAAATCACATGACTAGTTTAAAACGCATGAAACTAACTCTTTGATAAATATATTGCTTTCGAGGTTTAAAAGAAATATTACTCTTCTAAAGGTATTGAAATTCTTAAACTACTAATGATCTTAAAAATAATTGTAAGTTTGAAAAAGAGAAGTTATTATATACCAATAAATGATATTTTCCAATAAATGAAAAAAGGCTTCTACCTTATTCTATTTGTTTTTTTTCAGCATATTCTTCTTAGTCAAAATCCGCCTTTTTTTCAGAGTAATGTTGAAAGTGGTGCACCGTCAAACGAAATATACTGGGTCACTCAAGACGAAAAAGGGTTTATTTGGATTGGATGTGATGCGGGACTTTATCGATTCAATGGAATAAGATATGAACACTTTAGCTCCGAGGATCTCTCCGCAAGATCGGCAACGGGAATTGTTCAAAGCAAAACCACAAGAAGAGTTTATGCCTACAACTTCAATAGGCAACTTTTTTATGTTGAAAATGACAAATTAAATGTATTGCCAAATTGGAAAGGACTTGTAAACGGTTTAGCTGATGACGGAAAAGGTTTCATTTGGATCTCATCAAGTGAAGGAACCTATAAATTGAACGAGCGAAATAATAAACTAATACTTGTTTCAACATTCAAACATTTCAAAGGGCAACCTAATTTAAATTATACAACACATTGTATTTCTGATAACACTGGAAGAATATATTATCAAAATAGATCAAACATTTTTATATGGCATAATGGAAAATATAAGATCGTTAATCTAAGTCAAGAAAACAAGGCTCAAACGATGATTTTATCCAGATTCTCTTACCGACCATGGATAATAAGTTTTAATGGTGAAAAAATTCTTCGATTTATTAATGGTAAATATCAAGAATACAAGAATAAAAAACTCTTAAATGTTCTTAAAGGTAAAAAAATCAATTTTGTTTTTCAATCCAATGATAGAAAGTTATGGATTGGCACATATACAGGCCTAATTAGTCACAATCCAAAAAAAAACACAACCGAATTAATGTATAATCACTTTTCTTTTTCTTTTGGAAATGAAGATAAAGAAGGGAATTTCTGGTTCAGCACGTTACAAAATGGATTAATACGCATACCAAATATTAGAATTAGAAGTTGGGAATCATTAAATGGAACGGTCAATAACGATCAATTCACTCATATCTGCGCATTGGATAAAAAGATTTTTCTTGGTGGGGTAAATGGTTTTTTATCCATTTTCACAAATCAAACTGGCTCTCTTGCTAAATTTTTACACGAACCCCTATCAGATATGGGTACGATTTACTTTGATAATATCGATAATTGCCTGTATTTCAATAAACTAAATTGCATTTATAATTTCAAAAATGAACGTTTCAAAATCGTCAATAAAAATGCCTGTCCAATAAAAAGTATTCTACGAATTCCAAATGGTTATTTCATACTGAGCTCACAAGGTCTTTTCTACACTAAATCGTTGTATGATTCAATAAGTATTCAAAACATGATTAACCAAGATTGGTATCGAGAAATCTGTGCTTCACCTTTTTCATCAGCCTTTTACGCTGCTACAAACACTGGTTTAGTTGAAATTGAAAAAAAGGGTTCATCATTTAAAGTTTTTAAAAAATATCTATCAGGTAAGCAAGTTATATCGATGTGCACTGATTCACAAAAAAAGAAAATTTATTTCTGCAGTTTTGATGGATCGATCTATTCTTTGGACAAAAACAATAACGTTAAAAAGATTAAACAACTGGAAGAAAATATCCGAATTACTCAAATTAGATATTTCCGAAATCGAATTTTTTTAGTGAGCAATAATGGGATTTTAACTCTAAATCCAGAATCTCAGAGACTGCAACTTTTTAATAAATTTAGTGGATTAGCATCAAATATAAGATCCATTGCTTTTACACGAAATTTTTGTTGGGTTGCAGGGGAAAAATTTCAACGGATTCCTCTTTCATTGTTCGATTCAAAAAAAAATCGCTCAAAAATATTACCTCGGAAAATACTAATTAATGGAAAATCAATTACTCCGAAGAAGTTAATTGAACTTAATCATAATGACAAATTAACCCTCATCGTGGATGGGCTTAGCTACAGTTCAAATGGTAATTTTCAATATGCATATCGAATAAAAGGTCTTAATGAAAATTGGATAAAGGTTCCAGGCGAAGCAGAAAAAATCGATTTTGCATCACTTCCAACCGGAAACATTTCAATTGAAATAAAGTTAATTGATTACGCAGGACAAGATTCCCTCAATTTTATTCAATACAAACTTCACGTCAGTCCTCCCTTTTGGCAAAGATGGTGGTTTTACGTTCTAATAACACTTTCTGCGCTTGCGATAGCCTCCGGAATTTTTAGAATTCGTTTGAAATCATTAAGACAGAAACAACAAAAAGAATTATTACATCTTAAACTGGAAAATCAATTGAGCCTCACACAGCAAAGCGCATTGAAAGCTCAAATGAATCCTCATTTCTTGTTTAATGTTCTCAACTCTATTAAAGGATACATATACGATAATGACAAGAAAAATGCCGCAAAATACCTAAACGACTTCTCGGTTTTGGTAAGAAAAGTTTTAGAGATGAGTGCTCATTCTCATGTAAGTTTGAGAGAGGAACTTGAAGTTCTCGAGTTGTACATCAAATTAGAAGCTATGTTGATGAATGATGATTTTGAATACATCATAAGAATCGATGACAACGTTGATACCAACAATATCCAAATTCCGGCTTTATTAATTCAACCATATATTGAAAATGCTTTCAAGCATGGCTTAAGACATAAAATTGGAAGAAAGAGATTAAACCTTGAATTTAGTTTCTTGTCAAAAGAAGAAATTCTGTCTATTCGAATTTATGATAACGGAATTGGAAGGGAAGAATCTCGCAAAATCAATGAAAAGAACTCAAATAAATACAGTTCTTTTGCTACAAATGCTCTAAAACAGCGGTTGAATTTGTTAAATCAAAAAAAAACGGATTTAGTTGGAGTTGAAATCCTTGATCTAATTAGTGAAGAAACAAATTTACCAATGGGAACTGAAATCATTATTAGAATTCATATTTACGAAAAGGATGAGAGCGATATTAATAGATGATAATAGCCAAGCAAGAAAGTTGCTTCGTTTAATGCTGAAGGAGTTCGCTGATGATGTTGAAGTAATTGGTGAGGCCGAAAATGCTGAAATCGGTTTAAGCCTTATTGAAAACACTCAAACGGATGTTGTTTTTTTGGATATCGAAATGCCTGGAAAAACAGGACTTCAATTAGCTGAAGAATTATCAAATCGAAAATTAGAAACATCGGTTGTGTTCACAACAGCATATAATTCATACGCTATTCAGGCATTTCGTTTATCAGCAATTGACTACCTTTTAAAACCCATACAAGAAGATCAATTAATCGAAGCAATTGACAAATTACGAACACAATTAAAACTGTCAGAATATCAAAAAAAATTAGAGGTACTTACTAAAAATTTAAGTCAGTCACAATCGAAAGTACTATGCATTTCAATGCATGGGGGCAGCGAATTCTTGCCAGTTGATGAAATTATCTACTTGGAGGCCGATGGGTCTTACGTTCGGTTAGTTTGTGTAAACGGTCGTGATCGAGTTGTATCCAAAAATTTAAAATACTTTGAAAATGCATTAATTGGATTGTCTCAATTTTTACGAACCCACAGGTCTTTTATTGTGAATCTCGATTTTCTGTTGTTTTATTCAAAATCGGAAAGCAATATACATTTAAAGAATGGTATAAAAATCCCTGTTTCACGAGAACGAAAACAAACCGTTACAAATTACTTTAATGACCTAAACATAAGCTAATTTAGCCTATAATTTTCCGTTCACAAAATCAAAGATGTCGTTTACAAAAGGGAAAAAGAAACGATGAAAATTTCTTAAGAAATTTAAACAAATTAAATTTTATGAAAAAAATATTTTTGTTTTTAGGTGCGCTGCTTATTAATACAGCATTGAATGCACAATCCATTGAATTCACTTTGAATAAAGTTTTAACCGTTGGTTGCGGTTCGGCTAATCCCCTAACTGACATGACCAAAAAAGTTGATGTTGTAATAGATGGTAACAAAGGAAAATTAACTTACGCATCATTAAATTGTAAAAAAACCATTGAAGGAATTAACATTGGTATAGTTAATCAAAGTACACAAGGAACAGCTTTTTTCGATGAGCGTGAGAAAAAGGGTTTTATTATTGAGAAAAATGAGAAAGTAATTCTTTTTAATGAGAAAGATGAAAAATATCAAGTAGCCACCGTAGGTCATATAGATAAAAAATTAGCGAAAGGATTGAATCCTGAAGGTGAAGAAACAAATTATGCTGATTTCTTCAAAAACATTGACAAGTTAATCGAGGCAGCCAATAAGAAAGCAGAAGATGACAAGAAGATCTCTAACACATTTCATGCGCCAGAAGGAAACTATACAGATAAATATGGTATTTCAGGAAAGTATTATTTATCAGAAGTATCTGAAATAATTGTATATGGTGGAAGAGACGGAGACGTTAAGTATGCAGACGAAGTTCAATTGGAGTTGGATAAAAACGAAGCTATTTTGAAAATTCATTATGGACAAAATGAATTGGATAAAGCTTATTTCTTGACACAAGATCTAATCAAAGGTTTCAAAGATGGATCATTATCAAAAATCTACAGAATGAGAAATGATCACAACAATCACTTGGACGCTTTTAAAGGATGTGATATGCGAATTTTGGAAGAAGGCGTTTGGCTAATCGAACGGCATAGTTATTTTAACAATCGTTTAGATTGCACGGAACCAGCGTTTCAAAATAAAAATGATGGGTATTATATCATTATGGGTAAAAATAAAGAACGTGTAAAGGAACTTGCTGGAAATTTTGAGAAAATGAAGGCGCTCGCAGAAAAATCTGTAATTGCCGATTGTGAGCAACTAAACGCCATGGAAGCTGCTCGCAAACCGATGCCTGAGCCAGGGATGACTGATTCAAAGTTAAATGCTGAAATTACTGCTGCGGTCAAGGCAAAAGCAGCATCTGCTGGATGGCCTCAAACTTTAGTTTATACTTACGTTAAAAGTTCCGAATGGAATACAATTCGAAATAAAAATACGGGCATCATAACGGGTCGCTCTTTGCGTGCAATTGCCGTTTTGAAAACAACTGCCGGTAAATGTCAATGGGAAGAGGTTTCTATAGCACAAGATTACGATGGTGTTAAATATGGGAAATCATACTTTAACGGAAATACGGCAATAATTGTCCCTGTTGATTGCACGGCAGCAATGAAATACATGAAATAATTGGTAGTTTTAAATTTGACTAATAAAATTCAAACTTTGAAATTATAATTGAAAAAGAGTTAAGATTTATTTAGAAAACTGAGATTATTCTGATTTAATTTTTTATTCAAAAGGCAGTATTAGCTCAAATGGTTAATACTGCTTTTATACTTTATAAAGGTGCGATTCTGCTCCTTTTGGTTTGCTAAAGCAACTTTCCATTTAAATTCTTCAACTTCACATCACTTTTGATTAATTCATTCGTAAATTTGTGAAAAAACATACTATGAACAATCGTGTCGAATCAGCGCTTAATGAGCAGATTAAAAAAGAAGCATCATCCTCACAATTTTATTTGGCCATGGCCTCCTGGGCTGAAAATAACGGGTTAAATGGTACAGCTAAATTCATGTATTCTCACTCAGATGAGGAACGTTTCCATATGTTGAAACTAGTTAAATTCGTAAACGAGCGAGGCGGAAAAGCTGTAATTCCGGCAATTGAGCAACCTCCAGTTGAGTTTGAAAACTTAAAAAACGTATTTGAATTGTTACTTAAGCACGAAATCAGCGTGACTGAAAGCATTAATAATTTAGTTGACATTTGTTTGCAAGAAAAAGATTACACAACCCACAATTTCGTTCAATGGTATGTTTCTGAACAACTTGAAGAAGAAGCTTTGGCAAGAACTGTCTTGGACAAAATCAAGTTAATTGGAAATGACAGTGGAGGATTGTACCTTTTTGATCGAGATCTGGAAAGTTCAATCATTCAAGCCAACAACAGCAATCAAATGAATGACGGAAAGTAACTATTCAAAATTTTTCTTTCTCCTACAATTCTTTGTTGGAGCTTTTTTAAGTTTTTCCCAGGGTGATTATCGTTTCAACAATTACACGATTAGCAATGGTCTTTCGCAGAGTTTTGTAACGACCATTATTCAAGATCAAAATAATTCTCTTTGGATTGGTACTCAAGACGGATTGAATCGTTTCGATGGTAAAACCTTTGAAGTCTTTAATCAAGATGAAACACCAGGTCTTGAAAGTTCAAATTTTCAGTGTTCAACTCGAACTCCTGATGGGCGTTTGTGGTTCGGGACAGCTAGTGGATTAATTGTATATAATCCGAACACAGAGCGATTTACAACATTTAACATCAATAGTCAAGTCCTTTTAGATATACAAAGTCTTGATTACGATAAAAAGGGTAATTTATGGCTCGCCACCGTTGGCTATGGTATCGTAAAGTTTGATACGAAAAAACTCAAATTTGAAAGAGAAAAAATAAATCTTGGCTCAAAAAAAGTTCACCTTGTTAAATGTCTGAAAGGTGGGAATTTGTTGATCGATACAGAAGATAAAGGCCTAGTTCATTATAATTCCCTATCAAAATCTACGCAAAAGTTGATTCTAAAATCGAAGAATCAAACCATAGTCTCGATACTCAAAATGGTAGAATTGACTAATGGACTTGTAATGCTCTGTACAAACCAAGGGTTATTTCAATTTAATCCCAATACTCTTAAAATTGTTAATCGATTTAAATCATTAGATAAAATCGGTCTATTCAGTGTAAAAGATGTTGTTCAATCGAATGGTAAATACTTCATAGCAACTACATCCAACGGATTGTTTACCGTTGATGAGAACGGAAATATTTTTAATAGTACCGAAGATATTTTTCAAAAAAACTCACTTCTCTTCAATGGTCTATCATGCCTTTATCAGGATTTCAACAACAAAATTTGGGTAGGTTCCGAACGCGGCTTATCGGGTTTCGACCCAAGTCGAGTTGGATTCCTAGGAATTGGGCCTAGTGGAAATTTAAAAAAAGGACTCCCCTCTCCCAATGTTTGGTGTTTTTCAGAGGATCCTAGTGCAAAATTTGTATTTGTAGGAACTGATGCCGGAGTATCTCGTTTTAATCGAAAAACAGGAAGTTTTGACCAATTCAATCGTTCAGTTGGAGCTCTCTCGAATAGTGAAACTGGTAAAGAAGTTGTGTTAAGTATTTACAGCCTGTCAGAAAACAGGGTTTTGGTTGGCTGCCTTGATGGGTTGTTTGAGCTTCGAATAAATGGACCATTAAACTTTACCTATCGAAAATTGAACTATGTATCAAAAGAGGGCGCTCAAAAACATGATCGCGTTTATTCCATTGTACCTTATAACAATGACCAATTTTTCCTTGCGACGAAAAGCGGGGTTATTCGCTATAACCTGAAAACGAATAAATCGGAAATTTTCGAACATAATGCAAAAGACCTTAAAAATTCCATTTCAATTGGTATTTGTCGTGTCGCTTACAAAGATAAGAATGGGAAATTTTGGTTTGCTACTAGCGGTGGAGGCTTGAATTATTTTTCAGAAATTAAACAAAAAATTGTTCCTCACCCGATAAATTCGGTATTCATTCGTTACGTAAAGGACTATGTAAGCACCATGTGTCATATTTCGAAAAATGAATATTGGCTCGGCACATTTGGAAGCGGACTGGTTCAAATCAATTTGAAAACAAACAGCATAAAAATTGTTGGAAAAAAACAAGGCTTACCCAACAATGTAATTTATGGCTTACTTGAAGATTCATACAATCGACTTTGGTTAAGTACAAATAAAGGCATCGCTTCTTACGACCGAAAAAACGGTGACATAACCACTTATAAAGAGATTAATGGCTTGGTAAGCAACGAGTTTAATTCCAATGCATTTTATCAATCACGGAAAGGAGAACTTTTTTTTGGTGGAATAAATGGTTATAATTATTTTTTTCCAGGAAATTTATCGAAATCTTCAGATGATTTACAAGTAATCATTTCCAAGTTTAAATTGGATCAAAATTGGCTAAAACCAGGTGATAAAGATTCACCACTCAAAGAGGTCATAGCGAAAACAAACTTTCTTGAATTGGATTACAAGCACCGAAGTTTCACAATTCGATTTCAAACAAATGACTTATGTAACCCTCAATTAGTAAACTATAAATATGTTCTAAATGGATCAGACGTTGGTGAACAACTTATTGGAACTGATAATGAACTGTCATTTAATTCACTATCTCCCGGAGAATACATGTTGAAAATTTATGCGCGTTTGGGAGATGGCAGTTGGAGTAAAAATCCCGTAACACTCCAGTTGAAAATAAATTCCCCTTACTGGGCAACTTGGTGGTTTTGGCTCATCGTAGCCGTTTTTCTATCTATTTTAACACTTGTCATCTTCCGAAGGAGAATTGAATTGGCTCGGCGAGAACAAGTGCGCCTTGAACTTAAAATCGCAGAGAGAACTCGAGAAATCCGTCAGCAAAAAACCCAAATCGAAGAGGCAAACGTATTAATTGAAGCAGAGAAAAACAAGGTTTTAGAACAACAAGAATTACTTCAAATTGAAAAGGATAAAGTAGAAAAATGGCTTAACAACACCCTTCCTGCCGAAGCCGTAATCGAGTTAAAAAGAAGTGGAAAGGTTCAAGCCAATAGTTTCAAAGTCGTTTCTGTTTTATTTACTGATGTGGTCGGTTTTACCAAGATTTCAGAAACAATGAGTGCCAATCGCTTGGTAAACAAATTAGATGTCCTGTTTAGGAAATTTGATGAGATTATCGAAAACAATAACCTTGAGAAAATCAAAACGATTGGCGACGCATACATGTGCGCTGGCGGAATACCCACTGAAAACTCAACGAATCCGATTGACGCTTGCACTGCGGCAATTCAAATCCAGGATTACATGTCGAAAATTAAGTTCGACGCGATTGCCAACCATGAGGATTATTGGGAAATCCGACTTGGAATTAATACAGGTCCTGTAACTGCTGGAATTATTGGAAACTTGCGATTGGCATATGACGTTTGGGGATCAACCGTAAATTTGGCGCAACGAATGGAAATGCTTAGTCAACCGGGAAAAGTAACAATTACGGGTTCCACTTTCAAGTACATTGAACCTTTTTTCGAATGTGAATTTAAAGGTCGTGTTCAATCAAAAGCAAAGACAATGGTTGACATGTATGAAGTCATTCGAATTAAACCCGAATTATCAATGAACGGAGAAGGTCTGGTGCCCAATTCGCGATTTGAAGAAATAAAAAAGCTACATCACTACAGCACTATTAAGTATTATAAAACTGAACATCACGTTTTAAAAATATTAGAAAAGGGCCTTTCTGACAAACTCTATTACCATTCCATAAAACACACAAAGGATGTAGTTAAATCGGTGGAGCGGATTGCCTTGCTCGAAGGAGTTACTGATGAAGGGTTGTTTCTGCTTAAAACAGCCGCAATTCTGCATGATGCCGGATTTATAGAGCAATACGAACACAACGAGGAAATTGGTGCTCGAATGGCGAGAGAATTGTTGCCGAAATATGGATATACCGAGCAACATATTAAAACTATTGTGGAACTGATTCATGTTACCGAAATTCCGCATCGTCCGATTAATAAACTTCAAGAAATTATTTGTGATGCTGATTTAGATTATCTTGGCAGAGAAGATTTTGAAGAAATCGCGGATCGATTGAGAAGAGAATTAAGGGAAATGCATAAAATAGACAGTGATCGAAAATGGGACGAAATTCAAATTAAGTTTTTGGAAAACCATCACTATTTCACACAAACCGCAATTGAATCTCGCCAGAAAAAAAAGGAAGAAAACATTCAAATGGTGAAAGAAAGACTTGAACGAAATGAATACAAGGATTAAAGATCTCGAGGATTTTTTGAATTTCCCTTTTCTGTCTTCTTTTTAGAATCTTTTCCTTTGACAAGGTAAGTAGCTGATAAATTCAAAACGTGTCTGTCTATTGCGTTTGGCAAATTAACTTTATTGTCAAACAAATAAGCAATTCCAAAATCAAAAGGAAGCTTTGTTTCAAAATCGACACCTATTTGATACCTTATCCTAGTAAAACGATCTCCTAATGGGCCATTTTCTGGTGTGTAGAAAAACTCGAGGCTGGCATTAGGAGCAAAAATGCTATTATCGAAATCGTAAGAAATGGCAGGCCGAAAGCGATAGGCAAGGTCAAATTCAGGGTCATAAGAAGAGGATACGAATCGATTAAATGAATATTGATACCTCGCTCTAAAACTGAAATCAAATCGTTCATGTTTATGATTTAAAACAACGTTTGCATTTACACGATTACCTGAGGAGAAATTCCCGTTATTTTCTCTGGAAAGAATCCATCTATAATCAAGTGAAGTCTTTAACCAACTTAAAACTCTATATTTAGCAGAAACTTGAGGAAACGAAGTAGTTAAGCCGTAAGCATCAAATCGATTTGTCCATTCGGCGGTAACATCAAATTCTTTGTTAAACTTATATTTTAAACCCGTTTCTGTCCAAAGTTGAAATGCCGAGTTTTGACAAAAAGAATATTGAAATAAAAAAGCAAAAATAGAAGCAATAAAATACTTCATGTCAGATTATATTTTTTTTACGTAGATTGTATCAAGGGTCAATACTTGATTTTTATCAGTGATTTCTAACTCCTTGAGAACCTCCTTTTGACCACTTGGACAAGAATTACAATCTTCATAAACGAATATTTTATAAGTTCCTTTTCTCAAATATCTAAATTCAAAGGAACCATCGAAACTCGTTTTTATGTCATCATCATAAAATGTATTCTCTGCTCCGTAAATGATGTAAACATCGTGATCAGGGATGGGATAACTGGCAATTACGTTTCCAAGACTGTTATATTTTTGTTCAATCACTACTCCTTTTATTGTTGCTGCGCCGCCTTGACCTTCATATTTGGAACATGAAAAAAGCAGTAGAAAGAAAATGGTTGAAATAATTAATTTTTTCATAATGAATAATTAGTTAACTCAAAAGTACAACTTTTTTATGATGATTTACGTCTTGTCATTATCACATTTTCTTTGTAATATTGAACATTCAACTACCTATGAAATCATTCTATATCACATTATTTTTAATCATCTCTACCAATTACTGCTTGTTTTCTCAAGTGTTAATAAATGAATATTCTTGTTCGAATATGACAGGAATTACAGATGCATATGGCGAACGAGAGGATTGGATAGAATTATTTAACCCAACAGCTTCGACTGTAGATCTGACTGGCTGGTATTTATCTGATAAAGCCTCAAACTTAACCAAATGGATGATTCCAAGTGGGTCAATCAACGCGAACGGTTACAAAATGGTATTTTGTTCCAAGAGAAATACCGTAAATGGAAATCAATATCATCCGAATTTCAATCTCTCTCAAACCGAAGGAGATTGGATAATTCTATCCAACAATTTTGGGAATGTAGTTGACTCGTTTAAGATTGTTCACATGACTAAAGCAAATCATTCGGTTGGTAGATCAACAAATGGTGCGCCTGATTTTAAATTGTTTACTACACCAACGCCTAACGCTGCAAATACAGGCGCTGTTAATTTTTATACACCTAAGCCAATATTCAGTGTTCAAGCAGGATTCTACTCCTCTCCACAAACGGTAATTATTACTTGTGCAGATGCTACTGCAACTATTCGCTACACCTTAGATGGTAGTGATCCCACAGCAACTTCAACCGTCTATTCAGGGCCGATTACCATAAATACAACAAAAGTTCTTCGGGCTGCTGCTTTTGGCACAAACTTACCTTCATTTACTGAAACAAATACCTATTTTATGAATGTTACTCATAGCATTCCTGTAGTTGCAGTTTGTGGTGCTGGATTAAATACGTTATTGATAAACGGTAATCAAATTGAACCCGTTGGAGGATTTGAGTTGTTTGAGGACAACGGCTTATTCATTGATGAAGGTCAAGGTGATTTTAATGAACACGGTAACGACTCTTGGGCTTATAATCAAAGAGGTTTTGACTTTATCATGCGTGACCAATATGGGTACAATGGAGATTTAGAACATCAAATATTCCCCGAAAAAACAAGAGACAACTTTCAACGTTTAATTCTCAAACCCGCAGCAAGCGACAACTACTCTTTCGAGCAAGGAGCTCACATTCGTGATGCATTTATTCATACACTTTCGATTCGTGCTGACATGAAATTGGATGAACGAACTTGGAGACCATGTGTTGTTTATTTAAACGGACAATATTGGGGTGTATATGAAATCAGGGAAAAAGCAGATGACCACGATTACACGGACTATTACTATAATCAAAATAAATTCCATCTCGAATATTTAAAGACCTGGGGTGGAACTTGGGAAGAATATGGGGCTCCGAATGCACTTAATAATTGGAACGCTTTAAAAAATTACATCGCGACCAACAATATGGGCAATCCAACAAATTTTGCCTATGTTGACAGCCAATTGAATTGGGAATCGTTGTGCGACTACTTTATGTTTAATTCATTTGTCGTCAATCAGGATTGGCTAAATTGGAATACCGCTTGGTGGAGAGGGACAGATCCCCTTGGCGATAAAAAGAAATGGCGTTACGCCCTATGGGATATGGATGCCACATTTGGGCACTATATTAACTTTACCGGAATTCCAGATGATTCGCCAAATGCTGACCCGTGTAACGTAGAAAACCTTCCTAATCCTGGTGGGCAAGGTCATACGGAAATACTCGAGAAATTAATTAATGAGAATCCTGTTGTTGAGCAATATTATATCACCCGATATGCCGATTTAGCTAATACCTATTTTTCTTGCGACTATTTAATTCCTCTTTTGGATAGTATGGTAAACGAAATTGCTCCGGAAATGACAGCTCAGTGTCAGAAATGGGGAGGCAGTTACACTGATTGGCAAAACAAAGTAACACAACTTAGAAACTTTATTAATTCTCGCTGCACAGCAATTACTGATGGAATGATAGACTGCTATCAGCTCTCAGGTCCTTTTAATATTACATTTAACGTTTCACCACCCGCATCAGGAGAAATTAAAATAAATTCACAATGGGCTCCAAGTTATCCGTGGACAACCTCATACTTCGGGGGAATTCAAACAAACCTCATCGCTAGGGCCTTGCCAGGTTTCGTCTTCGATCATTGGGAATATACGATTGGGCCTATGGGAACAGCAATTACAGAGGATACAAGCTTTATAAATATTACGGGAATTGAAAATATTACAGCTGTGTTTATCGCTAACGATCCGAATGCAGATACGGACGGAGATGGATTGACCAATGGGAATGAAACGGCAAATGGCTCCGACCCATTAAATCCTTGTGACCCTTTCCCAGATGCCGGGCCATGCGATCAAGACGAAGATGGCCTCACAAATACAGAGGAAACTTCCGCAGGTACGAATCCGGTCAATCCGGATACAGATGGAGATGGAATAAATGATGGGGATGAAATCAGCAGTGGATCTGACCCACTAAATCCATGTGATCCAGACGATTCAAGCGCCGATTGCCAAATTGATACAGATGGCGACGGTTTGAGTGACGCACAAGAAAACACACTTTGTTCCTCTCCTACGATTTTTGACACCGATGCAGATGGAATTAACGATGGTGCAGAAGTTGCGAATGGCAGCAATCCTTGTGATCCTTGTAGTCCGGATAATTCTTCGCCTGATTGCACCGTTGGAATTCACATTCCTAACGCATTTTCTCCAAATGGAACAGGTAAACCAGAAAATGACGTTTATCAAATTATCGTGGGGAAAAATATTGCGCGAATTAATTTCAAAATTTTCGATCGTTGGGGAAATCTTATTTTTCAATCTGATAAAAAAGACTTCAAATGGGACGGAAGCTATAAATCGAAACCATGCAATAGCGGAGTATATGCTTACATAGTCGAAGTTACTTATATTGACGGCTTGGATGAGATACTTTCAGGAAACATAACTTTATTGAGATAAGTTAATGAAAAGGTTTCAATTTCTCTTTCTAATTTTATGTGCAAATGCATTTGGTCAGGACTTACATTTGTCCCAAATCGACCAGACGCTTCCAATTATCAACCCATCTCTTACTTCAAACTTCAATGGTTACGAAAAATTTAGTATTCAACATAGAAATCAATGGGTTGGTGCAGGGACTCAATTTATGACCTCATATGGTCTTGCTGAATTTTCAATTGGAAAAACGAGACAAATGAATAAGGCTTTCGCAGGTCTCGGGGTATATTTTATTAATGATGTTGGGGGCGATTCCAAAATTTCATTGAAAACTGGTGGAATAAACTTAAGTGGCAATTTACCTCTGTCCAATAATCAATGGATTTCAGCTGGAATACAAACATCATTCAATAATCGATCAGCTGATTTATCCAATTTACTTTTTTACTCGCAGTGGAACGGAACGAATTTGGATGGCGGTATCCCCTCAGGAGAAGAAAATCAATATAATTCCTTCTCCTATTTGGATGCGGGTGCAGGAATTTCATATAATTACAAACCATCTCAAACTTCAACATTTGGTCATAGTGAAACCGCTTTCCAAATGGGTTTATCCCTTTCGCATATTAATAGACCAAATCAACGCTTCAATTCTTTTACAGATGATAAATTATATGCAAAGCTTTGCGTTCATGCCAACTTTAAATATGGAATTAGTGACGTATCAGCACTTGAGTTTAGCGCAGTTCAATTTTTTCAAGGTAAACATCAAGAAACCAATATCGGTATTTTCATAAGGACTAGACTAAAGGAGTCTTCTCGAATTACAAATCTTGTTAACGGACAGCATGTAACTTTGGGAACATATTTTAGAGTTTCAGGTGCATTGACTCCATATGCAGCAATTGATTTGGGGCCAATTAAAGTTGGTCTTTCTTACGATTACGAATTAGGAAAAGTATCACGCGCATACAATCATTCAATCGAATTCTTTATGAGTTATATGCTTTCAAAGAGTTCTATTTTCAAATCGAAGAAACTTCGTTAAGAAATCGTAGCCATTTTTCAGATTGTACTTTATTCAAAACTCGCGGCATTTTATTTTGAGCTCCGATCTTTCCTAAGGACTCCAAAAAATCATAAAATTTCTGAGCAGGTAGAAAATTAAAATTAGGGGTTTGTAAATTGTATTTTCGAACGTAAGCATAATCATCATTCAAAGCGGAAAGTTTCTCATCCATTAATTTCGCGAATAATTTCTCATCGCATGCATTCTGTGAACCAATAAACCACTGATGCTGACTATTTTCAGAATCAGCGTAAATCGTATACTCCGAGATTCCTACTTTCATTTCTTTAGAAACAGCCAACAAAGCCTGATTGATGTTATCCAAAGATAAATGTTCGCCACAAAGACTTAAAAATTGTTTGATTCTACCCGTAATCTTTATCTCATAAGTTTCCACATTGGTAAATCGAACCAAATCACCGATGAGATATCGCCAAAGTCCGGCATTGGTTGAAATCAGTAAGGCATAATCGACATTTTCTTTCACTTGACTTATTGTAAAGGCCTCGTGATTATTTATAAGTTCACCATTTTCATCAAAATAATTCGAATTAAAAGGCACAAACTCAAAGAAGATACCATTGTTCAGTAGTAATTTCATTCCATTTGTATTCAGAGACGTTTGATAGGCGAAATAACCTTCACTTGCCAAATAGGTGTCCAACAAATTGATTTTTTTACCACTGATTTTGTTGAGACGTTCAACATATGGTTCCATGAAAACACCTCCATGAACATATACCTCCAAATTGGGCCACATTTCGTGAATGTTTTCGAGATTATAATGTTCTACAATTCGTTCCATCAACAAAATACACCAACTGGGAATTCCTGCTATGATTCCAATGTTCCATTTTGGTGCTTTATCAATTATCAATTTCAATTTTTCATTCCAATCTTTGATTGCCGTTATGCGATTTCCAGGTTTCGTAAAAGGGGTAACAATCAAAGAAGTATGTTTTTTTAAAATACCACTTAAATCACCCTCAATATGTTTTCCTTTTTTCGTCAACTTCGTAGATCCTCCGACTGTAAGAACGCTGGCACTATAAAAATTCTCGGACAAATGCAATTCGTGAAGGATTGATAATTGACGCATACTTGTTCGTTGAAATGAACGAATCATTTCCAAGGTTACCGGTATACGTTTACTTGGTGAACCCGTCGTTCCGGAAGAAAGTGCAAAAAACTTTATTTTACCTTTCCAAGTATGGTCTTTGGCTCCTGCGATGGTTTCCTGAAGCCACTTCTCATAAAAATCTTCATAACTCCAAATGGGAACATTTTTCTGAAAATGAGATACCATGTCCGGCTTCTGTACAAAATCATGAAATGAATGATACAAACCAAATTTGGTATTTTTAGCTGTTTCTAAAAGTGATCGCAAGCTTTCTAACTGATGTCCATATTCAATGCCTTTCCTGGCGTTTCTGCGGTAACTTATTTCTGTAGTTTTTTTGATGAGTTTTCCAATTATCGCCATATCGTGCTAAAAAACGAAGTTATTCAAAAAAATCGTGTTTAAATCAAAAAAATAAAAAGTGCGAAAGAGGATTTATTGAGTTGATTATTATAAATTTGCAGAAACTAGATTTATGTCAAAAAAGGTTTTCATTGTCCCTCACGATTTTACAACAGTTGGGGATATCGCCCTTGAACACGCAATGGCTACTGCTCGACCGCTTAACGCTGCTGTGCATTTGTTGCATGTCGTTTCAAAAGATGCTCAAATAAAAGAAGCTGCAGAAAAATTAGATTCAGTAATAATCCGTTATGCATCCGAAGGTGTTGAAATCGTACCGGTTGTCCGCATAGGTAGCATTTTTGAAGATATTGGCGAATACGCCGCTGAACATTCAGCCGAATTAATTTTTATGGGTACTCACGGGGCTCATGGTTGGCAGCACATTACAGGTAGTCATGCCTTGAAAGTTGTTACAAGTTCAAGTGTTCCTTTCATTATTGTTCAAGAAAAGACGGTTAAACCAACGGGATATGATTCGATTGTAGTTCCAATGGACCTACACAAGGAAACCAAACAAAAACTTTCAATCGTAGCCAGTTTAGCAAAATATTTTAACTCAAAAGTACACGTTGTTACTCCAGATGAATCTGATGAATATTTAAGACATCAAGTTAACTCGAACATCATTTTTTCGGAACGATTCTTTAAAGAAAGAGGTGTAGAAATGACTTCCGCAATAGTTTCAAGCAGTGGATTCGATAAAGAAGTTGTAAAATATGCTGTTAGTGTTGATGCTGACCTTATTGCTATTATGAATTTGAATAGAAGCAGTTTTCTCAATGCAATTACTGCGAATTATGAGCAGTATATCATTACGAATGATGCTCTTATTCCTACATTGATTTTGAATCCTATTGATACGGCAAGTTCTCAAAGCGGTTCGTTCTCGATGTTCTCAGTTTAATATTTTTTTTTTCACAGGCCCGCTTTGGCGGGCTTTTTTTGTTTAGAGACTATGTCAAAATTAATTACTCTCAACGAGTTTATTCTCACTAATCAAGCAGACTTTCCATTTGCTACAGGCGAACTTTCAAGGCTTTTAAACGACATCGCAGTAGCATCTAAAATTGTTTCCAGAGATGTTCGTAAAGCGGGACTCGTTGACCATATTTTAGGAGCTCAAGGAAATCAAAACGTTCAGGGTGAAGATCAACAGAAACTTGATGTTGTTGCCGATATCGCTTTCATCAAAGCGTTTGAACAGGGTGGAGAAGTGTGCGGAATTGCTTCTGAAGAAAATGACGATTTTGTGGCTTTCAAATCGGAGCAATCAAAAAATGGAAAATACGTTGTTCTTTTCGATCCGCTGGATGGTTCAAGTAACATTGACGTCAACGTTTCTATTGGAACCATTTTTTCCATCTATCGCCGCATCTCACCAAATGGAACCGAAGCAACCTTGGAAGATATGCTTCAACCGGGAACGGAGCAAGTTGCAGCAGGATACGTGCTTTACGGTTCATCAACGATGTTGGTTTATACAACCGGAAATGGAGTCAACGGATTTACACTCGATCCTTCGATTGGTGAATTCTGCCTTTCGCACCCCAATATGAAAATGCCTGAAATCGGTAGACTTTACGCGATGAACGAAGGAAACATTTTCGAATGTGAAGAAGGTTTGCGAAAATACATCAAATACTGTCAAAGCCGCGAAAACCAAACTGGAATGCCTTATTCAGGAAGATACATCGGTTCGCTTGTCGCTGATTTTCACAGAAACCTAATCAAAGGTGGGATTTATATTTACCCGGACGTATTAAGCGCACCAGAAGGAAAATTGCGCCTCTTATACGAATGCAATCCATTGGCGTTTATTGCTGAACAGGCTGGCGGACTTGCTACCACCGGACGGAAACGAATCCTCGAAATTAAACCGGAGCGTTTACATCAACGGGTTCCTTATTATGTGGGTTCTAAATTGATGGTGGAAAAAGTGATGGGGTTATTGGGATAAGTTCAAATTTTACGCGTTAATTCTTGCAATACGTAGGCTACAATTGTTTGTACTTTCTTTATTATTTTTTCATTTAAAAAAGGCTAGAAGAGAGTCGTATTTCGCTATATATTATTAAATTTAGCGATATTAATCTATCATCGAATATGAAACGTGTTTTTGAAGATTCATTCAAAAGTCAACTCCAAAGCAACCGAATTTTATTGCTTTCAGGCCCACCAAAAGTTGGAAAAGTCGCTTTTACTGAGAGGTGTTTAACCGATTTGAATCTCACCTTTGAAACGATCGATTTCCGCAACTCTAAAATCAGAAAAAAGTTCGACAAATTGACTACCGATGAATTACGTTGGTATTTTAATCAGCATCCGTTTTTCATATTAGGTGACGCTCAATTATTCGATTCACTGCAAGTTGTATTAGATGATGTATTGACGGAAAAAATCAAATCTACTTTTATTCTTTCTTGTGCTTTCGAGCCTCCTATTGTTCACGAGCTTAAAGAAGCTTTGAAATGGGAAGGATTGGAATTTTATTTTCCGGCGCAAACGTATTACGAGTTAACTCAAGAATTTGGAATGGTTACCGAAGAGCAACGTATCGAACAAAGACTCATTTTTGGATCATATCCACAATTAGCAAACGTGCCTGAAAATGGTTCCGAACTATTGACTCAAATCACCAATGAAATCCTCTCTTCAACGAAACTTGGCGCTGATGACCGAATAAATAAGAAAGATGCGATGATCCGCATTTTACAGACGGCAGCGCATCTCATCGGACAACCAATCTCATACAACCAAATTGCAGAGCGCGCCGGCGTTGATAATGAAACTGCCGAACGTTACCTTAAGTTATTCGAGAAAGCACATTTGATCTTTTTATTGCCAAGTTTTCATTCAGAACAGAAATATGAATTAAAAAAAACGCACTTGATATATTTTACTGATAACGGAATTCGAAACGGAATCATTCGCAACTTCAATCAGCTCAATATGCGTATGGACGAAGACTTACTTTGGAAGAACTGGCTGATTTCAGAACGCATCAAATGGAATCGTATTAACTCTAAACAAAGCGATTATTATTTTTGGAGAAGTCACACAAGACAACAACTCGATTTTATTGAAATGCAAGAAAATTCGAAACAGGCCTATAAATTTTCGTTGGAAAAGAAAAAAATGCTCAAAGAATCTCCTTTGTTTAAATCCTACTACCCCCATGTTATTTTTAAGACCGTTAATCGTTCTACATATCTCACGTTTCTAACAAGAAAATAATGAAGTTTTTAAAACAACTCGCCATCCACGTCAAGAGTAAAAACTACGATTTACGATCACTGACAATCATCCTTCCTTCTGAACGGGCTTCCAAATATTTAGTAGAAGCACTATTAGAGGAATATGGTAAACCGATTTTTTCACCTGAAATTACGACAATTGACCGTTGGGTAAAAAAACACTCTAAACCAATCATTGATAATACGCGACTTTTGATTAGGCTCTTCGAAATGTATCGGGAAACGGATGAAGGTCGTTTTGAAACGTTTGAAGAATTTACTACTTGGGGTTCGATGTTACTAAGCGACTTTGATGACATTGATCGCTACATGCTTGACTATACGCAAGTATTCAAAAACCTGAAAGCAATAAAGGAACTAGAGAGCTGGAAAATCGACGAAGAAAAGCTTTCTACCTCTCAAAAGAAGTTTATGGAATTTTGGGAACGAATACCGACCTATTATGATAATCTTCACCGTAAAATCAGTGAAAAAGGTTTCGTTACTGCCGGTCTAGCCTATCGTCAATTAGCGGAAAATCCCGAGCCTCTTTTCGAAAAGAACGAAAATCAATTCTTCATATTTGCAGGGTTTAATGCGCTTTCGCTGGCAGAATTAACCATAATCAAAAAACTGATTCGCAGAAATAAGGCTGAATACATCATCAACGCCGACAAATACTATTTGGAAAATCCAATTCACGAAGCCGGTGCGTTCCTCCGAAAAAACTTGGACTTTCTAGAAATCAAAGAGCCTCTTTTCATTTTAGATGAATTAAATCATAAAGAATTAGATATTCAAGTCGTTGAATGTGCACAACATACAGGACAAGTTAAAGTTGCCGCCACGGAATTGGAGAAACTGTCACAAGAGGAAGTCAATGAAACATTGGTTCTTTTGAGTGATGAATCCTTAATTGGCGCCATGGTCAAAAATATTCCTGCAAGCGTTGGGAAGGCGAATGTCACACTAGGATTACCCTTGAGTCAGACACCGATTAAATCTTGGGTAGAATTGATTTTTGACGTTCAAGAAAATAAAATAAGGTTCAAAACGGAAGCTTTCTATTTCAAAGATTTACAACGATCTATCAACAACGTCCTTATTCTTTCTGCCTTGGATGAAAGAGAAAAAAATCAATTGGTACAACTTGAACAAGAAACAATTCGCAAAAACAAAATATTTCAACGCGTCGATTCCTTACAAATTGGTCCAAAAGCGGCTATCCTTATGCAAGCGCTATCAACAAATTGGAAAAACGATTGGAAATTGGCAATGACCCAAATTCGAAAATTAAATTCGATTTTATTGGAATCATTACATGAAAATGCTGAATTTGAACGAAATATTGTTTTGATTTTTGATGAGGCATTGCTAGAATTTCAGCGAATTATCGAAGAAGGGATTCCAGAAATGAATTTGCGGAGTTTCAAATCCTTGTTCTATCAACATTGGAATCGAAAAAACATGGCATTCCACGGTAATCCTACGAACGGTCTGCAGATCATGGGGCTTTTGGAAACGCGCTTGATGGATTTCGAACGAATTTTCATTCTCGGATTCAACGAAGGGAAATTACCTGGAACAAATCCTGTCAAAACCATCATTCCGATGGATTTACGTTATGGTTTGGGATTGCCATCAACTCGTGACAAACAAGGTATTTTTGCGCATCACTTCTACCGCTTGTTGCATCAGTGTAAAAACGTATGGATCACATACACAACAGCAGCGGAACAAATTGGCAGTAACGAAGCAAGTCGGTACCTTCTTCAATTAAAATTGGAATTAGCGAAAGTCAATAAAGCAGTTCGAATCTCTAACCAATTTTATACAGTTCCATTTCCTGAACTTACTGAATTACCGTCCAATGTCGTTGAAAAAAAACCAGAAATCATTGAACGACTTAATTCCTTTTTTGAACGATCCATTTCAGCTTCAGCGCTCAATAAATATTTGACCTGCCCCTTAGATTTCTATTATCGCTACTTGGTTGAATTTGGCGAAGAAAAATCCGTTGAGGAAGGAATTGAATCTAATACGTTCGGTTCGTTTATCCATACAACACTCGAATTATTATTCAAACCGTTTGCCCAACGAGATGAAGATGGTAATTACATTACACCGCCTCCACCGCCAATTTCAACTTCCCACATTGATAAAATGCTAACTGATTATAAATCCATCCTTCACGATCAGTTTTTGGAATTTTTTGGTGGGGATGAATCTTTATTTAAAAATGGAAAGAATCTACTAAGCTATGAAATGGCAATGGAGATTACAAAAAATGTCTTATTACGGGAAAAGGAGTTTCTTTCAAATACAACTGAATTAGTATATATCGAACAAGTTGAAGCTGCCATGAGCACGGAACTCGAAGTAATTGTGAACGGCGAACCAAAAACAATAAAATTCAAAGGATTTATTGACCGTATTGATCGCGTTGGAGATAAATACAGAGTGATTGATTACAAGTCAGGCAAAGTAAAAGATGATGACGTGAAATTCAACTTGCTCGAAAATGGCTTGAAACAATCGTTCAAGAAAACAAAACACGCCCTTCAATTAACTTTGTATTGTTTATTTTTCAAAGAGAAATACAATTGTTTTCCGGACCAAGCGATTATTATGTCGATGGTGAAAAGCGATAAATTATTTGTTTTAAGCTATGAAAAAGAAATCGATGGTTTGGCAATTATTTATAGAGAACTAGTTGAAGAATTACTAAACGAAATATACGATTTGGAGGTTCCTTTCGAGCATGATTCCGACGCAAAATACTGTGGCTATTGCGCATAAAAAAAAACCTGAAAAGAAAACTAGAAACAAAGTTTTGCTGCTAAAAGTCTTTTCAGGTTACTGCAAGTTATATAAAACCAATTTGAACAAACGTTTTTGCTCCATTTAATGACGCTCACGTTTTTCTAAAAGTTGCTTGGGTAGAAAAAAAATTAATAAAGTTCCATTTTCAACGAGCTACGATAGTCCTTAATCTCTTCGCGATTGATCTTATGCTCAGCGTTTTTCAGAAGATTTAGAAGATAAAGCAAATTTTCTTTGTCATCAATTTCAATTGGATATTCATTCCCTTCTTCGTCTTCTTCAAATTGAGCCTCTACATCAAAACATTCGTTTTCAGAAATGAATTCATAAGTCAATCTTAGAACTTTCACAACCAAAGGATCTTGTTCCTTGATCGCTAACTCACGCAAAGCCTTTAAATCCTCTATTAATTTCGGGGCTTCAAGACCACTCTTCTCTACTTTTTTAATAATTGCATCAAGTTGTTCGTTAGCAATTGCTGTTTTCATAAGATTTAATTTTCCGTGCAAATGTAATTAGTTTGTGTGAATTATGAACAATCAGATATAGACAATATCATGATTTGGATGGAAATTCTTCAATGGTAATGGCTAAATTTGTCTTATGCAGTTCTTCATTCAAGCATTTAGCATCGGTTTTCTATTGAGTATACTTGTAGGTCCAGTATTTTTTATCTTGCTTGAAACGAGCATTACAAGAGGATTTCGGGCAGCAATTTCGTTTGACATAGGCGTGTTTTTGAGTGATGTTCTTTACATAATGATAGCTGTTATGTTCATGGAACAAATAAAAGGATTGGACACCGCGTCCAATAAATTACTTTTTGGATTTATAGGTGGAACCATTTTTATTCTCTACGGCCTATTTACCTTTTTTAAAAAACCGGCACTAACTGAAAATAGTGTTATTGATGCGAACGAAGTTATGGATATGCCTGTTACTCAAACCAAAGACTATATTATGCTTGGCGTGAAGGGATTTCTATTGAATTTCGCAAATCCGCTGGTTATTTTCTATTGGTTGAGTGTTGCTTCCTTCGCGAATCAATTTGCGCCAGACAAATCAGGAATTGGATGGGTTTTTCTATTCATCTCGATTGTGCTTCTTACTTTCTTTGGAGTTGACATTCTGAAGATTTTGGCTGCAAAAAAATTGAGACCCTTGGTAAATCAAAAACTACTCACCGCCTTAAATCGCGTTATCGGAATTGTCTTTTGCTTGTTTGGTGTTTTTCTGATTTTACAAAATCTGGTTCAAAAAACGTAACGCTTAATAATATCCAACATTTTAATAGAATGAAATTCCTTTTCTGCTTTTTATTTCTTCCGTTTTTATACAATAGTCAAAAAGTACTTAGCGAAAATTTATCACCGAAAGTCAAATTATACTGGGACGCTGAGAATAAGAAAATTCAGGCAACCGGATCCTATTTTACAAGTGAAATTTTACCGAACACTACTGAAAAGCATGGAAAGTGGCTTTTTTATTCGTATCTAGGTATTTTGGAAGAAGAGTCGAATTTTTACAGAAATCGATTACACGGAAAACAAACTCTTTATTTTCCTGATAAAAAGGTAAAAAGCATTACTTACTTTGTTTTTAATGTTCCTGACAGCACTTATAAGGAGTGGAATAAAGACGGTAAATTGATTATTTCTGGAAACTACTTTATGGGAAGTCCAGAAGGAAAATGGGAATATTTTTATGATGACGGAAGAAAGAAAAAGGTCGAAAACGTAGTTAATGACACCATTTACCTCATGCAATATTGGGACAGCGATTCGGCTCAGACTCAAACCATAGTTGATGGAAATGGAACCATTCAAACATTTTACCTGAATGGAAATCCAAAAGAATACTATACGTTTGAAAAAGGTCTGAAGACCGGTCCCTTTTCAGAATATACTGCGGGAAGAATGCTTTCGGTAGGCGGAGAATTCCTACAAGGGAAACAGCATGGCACTTGGGAATTTTATTCATTGGGTGGAATATTAGAAAAAAAGGTAAATTATAACAAAGACTCTATAGATGGCGAATACCTAGAGCTTTTCGAAAATGGTGACACCCTGACTTTTGGTTCATACAAAAATGGTCTAAAAACCGGAAAATGGATTTGGAAAAGTAAAGAAGGTAAATTAGATATGGAAGGGAGTTTTGAGAACGGCCTTCAAAACGGATCTTGGAACTACTATTTTTCTTCCGGAGAACTCTCATACAAAGCTAATTTCCTCAAAGGCCAAAAACACGGCGAATGGCGCTATTTCTATAAAAATGGAACGAATTACCGCGCTGGTTCATACAAAAATGATTTGCGAGAAGGGCTTTGGCAAACGTGGTATGAAGACGGCACATTACTTATGGAAGGAAAGTACCTAAACGGAAAAGAGGAAGGTGAATGGAAAAATTATTGGGATAATGGTGTCCTAAAAAACAAGTCAACATTTAAAAAAGGCAAACTCAACGGAAACTGGATTTCATTCACCCCTCAAAAAATCTTAATACTTGAAGGAAAATACAAGGATGATCTAAAGACTGGAGAATGGCGTGATTATTACAATAACGGGGCTCTTAAGGAAATCAACACATACAAGGTTGTTAAAGCAAAAGACAAACAAAATGACATTCTGATTCTAGGTATGAAGAAAATGGTAAGCGTTCCACATGGTAAGTACGAAGCTTTCTCAAAAGTTGACTACCGAATAAAGGCTAAAGGACAATACAAAAAAGGTTTGAAGCACGGCACTTGGTATGACTATTACCCGGGAGGTGAAATTCCAACTTACATTACACAATACAAAAAAGGGAAACTTCATGGTGTAATGAAAGAGTTTGGTCGCAGAGGTGAGCTACACAGTGAAATTCATTACAAGGACGGATTGAAAGATGGTTGGTTTGTAATCTTTAATCAAAATGGTAAAGTTGCCGTTCAGAAAATGTTTAGTAAAGGCCTAGAAGTCAGTCGAAAAGGAGAGTCTGATCCGTTTTCGCCGAATTAACTAACATTTTCATTAAATTCAAAAGTAGATTAATCTTTTGATTTTTCGACATTCGTATTCGTTCCCCGAGGTGGGATCAAGGAAGGTGAATTGTTAATTTTTCGATTACTCCCCCTCAATAAAGTTAGTCAACTCAATAAATTGATCAACGGAAAGTTTCTCTGGACGTTCATTGGTAAATACTTCGGGTAATTCTCTTCCTCTCAACAACTGCTTCAACGAATTCCGCAAGGTTTTTCTGCGTTGATTGAAAGCCATTTTAACAACTTGGAAGAACAACTTTTCATCGCATCCTAAATTTTCACGACTATTTCTTGTGCAACGAATCACACCCGATTTAACCTTTGGTGGCGGAATGAAAACATGTTCATCAACGGTGAAGCAATATTGAATATCATAAAATGCTTGTAATAGAACACTTGTAATTCCATACTCCTTGGAGCCAGGTTTTTCTGCAACACGCACTGCCACTTCTTTTTGGAACATACCCATTATTTCCGGAACCTGATTTCGGTGCTCTAAACATTTAAAAAGAATTTGAGTTGAAATATTGTACGGGAAATTACCAACAACGCAAAACTTCTCCTCCCCCATCAATTTTTTCAAATCCATTCTTAGAAAATCTCCCAGTATAATCCGTTCAGAAAGATCCGGATAACGATTTTTCAAATACTCGATTGATTCGGAATCGACATCTAACAACCAAAGATTCAAATCACCACGCCCTATCAAAAAATCAGAAAGAGCACCCATGCCAGGACCGATCTCAATTACATTTTTGCAGTTTTGATGGTTTATTAACTGATTTGCGATTTTTTCACAAATTCCTTTATCTTTAAGGAAATGTTGACCAAGGTGTTTTTTAGCACGAACTGTCATGGTTTGAATTCCTCAATGACAGATAAAAAAGTTCGAAAAGCCGCAAAACGACCAGCATACCTGTCGGAATGATCTTTTTGTAACCCAGAGGCATGTTTCTCTTGATACAAATCCATCGTCTCCTGATTCGGACATAAATACATAATGGAATAAGTAACTCCACCGTCTTCTTCTCCGTGAATTCTGGAAATTCGTGATTCCAAAAAACAATCCGTAGCCATTACATCTGGAATATGCTTAGTTCGCATCCAATTCAACCAATCCTCAGAAACTTGGGGGTCAATGCTTACAGTAACATTGTACAATATCATAAAGCAAAGCTAAGAAAAAGATCGGAGTTGTAATAGTTACTGACCTTTCTGCTCACGAAGCAGTGTAGTGTAGTCTTTCAATAACTGATTTTCCTCTCGTAATTTTTGAACTTCCTCCTGCAAAACATAATTGCTTCTGCTGTACAACCTGAAAAAATCGAATTCCAAAACACGAGATATGGCTAGTAACAATCCAGTATCTATAGTTTTCCTAGAAAAAATGGAATACATGTTTTCACGAGACTTATTTATGCGTCTTGCAAACTCTGTTACGGAAATTCCTTTGGTGTCGAAAACCTCCTTGATCTTGCTTCCAATGTGAATTTCTTCCATGAAGCGAAATTCCTGAATAATGAGTAAATATGTGATTCATTTAAGTTCGATTATTTGCATATTATCGTTTGTTTTATTTTACATTTATTGTAATTTTGGTAGATGAAGCATAGAAATCATGAAAGTCCAATGAACCATAGAATAGGCATTTGGATCTCCATTATCTTCTTTGGAACAATCATTATTATGCAGCAAATTCAAAAGAGTAAACGAGCTAAATTAAATGAGCACAATCAAATCAATAAATCAAACCATGAGCAACCAGAAAACAGACCACCAACCGGTGAAATCAATTTTTAAATCTTTATTAATAGTAATCTTTTCAAATTTCATTTTTCTTTGTATCGGACAAGACACCTATTTCACAAACACGAGTGTTAATTTGCGTTCGGCTCCAAGTGTTTCATCGACCATTGTTGTTACCCTTCCAAAAAATCTTGAAGTCTCACTCATTGAAAAAACAAATGCTGAGTGGTATTCAATAACTGTTCAGGGCTACAATGGCTACGTTGCAGCCCGCTACATTTCTGTTCAACCTGATCCCTATGCTGATTGGGAGAAAAAGGATTTAAAATCGGGTGAAGCCCCGGATTGCGAAAATTTAAATCCTCAATATGATTACAAGTTGGACAACTACCTAGAAGTGAATGTGGGAAAAAACACGGATGTTGTCGTAAAACTCATGAAGATGACAAACAATGGTGACGAGTGCATTCGTATGGTTTATGTTCGCGGAGGCGACTCACACCTAATTAAAAACATTCCCGAAGGAAAATATTACCTGAAAATCGCTTACGGCCGTGACTTCCGCAAGAAAAAAGTTGGAGATCAATGCGAAGTTAAATTCGTTAAGAATGCTCAATATGAGAAAGGGAAGGATCTTCTAAACTTTACAAAAACAATTTCCCATAACGAAATAGAATACTCAGTGTTCAAACTTTCTTTGGATGTCACAACAGACACTAATCCTATCAATAATTTCGATTCCAAAAACATAAGTGCAAAAGAGTTTAACAATTAAAGATATGAAAGCAATCAGATTTCTCATCTTCATTCCAATTATTCTTTTGATAATTGAAACTTTATTCTTTCTTATGCCCATATCACTTATTTGGCTAATTGGGTTGAGTAAATTTTGGTTAATAGTTATGACCATTTTTTTCGGAGCAGCCTTAATGGGAATCTATTTATTTATTCCTGGATCCATTACATATTTAATCGCTAAAATTTCGCCGAATAAATATTTCGCATTTTATGTCACTCTGACTTTTAGTATTCTATTAGGTATTTCACATATCTATTATTTTTGGACTACAAATGACCTTGTTCAGAGTGGTCTTGGAACAATTTATCGCATTATTTTTTCATGTTTGACAGCTAGCTTCGCTATTTCAATTTCCTTTGGGGCTGGTTCGGCGCTCATTGAGGAAAAAGAAACACAAATCTTTCAACTGGTTAAAATTGGTTCACTATTTTTTTACGTTGGAGTCCTACTTATGTTCTGTTTAATTTCAGTCAAAATATGTCACATCAATCCAAATAAAAATTACGGTTGGTTGTCAGGAATCTGGCACGGGATTTTTGTTTTACCTAATTGGATTGCTAGTTGGTTTTTGGACGACATTTATTGCAAGGCTCCTCATTCCTCGACCGCTTATTCCATTTGGTGGTGGATCAGCTTTATATTCGTTGGTCTTGGGATTTTTGGAGTAAGAGGGAATAGAAATGAATAATAATTTCTTACCAAAAACTAATTTAACCTGTTTCTCAAAACACCATTCTAATGAAAAATAAGTTGGAAGAAAATAAAACTCAAACCCTTAAATATTTAACTGATTCTTATTAAAAGCCTGCTTTTCGCGTTAAAGTTCTTCGGAATTTTCTCCAATCCAATTTTCGCTTCTTTTTCGTATCTTTGGCTCCCTTAAAAAACCAATGGCTAAAATTAGAAAACAAGACGCACTTGAATACCATTCTTCCGGTAAACCTGGAAAAATTGAAGTTGTCCCTACAAAACCATACGCCTCACAACGTGATTTGTCATTAGCCTATTCTCCAGGCGTTGCTGAACCTTGTTTGAAAATCGCTGAAAATGTTTCTGACGTATACAAATACACGAGCAAAGGAAATTTGGTCGCCGTGATTTCAAATGGAACAGCGGTTTTAGGTCTTGGCGATATTGGGCCTGAGGCCTCAAAACCTGTAATGGAAGGAAAAGGTTTGCTTTTCAAAATATTTGCTGATATCGATGTTTTCGATATTGAAGTGGACGCCAAAGATCCCGAATTATTTATTCAGACAGTGAAAGCAATTGCGCCAACATTCGGTGGAATTAACCTTGAAGATATCAAAGCACCAGAAGCATTCGAAATTGAGCGTAGATTAAAAGAAGAGTTGGATATCCCAATCATGCACGATGACCAACACGGAACTGCCATCATTTCATCCGCTGCCTTATTAAATGCCCTAGAACTGGCAAAAAAGAAAATTGAAAAGGTTAAAATAGTTGTCTCAGGTGCAGGTGCATCAGCACTTTCTTGCGCAAAGTTATATCACACGCTAGGAGCAAAATTAGAGAATATCTACATGTTCGATTCAAAAGGCTTGATTAATAAAAATCGAACCGATCTCGATCCAATGAAGCAATTTTTCGCTGTGCACCAAAAAGACGTTGTCTTTGCCGACGCATTTAAAAAAGCAGATGTTTTTCTTGGATTATCACGAGCAGGATTGGTTACAAAAGAAATGATAGCGTCAATGGCAAACGACCCCATTGTATTCGCCCTTGCAAATCCGGAACCTGAAATTTCATACAAAGAAGCAACATCCGTTCGAAAAGATATTATTATGGCGACCGGACGTTCTGACCATCCTAACCAAGTTAACAACGTACTTGGATTTCCTTTTATTTTTAGAGGAGCATTGGATGTTCGTGCATCCACCATTAATGAAGAAATGAAATTAGCTGCCGTAAAGGCAATTGCTTCATTAGCGAAAGAAACAATTCCAGAGGAAGTTATTGAGGCTTATGGTGAAAAGAACATTTCATTCGGTCGTGATCAAATCATACCTAAACCACTGGATCCTAGATTGATCTACTATGTCGCACCCGCAGTTGCGAAAGCAGCAATGGATTCAGGTGTTGCAAAAAATCCAATATCTAATTGGGAGGAATATGAAACGCACCTTAAAAATAGACTTGGTCTAGACAACAAGCTTGTTCGAAACATGACTTCAAAGGCGCAAAGCAACCCTAAAACAGTAGTTTTTGCAGAAGCAGATAATATAAAAATTCTAAAAGCAGCTCAGGTAGCATATGATGAAGGTGTGGCATTTCCAATATTGTTAGGGAAGAAACAACGAATTCTTGATTTAATCGAGGAATATGCAATCGATTTACCTGAGGTTGTGATTGTGGATCCAAAATCAGAGGAAGAAGAAAAACGACGAATTGCTTACGGAAAAGCATTTTTTGAAAAAAGAAAACGAAAAGGATTTACTGAATTCGAAGCCATTCAAATCATGCGAGAACGAAATTATTTCGGGGCTATGATGGTTGATCAAGGTGATGCAGATGCTATGATTACTGGTTTAACTCGTAGCTATCGCTCATCTGTCCGTCCTGCTTTGCAAACTGTCGGTTTACAAAAAGACGTAAATATCATTTCCGGAATGTATATTTTGAATACCAAACGTGGACCACTATTTTTAGCAGATACAACGGTAAATCTGAACCCAACTGCTGAGCAAATTGCAGAAATCACTTTCAATGTCTCGAAAATAATCCGAAAATTGAAAGTTACACCAAGAATCGCACTACTCAGTTATTCGAATTTTGGGTCTTCACCAGGACCTGATTCTGAAAAAATGGCAGAAGCAGTTAAAATACTGCACGAAAAACACCCTTCTCTCGTTGTTGATGGTGAAGTTCAAGCCAATTTCGCTCTTAACGAAGAATTAATGAATGAGAAATTTGGATTCTCACTACTTGCTAATAAAGAAGTTAATACATTAATTTTCCCAAATCTTTCCGCTGGAAATATTTCATATAAATTATTGCAACAAATGACTGATGGAGATGCAATAGGGCCTATCCTAGTTGGATTGAAAAAATCAATTCATGTGTTACAGCTTGGTTCATCCGTTCGCGAAATAGCCAACATGGTCAAAGTTGCTGTTATTGATGCTCAAAACAAATAAAGATGATCGGTTTATTGAATGGCAGATTAATTGAAAAAAATCCAACAGAACTAATTATAGAATGTTCCGGTGTTGGCTATGAGGTTAAAATTTCCTTGAACACATTTTCTCAATTACCTGAAGGAGAGGCCATTCGAATATTCACCAAACTAATCGTTCGAGAAGACGCTAACCTGTTATACGGATTTTACACGAAGGAAGAGCGAGAAATGTTCAATCATTTAATTAGTGTTTCTGGAATAGGCCCAAATACAGCTATGATTATGCTTTCTTCGTTAAAAACGGACGAGATTGCACAAGCCATTCAAACTGAAGATGTTCGAACGATTCAGGGAATTAAAGGAATTGGAGCCAAAACAGCACAACGTGTTATTATAGATTTAAAAGGGAAAGTGTTAAAATTCAACGCTTCCGGTGAAAATATCTTCTCCCAAAACAATACAAATCGATTTGATGCGTTAACTGCTTTAGTTTCGCTCGGTTTTGATAAAAAATCAGCTGAAAAAGTGTTGGATAAAATTGATACAGGAGAACAAACAGTTGAAGTCCTTATCAAAGAAGCATTGCGGCTATTGTAAATGATTATAAACCAAAAAATAAATATACTTAATTTATCGCATCTCTTTTTGATGCTTCTTGGTTTGTGCGGAACACTTGTTTTTGCCCAAAACGACCCAGACCTACCTTTCCCAATATTTAACCCTTTAAATCCGGGACAAAATTTACCACAAAGTTTTGATTTAGGAGACCCAACTTCGTTAAAACAATCCATTGTTTACGATCCAACAACAGGAACATACATTTTTACTGAAACACTTGGAAATGGATTAAATTTCCGTAACCCCTCAATGATGACACTTGAGGAATATTTGGAATATGAACGTAAAAAATCGATGACTCAAGATTGGCAGGAAATTATAGAAGAAGAAACTGCAGAAAACCGAAATTATGAATTACCTATTAAAATCGGAAGTAAGGCCTTTAAAAATTTCTTTGGATCAGATACAATTAAAATCATACCTGGTGGAAATTTGGAGTTGTTTCTCGGGATAAATCACTCACGTATCGATAACCCAATGTTGCCAATGAGGCAGCGAAAAATCACGCGTTTCGATTTTAATCAAAATATCAATCTTGAAGTTACCGGTCAAATTGGAACAAAACTTAAAATAAATGCGAAATATAATACCGGAGCGACAATGGACTTTGAAAATATTTCAAAGCTTGAGCATACTGGAAATGAAGACGAAATTCTACAAAAAATTGCATTGGGAAATGTTACTCTTGATCTACCAACAACGCTAATTCAAGGTTCTCAGACTCTATTCGGTGTAAAAACTCAATTGAAATTCGGTCGAGCGACTGTCGACTTAATTGCCGCATCATCGAAAGGTAAACGAACTGAAATCAATGTCACAGGAAAAGCACAAACTCAGAAATTTGAGTTGACGGCAGACAACTACGAAGCAAACAAACATTATTTTCTAAACTTATATCATCAGCAACATTATGATACTGCTATGTCTACCCTTCCGGTCGTTAATTCTACCGTTTTCATCACGAGAATTGAAGTTTGGGTAACGAATCGATCAAACATTACTGAAAACACAAGAAATATCATCGCATTTGCCGATTTAGGTGAATCAAAACAAGCAAACTGGGAAGGAAATCCGGGAAATCCCTCGCCTATTGAAATGCCTGACAACCAATCAAATGGACTATACGACTGGGCTGCCAATCAACCTTTGATTCGGGGATTTTCCAATGCTGTTTCAACACTTAGCGCTCAAGTAAATTCACCAGGTCCATTCGAACAGGCTATAGAATATGAGAAAGTTGAAAATGCCAGAAGATTAACAGAGGCAGATTTCTCCTACAACTCACTTTTGGGATACATTTCACTAAATCAAGCTTTAAACAATGATGAAGTTTTAGGAGTAGCTTATGAATATACTTATCGCGGAGAAACTTATCAAGTTGGGGAATTTTCGACAGATGGTTCTGATGGTCAAGACGCTTTGATTCTTAAACTTTTGAAACCTACGATTACAAACCCGAATAACAAAGTTTGGGATTTGATGATGAAAAATGTTTATGCAATTGGTGCATACAACGTGGATCAAGCTGGATTTAAAATCAACATTCTTTACAACAATCCAGATCAATCAATTAATATTCCATATTTCCCAATGGACGGTGTGAAAGATGAACAATTGGTGACTTTATTGGATATGGATAAAATAAATCAGAACAACCAGCCATTTTCAGACGGTGTTTTCGATTTCTCACCGTTCAATCAAGTCGGAAATAAAATCGATAACGGAGGTACTATTAACCGAAAAAGCGGGCGTGTTTTCTTCTCGACAATTGAACCTTTTGGAAAGACGTTGGCAAAAAAATTGCAAGCAGTAAATATTCCAACGACTACAATTAATCGGGTTTCTTTCTATGAATTATACGATTCTACGAAAACAGCTGCTCAACAAGTTCCAAGTAAAAACAGATTCACCCTACAAGGAGAATATCAATCATCTATCAGTTCAGATATTCCTTTAAATACCTTAAATGTGCCTGAAGGAGCTGTTAGCGTGACGGCTGGAGGCATTAGACTTGTTGAAGGAACTGACTACACTGTGGATTATAACTTGGGTCGCGTAAAAATAATCAATTCCGGGATTTTGGAATCGAATACCCCAATCAAAATTTCAATCGAAAGCAACTCCGTTTTCGGGTTTCAAGCGCGCTCAATGGTTGGTGGGCATTACCAATACCGTTTTAGCGATCGAGCAAAAGTGGGTGCCACCTGGGTTCGTATGATGGAACGTCCAGTTACTCAAAAAGTGGATTTCGGAAATGAGCCGTTCAAAAATAATGTGATTGGTGCAGATTTCGCAATTAGAACAGACTTACCCTTTTTGACAAAGTTAGTCGATTTATTGCCCGTTATTTCAACTAATCAAATGTCGACATTATCTCTAACCGGCGAAGTTGCGCATTTGATACCCGGTCAACCAAGAGCAATTAATAAAGAGGGGATATCATACATCGATGACTTCGAAGCGAGTCAAAGTGCAATTGATTTAAGGTCAGTAAATGCATGGAAACTAGCTGCCGTTCCTCAAGGTCAACCGGACTTGTTTCCTGAGGCAACTAAAAAAGACTTGTCTGTTGGATTTAAGCGTGCAAAAACTTCTTGGTACGTCATTGACCCTTTGTTTTATCAGAGTAATAACTTGACCCCTTTACACATCAAACAAAATCCACAGATGTTATCGGATAGTAGGATGCGTTTGGTTAATCAAATTGATATTTTTCCGAATCTACAACAGCAGTATGGGTCTATTCCAAATATCCCGATTTTAGAATTAGCTTACTATCCGAAAGAAAGAGGAATGTACAACTATGACACCACCAATACGATTGATTCAGCCGGTTTTTTCATTAATCCTGAAAATCGTTGGGGAGGAATTCAGCGTGGTTTGACGACAAACGATTTTGAGCTTGCGAATATCGAATTCATTCAATTTTGGGTATTGGACCCGTTCAATTCAGATGCCGAAAACTCGAATCCAAATTCAGCAATGACAGGAGGTGATTTATATTTCAACCTCGGTAATATTTCCGAAGACGTACTTCCTGATTCTCGTAAAAGTTTTGAAAACGGACTGCCTCCATCAAATGCCATTCTTGGTGATAATTTAGATACAACAATTTGGTCTAAAGTTTCAACCCAACAAATTATAATAAACGCTTTCGATACAGATCCTCAGGCAAGATTAAATCAAGATGTCGGTTTAGATGGATGGAAGAATTCTGAAGAAAAATTGGCCTATAATAACTTTGTAAGTTGGGTTCAAAATAATGGAGTTTTAAGTTCAGATGCAAAAGCCAAACTAATAGCTGATCCATCGTCCGATGACTATAATTATTACTTAGATGATAACTTTGATACAGATCAATTGGACATCCTCAGGAGATACAAAAAGTTTAATGGCATGGAAGGAAATTCTCCAACCACTGAGATGTCGGATACGGCCAATTCAGATGGGTATCCTACCCAGGCAAGCATTCAACCGGACAACGAAGACATAAATCAGGATAATAACCTTTCTGAAAGTGAAAGTTATTTTCAGTATCGTGTAAGTTTAAGGCCCAATGACTTGGCGCAGGTTGGTCAAAACTACATTACCAACAAACAGATTTATCAAAACGGAAATAAGACCGAAACATGGTATCAATTCAAGGTTCCATTACGAGATTTTGAAAAGAAAATTAACGGAATTCAAGATTTTAGATCCATACGATTTATGCGGATGTTTCTTAAGAATTTTGACGAAGAAGTTGTACTACGTTTCGCCAGACTTGAGCTTATTCGGGGAGAATGGAGGGTTTACAGACAGGACTTGTCCCAGCCAGGATTAAGCGTGCAAACAGATCCAAATCTAACTACTTTCAATATTGGGGCGGTAAATGTGGAGGAGAACGCACAACGGGCACCTGTCAATTATGTTATTCCTCCAGGGATAGTTCGAGAAATAGACCCATCACAAGTTTATCAACGTCAAATGAATGAACAATCATTGATGTTGGAGGTTTGCAACTTGCAAGATGGGGATGCGAGAGCTGCTTTTAAAAATGTAACTTTTGATGTGCGAACATACAAAAAACTAAAAATGTTTGTCCACGCTGAATCAATTCAGCAAAATCAATTAAAAGATAATGAGTTGAGTTTATTCGTTCGATTGGGAACAGATTATGTAGAAAATTATTATGAATATGAACTTCCACTAAAAGTTACTGATTGGGGACAAACTACTCCAGAAGAAATTTGGCCGGTAGACAACAACATTGAAATAGTATTTGACGATTTACTTGATTTAAAAAAGGAACGAAATACGAAAATCGAAAATGGTGCCGCTGGAGTGTCTTATTTGGTTGAATATATCAAACAAGATAATTCGACTAAACGAATAAAAGTAAAGGGTAGCCCAAACCTACAGGGAATAAAAACCATCATGGTTGGTGTCCGAAATCCTTCTAAAACAGACCCCAATAACCCTTGGAAACCGGACAATGGTGATCCTGAGTGTGCGATTGTTTGGATTAATGAATTGCGTTTGACGGATTTTGTTAGTGAAGGAGGTTCTGCAGCCATTGGGCAAATGCAACTACAAGTAGCAGATTTTGCAAATATAAACGCCTCAGGAAATTACTCGGGAATCAATTGGGGAAGTGTTGAAAGTCGGGTACAGGAACGTCAACGAAACGAACGAATTGGTGTTGATTTAAATTCGACCGTTCAATTAGGACAATTTTTTGGTAAGCAGGCACGTATTTCATTGCCCTTCTTTTATGGATATTCCTTGGGAATCGTAAATCCGGAATTTGACCCTTTCAACCCTGACATCAAATTAGCTGATTACGATTTGGCAACACGTCGAGAAAAATCTAAAGCAGGACAGGAATTTAACGAAAGACGTTCCTTTAACTTCACCAATGTTCGTAAAGAAGCAAAAGCAGGAGCAAAACCTCATTTTTGGAATATTTCAAATTGGTCTGCTACATACGCCTTTTCTGAAAACCTAAGAAGGGATTTCAATATCAACTACGACCGCACAAAAACGTGGACTGGAGCACTAAACTACAACTTTACTTTTCCCGGAAAAGCGATTGAACCATTTAAGAAGTGGAAACCCGTTCAGAAATCAAAATGGTTACAACTTGTAAAAGATTTAAACATTTTTCTTTTACCTAAAAATATTTCATTCACAAATGACTATTCTCGTCTTTACAATGAAAGACAAGTCAGAAACAACATCGTACCGGATTACAAATTCGCCCCTGTTTATATGAAACGATTTGATTGGAATCGCAACTATCAATTAGGTTACGATTTGACAAAAAATATTAAAGCCACTTTTTCAGCAACAAACAAATCGATTTTTGAAGAAGGAAACCATGGAGTGGATCGCGTGTCGAATCCCGACGGCTACAGGGAATTTTTAGATACCATCCGCAACCAAATGCAAACATTCGGTCGCACAATGGATTATTCCCATAATTATAATCTAGGCGTAACACTACCGTTAGATAAATTTCCTTTGACAAATTGGTTGAGTGTAAATGCTAAATATGGTGGGACTTTTAACTGGCAGCGTGCGCCTCTAGGCCAAAGTCAGTTTGGAAATACAATACAAAATAACCGTTCGATCAACTTAACTGCCCAAGCAAATATGTTGACTATTTACAACAAGATTCCTTTTTTCAAAAAAACCTTGGGTGACGGCAAAGTCAATAGAGCTCAAAATAAAATAGGAAAATCCGATGGTGAAAATAATGCGGCAAAAAAACCACAAAACGATAAACCAGAAAAATCAGAAGAGGAATTCAAACCCAAAAAACCAATTGACGAAATGACGCCGAAAGAATTACGTCAATATGAACGAGAGAAAAAACGTTGGGAAAGAAAACAAGAGCGTGAAAAACGCAAAAAAGCACGTGAAAAAGAAAAAATGAATCCTGCTCTCGGCTTTGTTTCTCGTTTATTGATGACCGTTCGAAATATTTCGGGAACATACACCCTAAATGACGGAACACTACTTCCTGGTTATTCCCAAGAATCAAGTATTTTAGGAATGAATGGTTCCAGTTTTGGACTTACAAACTTCGTTTTTGGAAAACAAGGTTATGATTTAATTGGACGAACTAACGGTTATAATGTTGCAAATTTCGCTCGTGACAATAATTGGTTGGTTCAAAATGAAAACTTGAACAAACAGTTTACAACTACGCATTCGGCGAATTTACAAATGAAGGCAACGTTGGAACCTTTTAAGGATTTTAACATTAACCTGAATTTAAACAGGAATTATAGCCGAAATTCCGGGGAATTTTACAGATGGAACCCTACATCTAGTGCTTTTGAAAGCCAAAGTAGATTTGAAACATCCACTCTTACCTACTCTACTGTAACTTTCGGAACTGCCTTTACAAAAGAAGGACGAGCTTATCAATCAGATGTTTTCCAACGCCTACTAGATAATAGAAGTACTGTATCACAACTAATCGGAGCCTCTAATTCCAATTCGAGTTTGCTTCCTAATCAATTCTATGATGGGTACTCTGGCTCTCAACAAGAGGTTGTAATTGGTGCATTCCTTACGGCATATACGAATTCTGCAGTAAACTCAAGAAATATCAATCCACTAAACAATATTCCGTTGCCGAACTGGACCATCAATTACAACGGGCTAACGAAATATGCATTTACCAAGAAATTCCTGAAATCCTTCACCCTTAAGCATTCTTATTCATCAACCGTAACAGTTGGTGGAATGCAGACAAACCTTAATGCCACAATTGACGCAAACGGCAATGCGACAGCACTCGACTTGAACAACAACTACATTGCGCCAATGCAAGTTCAAAACGTAGCAATCTCTGAAAGATTTGCACCTTTAATTGGTGTAAATGCCACTTGGACCCTATTCGGAAAAACGTTGATGACCAATTTCGAATATAAAAAGGAACGAAATGCTACGCTCTCATTAGCCAATAACCAGATTTCGGAGAATTTAGGAGAGGAAATTGTCGTTGGAACAACGTTTACATATCCTAAACTGAAACTACCTGTGCGTTCCATCAAACCAAGTGATTTGATTGTAAATCTAAACGTTGGTTTCAAAGATAATTTAACGGTTATACGAAAAGTTGTTGAAAACACAAATCAAGCAACGGCTGGTCAGAAAACGGTCAATATTAAAATTGACGCCAACTATAAACTTACCGAGTTCTTAACAGCGATTTTCAATTATGAACAAGGAATCATAAATCCAAAAGTTCAAACGAGCGTTCCTACAGGAAATTTAAAAATAAACCTTGCCATTCGATTTGATTTGAACGGACTTCGATGATTTCAATAAGAAAAGCTATTCAGGGTGATGAGAACGCAATCTTTGATTTAATCAAGGAATTGGCCTTGTATGAAAAAGCCGCTGAACAAGTTACAAACACAAATGAACAATTGGGTATTGACTTATTTAGGGAAAACATTTGTGATGTGATTGTTGCCATAAAAGACAATAAGATTATTGGTTTTGCACTGTATTATATTTCCTATTCTACTTGGAAAGGCAAATGTTTATACTTGGAAGACTTTTACGTTCAAGAAAAGCATCGTAAATTCGGAGCGGGTGGAATGTTATTCGATAAGGTCATCGAAATTGCCATGGAACTTAGTGTAAAACGAATGGATTGGCAAGTTTTGGAATGGAACGAATTAGCCCTTGACTTTTACAAAAAGCGAAATGCAACATTGGATTCTGAATGGATCAATGGTCGGTTGTTTTTTTAGCAATAAATCAAAATAATTTGTTGAGATCTTTAGCGTGCTTAATTTCAATTACCAAATCTGCGATTAGGTCAATCTTCATATTAACTTGAGCACCTCCGGCATAAATTGGGGTTTCTCCAACTGCATGTTTCAGTTGTTGGAAATACTTTACTAGAAATTCATCCTCAACAGCAGTTAGCCAGGAGGTTATGATGGCGTGAGGTTTTAACTGTTTAATACAATCCAATGCTGATTCGTATGGCAAACTTTGTCCGAGATAAACAGAATTCAGACCCTTTACACGAAGCAGAAACTGATAATACAAAAGTCCAATTTCATGCCATTCATGCTCAGGTAAGAAAAGCATTATTGAGGGCTTATTAGAATCTGGAATGGGTAATTTGTCTATTTCGGAGATTATTTTCTGGCGAATTAAATTTGAAATAAAATGCTCTTGTGCGGCAGAAATTGAACCAACTAACCACATAACGCCTATTCGATCTAAAAAAGGAATTAGGTGAAAAGTAAACGTATTTTCCAACCCGACTTGTTGAATCAAATCATTTAACGTATCTCTGAATAATAATTCGTCTAAATGAATTAATGCAAGGATTAATTTTTCTCCACTATTATCCAAATCCGATGAAACCTTAATCTTCCAAACTAACTCATTTACTTCCTCCTTCGAAAGATTGGCAATTTTTGAAATTTTATAGCCGCTTTTATTAAGGAGACTTATATTTAATAAATAGGTTAGTTCTTCATCGGTGTATGTTCTAATTTGCGTATCCGTTCGTTCCGGAATAAGAAGAGCATAGCGTTTTTCCCATATACGGAGCGTATGAGCTTTTATACCAGTTAAAACTTCGATATCTTTAATTTTATATTCTCCCACAGCATATGAAATAACAACAGTAAACCTGATTTGTTCTGTAAATAAAATAAAAATCTCAGATATAAAATCTACCTTTGACTAATGCTGATAAAAGAAGCCATTTTCATCGTTTCCAATACAGAAATTAAACATTGTCCAACGGATAATAAACCTGAATTTGCGTTTATCGGACGTTCAAATGTCGGGAAGTCATCCTTGATTAATATGTTGACGGCAAAGAAAGGGCTTGCTAAAACATCTGGAACCCCTGGAAAAACACAATTAATTAATCATTTTTTAATTAATGACCAGTGGTACATTGTTGATTTACCAGGTTATGGATACGCACGGGCTTCAAAATCAATGCGTTCTAAATGGGAAAAATTCATAGCGGATTATTTAACAAAACGAGAGACCTTGATGAATATTTTTGTTTTGTTGGATGCTCGCTTGGAGCCTCAAAAAATTGATCTTGAATTTATGAATTGGTGTGGCCAAAAAGGGTTGCCGTTCTCAATGGTATTTACCAAAATCGACAAGCTTTCGAGTTCGGTTCTTCAAAAAAACTTGGCTAAATACAAAAAAGAAATGCTTAAATTTTGGGAAGAAATGCCACCTGTTTTTACAAGCTCGAGCACTTCTGGATTTGGTAGAGAACAGCTTTTAAATTATGTCGAAGCAATTATAAAATAAACTTACTCAAACCACACTTTATTAAAGAAAGACTTCGGTCTGTCGGAATGCATAAACTTATTTCCTCCATAAGTTTTAATAACTGCAAAATAGTTTTCACCAAACATAACTCTTACCCAATTCAAACCCTCAGGGTATGTATCTGATAAACCTTCGTAAATCTCCGTTCCGTTATCTAGCATTTTTCTTTCATAGGGAGAATCAGGTGGGCTCGCAATGTAAATCAAAGCAATTTCCTCAAGGGTAAGCGTGCTATCCATTGGTTGGATATCAATCTGATATGTATTCCCTTGACCTAGATCCCTATATTTCAATGTAATACTTTTATCCTCGTTTGTTTTCTCAAATGGCTTGCCTGGAAATTTTGCAACAAGACCAACTTGCTCGTTAAAATATAAAAACTCGTTTTTCGATTTTACATCTGATTTCGCTTTTACCGGATTTTCAGAAATTGTCCATAATATTGGTCTCAAACGATAACCTTTTGATCGTAAAAGACGAATTAACCCATCTGAACCGGCCAAGTGACCAGAGCCAACTGCGCAAAAAAGACTTTTCTTGGTTTTCAATAATGAATCTAGTTTAAAAGCCATTTTTAAGTTCCGCTTGACGATTAAATTCTCATAAGCATTTTCTTTTATCGAAAGATTGGCTTCAACAAATCTGTTGAGCGCATCCAAATCACCTTTTAAATACAATTCCATCAATTTTTCTTGTGCGAAATCAATAAGGCTCAAATTAATTGCATCTCGTTCCACAATGGGAAAGTCAGAAATCAATTCCATTTGATCAACTAGAGATTCCAGCTCATGGAAAGTTTTTTTAGCATTATAGCAATAGGTTTCAAAATAAGCATCCAAAAACTGAGGCATTCCATTTTCCGATCCATAAAACGTACTTGAGGCTTCATTGGATCCCGTGTAAGGCTGACCATTTTTGTCGTAAAGTGTAATTGGAATATTTCTTCTTGTATCAAGTTTTTCAAACAATTTAAAAATGTCAGTTTCCAAAACAATCGACTCTGAATTATTCAAAGCAACATAAACCGAATCTGAAAAAGCGAAAACACGTTTGTCATTCGAGTGTATAGTTCCAAATAAATAAGATTTCGGCCCTTTCCCGTTCAAGGAAATCTCCCAAAGAAGCTCCTTGTTTGGTTCGATAATTTGCGCTCGTAAATACCCAAACAGACAAAATAAAATCAGTGAAAGCGCTTTGTTCATCAAATCAAAGTTACTTAATAAAGTTGATTCTCGAATAGTGAAATTTATCGGTGGTTTATAATTTCCCGACAAGTAAAAAACAACTATTTAGATACATATCGATTAATTCTTAATAAACTTAAAACTTCCAGTTTGACATTGATTTCAAAACAGGAGCATTCATCTTTAGCACGGATAAACTCCAACTGATTAGAACCAATTTGAAATGCCACTCTATTCCCGTTTATGTTATACTACAAATTTAATTCTTTTAAATCGGTAAAATAATAAACTAGTCTATTTTGTTAACTTTGATTATATCAAAAATGGAACAAATAGCCGAATTTTGAACGATCAATTCATTCTACATGAAATGAGGAAAAGAAGTTTTTATTTCATTAGACTTATTTAACACCTCCTTATTTAAGATTTCTGCGTATTTAACATAATAAAGAAATAAGTTTACCTTGATAGGATTATATTTTATGTGTTTTAACATAAATTTGGTTATGAAAAATCTATTTGTTATTCATATCAAATGATTAGTTTTAAAATAAAGGAGATGAAATATTTGTTCAGTATAGGTTCACTTTTTTTCATATTTACCAGCAAAAGTCAAACACTTTTTACTGGTTTTTCATGGTTGTCATCTTCGCCTTCTACCTTTGTTACAAGTCCAAATTATTCAGCTGGAACATGTTCAGATATTAATTTTTCGATCACCGCAACTGAAGATTTTAAAATGGTAAATAATGGTTCACCTTATAACAATAATGGATTAATTATTCCTTCAAGCATGAGCAATCCATCGTCAGCCATCGATATTACCATAAATTTTAATGAACCGGTCAATAATTTAAGAGTTCGATTCATTGACCTAGATGAGAATGGAAACGCTTTTTCCGATCCTGAAGAAACCATTTCGAATATTTATCCAGCTCCGATAAGTGTCACTTCGTTAGGAGGAATTATTAATCCTATTTTTTTAAATGGAGATGAGATAAGTCCGTTTGATAATGATATGAATAACGATAATAATAATGCATCTGGCTGGGCAAATTGGCAAGGATCATTATCACAATTGAGTTTGAGATATAATCGACCAGGACAATTGTACGGGTTAATAATAGACTCCATTTATTTTGATTGTTTTTCGTCATCTCAGTTGGAAATGCCAAATGTTTTTTCTCCAAATGAGGATGGAGCTAATGATTTATTTGAACCCATTTTATTCAATCAAATTTTCTCACCTCATTTTTTGATTTTAAATCGATGGGGGAATGTTATTTATGAAAGTTTAAACGTTTTTCCAAGTTGGAATGGAGAATTTAATGGTAAACATTGTCCAGATGGAATCTATTTTTGGAGAATGGATTTTGGAGATAATTATTCGACAAAAAATTCCAAGCACGGTTTTTTTCACTTGATAAGATAATCTTTTGATCTATCAATTGGCGAAGCAAATAAAGAAAGTAAACCCCAATTGGCAAATTGATATTTTATCTGAGCATCTTTTTGAATTGGAGGATTCTCCGTTTGACACCATTTATGCTGTAAATCATCATGATCCAAGGGCATCAAGAAAGTATGTCAAGGCCTTATTTTTCTCTAATGTAATGATTATTGTTTTACAAATCGAATTATTTTAACTGAGCTCTCGTTTTGAATAACTACAGAATAAATTCCTTTTTCAAAATTTGAAATGTTTAACTGCTTTTGATCACTTTTCGCTACTATTATTCTTCCGAATTGATCAACTATTTGATAGGTAGATGTCTTATCTAAACCTAAAAAGTTAATCTCGGTTTGCGCCGGGTTAGGAAATATCAATAAATTTTTATCTTCCAGTGAATTTAGACTCGCCGTGCCTTCATACAACAGTTGGTCATAAGCTACAAGCCACTGAGGGTTAGACTTTAAGCCACAATACAATTGTAAAATCACATTATACGTTCCAGTAGTTCCAGGTGAAAATAGATACGTCGCATTAACTGTTGTGGAGGTTCCGTCATTAAACCCAATAGTCCATGTAACGACAGTTGAATCAACCAAGTCAACATAAGAAAGAATTGAAGCACTTGTGACAGTGTTATAATCAAAACTACAATTATCAATCCAAGTTCCTGAAATTGTGCCAATCACCGTGGAATCATTGCTGATGTTTCCATTTAAAACGATTGTATCTCCGACATTTGCACCTCCAGAACCAACATATCCGCTAGTACTTACTGAGCAGCCATTGGCATCTGTAACAGTTAAATCATAAACTGCGGAGCATAGATTTGACTGAGTAGATGTAGTTGAACCATTAGACCAAAGATACATGTATGGTGCTGTTCCGCCATTAACTGAAGGCACGATAGATCCGTCACAAAGGCTGATTTCCGAAACATTTGTAATGTTCAAATTGGCAGTAAATCCAACGCAATTTACGGTTGTAGAATCATAAATTGATATTGAATCACAGACTTGACAACCAACACCATCGGTAACACAAACTTCATAAGTTCCTGGACACAGGTTTTCTAACACAGCACTAGAATCGCCATTATTCCAAGCAAATGATGGAACACCAACTTGCCCGACAATGTCGGTAAATAATACACCATTACACGTATTTTGAGAAGATGGAAAAGCAGCTACATTTACATTTATTGATAAAGCACACTCAATTGCAACATATGTTGTTGTTGAAAAACTACAACCATTTGCATCACTTACATTAACGGTATAATTACCCGCACACAAATTCGTTGGATTGTTAGAGCCATAGAAAACGGATCCATTCCCAATTGAATAATAATATGGAGCTGTTCCACCAAAAGGATTTACTAAAATGGAACCATTGCATGCGTTGGGGCCTTCAGTAGAACTTGGAACTACAGTTGCTCCAAAACTCGAGCAAGAACTAGAACCAATGTTCCATATTGCTGTTCCTGTGCAACCTGCAGTATCAGTAACAATTAGAGTACCATTTGATCCAAAACACAAACCAGATAAACTAGGTGAATTAAAGTTCACACAACCATTACAATTCCAAGAATAGGTTACTGGCCCGTTATTTCCTGTTGTCGTTGCCAAAATTGATCCATCGCAAAGGGAAGAATCAGTAGCATTGTTGACACTAAGATTAACGTTAAAAGTACATTGGGAATAAACTAAAGTCCCAATAAGAGTGAAAAGACTAAGAGAAAATAATTTCATAATTAATTCATTTATAGATATTAAGACTTCAAAATTAATCATAAGTTGCCTATTTTCTTAAATTGCTTGTCATTTATTACTTTTGACTTATGAAATTACTCTATAGCGTATTCATCTTTTTTTATTGTTTCGTAACCATTGCGCAAAGAAATACAAAACCCAAATTAGTTGTAGGAATCGTCGTTGACCAAATGTGCTACGACTATTTGTATCGTTTTCAACATCATTTTTCAGCAGGAGGATTCAATAAATTCTTAAAACAAGGTTTGAACTGCCGAAACGTTGTTTATAATTACGTCCCAACCTACACTGGTCCTGGTCACGCATCGATTTATACAGGCACAACTCCAAGTAATCACGGAATTGTTGGCAACGAATGGTATAACCGAACTACAAACAGTACAATTAACTGTGTTTCGGATGAAAATTCTTCAACCATCGGAAGTAATTCCAAAGAAGGCAATGCTTCACCCGTTAATTTGAAAACCTACACGATAACCGATCAACTTAAAATGACCTACCCAAATGCCAAAGTAGTTTCGATGTCAATAAAAGATCGTGGTGCAATTCTTCCGGGTGGACATTTGAGTGATGGAAGTTATTGGTTTGATTATTCAACAGGGACATTCATCACAAGTTCGTTTTTCAAAAAAGAGTTGCCAAATTGGGTTGCAAATTTCAATTCAAAAAACAATGCCCAATCATACGCAAAAACGTGGGATTTACTTCTGCCAAAGGAAAAATATCAATCAGTTGATGACAGCCCTTATGAAATTTTAGTCGGCGGAAAAACAAATCCAACTTTCCCATATGATTTACTGAAAATGTCTGGAGGAAAAATAAACACACAATATTTTACAGCATCACCTTTTGCAAATACCCTGCTTACTGATTTTGCATTGGAGTCAATTTCAAATGAAAAACTTGGATTGGACAATCAAACGGATATGCTTTGTATCAGTTATTCTACTCCGGATATTGCGGGACATACTTTCGGTCCTTATTCGTTGGAAATCGAGGACATGTATGCACGATTAGACAGAGAATTGGAAAGACTTTTGACAAACCTAGAAACAAAGTTCGGAAAGGATGGGTTTGTTGTTTTTCTTACGGCTGATCACGCAGTTGTTCCTGTCCCTCAAATGCTGATAGACAAAAAATTACCCGGTGGATATCTCTTTTTGGATGAATATATGAACGAACTAAAAAGTGTTTCCTTCTCAAAATTTAAGGCTGATTTAATAGAGCATGAAACCAACCAGAACATTTATTTGAACATCAAAAAAATCGACTCACTCAAATTAAATAAAAATGAAGTTGCCACCTTTTTTACCGAAAAAATAAAGGCGTGGCCTAATGTGAAAGCAGTTTTTACTTCTCAAGAACTTTCAAATCCAGCAAAAGATAACGAATGGAAAGATATGGTTCGATCAGGCTATGAAGCTAAACGCAGCGGAGAAATCATTTTCCTCATGGAACCAGGGTTTTTAGTCAAAGAAATAGATTCTGAAAAAGCACATCGAGGAACTTCACATGGATCTTCATTTAATTACGACACGCACGTTCCCCTTCTTTGGTACGGCGCTCAGATTCCATCGAAAGATGTCTATGAAACCTACGAAATCATTGATATCGCGCCAACCTTGACCCACATTTTGAATTTGCAACGCTCGGGAGCAATGACTGGAAAGCCAATTATTGAGGTTTTGAAAAAATAACGAATGGACGAAACACGATTTTTTCTGAACCACCTAGGTCAAACGAATGAGCAACCATTTTTAATCGAAGTTGAGCGAGCTGAAGGAATCTACATTTACGACAAAGCTGGCAAGGCATACATGGATATGATCTCAGGTGTTGCAGTCAACAACATCGGTCATCGGCATCCAAAAGTAATTGAAGCTATCCAAAATCAGTTGAATAAGCACTTACATGTGATGGTATACGGCGAATTCGTGCAAGACGCTCAAAATGAAATGGCACGGGAACTCATCGATTTGCTTCCTACAACGTTGAATTGCGTCTATATTGTTAACTCTGGAACCGAAGCGATAGAAGCCGCACTTAAATTGGCCAAACGTTACACAGGTAGAACGGAAATCGCATCCTTTCGTGGATCCTATCATGGAAGCACCCATGGCTCGATGAGTGTTTCGGGAAATGAAATCAAAAAACAAGCATATCGCCCGTTGCTGCCGGATGTGCGTTTTCTTGAGTTCAACAACAAGGAAACGTTGAATCAAATAACGGAAAAAACAGCTGGAGTCATCATCGAAACAGTTCAAGGTGATGCGGGAGTTCGCATTCCTAAAAAAGATTTTCTCATAGCTTTGAGAAAGCGATGTGATGAGGTTGGAGCACAACTAATTTTCGATGAAATTCAATGCGGAATGGGCAGAACAGGTAAAGTTTTTGCATTTGAACATTTTGGAGTTATTCCTGATATTTTGACACTGGGAAAAGCTTTGGGTGGAGGACTGTCAATTGGAGCGCTTGTTTCGTCCAAAGAAAAAATGTATGTCTTTACAAATAACCCAATGCTTGGTCACATCACAACTTTTGGTGGTCATCCGGTTAATTGTGCCGCATCAGCAGCTTTTTTAAAAGTTCTGAAAACTGAAATTGATTGGAACGAAGTCGAACGATTGGGAGCATTACTCGAAAAAACAATCGGTCAAAGTCATGAAATAAAGGAAATTCGACGAATTGGAATGATGTTTGCCTTCGACATGGAATCTTCCGAACGAGTTGCTAAAGTTGTCGAAAAATGTTTGGAAAAAAGATTAATTACCTTTTGGTTTTTATCACATCCATATAGTTTTAGACTCTCACCACCGCTGAATATTTCAGAAGAAGAAATATTATTAGCTGGGAAGCTAATTTTGGAGGCAATTCAAGAAACGGCGTAAATTTCAAATTTATTTTTAGGTTAACAATTCTTAGCAGTATCTTTGTGTCCATTATTTTTTTCAATGAAAGTTACTGAACACATTAAAGCGGCAAAGGACACTTTATTTTCCTTTGAAATTCTTCCTCCCTTGAAAGGAAAGAGTATTCAATCAATTTATGATGGAATTGACCCGTTGATGGAATTCAAGCCGAAATTTATAAATGTAACTTATCATCGTGAAGAATATATTTACAAGGAACGAGAAAACGGTTTACTTGAAAAAATCGCGATACGCAAACGTCCCGGAACTGTTGGGATTTGTGCGGCGATAATGAATAAATATCAAGTTGACGCCGTTCCGCATTTAATTTGTGGCGGTTTTAGTAAAGAGGAAACTGAAAATGCGTTAATTGACCTTCAATTTTTAGGAATAGACAATGTTTTAGCCTTGCGTGGAGACTCCATCAAAACGGAAAGTTCTTTTCGCCCACACGCTGATGGACACGCTTTCGCAGAGCAATTAATTCTTCAAATTTCCGATATGAACCGTGGAAATTACATGATGGACGATGTTCAGCTTGAACCAACCGATTTTTGCATAGGCACTGCGGGTTACCCTGAAAAACACTTTGAAGCGATGAATTTGGCTTTTGACTTGCAAAACTTGAAGAGGAAGGTAGAAGCTGGTGCAGAATATATCGTTACGCAAATGTTTTTTGATAATAATAAGTTCTTTTCTTTCGTCGATGAATGTCGGAAAATTGGGATCAATGTTCCAATCATTCCAGGTCTTAAACCAATTAAAAATCTGACACATATTTCCTTTTTACCAAAGTTTTTCCACATCGATTATCCTGTTGAATTGTCAAGTGAATTATTGAAATGTAAAGACAACAAATCCGTTGAACAGGTAGGAATCGAATGGGGTATTCAACAATCCAAAGAATTGAAGGCTGCAGGAGTTCCTTGTATTCATTACTACACTATGTCCAATTCATCCTCGGTAAAGACAATTGCCAAGGAGGTATTTTAACTTGATTCCATGAGAAAACAAATATTTCTATTTAGCTTATTATTCGTTTATTCGTTTGGATTTTCTCAAGGCCTTAAGCTGAAAAACGTTTTGGTAATAGGTCAGTTTGATAAGCCTGAAGATCGCTATGCCATTGAGATAAATTTAACGGAACTTTTGACCAATGCCGGAATCAAGGCTTCGCCATCCTTGAATATTTTGAAGCAAGGAACTTCAGCGATGAATTTGGTAAATGATTCAATCAAAGAACTTATTGTATCAAAGGGTTTCGATACCTATGTTGTAGTTAATGTAAGAGGCTATGACCGCAATTTCAAACCTTCTGAGACGAAAATATCCTTGGAAGAAATGTTGAATATGGCTAGTTTGTACCATATTTACCGAGATGAAGCGACATCTGTTAGTTTTGAATTTACTTTTTTCAGAAATGGATTTGTCGTTTATCGCAACATTCTGAAATGCGGTAATGTGTCAAATAGAGATTCCGTTATCAAACGATTCAGGAAGAAAATGCCTAAGTTGATCGAAAAAAAATGGAAGTCTTAATTCCCCATCCTAAATTTCTTATCTATTTCGGAATCTTTTGGATCTCCATAAGCCCCACATTTCGGAGCTCTTTCAAATAGTTTTATAAATTTAATCTGTGCTTGAACAGGCCAATATTGAGACGAAAACCAATTCATTCTCGCATTAAAACCATTCCATTGATGGATTCCTAAAATCGGAATCTGTGCACCTGGAATCATCATCCAAGCGCGATTCAATCGGATTCCGACACCCAATGCATAATGCATTTGAACCATTAAAGGTTTTTGAAAATTCAACTCTTTTTGGTATTGAGAGAAGTTATCTTTATAGTTTTTGTCCCCCGGAAAAAGATTGTAATCAAAATTCAACCCCAAACTTTGGTCAATAAAATACTTTCTGGCCTTGTCAATTTTCTTCTTTCCAAAATAAATTAAGCTATGTGCAGAAATTCGTCCATATATGTAACCGTTCCTAAATTCTCCATTGCCCGTTTGAGTTGATACAACCTCTCCCAATGCATTTTTAAACTGAATAGTTGTGAATTCTTCACCGGAATATTGCCTATATCCAACACCCCAATCTACGTAATCCAAAATTCTGCTTTTCTTAAGTGGTTTAATCGGAATACCTTTCCATTTTGGAAAGTGAGCCATTCCAAATTCTGCAAAAAAACCGAGATTACCTTTCGGTTTAATGTCATAAATTCCGCGTGCTCCACTGTTGTCTGTAATTTCTCCTGAAATGGATTTTGATGGCATCAAGTAAGTTGGCCCGAAAGAAAATTGAATTCCATCGTTTGTAACAATGATGTAGTCATTTCCTTTTGTTCCTTTCTTAAAACCTCCTTGTCCAAATGAAATAATTGAAACAGATAACGAAAAAATTAAACTCCGAACTATCATTTTCTAAAAATTAAAATTCTGACTAAGTTCCAACATTCGACTCATGACCTCATCATGATCCCAGTTTTTCTCGATATCTGGTATTTCCATGATTTGATCCATAATTTGATTTTGAAGTTGACCTTGTTTGTAAGCAACGCTATATCGAATGTTACTAAAAGTTACTTGTGAATACAACGGCAACCATTTGTTCGGGTACAGCTCACTAAATTTGGCTTCGATTTTCTTTCTCAGCAAAAATGCAGGATCAGCCACATAATCTCGCATTACGTAATAATTGTCAAGCGATAGATCCTGAAGCGCATCTCCATCTGGTTTTCGAGTTTGGCTATACTCTTCAAAAACTTTTGGCCAGTCTTCGTTGTGTTTTTGCATCAACCCCCAAAGAACGGTGCAATCCTCGAAACCAGCATTCATACCTTGACCATAAAATGGAACCGTTGCATGTGCTGCATCTCCCATTAAAGCTACCTTTCCTTTCGTCCATGGATAGCAGCGAATTATTGCTAAATTTGAAAGCGGGTGATCTTCCCACGCTTCTGCAATATTCGGCATCATTTCAAAGAAATCAGGAAATACTGTTTTAAAGAAATGGTTAACAGCATCTTTCGAATTCAATTTATCGAATGAAAATTCATCATTCTCATGCGGCATAAACAAGGTACACGTAAACGATCCATCTTCATTCGCTAAGGCGATTAGCATAAAACGTCCGCGAGGCCAGATATGTAAAGCGTTTTTATCCATTGGATAAGACCCATCCGGATTGGCAGGAAGTAATATTTCACGATATCCATCCGCAATGTAATTTTGACTGTATTGAAAACGATCAAGTTTCTGCATTGAATTATATCTCACAGCTGAAAAAGCCCCATCTGCGGCGAAAATTAAATCCGATTGAACCTGAAATTCTTCTCCCGTCAACGAATTCTTTAAAAAAGCGATTCCTTTATTTAAATCTACGTTTTTACATTCTGTATTGTAATGAATTGTTGCATTCCCATATTTTTCAGCAATGTCCATCATTTTGGCATTTACTTTACCACGAGAAACGGAAAAAATAGCTTCGTCTTCCTTGCCATATTGTTGATAAGTAAGGTTTCCCTCCAAATCATGCATCATTCGTCCGTACATTGGGATAGCAATCTCACGAATTTCGTCTCCAACTCCAACGGCATCCAAGGCAGTCCAACCACGAACGGATAAAGCCAAGTTAATCGACTTTCCTGCAGAAATTTCCGCTTTTCGAATGTCTGGTCTTCGTTCATAAATAGTTACTTTATATCCGGCTTTAGACAGGTAAACAGCCCACAAGGATCCTACTAATCCAGCGCCAATGATAACAGCTTCTTTCTTTTTTTCCATGGAAATTATTTATGACTGAGTCAACAACAAAAGTATATAGAAAGTTTGATAATTTGTGATTGTCGAATATTTGAAAGCAAAGTGCTATCAATTATTCCACCTGCCATTCGAAAGAACTCGAATTACTTCCCAAGAAACTTAATATTTCGCCTCAAACCATTAAATTTAGTCCTTTTGACTGCGCTATTCTTAAATAAATTCTGAAACGTTTCCTCTTCCAAGTTTTCCCAGTCCGACTTAGTCAAATCAAGCAAAGAAAAGGCGGGTTGAAATCGTTGTTCATTGGTTACTTTCGAGAAGCGATTCCAGGGGCAAACATCTTGGCAAACATCGCAGCCGAACATCCAATTGTCCATTTTTCCAGAGAATTCTTTTGGAATTATCTCGTCTTTCAATTCAATGGTTAAATAAGAAATGCACTTGGAACCATCGACAACATAAGGTTTAACGATTGCCTCTGTCGGACATGCATCTATGCAACGCGTGCAGGTTCCACAGTAATCTTTGATTGGTCCATCTGGCTCAATTTGAAGATCGGTAATTAGCTCCGCGATGAAAAAAAAACTTCCTTCCTTGGTATTTATCAAATTTGAATTTTTTCCAATCCATCCCAAACCTGATTTTTTCGCCCAAACTTTATCCATTACCGGAGCAGAATCCACGAATGCTCGCCCATTGACCTCACCAATTTCCTCTTGTATAAATCGAATGAGCTCCTTGAGTTTGTCCTTTATGACAAAATGATAATCCTCTCCATATGCATATTTCGAAATCTTTGGAGCTTCTTCATCCCTTTGCGTTTCTGTTGGAAAATAGTTGAGCACCAAAGAAATAACGGTATTAGCTCCTTCAACCAATAAACGAGGATCCAAACGCTTATCGAAGTGATTTTCCATATAGGACATTTTGCCTTGGAAATTTTGTTTTAACCAAGATTCAAGTCTTGGAGCCTCCTCTTCCAAAAAATCCGCTTTTGAGAACCCGCAGTGAAAAAACCCAAGTTCAGCTGCTTTTGACTTGATCAACTGTTTATACTTGGTATGAATCATTTCAGTTATTGAGGATTTAAAACAATCCGCCTTGCGTCCAACCCATATCTCTTCCCAAATGTTTGAACGCTTTTTCGGTTGCTTTTCGACCACGAGGAGTTCGCATTAAAAATCCTTCTTGAATGAGAAATGGTTCATAAACCTCTTCAAGTGTACCCGCATTTTCTCCAATGGCTGTTGCGATCGTTGTCAATCCAACTGGACCACCTTTGAATTTATCAATGATAACTTTCAAAATTCGAATATCCATTTCATCTAATCCATTTGCATCAACGTTTAATGCATTTAATGCAAATTCGGTAATTTCATCATCAATTCTACCCGAACCTTTGATTTGTGCGAAATCTCGAACACGTCTCAAGAGTGCATTGGCTATTCGAGGTGTTCCGCGACTTCTACTTGCAATTTTGAATGCTGCATCCTCGTCTATTTCAATGTTTAGCAAACCCGCACTTCGCTCTACAATTAATGTTAGCGTTTTCGAGTCATAATATTCTAAGCGTGAATTGATTCCAAAACGGGCTCGAAGAGGAGAAGTTAATAATCCTGAACGTGTTGTCGCTCCAATTAAAGTAAACGGATTTAAATCAATTTGAATGCTTCGCGCATTTGGGCCGGTATCAATTAATATGTCAATGACATAATCCTCCATTGCTGAGTAAAGATATTCCTCAACCACTGGGCTCAAACGATGAATCTCATCGATGAACAATACGTCACCCTCCCCTAGATTAGTGAGTAAACCAGCTAAATCTCCAGGTTTATCTAGAACTGGACCACTTGTTACTTTGAATCCAACTCCTAATTCATTTGCGATGATATTGGCCAACGTAGTTTTCCCTAGGCCTGGCGGACCATGTAAAAGCACGTGATCCAAAGGCTCTTTACGAAATTTTGCGGCTTGAACAAAAACATGGAGGTTCTGAACCACTGGATCTTGTCCTGAAAAATCAGAAAGATATTTTGGACGCAAGACTTTATCATAATCCTGTTCACCGCCATTTTTGGCTTCTTCTCTGTAGTCAAATGAATCGTCCAACTTTTATACTATTAGTTCAAACAAAAATAACAAGACTTTAGTTTAAAAGCAGTTATTTAGGGAACAATTGACTTTAAAAAGCATCTTTTTTTGTTTTTTCACGTTATATAAGTTAAATTTGTTTAATTGTAAAATTTGATGATGCGTAAAGGTTTACTATTTTTTAAGGCGGTTGCTTTGTTTTTTGTGATTAGCTCGTGTATTGAACATGAAGTAATTCCCGCTCCAACTAGCACAGTTGACTTGAATTGCAATTTTGTTGGTTACGTTAATGGAACTCAAACTGAGTTGACTCAGAACGTTCTTGGTTACAATGCCAAACCGGATAATGTAAAATACATTTATGCCGCACCGCTCCTTTCTCGAATGATTTACACTTCTGAAATTAAGTCAACTTATCAATCACAATCTTTCAAAATTTCCATCGGGCCGCATTTATGGGATGCGACAGTGGCGACCGAACCAACATTAACCATGTTCAATGACTTTCATTCTACCAACTCAGGAATTGCAATTCCGTTTAAAGATTTTGCTACAATGGTTAATTCCAATCCAGCGGTTCTTGGTGTGCAAGTGGAGTATACAGATAATAATGGCGTTCTTTGGAAATCGAAGGAAACTGATCCTGGTCAAACTGCCACAATTACGATCCTTAACCAAGATTCAGATAATACTGGTGATTATTCAATTTTTGAATGCACTTTTTCTTGTTTAGTATGGACTTACGATGTTCAATTAGGCACAGATATCTCTATTCCGATATCTAATGCTAAATTCAGGGGCTGGTTTAAAAGATAGTCCTTGTTTTTCAGAACATAGATGAGTGAATCTCTTAAAATAGCAATAATCGGAGATTACAACTTTACGTATAACTCCCACCACGCGACTAATCTTTCGCTCGATCATGCCGGAGATTTCTTAGAAATTGAAATCAATTATTATTGGATTAAAATTAATGAGGCTATACAGTACAAGCCGATTTATTTTGATCAATTCGATGGTATTTGGATTGCTCCGGGACCATTTCAGAATCCATTCTATTTAAACGGTATTTTTAAGTTATTATTAGAACATAAATCACCAGTTTTAATAACCGGTGAAGCTTTTAAAACCTTCGTTGAATTTTTAATCGCTTTGAATCAACTCAATCCTTTTTCTGAAAAATTAATCTCTGAGAATTTAGTTGCGGGAAATAGTTTTGAACGCGTTACTATCAATCCTTTATCGAGTAACTTTGAGAAACTTTATGGGAATTTTAGCAACATAGAATTAACTTCATCACGATTTAGTTTGTACCCGCAATTAATCGAACAACTCAAAGGAAAATTAATTGATATTGAGGCAATAAATCAATTTGATGACCCTGAAATCGTCAGCCTCGTTGGTCATGACTTTTTTGTCGCCTGTTCCTTTTGTCCTCAAATTTCTTCTACGAGAGATATCCCTCATCCACTCATTTATACATTTCTCAAAGCATCAGAAGAAATCCGAGTTTCAAACACTATGAAGTGAATCAGTTTCGGTATAATAGAGGAACAATTTTATTGGCTTGTCAAACATTTCACTTAAGGCCTTATGATAACCCATTAACTGGGGTTGGTGACGGTCACTTTGTTTACCAGTTTTAAAATCAAAAACGATTAGTTCGTTACTCTTAATTAATACTTTATCTGGTCGTTTATCTGTCTCATCAGGAATTAATATCAATTGCTCATTAATGATTTCTTCAACATCATTAAATAAAAATGCAGTTTGACTAAAAAATCCTTTTGCTTTATCAATCAATTTCGTCTGGAATTCAGGATCGATTTCTCCGTTTTGAATCAGCTTATTCAAATTTGATTCTATATCTGATTCGGAATCACAACTAGCCATAAGTGCGTGAAAATAATTCCCAAAACGTTGTTCTTTCAAAATCTCCCCATCATCTGAATCTGAAATTTTACGAAAAACAACATCCGGATACCAAAGTCGCTGATTAAGCTCTTGTGGAATGTAAAATGTTTCTTTATGAGATTTCTCAGTGAATTCAATTTTATTTTCCCTTCCAATTTCAAGAATCAATTCACCATTTTCAGTCATTTCAAACGGAAAATTTTGCTCAATTAGCTCATGAATTAATTCGCCTAAATTATCCTTTTTGAAGTAGTTGAAGGCATACAAACGTTGGACGGGCCTTGTCAGTGCAACATAACACAAATTCAATTTATCCAAAAAAGTAAGACTAAGCTCTCTTTCAGAAAAATTAGCTATATCAACAAGCGAACTATTTTTACTCAAATTTCCATAGAGAATTTTATCACCAGCCTCCATTAGAAACTTCGCTTGCCTATGAACCTTGGTGCTTAAATCCAATTTTGGTAAAATAACAACAGGGAACTCCAATCCTTTCGACTTATGAATGGTCATTATTTTTACGGCATTATCCGTTTCTGGCATTTGAAGTGCTATATTCTTTTTATTTTCATTAAAATACTCGATGAAAAACTTGATATCCGACTGTTTATTGGATTGATAATCGAAAACAACATCAACGAAATGATGCAAATAAGGATCTTTCGTCTCTTCCCATTTCATCAAATTAAAAAACTTGAGAACTAAATCATACAAGCTTTCATATGTTGAGAAAAATTGCTGAGTCGAACCGAAAAATTCAATTAAAAATTTCTCATCATTGAAATACCTTTTGGTATTGCCATTTGAAAAAACTCTTGTTTCAAAATAGGTCAAGTACTTATCAGCTGTTTCCCCTGAAAGTCTTAAAAATAACTCTGCAAATCGTTTTGTTTCAGTTTCATTCGTTGGTCTCTCCCGACGTTTTAAGTATGACAGAATCAGTTGGATTTTCGCATCATATGCGATCAACAAGGAATCTTGTGATACCACTGAAATTTTATGTTCTGTCAGTTTATTTGCAATTCCGTTCCCAAGCACATTCGTAGGCGTCAAAATACATATGTCTCCCATTCTAAAACCATCTGAAACACATTTTTCAATACATTGAATTATTGGAATAACAAGCATCTCCAATTCAGGGTCAGATTCCATGGAAATAAGTTTAACAAAACCATCTAGATTTGAAACAACATCTTGTTTTATAGAATCATAAAAATCAACATGATTTGCGTTAAGTTGTTCTTTCAAAAGTTCAAAAAGCTCGTTATTAAATTCAACAATTTCTTTCGCAGAACGAAAATTCTTCCCAAGATTCTGCTTAATACCTTGGTCACTGAAAAAGTTGGAAATCTGTTCAATTTTAACATCGTTTTCAGGGTTGTAAATCTTGGGCAAAGACACAAATTGTTCTGCTAAACCATTGTTGAAACGATAAATAGATTGCTTGGCATCACCAACAATTAAATTTCTTCTTCCATTTCCTAGAGACTCATGAACCAAAGGAATAAGATTTAACCATTGTAACCTTGACGTATCCTGAAACTCATCCAATAAAAAATGTTCCAAATGCGTTCCAAGTCGTTCATAAATATATGGCGCATCTTCTCCCCCTACCAAACTACTAATCAACTTATTAAACTCTGAAATACGAATTATCTGCTCATTTTCTTTCGTCTCGGTCAATGCTTTGGCGATGAATTGAAGCAAGGCCATGTTGAAAAAATTCGCTCGAAATTTTACAAGAAGTTGATGTCGGGAATGGGCTAACAAAAATGAATAATTTAAGGCCAAAATTCGATTGGCAAGTTCTTCTGAAAACTGCTTATTTCCAGAACGATCACGAGCATTATTCAAAACCGTTTCTGTAAACAATCCTCCAGTTTTTTTTGGAGATGGAAAACTTTCTATACGACTAAATTCTTCCAATGAATTTACAACTGTTCCAGCTCCCGGAGTGTTTTTCGCGGTCAACCCTTGCGAAATGGCAAAATTTCCAAATACAGATGCTTCAAGGATAAAATCTGATTCAATTTGCCTAATTTCAGCTTTCAAAGAATTAAAATCGTTATCCGTCAATGACAATTCCAACAGCTTTTCAACGATATCCTGATACCTTTCGGATGATAGAACACTCGCAAATTCTACTAATTGTTGTCGAAAGTTCCAACTTTGTCCGTCCTCCAAATTTGTTCGAGCGTATAACGTCATCAAATTGGTCAAATCCTCATTATTTGCCTGGCCCAATTTGCTCATCAATAAATCCACGACATCCTCAATGATTTGACTCTCGTTAAGAACAACCTCAAATTCGCCTGGCAAATCCAAATCCTTACTAAATGAACGAATTAATCGCAAATTGAATTTATCAATCGTTGATACATGGAAATCTTCATAACCATGAAGAATTTGTCCCAATGCCTTTTTGGCTCGTTTTCGAATCGTTTCTTCTTCAACGCCCACATTTTCAATCAATCCGTTTAACATATTGGAGATTTTCCCACTGGAGCCATCGTAATCCACAATTCCTTCCAAGGTCGATATGATTCTGTTTTTCATTTCCAATGCCGCTTTATTGGTAAATGTCATTGCCACGATGGACTTATATTTCGGAGTAGAATAATCTCCACCAAGAAGAATTGTTAAATACTCCAAAACAAGCTGATGAGTCTTACCGCTTCCTGCGGAGGCATTTAATATTTTTAACGGTTTTTTCATTTGCTCTTTCATCGATTTTCTTGTAAATTCGTAGAAGTATTATGTAAATATTAAATATACGCACAAAAAATATTAGATAACATGTCAAAATATCTTTTTTATTTCCTGCTTTTGATATCCTTGACTATTTCTTGCAAAAAGAAAGATCCTGAGCCGCAGCCTGTAGATAATTTCTTAAGAATAACAATACAACCAACTTACTCAAACAATGGTGATGACGATGTTCAATTGGATTCAGTTTACACGACTCCAGAAGGTTATAAAGTTAAATTTACAGATGTTAAATTTTACCTCACCAAATTAAAAAACGGCAATTCAAACCTACTTGAATCTGCTTTTTTTGACTTTAGAGAAACAGGGCTTTTGCTTGCTAGAATAAAAGGTGATTATAGTCAATTTTCTGGCTTACAGGGATACATTGGAGTTGATTCTGTTTTGAATCATTCTGATCCATCCGCTTTTCCAAATGAAAGCCCCTTAAATATTTCAAATGCTGGACAAATGCATTGGGGGTGGAGTGCTGGTTATATATTCATCAACTTAGAGGGAAAAGTAGATACCATTCCAGACGGAGTTAATAATTTGAATCATAGTTTTAGTTTCCACATAGGAACAGATGCATTTCGTAGGGATTTGTCTTTTTCAAATGTTACATGGCAAACCATAACTGATTCAGAAAAAGTTTTTTCCCTTAAATTGGATTTATGGAAGTTTCTTCACAATCCGCTTAACCCGATTGATTTGAAAACGGAATTCCTAACCCATACCGCATCTGGACAACAAGCTCTTACATTAAAAGTTACTTCCAATTTCCAACAAGCCTTGATTGCATACTAATGAAAAACTTAGTATTAATTTTCCTGGTACTTGCACTTACTTCATGTCGAAAGGAAAAAGTAGGCTTTGATCCTACGCCATACAATCTGAATATACCTACGCATTTTCCTGATATGTTAATTCCGGAAGACAACCCACTTACCAAAGAAGGAGTGGAGTTAGGTCGTTTTTTATTCTATGAGAAAAGGCTGAGTGGTGATAATACCATGAGCTGTGCAAGTTGTCACATGCCTGAAAGCGGTTTTTCAGATCCAAGTCAATTTTCAGTAGGTATTGACGGAATCGCCGGAACAAGACAATCTATGGCTTTGGTTAATTTAGGTTGGGAAAATTTTTTCTTTTGGGATGGTGGGAAATCTAATCTTGAAGCTCAGATTTTAGAGCCAGTTCCAAATCCAATTGAGATGCACCAAAGTTGGAAGGATGCAGTAGCGAAACTCAATGCAGATGTTAAGTATCGAAATCGCTTTTTTAGAGCATTTAATGAAGAAGGAATTGATTCAATAAAAGTGGCTAAAGCTATCGCTCAGTTTCTTCGAACGTTAATTAGCGCTGAATCGAAATATGATGTCATGTACAAATATGAAAATGGCATGGCGTTAAATGCGAGCGAACAATCAATTCTTGGCACAATTGATCCGGAGGAATGGGCAGGCTATGACTTGTTTAAAAGTCTAGATGGAGCAGACTGCTTTCATTGTCACAATGGGCCGCTCATGCAGGTGAAAAAATTTAGTAACAATGGTTTAATGCCCAACGCAATAAATGATCTCGGCAGAGCACATGTAACCAATAATCCGGAGGACAATTATAAGTTCAAAGTTCCAACATTGAGAAATATTGCTCTTACTGCACCTTACATGCACGACGGTCGATTCGCGACATTGGATGAAGTGATAGAACATTATTCATCCGGGATACACATGAGCCCAACCATTGATCCCCTCATTGAATTTGGTAGTCAGGGTGGTGTTCAATTGGATGCACAAGAAAAGCATTTACTGAAAAAGTTCCTACTTACTTTAACTGACAACAATTTTATAAATAATCCAAACTTTAAAGACCCGCATTAATATGAGTGGATTCAAATTAACGACAGAAGAAAAGGCTTTAAAAATAAACCTTACCTCAGATATTTACGGTTGTTTCGCTGAAATTGGAGCAGGTCAGGAAGTTGCTGCAAACTTTTTCAAAGCAGGAGGAAGTTCAGGAACGATTGCCTTCACCCAATCAGCTTATGATATGAAGGTTTCCGATTCGCTATATGGCGCCGCTTCCCGTTACGTTTGTGAAGAGCGATTGATAACGATGCTCGAAAAAGAATATGATAATATTGCAGAAACACTCCCTAAAAAACATAAGGAATCTCGATTTTTTGCTTTTTGTAACACCGTTGAGTCGTTAAATTATCACAAAACAAACCAAGGTCAAGGATGGGTTGGGATCCGATTTCAACTTCACTTGAATGGTCCTATAAACGACATAATTCTGCATATTAAAATGCACGATAATAGCCATAAAGGGCAACAAGAGGCATTGGGTATTTTAGGGGTTAACTTAATACATGCAGCGTTTTTTCACACTGGCAACTTGGATGAATTTCTTGATGCCTTGGTACATCGTATTCCACGAGATCGAATGGAAATCGATATGCTACGTGTTTCTGGACCTGACTTTGAGAACGTTGACAATAGAATCATAGCACTCAATCTTGTTAAGCGAGGAATCACCGACGCGACAATGTTTGATTTAGCAAAAAATGTACTCCAACCCGCGACAGCATTGTATAAAAAGAATATCCTTTTAATGCGAGGTAGATTCAGACCAGTTACGAAGGTACATATTGATATGATCGAAAAAGGAAGAATCGAGTTTTTAAAAGAAAAACGAGTTAAAGAAGGTCAATTAGAAGTTGTTTTTGAATTAACGTTAAAGGATTTAACCGCAGATGGTAAAATTTCAGATAAAGATTTCGTTGATCGAGCTGAATTACTAGGATCATTGGGTTACACGGTTATGATATCAAATTACCTGAAACACTATAAAATGGTTGAATATTTGTCGGCAATAAGCAAAGGGAATTTAATGGGAGTGATCTTAGGTGTTTACAACCTGAACACAATTTTTGATGAACGATACTACGACAATTTACCTGGAGGACTTCTTGAAGCTTTCGGGCGTGGATTTGGACACAATGTAAAACTCTTTGTTTATCCCGCTTTAAACGTGGAAGATGGTTCGCTTTATGACCTAAATAACATTTTAATACAGAAAAACTTGAATGGTCTCCTGCAATATATGAAAGACAACGATAAAATTGCTGCCATAAAGACATATGACCAACAATTACTTCATATTATGTCCGACGATGTTTTAAGTAAAATTAAAGCAGGTGCGAGTAGTTGGGAAGAAGACGTACCATATGAGGTTGTTCAGGCCATTAAATTTTTCGAGCTTTTCGGTTACCAAAACAAAGTCTTGAGTAACTAACTTATGCCTCATATCAAAAATGCGTTGATTCGCTATCGCATCATTGATCGTATGTTGCGAAATAAGTACAAACCTTATCCAAGTAAACAACAATTAAGGGAGGCTTGTGAGGATGAACTTTTTGGTTCTCAAGGGTCAAATATTTGCGATTCGACAATAGAAAAGGATATGTTTGCAATGAAGATGGAGCACGATGCTCCCATCAAATTCAGTAAACGCCACGGAGGATATTATTACGAAGATCCAAATTTCAGTATCAATGATATTCCACTTTCGGAAGATGAACTGAGTTCAATCCGATTTGCGGTAAATACCTTGCAACAATTTCGAGAGGTGCCCTTTTTTCAACAGTTCGGAAATGCAATTGATAAAATTGTTGATCGCGTTGCGATTGGGGATAATCAAGATTCTGAAATTAATCAGTTCATTGAATTTGAGTCGGCTGTTTCAGTTGGTGGAAATGAATATTTACCCTTGTTTCTTGAAGCGATAAGAGCTCGCAAAAAAGTTTTTTTTACCTACGCCAGTTTTATTAAGGGAGTCGAGAAACCACGTAAGGTATCTCCTTTATTTTTAAAAGAATATCGCAATCGTTGGTATTTAATTTCATTTGATACGACGAAAAACGATATCATCACTTATGCGCTGGATCGTGTGCAAGATCCAATGTTGACCGAAGACCAAGCGACATTCCCTGATGATTTTAGTCCAAGCTCTTATTTTCAAGATACAATTGGCATTACCGCTTACAAAGGAAACACCGAAAAAATCAGAATTAAGGCAAATAAAATAGCCGCTAAGTACATTGCTTCCCAACCATTTCACAAATCTCAAAAAATGATAAGCGAAAGAAGTAATGATTCTGTTTTTGAACTAAATGTTCTTATTTCGGAAGAGTTAATTCGTATAATTCTAGGTTATGGTGGTGAAATTGAAGTATTAGAACCTAAAAATTTAAGGAATACTATTTCTGATCGCGTTAAGCAAATGAAAGATTTGTATCTCTAAAAGTGAAGTTTCTAAAATCTTACTTCGCATAATTCACCGCTCTTTTCTCACGAATAACCGTAACCTTAACTTGTCCAGGATAAGTCATCTCTGTTTGAATGCGCTGTGAAATTGTGAAAGACAATTCCTCAGAACGCTGATCAGAAACTTTATCTGCTTCTACCAAAACTCTTAGTTCACGTCCAGCTTGAATCGCATATGCACTTTGAACACCATCATATGACAACGCCAAATTTTCAAGCTCTTTGATCCGTTTGATGTATGCTTCAACGATTTCACGGCGAGCGCCAGGACGAGCTCCAGAAATTGCATCACAAACTTGAACAATTGGAGAAATTAACGTTGTCATTTCTATTTCATCGTGGTGAGCACCAATCGCGTTAAGAACTTCACCTTTTTCACCGAACTTCTCAGCGATTTTCATACCCAAAATAGCGTGTGGCAATTCTGGTTCTTCATCCGGAACTTTACCAATATCGTGTAACAATCCTGCACGTTTTGCTAATTTCACATTTAACCCAAGCTCTGCAGCCATAATCGCACATAGATTTGCTACTTCACGCGAGTGTTGTAATAAATTTTGTCCATAAGAAGAACGATACTTCATTCGACCTACCATACGCATCAACTCAGGATGTAATCCGTGAATTCCAAGGTCGATACATGTTCTTCGTCCTGTCTCAGCAATTTCTTCATCCAGCTGTTTCTTGGTTTTACCTACAACTTCCTCAATTCGAGCAGGGTGAATACGACCGTCTGAAACCAATTGATGCAATGCCAAACGAGCGATTTCTCGTCTCACAGGATCAAAACAAGAAAGAATGATAGCTTCCGGTGTATCGTCAACAATGATTTCCACACCTGTAGCCGCTTCCAAAGCACGAATATTACGACCTTCTCGACCAATAATTCTTCCTTTTACTTCATCAGATTCGATGTTAAACACTGAAACCGCGTTTTCAATCGCTTGCTCTGTAGCAACACGCTGAATGGATTGGATGACAATTTTACGTGCTTCTTTATTCGCGTTAAGTTTTGCCTCTTCAGTAATTTCTTTGATTGAGGCCATTGCTGCAGTTCTTGCTTCGTCTTTTAAAGCCTCCATCAGCATTCCTTTTGCCTCGTCAACGCTCATATTGCTAATTTTAGATAATTCAGCAACACGTTTTTGTTGTATTTTATCCACTTCCTGTAAACGTAACTCCAATGCTTGAAATTTTGCGTCAAATTCTGCTTGCGTTTTCTCGATTTCCTTTTCCTTGCGTCCTAAATGCTCAAGTTTATCAGTAAAAGATTTCTCTTTTGCACGCACTCTATCTTCATTCGATTGAAGCTTTCGCTCACGATCCTTAATTGTAGTTTCGTGCTCCTCTTTTAGTTTTAAAAACTTCTCTTTCGCCTGAAGAATGCGTTCTTTTTTGATATTTTCAGCCTCAATCTCGGCATCTTTAATCAGTTTTTGACTTTTTGCTTTTAACGCCGTTTGCTGCAAAACATAGGTTCCGATTCCGCCACCTAGTAAGCCAACAATAATCCATACTACAACCATAAATAACTTTTTTAAATTAAGTAATGTTGTTGCGAAGAAAAGCTAAAGATTATTTCAACTCGTCAATTTGCTTGGATAAATTCTCCAAAGCGAGTTCAATATCGCTGTAATCTGCAGGAGTCGTAACCACTTCCGTTTTTGTAGTGCTTGACTGTCCCTTGGATACGAGCTGCAGTGCTGTCATTGCTAATAAATCCTGTGGGTCTTTAACGCCATAATTTTGGCGCAAAAGGTCAATTCCTTTGTTAATGTCTTCAGCAGCTTTCATTACCTTTTCCTGTTCATTTTCCGAAACGGTTAAGGGATATGTTCTTCCACCAACTAAGACTTTTATAGAAATTTTTCCCATTGCTATTTTTTCAGCTGTTCTATACAGTATTCTATCTCTTTAACAAGTTCCTCGATTTCCTCTTCTCGCTTTCCAAGCGTTTGAATAGGAACTTCAACAACTTTATTTTCTGCAATTTGCAATGCCGACTTAAGCGTTTCAATTTCAGTATTTAACATAAATTCTCGCTCGGCCGCAGCAAAAAGATCTGCCTTCATTTTATCGATTTCTAACGATAATGATGCGCTTCTTGCTCTTTCGTTTTGTAAATCAAGATGAAGCGACTTAGCTTTCTCTAAAATTTGTTCAATACTTTTTTCTAACTGCTCAGTCATTGCTTATTGACTTTCTACAAAGTTAACATTGAAATAATAACGGACAATATTTTTTGGAATGTATTTTGTGTTTTTTTTGAAAGCTTAACTTTGCCTATGCGCTACATTGGTTTGTTTTTTGTTTTTCTATTTTTTGCCTCAAAAGCTTTCGCTCAAAATGTAACGGTTGACTCAAAATTTCATTCTCCATTGGGAATTCCACTTCAATTGAGTGCAATTTTTGGCGATATTCGGCCGAATCATTTTCACATGGGTTTGGATTTTAAAACAAATCAAAGGGAAGGGATTCCTATTCACTCCATTTCGGATGGATTCATATCACGAATTCGCATTTCGCCAACAGGATACGGCAAAGTGTTGTATATTGATCACCCAAATGGAATTACAAGTGTTTACGCGCACTGCTCGTCGTTCTCAAACAAAATAACGAATTTTCTTGAGCCATTTCAAGTACAGGCATTTTCAAATAATATTGATTTGAAATTGCAGGAAAACGAGTTGCCTGTTCAAAAAGGAGAACTAATTGCTATTTCGGGAAATAGCGGATCTTCAACAGGGCCACACTTACATTTTGAAATACGAGATACTAAAACAGAACATGGTTTAAACCCATTACTCCATGGCTTCACTATTTCCGATAATTCACCTCCTATAATTCGAGCTATTAAAGTTTATGCCGTTGATGAAAAAGGATACCAAATTCCAGGAAAATCAATGATTGTCAATGTGCAAAAAACCAAAAATGGGTATTCAATTCCAGGAAATAAAATTAACTTAATAAAAGATTTCGTTCCTGATTACGGACAATTGGCGTTTGCAGTATCAGGGTACGACCCCATCGGTTCTGCCGGGAATTTCGGGCTCTTCGAGAATACTTGTTTAATTGGCAACGACACGTTATTTCAATCCAAATACAATCGAATTTCTTTTGACGATTCTAGGTATGTCAACAGCCACCAAGATTTGGATGAATATAAAAAATCAAAATTGCGTTTTCACAAGCTCTTTAAAACAGCACACAACCCGCTAAACATCTACCAATTCGAACAAATAGGAAGCATTAAATTAAAACCTAAGGATTCATTGAACTTAGAAATCACTCTCAAAGACATCTCAAAAAATACTTCTACATTGCGTTTTTCTATTATTGCACCCAAGGAAAATGCCAGTAAATTGGAACGATTTTACTCATCTAAAACTCATTTCATTCCAGACTCAAGTTATCATTATTGGAGTGACCAAATGGAAATTGACATAGAACCATTTACTTTTTACGAACCGATTAAAAAAATCAAGGCAATTGAGAACAATCGTTTCGGTAATAACGAAATAACAATACAAAAGGCATTTAAAGTAACGATGCAAGCAATGAAAAGTATTAACCCAAAAAAACAGTACATTCAAGTTGTTTCGAATGGAAAATCTACACCTTTATTGACTAAAATTGAAAATCAAAAGTTGACCGCTGAATCAAAAGTGTTTGGTCAATTTACTGTCCTGATTGATACGATTGCCCCAAAAGTCTTTCCTGAAAATTTTAAGGAGAGTGATACGCTTATGCACTCCAATAAAATGATTTGGAAAGTTTTTGATAGCCAAACGGATATTTTTAACTACAATATTCTCGTAAATGGTGAATGGCAACCCTTGGAATACGATTTGAAAACGAACCGATTGATTTATAATCGAAAAGATACATCAGTAAAAAACGCTACAATTGAAATTCTAGTTTCAGATAATTGTGAAAATATAGGTTCTTGGAAAAGGAATGTTTATTTTGACGGAACGGATGATTGAAATTCCTTCAAATAAAGCGGCACAAAATCAGCCACATCTGCAAAATCATTGACTAAAAACTTGTTATACGCTAACTTGATTTGTCCGACGGCACTGGGAATTAGTGACGAGTCAAAATGAATCCGACGGTGCTTCCATAGTTCTTTCATTTTTTCGCAACCATCTCCTATACAAACGAAAGGATCAAATTCATTGTAAGAATTTTCATCCAATACATCCGCGCTCAATGGCTTTAAAGAGGCTCCATCGACACCCCAAATTTCGCTGTAAACTTCCATTCTTCTCGCATCGAGCATAACACAAATCAAATTATTAGCATATTTTTCTCTAGCCAAAGCATAAAGGGCATCGAGAGTTGGAATAGATATCAGGGGAATTCCCAAACCATAACATAAACCTTTAACCGAAGAAACACCTATTCGCAAACCCGTAAACGAACCAGGTCCAGCCGAAATAGAAACTGCACTTAATTCTTCAATATCAATTTTAGCCTCTGACAAAACCTCTTCAATGAACAAATTCAAACTTTCTCCATGAACGTACTGATCAGAATTGGTTTCCTTTAAAGCGACTTGATCTCCATTTAACGATAGAGCCACAGAGCAAACTTTAGTTGCACTTTCAACGTGAAGCAAAAAATGGCTCATTCTAAAATTTCAAATTTAAATCCGACACCGTGCACGTTAGAAATATGAATTTTTGATTCATCTTTCAGGTATTTACGTAATTTCGTTATGAAAACATCTAAACTTCTTCCAACGAAATAATCATCTTGTCCCCAAACTGCGTTAAGAATAACCTCTCGGGGAATTACTTGATTTTTAAATTTGTACAATATCTTTAAAATTTGAGCTTCCTTTTTAGTCAGACTTTTTAGTTCTGTTTGTGACTTTAATGTATAATTTTCAACATCAAATGTAAAACAACCCATTGAAATTATTTTTTCTTCAGGTTGCTCAACCTTCAAATTGACACGTTTTAGAAGTGCTTTTACCCTTAACTGTAATTCCTCAACACTAAAAGGCTTGGTTAAGTAGTCATCTCCACCCGCATTAAAACCAGCAACTTTATCCTCGGTCATCGATTTCGCGGATAAGAAGAGAATTGGAATCTCGGAATTCAATTGACGAATGTCTTTAGCGAGTGTAAAACCATCCTTCTTTGGCAACATGACATCACAAATGCAAAGATGAAAAATCTCCTGATTAAATCGTTGCAAGGCCTCCACTCCATCGCAACAAAGTGTTACGGAATATCCGTCTGAGTTCAATTGGTCTGAAATAACTAACCCCAAATTTACATCGTCCTCGACAAGTAGTATCTTGATTTTCATTTTCAAGACCAAATATACAAAAAAACCAAGGGCTTCAGATTTTCACCTGAAGCCCTTCGTATCAACCTAACCTACTACTACTTCGCAAATATACCACTTTTTTGTATGAAATATTTAACTGCATATCTTTTTTAACCATTTTTTTTACAGTAATGTTTTTTCTAGGTTAAAATAATTAGTTTCACAATTATACAGAACCCCTTATCTTTGCTTAAAAACAGGAATGGCAACAATATTCGTGGTTGATGACGATGAAGATATTCGAGAACTTCTAAAGTATAACCTAGAGAAGAGCGGACATGAGGTCATAACTTGTGAAAACGGTTTGATTTGCATTGAAAAAATTAAAAACTGTAAACCAGATTTAATTCTACTCGATGTCATGATGCCTGGCATGGATGGTATTGAGGTTTGTGAAAATTTGAAATCATCTCAAGAAAATAAGGACATATTAATTTGTTTCCTGACAGCAAGAAACGAAGATTATAGTCAAATAGCTGGTCTGGAGGCAGGCGGAGACGATTACGTAGCAAAACCAGTAAAACCCAAAGTTCTTATTAGTCGAGTTAATGCACTATTGAGAAGAAAAGAAACTGTTAAACCTAATAACGTTGAAGCCATTGAATTTCAGATAAATCGTGAAAAATATGTTATGGTGAAAGACGGACAAGAAATTCATCTGCCTCGAAAGGAATTTGAATTACTTGCTTTACTTTACTCAAGACCAAATCATGTTTTTAAGCGGGATGTTATTTTAGAAACCGTTTGGGGAACTGATATTATAGTTGGAGATCGCACAATCGATGTTCACATACGTAAACTAAGAGAAAAAATAGGGGATAAATACATTACAACTGTTAAGGGAATTGGTTACAAATTCAACGATTAATTTGGAACGATTGTTGGTATTTAAAATTTTAAATGTCTTTATGAAAAATTTCACTTCACGCATAGTAATAAGTTTTTTAGTTTTCTCATGCTCGCTAAACGCCCAATCTAGTTTTGAAAATGAATTTGCAAGCATAAAAAAGGAGCTATCGAATTGGGATCCTATTCGTGGGGAATGGTTAGCCAATTCCATTTTAGCGCTCGCAGACAAAAAACCTATTCCAGACCGCACATTCCCGGAAGAATTCACCCCATATCAGATGGCAACAATGATTCCTCTCGAACAACGAAGGGGAATTAGTCAATCGATTGCTAATGGAAGAAACGCTGGTAATTCTCAATATGCGAATCAATGGAATATGGCTGAATTGATTTTTAATCACAGTTTCTGTTCTACTTTAATTGGAAGAAGTTACGGTGACCCACACCTAAGATCATTCGACCAAGCAACTTATTCGTTTCAAACAGTTGGCGAATTTATTGTTGCGAAATCGACAAAAAATAACTTTGAAGTTCAAGCCAGACAAAGTCCACAGGACAGAAATTTTTCGTTAAATACTGCAGTTGCGCTAAATGTAGCGGGCGACCGACTCTGTTATTTCATAAGAGAAAAACCAGATGGTCATTTCAGTCCGTGGAGGCTAAATGGTCAACCTTTGACCTTAAATGGAGGAACCTATTTTCTTCCAAATGGCGGGACACTTAGCCTTAATGGCAGATTCTACACAGTTTCATGGCCTACAGGAGAAAATGTGATTGTTGAAAGTCGTTCAGGACAATTTGGATTTATCAATTTGACAGTTGAAGTTTTTGACTGCGATCGAGGTGAATTTGAAGGTTTATTGGGGAATGCTAATGGAATTATGGAGGATGATTTCAATGGCCGATCTTCGAATAGACAGCGCCCTATTTACGCCTCGTTTTCATCATTTGGAAATCCGATGTTACAACAAGCGACTGTTTCAGCAGAACGAGAATATTTGAATTTTCTAGCGCGTGATTTCGCAGAGGATTGGCGTGTTACTGATCAAACAACTTTATTTGATTACGCAAGTGGTTCATCTACAGCGAGCTTTACCGATCGAACTTTTCCAATTGAGCATTTTACAGTTTCTGATTTGCCATCGGATCGTCGTGACGCCTCAAGAAGAAGATGCGAACAAATGGGTATACAAGTAGATGAAATGCCAGGGTGTATATTCGATAATGGTTTTTTGGATATCAACCCAAGTCCCGTTCCTGTTGTGAGTAATCCTGCTAGAGGGGCTAAACTCATTGAATTGAAAAATCCGATAATCAATAATAATTCAGGAATTTTTAATGGAAACTCAAATCCATTACCAATTGCTGAACCAAATTCAAATGAGGTAAACAAGATGCCTGTTGGAAAAGAAGTGGATTCTAAAACAAACGGAAAAGGATCGAATGAAAATGTTAGCCCAAATAACAATTTTGAAATTAAATCCCCCAAGAATAATCTACCTCAAAAGAATCCTGGAACCATTAAAACACCAAGTTCACCATCCAAGACTCCAAGTATAAATAATGGGGGAATCAAAGTGAAAAAAGGTAAGTGATTTGGATTAACTGCCAAGTTATGTTCAGAAACTTAAGCGACTAAAAGCTTTATTTGTAATTTCTTACAAACTCACGCCATTCCATTTTCGTGCTGTCAAAGGTAAATAATGGTAATATCCCTTTTTCCGAAAGTTGTTTATCAAGAGTTCTTGCGTATAAGAACTTTGCTATTTCAAATCGATTATCTTCAAACTTTAATGTTTCTATAATTTTATAAGCTTGTTGATGATACACACAACTCGAAGAAAGGTCTTTTTTGATTGTTTCAATTTTGTCATCCTCAAAAGAATGTGTATTTAAATCTTTCATAAATACCTCAAAATCACCAATTGTTTTTGTACAATTCGAATTCACCAATTGGTTATTGAGGTTTTGATTAGCTGTTGAGTTAATTGAATTCTGGGTGTTATTATTTACTGAAATATTTGTAGAGTTGCTATTCAGATTTGATTGATTTTGAGATGAACTTGCATTATTCGGTGATGTCACGGTTTGAGATTGAGTAATAGTTGTTTGGGTTGTTTGCGTTTCATTGATGCTCCCATTCAAATTACCATTCAAGTTAATACTCAGATTTACATTCCCGTTCAACATATCAGTTGATGTTCCATTTAAACCATTGGTGTTCACTCCAACATTCAACTGAACATTTTGCGGAGTATTTCCAACTGAAACATTTGTCGATGTATTCGTAACAGTGCTGCTCGAGCTAACATTCATCTGTTGGTTATTGGTTGGAGTATTTACTGCTGCATTTTGGCTACCATTTGAATTCTGGGTATTTAAATTTGTTGTCGTATTAACTGTTTGAATTGTTCCATTTCCATTCATAGGAGAGGTAGTAGTTTGATTCGTCTGAATTGGTTGTTGATCTGAATAAATAAATGTATCATTCGGACGATAGGATACAGAATTTGATTGTATCGTTCCGCTAGTAGGCAACATACTTACCAACTGCAACTTTCCTTTCCCCTTTTTAAAAACCACTTTAGTGGTTATATCGCTAGGTTCATCAATGAAAAAATTCTTATCAATATCTGGAGTTTTTCCATCTTCAAAAATCAATTTCACCGAATAACCTCCATCTTTAATGCCAGAAACACTGACGTTTGTCTGCGCCATGGAATTTTGTTTAATCCCATTCAAAATGACATAAAATCGCTGACCCGAATTATTAAAAATTGACAAGTTAGATTGAGACGTAGCGATTAAACAAGCGCTCAATGAAAAGAAAAGAAATATAGTTTTCATACAAATAAATTAATTGACGCTAATTTATTAATTATAAATTTCAAATCGATTGTGTAAAATAAAAAACTAAGAATAATGGCTTAGAATTCGATCGGAAAGCATATTCGAAATCCGTTTGTCAAGCTCTTTTTTTGTCTTAAGATAAAAATCGAATTCACTTGAAGTTAGTAAACCACAAATTTGTCCAATCAAAAAATACTTAAAATTCGGTTGTGAAAGAAAAAAGCTTTTTATCGAATCGCGCTTTTTTTCTAAGGTTGAAATAATAGATATTTGCTTCTGAAAAAGCACTTCTTCCTTGGTTAACCGAATGATTAATTCGTGCTGATATTTCAATATCGGTCGTAATACCTCATTTTGAAATGTTTCAAGTTCGTTCCACGTTGTTTGTTCTGAAAAAATTTGAGGGCGCAACGATTTTAATTCTGATTCTTCTCGCATTTCTTTTCAACAATTAAAATAGAAACCAGTTCAAAATAGAATTGTTAAATCTGCATTGTTGAAATTCATCTAATTGTAATTCGGACTTTCTTTGAATATGCGTTTATCTTTGCATTATGGAACAAAAGCAAGATAAACTGAAGGATATTATTTCACATGCCAAAGAGTATGGATTTATTTTCCCTTCCTCAGAAATATATGATGGTTTAGCAGCAACCTATGATTATGGTCAATTGGGTTCGGAATTAAAAAATAACATAAAAACATATTGGTGGAAGGCAATGGTTCAAATGCATGAAAATATTGTGGGAATTGATGCCGCGATCTTTATGCATCCTACAACTTGGAAAGCCTCAGGACATGTCGATGCATTCAACGATCCACTCATTGATAATAAGGATTCAAAAAAACGATATCGCGCTGATGTTCTTATCGAAGAACACATTGAAAAAATTCGGCAAAAAATTGAAAAAGAAGTTGAAAAAGGAAAAAGTCGTTTTGGAAGCGACTTTGATGAAATCCAATTTCGTGCTACCAACCCAAACGTTTTACGTAATGCCGAGAAAATAACGCAAATCGAGGCAAGAATGAAGTCTTCTTTGGAAGATAATGATCTAGAAGCCGTTCGTAATCTTATCCTAGACTTGGAAATTGTTTGTCCGATATCTGGCTCTAAAAATTGGACGGAGGTTCGTCAATTCAACCTGATGTTCTCCACAGAGTTAGGTTCTGTAGCTGGAGATGCATCAACCATCTATCTTCGACCAGAAACGGCTCAGGGTATTTTTGTTAATTTCTTGAACGTTCAGAAATCGGGAAGAATGAAAATTCCTTTTGGTATTGCTCAAATAGGTAAGGCATTCCGAAATGAGATTGTAGCGCGACAATTCATCTTTCGAATGCGCGAATTCGAACAAATGGAAATGCAGTTTTTCGTTCGGCCAGGGGAAGAAATGAAGTGGTACGAATATTGGAAAGATGCCCGTGAAAAATGGCATAAGAATTTGGGACTAGGAAATCATAATTACCGCTTTCATGACCACATTAAGTTGGCTCACTATGCAAATGCAGCATCTGATATTGAATTCAATTTCCCAATGGGATTTAAAGAGTTGGAAGGTATTCATTCGAGAACAGACTTTGACTTGAAGCAACATGAGCAACATTCAGGAAAGAAGCTTCAATTCTTTGACCCGGAGATTAATGAAAGTTACGTTCCATATGTTGTTGAGACTTCTGTAGGCTTGGACCGCTTATTTTTGGCAGTTCTTTCTGCGGCATTCCAAAATGAAAAACTTGAAGATGGAACCGAACGGACTGTCTTGAATATTCCACCTGTCCTTGCTCCATACAAAGCGGCCGTTTTACCTTTAATTAAAAAGGATGGTCTTCCCGAAAAAGCAAGAGAAATTCAAAAATTACTTCAGTTCGAATATAATATTCAATACGACGAAAAAGACGCAATAGGCAGAAGATATAGAAGACAGGACGCAATTGGAACACCAATTTGTATTACGGTTGACCACCAAACACTTGAAGATAATACCGTGACAATTCGTGATCGAGATACAATGCTTCAAGATCGAATTTCAATTAGTGAACTTGAACAACGTATTTCCGACAAAGCAAGTTGGAGAAAAATACTTACCGATTTGAATAATAATTGATTTATTGCAAGCACTATTTCGATATTTTTGGATTGTTTGTTTAATTCTAAACTTACAATCAGGCTTCGGACAAATGATCAACAATTTGTCCGGGGATGCTTTTACTGATAAGCCTTTCTTTGATCGGGACTTCATTAAAAGAAATCGCATTAAATCCCTTGAAGGACAATATTCAAGAAAAAAAGATGGTGATGTAGTTAGGCCATCTACTGATTTATTTAAATATACTTTTGATACGACTGGAAATTTAATTTCAACCTTTCAGGTTAGATCAGATTTAGGTAAAAAAGATACTAGTGTCAACTTTTACGTATACAACGAAAAAAATCTTTTAACTACACATCGCAAAACCGAGAGTGGCGGATTAACAACATCTATTTATCAATATGATAGTTTAAATAGAGTTATTTCCATTGAGCAAAAACGAGAAATTATTGATGAAAACGGTCAAGTTTTAAGCAGTATTTCCATCAACAAGGAAACGATGAAGTATTTCAAAATAGATTCCGGATTCAAAAAAGTTACATATAACAACTATGGTTTACCTTATTTGGACGAATATGAAACTTGGGATGCTGATGGTTATAAATTGGAAGAAATACAGAAACTGAGAATGGGTTCGGCAGAATACAAAAAGAAATTTTTCTATAACGAAAAAGGCCTGCTTGCCTCATGGGCTATTCATTACAATGACTCTGAAAAGCCTGTTAAAGAATCCCAATTTAAATATGATAATTTTGGAAACGTAATCGAAAGGAAAAATTTCAATAGCTCCATCTTCAGCGGTGAATTGCAAATTGTTTATGACAACAAAACACAACTCCTTGGCTCTACAATAGAGCGATTAGCAGGAAGCAATCTTTTAGTCATTTTACGATTTCAAAATATTCAATATTTTAAATAATACGCGGTTAACAAAATATTAACAAAAACATATCTTACTAATTATCAATTAATTAAATTCTGATTTGATTGATTTTCAATTAAATTATTTACTTTTATTTTTTTTACATGTCAGTTGGCACAATATTAGGAAGACAAACCGAAAATTTGCGATATGAAACTAACCAAATCGAGATTCGTCACAAACGATTATGAATTTAATTGGCGATTCCATTTGAGTATAAAAAATTAATTAAACACATATGAAAAATCTTTATATTTCTATTCTATTTCTTTGCTCGTTTTCATTAACCGCACAAAAAGTCGATTATGATAATGCATCCAAGTGGTTTTGGGGATTTAACCTTGGTGGAACATGGCAATCAACTGATGTTGTAAACCAAACAGGAGCCGGTTGGGGAATTACCATCGGTAAATCTTATAATTATAACTATGGGAAACCCTTTTCATTCGACATCAGAGGAAGATACTTGAATGGTAATTGGTATGGACAAGATCAGGATTCAACAGCGCTTTCAGGTTTAACCCAAGGCAATGCACTCTATGGATACCAAAATGGCCCAGGGTACACGTACCATAATTTCAAGTCGAATGTGCATCATTTAGCTTTAGAATTAGCTATTCACCTGAATGCATTAACTCAAAAAACCGGTTGGGATCCATATATTTTTGGAGGAGTAGGATTAACTTGGAACCGAACTTATGGGAATCTAACTGATTCTTCAGACTTTTTGGTTGGTCCTACATTATATAATTATCAAACAAATGGAATTGGTAACATAAACTTTGATAATTCCTATGAAACAGCACTTGACGATTATTCCAGGTACCGCGTAAACTTCATGCCAAGCCTTGGTTTTGGATTAGGTTATCACATAAGAAAACGAACAACCATTGGAATTGAACATAAAACAACATTTACATTAAATGATAATTTTGATGCTGTTAAATCTTCATTTCCACGCTCAAAAAATGATCTTTATCATTACACTTCGTTTTATATTCAGTTCAGATTAAGAGATAGAAATAATTCGAATAGCACAGGGACCAATAATAATGTAACCAACCCGAATTCATTCACGAGTTGTCCACCTCCTTCAATAATAGTTGATTCTCCACTGAATTTAACCGTAACTAACCCTCTGTTTGATATCGATTTTCGAGCAAATGAGATCCGTTCACAAAATGAAATTCAAGTCCTGAATGGTAACAACGCATCGCTTTTCTTCAATTTCAATAATGCTACAAAACAAGGAAAAGCAACTGTAACACTAGTTCCAGGAGTTAACACATTTACTATTTCCGCTAGAAATCGTTGTGGTACAGATAGTAAAACATTCACAGTTACATATAATAATTGTAGTCTACCCACAGGATCATTTACAAATCCAAATACTCAAGGGTCAACTGTTAAAACACAAGCTTATGTTCTAGGTGCGATAGTTAGTGGAGTTCAAAACAAATCCGCAATTAAACTTTATGCCAATGGAGTACTTTTGAATAACTTCTCTTTCAATATTCAAAACGGTGTTATTCAGGCAAATGTAAATTTAAACGTTGGAACGAATACTTTCAGAATCGATCTTTCCAATGGTTGCGGAAATACGACGATTGAAACAAATGTTACTTACGATAATTGTGTCAATCCAACAGCTACATTTTTGAACCCATCAGCGACTGGAACAACAGTAAATACACAAAATCTTGTTCTTAAGGCCAATGTATCAGGGGTAACATCCAATCAACAAATCAATTTGGACGTAAACGGGACCAATTCTAGAAATTTCACTTTTGTAAATGGGATCTTAACAGCCAACATCACATTAGTTTCAGGCATAAATACCATTACAATTCGACTCAATAATTCGTGTGGAACTGACACAAAAGTTACAACCATCAATTATCAAACTTGTAATGCCCCTATTATTTCCGTTACAAGTCCATTACAAAACAGTAAGGTTACTAATTCCGTGATAAGATTAAGGGCTCAAATTGAACACATTACCAGTAAAAACAACTTAAAAATTAAATTAAATGGCGTTGACGTAAATAACTTCAACTATACTGTTGCTTCAAAATCATCGGATGCCTCGCTAACATTGATAAATGGGTTAAATACAATTACCATTTCGGCGACAAATAATTGTGGAACAGATGTTGAAACAATAACTGTTGAATATGATAATTGTGTTGCTCCTTCAGTAAATATAACAAGCAGCGGAAATGAAACCACAAACAATTCTTACTCATTAACAGCAGCGATTACCAATATGACTGATGCAAATGGGATTTCAGTGACTAGGAATGGTCAAGAAATCGGATTCAACTATATAAACGGGCAATTGTTTAGTGCTGTTACTTTGCTACCTGGAATCAACACCTTTGTGATTTCAGCTGTAAAAACATGTGGAACTGCCACAAAAACAATTTCCGTGATCTATAAGGATTGTGAAACCCCTTCTATAATGATTGCTCAGCCATCAAATGGAATTACAGTTAATACATCTCAATATTCCTTTGTTGCAAATACGACCAATATCAATTCGATAAATCAAGTAATTATTACTTTGAATGGTCAGCCACTCAATGCAACTCTAAACGTAGGTGTGATTAGCGGAAATTTAAATTTATCTGAAGGATTAAATACGTTATCCATTAAAGTTACTAACTCCTGTGGGACGGATGTTAAAACAGTAACTATCAATCGCGTTTCATGCACACCTCCAAATGTTTCCATTCTTATTCCTGCTCAAAATTCGACATTGAACAGAGCATCGTTGGCATTTGAAGGGAAATTGCAAAATGCGAATTCATACACTTTGACTTTAAATGGAAGTGCAACTTCAACTACAAGAAACGGTAATTTAATAAGAGGAAATTTAATTCTTAAACCAGGAATCAACGAAATCGTTTTCTCAGGAACCAACAACTGTGGAAATGATTATGAAACAATTACAGTGGTTTATGACAACTGTGTTCCTCCAGCCATTACAATAAATTCCTTCAGTACAAATCAAACTGTAAATTCTAGTGCCTATAATGTTTCAGCAACAATAACGAATACGAACCAAAACGCTATTGCGTTTACATTAAACGGTATTCAAAAACCATTTACATTTACAAATGGGACTCTCGCCTCCAGTTTGTTATTAGGTGAAGGGACAAACGTGATTGTAATTTCGACTGCAAATGCTTGCGGTGCCGACACTAAAACAATAATAGTAAATTATGTAATTCCAAATAACGGAAATTCGAACGGAAACAACAACTCCAACAATGGAAATACAGGAAACTCAGGTAATGGAAATACGGAAGAAAAAATCATTATTTGTCACTACCCTCCCGGGAATACAAACAATACTCAACAATTGGAAATCCCAATTTCTGCATGGCCTACTCATCAAGCTCACGGTGATGTAATTGGCCCTTGTCCAAGCAACAATAATAACGGAAACTCAAACAATGGTAGCGGAAATGGAAACTCCAATGGAAATAACAACTCCAACAATGGAAATTCAGGAAACTCCGGAAATGGAAATCCAAACGGAAATAACAATTCCAACAATGGACATGGAAACAATCAAGACGGTGTAGATGTATCAAATCCTGGACAAGGTGGTGGTGGTCCAAATGGATCAACGGACCAAAGCGGAAATGTAGATGACGAGTCGAATGGAAATGGAGCAGGCAGCAATGGGAATGGCAATAACAATAACGGAGGTTCAAACGGGAATTCTGGAAATGGAAATAACAACTCCAACAATGGAAATTCAGGAAACTCCGGAAATGGAAATCCAAACGGAAATAACAATTCCAACAATGGACATGGAAACAATCAAGACGGTGTAGATGTATCAAATCCTGGACAAGGTGGTGGTGGTCCAAATGGATCAACGGACCAAAGCGGAAATGTAGATGACGAGTCGAATGGAAATGGAGCAGGCAGCAATGGGAATGGCAATAACAATAACGGAGGTTCAAACGGGAATTCTGGAAATGGAAATAACAACTCCAACAATGGAAATTCAGGAAACTCCGGAAATGGAAATCCAAACGGAAATAACAATTCCAACAATGGACATGGAAACAATCAAGACGGTGTAGATGTATCAAATCCTGGACAAGGCAGTGGTGGTCCAAATGGAACAACTGATCAAAGCGGTAATATGGATGATGAGTCGAATGGAAATGGAACAGGTAGCAATGGAAATGGGAATAACAATAACGGAGGTTCAAACGGAAATTCTGGAAATGGAAATAACAACCCCAATAATGGAAATTCTGGAAACTCTGGAAATGGAAATCCAAACGGAAATAATAACTCCAACAATGGACATGGAAACAATCAAGACGGTGTAGATGTATCAAATCCTGGACAAGGCAGTGGTGGTCCAAATGGAACAACTGATCAAAGCGGTAATATGGATGATGAGTCGAATGGAAATGGAACAGGTAGCAATGGAAATGGGAATAACAATAACGGAGGTTCAAACGGAAATTCTGGAAATGGAAATAACAACCCCAATAATGGAAACTCGAATGGAAATAATAATTCTCCTTCTAATTGTTTAGCACCAGTAATTACACTTCCAAATTTAATGAGAGGTGGTATAGTTGTTAGCAATCCGACATTTAATTTATTAGGATCTGTTGCAAACTATGGCTCCACAGGTCAAATTACTGTTTTATTCAATAACAATTCTATTCCAGTTAATGTTTCAGCAGACGAATCATTTGTTATGACAGTTACCTTGAATCTAGGAATGAATAGTTTTGTTGTTAATACGTCGAATAATTGCGGTTCAGATAGTAAATCGTTGAACGTTGAGTTAGTTTCAGTAAGTCTTCAAAACAATCAAAATAATGGCGGTAATGGCATTAATAACAACGGAAACGGCAATAATAATAACAATCAAAATGGGGGACAGAAATCTCAACAAACTGGAGGAAAGCCACAGGTCAATCCAACAATTAAAAATGATTCAAAACCTAAAGTAGGTCAACAAGCAAACAAACCAAATGGAAAACCGCAAGAAACTGTTAAGCCAGGACAAAACAATACAAATAAACCCAGCCCAACTGAGGAAAAAAAGAACGAAAAACCTAAGGAAGAAAACCCTAAGGAAGAAACTCCAAAAGATAACAAACCGAAGGTTGGTCCAAAAGTGAATACCACAACTAAAGGAGGGGGAAAATAAACGACCCCTCTCCTTTTTCAATGTTACCAAAACATTAAGCAAAACTTAATATATCCTTAACTTTTCATTAATTCGAAGATTAATTAGTGGTCGTTCCTTTGCATTAATTAAAATGCATACATATGATTTCGCTAAGACCTTTGATTCTCTACTTCTTCGTTTTCTTAACTTATTCACTTATTGCTCAAGAAGCAAAAATTTATGGTATAATTAAGGATAATGCCTCGAACGAACTACTAATTGGCGCCAAAGTTATTGTAAAAGGACAGCCTGGTGTAGGTGCGGTAAGTGACGAAAATGGAAAATACATTATTTTGAATGTTAAACCGGGAAACATAATTCTTGAGATTCGTTTCGAAACCTATAAGACGAGATTACTCGATGAATTTACACTCAAAAACGATGAGCTGAAAGAAGTTAACATCGAATTAGAGAAGTTAGTAATTGATCGCAAGGGAGTTACAGTTACTAAAAAAGTAAGCAAAGAATCAACCACGGAACTAATTCGCATGCAAAAAAACAGCGCAACCGTTGTTGATGGTATGAATGCAGAAACGTTCAAAAAGACACCCGACTCAAAGGCATCAGACGTCTTGAAGCGAATTTCTGGAGCGAGTGTACAGGATAATAAATTTGTCGTTATTCGCGGATTGAGCGATCGCTACAATTTTGCATTACTCAATGGAGCATCACTGCCAAGTTCAGAAAGTGATCGTAAAGCATTTTCATTTGACATTTTCCCGTCCAACATGCTGGATAATTTGTTGATTACAAAAACCGCATCGCCTGAATTACCGGGTGAATTTGCTGGAGGTGTTATAGACATCAATACAACCGAGCCGAAAGAAACGAATTTTCAGAACATTCAAATAAGTGGAGCATACAATACCATTTCCACATTCAAGGATTTTAGAACTTATAATGGCGGAAGTGCAGATTTCTTAGGTCTTGGGTCAGGATCTAGAGCTTTACCTGATGAACTTCCAACCACCGAGCAATTTAACGTCGCCACAAATGCTGAAAAAGCTGATTTGGCCAAACTAATCAAATCGGATTGGGGATCATTCAATAGAAAGGCGTTGCCAAATTTAAGTTTGCAATATTCTATTGGTCGTATGATTCAACTTAAAGAAAAAAGAAAATTAGGATACGTTTTTGCTTATTCTTATCAAAATAATTTCTCATTCAGTCAAGTAACCAGAAGAGAATTTGAAGAGCAGACCACAGGTGTCATAACTAAAAATGAACTAAGGGATTCGGCATTTACACAAGCGGTTCTTAATAGTGGGATGTTCAATATTTCATATAGTTTCAATGACAAAAACAAAATTCAATTTAAAAACATGTACTCAATTTCAACTGATGATAAAGTCAATGTTCGTAATGGCAAACGAGACATGGATATTGAATCCGTTTATTCAGAAAAATCGACCAATTTTTGGTATACTCAAAACAACTTATTCACTTCGCAGCTTATCGGTAATCATGAATTGAAAAATAAACTGAAACTGAAGTGGGTCGGTTCTTTCAGTGACGTCAAAAGAGAAATACCATTCTTGAGAAGAACCGTTTATCAGCAAGTGGATACAACACTTCCATTTTTCGCAGTTGTTCAGTCTAATGATATTTCTACACTCGGAGCAGGAAATATGTTTTGGTCAGACATGAATGAAAAGATTTTCAATGTGAAATATGACGCAGCCTACCCATTTGAACTTGGAAAATTTAAAAATGAAGCTAAAATAGGGGCTTTTCATCAATACAGAACAAGAACTTTTGCCGCTAGAAATCTAGGATTTTCCAAGTATGATCCTTCGGGGAGTGCCAATTTTGAAAGTTCACTCTTACTGCTTCCAGCGGATGAGATTTTCGCACCTGAAAACATGGGGCTTATGGCAAATGGTCAAGGAGGTTTTAAACTTGAAGAGGGTACTAATGTGGACGACAGCTACCAAGCTTACTCGTTGTTGAATGCCGGATTTTTGCAATTAGATAGTAAACTTGGTGATAAATTTCGACTAGTTGGTGGAGCGAGAGTTGAAGCATATAATCAAGTATTTAAATATGTGGAGTTTGGATCAAATCTTCCTCAAAACATTGATACTAATGTGGTTGACCTTTTGCCCTCTGTGAATGTAATTTATTCTCCTATTCAAAAAATTAACATTCGCGCAAGTTATTCTCGTACACTTTCTAGACCTGAATTTCGTGAGTTAGCCCCTTTTGCTTTTTATAACTTTCTAAATGATAATTTAACATCTGGAGATCCCAATCTACAACGTGCGTTGATTAACAATTACGATTTACGCTTTGAGTTCTTTCCAGGAGCTGGACAAATTATTAGTCTTTCAGGTTTTTACAAACAGTTTTACAACCCCATAGAATTGTTATTGAGAACGGGGACTTCGGGAACACCGGAATTATACTATGATAATGTAGGTAATGTTGTCAATTATGGTGCTGAGGTTGAATACCGCCTAAACTTAGGCACATTTGCGAAAAAAGATAGTTCATCGTTCTTGAAAAATTTCACACTTTATTTCAACGGCGCATTAATTCGTTCACAAATAGATTTAGGAGCTATTGCAGGATTAGCCGAATATCCTGATGCAACAAGACCGCTTCAAGGACAATCACCTTATTTGATAAATGCTGGGGTCTTTTACGCGGGACCAAAAGATTTTAATGTCAACATTTCGTACAACCTCGTTGGTCAACGAATTGCGATTGCAGGAAGCATTCAAGAGCCAAGTGTTTGGGAAAACGGAAGAAATGTCATTGACTTTCAATTATCAAAAGTTATTAAAAAGAACTTGGAACTTAAACTGAATGTGAAGGATGTTTTAGCACAAGATTTAGTATTCTTCCAAGACACAAATAAAAATAAAAAATACGACAAAGGAATCGATAGTGCTTGGCAAGAAATCACCTTTGGTCAAACCATTTCATTATCCTTGAAATATAATTTCTGAATAAACCAATATTAAGAAATTGTTTCCATGTCTTAATGAAAAATTAACGAAGACTTAAGAAGGATGTAACGCCTCTTATAACCGAAGGCAAGAACTTTGTAACAATTAAAAATTAGAAAAAATGAAAAGAATTTACACGTTTATTGCAGCCTTAACCTTAGGATTCAGCCTAAATGCTCAGGATGCATTTTGGACTCCCACAACCTACAGAGGAGCATTTCCAGTTACAGACAATACACCAGCAACCGATTGGACAGCTGGATGGTCTAATTTTGATGCTGAAAATACAGTTTATCCGGCAACAACACAAACAGTATCCACTGACATCACTGCAAACACAACTTGGTCAGGTGTTATCTTACTACAAAATAAGATTTATGTGAAAAACAATGCAACGCTTACAATACAACCAGGTACAATTATTCGCGGTGATAAAGCAACACAAGGCTCACTAATTATTACCCGTGGAGCAAAAATAAATGCGCAGGGAACTGCATCTCAACCTATCGTTTTCACTTCAAACGAAGCTGTTGGAAACAGAAATGAAGGAGATTGGGGAGGAATTGTAGTACTTGGTTTAGCTCGTAACAACCAACCTGGAGGCGTTGCGAATATTGAAGGAATTGTGCCGACCACAGACACACAATATGGCGGTGCTTTTGATAATGACAATTCAGGAACAATCAAATATGTTCGTATCGAATTTGCAGGAATTGCATTGGAACCAAATAAAGAAATCAATGGTATTACGTTCGGTTCAGTTGGTTCAGCAACAACAGTTGATTACGTTCAGGTTTCTCATTCTGGCGATGATTCGTTTGAGTGGTTTGGAGGAACAGTTAATTGTAAGCACTTAATTGCCTACGGAGGATTAGATGATGATTTCGATACAGACTTTGGTTACCGAGGGAAAGTTCAATTTGCACTTTCAATTCGTGACAAAGACTTATCTGATGCCCCAGGTGATTCAAATGCTTTTGAATGCGACAACGATGCACAAGGTTCAAACGCTACGCCGAAAACTCGGCCTATTTTTTCTAATGTTACCCTGGTCGGACCGAAAGGAAATGGTACAATTGCCTTACCAACTGGTGAGAAATTTGAAAAAGCATTTCGTCTGAGAAGAAATTCAGCAGTTTCTGTTTTGAATTCATTGGTTACAGGTTGGGAAAAAGGGCTTTCAATTGAAGGTGCTCCTGTTGTAGCAAACTTGAATGGAGATACCATGGTTTTTGTAAATAATATTTTAACAAATTTCGCCACACCTACTTGGTCTTCAAATAATACGAATACTGTTTTAAATTCAGGTGGCGCAACAACACCATGGTACCAATCTTGGTGGTCAGTAGACGGAAATGACTCAACGAAAACTTTATCAGATATAAATTGGGTGAATATTTTCACGCCACTTGGAACTGCTCCAGATTGTAGACTTTCAGCTGGTTCTGTGGCTGCATCAGGTGCAACATTCTCAAATCCAGTATTCTTTAGTGTGTCTACTCCAACGGTTGCTATGAACTCTTATACCTATTGCCAGGGAGCGACAACAACACCATTATCTGCAACTGCTTCAGCAGGTAATTCATTAAGCTGGTATAATGTTGCTACAGGTGGAACTGCTCTTTCTGGAACTCCATCACCAAGTACTGCGGCACCAGGAGTTTACACGTATTACGTTAGTCAAAAGAATGCCAACGGAGATGAGAGTCAACGAGTTGCAATTACTGTAACTGTTAACACTCTTCCAGCAACACCTACAATCACTGCAAGTGGAGCGACTTCTTTCTGTACAGGTGGAAGCGTTGAATTAACTTCATCTGCTGCAACTGGAAATGCATGGTCAACTAACGCTACAACTCAAGCGATTACTGTAAGTGCTTCAGGATCTTATAGTGTAACTGTAACTGATAATAATGGATGTTCAGCAACCTCAACAGCCACAACTGTTAACGTTAGTAATGCACCAGCACCTACAGTAACGGCTTCTGCTACGCAAGCTTGTTCAGGTGAAGTTGTTACTTTAACTTCTTCAACTGCAGATTCTTATGTTTGGTCAAATGGTGCAACAACTCAATCTATTCAAGTTACTGCGACAGGAGATTATTCAGTTGCAACAACAAATACTGATGCATGTAATGGAGTTGGAACATCAAATACAGTAAACGTAACCTTTACAGCTACACCAACAGCAGCAGGTTCATTTACAGTAAACGGAAACGTTGTAACGTTCACTAATTCTTCAACTGGGGCGTCTTCGTACTCATGGGATTTCGGAGATTTCACAAACTCTTCTGCTTCAGCGCCTGTTCACGCTTATGCTGTGAATGGTGATTATCAAGTAGTATTGACCGCAATTAATGGTAACTGTTCAGACACATCGATATTTAATGTTTCAATTACGTTAAGCGTTGAAGAATTAATGGGAATTGCAAATGTGGTTGTTTATCCAAACCCAACTAGCGATGAGGTATTTGTAAGTTTTGACAATCAAAATGGAAATGCTATGCAAGTTGAATTAGTTGATCAATTAGGTCGAGTTGTATATTCAGAAAATGAAATCCAACAAATCGGGTTTAACAAAATTGGATTGAATTTATCAAAAATTTCAGATGGAATGTATTCGGTTCTATTACACTCAGGTAACAACACAATTGCAAAAAGAATAATTGTTAGAAAGTAATTAAACGAAAATCAAAGGGCTGAAACTTATTTTCAGCCCTTTTTACTCTATATCAAATGCAAAACTTAAAAGGACATACCATACTGCTCGTTGATGATGAACTGGATATCCTTGAGTTTTTGTCATACAATATTCGAAAAGAAGGTTACAAGGTTTTTACCGCTTCAAATGGAGAGGAAGCAATCAGACTTACTCAACAATTGAATCCATCTTTGATTATTCTTGATGTAATGATGCCTAAAATGGATGGTATTGAAACCTGTCAAGTTATTCGAAAAGATTTAAATCTAACTCAACCTTTAATAGCATTTCTAACTGCACGAGCTGAGGATTATGCTCAAATTGCTGGTTTCGAGGCCGGAGGTGATGACTATATTTCTAAACCTATTCGCCCAAGATTATTGATCAGCAAAATAGAAGCATTACTGAGAAGATTGGAAAAATCTGGAGGACTTGAGGTAAATCAAGGAGAACGAGCGATTAAAATTGACCGTGAAAAATTTACGGTCGAAATAGAAGGAAAAGAGCTTCTCTTACCTAAAAAAGAATTCGAGCTGTTAGAATTATTAGCTAGTAGACCGGGTAAGGTATATAATCGTGAACAAATTTTAGCCATCGTTTGGGGAAATGAAACTGTTGTTGGTGAACGAACAATAGATGTTCACATCAGAAAATTACGAGAAAAGCTTGGAGATGACTATATTCGTACCATAAAAGGAATCGGATATACCTTCAACGAAAAGTGAAAACTAACAGACCCAGCATCCTTATTTTATATGGAAGTTTAATCTTCTCAATTATCAGTTTTCTACTGGCAGCATTTATAGATTTTGTCATTATTCCGTTTTCCAATTCGCTACTCGTTTTAATACCCTTAATATCAGGCATAGTCGCCTATTTTGTTTTCTACTATCTTCTTAAAAAGTTTATAAATAATCGCCTTGCTTTAATTTATCGTTCAATACAAGTAAATAATATTCTTGATTCCGGTAAAAAAACCAAAATTGACGAGGTAATCGAAAGAGCGGAGTCGGATGTTAAAAGTTGGAAAGAAGACCGAACTACCGAAATTTCAAAACTCAAAGAACAAGAGCAATTTCGTAGAGAATTTTTAGGGAATTTGGCACACGAATTAAAAACGCCCGTTTTTTCGATTCAAGGCTATATCTCCACATTACTTGACGGTGCGCTTGAAGATGAAACGATAAACAGATCTTTCTTGGAACGAGCCAATAAAGCCACCGACCGAATGGTGGGAATTCTTGAGGATTTAGATCAAATTGCAAAATTGGAAGTTGAGGATTTAAAGCCTGAATTGCGGTCTTTTGATGTTACAGAACTAATCAAAGAGATCCTCGAAACATTGGACTTAACGGCAAAACAGAAAAATATAGACCTAGCTCTGAAAAAGGATTATGGTCCAATTCACGTGCATGCAGATCGAACTAAAATCGGTCAAGTACTGACAAACCTCATCAATAACTCAATCGCTTACGGAAAAGAAAATGGTAAAACGGAAATTTGTCTCTTGGTGTTTGAAAATTTGGTAACAATCGAAGTTGGGGATAACGGAATTGGAATTGATCCAAAACATTTTCCACGCTTGTTTGAACGATTTTACCGCGTTGAAAAAAGCAGGAACAGAAATGAAGGCGGTTCTGGACTTGGGCTTGCGATTGTCAAGAATATTCTGGATTCCCATGGTCAGGCAATCAATGTTCGAAGCACTTTAAATGTTGGAAGCACGTTTAGTTTTAGCTTGGAAAAAAGTAAAATTTCCGGACCTGTTAGTTCACGGGGAATTCCCTTAAAATAATCTAAATTCACTATTAATCCATGGAACAAAAATCAAACAAATTCTTCAAGTGGGTCATAATCTATGGCATCACTTTTGGAATATTTACAGCTTTATTTGATTTTTTACAGAGTAAAACAGTTTTGTTCTGAAAAATGTAATCGGAGGTCTTATTTTCGGTTTGGCAATGGCATTCTTCAATACAAGAGCACAAAAACGCAAAGAGGAAAACACAAAATAATAGGAACTTGGAAAAAATCCGGACTTATTTCCTCGTGAATCTTTTAATTACAAAACGATACTTGTGTTTCTCGTCAATTGATTGTTCATCAAGAACCTGAATTTGCCATTCACTTTCATTAAATTGTGGGAAAAACGTATCGGCATCAAAAACACCATTTACATACGTGATGTACATTTCTCTTAAACAACCGGACTCCAAAGCCATTTTGTAAATTTCGCCACCGCCAATGATAAATACCTTTCGTGCTTTTTCATCCTTGAAATGATCCAAACAATCATTTAGTGAATTGAAAACCAAGCAATTCTCTGCTTTAAAGTCTTTATTTCGTGTTAATATCACATTCAAGCGATTTGGCAGTGGGCGGTATTTTTCAGGAATTGAATCGTAATTCTTTCTTCCCATGACCACAATTTGATTCTTCGTAGTTTCTTTGAAGAAATTCATATCGGCGGGCAAATGCCACATCAAATCGTTGTTTTTGCCGATTCCCCGGTTGGAATCCATTGCGACGATTAGTGAAACTTGCATCTTAAACGGCTACCTCAGCTTTAATATGTGGATGCGGATCGTAATTGACCAATTCAAAATCTTCGAACTTAAATTCAAACAAATCTTTCACATTCGGATTGATTCTCATTTGAGGCAAGGGTCTAAAATCTCTTGTCAATTGCAATTTTGCCTGTTCTAAGTGATTTGAATATAAGTGTGCGTCACCAAGTGTATGAATAAAATCCCCCAGTTTTAAGTCACAAACTTGAGCCAACATCATGGTTAAAAGTGCGTATGAAGCAATATTGAACGGAACACCAAGAAAAGTATCTGCACTGCGCTGATACAATTGACAACTTAGTTTTCCTTCGGCAACATAAAACTGAAAAAAGGCATGACAAGGCGGCAAAGCCATCTTCTCAATTTCACCCACATTCCAAGCGGAAACTATGATTCGTCTTGAATCGGGATTGTTTTTCAGTTGGTTAATTACTTGTTTGATTTGATCGATGTTACGACCATCTGATGTTGGCCAACTTCTCCATTGTGAGCCATAAACAGGCCCTAGATTACCATTTTCATCAGCCCATTCATCCCAAATGGAAACGTTATTTTCTTTGAGATACTGAATATTCGTATCCCCTTTCAAAAACCACAATAACTCATGAATAATCGATCGCAAGTGAAGTTTTTTAGTTGTAATGCAAGGAAATCCTTCACTCAAATCAAAACGCATTTGATAACCAAAAACAGATACAGTTCCTGTTCCTGTTCGGTCTTCTTTTTTAACGCCATTTTTGAGGATGTGTTCGAGTAAATCGTGGTATTGTTTCATCGGAATGAATAAAATTCAGTGAAACGAAGTTACGCCAAAATTAGAGGTTTAAGAATTCAACTTTTCAAGATTTTTGAACAATTTGCTCAACTAAAAAATAATGTGATATCAATCGTTATCCTTCTTTTTTACTTCCCGATCATTGATGAAAACAAACCGCGCGCTTAAGAAAATGGTGTTCGAATCAAATGTCGTTTTATCAAATGCATAGAATGGATAGAGTAAATGATATCCTGTTTGTATATGCAATTGCCAAATCTTATAACCCAACGTCGGCGTTACACCAAAACGATAATCCTGAAAATTGGTTCGAATGCATACTGTTCCACCGAATGTCATACCAACATTACTTTCCCGATACCAATATCCAAGGTCGTAACCAAGTACAGGATTCCATCGGGAAAAATCGTAGGTGTAGTTCACTCCAAAATGTAAGGCGTGAGTATTGGGGTTCATCAATTTTCCTTGTTTCCACTGACGTTCCACTCCTATTTCTCCCGCGTAAAACCTACCGCTTTGAACTCCAAAATAGGGCCCGGTTTTTACAATGGTTTTCTCTTTTTTGGGTTTTGATTTGAATATCCCCTGCGCGCTTGCGGATAGCAAACAAAAGAAAGAAACAACAAAAATTAAAATTCTATTTTCCATACTTCTTATGAATTTCCATTATTGTCTTGGCATCATTGACGTCGATTCCTAAACTATCGGCAATCTCTTTGGCCTCAATTACCTGTTCAACGCTGAGTTCCGTTTCCTTTGCTTTTTCATGCGAATCCATATAATCAAAAATCCGTGTATTGGTTACACCAGGAATGGTTGTAGAAACGAGCCCAGTTACTGCAGGATAAAGTATCGCATTTTCCTTATTCTTTTTTGAAATGAACCTTTCAGCGGTATCCATCGATTGAATAAAAACGAATAAGCAACCAATCAAATATCCCCATTTTAAGATTCCAATAAGTGCGCCAGTTCCTTTGTTTAAAAATGATAATTGAGCTAATTTTAAGACTTGCTCTAACGCTTTTCCACCGAAATAAACCATCGCGCCAACAGCTAAAAACAAAAGCAAAAAAGATATAGCAGTAAGATATCCAGGGTTTTCGTGAGTTCTTCCAACAATCACTTCTGTAATTTTATCAGAAAAATGGAAAGCGGCATACAAACCAACCAAAAGTGCTAAAATGGTAAACAACTCCATAACGAAGCCTTTTTTAAAACCCTTCCAAGCCCCATAAACTAGAGGAATTAAGATGACCAAATCGATGATTTCCATAGTTGAAAAGTACTTCATCGATTAAAAATAATTCGAGTACGACTGAAAATCTTCTGCACAATTCCTTGTGAGTTTTTCGGATAGTTCTTATTCTTGTATTTGTGATTAGTCCTTACAATGATGAATATTTCATGCGGCAAGCTTTGGTAGAAGCAAAGCACGCTCTGTCGTTAGAAGAAGTTCCAGTAGGCGCTGTAATCGTTTGTAAAAATCAAATCATAGCTCGAGGTCACAATCTTACAGAAACCTTAACGGATGTGACAGCACACGCTGAAATTCAAGCCATCACGGCAGCATCACAATACCTTGGAGCCAAATATTTGAAAGGCTGCACCCTTTATGTTACTTTGGAACCTTGTTGCATGTGTGCGGGAGCTCTGTATTGGTCTCAAATTGACAAGGTAGTTTTCGGTGCACGAGACGAAAATCGAGGTGCGGGACAACATGAAAGGTCTTTATATCATCCAACTACGCTAGTCACGAATGGAATTTTACAAGAGGAGTGCAGTCAGTTAATGAAAGCGTTTTTTGCTGAAAAGAGAAAGTAAAAGATTAAAAATTCATTTGAGCCTGAATTCGCAATAGATTGCCACGCTGATAGTTATTTGGCTTGGAGAAATCTTCAAATCTTCTCGACGACATTGTATACATTACAACCAACTCAAAGTGCTTCCCCATTTGCCATTCCGTTCCTATTTCTAATTCTTCTACACGATAACTTCTGGCGTCTAATTCGTGCTTTTTCCCACCTTTGTAGGTTTGATATCTCACAAACGGAATTAGTGTTTGCTCTCCAAAATTCATTTTATACGAAGCGGTTACAAAACCACCACGTAAGGCTTGAGTTGAAATAGAATCAGCAAACTTGTCAAACTCTGGGCCACGACCAACATTATATTCTGCGAGTATACCAAACGGTTTAGGATACAAAACAAATGTTCCGCCAACACGCTCGTCATCGTACAATTTATCCTCGGCAAACTTTACACCGCTTGATATATTGAATAATGTAAATTTACCCTTATATGCCTGGAGACCTGTTTCTACAATTTGATTTTTAATTTGAAAAGGATAGGTCAATCTAGTAACGACGTGTCTGTTTTTATTTAATTCAGGTCTATTTGCAGTTTGACCGTTGTACACACCAAGTGCAAAAACTCCGTAGTCTCCCGACCCCTTCAAACCATCACTTACCAAAGATGAAAAAAGTTTTCTCGTTTTTTCAGGTGCCCAATAAAAGAAAACACCCAAATCACGCTCATTTGTAACTGCACTATTTAATGCGTCATTTCTATCAAGAGGCAATCGATTTTGTGAAGACTGCATGTTTTCAAATCCATATGGAATTTTACTTTGACCTATTCGAAAGCGAAATTCATTTTTCTTATCAATTCCTACATCAAAATATGCATCTCTTAGCTGCCCAAAGTGAAGTGTAGAGGAAGATGTAGCACTTGCGAAATCCGGCTGAACGTAAAAATATACCCGTGGGTGAACTTGGCCAAAGAAAATGATTCGCATTCGTCTGAAAAAGAATCCCCCTTCTCCTCCCCAACTTCTATCACATTGCTCGCATTCTAAATCTTCATTAGTCTGTAAGAGGCCATTGTAGCGTACCTGAGCATAGCCGCGAATTGATATTTTTTCAAACCACTTTTTTTCAATGGTCTTATCATTGGATGATGTTGCTTGCCCAAAAACAACGTTCACAATTAATACTATCAACGTTAAAGTGAAAATTTTCTTCCCCATATCTAAATGTATAACGAACGAATTTGTTTGATTTAGTCGTTCTATCTCTGCGGCGAAATTAATGCCTTAACATCTAATTAACATTTCATTAATCCATTGATAACTTAAAGATAATTTTGATAACATTTTGATAACATTAGGGCTGCATAGGAGTATGTGAATTGACTGGAATGAACAACACAACTATTTTAAGACCATCATTTAAATGAAAAACTAATTTGCAATGTTATCTTTACGTTAACAAACTGACTGATTTCATTAAAAGAATAACGAGAATTCTAAATTTGCCTTAAATAATAAAATCATGGCAGGAATACTAAGTTATTTTTTACCAAAGGATAAAGTGTTTTATTCTTTATTTGAAGAGGCAAGTGACAATCTTCAAGATATTGCAGGAAAGTTGGTTCAAGTAGTTCACGAGCCGGACTACAACAAACGAGCAACCCTTATAAATGAAATGGAAGGCATCGAGCATAAAAACGATGAAATAACTCACAAAATTTTCATTGAATTAGGGAAAAACTTCATTACACCGTTTGATCGTGAAGATATTCATAGCTTGGCTTCTGCTTTAGATGATATTGCTGATTACGTTTACGCTGCGGCGAAAAAAATTAATTTCTACAAAATCGATCCTATCTCGGATCAAGGAATTCAAAAAACTGCAGAGGCAATTAATGATGCGGTTAAAGCGGTTAAAGCGGCAGTAACGGAATTGAGGAATTTGAAAAATACACAGAAAATCATAGAATGTGTCATCAAAATCAATAGCATTGAGAATAGTGCGGATGACATCTTCGATATGAATATTGAACGTCTTTTTGACTCTGATGTGGACGCAAAAGAACTCATTAAGCGTCGCGAGATTTATCAAGTAATGGAAATCGCAACAGACAAATGTGAAGACGCTGGAAATGTAATCGAGTCCATCGTCGTAAAATACGCTTAAGTAATCAATAACTTAAAACGAAAATTATGTTTACGTTATTAATCGTCGTAATTGCCATTGCCTTAATTTTTGACTTGGTAAATGGATTTCACGACGCTGCGAATTCAATTGCAACGGTAGTTTCAACAAAAGTCTTAACACCATTCCAAGCTGTAGTTTGGGCCGCTTTGTTCAATGTAATTGCGTTTTGGGTTTTTGACATGAGCGTTGGAAATACAGTTGCAAAAACAGTAGATAACAATGTCATTGATTTATGGGTTATTTTGGCTGGTTTGTTGGCTGCTACCTTTTGGAATTTACTTACTTGGTGGTTAGGGATTCCTTCTTCGTCATCACATACGTTAATTGGAGGATTTGCTGGCGCCGCGGTTGCTCATGCTGGATTTGGAGTTATTGAGACTGGAGAAATTGTGAAAGTTGTCTTATTCATTTTCTTGGCTCCATTGATCGGTGGATTCATCGCATTCTTGATAGCATTAGTTACGATTAATCGCAATTTTTGGAGAAAAATGGTTGTAATCGCGCTTTTGTCTGGTGCAACTGTTTATGTAATGCAATATATGATTGACTATATGGACATGAAGCCTATTATGATGTATATCGTTATAGGGATGATTACCATTTTCAACTTAGTTTACATATGGTTTGAATTGGTCCATGGAAAAAAACCATCTGCATTGAAGGAAGCGAATATGCACAAACGACTACAATTACTATCATCTGCTGCCTTTTCTTTGGGACACGGAGGAGCGGATTCTCAAAAAGTCATGGGGATAATTTGCGCTGCATTGTTAGTTTATGGCAACATGGGGCGACAAGGAAAATTGGAATCGGATGTTCCAAAATCTCTACAGATTACAGAATTAATGCAAATCGAATACAAGAATAATGAGGAGAAATTAGAAAAATTCAAGCCCGAAGTTGCCGAGTTGGATTCAATTATTTATTATGTCGAGCACAAATCCATTCACAATGCAGCGAATGGTGAGGAAATCTATGACAAGAAAGGTAAGTTAAACCCAGAATACAAAGCAGAGGTTGTACATTCCTTCAAAAAAATAGATGAGGAGCTATCCAAAATTGAAGTTTACACATTCGGTGACGCACTATGTGATGCTAAAACTAATGACACCATTTTCAATGATAAAGTTTTAAACTCTAACTATAAATTTGCCGGCATTTTTAGCGAGCACGTCGATAATGCAGGCAAACTTTTGGACGGACATAAAATAAAAACAAAAGTTCACTCGGATACCATGCCTTTCTGGATTTCATTTGGATGTTATTTGATGATTGGAATTGGCACACTCATGGGAGGATGGAAAATCGTTAAAACCATGGGAACAAAAATCACGAAAGTTACTCCTTTAGAGGGTGTTTGCGCAGAAACAGCTGGAGCATTGACCTTATTCACGGTTTCTCAATTTGGAATTCCTGTTTCTACTACCCATACTATTACTGGTTCTATAATTGGAGTGGGAGCAACAAAACGACTAAGTGCAGTTCGATGGGGAGTAACCATCAACCTACTATGGGCATGGATTTTAACTATTCCAGTAAGTGGATTGTTAGCAGCAATCTTCTATTACTTGATTATTTGGTTGAAATAATTACCTGATATTAATTTGACTAAGGGAAGACAAACATCTTTCCTTTTTTATTCTTGGGGTTTCGAAATTTTGTTTTCCTTTAGTTTCACGTTTTTTTAAAATTATGATTTTATTATATATTTGTAAAAACTTAAAAAAATTTACTATGAAAAAACTTTTACTTTCCTTTTCTGTCATTTTAACTGCAGCAGCAGTGAATGCACAGATAATTGTAGCAGGTGTTTCTCCTCAAAACATCGTTGCAAACTACAACAACTCGTGGGCGGATCCAGCGGGTGGATGGGGAACTCCAGATTGGAATATCCCAGGACCTACTTCTTTCGTTGAAGACACTTTAATGATTGTTGATGATGGTTCAACTGGAACAAATGCCCAGGGCAACCCTGTATCTGCTGAAGGTTGTAATCCATTAATTAACAACTTGACAGGAAAGATTGCTGTTATCTACAGAAATACATGTGAATTTGGTTTGAAAGCATTTAACGCTCAAAATGCAGGTGCTGTTGGAGTAATCGTAATTAACAGAAACCCTAATGAATGGATAAACATGGGAGCAGGTGCTGACGGAGCGAATGTTACGATTCCAGTAGTAATGTTGGATATAAATGATGGAACAACGCTTGTTAATGAAATGGCAAATGGTCCTGTTGTTGTATTTATGGGTAATAAAACGGGTTTATTTGCAAATGACATCGCTTTGAATGCCAATGCAGCATTAGCTCCTAAAGGAGGAATGGTTCATTCTCTATTAGCTCAAAGTGGATCCGAATTTAATTTTGAAGTAGGTGCTAAAATTACAAATCCAGGTAACCAAGATCAAACGAACGTTTCGTTGAATGCGAAGATAACAAATCCTTCAGGTGCTATCGTTTATGATAATACCGTTTCTGGTTTATCACTTGTGGCAGGTGATACAACTGGAATTAACATTTATCCTGGTGAGGCTAATACGTTCCCTCAGTTTTCATTAAGCTCTTACACAGCCGGGACTTACACTTTAACATATACTGCTAGCCTTGGCGGAACAGATGAATATAATGATGACAATATTCTTGAATTTACATTCACAATCAATGATTCTGTTTTCTCGTATTCAGCGATTGATCCAGCAAGTAATACCATTGAAGCTTCAAACTTCTACAGACCAAACGACAATACTCAAACATACTCGGTTTGTACAGTTATTCAAGATCCAAATGCAAGTAGAGTTGCTGCTACGGGTGTTTATTTTGCTGCGACTAAAGCTCAAAACACGGATCCCCTTGATGGAGAAGAAATGGCATTATACCTTTACACTTGGGATGACCAATTTACAGATTTGAATGACGCTAATTTTCCTGCTAATAATGCTTGGACTTTAACTGAAGTTGCATCTGGTTTCTATTACTACCCAAGTGATTTGCAAGGTGAAGTAGTTTACGGATCTTTCGCAAATCCAGTTGTTCTTCAAAACAATACACGATATTTGGCATGTGTTCAAACAGTTAATCTTGATTTATTTTTAGGCTACGGTAGCCAAAATTACACTTGGAATACTGATTTGTATTTGCAACCAATGTTCCCTAACGAAAGTGATGGTAATCGTTTTGCAGTTGGATTTGGAACTGAACTTCCTGGCGCCTTAGGAGTTGCTTTAATCGATGCAAACAATATCGGTTTAGCTGAAGCCAATACGGTTGAAGGAGTTGCTTACCCGAACCCTGCAAACGATAATGTAACTGTTTCTATCGAAGGAGAAGGAGCTGCATCATTAATCGTAACGGACATTATTGGTAAATCAGTAATCTCAAATTCAATCAATTTGGTTGGTGGAAAATCTGATGTAAACATCGCTAGCCTTGAGTCTGGAATTTACATTTTCAATGTAACACTTGAAAACGGAAAAACAGCTCAGTTCAACGTGGTTAAGAAATAAGATTCTCTTTTGAGAAATGAAAAGGTCGGCAAAAGTCGACCTTTTTTTATTGTTATCTTTGTAGTCCAATGAATTCGTTACCGAAATATACTGTTACTGCCGCTTTGCCATATGCGAATGGTCCCCTTCACTTGGGACATGTTGCCGGTGTTTATTTACCCGCGGACATTTTTGTTCGCTTTCTCAGATTGAAAGGTCACGATGTGGTTTTTATTTGTGGAAGTGACGAACATGGTGCAGCCATTACCTTACGTGCGAAAAAAGAAGGTATTTCACCTCAAGAAATTGTAGATAAATACAATCTGATTATTGGAAAAGCATTTAAAGATTTTGGGATTTCCTTTGATATTTTTCACCGAACTTCTGCGCAAATTCACCATGAAACCTCGCAAGATTTTTTCTTAAAACTTTATGAAAAAAGCAAGTTTATCGAAGAAGTTTCTGAACAATATTACGATGAAGAATTTCAACAGTTTTTAGCTGATCGCTACATAACTGGAACCTGTCCAAAATGTTCAAGTGAAGGCGCTTACGGAGACCAATGTGAAAAATGTGGCAGTGACTTGAGTCCAACCGATTTGATTAATCCGATTTCAACACTTAGTAATAAAACTCCCATTCTAAAATCTACTTCTCACTGGTACTTACCGATGGATCGACATGAAGAATGGTTACGCGAATGGATTCAGGATGGTATTATAGATGGAAAACCTCAGCACAACCCGAAAGAATGGCGTAATCAGGTAATCGGGCAGTGTATGTCATGGATAAACGGAGGATTGAAGCCTAGAGCCATGACTCGTGATTTGGATTGGGGCGTAAAAGTTCCACTACCTAATGCAGACGGAAAAGTACTTTACGTTTGGTTGGATGCTCCTATCGGTTATATTTCAGCAACGAAACAATGGGCCCTCGACAATGGTAAAAACTGGAAAGTCTATTGGTGTAAGAATGAAGCAGCAGATCGAAAATTGGTTCATTTCATTGGAAAAGACAACATTGTTTTTCACGCGATTATTTTCCCAATTCTACTTAAAGATCACGGAGATTTTATTCTTCCAGATAACGTTCCAGCATACGAATTTTTGAATTTAGAAGGCGATAAATTTTCTACTTCACGAAATTGGGCAGTTTGGTTGCATGAATTTATAGAAGCACATTCAAATCGAATTGACGAGTTAAAATATGTTCTAACAGCAATAGCTCCTGAAAGCAAAGACTCTGAGTTTACTTGGAAGGAATTTCAAACGCGTGTGAATAGCGAACTAGCAGATATCCTCGGCAATTTCGTAAACAGAACATTGGTACTTACCCAAAAGTATTACGAAGGAATCATTCCAAGTCACGGGGAGTTTACCGTTGAGGATGAAGAACTCATTACGGAGATTGAAGCTATTCCTGCGAAGATTGAAACGCTCATGTACGCTTACAAGTTACGAGAAGCACAAACAGAATGGATGAATTTGGCACGACTCGGTAACAAATACCTTGCGGATCAAGAGCCTTGGAAATTGATAAAAACCGATCCAGAGCGTGTGAAAACCATTCTGTATTTCGCTAACGTCTTAACAAGCCAGCTAGCCTTGATTGGGCGGCCTTTTCTACCCGCTACAAGTGAACGATTAGCCAAGATGTTAAATATCAATATCACTACTATTTCTTGGAATTCCAATCCGGCTGAAATTTTAGCGGCAGGACATCGAATCGGAACACCAGAAATATTATTTGCTAAAATTGAAGATTCGCTTGTTGAAGAAGAACGCGCAAAACTGACGCAACAAAATTCCACTCAAATTAATAAATTCCCTCCCATGAAAGATGCCATTTCATTTGATGAGTTCACGAAACTTGATATGCGCTTAGCTACAATTAAGCATGCTGAAAAAGTTGAAAAGGCGGATAAGCTACTGAAGTTAACTGTAGTAACAGGTATCGACGAGCGAACCATCGTGTCAGGAATAGCTGAACACTACAAACCAGAGGAAATCATTGGCAAAACCGTTTTGGTTTTACTGAATTTGGAGCCAAGAAAAATTCGTGGTATCGAATCGCAAGGTATGGTTTTGATGGCGGAAAACGAGGAAGGAGCTTTAAGCTTTTTATCCCCTGAAAAGGCATTTGAGGCCGGTCCAACAGTAAGATAATTCAAACATTTGTTAAATGACTTGCAAGAACGGGTTATTTGACATATCTTTGTTTCATAGTTCTCAACGGAGAATTTCAAATTGAAATAACAAGTAAAGATATATTGCGGGGTAGAGTCCGCCGCAGCGGATCAGTTCGTCGGGACATAACCTTAAGCAATATTGAAATAATGCAAAAGATACATTGCGGGGTGGAGTCCGCCGCGGCGGAGCAGTTCGTCGGGACATAAACCTCAGTAATATTGAAATAACGCAAAAGATACATTGCGGGGTGGAGCAGTTGGCAGCTCGTCGGGCTCATAACCCGAAGGTCGCACGTTCGAGTCGTGTCCCCGCTACTAGAGAAGACTCATCAGTTAAATTAATTGGTGAGTCTTTTTTTTGTCCCTCTGTATCCCTTGTTAAATGAATCAAGTCAAAAAGTTGGGAACTAGGCATAAATTTTAGATAATCGATTTTTTAAAGTAATTTAGAACTTCTAAACGAAACCAGTGTTTTGAAAGCATGCAAACTATCCGTCAAAATATTTTGTTGAAATACCTTTGGATAGGTTTGGCATTATTTATTTTCAACTTTAGTATCGATACACCAGACGTATTTGGTGATGAGGTGGCTGAAGACCTGAGCTTTAACGATATTGAATCAATTAGCGAGCTTGTCTTGGAGGATATCCTCGGAATTTACAATGCTTGTCCTGAGCATGATGAAAACGACCTGGAAGATGAAGGTGGTTTTTGTAAAAAATTTGATTTTAAGTATAATCAAAATACTCCTGTAACAGTAGATATGAAAGTTGACATAATCAACGAGGAAAGAATTTTCATTGTTCATAAGACATCACGCCCACTTAGTCCATGTCTAAAGGGCCTTATCAAACCCCCTCAAGCATAAATTAATTTCTTAGTCAATCTGTTGTGATTCTGATTTTCAGAATCAATATGTCTAATTTATTAATTTATTCAAATGTTAAATTCGAAAATATTTGCGATTTTGATCGCTATTCAAATAGTCTATTCCTGTGGATCTGGGGAAGAAAAAAATAATACTATTGATTCATTCTTAGTGGGTAAGCCTATTAAGACAGATACCATTTTTAAAAAGAATTATGTCGCAGAAATTCAAGCAATTAAGAACATAGAAATTCGATCAAGAATTAAAGGATTCATCGATAAAATACATGTGGATGAAGGATCCTTTGTTAAGGAAGGCCAAATTCTTTTTTCTATAAGTGCTCAAGAGTATTCTGACGAACTTCAACGGGCAAAAGCACAATTAAAGAGCGAAATTGCCCAACAAAAATCCTTCAAAGTTGAATTACGAAATGTCGAGAATTTATTCGCGAAGAACATTGTTTCTCAATCAGAGGTCGAAATTGCAGAAGCGAAAATAGAGGCGTCTGAAGCGAAATGTGAAGAATTAAAGGCTGAAATTGCGATTGCTATATTAAACGTATCCTTTACTCAAATCAAAGCTCCATTTTCTGGATATGTAAATCGAATCCCATTGAAATTAGGGAGCTTAATTGAAGAAGGCAGCCTTTTAACCACACTTTCAGATAATGATGAAGTTTTCACTTATTTTAAAGTTTCCGAACCTGAATACCTTAGTTTTATTCGTGGTGGAATTCTCAACAAATCCAAATCGATTGAATTGACTTTAGCAGATAATTCAATACATAAAGAGAAAGGACAAATTGAAACAATGGACGGCGAAGTCGATAAATCAACAGGTAATATTTCATTTCGCGGCAGGTTTAAAAATCCAGGAAATGTTCTAAAACATGGAGCTACAGGTAAAATAAGTATTCCATTTGATTTAAAGGATGTTAGTTTAATTCCTATGATCGCAACCTTCGAAATACAAGAAAACTATTACGTCTATGTGGTTGAGAAAGGTAACAAATTGAAATTGAGACGAATTTATCCTAGTATTTCGTTAGGTAAAAATTACGTTATTGAAAAGGGGTTGAACGCTACAGACAATATCCTACTCGAAGGAATTCAACTCGTGAAGGAAGGTCAAGTCATAAAGGTCAAAAAATAAATCACGAAACATGTTTAACATATTTATCAAACGACCGATATTGTCGATAGTAATATCTGTCATAATTGTTTTACTAGGGGCGCTGTCTTTGAATAATTTACCAATGACTCAATTTCCAAGTGTTGCGCCACCTGAGGTAAACGTAACCGTTGAATACACAGGTGCAAATGCTGAAACTGTTACTAAAGCCGCCATTGTTCCTCTTGAACGTGCCATAAACGGTGTTCCAGGAATGAAATATATGTCCTCAGATGCTGGAAATGATGGCGTTGGTGTCGTACAGGTTATTTTTGAGGTTGGTACAGATCCAGATGTAGCTGCAGTTAACGTTCAAAACCGAGTCGCAGCCGTAATGGGTGAGCTTCCAGAGGAAGTAATTAAAAATGGTGTGAAAATCGCAAAAGAGGAAAATGCCATGCTCATGTATTTGAATGTATACAGTAAGGACACGTCTTTAACTGAAAAATTTCTATACAATTATACCGACATCAATATTCTAGCTGAATTAAAGCGTGTAAAAGGTGTAGGTTATGCCGATATTCTCGGAGCAAAGGAGTATGCTATGCGTATTTGGCTAAAACCTGACAAAATGCTGGCTTACAATATCTCAACCGCGGAGGTCAATGAAGCATTGGACAATCAAAATATTGAAGCTGCTCCTGGTAAAATTGGTGAGAATTCAGATCGTTCAACAAATTATCCCTTGCAATACGTAGTAAAATACACAGGTAAATTTAATACGGAAGAAGCCTATGCCAACATCCCGATAAAAACCACTGAAAACGGTCAAATTCTCAGAATAAAAGATGTTGCAGACGTAGAATTTGGAACAACTTATTTTGATGTAGAAGCCAAATTGAACGGCAAACCATGTGCCTCTATTATGCTAAAACAGTTACCGGGATCAAATGCCAGTGAGGTAATTAAAGATGTAAAAGCAAAAATGGCACAACTAAAGGAAAACAACTTTATTGAAGGAATGGATTACACCATCAGTTATGATGTGAGTCGCTTTCTTGATGCCTCCGTTCACGAAGTCATCAAAACACTGATTGAAGCATTTATCCTTGTATCGCTGGTGGTATTTATTTTTCTTCAAGATTTCAGATCAACCTTGATCCCTGCACTCACAGTTCCCGTTTCCCTGATCGGTACTTTCCTCTTTATGCAATTCTTCGGATTTTCACTCAATCTTATCACGCTTTTCGCTTTAGTTTTAGCGATCGGAATTGTAATTGACAATGCCATTGTTGTTGTTGAGGCAGTTTATTCGAAAATAGAAGAAGGATTGTCACCCAAGAAAGCTACAGAGGCCGCCATGAGAGAAATAACAGGAGCTATAATTGCCATAACGCTTGTTATGTCAGCAGTTTTCGTTCCCACTGCATTCATGAGTGGTCCAGTTGGTATTTTCTATAAACAATTCTCAATAACTATGGCTATTTCTATTGTTTTATCAGGAATTGTAGCACTTACACTAACACCCGCATTGTGTGCACTTCTATTAAAAGCAAATCATGGTGATACCAAAAAAGGAATTGTTTCAAAATTTTTTAATGGATTCAACCGTTGGTATGATGGGCTATCTAATCGTTTTCAAACGTTACTAAAGGTAATTGTCAATCGAAGAGTGATCACTTTTGGAGTACTCATACTATTTGTTCTTTTAACAGGTGTTTTAGGTAAAATTCTCCCCTCTGGGTTCATTCCAAATGAAGATCAAGGAATGTTCTACGTTTCCATCACTACTCCGCCTGGAGCAACCTTAGAACGAACAAAAGAGGTTGTAAATACCATTCAAGAGGCCGCACAAACGCTTGAAGGAGTAGAATCTGTTTCTAGTTTAGCAGGCACCAACATTTTAAGTGATGGAACGGGCGCAACTTACGGAACGGTGCTTGTCAATTTAAAAAAATGGGACGAACGAAATTCAACGGTAAACGAGGTGATTTCAGCACTTGAGGAGAAAACAAAGTCTATTAAAACGGCGAAAATAGAAATGTTTCCCCCTCCAGCTGTTCCGGGATATGGGAATGCAAGTGGCTTTGAACTTCGTTTATTAGACAAAACGGGTACAGGTGATTTAAAGAAAATGGAGGCGGTTGTTAAACAATTCATTAAAGACCTTGAATCTAGACCAGAAATTGGATCAGCATTTTCCATTTTTGATGCTAGTTATCCGC
>CAZHOW010000005.1:0-156650 GCA_964534395.1 uncultured Lishizhenia sp.
ATTATTTACAGTCAATACATCGATGCCATATTTTCCTTTACTTTGTTGAAACGAGCCAGGATCTCCATAGGCATCTTGGTAATTTCTATCTGATATAATTTTAAACGTATTGTCTGTTAAATTGAGCAAGTATGTTTTTTCATTACGCGTATCGTACCAAGAATCTTTCACAATCATAAAATTTTGATCCGAAAAGTACACTTCACTGAACCGTTGTTTAACTTTCAAAAGAGACTTTGGCTCATTTGTGAACGGTGCCTCCCAACTGTAAAATTCGTCGCGAAGGTCCACTGACATTGCTGGATCTCCCCCGTCCAGTGCTTCCACAAACATCAACGAGCTGGGCGCATCGCTTCTCCACGACATATTGCGCTTTCCGGTTCTTACGGCGGCAAAACCTTTTGGCATGATTTCAACCAATGGCACCACATTTACCTCTTTTACCAATTTACCCGGTAAATCATATACTTTTTGAGTCATTGGAAAACGAGAATAGGGTACAATGTAGGAAAATGGCCTTTGAAGAGTTGTTACCAAAACATATAAGCCATCTGGAGAAAAGGATGTACCGATGAAAAGATCTGTCGGTAAAAAGCTTTTAACTTCCCCTGTTAGCTTAACAATCTTCAGCTCGCAAGCAACAAGAATTTCAAAGTTCTTTTCATCACTTGGATTTTTTAATAAGTCTTGATATGTTCTATTTTGGGAAACTTTACCTTCAGCTACAGAAACAGTTGGACCTTTTGGAAGATCTTTTTTGCTATCAATCAACGGTTCGCGATTTGCTGGAACAGTTCTAACTAGTAATGATTTTCCATCCTTAGCCCAGTTGTATGGCATACCTGTGTTCGCATTTGGTTGAATACCAGAGAATTGTTTCGCTTGTTTGGTAGCAACCTCAATTACCCATAAACTCAATCCTTGATCATCCATATTAACGAATGCTATAAATTCGTCAGTTGGCGACCATGAAACATACGTTATTTTAGGCTTTTCAGGTAGGTTTTTAATTTGTTCAGGTTCAGCTTTTACATCTGATAGCGCTCTCAATTTTAAATTCGTTACATAGGATTGTGTGGAAGAAATGTTAAGTATCGGATTTACGCGCAATCCACCCAAACGAAGTTCCTCTTGATTTAAATCTTGAAGCGTTTTATAAGTTTCTCTGTAGGAGAATAGAACCATAGCTTTTTTGCTATCCATAGAAATGGATGGAGGTCTTTCATAATCTGCCAATTGCAATATTGGAAATGAGGGCTTCTGAAATAATAATTGCTCTTGTGCTCTAATTTGAAATGTAGCAAGAATGAAAAAAAAGAGAATGAAACGCATAATTTTATTTTTCTCAAAGATATATGAAAGAATAAAATGAATTCCTCATTTCTCCTTCTCGGATTTTCAAATAGAATTAAATCACTTCAAATAGAAGAATAAATTAAGTATGTAAATTGACTGTTTTTCAGGTGTTTTCAATAACAATCCCCATTGGGTTTGCTATTGCGCTTTTTTCTTTTCCCGAAAAGCGTTTGTGGTACGGCATTTCGTTCGTTTTTAAGGTAAAAACAAAGATCGCCGTGTAATACATTAAATTCGTTATTCTTGAATTTATGTGCATTATGATAAATCAAATCTTCAACTAATTCATTGGGTGTGCTAATCAAAAAGGCTAAGCCGGGATTGATTTTTGTAACTCTCAACACTCTTTTTACGGCATCGGTGCAATTATTGACAAACAATGACCAAGGTTCGTGAATATTCCAAAGATCACAGAGCTTTTCCAAATCAGCGGAGTTTCGGAGTTGACCTTTCAATTTCAATACCAACGAAGGGGTAAGTCTTTGAAGTTTAAGGATTTCCTTGTCAAAGTTAAAAGCTTTGTAAAAACTAATAAATTTCACCTTTCGCCCACCCCCATCGTGCTGACGATACTTTGTATAATAAATCAAACTGTTTGAATCTTTTCCAAAAGCCAATGAAACATGACCAGCTCCAGATTCCGTTTGATCACTATCATAGACAAACAAATAAATTTCGTATTCCTTTGGAGATTGAGCGCGACTATCAACAAAAGCAGAAAAAACGAAGGAAATTAGAATGAAAATAGACGAATCGAGAAACTTCGGCTTCACAAAACAAAAATTTTAAAACTATTATTCGAAGGAAATCAATACGGCACCCTTCTCGACTACTTCCCCCTCTGAAATATTGATGGCGCTTACTTTTCCAACTCCTTCAGCCTTAAGGATGTTTTCCATTTTCATAGCTTCCAAGGAAAGAACATTGTCCCCAAGTTGGATTTCATCTCCTACATTGACAAAAATTTTCAAAACTCGACCAGGCATAGGAGCGTGAAGTTCCTTCAGCTTTTTAATTTTTGGCTTGTCCAAGCCTAATGAAGCAATTAAGTCATCCAATTCTCCTCGTTTTTTAACTTGAAAAGTTCGGTGATTGATTTTAATGGTCAATAAATTGTTTTCTGAGTCATCTTTCACAATTTCTCCATGAAATTTCTTTCCATTGTAAATCAATAGAAAAAACTGATGGTCATACCATTTTACAAAAGCGCCTTCACTCGTTTGAACAGGCTCACCATCAAATAACCAACGTGAATCAGATTGCATGAAACAAATATAAGGTAAATCTCAGATTTACATACTAAAATTAGTTTTTGTAGCATTCTAATTATCCCGCTTTAAGCACATTCAAGATTGTTAAATTCGATCAAAATACATTTTAAATGGATATTTCAAATAAATCTATTTCTTTAAAATTTATAGGCGGCGCTGGCACGGTCACAGGATCAAAAACTTTAGTTCAATTGAATGGAAAACGAATTTTAGTTGATTGCGGGCTTTTTCAAGGAATTAAAGAACTGCGAAAAATGAATTGGATGGATTTTCCAATAAATCCATCTAGCATTGATGCAGTTATTCTGACACATGCTCATTTAGATCATTGTGGATATTTGCCGCTTTTGGTAAAAAAGGGATTTTCAGGTTCGATTCACTGTACATGGCCAACTTTGAACTTAACTGAAATTATTCTGAAAGACAGCGCCAAAATCCAGGAAGAGGATGCGGAACGAGCAACTTCACACGGATATTCCAAACACGAAAAAGCCGAGCCGCTCTATGAAGTAAAGGATGTTGAAGCCTGTCTTCCACTCTTTGTCGGGCATAATCTAAATGAATGGGTGATTTTGAATGAAGTCATGAAATTCGAGTTTTTGAATAGCGGACATATTTTGGGTGGGGCATTTGTAAATCTTTCGATAGAAGGGAATAAGATCATTTTTTGTGGAGACATTGGAAGAAAAGAACCAATGCTGCTTTATCCACCGAAACATATCAAAGAAGCAGACTATATCGTCTTGGAATCAACCTATGGTGATCGAAATCACGAAAAGTCGGATGATGTAAAGGCCGAGTTTCTGGAAATCGTGAACGAAACAATAAAGAATAAAGGAACGCTTATGATTCCAAGTTTTGCGGTAGAACGCACGCAGGAGTTGATGTATTTAATCTATAAATTGAAACAAGAAGGTAAATTTCCAAAAATTGATGTTTTTTTGGACTCGCCCATGGGAATAAATGCTACAAAGGTTTTTCACCAATATCATTCTTGGCAGAGGATTTCATCAAAAGAAATAAATGAAATGTATCAGGACATTGTATTCATAAATGACATTTTTCAATCCAAAGCGCTTGTTGCAGATAACAAATCGAAAATCGTAATTGCGGGAAGCGGAATGATAGAAGGCGGTCGCATTTTACACTACTTGAATAAACACATCGAAAATAAGAATGATACACTTTTATTCGTCGGGTTCCAAGGAGAAGGAACGCGCGGAAGATCAATAATTGAAGGAGATTCTGAAATTAAATTTTTTGGTCAATTTCGAAAAGTGCTCTGTAACATTCGAAGTATCAGTTCGCTCTCCTCCCACGGTGATCGTGAAGAAATGATGGATTGGTTACGAAATTTCAACAAGCCTCCGAAAGCTATTTTCTTAAACCACGGCGAACCTCATCAAACAGAGGCATTGCGAGTTAAAATTCAACATGAACTGCACTGGCGTGTTATTGTTCCGAAATTGTTGGAGACATTTGATTTGAAAGAATGATTAGCCTTTTAAAACAATAAACGGATACAAATCATTACAAATGAATGTGATGAAAACAGCAAGCGACCACCCGGTATACACCTCAATTGGACGATGTTTATTTAAGTAAAGACGAGAGGCAATGGTAACGCCAGATGCCAGAACCGCTGCAAGAATAATCCAAAATTCAAACTGTGCTTGTTGCTTGGCAAATGCTAACAAATATCCGACTAAAATTCCAGCTCCACCAGCATGCATGGAGATTTTAATCCATCGATTGATGAACATGAAAGAACCTGTAACGATTGCCCCTGAGAGTGGCAATGCGTAAAAATACTTTGGCAGGACGTTATTCGGTGCTTTGAAAACAAACATCAGGTATAAAACCAAACAATATGCGAACATAATCACCAGAGGAATATTTCGTTCTCGCTGATTCTCCATATCAATGGTAGTAATTATTTTGCGCTTGTGCAAAGCAAAAAATGAAATTCCAGGAGCTAAGGCACTGAAGGTAAAAAAGAGATAGAGCAACTGTTTTTTCAACTCGGGATTCAAAAGATACAGAGAATCCTTATCCAAATGAATCTGCTCAGAAGGAATGTATAATGTTAAAAGCAAACCATAAGTCGGCATTAAAAGCGGAAGAAAAATCCAAGAGAAAAAATGGGATAGTGCACTTTTCATATTATAACTCTTTTCTCATTCGAGCAACGGGCAAATTCAATTGTTCTCTGTATTTCGCTACGGTTCTGCGAGCAATGTTGTAACCTTTTTCATTAAGTAACTCCATCAGTTTTTCGTCGGTCAACGGATTTCGTTTGTCTTCGCCTTCAATTGCTTCGGAAAGAATTTTTTTTACTTCCCGTGTTGAAACTTCCTCCCCACTATCAGTTGAAAGCGATTCGGAGAAGAAATATTTAAGAGGATAGATTCCAAAATTCGTTTGAACATACTTGCTATTTGCAACACGAGAAATAGTAGAAATATCCAAATTTACCATGTCCGCAATGTCTTTTAAAATCATGGGTTTCAACTTGGTTTCATCACCTGTTAAAAAATAAGCCTCTTGGTAAAGGCGTATGGCATCCATTGTTAAAAGCAAAGTTTGTTGCCGTTGTTTAATTGCGTCAATAAACCATTTGGCACTATCCAGTTTTTGTCGAACAAAGGTGAGCGCTTCTTTATCCGCCTTTGATCCTTTAGCTCCTTCTGCATATGATCGAAGCATACTTTCATACTCCTTGCTCACTTTCAATTCTGGCGCGTTTCTTCCGTTGATTGATAATTCCAAACGGCCATCGTTTTCAAAAAGCATAAAGTCTGGAATTATTTGCTGATAGTTCTTTGCTGTTTCACGCATTGATCCACCCGGCTTTGGATTTAATCTTAGAATTTCATCAATAGCATCTTTCAGATCCTCATCTTCGATTTCCAGTTTCTTAGCTATTTTCTCGTAATGTTTTTTGGTAAACTCCTCAAAGTGATTCTCCAGAATTTTTTTTGCCGTAAATCGAACGATGTCTCCGTCCTGTTTTCTTTTAATCTGAAGTAATAAACATTCTTGAAGATTCCTCGCCCCAACTCCCGCAGGATCTAGTTCTTGAATAAGCATCAAAATTTCCTCAACCTCTTTTTGTGTTGTATCAACATTCAAGGCAAAAGCCAGATCATCAACAATCGCCTCCAAGTCACGATTTAAATAACCCGACTCATCCAAATTCCCAATTAGGACATCTGCGATCAGAAACTGTTTATCGTCGAGATCCAACAAATGAAGTTGCTCTGTCAGTTTTTCTTGAAAAGATTGTTCACCTGAAAGGGGGACCACGCGTTCCTCGTCATCTTTGGAACTATTGTTGGCTTGTGTTTTATAATCAGCTACGTCGTCATCTAAGTAATCGGACAAATCAAATTCGTCGTCGTTTTCGGAATCATCATCATAATCATCCTCCTGATTGTCGAATTCGTCATCAACATCATCTGCACCTTCTTCGAGAGCCGGATTTTCCTCAATTTCCTGTTTTATTCGCTGATCAAGTTCCATTGTAGGAACTTGCAAAAGCTTCATTAACTGAATTTGTTGAGGCGAAAGTCGTTGCTCTAATTTTTGAGTCAGTTGTTGTTTCAGTGCCATAAGAATATGTTACCCAAATATATAAATAACCTAACTTATGGAGCTATTTTTTGTTTAATGACTTGATAAATCTCCCACGTAACTTTGTCATAGACGTAAATCAACAGATGCATGTTTTCAGCATTGTAATTTCCATCCAATTGATTAGGTACAACAAACGAATAATTTACATAATATTTTCCATCAATGATATCATTGTTTGTTAAAGAACGACCAAAGGCCTGACCGCCAAGATTTCCCCTATGAATATCGCGATGAATATAGGATGAATTATGAGAATTATCGCTCATTTTTTGATCGCCAACCAAAGAATCCTCAAGGATGTATGAAACTATTCCGAGTTGATTTGTTAAATTCTGGTCAAGTTTTTCAACCTCAACATGCAGATAAGCGCCTTTGGTTTGGGGATAATAATTTAATGCGGATTGGATATTGACCTTGAGATTGTTTTGAGAAAGTTGATCGTTCATCATGGAACTCCATTGCGCTGGACTTTGGAAAATAAAGCCATTATTGTATCGATTTACCGTACCTCTCGGATTTCCAATAAAACCCCCATCATTGATTCCAAAATATGTTCCAATTTCAAGTCCTTGCGGGTTTGTAAAATTGATAGGATAATTAGGAGGGGTGACAAGTTGAAAATCACCCATACCTGTAGGTCCAGCATGAATAGAGGCAATGAAAACACGAGTCGGATTCGCTTCGTACAAAGCGTGAGCTAAATCTGCAGCAGCCGGGCAATAAACGCATTGATGACCCGTAAAATCCTCAATCAAAACGTTTCTAAATGTATTTGTATTCGTAGTAAATTGAGGCCATTCATTTGCGACATAATCATTCCAATTTCCTGGATATAATGTCGTATCAAGATCCAGTGATTCTATTTTTGGATAAGGGTTCTTCACATGATCACATGATGAAAATTGAAAAGCTACCAATAACGACAAAACAATTCGAAATAACTTTTTCATATTTAAAAACTTTGCGTAAAACTTAAGGTCAAACCATTGGATGCGGGAACGAATCGACATACCCCTCCTACACAGAAAAGGCCGGCACGTTGACGACCATATGAAATCATAAAGCGAGTTGCTTCTCGAATATAACCGCAAGTAAATATTGGATAATTGACACGCTTGTCAGGATCAGGATTTCCATAGTTGTATTGGTTCATAAAACTGAAGAAGTAGTTTGGTGAAATGGAATATTCAATTAATACTGTCGCCCAATTTCCTTTGTCTTTGATTGCACCATTCTCTTTTTGAACAATTAAACCTTGTAATTCCGTTCGTAAGGAATGTTTACTATTTATTTTGTATGCCAACTCTAAAACCCCAATGTGCGCGTGAATAATTCCTTTGGAATCATTTGATATTTTCGCAACGTCGTTATTGATTTTAATACTGTAATAACTAGCAATTGCACTAAATTTTTTATTGAACTTCTTGCTAATATTGAAATTGATATCCTCCCAATACAAGGAATCACTTTTGTCGAATGGTCTAGTTTCGTATGTAACACGAGAGGAATCCAATAAGCTTATGTTATTTGTACGCTGAACCGGTCGGAAAGTAGTAGAATAGTTCGCTCCAATTGTCATACCATATTTTCCCCCAAGAAAAGAACCCTTTTTGAAGGTGTAAAGAACATCAGCTTGGTATGCAACCTCTCCCAAAGGCTGGGTAGCGTATGGATAAAGCGTTGCGACTAAGTTATAGGTATGCGTTTTATTTAGAGAAGGTAAATAATTGATAAATAAATCTTGTAAATCTTTATTTCGATCAGATCGAAAACTCATATTGTCTACTGATTTACCTGAAAAAAGAATTCCAAGGCCCTTTGTTGTATAACCCAAATTGAATACGGCGGCATGACCATAATTGTAGATTTTTTGATTGTCGGCAGATGGATCCTGTTCCTTTACAACATATTCTGCATCGAAAAATAAATCTTTGTACTGTACTTTTGTTCGCCCACCGTAAGTCGCAACATTTTCCGGGAGAATTAGTGATTCATCATCGTCTTTTTGGTATTTACTGACAAACGATCCGCCAATCGTTATTTCAAGAGGCATTGAGTCTAGCTTCTTGAAAGCTTCTTTGAGATTTATTTCAGCATCAATTCCGCGAACGATACCAGATCCATGTACAACCTTTCCCTGCTGAAAAGAAAAACGTTGATAACCATAAACTCCTTTTAGAATTACTCCTTTTCTTGGTCGAACAATTAGTCGGGCACCGTCAAGCAAATTATCATATCCCAAAGCGCGATCTTCATATACCCGAAGAGATAATCCTGTTCCGAATTGCTCATAAAACGAACCAAGTGTAACGTCAACAAAATCATTTGCATAACCAATATAACGCATTCCGATTCCTGTTCCATCGAAGCGATTTGGATACCCTTGTATACGGGGTAAATAAGACTCAAGTCGCATACCGGCTTTGAAGTTTCCATATGTATAGAAAACATTCATGTATGAATTGATTAGACCTTTTTCAGCAGGTTGGTTGGCATCAATAATCGTATCCTCGTTGAGGTATTGAAAAATGGATTCAATGTTTCCCGTTAAATTTCCTTGACCGAAGGTGAAAAGGGGAAAAAAACAAAAAATTATTGGAAATACGTATTTTACCATTCTGGGCTATTTGCCAGTTATTTTTTTGATTTCTTGATAAAGTTTTTCCTCATCTCCGGGCGCATAATTGTTGTGCGAATAAACAATGTTACCCTCTTTATCAACTAAAAATGTGTGAGGAACATTATTTACTCCCATCGCTCGTTTAAAATCTCCGTTCGGATCCATTAAAACCATATATTCCCAGGCCTTCCCGTTCACATAAACAGGCACTTGACTTTTTGTTTTCTCGTCATCAATGGATACCGCGACAAGTGTAACTCCTGTTTCTTCTTGCCAATCTGTATACAAGTCATGAATCGTATTTAGTTCCTTTTTACAGGGTGCACACCAGGTTGCCCAAAAACTGAATACAACCGGGCCTTTCAATCCTAATTCCGCTGTGTTGACAGCTTTCCCTTTCATGTCGGTAAGTTTTACAGCTGGTATTTTTTTACTATCTAGTAAGTGTTCTGACTCGTTCTGACCGAAAACAAGAACAGATCCAAGTAGAAACAGGGTAAAAATAAAAACGTTTTTCATGATTAACTTATTATGTTTCGGCCACTCTTTCAATAATCTTGCCGAAAATCAAAATTACAAAAAAAGTTAAGGAATTGCGTTTCGATTCGGATATTTCTAATTGCTTCAGAATTTAAAGCTTTTAACTATATCCGTTAACTTGCTTTTTAAATTAAATTGAGCTATATTTGTTGTTGACATAATACTATTTCGAATGAAAAAGTTTACACACATTATAGCGACTGCATTAATTCTTGTCTCCTCAAACTTTTATGCACAGGACGGGATTCTAATTACTTTAGAAGGACAAACAACTGATATTTCCGGACAAACATATACAATGACTGCTCCTGGAAATACTCTTTTTGACGTTCCTTTTCGTATAGAAAACCAAACAGGTGAAACTCATCAGTGGGTAGTAACGAGATATCGGGTGAATGTTCCTGCTGGTTGGGCAGACGGCTTGTGTTGGGGTCATAGTACGGATCAATTTGGTGGAATTTGCTATACATCTACTCAGATGAATACAAACCCTTGGACAACTTCATCAACTCCTGGTAATTTATTTAATGTTCTTAATGGTGAATACGGAAAGATGAAGCCCCAAATTAATCCAGACGATTTTACGAGTGGTCTAGCGCACTACAGATATTATATTTCTGATGCAGGCGTTGCTGCTTACAGTGATTCTGTTGATTTAATAATCGATTTTACGGCGAGTGTAAATCAATTCAAAGACCCTGTATCTGTTTCAATTGTTCCTAATCCGGCATCTGATTACATTCAGATATCAATGACAGGAATTGAATCTGCATCTTTGAAAATGGTGGATGTTTTCGGTAGTACAGTTCTTAAGGAAAATATTGGGTCTACAAAAAAAATAAACGTTTCTGACTTCAATAGTGGAATTTATTTCTTGGTATTTGATGTGCCTGGAAGAAAGTCCTTTACTCGTAAAGTCATTGTTCGCAACTAAAGTTTACTTTTTAGCTCTTTCTTATGTTTCTCTAGGTGGGCTTAAATATCTAACCTCTGTAATTCAATCTTCTGTTTTTAGGATTTTCCATTAAATATTTAATTTTTTAATTGAAAATGAAAGTTGGGACAAATTAGTTTACCTAACTTCGTTACATGTCTAAAAAGAAAAAAAGCTCAGATCCAGGAAGAAAGAAATCGGGAGTTACCTCCATCGTAATGCGTGTTTTTGAGCGAAATCCAGATTCGGAATTAACTCATAAACAAGTCTCTTATTTAATCGACGCAAAAGACCCCGCTTCCAGGCAACTAGTTTTTGATTGTTTGAATCAATTAGCAACAAAAGGCGCTTTAAAACGAGTAAATCATTACACCTTTAAACTTTCTTCCCAAGAAAACTTAGTTGAAGGACGAATTGAAATCACGCAACGGGGAGCAGCTTTCGTGGTTATTGAAGGGAGAGAAAAAGATGTTTATATCGCGCCACAAAATGTTGGACAAGCATTAAATGGCGATATTGTGAAGGTTCGCGTTTTCAAACAAGGTCCAACTCGTGATGAAGGAGCAGTTTTTGAAATCAAAGAGCGTGAACGGTTTCAGTTTGTCGGAACAATAAAAATCACCGATAAATTTGCCATACTTGTACCAGACAACAACCGTACTGGAACTGAAATATATATCTCCAAGGAAAACTTGATGGGGGCAAAACCTGGAGAAAAAGTTCTCGCAAAGATTACGATATGGCCGAAATCATCAGGAGTTCCATACGGGGAAGTAATTGCGGTTCTTGGAATGCCTGGTTCAAATGATACGGAGATGCTTTCGATTCTCTATAATCAAGGAATTAACCCAATTTTTCCACCTGCAGTTCTTGAAGAAGCAGAATTTGTACCGATAGATCTAGATGCTGAAGAAATTGCAAATCGCAGAGATTTTCGTGAAATACTAACTTTTACGATTGATCCTTTTGATGCGAAAGATTTCGATGATGCGATATCCTACAAAGTCATGGAAAATGGAAATCTAGAAGTTGGCGTTCACATTGCAGATGTTAGTCACTACGTTCGTCCGGGCACAGCCATGGACACTGAAGCTGTTTTGCGTTCAAATTCAGTTTATTTGGTTGATCGAGTAATTCCCATGTTGCCCGAACAGTTGTCAAATGTAGCTTGTTCTCTAAGACCGCACGAGGACAAATACAGTTTTTCAGCAGTATTTGAAATGGATGAAAATGGTAAGATTTACAACGAATGGTTTGGCAAAACAGTCATACATTCTGACCGTAGATTTACCTATGAAGAAGCGCAAGAAATCCTAGAAGGTAATCCTGGAGATTACGAGGAAGAATTAAGTAAATTAGATAAAATCGCTAAAATATTGCGAAAAAACAGACTTAAGAAGGGCGCTTTAAATATTGAATCGGAAGAAATGAGGTTCAAGTTGAACGAAAAAGGCCTGCCAAATGAAGTCGTAATTAAAACATCCAAAGACGCTCACAAACTCATCGAAGAATTTATGCTTTTGGCAAATCGGCACGTGGCGACATTTCTCTCAAAAACCGAAAAAGGACGTGACCCATTCCCAATGATTTACCGAGTTCATGATGCTCCAGATCCTGCGAAGATGGAAGTTTTTGCTGTATTCATTGAAAAATTCGGTCATAAAATAGATTTGCACGACCCGTCCAAAATAGCGGAAAAACTGAACTCGCTATTTCAAGAATTGAAAGAAGAAAATGAATTTTCCTTAATCCAATCGATGGCCATTCGTTCAATGGCAAAAGCGAGTTATGAAACGGAGAACATTGGTCATTATGGCTTGGCATTTCATCATTATACACATTTTACCTCTCCCATTCGTAGATACGCCGATTTAGTAGTTCACCGAATTCTGCAGGAAGAATTAACTACGAAAAAACATCGATACGGAAATGAATTAAATGATATCTGTAAACGAATTTCAAGAAACGAACGAAAAGCTGCAGAGGCTGAGCGTGAATCCACGAAGTATTTCATGACTTTATTCGTAAGCGAACATATAGGTGAAGTTTTTGACGGAACCATTTCCGGAATCGCTGACCACGGCATGTTTATTCGAATGGATGAAAATCATTGTGAAGGAATGGTTCCAATGATGGAAATCCCAGGCGATCGTTTTTATTTTGATCAGGAAAAATTTAGAATTATCGGAGCAAAAACAAAGCGAGAATATAATTTTGGTGACAGAGTTAAAGTCCGAATTTCAGAAGTGAGTTTGCGTAAGCGCCAGATTGATTTAGAGTTGGTGTTGTAAAGTTTGATTGCAGATTGCAGATTAACTGATTGCAGATTAGCTTCGCAGCTGCCTTCAGCGGTGGCTATTTGGCTGATTGCAGATTTCAAATTAGAAAATTACATATTGGAAGTGCGGATTAGTGGATTTCGGAATAGTGGATTGTTAAATTGCGAACGGATTAATTGTGAGTTGCAAACGATTTAGACCCGAACTAAAAAGTTATAAATTCGAAATTTGCAGTAATTAAGTGTTTCTCATTTGAATTAAATCAATAACCCATGAATTTCCGGTTGCTTGACTAAACGGCACGAGATTTTTCTCAATGATTGATTTTACAGGTTTCTCAGCAAAAAGTGAGGCAGTAGCCGATTCAATAGCTATTCTAGCGTTGGTTTCGTTTAAGTGCTTTTCTTGTATTCGCGTCAATGGGAAAACATCTTCCTCAAAGGTATTTCTATAGGCGTTTACTGTTAATTGCAAAATCAACTCGGCGACGGATTCAATTTTGCCGTTTAATTCAAGATAGGTTTTATAAATCACAGCTTTAAATTCCTTGATTTTCAAAGAAATTTTCAGTTTTCCAGTATAAGCCAATGCTTTAATCATACGTGCTAAAATCCAGCTTTTCTCGTAAAGGGAATATTTCGGTAAAAGATCCAAAACTTCATCGATATACTTATCTATTTTTTGGATGCAATTATCCTTTGAGAAATCAAACAATATTCGCATTTCATACAAACGCGAGATTTGATGAAAATGAAGTTTGTCCATTTCTAAAGATTCAAATCGAATCAAATCTAACTCTTTTGACTCTACTTTTTGATTTAAATATATTTTCTTTGAATTGACAAAACACAAATGAAACAAGTTACTTTCCAGCTCGTTTTTTGTTTTAAGGTAATACTTTGAAAGCGCTTCTGAATAATAATTTCCCGGATCATCTTCATCAACAAAGGATTCGTAAAACAAATGCCTTCCGTTTTCAATTTCAATAAGTATTTTGAGAAAATCATCTTTTTCCTTATGTTGACGAACCGCATTTCCCAAAAACATCGTCATGTTGTTTTTTTCAAAACCACATTTAAATTCGAAACTATCCAATAGAACTTGAACACTCTTCCAGTCATGTGAATGAATAGCTAACTCGAGCGCTGTAAATGAAAAATAACCCGATTCCAAACCACGTGAATCAGACAAAGAATAAGCATTTGTTTTAGCTATTTCATTACAGAAAAAAGCAAAACTCCTAAAACCCAAAAAGTCGGACAATAAATTCAGCGTCGAAGTGTAAGGTCGGTGATCTGCTTTCATCAATCCAAAAAATCGAGCCAAGGTATGCGCTGAAACTGTAATTTTTTCCTTTGCCAAACTTTCAGAAAGAACACGGCAATCATGGAATTGAAGAATTTGAAAACCAATTTTTTCCTCTAATTTCTTTTTGAGTTGTTCGATGTAATAAAATTCTGTTCCTTGAAGCATGTGCAAATTAACCATTATAAAATTAACAGAAAATCAGTTTGAGCAAAAGATGCAATGAGATGCAATGGGAATTCAAATTCGAATAAATAAAAATTAATCAATTTTGGAACAATAACAAAATATATATAATATGGCACAATTAAGTATAAGTGGTAGATTAACTGTAAAAGGTTTGAAATCACAATTTTCGAAGACATTTGGTCTTGAATTAAGAGTTTATAAAGGATCTAAATTTGCTGATGAAAGCGCAACACTTGCAAGTCTGAGTGCTAAAAAAGTGGAAGATTTTGAATGCAAAGCCAACATGCTTGTTGGAAACTTTGAAACCAAGTTCACAGGTACCACAGGACTTAAAATACAAGTTGCAACCTTACCAAATGCTCGAACAGAACCAGGTGTTTTGGTAAACGATAAATTTACACTTGCCGAGGCAAGCACGAAATTTAAACCTCTTTAATTTGTATCGTAATGAAATTAGAAGCTAAATCCCCGCTTGCATCCTTAGGAAAATTCATGGTTGATTTTAATGATGTTTTTCCAACTTTATTTCTTCGTTTTTACAAAAGCGCAGATTTCGATAAAGGAAACAGATTTCCGCACACCACTAAGTTAAAGGAGTTAACTACGCTTCCAATTTCCATGGAATTTTCACAAAAAGATACGATCAGTAAAGTTCTAGAAAAATTGCAAAAAGCGCTATCGGTAAAGAACATTGAAATTGTATATTATCCTAAAGATGCTTCTAGTGCATACCGTCTTAGTGAAAGTAAGAAGTCACTTACAATTGATGAGATTAATAAGATCAGTATTAAAGATGGCTGGTTAACGCAAAAGGAATTGAAGAAGCACAATTTATCATAGTAAAACAGCTTGTTTGGATTTAAAAATAAATTTGGCTTAAGCTTTTCTTGGAAAAGACTACTAGGTGTTTCCGGATTTAGGAATAGTGTTGCGAGAAAATCTGGAATTCCAACCACAAGAGGAGGTTTGGAAAGAAAATTGGGAAGAAGTATTCTTAATTTTTTTTTAGGTTTTTTACCAAAAAGAAAGTGATTTTTAATTCTAATGGACAAATACCTTCAATTCTTAAAAAACAATTTCGAAGATTGGATTAAAAATGGTAAATGTCAATCCGCATTGAAATTAAACGAGTCAATAGGTCAGATTTACTTTGATACCGGAAATCCTCATTTTTTTACGGGAAATTTGAATTCAAAGTTAGTAATGGTTCAACTAAACCCAAAACGTGAAAAAAGGGATTTTTTTATCAAAGCGAAGGCTTCATTTGATTACTACTTAGATTTTTATTCAAATTATGGTATGTACATCTATGGTGAGGACTCAAAAAGAGATTTCAAGTCAAAATTTGATCAGAAGTTAATTCGATTCCTGAGGCCTTTGGAGATAATTGATTTGAGTTCGCCTAATGTTTTTCAAAATTTAGAGAATGTCGTAGATCAAAAACTTCAGATCGAGTTAATTCCATTTGGATCTCCCCACTTTGACTACACAAAAATTCCAAAATCAGAATTAGATGTATACATTCAACTAATTCTAAATTTGATTTCCGTAGTTGAAAGATCTTGTGTGATTTTTGGTGGTCGAGTTTTTTCTGAAATTCTTTCTCCATATATCGTTCACAAGGAGTTACATCGTTTTAAACTTCAAAAAGTTAATGGTGAATTAACCAAAAATGAATATGAAATTGAAAAACTATCGCTTTGCTTTGAAGAAAAATCATTTAATGCCTTTATCGCACCACATTTTGCAATTCAAGGAATGCCAGTTGAGGCTTATGGCTTCAAATTAAAAGAATTAATGAGCAATACAACACCACATGCGAAATTGTAAATTTAACCTGGATTTATATGTCAACAGCCATTTATAAAAAATTAAAAAACGGAAAAGAGGGAATTATCTTCAAGTCAGAGAACATAGTTGAAACGAATTGTATTCTGTGTAACAAGTTAATTTTAGAAAACGAACTGGTTTTCCAAGCTGATGGTTTACATGATTGTTGTTCTTTAGAGCATGCTGTTGAATATCTCAATTATAATCTTGATTCATTAATTTGGCAATGGCCTTTATAAAATTTTCGATTAAGTACTTTAACCTTGAAGAGAGTGAATAAATCTTATTTAAATTCTGCTTTACCCATACTATCGGTTCTTTATTTTTTCGCTATCATTTTTTGGAATGCTACAAAAACACAGCTTCCTGATCCATTAATTCAAAAGGTAAAAATAGTTTCTGTAGAGAAAGGAGATTATTACTCATCTTGGTTCGAAACAAACGGCCCTTTCAATCAAAAAATAGTTGTAAACCATAAAGATATTGGTGACTTGTATTGTAATTCAAATTTAAAAGGATATTCTCAAATTGAGGCAGGGAAAGAATTATTACTAAAAATTGAATGTATAGAGGCATCCTCTTGGAAGGGATTTTTCACATTTGACAGAAAGTTCAACTACAGGTTGGTTTCGATTCCCCCACAAAACAAATCGTCATTTGAAGAGGATTCACTCATCTTTACTACTGATTTTTGGATTGTGAGTTCTATTTTTAGCCTAATCGTAATTTACCTACTTGCAGGATCGCTCATTAAAAAGAAATAATCATTTGATTTTCTTCATTTATCCCGCTGCAAAAGCCTCATATCGATTTATCGGTTGGGGCTTTTAATTTTGAATTTTTATTGAAACAACCCGTTTTTATACTGATGAAACACCTTTTTCATCCCAAAAGCTTTAGAAATAAGCATTTCAGATTCTAAAAGTGCATTTTTCCAACGATTGTTGTGGTAAAAAGGCAAACTTAAATTCGATGTTGAATCATGCTTCAGAAATGCGTAAATCGGCTATTTAATCTCAAATTCTAATTCCTTCGAACTAAGCCAAACTTGAAGATTAGCAACAAATTCAATCCGTTCAATTCATCCTTTTACGGTCATTTATACTCAAAAGATTCAATACCCACGTGTTTCCAGTGGATTTTGTAAATGATTTCAGATTTCTGACTAATATATCGTAAACTTTAGATTCTGCATACAAGGCTGAAACAGATGATTCCAGTACAATTCGAGCATTATTTTCATTATTGTATCTATTCGTTTGTAGTTTTAAAGGAGGAAACAAAAGTAGTTTTTCATTCATTGATTGATAATATGCATGTATGATAAATTGGATTATCATTTCTGCCATGGAGTTCATTTTTGACTTGTAATAACAATCAAAAACACGTTCATAAAAATTGTGATGAGTCAACACTTCTTTAATTACTCCTGAAAAGGCTAATGCCTTGAGCGGTCTCGCAATTAACCAACATAGTTCGTGGTTGTTGAATTTAGTAGACCATTCTTCGACTCTTTCAACGAATAAATCTAACTGATTATCTGTTAGTTTTCCATTTGTATAATTTAATAATAGTTGTGTTTCTGTTAAGCGAGACAATTCGTGGAAATGAAGGGTGTTTTCGTCCACCTCTGATATTAAACATTCAAATTCTTTTAATTCAACAGGTACACTTTTTTTGTGATAAATAGCATTGCTAATGAGGAAGGTAAAGTAAAATAACCGATTATTTGGTGTTTGAACATTTTGATAATAAAAACGCTGTAAGGCATCTGAAAAATAGCCATTTGGGTCATCTTCATCTACGTAACTTTCAAAAAACAAACGCCTACCATTTTCAGTTGAAATTAGTATTTCCAGTATTTCATTTTTATTTGTTGCGTTACGAACTAATGAACCAAGAAATTGAATTAAATCTGTTTTGTCTTCGTGATCCATATTCACCGTCATCAATAAGTCTGAAATATCCTTTTTATTAGTCGTTTTTATCGCTATTTCTAATGCTGTAAGTGAAAAAGGTCCGGCTCGAAACAAATCATTTTTTGAGCTAAGTTGTTGTTCAATGTATAAATCTTTAGCGTTAATGTATTCTGAAAAAGATGAATAGCCCAAATAACTGACCAAGATATCTAGCGTAGCGGGATATAATTTTCTATTGGGCAAAATCCCAAAAAACCGTGCAATAGTATGACCGGAAATGACACAACCTTCCTGTTTAAAAGAAACAGCTAATTGATTGCATTCTTGAAAGGTTCGGGGATAAATTCCTGATTTTGAAATTATTGCATCGCATATGGCCTTGTAATAAACAGAGTGATAAAAAAGTTCTTTATCCTTCATGAAACAAAGAAAAGAAATTACTTCCGAAAATACGATTGATTTTAAGAATACTGCATTAGTTGCAGTAAGTTGCAATTTAGTAATTATAAAACATTCCCGATTTTTGAAAAAATATGTTTTATGTACAAATACAATGTTAAGGTGAGTTTTAGACTTAGTGGTATTCCAGGAGGGGGTATGGCGACTAGAGAAGAATTGCATACAATGACGCTTTCTCAATTAAATGTGAATCGCATCAGAGAATGGCTAGCAAATCATTACGGAGTGGGCCCTCATGATGTGACCGTGTTCACATTTTCTGAGCAAAAGTAAATGACAGAAATATTTGATTATAATACCGGAAAATTGGTTTTTACCTGGGATGGAAATATTTTAAAGGATTTTATTTCTTCGAAACATTTATGTTTCCTTGAAGGTGCCAATTTAAAGGATTTTAACTCAAATCGTGTGCTTTTTCTAGTTGATGGAAATAATATTGTGGATTATAATTCAAATCGGATAAGGTTTGTCTGGGAAGGAGAAATTCTTCGTGATTATGATTCAGGAAAATTGCTGTTCCAGGTTGATAGAAACATTTTAAGAGACTATCAAACTGGACGAAATTTGTTCAACTGGAATGGAATTATGAGTAAAGCGGCATTGGTCTATATTTTAACAATTTAATCTATTTATGATACAATATAATAAACAATATGACCTAAATAACGGTCAAGGATGGATAGTTTTTAAGTCTGCAGGCTCCGGAATAGTCTCAGCAGAATACAATAGAGGCACAATACAAGGAATGTGGGATGGTGAAACGCTGAAAGGTGAATTCATCGATACAGTGTCGAAAGGGCAAGGTCTCATCGAATTCCAATTTAACGAAAATGGTTTTAATGCCAAATGGAAAGCGGGCCTTGATGAAGGTCCAATGAAAGGGAAGTGGGTAGGAAAATTAGAAAATAGCCTTTCACAAAATGATACCTTGTTTTCAGGAAAGGGAATAGAAGGATACAAAAGATACCTCTCTTATTACTTGTCTAAAGATGAATTTGATGGGGAAAACATTCCTAAAGAATTTATCACACCTCTAGAGAAAAAGTATTTTCAAGAATTGTTACCAGATTTGGATGTTATAAGTTTTGAAATAGACAATGATGAACGTGCGAAAGATAAGGGTGGAAATTGGTCCTACACTATATTTTATCATATCCCCTCTGGATCTTTACTTCGAAGTAATTTTACTCTAGGCGCTGAGACTTTTGGAGAGCAGTATTTTGATTCAAAGGTGATTCTTTTGAGCGGTTATTCAATAGACATGAAATCGTACCGTGGACTTTGGAATGTGCGTGGAGTTGTGCCATATACCGAAGACCGTTGGGATATTTCATTCTGGGATACTTCTTTGAAGAGTGTCTCAAATCCAGATGTCATTTCAGATGACATTATCGAACGTGTAAAGTCTGTGGTTAATGCCAATCTGATCTATGAATTTGTTGAAGATGTTATTGAGCTTTTAAACTCAAAAAAATGATACAATATAACGAGGAATATTCATTAAACGATGGTAAAGGAAGTATTGTTTTCCAAGAAGGTTCGGGAGATTCAGTCTCGGCAATTTACAACAGAGGAACAATACATGCAAAATGGGATGGAAACTTACTCAAAGGAACTTTTATCGATACCATCTCGAAAGGTCAAGGTCTTATTGAATTTACCTTCGATGAAGATTGTCTTGAAGCAAAATGGAAAGGCGGGACGACACCAGGTCCAATGAGGGGAAGATGGAAAGGAAGATTAAAATCAAAAGGCGACGCACCATCGACTTCCGTTGAGACAATAAGTCGAACGATATTCAATGAATCCGATCGCATTGACATAAGAGTTGTTGTTCAAAATTTTGACTTTTATGCAGAAAATAGCATGTCAGATTCAGCGTCAATTTTCGGCGTGACTGGGCTTGAAATCGAAGAGGTAAATTGGCGAAGTCAAAGTGAATTGGTCGAGAGTTATTGGTGGGAACAAGAAGAGGAGTTTTACCAATTTCTTTATGAGAATGGAGTTGAATTCACAGCGAAAGAATATTCTGATTGGTACGAATTTCAACTAACCGTAACCGATGAGAATGGAGTTGAGGTATTTAGTGAAATCGTAAGAGGATAAATGGAGAATTACATTTCAACCAAAATAGGTTACGGCAATCCAAAAGGTGATTTTTGGTTCATTGGTCCCGAGGAAGGAGGTAGTATTTCTTCATTGAATCAACGAATAGCAATTTGGAATCAACTTGGAAAGAATCAACATTTTCATGATTTGAAAAGTTTTCATTTGGAGTTCAAACATGGAACTGAACAATTTTTTGAAGGGAAAGTAAAATTGCAAAACACGTGGAATGGAATCATTGAGATTTTGTTCGGTATTTTGGGTAAAGAGGTATCAGTAGAGGAGAAAAAAAAATATCAAAGTACTTTTTTAGGAACTGATTCTGGTGAAACCATGCTGGGGGAATTATTTCCATTTTCAAGTAAATCATTGAACGACAACGATTGGCTTCAATTTTTCGGAACGACCAAAAATGAATATTGGGAAAAATACAGTGAACAAAGAATTCAATTGCTCACAGAAAAAATCAAGGAGTTTAAACCGAAATTAGTTGTGTTTTACAGTGAATCTTTTAATAAGCAATGGATGAAAATAATTGAGTCTTTAAAAGCTCAACTTGTTGAAATAAACAACAACAATCTGCCTTTAACCTTATTCAGCAATGATTCAACCTTGTTTTGTATAGTTCCTCATCCGGTATCTATAAAAATGAACGGAAAAGTAAAATATGAAATCGGCAGAGTACTTAATGAATTAAAAAAAATTCAGATTACTAAAAACTGTATGGATAGAAGAAAGCCATATTAACCAAAATCAGTTAATCATAAATATTCGGCTCAAAGTTTTATCAGATTTAATTTGAAATACTTCATATTCGTATTCCATCCAAGATTTTTCGGGGAGAGTTATTTTAAATGGAAAAATACGATCAACTCAAGAGCAAATTGAACTTCAAGATGTTGCCCGAGGACCATACTATTTGTCGATAGAAAATAGTGCAATTATCACGAAGTTAATCAAGCAATAATTACTTAAACTCGCTGCATTCCCTCATCGTATTCAAAAATGGTGGGGGAATTTTATAATTATCAAAAGTCTATTTATTTTGATTTATTCCTAAAATAAAGTAGTATATTTGCGAATATGGTCGAAAATAATAGGTAAATGTCGGTTGAACGGGAAATTTCATTAAGCATTGAAAAAGACTTTTTCAAAGGGAAAGTTATCATTATTCTCGGTGCTCGACAAGTTGGTAAAAGCACACTGATTAAAATATTACCTATTTGTAATTCGAACAAAACCTTATGGTTGGATGGTGAAAATACAGATGTTCAACAGTTACTGAAAAATATCAATAGTGCACGGTTAAAACAAATTGCAGGCGATCATAAAATCGTTGTTATTGACGAAGCTCAAAAAATTGAAGGAATTGGTTCAGTTCTCAAATTATTTGCAGACTACGTCAAAGAGATACAAGTAGTTGCAAGCGGTTCGAGTGCATTTGAATTGAGAAACTCCTTGAATGAACCATTGACTGGAAGAAAATTTGAATTTTCGCTTTTTCCACTTTCATTTCAAGAAATGGTTCAAAACACAAGTTTATTGGAAGAGTTAAGGCAACTTCCGCAACGATTGATTTTTGGTTATTATCCTGAAATCGTGACAAATCGTCAAGAAGCTGAACGAAGATTGCGTTTTTTATCTGAAAGCTACTTATACAAAGATATATTCTTGTTCAAAGGGTTGAAAAAGCCTGAAAAAATGTTAGAGTTATTAAAATTACTAGCGTGGCAAATCGGATCAGAAGTAAATTACAATGAACTTTCAAAAAACTTAAAACTTGATAATCAAACGGTTGAGAGTTATATTGAATTGTTAGTTCAAGCATTTGTCATCTACAAACTACCGGCCTACCACTCAAATCATCGAACGGAATTGAAAAAATCAAAGAAGATTTATTTTAATGATTTGGGGATTCGGAACGCATTGATAAATGATTTTCGTCCAATTGAAATTCGAAATGATGCAGGAGCGCTTTTTGAAAATTTCATCATCAATGAATTGAGAAAACAAAATGAGTATAAACAAATTCATGCTAACTTTTATTTTTGGAGAAATATTGACCAACGTGAAATTGATTTAATTCTAGAAAAGAATGGTGTATTGAAAACAGTTGAGATTAAATGGAATAAATCGAAAACCGCACGATTAACAAAGAGTTTTACAAATCTCTATGGTGAAACAAAGTTCTCAGTAATTAATCAAGATAACTTCTTCGAAGAAATAGAGCAGGTTGGATTGAATTTTTAAAAACAAACTGCTTAGATTTAATATCCATTCATCGTATTCAAAAACGGTGGCTCGTATTTTTTATTTATCACTCAACAAACCTCATTTTCCCAATCAAATCTTTAAAATAACTGGCATTCCAAATTTTTAATTGTTCATCATGGCGAATGAATTTACGAACATCGTCTTTTATTGAATCGAAAGAAACAGATTCAATTTTTTCTTGGAGTAAAACTAAAATATCCTTTTTTTGAATCGTTTCTTCTTTCCAATCACCTGTCTCAATTGCACGTTTTAAAAAATGATTAATATTCAACGGAATCCCTTTTCGGATATACCATTCCAGATCATACCAATCACGACCTTTTACTCGGTTTTTCCATTTCCTAAACAAGAGCGCATGTAGCTTTCCTGCAAATAAACTCGGTAATGAAAAACAATTTACATAAAAAGAAAAAGGCTTTATCAAAAGTTTTTCTTCCGTTTCAAAACCCAATGGAGGAATTCGGTCAATTTCAATCTTGATTTTAATGGATTTATTAGAGGATATTCCGTGTTGCTTTACAATGTCCTCTAAAACCAATTCTTGCCATAATGTTTCTGATTTCAAAAATGCTGAATCAATTTGTGTTTTTATGCGTTTGTCTTTTTCTCGGATGCTTACTCGTAATCCCAATGCTTCGAATTCATCTGTAATTGACGAAAAATAGGGTGTCAACGAAAAACTCGGTTCTTTTTCCAAAAGAGAGAAATCCAAATCTTCTGAATAGCGATCGAGTCCGTGAAAGATACGCAAGGCCGTTCCGCCATAAAAAGCGGCTTTCTTAAAAAAATCAGTTCTTGACAAAGCCGCAAGCGCAATTTCCTGCATGATTTCACGCATTGCGGCCAGTGTTTCCTCTTCATTTTGCGGATTAAACTCCGCAATCCATTCTTTCATCATAAGCGTTGCATCGTATTAACAAGCATTTGTAAACTCGTCTTTTTTGGAGCGTCCTCCACCCATGAATGTATTGCTTCGATATCCAATGCTTGAAGCTGTTCTTCATCGATACGTAAATCCTCTACGAGAAAATCCATTGTTTGGGATATGCTCCGCAGTTGAATTCCGGAAGTCAAAACAATTTTATCACATAGCGCTTTTTCGGGAGAAGCAACTAAGGCTGTTTGAAACTCGGTGAGTCGCACACTTTTGATTCCAAATGAATAAAATGGAGTAGGTGAAAACTGAAAACTAAATCGACCAAGTGACGTTTCGTAGGATTTTGAGGTTTTCGTAGACACAGAACTAATTTCATACACTCGCTCTGGAATTAAACCCCAATAAGAAAGTGCCGTTTCCAAAGAAATATAACTTGGCCCTCGCAAATGATTAGCAATAACAAAACTGTCTGGAATTGGCAAATCCAACTCCGGTCCAGGAACGTATAAACCACGACGCAACGAAATCAGTTCTCCACTTTTAATCATTTCGCTGATTTTGTCATTAGGTCGGTTATAGGTAGCCAAGACATCCATTACTACATTATGAGATAATGGTGCGTCGGTATACGTTTTGATTTTTCTCCTTAAATTCACAAAGCTAAAATTACAACAATAAATCGTATTATTTCCGTTTATTATAATATATTTTTACATATTTCTAAAAAAAGAATATGTATAATCGTTAAATATCCGATTATTATCTTTTAATGATACATATTTTAAACGAATTTTTTATCGGGAAAAAAGCAAATGAAAATCTCCATTTACCTCGTTATTCCACACTTAGTTTTAATTGGATATTGAATAAAATTATCTGAGAAAAATATTATTTTTAACATCTAACCAATAATAAAATACGATTTACACACTTTATTTAACTTCATTGACATTGTGCTCACTCTTGCGCTCTATTTGACTCTAATTATCACGCTAACTTTTCTTCAAAAAAAAGAGTGGTTTAACTCTGTTTTCAAATCAAACAAAAAAGTTTCCTGGGTTATTTCAGGTCTTTCGCTGTATATGTTCTATTTATCCGTTGATCAAGGTCAATTTCTGACTGGATTAATAGCAGAGCATGGGATGCAAGGAATGTGGATGGTTTGGGCTGGTTGGCTTGGGGCTTTCGTTGTTCCGATCGTCTTTGCACCGCTTTGGCAAAAAATGGATTTTATTACGGATAACCAATTTTTACTCTTTAGGTTTCCAGGGAAAAGCGGTAAAATCCTCCACCTTTTTCGTGCTATTTACGTTGGAGGATTAGTTGTTGCGTTATTGCTTTGCTTTCATGTTTTGGGATTTTCAAGGGTAATTCAAATTTATTTTGATGTTAATCCCAAGAATGCTATCCTAATAACAGGATTGATTTTATGTCTATTCTCGCTAAAAAATGTGTTGGATCTGAAATTAAAGATGGATGCATTGCATGCTGTAATTTACTTTATTAGTTTCAGTATCATTTTTTATTCCGTTTGGAATACTGGACAAGGTTGGGACGGGATTTTTACCTTTTTTGATAAGCACCCTGAAAAACGGAATTTAGTTCCTGCAACACATGATAGGAATGCTTGGTTTTCGCTTGTAGTTTTTCTTGGTATCCAATGGTGGAGTTGTTACTTGTTTGATGGAGGCGGACCCGAAATGGCTCGTTTTACAGCTGTAAAAGGAACAAAAAACGCAATGCTAACCGGACTGCTCCCGACGGCAATTTCACTGATTTTGAGCTTTTTCATTCTCGGACACATTTTTATGATTTTGGGGCTATCACACGACAATTCCTCAAACGAAATTCAATATGTGGTAACCGTATTTGGTTCAGTCGCTAATTCTTTAAAACCACTCGTTCTATTGGGATTTTTTGGAATGTTTATTACTACAGCAGAATCACTTTTGAATTGGGGAGCTTCCTTTTTAACAATGGATGGTTACAAGCAATACGTAAATCCGAATTCTTCAGATAAAAAAATCCGCATTGTGTCTTTTTCTAGCATGCTTTTTCTGAGTATAATGTCAATTCTTTTCGCCTTACAAATTGACAGTTTACAAACTCTTATTAAAATTACTTTCTCCATAGCGGCTGGCGTTGCTCCAGTTTATATCCTTCGCTGGATTTGGTTTCGAATTAATGCTTGGTCTCAATTGAGCGCGATGTTGAGTTCGGCTGTTTTTACCTTGCTTTATCCTCAACTTCACACTTTGTTACCCATCAAGAATTTTCCAATGGAAGAAACTCGTATTTTAGCGGTAACAATCCTTACAACCATTGTTTGGTTATCTGTCACTTTTCTAACCATAAATCAAAGTGAAGAAGTTCAGTTGAAAATGATGCCGATTTTAGAGCGTAGAAGTTTCTTTTTAAGAAGATTTTGGTTAGCTATAATTTTTGGTATCATAATAATGCTTTCAATCACACTTAGCTGGTCTTATATTCTGGAGTAAATCATATATATGGAATTACACTTTGTATGACTAAATCAGAATATTGGAAACTATTTTAACGTAATTGAAATCGTTAAATCAGACTTTAAGTTTATCTCCGCTTCTTCAAAACTTGGAGCGCTAAATGTTCTTCTTGCATTATTTGAAAAACCGTACGCCTCAGTTGGAATGCCTAAATAGTTTTTATCCAACTTGCCATTTTTGTTTTCATCATGGAAAATAGCTAAAGCATATTGTCCATTAGCAAGTTCATTAAACGTATAGGTCATCTTTTTTCCTGAAACCGGAATTATTTTCCCAATATATTGTTTGCCAAAAACTGGAAACTCATCTTTAGGACGAAAGAGTCCGATGAAAATAGTTCCTTTCTCATTGGGAATTGATTTAACCTCAACCGTGAGTTTGCTCTTCGAAAGCGGAAAAAGAAAGAGGCAAGAAACAAATAAAAGTGCTTTCATGCTAGAGAAACAATCAAACACTCAAAATGTTAGTCGCGAATCAAGAATTGATACTTATCAATGTTTTTCAACGCAATACTCGTTCCTCTTGCCACCGCTCGAAGTGGATCTTCAGCAATGTGAACAGGTAATTTTGTTTTTGCTGAAATCCGCTTATCTAATCCCCTAAGCATTGATCCACCTCCTGCTAAATAAATTCCTGTTTTGTAAATATCCGCAGAAAGTTCTGGCGGCGTCATCTCCAAAGCGCTCAATATCGCTTCCTCGATTTTAGAGATGGTTTTGTCTAGGGCATGTGCAACCTCCACGTACGAAACCATGATTTCTTTTGGAATTCCGGTCATCAAGTCACGACCACGAACCGCGAAATCTGCAGGTGGCTCATCTAATTCAGGCAAAGCCGCTCCTACTTCAATTTTTATCTGTTCTGCAGTGCGCTCACCAACAAGAATATTGTGTTGACGACGCATGTATTCTTCAATGTCATTTGTAAAATCATCACCAGCAATTCGGATTGATTTATCACAAACAATTCCGCCTAAAGCAATTACGGCAATTTCAGAGGTACCACCACCGATATCGATGATCATATTACCCATCGGTTCTTCAACGTCAATTCCAATTCCAATCGCCGCTGCCATTGGTTCGTGAATCAAATACACTTCTTTAGCACCAGCATGTTCAGCAGAGTCACGAACGGCGCGTTTTTCAACCTCCGTAATTCCCGATGGAATACAAATAACCATTCGAAGTGTCGGGTTAAACAAACTTCTTCCAGGATTAATCATTTTGATCATCCCACGGATCATTTGCTCCGCGCTTTGGAAGTCCGCAATTACACCATCCTTCAACGGACGAACCGTCTCAATTAATTTATGCGTCTTACCATGCATTTGCTGTGCCTTCTTTCCGATGGCCACCACTTTGCCGCTTTGAATATCTTTTGCAACGATTGACGGCTCATCTACAACCACTTTATCATTCCAAATAATAAGTGTGTTGGCCGTTCCAAGGTCAATTGCGATTTCCTGAGTTAAAAAACTAAACAATCCCATTACGAGTTCCCACTTTTAAAAAATTGCTCAAAATTCTACAAAAAATAGTGGAATCCTCGCAATTATTCGTAAATATACGAAGTTAATGTTTAAAATGACGAATTCCAGTAAAAACCATTTTCATTTCGTTTTCATTGCAATAGTCAATTGATAATTGATCTTTTACAGAACCACCTGGCTGAATTACAGCTTCAACGCCCTCATTATGAGCTATTTCAACACAATCAGGAAAGGGGAAAAACGCGTCACTAGCCATCACAGAACCCTTCAAATTAAAATTAAATGATTTCGCTTTATGAATAGCTTGTCTTAATGCGTCAACGCGAGAAGTTTGTCCGGTTCCGCTTGCCAAAAGTTGACCGTTTTTCGCGAGAACGATCGTGTTAGATTTAGTATGCTTCGCTATTTTGTTTGCAAAAATCAAATCTTCAATTTCTTGTTCATTTGGAGCTACATTCGTTTTTACTTCCAAATCCGCTTTCGTCTCGATTTTTGAATCTTTATCTTGAACTAAAACGCCATTTAAAATTGTTCTGAATTGTTTTTGCGGCAAAACAGTTTCTTTTTGAACCAAAATAATTCGATTCTTCTTGGATTTTAGCAATTCCAAGCCTTCCGAATCGTAGCCTGGGGCAATTAAAACCTCACAAAACAAGTCATTTATCAGAGTTGCTGTTTCCAAATCTATGAATGCATTTGAAATCAAAATTCCACCAAAAGCACTCACTGGATCTGCAGCCAATGCAGCCTCATACGCTTCTTTAATGTTCTCTCTAGTCGCAATTCCACATGCATTATTGTGTTTCAAAATGGCAAATGTTGGTCCATCCGTTGAAAATTCTTGTATCAAATTAACCGCAGCGTCAACATCCAATAAATTGTTGTATGAAAGTTCCTTACCGTGAAGTTTATCGAAAACAGCATTCAAATCTCCGTAAAAAACTCCTTTTTGATGCGGATTTTCTCCATAACGCAACGATTCACTTTCAGCAATACTTGTTTTAAAATAAGACGTTTCTCCTTTCAAAAAGTAATTGTGTATCATCGTATCATAATGGGAAGAAACATGAAAAGCTTCGCCTGCAAAATCCATGCGTTGCTCCAAGGTTGTTGCACCGTTTTGCGCTTTTAAAATAGCAAGTAATTTTTCATATTGATTCACAGACGGAATAATCACAACATCCTGAAAGTTTTTCGCTGCCGCACGAATCAAAGAAATTCCGCCAATATCGATTTTTTCAATAATTGCTTCATGACTTGCACCAGAAGTGACTGTTTCTTCAAACGGATAAAGGTCAACAATTACCAAGTCGATTTGAGGAATGTCATGCGTGGCAAGTGCTTCCTGATCTTCCGTTAAATCTCGTCTGTTCAAAATCCCACCAAAAATCTTTGGATGCAAAGTTTTTACGCGTCCGCCCAAGATTTCAGGAAAACTTGTTAATGTTTCAACCGGCGTTACGGGAATTCCTAAACCTTCAATAAAAGCTTGTGTTCCTCCTGTTGAATAAATAGTTACATCGTTGCTGTTTAGTTCACGAACTAATTCTTCCAGCCCATCCTTGTAATATACTGAAATTAAGGCGGATTGGATTTTTTTTAATTGACTCATAAGATGGGAAAATGAGCCGCAAAGTTAGTGCTAAATTTTGTTTGAAAGGAATGTTTTCACAGCATATTTATTTGTTTTTTCAGTAATTTAGCATCAAGCAATAAACTTCACTTCAGTCTAGTGAAGACATCTTGAACAAACTGGTTTTTCTGTGAGTTAAATACATTTAATCAAAAACATAACTATGACAAAGTTAAAATTAGCACTTGATTGGTATCCAAATGTCAATCATATAGGATTTATTATTGCAAAAGAACTTGGCATTTACGCTCAACAATTTATAGAACTAGAAATTTTAGATCCTGCAAATGATAATTACGCAATGACGCCGGGTAAAAAATTAGAACTTGACATTGTAGACTTTGCAATTGGACCCTTTGAGACAGTAATAAGTTTGAATAACAAAGAAAATCATGTTGAAGCAATCGCGATTTACGCAATTTTTCAAAAAGACTTAAGCTGTATTGTTTCGCTTAAATCTTCTAATATTATATCTCCAAAGCTACTTGATGGTAAAATATATGCTTCATACAAAGCTCGTTATGAAGACCACATCGTAAAAGAAATGATTAAAAATGATGGTGGAAAAGGTGACATAAAAATAATTTACCCTGAAAAACTTGGTATATGGAACACTTTAATAACTGGCCAAGCAGATTCAACATGGATTTTTGACAACTGGGAAGGAATTGAGGCAAAAACAAAGGGAATTGAACTCGACAAATTCGAATTAGCAGCGTATAATATCCCTTATGGATATTCACCTGTTGTCATAACTAAAAAAGAAAATTTAGTTTTGAATAAAGCTCTTTATTCAAAATTCATTAAGTGTACCCAAAAAGGATTCTTGTTTGCAAAAAACAACATATCTGAAACAGTAAATATTTTAAAGCGATATGTTACCGAGTATGATTTGAATAACATCGATTTAAAATCATCATTATCTTTTTCAATACCATATTTTGGGGATGAATCAAACTGTGGGATAATGGAAGAAAAAAAAGTTTTAAATTTTAAAAAATGGTTAGTAGATAAAGGGCTTGAAGATAATGTAATCTTAAATCAAAACCTATTCACAAATGACTTACTATGATAGAGCACTAATAATTAAGAGGTAACAAAAGTGGCTATTAGCTAATCATAAGACATATCTTTGAAAGCCTAATATTTCGTATATTAACTAATATTTGTAATGGTTTTAGCTAGCCTCAATTAGTTTGAAGCCGTCAAATATTCCATTAAAAGCCGTAATTTCGTTTCTCAATAACACATTGAATGGCAAATCCTGAAATATCCATAATCATTCCCTGTTTCAATGAAGAAGGAAATGTCCATGTGTTGTATGAAAAACTTTCATCGATTCTAACATCCTGTGAGGTTTCAAGGTATGAAATTCTGTTTGTGAACGATGGAAGCAAGGATGATTCTCTGTTAAAAATTAAAAACTTAACAGAAAAAGACGCTTCTGTTAAATACATACATTTCAGTAGAAATTTCGGTCATCAAAATGCGTTGCGCGCAGGACTTGACCACGCAAAAGGTGATGCGGTAATTAGTTTGGACGCCGATTTACAACATCCACCTGAGTTAATCCCAACGCTAATCGAACATTGGAAAGCAGGTTACAAAGTCGTTTACACAAAACGAAAAGACACTAACGATTTGTCTTTTTTCAAACGACTAAGTTCTCGCTTGTTTTATAAACTGGTCAATTACCTTTCTGAAACTAAATTAGAGGAAGGAACCGCAGATTTCCGACTTTTAGATCGATCCGTGGTCGAAGCTTTGAGAAATTTCAAAGAAAACAATCTGTTTTATCGCGGGATAATTCCCGGTCTCGGATTCAAGCAAATCGGCGTAGAATATGTTCCGAATGAACGTTTTTCGGGCAGCACAAAATACACCTTTTCAAAAATGGTTCGGTTTGCTTTAACAGGAATCACCTCTTCAAGTGCCAAACCACTATATTTTTCCATTTATTTGGGAGCATTTTTAGCGTTGTGCTCTTTCATTTACGGGATATACGCTATTTATATTTCGATCTTTACGAATATGGCCGTTACCGGTTGGACGTCATTAATCGCGTCGATTCTTTTCATCGGTGGCATTCAACTTATCATGTTGGGAATTGTTGGTATTTATTTAGGGAAATTGTTCTCGGAAAGTAAGAATCGTCCACATTACATCATCGAAGAAAAAAACTAAAATGACAACGCTCAGAATTTCAAATTATACATTAGTTAGTATCTTCTTGTTTTTTGGGCTTTTATTTTCCTCGATTTCTCTTGTCAATCATTACAATTTCAGAACTTACGGCTGGGATCTTGGGATAAACCATAATGCGATTTTCGATTACGCCCATTTTCGATGGAATGACTGTATGATCATGCAGCCCTCATTTACGAATGTATTGTCTGATCATTTTTCGCTATACCCCATACTCGTTTCGCCATTCTATTGGATTTTTGGATCATGGACCATGCTGATCTTTCAAATTGCAGCGATTCTCTTCGGAGGTCTGGGTATTTATAAGTACGTAAGCAGAATAACAAATAACGAGAACCTATCACGCATTGCGCTTATTCATTTTTTTTCAATTTGGGGTATTTATTCGGCGTTGTGTTTTGATTACCACGACAATGTTGTGGCAACGATGTTTGTTCCGTGGTTTTTGTATTATTTCGACCAAGAAAAATGGAAACAGAGCATTTTGTTTTTTGTTTTAATTTTAATCGCCAAAGAGAACATGGCACTGTGGGCTGTTTTCATCGGACTTGGTTTAGGTTGGAAATACGCGTTTCAAAAAAATAGAAAAATGGCGTTAGTAAGCCTCGGGTTTACATTTTTGGCCTTGTTCTATTTTGTTTTGATCATTAAAGTGGTCATTCCTGCGCTTGCAACTCCGGGAAGGGATTATTTACACAATTCATTCAATGCACTTGGATCTAATTTTGGTGAGGTGATAATCAATATTATCAAGCACCCGTTAAAGGCATTGGAATTGCTTTTTGTTAATCATTCAGGAGACCCTGCATACGATTGGATAAAAACAGAAACGTATATAGCGATTCTACTTGCCGGGGGGTTGGCGTTATTTCTAGCTCCAGAATATTTAATAATGCTGATTCCAATCATCGCTCAAAAAGTCTTCAATGATATTCCTATGCGGTGGGGAATTAGCGTTCATTATTCGATTGAATTTGCACCCATTTTAGTCATCGCATTCTACACTGTTTTGGTTAAAATCAAGAAATGGCAACTACCAATTGCATATTTGGGAATGGGAATTACGTTGATTTCCAACATCAGTTTTTTAGATCATCGAACTTCGGAATATTACAACCGAGAAAATAGCCAATTCTACAAGAAATCTCATTGGGTTCGGGATTTCAATGTTGGAGAGGCACACCGCATATTAGCTAAAATTCCAAAAAACGCGAAGGTTAGCGCTCAATCACCACTTTGTCCGCATTTGGCATTTCGGGATTACATTTACCACTATCCATTTATTGGCGAGGCTAATTACATTGCTTTGATCCCGGCTGAGACTAATAAGTATCCGTTAACTGACGAAACTTACCAAAAGGCAATTGATGACTTTTTAGCAAGTGGTGAATGGGTAATCGCTGATAAAAATGAGGCTCTTTTGATTTTGAAAAAACGCAACTAAAAGCTATTATTTCAAAAATTCAATTATTACATTTTTCAATTGAATGAAAGATTTGGATGTGTTCCAAACATAGAGAATTACCTCATCATTCTTTTTCAAATCCGATAGGTTTCGCATAAATAAAAGGCGATTAAATTCATCTTTAAATTCCATCTGACGCTCGAGTTTCATCGCCTCCCATTTCACGGACTTTCCATCTCTTATAACTTCATAAACGAGCAAGGTCGGTTGAATGGAGTCCATTTTGCAATTAGCTTGAATTCGCATTACTGAAGGACTTTTAAGCTCATTAAAATTCCATTTTCCGAGATTAATGTATTCGTCTTTGTTCGTGATTTTGATTGTTTTCGTTAATTCGATGCGTTTGCAAAAACGTCTTTTTTTCCAATCAGACAAAAGTTGCTGTTTTGTGTTTAATAAATTGTGGTTTCCATCATAAACAGTTATAGCCCAATAAGAAATTAACACAAGTGGAAGGATGAAAATCAACGTATATATCCGCTTTGATTTATGTTCATTACTAAGATTCAAATAAATAAGATAAACCAACAGAAACCAAAAAATTAGCTGCGAAACGAAGTAAAGAATCACAGTGCTCTTCTTTTCAAAATTGAAATCAATTGAATGCACCCCTGCAGGTAAAATAATTGCTTGATAATTCTTGTTTACTCGGAAAATGTCAACCTTCTTCCCATTAATAAGTGCATTCCACTCGGGTTGAAACGACTGCTGTAAAACAAGTAATTGCTTATTTCGTGTCCGCGTTTTTATTCTAATCTCATTTGGTGAAAATGCCGCTATTTTGAGTTGATCTTTGGAATCGGAATTCAGTTTTATTTTCTTCAGCTTGTTGAATTCAACGGATTCAGCAAACACGCAAGTTGGGTTAAGCTTGTCATCTTTAATTGCTTTTTCAAATGAAGAAAATGGCATCGCTTGATCGCTTAAATAAACTATCGCTTGACGTAAAACCCAGCTTTTTAAGTTGGCATTTTTGTCATCTAAATAACTGAAATTGTTCAATTCAAACGAGGAAAAAGCGCTGAATGAAATTTCTTTTTGAAAAATGGATGTGTTTCGCCAAAAAGGAGAAATGAATGCATGCTGTTCGTCGTTATATCCTATCGGTGTCAAGTGAGGTACGGGAAAGCCTTTCGGCGTCAAGTCTATACTTTTCTGTAAATAAGCAGGTTTGAAATTTCTATCGACATACGTCTCGGATTGATTCCATTGGGAAGCCAGAAACAGCTCAAGGAATAGGAGAGAAGAAACCCATAAATGTGGGCGCTTCATTTTTTTTGAAAATAGCACGATTAACAAAAGTGTTAACAAAAACAAGCTATTTAAAATCCATTGGAACGCCAATAACCTGGAAAATTCGAATTTCGCCCAGCCGTCCCAAAAATTAGTTGGGTTTAACCAATCCCGAAAGAAATTGCTCAAATCGAAGCTTCCCCAGCAGAATGCGAAAAAAGTACTTAATGCTATCAGCGCAACGAAAGGGAACAAAGCTTGTTTCCAAGGATAGGATTCTTCTCTCCATTTTTTGAGACCTCCCGCAATGAAAACGACGATTCCTAAAATTAAAAAAACACGAACGTAAGGTGCCTGTAAAAATAAATTCATCATCGGAACATATTCAAACATGATTTTACGAATCGGCAAATCCGAAAACGACATCGAACCTATGATCAAACCAAAAATCAACAAAATCCATTCAAAAACGGACCGCTTCGAATTCCATCCAAAAAAAGCAAAAAACAAACTAATTACTCCAACATAATGATTGAGCATGGATGAATCAATGTTTCCGAAAAATTCATTGGTTTTGGCAACCGACAATGGAGCGAAAAAACTCAGTAAACTTTTAAAACTTTGTCCATAGGAAGCGGCTTTTTCCCATGTAACACCATTGGATAAACGATCAACTTGTGGACTAACCTCAATGATAGCCAACAGCATTGGGCTCAACATTACGAGTAAAACAAGCCCGACTCCCGCATGCCAAAATAAAAATGAAAGCAGTTCCTTTCGAGTTTGCATCAGAATATGATAAGCTTTAACGAAAAACAAAGTCAAAAGCAGATAAAATAAACAAATACTCAAAGCTTGGTAACTGCCCGTGAGCATTAAAAACGAGGTTAAAATAAATACAATGGCGGTGCGCTGATTTCTTTCTTCAGTAAAAACTAAATAAGCCCAAATCACCCAGGGCAACCAAGCTGACCCAACCAATAGAAAAAAATGTTGGCCGTGACCTACAAAAAATCCTGAGCAAACATAAATAAACGCACACATCGATCCAACCCAGTCTGAATATTGAAAAAAACGAATGAGCCGACGGACACCAAAGAATGCGACAACTAGGTAGGCAATCGATAAAAAGTGCATCCAATAAATCGTATATCCTCCAAGGGAACTAACAGCAAGAAGTTCAGGATAATAGGTTGGTGCTTGCAAATCGGCATAAAACGGAACTCCCGTTTGAATATACGGATTCCACAAAGGGAAATTTCCGCTTAAAATTGATGAGGAAAAATGATATCGAAACGGAAAAACGACATCAAGTAAATCCCATTTCAATGCTGCCGTGCAAAACGCAACTTGCCAATAGACAAAAACAATTAGGGGAATAAAAATCCAATTCTTATTTCTTGGTTTCAATTTAAGTAGGTCTTGAATTCCCATTTCGTTATACCTCAAAAGTACTCAAACTTAATAAAACTTAGTAGTGCGTGATTTTATCTTTAGATTTCTCAACAGCTTTTTAGCTACAAATACTGTTTTAAGTTTGAACAACAAATCTTACATTTGAACGTTTGAAAATAATTGAACGTTCAAATAAATGAAATTAATACTTTGTCTTGTTGCTCTAATTTTGAATACCTTGGCTTTTTCCCAAATTGGAACGGGCGAATGGCGATTTCATTCGTCAACAAGCGAAGCAATTGATGTGGTTGCATCAGAAAAGCAAGTATATACTGCATACAAAAATGGACTTTCGGTTTTAGAACTAGCTGATAAAAGTCATTCACTTTACAATGCTCTCAATCGATTATCAGACATCGAAATTACGTGTCTTTATTTGGATGAAACGGATGATGCTTTGTATATCGGTTACGCCAATGGGAATATTGATAAGTTAAAAAACGACATCATTTATAATATTCCTGCGTTAAAACTGGCTCAGATTTCGAATTCAAAACGCATCAATAGATTCGAGAAAAACGGAAGCTTTATTTATGTGGCTTGTGATTTTGCTATTTTGAAATTAGATCCGGTAAAAAATGAAATAAAAGACACTTACTACCCCACAAATTCGTTGGAATCAATTTCAGACCTATGCTTTAAAAGTGACACCTTATTTGCTTTAACACCAACAAAACTGCTTTACGGAAATGTAACAAATCCCGCATTGGCAGACCAATCTCAATGGAGTGTTGACACTAGGTTAAACTCATTATCGGCTGGAAGCTACAAGGATATTGAAGTTTTTAATTCACATCTTGTTGTTCTTCGAAAAATCGCAGGACCAAATGCTGATACAGTTTACCGAATTTCTTCTTCGGGAAATCAAGTTGTCTCAAACTTCACGTGGTCGGCTAAAATTAATTCCATTAAAACGCTTGATGATAATACGTTTGTAATAAATGTTCAAGGTGGATACGCCCTTCACGATTCAAATTTCATTCAAACAAGTCTTTACGCGACAGGAACCTTTAACCAAGAATTTTTAGTAAGTAATTCATCCAAAAACAGCACCGGAATTTGGGTTGCAGACAAAAAGCTAGGGTTGGTTTGGTTTCCTAAACAGTACTTTTCCTTTGACCTCTTTCCAATTGAGGGCACCAAAAACACCTTTGTCTATTCAATTGATTCGCAAGAAGGAAAAACAGCGATTGCTTCCGGCTACCTTGACGGTAAATTCCCTGCTTATTCCAAAAACGGGATTCATTTTTTTGAAAATGAAAAATGGTCATTTACAGATATTTACGAAGAGTCTTGTTGGCAAGGAAAAAATATTTGGGATATCTTGGATGTTTCCATTAATCCGAAGAACATTGACGAATACGCTGTTTGTACACCTTCAGAAGTTCCGGTTACTATATTTACTAATGGAGAAGGAAAAGTGTTTGCAGACACCAATTCCACCCTACAAATTAGTGCGTCAGGAAGCGGTTCTTACTTGGTTTCAGATGTTTGTTATGATGACAAAGGAAATTTATGGTGTTTGAATGGTTATACAGATCGGCCCTTAAATGTGAAAACAAGCGACGGTCTTTGGTACAATTTTGACTTGGGAACAAGCGCAAAAAACAAGTACACTAAAAAAATGATTGTTGATTTTGATGGAAATATCTGGTGCGCAACCGACAATGCAGGTTTGTTTGGATATAATACAAATGCAACAATATCCAACACGAGCGATGACAAACGAGTTCAATTGCGATCCGGTGAAAATTATGGTAACTTACCATCAGACAACGTTACAGCCATTGCAGCTGATTTTGAGGGCGAAATTTGGATTGGAACGGATGCGGGATTCGCTATTTTATATGGTGGTAGCTCGGCTTTTGATGCGAATTCGGGAGAATATGATGCCCAACGCATAAAGGTTCAATATGAAGGAAATGTTGAATATGTCTTGGGTTCAACACATATCACAGATATTGAAGTAGATGGAGGAAACCGTAAATGGATTGCCACGGCAAATGCAGGAATTTTGCTGTTGTCTGCTGATGGTTCGGAAATTATCGAGCAACACACAACTGAGAACTCTCCTATAATTTCGGATATCGTTTACGATTTAAAACTTGATCAAACAACAGGAGAGTTGTTTATTGTGACCGATAAAGGCTTGGTTTCTTATCGCACGGATGCAACATACGAAGATCCGGATTATGCCAGCACGAAAGTATTTCCAAATCCCGTTAGACCGGGTTATCTCGGTCCGATTACAATTCAGGGAATCCGATACGATTCAGATGTGAAAGTTACCGATGTAGCGGGAAATCTGATTTACAAAACCACCTCAAATGGAGGTACAGCTACTTGGGATGGCAACACACTTGAAGGCAAACCAGCGGCGAGTGGAGTCTACTTTATCTGGACTGCGCAAAATGAAGCGAAAGGAAAGAAAGTCGGTAAGGTATTGGTTGTTCGGTAAAAATTGATTGTTTTTCATCTAGAAAGATTCAACTTCCCACAATCTTCCTTGTTGCTAAAATTCCCGAAACTCGTTGTCGTTCCTCCCCTTCAAACAGCCGACCGCGGCCGACGACAGGCCAGAAATTTAAACGAAACTTCGTCGTGTCGTTGCCCAGTTTAATCTTTCAAGGCACGGAATCGTGGGAATAGAATTTATTTTTCTCTTCGTTTTTAAAAAAACCAAATTTGTTGTGTATAAAATTTTTCTTCACACCAATTTAGCTTCCTCCATTGAGAAGAAAAAGCATCGCTTTTGAAGACCAAACGATAGTGCTGGGAAAATGAGGAGGGTGAAACATCTAAACAAAGGAATCACCCGTCTCTGACGGATTCTGATACTCGTCAGAGTCATCAGACTTAATCTCCCCTCCTGCCGCAAGCGGACAGCTTAGGGGAGAAACCGATTATTAACTTCGTTTCAAAAGAAATAGTTGAGCTCCCACCCAACTTTCATACAGCGTTAACGAAAGTCTGAGCGAAGTTGCGGTCCGTGACAGCTCTGCTGGAGCATAAGGACAAAAGCACGTAGCGATAAGACTGAGTGTTCTGAAAGAAACGCCTTATGAAAGTTGAAAAAAGCAGTTTTTTGTTACTTTTTTCTGCTTAGGCAAAAAAGTAAAAGAAAGAAATAATTTGAATGTTCTTTTTGGCATTGCCCCAAAAAGGAACCACCACGAAATAGCAGCGAAGCTAAAAAAGTCTAACGCTAGGAAAAATCACTTACCCTTCTTCGTTTTGAATCTGAAATTTTAAAAACTCGCTACGCTCAAACAGTTCAAAATTTCTACGATTCTTCACCGAGTGGGTCCCAAGTTGTTTTTCCAATGCGCGGGGACCGTGGGAATAGAATTTATTTTTCTCTTCGTTAAATAAAGATTATCGGTGCATCTAACCCAACTTTCATACAGCATTAACGAAAGTCAGAGCGAAGTTGCGGTCCGTAACAGCGAAGGAGGCTTGCCCGCCGCGGCAAAAAAAGTAAGTACACTACCCATTCAACTTCTTCACCATCGTCAAGATAGTAGCAAGCGCGACTGTTTCCCCGGTTTCATCATAAACATCGACTAAAAACTTCACGATTCCTTTTGGGATGTCATCCTCGGAACGTTTTTCTTGGTCGATTTTTTCTTTCACTGTAAAACGAACGCCAATTGTCGCGCCGGGATAGACAGGTTTTGTAAAACGTGCTTCGTCTAGTCCATAGTTCAATAAAACTGGACCTTTCTTCGGGTCAACAAATAACCCGGCAGCTTTGGAAAGCACGAAATAACCGTGTGCTACACGTCTTTCAAAAATGGTTCCTTCAAGCGAAGTTGCGTCCATGTGCGCATAGAAATTATCTCCTGAAACATTTGCAAAATTCACTATGTCGGCATCGGTTACCGTGTGTTTGTGTGTGAAAACCGTTTCTCCCACTTCTAGTTCTTCAAAATGTTTTCGGAACACATGCGGATTTGCTTCTGGCATTTCAGCTCCCACTTGGAATTGTTGCGTGATTTTGGTAATGGTTGTTGGATGGCCTTGAATTGCTGTGCGTTGCAAATAATGCAATACACCTCTTTTACCACCCATTTCTTCTCCACCTCCTGCTCTACCCGGACCACCATGGGTTAATAGCGGCATTGGAGAACCATGTCCTGTGCTTTCTTTCGCACAATCTTTATTTAAAACTAAAATTCGTCCGTGCATGCTCGCCGCACCAACCACGTATTCAGTTGCTTCTTTGTCATTTGGTGTAACGATTGAAGAAACTAACGAGCCCTTACCCATTTTCGCCAATTCAATTGCATCATCCAATGTTTTGTATGGCATGATAGTCGAAACTGGTCCGAACGCTTCAATTTCGTGAACATCTGTTTTCGCAAATGGATTGTCGTTCAAGAATAAAATCGGCGAAAAGAAAGCTCCTGTGTTTTTATCTGCACCGGTCACTTCGAAGTTATCTAAATCTCCAAAAACAATTTCTTGTGATTGAGCCAATTTTTCAACGTTTGCACGTACACGCTCCACTTGAAGACGCGTTGCCAATGCTCCCATTCGAACACCTTCCACACTTGGATCTCCAATTTTTGTGGAAGCTAATCGTGCAGAAATTCCTTTTTGAACTTCTTCGATTAAATTCTCAGGGACAATGATACGTCGAACCGCGGTACATTTTTGCCCGGCTTTGATGGTAATTTCCTTAACCGTTTCTTTGATGAACAAGTCAAATTCTTCTGTTCCGGGCGTTGCATGCTGTCCGAGGATTGTTGCGTTCAATGAATCTGCTTCTAGGTTAAATGGAACACTTTCCGCTGCGATTTGTGGAAGTGCTTTCAACATTTTTCCTGTGGCTGCGCTGCCTGTAAAGGTTACCACATCGCGACTGTCAACAGAGTCAATTAAACCACGACCTAAGCCACAAACCAATTGCAAAGAACCTTCTGGCAATATGTTGGAATCGATGATGTCGCGCACCATGACTTCGGTTAAAAAACTCGTAAACTCAGAAGGTTTCACAATTGCAGGAACGCCTGCCATGAGGTTCACTGCAATTTTTTCCAGCATTCCCCAAATTGGGAAGTTAAACGCATTAATATGCACCGCTACTCCTTCTTTCGGAACCATGATGTGATGTCCGATGAAAGTTCCGTTTTTCGAAAGAGGTGCCGCTACTCCATCAACATAATAAGGTAAATCTGGAAATTGTCGGCGCAAAGACGCATTTGCAAATAAATTCCCGATCCCACCTTCGATATCAATCCAAGAATCTACTTTGGTTGCTCCAGTCCAAGCGCTAACTTCATAATATTTTGATTTGCGCTCCATGAGAAATAAGGCCAATGCTTTAATCATTCTTCCTCGCTCTTGAAACGTCATTTTACGCAACGCACGACCATGTTTTCGGCCATACTCCAATACTTCCGAAAAATCAATTCCAGCCGAGGAAACGGTTCCGATTTGATTCCCATTAATGGCATTATAGAGATTGGTTTCAGTGCCTTGACCATCTACCCACTGACCTAAAACATAGTTTTGATAACGTTGCATAATTCCTTTGATTTACCTTGTAAAGATAATGGATATTACTCGTTTGAGATTTGAAAAAATAGAATTCAAAATTTAAATCCCAAGCAAATAATTGTCCTTTAACAAAAAACGCAACAATATCGATCTCTTATATTCGTTAAACACGGACAATTAATTCCCATGAAGAAAATAAATTTATTCATAATCATCGTTTTAGTTTTAGCGACGGCTTGCAAGAAAAAAACGACACAAGTCAACTATAAAAATTATGGACAACTTAAAGTTGGGAATTATTGGGTGTATGTGCGCTACGAGATTGATACGAATGGCGTTGAGACACCGATGGGAATAATTGATACCTGTCGAATTGAAAAAGATACCGTCATAAATGGGAAACAATATTTCAAATATGTTCGTCCACCATTTTCCGGTGTCAATCAAATCAGCTATTTGCGCGACTCACTCCACTACATTGTAGATCAAACAGGGCGTAAAGTGTTTTCGTCTGAAAATTTCAATCAAGTTTTTCGAACTTCTATCACTTCAGATTATGAACTTAAAGAATGGATGACAGACATTGATTTAAATGTTACGACGCTCTCAGGAACTTATCAAACACTAAATTTTCAGTCCATATTTAATATGATTCCTCCGTTGCAATTAAATGTTAATCCGCGATTTATGAACACACGCTATGCCGAAAACATAGGCATCGTTACAGAAACTCTTCCTTTATTTTATTCAAATCCAATATCTTACGAAAGAAGATTAATTGATTATCATTTGGAATAATATTATGCAAATAATCGAAATCTTTAAGAATCAATCAACTCAAAAAAACGCGTTGAACATTGTTCTCACCAAATGAATACGGAAGATAGGCTAGCGAAGGGATTTCATTCGTTAAAATAATTGGGCTGCGACTTCCCAAACAAATCTTCCCGTGTGTTTCGCTCAAGTCCATGGCATAAGCTGCATTAACAGTCAAGGCATTCAGCGCTTCCTCAGGAGTCATTTTCATTTTTATGCAAGCGAGCGACCAAATGGTAAATAGGTTGTAATTAGGGGTTGAACCTGGGTTGAAATCACTGGCCAACGCGACGGGCAAATCGGCATCCATCATTCTTCGGGCATCGCCAAAAGGAATTCCCAAGAAATGTGAACAACCGGGAAGAATCACTGGCATGCAATTAGAATTTTTTAAGGCTTCAAGGTCTTCATCAGTAAGTTCTTCCAAATGATCAACGGAAAGTGCTCCTAATTCTATGGCTTTAGCAACTCCGCCCATTGCTGAAAATTGATTGACATGAACCTTTGGTTTCAATCCATGTTTTTTTCCAGCAAGAAGGATTTCTTCCATTTCTTCTACCGAAAAATAATTACGCTCACAAAACACGTCGATGTAATCCGCCAATCCCTCTTTTTCGATTTGAGGGAGCATTTCGTTTATGATTAAGTCAATGTATCCCCGATGATTTTGTTTGTATTCGAGAGGAAATGCATGTGCGCCTAAGAAAGTTGCTTTGATGGAAATGGAGTTGGTTTCTTTCAATCTCTTAATCACCCGAAGTATTTTCAGTTCAGCTTCAACGCTCAATCCATAGCCCGACTTAATCTCAATGGCACCTGTTCCTAGAGCAATCATTTTATTGATTCGGTTTTGAGCTTGTTCAACTAAATCGTCTTCAGACATTTCTGCCAATCGTCGAGCGGAATTTAAAATGCCTCCACCTTTCAATGCAATTTCTTCGTACGTCAAACCATGAATTCGATCTACAAACTCCTCTTCTCGTGTTTTCGCAAAAACGGTATGTGTATGTGAATCACAAAAAGCTGGAAGAACGAAACAACCATCCGCGTCGACTATTTCCAAATCACGCCAATCGGTAATTCCCTCCCAGTCTTCCATCAGCCCATAGGCAATCACTTCTCCTTTCTCTAAAGCCAAAAAAGCATTCTCAAGAATCGGCAGTGTTTGCATGTCTTTTCCCTTTCTAACTTTTGGCAAGTCCTCGCCAACTTGAACAAGTCCCTTGATATTTTTGATGAGAATTTTCGACATTTTTTCTTTCAAAGATACTTTTCCGAGCGCACAAACGAATTTAAAACCTGTCAATTTTTTGTATCTTAAGGTAAAAAATCAAAAATGACAAAGGACGAGTTGGGAAATTGGGGAGAAGAATATTCAGTCGGATACCTTCAAAAAAAAGGGTTTCAAATGGTTGAACGAAATTTTCGATTTCAAAAAAATGAAATTGATATCATTGCCAAATTTGAAAACAAGTTAATCATCCTAGAGGTTAAAACGAGGCAAACAGCAGAGATTGGTGAACCATGGCGAGCGGTCACCAAGTCAAAACAAAAACAAATCATTAAAGTCGCAGATCAGTATGTGCAATCTAATCAAATTGATTTAGATGTTCGTTTTGATGTCATATCAATCGTTCATAATTCCTTTCGAACGGATATCGAACACATTGAAGGGGCATTCGATACCTTGAGATAAAATTTATACAGGTTAAACATACACTTGTTGATTACAAATCAACTTGCATTAGTTCGGCCTCTAGATTCGATTTAATTTTGAAAAAAAACTTCAATGAAGAATCGGTACGTTTTGATGACTTTGGGCTTCCTGGGGCTAATTTGGATTTCCTATTTATCATTCGATTTGTTGAAAATTGACACACGTCCCAATTTTTTATCCTACTTCGATGAATCCGACCGACGCGTTATTGTAATCCATGATTGGAGAGAAATTGATCGAAATACGGATAACATCGCACTTCCTCCAACAAATGAAGCTGTTATCAATTCATTGGCCAACAAATTAAATTCGGCAAGTTTTTTTGTAAGTGCCAGTCGTCCTGTACTTGTAATTGAGCGCAAAGAACGATGGAATAAAATAAATGTTGAAGCACTTTTTAAAAACGGCATTTATCCCTTCAAACGAAAAGGCTTGCACAAATTTTCATTTGGAAAATTCAGCGGTGAATATGCGAAAAATCAGTTAATCTTACATGCATGTGAAATTTCACAAAATAAAAATGTGATTCAGGCTGATCGAAAAGCCACTTACAGCATCATAAGCTACCTAACTGGCGGAGTTGAAGTTTGTGATGTTTTTAAAAAATCGAACAGCACTTATTTTTATAGGAAAACAAAAATTGGTTCAAATAAATTTAAAAAACACGAAGACAAAAAACTGTATGCAAGTATTATTCCCGATAAATTTGATTCTTATTCATTCTTTGATAAAAACTACCTGGCTTCAATTGAACCCGTTTTTAATAAAAGTCCTTTTCAAACTTGGATGAACCACGGTGTTGTAATTCTTAGAAATAACAATGAATCATTAGCAATTTTTGATTTCAACGAAGGACAGAGCCCAATCCAAAACCTGAATGAAAGCTTAAGTAAAACAGAATTAAATCAAGAATTTGCGACTTATGATCATATTCAGTTTTCATCCTTAATTAATCAAGGAACTAACGATCAATTGCATGTTGCTGAAAGCGATGGATTCTGTCTTCTTTCCCACAACAAAGATTTTTTAGACGAGGTTTTAACTGAGATAAAATTGGGACACTCGCTTTCTCAAAATGAGGATAAATTGGTGCGAGTATATAGTGATCTTCCTAAAAAAGTAACGGCTCGAATCATTGACTCCACGCAAACAAAAGCGATAAGCATCATTGGGCATAATAGCCATGCCATTTCATTCGTAAAAAATGACACCCCGCAACAAAATGATGCTAAAAAAGATCGGGATTATTTTGCAATGAATCCAGGAGAAAAAGTGATTGATTTCGCCGTTTTCAATGAACGAGGGAACGTTATCGCTTTAACAGAACCAAATAAAATTGTGGGATATATAAATGGATTAAGGAAATGGGAAAAACAGCTAGTTGGTGAAGTTCAAATTCAATCGGACTTAAACGATGGAAAATATATCTATGTTTTCAATAAAAACGAATGTCAACTATTGGATATTTACGGAAAAACTCAATTCCGATTTCTTTCAACCAAAAATGTAGCACCGAAAAGGTTCTTCAACAAAACTAAAGAGGAATTTCTTGTGGCGACATCAGCCAATAACTTTTCAATTATAAATGCACAAGGTACAACGATTAAACAATTTTCTTGTTCCGGAAACATCAAGGAAATGGCCGTTCACAATAACAAGGCAATGGTATTAACGAATTCAATGTTGTATATGGTTGATTTGGTAAAAAGAAAATCTACTTTAAAAATTGCAGTTGATAGCCTTTATCATTTGTCGAAAGATAATTCAGGAATATATGCTGTAAGCTATCAAAAAGGAAACTTGTTGACAATTGACGCTCAAGGCAAAAAATCGAATATTTCAGTTGGTAATTTCAGTAATGACTTTAAAATTATTTCGGGTTCTCGGGGTGTACGAATTTTGTTTAAATACCAAACAACTTTATCCCTTTTCGATTTAGCTGGAAAAATAATCTGGCGAAAGTCTATCAACTTAAATGAAATTAGTGAAATCGCGACTTTTGAAAACTCAAGCGGGAAAACGACCTTCGTTTTATTGGATGGCATTGAAAATGAGTTATATTTGCTCAACGAACGAGGTGAACTTATCGATAATTCATCAAAACACGGCGAACAAAAAATAGAACTTTCAGGATTTGGAACAAGAGGATTCTCAATCACCACCTTTCTTGGAAACTATCTAATCCAATACAATAATTAAACTATGAAAAACCTTTTACTTCCATTCCTGTTTTTGATGCTTGTGTCAAGTGGTTTTTCACAAAACTATCTTGGTGTTTCAACGAGTAATTACGCTGGAGTAATGGGAAATGACCTCAATCCAGCGAGTTTCGTAGATGGGAGATTCAAATTCGATTTGAACCTATTTAGTACGAACTTAAATTTATATCAAAACTTTGGGTATTTCGACACAAAATACATGCGTGATGCACAAAATAATTTGTTTGGTAGAGATTATTGGTGGAAAAAGTCATTTGGGGATACCGCAATTTTTAACGGTTGGGGAGCAAAACCATTTGAACAATTTAACACAGAACCCTTTAGTGAAGGAATAATCAAGCATTTATATGATACGTTGACCAAAAGTCCTCGCGGCATTTACATGAATTACCAATTAGATTTACTCAACTTCGCCTTTCACATTACGCCTAAAATTTCAGTGGGTTTTAATGCTAAATTGCGCTCAATTACGAATGTTGATAATATGGATCCAAAATTAGCAGTATTGGCTGAATCTGGATTAGACACAAGTGATTTATGGGGCAGAAAGTTGCCTGAGGAATTATTGAACTTAAATCACATGACTTGGACAGAATATGGTTTTAACTATGCTCAAGTTTTAATAGATAAAAATGAACATTTCCTTAAGGTTGGTGGCGATCTAAAATACTTACAAGGATATACTGCTGCTTATGTTTATACAAACAACTTCAATTATGGATTAGTTGATGAAGATACATCGTTTTATTTGCAAGGGGATTTTGCTTACGGATATTCGAACAATTTTGATAAAATATTGGATGGAAATATTGAAAAGAATAGTTTGGGTCTTCCGAAACCATCAAGTAAGTCTGGATTTGGCATCGATTTAGGAGTTGTTTATGAATGGAGACCCAATTACAAGGACTTTAAGTTCGATATGGATGGGAATACGAATTTATGGATGAAAAATCAAAACAAATACAAATTACGGATTGGTGCATCCCTCTTAGACCTGGGTGCTTTGCGATTCACAAAAGGAGGATTGAGCCGAGATTTTTCAGTTAATGTAAATAGGAAATTCGACTTGAATCAATTTGAATCTGCCAATAGCCTAATTGGTTTTGATCAAATTATAGATTCCTTGATTAATGAATCTACAAATCCTACTGAATGGACAGCTGGAGAACGAGACGTTGCCTCCACATTTTGGGTACAGACACCCGCTGCATTAAGTTTACAAGTCGATTATCATATTTGGAAGTATTTCTATGTCAATGCAACTGGTATGTTAAATCTAATTTCCCCAAAAAGACAAGCTAAGGTAAAAACAGCGAATCAATTCAGCATTACCCCAAGCTTTGATTATGCATGGTTCGGAATCCATTTGCCTATTTCTGTGAATGAATATTCAGGATTTAAAGCAGGAGCCGCAACTCGTTTAGGACCATTGACACTCGGTGTTACTGATTTTCGAACTCTGTTTGCTCGTGGCAAAGTGCGTGGAGCAGAGGTTTTCGTTGGACTACGTTTACCAGTTTTGTACGACGCCATTGAAGACATCGACAATGATAAAGTCTCAGATAAACTGGACGAATGTATTTCAACTCCAGGTCTATGGTCGTTTAAGGGTTGTCCAGATACGGATGGTGACGGAATCAAGGATATGGATGACGATTGCGCTACCATTCCTGGTTTGGCTGAATTTAAGGGCTGTCCTGATAAAGACGGAGATAAAATCCCAGACAAGGATGATGACTGTCCTGAAGTTGCGGGATTAAAGGAATTCAAAGGTTGTCCAGATCGAGACGGTGATAAAATTATCGATAAAAATGATGATTGTCCAGATATCGCCGGATTGGCAGAATTCAAAGGTTGCCCAGATAAGGATGGCGATAAGGTTCCAGATAAGGATGACGATTGTCCAGAAGTCCCTGGATTAATTGAATTCAAGGGTTGTCCGGATAGTGACGGAGACGGACTTTCAGATGCGATAGATGCTTGTCCAGATGTTGCTGGTCCAAAAGAAAATCAAGGTTGTCCGGATAAAGATGGAGATGGTTTATTTGATTTTGTGGATGGTTGCCCTGACACAGCTGGACCGAAAGAAAATAATGGATGTCCTTGGCCAGATACAGATAGTGACGGACTTCTGGATAAAGATGATGACTGTCCAACAATCAAAGGCCCTAAGGAAAATAAAGGATGTCCTTACGTGGACTCTGACAAAGATGGACTTCTAGATAAAGACGATGATTGCCCTATGACTCCCGGACCAAAGGAAAACAAAGGGTGTCCCGTTATTGAGGAAGATGTGATTGAAGTCATAAAAATGGCATTCAATAACTTGGAATTCGAGACAGCAAAGGACATTATCTTGGATCCATCAAAACCGGCATTGGATGAATTGGCCGAGGTGCTTAAAAATAAACCACTCTGGAAATTGGAAATATCAGGGCATACCGATAACATGGGAGATGATAACGCGAACTTGGTTCTTTCGAAAAAACGCGCTGAAGCATTGAAAAATTACTTGGTTTCAAAAGGAATCAGTGCCGATCGATTGATGACTCTTTATTTTGGAGAAACAAAACCAATCGCAGACAACAATACACCTGAGGGTCGCAAGAAAAACAGACGTGTTGAAATGAAAATTGTTTTTGAGTAAATTCAGCAATTATCGAAAAAAAATAAAGGCATAACGCTAAACAATGGCTGGAAGAAATTCCGGCCATTTTTCATTTTTGATTTGTCTCAAATTCACAAGTTTATCTCATTACTTTCCTCTTAATGATCCTAATTCTGATCTTTAAATCAGAAAACAAAATTCTTTCAAACATACAGGGGTAGGAAGGCTTCTTTTTTATTGATTCAGGTTTTTCATTTTGCACTTTTCTTCCTATCTTCGCAATCTTAAAAAATTATTATGGCCATTATTGGGAAAATTCGAAATAATTCAATGATTATTGTCATTGCATTTGTCATAGTTGGAATCGCTATGTTATATGAGTCATTCAAGACAGCAAACCCTAATTTTACGTTATTTGGAGATAATACAGAATATGGCATTGGAACCGTTTATGGTGAAAAGATGGACGCGAACAAATATAGCCAAATTAGTGCTCGTGTTCAAGACCAAGATAGAATGCAGGCTCAGCAGCAGCAAAAAGAATTTGGAGAACGTGAAATAGAATCTTCAAATGACAAATCATGGAATTTTATGGTTGACTCCGTTATCCTAAAGAAAGAATATGATGCTCTTGGAATTAGTGTTTCAGATCGTGAATTTAACGCCTATTTGATGGCAACTGATGGTTTTTCAGTTCTTCAAGATTTATCGCAATTTTTCACAGATTCATTAACGGGAACTATTACTGAGCAGTCAACGATTAAAGGTAGACAAAAATTACAGTCGACCTTGACTCAGTTGAAAACAAACAAAGATCCGCAGGCTGTTCAACAATGGAATAGCACAAAACAATACTACTCAGATCGCAGAAAACAAGAAAAATATTTGAATTTACTAAGTCAAGGAGTTTATGTTACTAAACTAGAAGCGGAAAATGAATACAAGGCTAATAACGAAAAGAAAAACATTTCTTTTGTTATGCGTCGATACACAGAAATAAATGATGCGGACATTAAAATCAAAGACGAAGAGCTAAAAGCTTATTACGACGAACACAAAACCGATTCGAAATATGCAATTCGTAATTCAAGTCGTGAAGTTAGAATGTTTGATGTTATCATTGCACCATCTCGTCAAGATTCAACCATGAGTAAGCGTTTGATGAATAAGTTGAAGACTGACTTTCAAAAGTCAACAAATGACTCCATCTTCGTAATGAAGAATAGTACTAATAAAATGTATTTTGCAGATAAACGCGCAACAGCAGTTCCTGAAGGCAACGAAAAGGCTAATCGTTTTCAAACTTATCCAATGGCTTTGGATACTATATTCAAAAAAGCCGCAATAGGTCAGGTTGTTGGTCCTTACTATTCGAAAGAAAATGTTATTGTTTCTAAAGTTATTGGATTCACGCCTGCGAAATTATCGGCTAGACACATTTTAATCGCTGCAGACAAATCAAAAGATGCGAAACAAATAGCAATCAAAAAGAAAACAGCAGATAGCTTATTAAAACTGATTAATAAGGATAATTTCACCACGTTCGTAGATAAATTCTCAGAAGATCCAGGTTCAAAAACAAATGGAGGAAAATATGAAAATTTCCTTGAAGGTGAAATGGTAAAAGAGTTTAGTGACTTCTGTGCCACACAACCAATAGGTAAAATAGGTGTTGTAAAAACTGATTTTGGATTCCACATCATTGAAGTACTTGATCGTTCAGCAGACAAGCTACCTCTTTTAGTTTCGGTAACTCAACCTTTCAAAGCTTCTGAAGCGACAATCTCAAGTAAGGAGAGTGAAGTGACTCAAATATTGTATAAGCTTGACAGACAAATTTCGAAGGAAGCTGATCCTCTTAAAAAAGTGGCTTTATTTGACACAATTGTTACAAAAGCAAAGAAATTCCCAAGACCAATTCAGATCGAAGACAACAGTCCAAAAGTATTTGGATTTACAACTTCCTTGGCTTCTGACAAAATTTTGGAATTAGCCTATGGTCCGAACGTTGAAGTTGGAACTTTAACTTCTTATCCAATTAAAGACAAGGATAAGTACGTTATCGCGATGGTTTCCTCCATTAAAGAAAAAGGAGAGCCTAAATTTGAGGATGTAAAAGCTCAAATGGAAAAGGATTTAATCGAAGAGAAAAAGGCGGAGCGATTGATTAATCAAATGGCAAAAATAAAAAGCCTTGATAAATTGGCAAAATCATCAAATACAGTGGTAATGACAGCTGATGTTACATTTGGTTCTCCTCAAATAAGTAACGCTGGCTATGAACCTGAGATTGTTGGAGCTTTATTTTCAGCAATTAAAGATAAAAAGAGAACATTGCCGTTAAAAGGTAAAAATGGCGTTTATGTAATTATTGTCAATAAAACAGTAAAAGCCTCTGCCGCAAATACAAACGTCGAACGAGATCAATTACTATCTTCAATCAAAGGATCGGCACAATCACAAGCACTTGACGCACTTAGGAAAAAAGCTGAAGTTGTTGACAATAGAAAATTGTTTGATTTAAGAATCAGGCTGTAAGGCTATAAAATGTTAAAGTCAGAAATTCGAAAAACGATTAAGGATCGGAAAAAGTTTATCGTTCCATCTGAACTTAATCGAATCTCGAAAGCCTGTACAAAAATCGTTCTGGAACGTTTCGATTTCAATGGAAAAATTGTAAGTATCTTTCTTCCTATTGAAAAACAGAAAGAAATGAACACATATGAATTATTGGAAGAGATTATGTTCCGTGGTGGAATAATTGCTTTGTCAAAGTCTAATTTTAATGACCATTCGCTAACTCATTACAAATACGAAAAAACATCACAACTTGAAGTTAATTCATATGGAATTCCAGAGCCAAAATTTGGTGAAGAAATTCCGGAGGTTATGCTCGATTATGTTTTTGTTCCTTTATTGGCCATAAACAACGAAGGCCACAGGGTAGGTTACGGCAAAGGGTTTTATGACCGATTTCTATCCAAATGCAAACCAAATTGCGTATTCATAGGTCTAAACATGTTCGATGAATTTGTATTTATTGATGACTTAAATCCAATGGATATGAAACTGCATTATTGCATTACTCCCAATGGATTTTATGATTTCAGATAATAAAACCAAAGGAAGTATCATTTTTTGCTCTTTTTGCTAATTCCAATATGTCTTTTCTCGATTTTTTATCAAAGTCTCTCCTCATTGCAATAACTTGCCAAATTAAATCGACTTAAATAATCTATTTGGTTATTTTTTGGAGGCATTAACATCTTCAACCAGAACACCTGATGCCTCAAAACTCAACTCGAATTTAGGTTTAGAAATTTTATTTATTTCAGATTGACTCATTTTGGAATCCTCAGCAAAATGTTTTTGTAGCTCCACAGAAACAGTATCCCAATATGCTTCACCTTTAAAGTATGCAATTGAACCTACTCGTGTCTTCTTTGGAATTAAAAAATGATCTTTAAATCTCACTCGTAAGAGCTCTCCATTATCTTTTTTGACCGTCGCCCAACAACCGGCTGTTTGACATACTTCTTCAATTGGAGCGGTAAATGTAAATTTTAATTTCTCTGGGTTTTGTTCCAGTTGTTGAAGCATGTCATTTAAATCAATCGCGCTTAAACTATCTACTTCTTCTGGGCCGTAAAATTTATATGGTTTACTTGCATTTTCGCAAGAACTTATAGAAATAGCTACAACTAAAGGAATAAGAAAAAAACGAATCACTTCAAGAAATTTTCATAAAAGTCGTGAGTAAGGTAGGATTGCCCCTCAACAATAACATTTTGTACTTGATTAGCCGAAAGGAATCGCAGTACAACTCGTCTGTTGGAACTGGTGTTATCAAGCATTTTAATAGTCACGACATGTGTGGGTTCATCAAAAGATGCAGAAAAAATATTTTTGTAATACACCGCGTTTTTCTCAATATTTTCTTTTGTAACTGCATCAGAAAGAGTCATTTCAATTATTCCTGATTCGACTCCCTTTACTAATTTTGCTTTTGAACTACAAAACGCTTTGTTTGCATCTTGAGCACTTAAAAAGAATGTAGTAACAACAAAGCAAATCGACATTAATAAAGATTTCATACGTTTTATTTTTTATATATTACGAAACTACAAAAAAAATGGAACTTTGCAAAAATGAAAGTATTAAGTAAGTTCTTGATCGAAAATAGAATTGAAGCGGGCTGCGATGAAGCGGGAAGAGGCTGTTTAGCTGGGCCTGTCGTAGCAGCAGCGGTTATTTTGGATCCTGCGAAAGAAATTAAAGGACTAAATGACTCCAAACAAATTTCCGAAAAAAAACGTCGTGAGCTTTGCGAGCAGATTAAATCATATGCATTAAACTTTTCTGTCTCCATTATCGATGAACGTAAAATCGATGAACTAAATATTTTAAACGCCAGCATTTTTGCAATGCATAAAGCAATTGCCGGCTTAACTTTAAAGCCCGAATGGTTATTGATAGATGGGAATCGATTCCATTCCTATGAAAATATTCCTCACACTTGTGTTATAAAAGGAGACGGGAAGTTTCAATCAATCGCCGCTGCGTCCATTTTAGCTAAAACTTACAGAGATGATTTCATGATGGAATTAGACAAGGAATTTCCCGATTACAACTGGAAGAAAAACATGGGTTACCCAACTCAAGAGCATCGAGAGGCCATTTTTAAGTTTGGCGCCACAAAATACCACAGAATGACTTTCAAGCTGCTACCCGACCCTATTCAGTTGAGCATGTTTTAAGAAGAATTTCCCTGAAACAAAGTCAAATTGATTTACTAATTTTATGCTAATGGTTAATAAAAGAAAGATCCTTTTCATCGATACAGTTCACGCCATTCTTGAAGAACGCCTAACGAGTAAAGGATTTCTTTGTGTCGACGGAACAAAAATGTCTCGCGATGAAATTCAATCGGAACTAAAAGATTCTTTTGGCATTGTTATTCGTGCGAGATTCACATTGGATAAAGAATTGTTATCCTTTGCAAAAAATTTAAAATTTATCGCTCGTTCAGGTTCCGGACTGGAAAACATTGATCAGGCCTACTGCAAGGAAAGAAAAATTGAACTTTTTAATTCGCCAGAAGGAAACAGAAACGCGGTGGCAGAACATGCATTGGGTATGCTTTTGTCTTTGCTAAACAAACTTCCTAAAGGAAATCGAGAAGTAAAAGAAGGCATTTGGGATCGAGAAGGAAATCGCGGAGAAGAATTGGATGGAAAAACGATTGGTATCATCGGATATGGAAACAATGGCTCCGCATTTGCAAAGAAACTTAGAGGTTTTGACGTAAAAATTTTAGTTTACGACAAATATAAAACCGGTTTTGGAGATCATTTCGTTCAAGAATGTACGTTACAGGCTATTTTTCAACAAGCCGATATAGTTAGTTTTCATATTCCTTTAAACAAGGAAACAAAGTACTTCGCAAACGAAATATTTTTTAATTCGTTTAACAAGCCGATACGACTTCTGAACCTGTCACGGGGGAAAATTGTAAATACGAAAGACTTGGTTTTGGCTTTTAAAGAAAAAAAAGTAATTGGCGCTTGCCTTGATGTTTTGGAATTTGAAACCAAAAGCTTTGAATCATTTTTTGAACAACACCTACCAGAAGAATTTCAATATTTGATAAATTCAGAAAACGTTCTGCTTTCTCCTCATGTTGGTGGATGGACAATTGAAAGCTACTTTAAATTAAGCAATGTCTTAGCTGATAAAATTCTTGATTGGGATGAACTAAATGCGGAACAATTATAAGTTGTCTCACTTCTCATCTTCGCCCCAATTGGACAAAAAATCATCCAATTCTCTCCTGTCTTTCTTTGTTGGTTTACCGTCCGTTTGACGATAATTACGCTGAGCCGCTTGATAAAGCTTTAATTTTTCAATTTCTTCTTGCGGGGTTAAATCCACTAAAAAATTAGAAACTAATTGAGCACCAACTCGTTTTTCTGTAAACCCAACTGCTTTAAAAGTGAAAATTGCCGTATTCTTTTGAACACTAATTAAATCATTCAATTTCACTTCCCGGGATGGCTTAATGGATTCACCATTCACTTTGATTTTTCCTTTTGAAATTAAATCGGAAGCTATTGAACGAGTTTTTGCCAAACGCACGCACCACAAGTACTTATCCCATCGCAATTTCATCTCGTATTTTTTTCGAAAGAGAATTCAGAACCAACTGATAAGAGTGATCTATTAGTTCCTTCAACAAATTATCATCCAAATCACTAAAAAGTAGGATTGTATTCCAGTGCCTTTTATTCATATGGTAACCTGGTTGAACCGCAACATATTGTTCTCTTAACTCAATTGCCCTCTCTGGATTACACTTAAGATTAATTGATTTAAAGTCGGCGATATCCGTTAAAGCGAAAATTTTTGTTCCCACTTTGAAAACGAGGGTTTGCTCATCGAAAGGAAATTGTTCACTTACACCTTTCTTTTGAAGACAATAAGCGTAAAACTCCTCAATATTCATTTTAATGAATAGCAGGTGCCATATCTTGATGACCTAGTGCGTAGAGCATTTTTGTATGTTCCCTTAAGGCTTTGTAAAATGTATTGTATGAGTGATAAGGCAGATTAAATTCCGCCGCTGTTTCACGAACAATATTCGCAATTTTACTATAATGGATATGACAAATGTTTGGGAAAAGGTGGTGCTCAACTTGATAATTCAAACCACCAACATACCATGAAAACAATTTTGCTTTTGGCGCAAAGTTAGCAGTATTATATAATTGATTCACTGCCCAATCTGCATCTATATTACCAGATTCGTCAGGCATTGGATAGTTAGATGTTGGGACTACGTGAGCAGGCTGAAAAATAGCGGCTAAAATAAACCCAGAAATGAACTGCATCAATAGATACCCAATTAGTGTTACGTACCAATAAGCGGGGCTCAATAAGAACGGAAGCAACAAAAATATAACCGCATAAAAAACTTTACTAATTATTATAATTGTTAGGTGTTTAGCAAAAGAAAGACCCTGTGATTCTACTAACCCCATTTTCTTGTAGCGCGCGGCTTGCTTGTAGTCTTTACTTATGAACCAAACTATTGTCATTAAACTATAAAAAAACCAAGCATAAATATGCTGAAAACGATGGATTTTTAATCTTTTTTTGTGCGGAGAAAATCTTAAAAATATAGCAGGTGGATCGATGTCTTCATCCAGTTCTGTAACATTGGTATAGGTGTGATGTAGCACATTGTGCTGAATTCTCCAGTTGACATCATTTCCTCCCACGAGAATTACGACTTTTCCGATAATGTTATTGATTATTTCATTTCGCGAGTAGGCTCCGTGATTGGCATCGTGCATGACAGACAATCCTATACCTGCCATTCCTACACCCATTACCATCCAGCACAGCAAGTAAATCCAATTAGATAATCCTGAAATAAATAATACTGAAAATGGAATCAAATAAATCAACATCATGCTTATGGTCTTAAATACCATTGCTCCGTTGGCGTGCCTTGAAATATTTCTCGATTTAAAATATTCGTTTACTCGTTGACGGAGCACTTTATAAAACTCAGAGTTATGTTCTTTCGAAAAGTTAACGTTAGTGTAATTCATACAATAATTTATCTAACAAAGTTACCCAATTATGCAATACTAGTTTCATTTAATTTGTTAATGACGTAAAATACCATTAACCAACTAGCCCTTGAAGCATACAAAACTTATAGTAGGCGCCTTGTTTCTTGAGTAAATCCTCATGATTTCCTCTTTCAATAATTTCTCCCTTGGAGAGAACGATTATTTCGTCGGCATTTCTTATTGTTGATAAGCGATGTGCAATAACTAGTGATGTTCGATTTTTCATGATTTGCTCTAATGCCTCTTGCACTAGTTTCTCAGACTCAGTATCCAAAGCTGAAGTAGCCTCATCCAAAATCAATATTTTCGGGTCTTTGTAAATGGCTCTAGCAATGCTTAATCGTTGTTTTTGACCACCAGAAAGTTTATTTCCTCGTTCACCAATTATAGTATCATATCCATTTTCGAGCGCTTCAATGAATTCATGCGCATTCGCTATTTTGGCTGCATCCACCGCTCTATCCATATTTGGATTTGGGTCTCCAAAAGCTATGTTATCCTTTATGGACAAATTAAATAGAATAGATTCTTGTGAAACAATTCCAATTAACCCCCTCAAATCCATAATCTTCAAGTCTCTTAAATCATTCCCATCCAAAATCAATTTTCCTTCGGCAACATCATAAAATCGAGGTAATAAGTCCATCATTGTTGATTTACCACTTCCGGATTCACCAACAATTGCAATAGTCGCGCCTTTTTTAACTTTAAGATTGATGTTTTTTAATACATATTCGGAACCATATTTAAAAGAGACATTCTCGTAGACTAATTCTTCTTCGAAATTAGTTATTGATTTCGCATTTTCTTTTTCAATTATTCGTTCGTCAGCATCTAGTATTTCATTAATACGATCCTGAGATGCTTGCGCCCTAGTCATATTAGCCATATTGTTAGAAACGCTTTGAATTGGTCGAAGTAATTGAGAAAACACGATCACAAACGTTAGGAAAATCTCCCCTGAAAGCGCATCGCTATCCGATTCTAAAATCATTTTACCACCGAACCAAACCAAACAGAGCATAACCCCTGCGCCCAAGACCTCATTCAACAAAGGTGACAAATCTTTCTTTCTAAAGGCTTTGGTGACGAGTTTTTGGTGCTTCAAATTAAGGCTTTTGAAATTATCAAAAAACGAAGGAATCGCATTAAATGCCTTGATAATTCGAATTCCACTCAATCCTTCCTCCATTGCGGAAAAAAGAAATCCCATTTGTTCCTGCCCTTTCTTTGCGGTTCTTTTCAGGCTCTTACCTATTCGGGAAATGACGAATGCTGAAATCGGCAGTAAAAAAAAGGACACAACTGTTAATTGAGGACTCAAGTATATCAGTGAAACAACGTTTATGATTATGGCGATTGGTTCTCTGAATATTAATTCAAGAAGGCTAACCACTGCAATTTCGATTTCACCAACATCACTATTCATGCGAGCCATTAAGTCCCCCTTTCGTTCATTCGAATAATAGGATAATGGCAGAATAAGTGCCTTGTGAAATAATGTATCTCGAACATCCCTTACAACAGCCATTCGTAGCTCTGACTGATACCATACGGCGCCATAGCGAAACAAGTTTTTTAAAAAAAATGCTACAAAAACAGAAACACAAACAAACATTAATGCCTGTTTTGGATCATTCTGTACAAGTTCGTACATAAAATAATTGTAGTAGTCTTTGATGTATTCGAAAAGTGAGAATGGGCTATTGAGAATCGGTCGACCTACCGGAGCCATTTCAGATGGATCTCTGAATATTAATTGAAGAACTGGTATGAATAAAACCAACGATAATAAATTAAATATTACAAAAAGTAAGTTGCATAATACAACCAATAGAGCAAGTCCTTTGTATTTAAATGTATAATGATATATTTCTCTGTAGTAATTCACAATCGATGCAAAGATACATTTAGTTGTCAACATTTCTTACCTTTGCCTTATGGGATCAATCCGTCAAAATAAAATAGAGTCCGTCATTCAAATTGAGCTTTCGACTTTCTTTCAGCAACACGCTGCTGATGTTTGTCTTGGGTCAATGGTTACAGTTACTGTTGTTCGTGTTACGCAAGATCTTTCGTTGGCAAGATGCTATTTAAGCTTTTTTTTAGGACCTGAAAAACAAAAAGTTTTGGAAAACATTAAAGCGAATTATGGAAAGATTCGTGGAGAGGTTGGAAAACGCCTGAAAAATATGCACAAGATCCCTGAACTCACTTTTTTCATAGACGACTCGCAAGATTACGCCGAAAAAATTGACCAATTACTTAAAAAGTAAATCCAATTAATGTTTCCTTTTACATAGCACTAAGGTACCTTCACTCAACGAGGAAAAAGAGTATTGTTACACTGATTAGCCGAATTTCAATTGTAGGAGTTGCTGTTATTACAGCTGCTTTAGTAATTATTCTCTCGGCCTTCAACGGGATGGAAAAAATGATTCAAACCATCTACAGTGAATTTGATACAGATATTTCTATTTCAGTGACTAAAGGCAAAACATTCAATGAGTCACAGGTAAATTGGTCTGAACTATCAAAAATTGACGGAATAAAATCCTATTCACGTGCAATTGAGGAAATCGTAGTTTTACGACACGAGAAAAAATGGGTTAGTGCAACTCTGGTTGGTATTGAGAATAACTTTTTAGAAGCTATTGAGATTAATAAAAAGAATAAAAATGGCGACTTTGCTCATTTAATAAGTGGTGAAGGCGTGATTCAAGACCAAAAAAATGGACAAAGTTTGGGATTAATTGGAGTGGGATTAATGCAAAAGTTAAATTTATTTATTGGTAGCACCAATGAACGAGAATCAATTTTAGTCTATGCGCCAAAAAGAAATGTAAAAATACGCCCCGGAAAAACACCATTCCACACAGACAGAATGTTCGTTGCGGGAGCAATCAATTACAACAGAGAGGTAAACGACGAAAAAGTCATATGGCCCCTCGAAAATGCTCGAGACCTTTTGAGGTATGACAACGAACTTACACATATTCATATTGATGTAGACCAAAATTCGGGATTTCACAATGAGGAAGTAAAGAGTAAAATAAGTTCGACTTTAGGCCCCAACTTTAAAGTCAAAACAAATTACGAGAAAAATGAATTGATTTATCAAACCAGCAAATCCGAACGATTGGTTGTCGTTGTAATTTTAATCTTCATTTTTATATTGGCTTCTTTCAACTTAATTGCATCGTTAACAATGCTGTATTTCGAGAAAAAAGAAAATATGGATACTCTGAAGGTAATAGGTTTTTCAAATAAAAATATTTTTCAGATTTTTCTTTTCGAGGGGCTCCTCATATCAGGATTAGGAATGCTTATTGGTTTAGTATTAGGTTACCTTGTTTGTTTCATTCAATCAATATTTGAATTAATAGTTATTCGGACTGAGCCATTTACCCCTTTTCCAATATCTTTTTCTTGGGGTGACTTCTTTTTAATCCTTTTTTCGGTAACAGGTCTGAGTTTTCTATTCAGTTATTTCCCAGTTCGCGTATTAATTCGTAATTCAAGAAACTAATTAATCGAATTAATTTTTTCATTGTTCTAAATAAAAAGTAGTATATTTGCGCCCAAATTTAAAAGGCTTAAAATGTCATCAGTTAAAGGAAAAATCTCGCAAGTTATCGGTCCAGTTGTGGACGTTCGTTTTGAAAGAGGAACTGCTCTTCCAAATATTTATGATGCTCTTGAAGTATTCAAGGCAGATGGAACTCGTGTCGTTTTGGAAGTTCAGTCTCACGTTGGTGAAAATGCCGTGCGTGCAATCTCAATGGACTCAACAGACGGTTTTACGCGAGGAATGGAAGTGGTTTCAACAGGAACCTCAATTAAAATGCCAACTGGTGATAAAATCAAAGGACGTTTGTTTAACGTTGTGGGTGAGGCCATCGACGGAATTAATGAAATGGATAACACAAATGGATTGCCTATCCATAGAGAAGCTCCAAAGTTTGATCAATTGTCTACTTCAACTGAAATCTTATTTACAGGTATTAAAGTAATTGATTTGATTGAGCCATATGCAAAAGGTGGAAAAATCGGTCTTTTCGGTGGTGCAGGTGTAGGTAAAACAGTATTGATTCAGGAATTAATCAATAACATTGCTAAAGGTCACGGAGGTTTGTCTGTGTTTGCGGGTGTTGGTGAAAGAACTCGAGAAGGAAATGACTTACTTCGTGAGATGTTAGAGTCTGGAATTATCAAATATGGTAAAGACTTTATGCATTCCATGGAAGAAGGAGGTTGGGATTTAACAAAGATTGACCTTGAAGAAATGAAAGAGTCAAAAGCGACGTTTGTATTTGGTCAGATGAATGAGCCTCCTGGAGCACGTGCTCGAGTTGCACTTTCAGGATTGACGATCGCTGAATATTTCCGTGATGGTGAGGGAGATGGACAAGGAAAAGACATTCTTTTCTTCGTTGATAACATCTTCCGTTTCACGCAAGCGGGTTCTGAGGTATCAGCATTACTTGGACGTATGCCATCAGCGGTGGGTTACCAACCAACATTGGCAACAGAAATGGGTGCGATGCAAGAACGAATTACCTCAACGAAAAGCGGGTCAATTACATCCGTTCAAGCGGTATATGTACCTGCGGACGACTTAACGGATCCAGCTCCAGCCAATACATTTGCTCACTTGGATGCGACAACGGTACTTTCTAGAAAAATCGCTGAATTAGGTATTTATCCTGCGGTAGACCCGCTTGATTCAACATCTCGAATTCTAACTCCTGAAATCGTGGGTGAGGAACATTACAACTGTGCTCAACGAGTTAAAGTTACGCTTCAGCGTTACAAAGAACTTCAAGATATCATTGCAATTCTAGGTATGGACGAATTATCTGAAGAAGATAAATTGGTTGTACATAGAGCTCGTCGTGTTCAACGTTTCTTATCTCAACCTTTCCACGTTGCAGAGCAATTTACTGGAATACCCGGAGTTTTAGTTGATATTCAAGAAACAATTAAAGCATTCAACGACATCCTTGATGGTAAATACGATAAATACCCGGAAGCTGCCTTTAACTTAAAAGGTGGAATTGAAGACGTTATCTCTGCTGGAGAGAAAATGATTGCTGAAGCCTAATCAATTGCAAATGAAATTAGAAGTAATTACACCTGAGACAAATCTTTTCACTGGAGAGGCAATATCCGTTTCTCTTCCAGGAGTTGATGGTTTTTTTCAAGTGTTAAATAACCACGCGCCCATTATCTCTACGTTGAAAGCAGGAGAGATGACAGTCGAGCTTGCTGAAAGTGTAAATCAAGGAAATTTATCTGAATCTGTTAAATTGGAAGGGCAAAAAACCCTTCGCATTCAGATTAAAGGAGGTGTTGCTGAATTGTTCAATAACAAACTAATCGTTTTAGCTGAATAATCTCTCAAGTAATTAGAATTTAGGGGATCTGGTTTTCCAAATCCCTTTTTTTATGTTAATTAAAGATTGAAATTAATTGTAAACACAAGATTCTTTCATTAACTTCGTTATAGAAAATCAAATGTCGAATTTAGCGGAAGCAGTAGATAAAAATAAAATCCCAAAACATGTTGCCGTTATCATGGATGGTAATGGAAGATGGGCCAAAGAGCGAGGGCAAAATCGACTCGAAGGTCACGCAATGGGTGTAGATTCTGTTCGCGCAACATTAAAAGCTGCTCGTGAACTTGGAATTTCTTACCTTACGCTATATGCATTTTCAACAGAAAACTGGAATCGCCCAAAAGAAGAAGTAGATGGACTAATGGATTTATTAGTTCAATCTATTACCAATGAAATGGATGAACTCAATGAAAATGGTGTTCGATTATTGGCAATTGGTGACATTGATGGGCTTCCTGATAAGTGCTCTCAAAGCTTAAAACGAGCAATAGTAGAAACTGCTCAAAACAATGAAATTTCATTAATTCTAGCGCTGAATTACAGTTCAAAATGGGAAATAAAAAAAGCTATTAAATCAATAGTTGCTGACATTCAGAACAATATGATTAAACCTAATCAAATTTCGGATGATTTAATTTCGAGCTATTTAGCAACGAAAAACATCCCTGATCCAGAACTATTGATAAGAACGAGTGGTGAGCATCGAATCAGTAATTTTCTTCTTTGGCAAATTGCCTACACTGAGTTTTATTTTACCGATGTCCATTGGCCCGATTTCGGGAGAGATCAGTTTATTCAAGCGATAATTGATTTCCAAGGCAGAGAGCGACGTTTTGGAAAAGTATCCGAACAAATAATTGCTGATTGATGAAGAAAATAATTTCATTTTTAGTTTTATTTCTATCGTTCTTTGTCCAAGGACAAAATCAACCAACCTCGCTTGGGGGCATTGATTTTTCCTATCAAAACCCAAAACAATATGAAATTGGTCCGATCCGTATTGAAGGTGCGGAAAACTTTGATCATCAAGCAATAAAGTTAATTGCAGGATTAAGGCAAGGACAAAAAATCACGCTTCCTGGGGAGCAAATCAATAAGGCAATTAAAAGTCTCTGGGCAGAAGGTTTATTTTCAAACATATCCATATACGCAGAAAAGGAAATCGCAGGTGTTGTTTATTTAGTCATCGATTTAACGACCCGTCCGAAACTATCTAAATTCAAATTCAAGGGGGTTACCAAAAGAGATGCGGATAAAATTAGGGAAGAAATAACTTTATTCGCGGGAAAAACCATTTCGGAAAATCTCGTGTTTCAAACGAAAAGCAAAATCAAAGGATATTATCGCGATAAAGGGTTTTACAATGTAAAAGTCAACATTTCGCAAATCAAAGACACGTTAATCAATAATTCTGAGATCTTTTTAATTGATATTTCCAAAGGACAACGAATTGGGATAAAAGAAATTGCTATTTCGGGAAATACTGAAGTTCCGACTTGGAAATTAAAATTGGCGATGAAGGATACCAAACAAAAATTAATATTGCGAATTTTTAAACGTTCAAAATATACTGAGTCAAGCTATCAAACGGACAAATTAGCTTTACTTGGGAAATTCAATGCTGTTGGTTTAAGAGATGCTGCAATCGTAAGTGACACAGTTTACGCTTTGGATGAGAAAAACTTAAAAATTGAAATAAAAATTGAGGAGGGAAATAAATACTATTTTGGTGATGTAGAGTGGATTGGAAATTCCAAATACCGCTCCAGTTTTCTAGATACTGTTTTGGGAATTAAAAAAGGTGATATTTATAACAAAACTTTGTTTGATGGGCGCCTTTACGGTAATGGGGATGGGCGAGACATTAGCGCACTTTACATGGATAAAGGATATTTGTTTTTCCAAGTGATTCCAGTTGAAACAAATGTGACAAACAACCACATCAATCATCAAATTAGAATTATTGAAGGTAAGGAAGCGCGAATTGGATCAATTACTATTAAAGGGAATACCAAAACAAACGACCGCGTCATTTTACGAGAGATAAGAACAAAACCAGGAGATTTATTTAGTAAAGAAGCCATCATGAGAACACAACGCGAGTTAGCTCAATTAGGATTCTTTAACGAACAAGCATTTCAAGTTAATCCTCTGCCAAATCCAGCAAAAGGAACAGTTGATATCGAATATGTTGTGGAAGAAAAATCATCTGATCAAATTGAACTTTCTGGTGGTTACGGAGGAGCAGGGCCAACAACGGGTGCTCGTATTATTGGAACGGTTGGCTTAACTTTCAATAATTTTTCGACTCGAAACTTTTTTAAAAAAGAATCTTGGTCTCCCCTACCCGGTGGTGATGGTCAACGATTATCGATTAGAGCGCAATCAAATGGGAGATTTTTCCAAGGATATAATTTTTCATTTACTGAACCATGGCTAGGTGGGAAAAAACCTAACTCACTATCAATCTGGTTTTCCAACACGTCCGTTTCAACCAATGGTTTTTTAAGATCGAATAAAAATTATAATGGCGTATCGATAACTGGGGTTGGTGTAGGTTTGGGAAGAAGAAAAAAATGGCCGGACGACTTTTTTACTGCCTATTATGACCTTAGTTACCAATATTACGATGTCGTCAATTATCCATTTTTTCCTCTATTTCCCCAAGGATATGCAAATGATATCGCATTAAAATATGTTCTACAAAGAAGTTCTGTAAGTGCACCTATATATCCGCAAAGTGGTTCGAATTTCACGTTCACAGCAAAAGCTACACTTCCTTATTCATACTTTAATCCAGATGCAGATTATGCATCCATGAGCGAAAAAGATCGATATTTCTTCTTGGAATATTACCGATTTAAATTTACAGGTGAATGGTTCGTACCGCTTTCTCCAGATAAAAAATTGATATTGATGCCAAGATTTGGTTTTGGATACATTGGTGCATATAACAATTCACGAGGAATAACTCCTTTCGACCGCTATGTAATGGGAGGTAGTGGATTAACTGGCGCCCAGCAATTTGGGGGTCGAGAAATTATTGCCCTCAGGGGTTATGAGGACCAACAAATATCATCAAATGGTGGAGATCCAATTATTGCTAAATATACACTTGAATTGAGATACCCAATCTCTTTAAATCCTTCAGCCACATTCTTTGCGCTTACTTTTTTGGAGGCCGGTAATACTTATCCTACTTTTGATAAATTCAATCCATTTAATGTAAAACGTGCAGCGGGTGTGGGTATCCGAGTTTTTCTACCAATGTTTGGAATGCTCGGGCTTGACTACGGATTGGGCTTTGATCGATTAGACTCATGGTCAACTGGTTTTGGTAAAGCCTCTGATCAATCCATTGACACAAAAGGATTTTATCCGAAGCTAAGTTTTACAATAGGAATGAACTTAGGCGAGCTGTAAACAACTATGTGACAATAATTCCTTATATTCGCCGTTCTTTAACGAGCAAAGATCAATTATGTTAAAGCGTTTATTTGTTTGTTTATTTGTTTTTGGCACGTACTTTGCCAATGCCCAATCATATGCGTTCATTGATTCGGACTATATTCTTAAAAATGTTCCTGAATACACAGACGCAAAAGAAAAATTGGATAAAATAGCTGAGCGATGGACGAAAGAAATTGAAGATCGCTATGCAGTTGTAAAGACTAAAAAAGACAACTATCAGCGTGAAGAAGTACTTCTTCCAAAAGAGGAAAAGGAAAAAAGAAAACAAGAGATTGAAAAGTTGGAGAAAGAAGCCATTGAATTGCAAACAATGCATTTTGGATCGAACGGTGACTATTTTCAAAAGCGTCAGGAGTTGATAAAGCCAATTCAAGATCGTGTTTTCACAGCAATGAAAAAATTAGCAAAGAAAGAGGGTTATGCCTTTGTTTTTGATAAAGCAAATCAAAGCAATTTGATTTATGCAGATAAGGAGTACGATATCAGTGATGACGTACTTGAAGAAATGGGAATTAGTAAATAAATTAAAATAAATAGAAAATGAAACAAATTTTAGTTGCTCTAGCAGTCGTAATTTCATCAATGGGTTTTGCACAAACCAAAATTGGACACGTCAATTCACAAAAATTACTAGATACGCTTCCATCTCGAAAAGTTGCGATAAAAAAACTAGAGGAAAGACAGAAAGAAGGAATGCAGGAATTAGAAGAAATGCAAAAATCTTTTGAACAAGCCTATAGAAAACATCAAGAAACGAAAAAAGATAAGACACCAATGCTTATTGAAATCGATGAATCAAACTTGATGAAAAAGCAACAAGCTATTGAAATGAGACAACAATCACTAGAGCAAGAAATTCAAGCCTACAATGAAGAGCTTAACAAGCCTATCTTGGAGCGAATTCAGAAATCCATTGAAATCGTCGCGGACCGTAAAAAATTAAATTATGTGATGGACGAGTCGGTTACACTTTATTTTAAAGGTGGAATTGATTGCACTGCAGAGGTAATGGTTGAGATGCTTCGTCTTGATGCAGAAGCACAAAAAAAATAAGTATTAAACATACGTTAGAAAAGGCAATTTTAGGATTGCCTTTTTTTATTTAGTTTTACCCTATGTTGCAAACTGCTCCCATTGGCGTTTTTGATTCAGGTTATGGTGGCTTGACCGTTCTTTCCGAAATAAGAAAACTACTTCCTGAGTATGACTTCATATACCTCGGTGATAATGCTCGTGCGCCATACGGAAATCGGTCCTATGATGTTGTATACGATTTTACGTTGGAAGCTGTTAATTTCTTATTCTCAAAAGGAGCGCCTTTGGTTATTATTGCTTGTAATACCGCGTCTGCAAAAGCCTTGAGAAGCATTCAGCAAAAGGATCTTCCAAAGATTTCAAATGAAAAACGCGTATTGGGCGTTATTCGGCCAAGCACAGAAGAAATAGGAGCGCTAACTCATACAAAACATGTTGGAATTTTGGGAACTACCGGAACAATTCAATCAGGTTCCTATGAAATTGAACTTAAAAAATTTGCTCCTGAAATTACCGTAACGCAACACGCATGCCCCATGTGGGTTCCGCTTATTGAGAACAATCGGCATAATTCGACCGCAGGCAAGCTGTTCATCGAAGAAGATGTAAATGCTCTTATGGAAAAAGATCCTCTAATTGATACCATTGTGCTTGCTTGTACGCATTATCCGGTGATTAAATCTTATATTCAAGAGATTTTAGGAAGTAACGTGAAGGTTGTTGCTCAAGGGCCAATAGTTGCAGAAAAGCTCGTTGATTATCTTTCAAGACATTCGGAAATAGATGGCCAATTAACAAAAAAGAGAACTATTCGCTATTTTACCACAGAAAACAATCAGGTCTTTGACGAGAAGGCTAGTCAATTTTTAGATGAACCTATCCGTTCGGAGCACGTGGAAATTAATTGTTGACTATAATTTCTTTTTATTCAAACTAGCAATTACCTGCTCGTTTATTGATTTTAATTTCTCGGGCCTATGAGCATAGTAATCAAAACTTTTTTCAAAGTCTTGTTTTGAAACTTTATGTTTGATAAAGACTTTTTGGCATGAATTTTCTAAAGCGTTTTTGTAGGAGCTTGGAACACCAAATTTTGTTTGGTAATAATTCTCCAGCACTAAAACCTCTTCATAAACTTTAATAAATTTTTTCTCATCCATCATTGACTTTTCTGAACTGAACAATTCTTCAGAGCAGCTTGTCAGAGAAATAAGAAATATGAAAATTAAATACCACATTAATACTTGCCAAAAGATAAACGACTTCCTACCCCGCATTCAATGATTGAACCATTCTCAAAAGCAATTTTACCATTAATAAACGTTCGTTCGATGCTATTTGAAAAAGTAGTGCCTTCAAATGGCGACCAACCGCATTTATAAAGCAAATTTGATTTAGTTACTTGATGGGATTGATTGGGATTTACCATAACAACATCAGCAAAATAGCCTTCTCTCAAAAAACCTCTGTTTTGAAGTCTATACAACACCGTTGGAGCATGAGCCATTTTCTCTACAACTCGTTCAATTGGAATAATTCCCTCTTGACTTTTCTCTAACATCGCCAAAAGTGCATGTTGAACTAGTGGACCTCCAGAAGGAGCTTTAGCATATAATTGATTTTTTTCTTCTAAGGTATGAGGTGCATGATCTGTAGCAATCACATCAATTCGATTATCCAAAACGCCAGCCCATATTCCTTCACGATCCTTTTCCGTTTTTACCGCGGGGTTCCATTTGATAAAATTTCCCTTCGTTTCATAATCTTTATCCGTAAACCATAGGTGATGGACACAGGCCTCAGCTGTAATTCGTTTTTCCTCAAGTGGAATATCATTTTTGAATAATTCCAATTCTTTTTCTGTACTTATATGCAAAATGTGAAGACGGGAATTGTATTTTTTAGCGAGGGAAACCGCATAAGCAGAAGATTTATAACAAGCTTCTTCACTTCGAATAAGCGGATGAAATTTTGCAGGAAGCTCCTCACCATATTCCTTAATGAACTTTTGAAAATTCTCTTTAATCATTGGGTCATCCTCACAATGCGTGGTGATAATGGACGGAGCGTAACGAAAAATGTCCTCTAGTGCTTTCGGGTCATCTACCAACATATCTCCGGTAGAAGAACCCATAAAGATTTTTACCCCACAAATTGTTTCCGGATTGACACGTTTGATTTCTTCGATATTGGAGTTTGTCGTACCCAAATAGAAGGAATAATTTGCCAATGAGGAGTGTGATGCTATCACATATTTTTCTTCCAATTTTTCAATCGTTACAGCACTTGGAACCGTATTGGGCATTTCCATAAAAGAAGTTATACCTCCAGCAACTGCAGCTCTCGATTCGGTTGCAATATTGGCTTTATGTGTCAACCCTGGCTCTCTAAAATGAACTTGGTCATCAATACAACCAGGAAGGATTAGTTTCCCTTCCGCATCAATTTCATCGGCGTTAATCGTATTATCTATTCGTTTATCTATTCGTTCAATGATGCCATTTCGAATTAAAAGGTCTCCTTCAAATGATTTACCTTCATTGATTATCCGTCCGTTTTTTAAAATATAATTACTCATAACTTCATTTTTCTCATCTTCCAAACTCCAAAAAATGCCTCTTTGAAAATACCTGTACTCATTTTTGACTCACCATAAATTCGGTCAATGAAAGTAATAGGAATTTCCTTGACTTTAAATCCATGCTTAATTGCGGCGTATTTCATACAAATTTGAAATGCATAACCTTTGAAGGTTACATTATCAAGCATAATTTTTTTCAAAACCTCAGTTCGATAACACTTAAAACCTGCTGTTGTATCTTTTATTCCAATACACAAAATCACACGAACGTATATACTGGCGAAATAAGACATTAATATCCGATCCAAAGGCCAGTTTTTCACCTTTCCTCCTCTACAGTATCTCGATCCTATTGTTAAATCTGCTCCCTCCAAACAAGAATTTAGAAGTCTTGGAAGATCATTTGGGTCGTGAGAAAAATCGCAATCCATTTCTATTGCATAATCGTAATTTTTCGCAATTGCCCATTTAAATCCATGAATATATGCCGTTCCTAAACCCAATTTACCTGTCCGTTGCTCCAGAAAAATACGTCCATGAAATTCAGTCATCAATGACTTTACTTTTTCAGCTGTTCCGTCCGGAGAATTGTCATCAATGAATAAAATATCAAAATTCGGTTTAAGTGACATTACTGCACGCGAGATAGCTTCAACATTTTCATTTTCGTTGTAAGTGGGGATAATTACAATTGATTTAACTGATTCTGTCACGGCAAAACGAAATTACAGATTATTCAAACGCAGAATTTACAAAAAGTTAATTTTAATAATATTTTAGATAAAACAAAAAAACCGTCAGTTTCCCGACGGTTTTATCTTTTGATTGGAATTTATTTATTCTTCATCCTCATCATCTCCGGCATCAGCGCCTTTAACAGCTCCACGAGCCATTTTAACGGCAACTACAACCGCATTTGCAGGATCCAAGAATTTAACTCCTGGAATATCAATGCTATTCACACGAATTGACTGACCAATACGCAGTTTTGTGATATCCAATGTAATTGCATCAGGCAAGTCTTTCGGCAAACCAACACATTGTAAGTTTCTGAACGCTGTCATTAATTTACCTCCTGCCATAACACCGCGAGAAGAACCAGTAATACGAACCGGTAATTTAACTTTTACCTCTTTGTTGTCATTCAACTCCAAAAAGTCAACGTGCTGAATAGTTCCTTTTGTTGGATGTTGCTGAAGCTCTTGGATAATACCACGGGATTTTTTACCCTCAATATCCAATTCAACTTGGAAGACATCTGGAGAATAAACGATTTTCTCAATATCTACTTGCTTTACTGAGAAGTGGGTTTGTTCACCTTGTCCGTAAAGCACACAAGGAACTCTTTCTGCGTTTCTGATTGCCGCAGCGTCCTTTTTCCCTACGTTCGCTCGGAGCGAACCGCTCAATTGTGCTGTTTTCATGTTATATTTAATTTAAGAGATTACAAAATGAGTACTTATAGATTCGTTTTTAATTAAACGATTGAATACATCTGCAAAAAGTTCAGCGACACTTACGACCCGAATTTTTGGAGATGTTTCTTTTAATGGAATTGTATCTGTCACAACAATTTCAGTGATTTTAGAATTGTTGATGCGTTCAATTGCCGGACCACTTAAAACAGCATGCGTACAAAACGCACGAACGCTTTTTGCACCTTTTTCAATTAACAAATCTGCAGCAGTAGTTAATGTTCCTGCTGTATCGCACATATCATCTACAACAATCACATCTTTTCCCGCAACATCACCAATTACCGTCATTTCAGCAATTTCATTTGCTTTTTTACGATTCTTATGACATAGAGCTAAACCACAATTAAGATTTTTCGCATAAGAATTGGCACGCTTTGCACCACCAACATCTGGTGCGGCCATGATAATATTGTTCTTATCTAGTTTATCTATTTCCTTTAAAAACAGTTTTGATGCATACAAATGATCAACAGGGACCTCGAAAAATCCTTGAATTTGATCTGCGTGCAAATCCATTGTAATAACGCGATCAACGCCAGCGGCCATTAACATATTCGCAATTAGCTTGGCACCTATGGCAACCCTTGGTTTATCCTTGCGATCTTGACGTGCAAATCCAAAATAAGGAATAACTGCAATAATTTTTCTTGCAGAAGCTCTTTTTGCGGCATCAACAAGTAACAACAACTCAAAAATATTTTCTGTTGGAGGCATTGTTGACTGGACAATGAACACATCCTGTCCCCGAACTGTTTCTTCAAATGAGGGTTGAAATTCGCCATCACTAAAAACCGATACCTTGACATCACCTAATGGTATGCCATAATTTGCAGCAATTTTAGTAGCTAATTCCGTTGAAGCTCTTCCGGCAAAAATCTTTACACCCACGTTCTACTTTTAAAGAAGTGCAAAATTAGGGATTTTTAAGGAATTTCAAAACAAATCTTCCGCTAAGGTTTTAGAGAAATAAAATAAAGCAATCAAAATTAAATTAAATTACCTTTGCACTTCATGAAAAAAAAGAGTAAATATTTTCTTCTTCAACGCCTTTTGCATTTTGCAAAGCCCTATAAAACCTACTTTTTTGTTTCAGTAGCATGTATTCTATTGCTGTCTTTCCTTGGTCCATTTCGACCATATTTCATTGGTCAATTAGTAGACAAGTATATTGTTCAAGATCAAAATGAAAGAGAATTATTGGTTGGTTCATTAATTGTTGTAGGAATTTTGGTTTCTGAAGGTTTATTGCAATTATTGTCGTCTTATTTTTCGAACCTTTTAGCACAATCCGTAATTCGAGATTTACGAGTTAAAATTTTCAAGCATCTCCTTTCCTTCCGAATGCAATATTTCGATAAAAATCCAGTCGGCTCGATGGTTACACGCGTTGTTTCGGATTTGGAAGCAATAACTGAAGTTTTTTCTGCAGGAATTATGGACATTTCGGGTGATTTGATTTCCTTGATTATTATTCTTTCCATGATGTTTTCCGTAAACTGGCAACTATCATTAATGACCTTGATACCAATTCCTTTGTTAGTTATTGCAACACGGTTATTTGCAAAAGCCATGCGAGAGTCTTTTCAACAAGAACGGTCTGCAGTAAATCAATTGAATTCATTTGTTCAAGAGCGATTAACGGGTATGGCCGTTGTTCAGTTATTCAATCGCCAAGATGCCGAGTTTTCTAATTTTCAAGAAATAAACAAAGTCCACAGACAAGCTCACATCAATGCTGTTTGGGCTACTTCCATTTTCTTTCCTGTTGTCGAATTATTAAGTTCTCTTTCGATTGCTTTTTTGCTCGTTTGGGGAGCTTTAAATGTTCAAGGAAAAACGAGTATAGAAATCAAAACAATGTATGGCGAAATCATCGCATTTACCCTTTGGATTAATCAACTCTATCGACCGATTCGGCAACTTGCAGATAAATTCAACATTCTTCAACGAGGAACGGTTAGAGCAGAACGTATTTTTGAGGTTTTGGATCAAGAAGAAAATGTTCAAGTTACCGGGAATAAGATGAATGTCGATTTCAATCAAGATATTAAACTTGAAAATGTTTCTTTTTCCTATGACGGCGAAAATGACGTGCTAAAAAACATCAATTTAACCATTCCAAAAGGAAAAACAATCGCATTTGTAGGCGCTACAGGAGCTGGTAAGTCAACAATTGTTAATTTACTGGGGCGTTTTTACGAATTTCAAAAGGGAACGATTCATATCGGATCTAGTGATATTAAAGAAATCGATTTGAATTACCTTCGGTCTAACATTGCAATTGTTTTACAGGATGTTTTCCTTTTTTCGGATACGGTATACAATAACATAACGCTTGGAAATAAATCCATTTCATTGGAACAAGTAATTGAGGCATCAAAAGCAGTAGGAGCTCATGAATTCATTGTGAAGTTGCCGAATGATTACAATTACCAAATTGGTGAACGCGGGGGTGTTTTGTCTGTTGGACAGCGACAACTTCTCGCATTCATACGAGCTTACGTATACAATCCACACATCTTGATATTGGATGAAGCGACTTCAAGTATTGACCACGAATCCGAACTTTTAATTCAACAAGCAACATTAAAATTGACTCAAGGAAGAACGTCAATTGTAATAGCACACAGACTTTCGACTATTCAAAACGCAGATCAAATTGTTCTTTTAGAAAAAGGAGAAATTAAGGAAGTTGGAAGCCATCAAGAATTAATAAATAAAGGCGGACAATATAAAAAACTCCACGAAAAACAATTCTTTAATTTAGAAGAAAATGAAACGATTTAAAATTGGAGGAGTTCCGGAACATTTTAATCTGCCGTGGCGATTAGCAATTGAAGAAGGAAAATTTAGAGAATTAGGCGTTGAATTGCATTGGTCGGACATGACTGGTGGAACGGGTCAAATGATAAAAGGATTACAAACTGGCTCGCTTGATATTGCAGTTCTGCTTACAGAAGGCATTACCAAATCCATTTTGCAGGGATTAGATGCGAGAATCTTGACCGTTTACGTTACGACACCTTTACATTGGGGCATTCATGTTCCATATCACTCCGATATTACTCGCGTGGATCAATTAGAGGGTCAAACGTTTGCGATTTCTAGAGAAGGATCTGGTTCCCATTTGATGGCTTATGTGAAAGCGTTTCAAGAGGGCTGGAATACCGAAGATTTAAAATTCAATGTCGTGGGTGATGTTTATGGTGGTCTATGGGCTCTCCACAATGATCAAGCCCAAGGATTTCTTTGGGAAAAATACACGACTTTTCCTTTTACAGAGCAAAAGAAATGTAGATATATAGACGAGGTTGTTACGCCATGGCCTTGTTTTGTAATTGCAGTTAGAACGGATGTCTTTAATTCAGAAAGAGAATTACTTACAACGATTTCGGAAATCGCAAATAAAAAGGCTTTCGAGCTGAAAAACAATATACAAGCTGCGGAAATTATTTCTTGGCGTTATAACCTTCGTTTGAGTCAAGTTCAAAATTGGCTCATTGAAACAAATTGGAACTATCAAAACAAATTCGAAAAAGAACCATTCCAGCTTGTGATTGACTATCTACTGAAGCTCAAATTGATTGAAAATTCAGAAGGAGAAAACTGGGAAGAAAAACTTTTTTAACATTTTTTATATCTATTTGTTTTTCAGGTAAATAGCTTTGTTCGATGGGACTTCATGTTTATTAATTCAAAACCTACTTTTACTAATTTAAGGGCGAAAATTGACATACGAAGATTTAACTTTAGTAACTAAACTTTAACTATGAAAACGTTGTTATTGATTTCGGATCAATCGATCGCCTTGTCCTTAATCTCAGTTACAATTTTAATTTGCGCTTATGTTTTGTTAATATTCATCTCACGTAAATAGCATTGACAAACCTTTTCTCGCTAGGATTGTTTTTATAACATGAGGCAATTCTTAATCTTCTTTTTTTTTAATCTTCTACTCACCTTTTCTATCCAGGCGCAAAAAATAAAAGTTGCTTATTTTGGAAGCGGTTGTTTTTGGTGTGTTGAAGCGATTTTTGAAACGGTTAAGGGCGTCAAAGAAGCTGAATCTGGTTATTGCGGGGGAACAACTAAAAACCCAACTTACGAACAAATTTGCACGGGAAAAACGGGTCACGCGGAAACAGTTAAAGTTACTTACGATCCGAATGTTATTTCTTATTCGGACTTGCTTCGTGTTTTTTTCAATTCACATGATCCTTCAACTCTTAATCAGCAAGGCCCTGATCGAGGAACGCAATATCGCTCTGTAATTTTCTACACCAATGATATAGAAGAAAAGTTAGCCAAGGACTATATTAAAAATTTACGTGAAAAAAAGACTTTCAAAGAAATTACAACAACTCTGGAACCTTATAAAACGTTTTACCCAGCTGAATCTTATCACCAAGATTTCGAAAAAAGAAATCCGGATTATCCCTATGTCAAGCAGGTAAGTGTGCCTCGCTTAAAAGCCTTTAAAAACAAAACGAAAGATTTACTTAAGAAAAACCATGAATAAAATTACCATCATTTTAGCCTCCGTTGTAGGCGTATTTTTAATCGCACAATTACTTATGTCATATAAAAACGGTGATATCGAAACGCCCAAATACAAGGTCGTCAAAATGTATGATTCGTTTGAAATTAGGCAATACGATTCGATGATTTTGGCTCAAACGGTCATTCAAGAAACTTCCTACAAAAAATCGGGAAACACTGGGTTTAGAAGGGTTGCGGGATACATTTTCGGTGGCAACAGAAATAATCAACAAATCGCAATGACGGCCCCAGTAATTATGGAGGTAGGGGATAACACCAAAATGTCGTTTGTAATGCCAAGCAAATATAAAATGGAGGATTTACCTCAACCAAATTCCTCTGAAGTCAAACTAATTAAAGCCGCTCCGAAAAAATTTGCTGTGCTTGCCTTTTCAGGGTTTGCTTCTGACGATAAAATTAATCGAAAGAAGGAACTGCTCAGAGAAGCTTTGAAAAAAGAACAAATTAGTGTTAAAGGAGATTTTTCCTATCTTGGCTATAACGCACCCTGGGATCTTTTTGGAAGAAGAAATGAGGTTGCTGTTGAGGTGGAGTAGCTTTATTCCAAACTTCTAATCGCTTCCTTAAATTCATTATCCTCTGGATTGATTACCCGATAAAAACCTTCCTCTGTCCATATTTGACGTCCTATTTCAGCTTTTAATAATTGAGAAATGAGCTGTTTACTCTTTTTGAATTCGCTGTCCACATATGAAACTTTGAAGAACTTGGAGCTGAAGGAGCAAAAAGATTTTAAAATGGCATCATCTACCACAAATGCGTTTGCGAATTGCTCGGCTGAAATCCATTTGTTTCTTTTGTCCTTGACATAATCAAAAGCAAACGCATTGAACGCACCACTGAATTGTAACTCAGTCAAATAAAAGCTTCCTCCTGTAGAATCCAAAGGCACAAATACATCTGGATAAATACCTCCTCCACCATAAACGATTCTGCCTTTTCGCGTTTTAAACTTTAACGAATCGGGAAGTTTCTGTTTATCCGCTTGGTATAATTCACCATTCAAGAAACGCTCCTCGTCTTTCATATAATCCTCATAATCTCCTGAATAAGGTCGTTGTATACATCTACCTGAAGGTGTGTAATAGCGTGCGATTGTAATTCTCAAATTACTTCCATCGCGAAGTGAACGGTCTTCCTGTACCAATCCTTTTCCAAATGATCGACGACCAATAATAACTCCACGGTCATTGTCCTGTATGGCTCCTGCCAATATTTCACTTGCCGAGGCTGAATTCGAGTTGATTAGGACAACTACTTTTGTTTTTTCCAATAAATCACCCGATTTAGATTTGTATACTTGTTCTCCGGTTCTTCTTCCTTTAGTTTTAACGATGGTCAATCCACCTGGTAAAAATTCGTCTGCAATATCTGTTGCACTCGTTAAAACCCCTCCAGGATTATTTCTTAAATCCAAAACCAATTTGGTCATCCCTAAACTTTTTAGCTTCTTTGCCTCTTGGTGAAATTCTTCTGCCGTTGGAACCGAAAATTGATCTATCAAGATGTATCCCGTATTTCTGTCAATCATATAAGCACAAGTAACAGAGCGAATTGGAATTAAATCTCTTGTGATCGTAATACTTTTCTTGATATTTTTTCGAAGGACTTTAATTTGCACCTCTGTTCCCGGATTACCTTTTAGTTTTGACATAACGTCATCCGTTTCTATTTTCTTTTTCAGATTTTTTCCGTTGATTTCGATAATTTTATCCCCTGCCTTTACCCCTGCAAAATCAGAAGGCGAACCTTCAATGACATGTGAAACGCAGATTGTATCACGTAGGACTAAAAATCGAACTCCAATTCCACCAAATTCACCATCGATACCCTCATTTACAGCTTTCATATCTTTTGCCGACATATAATTACTGTGCGGATCCAATTTATGAAGCATTTCCGAAATGGTTTCTTCGTAAATAGCGTCTTTATTGATTTTATCAACATATCTGTCATCCAACAAATTCAGTATATCATTCAGTTTTTGAACGTCCGTTGAATTATTTTGAGTGGTTAAAGTTGGAACTACAAGTTTATTTCCAACTAAAAGCCCTACGCAAATAGCAAGTGCAATTATTAATGGTAATTTATAGTTCGATTTGGGTTCTTCAGACATCATCAATGTTTTCAATTTTTAATACTTCAAGCCCTGCACTTACTAAAAATTCGATTCCTGAAGTGTCTTTATATGCCTCTTGATAAACCAATCTTGATATGCCCGACTGCAAAACCAATTTACTGCAATCCTTGCATGGAGAGTGTGTCAAATAAAGAGTCGCCCCTTTGCAATTATTTGTTGACCTTGCAACTTTTAAGATGGCATTTGCTTCAGCATGAAGAACGTACCAATGCGTTTCTCCTTGTTCGTTTTCGCAGCAATTGTCAAATCCTGCCGGTGTTCCGTTGTAGCCATCAGAAATAATAATTGAATCTTTCACGATTATTGCACCCACTTGTTTGCGCTTGCAATGCGATAGTACAGACCAACTTTTGGCTAAACGTAAATAAGCTTTATCGTAACGGGATTGTTTTTCTTGAGAAGCAAGTTCCATTTACCACAAAGGTAAAAAATAGACTGATAAAATGGAGAAATACTTTATTTGTAGTAGGGCGAAATCATTAAATAAACGATAACACCAGTTACAGCTACATACAACCAAATTGGAAATGCGAAACGCGTCCATTTTTTGTGTTTGTCGAATTTTCCTTCCCAAGCAAAAAGGTAGGTGAATAAAACCAGAGGAATTACGGCAACGCTCAATAAAATGTGAGAAACTAAGATAAAGTAATACAAACCTTTCATTTCACCACCATAAGGCGTTGAATCAGATGTCATGTGGTAAGCAACATAACATAGCAAAAAGAGTAATGATAAACCTAAACAGACTTGTATCAATCGCTGATGAAGTGCCATGTTCTTGCTCTTAATGGCAATCAAAGCTGAAACAAGCAAAATCGCCGTCAAACCATTAATTCCTGCGTAAAATGGCGGAAGAAATGAAAAATCAACTCCATCTACGCGAATTCCAAACAAAGCCGCAACTGCAACTGGAATAACTATAGATACTGCAACGATTAACTTTCTAAATTTCGCTATTTGCGCTTCACTTTTCAATGTTGTACTCATATTTCAGTAGTTCGATTAGTTCTTTCTTTAACCTTTTATATTCATTTTTGTTCACGGTTCCATCGAAATTAGTAACTGCGTAAACACCTCTAACGTATCCTTTTTTATCGACTAAGGTAAACGCACCCGAATGCGCGTAACCTCCTTCGGCTTCAGCATCGCGTCCAGCAAAAATTTGAAAATTCTCAATACCTAGACGATGTGTAGCAGCTTCATCACCGGTTAAAAACGCCCAGTTTTTTGCGTTTATTCCGTTCTTTTTTCGATAAGTTTTTAAAACAGAAGGCTTATCGTTTGACGGATTAATTGTAAATGATAAAAATTGTATGTGCTCAGCATAATTTTTCGTTTCCTCGTTCAAATTCTTCAACTGCGAATTCATGATTGGGCAAATTGTAGGACACGTGGCAAAAAAGAATTCTGCAATCCAAACTTTATTCTTGTAAGTATCGTTTGTGACAATAACCGAATCTTCATTCAAATAAGAAAAATTTGGAATGGTTGGATAAACTGTGTCTGCGATTGTTAGTCCGTCAACTTTTTTATAGACTATATCAAAATTTCCGATGAAAGGTAACTTGGGCTTATTTTCTTCACAAGAAGCAAGAAATGAAATAACAATAAGTAAATTTAATAGCGACTTATTTATTTGAATTCGCTTTTCTTTCCTTATCATATTGTTTTTGTAATAGTGCTATATGTTCGCGCATTCTTCGAACCAACCCTTCTTGATTTCCTCGTAAAACCATTCGCAAATGCCCTTTTTTATCCAACAAAAGAATCAATTCTTGAAAACTTTCTCCACCATAAAACTCTTTTCCTTTTCGAAGAAGTTTTTGGCCATTATACTCAAAATCAAATACTTTCCTTGCATCGCCAGAAGCAATCATCCAAAGTTTAGGATCATACCCTTCTACATTATCAATTAAGGATTGGTTTATTGTTTCAAGTTCGTTGATTGGAAGGGGATTACCTTTACCATCTGTCGCAAAAGAAACGATTTGAACTTGCTTCAGTTTTTTTCTATTGTTTTTTCGAATATGCTGATACAATAGTTGATCGATGTGCCACATAGAAATTGCACAGTCTGTTGGACAAGTCTTTTGAATAGTAGTAACAATAAGCACATTTCCTTTAAAATTGGAAATGTCGGCAGAAATTAAATTCCCTTTTGAATAAATTTTGAATTTCGAGAAAGGAACGCTTCCGTAATCTTCGAGCACTTTGAATTTATGATCGCATCCTCGTGTTGAAATGAATATCAATAAAAAAGCCGGTCCAAAAACAAGCAGAAGGGCTAATACTGACTTTAATCGTCCGGCTAAATTTCGTTTATTTTCCATTGGTTGTTAAGCTCCACCGTATGTGGACCAAGCGGATCCAACTTCAAGCGCCTCCCACAGAGCAATGAAAATCAAATAAAGCATGAATAAAATATACGGGATAAGAATAACGTTTCGTAACGTCTTTTTCTCATCTCCCAAGTGCATGAAAACCATTACAATGTAACCTGCTTTTAAAATTGTCAGTGCAACAAATGACCATTTTACAAAGGGCCATGCAGCAGAACTTTGTTTGATGTAAGCACCCAAAGCAACTTCAACAACCGTTACGATTGTCAAAAGGATCGTTACAAAATAAATTTTCTTTCGAACTACCTTACCTTGTTCCTCGTTGTGATGGGCATGTAATGAATATTCTATTAAATCATCTCTTTCCATTAGAATAAAGTTTTAAGTTTAAAAATCAGATTAAGTAGAAGAAAGTAAATACGAATACCCAAACTAAATCTACAAAGTGCCAGTACAAGCCAGTTTTCTCAACCATTTCATAGTGACCTCTTTTGTGATACGTTCCAGCCATTACTCCCAACAAAATAATGATATTGATGATAACACCCGAGAACACGTGAAAACCATGGAATCCTGTGATAAAGAAGAAGAACTGACCGTATTGTTGCGGGCCATATTCATTTTGCTTAAGGTTGGCTCCATAAATAACATGATTTGGCTCACCCGAATACAACGACTCATAATACATTTTTTCGGCTGCTTTACCATGAATTGGTGCATCACCTACTTTGTTCGTTTTTCCATCTTTTTTAATAATTAGTTGCATGTGACTATCCGCTTCTTTATTGATTTTAGCGATTGAACCATCATGTAATTTAATCATACCATCCTTCAAATGACCTTTTTCCGCAGCATGTTGAAATTCGTGCATCAAATCTTCCGTAATTACAGCACCTTTCTTGTGATGTTTTCCTGCCTCAACAACCGTGAAGTTTTTAATTTCTCCAAAGTGTCCTTTAACAATCGCTTGTGAACCGTCGCTTAGTTCAATCTTTCCAAATTCAGAACCATGAATGAAGTGGCTCCACTCCCAAGCTTGTGAACCAACGAAGAAAAATCCACCAATAATAGTTGCAATCATCCATTTAACAACCCCTTTTTTATCCATTCGGTGTCCAGCTTCAACAGCCAATACCATCGTAACAGAAGAAACAATAAGAATAAATGTCATTAATGCTACATATAACAAAGGATAACCATGTCCAAGGAAAGGCATGGAGTTAAATGTTTCCTCTCCAATTGGCCAAGCGCCTATAAAGTCGTGGCGTGTAAAACCATATGCGACTAGTAATCCTCCAAATGTCAAAGCATCTGATACAAGGAAAAACCACATCATTAATTTACCATAACTCGTTTGGAAAGGTGATTCTTTTCCTCCCCATAAAGTTTTGGCATCAAGTTGAGTTGCGTGTCCTGCCATTTTTTAGATTTTTTGCAAGTTTAATGAATAAAAATCAAAAATAACAATAAATACGCCCACAAAAGCCCTAAAAAGTGCCAGAATATTCCACCGACGCGTAGTGATAAGTTTTCGGAAGCACTGAATTTACCTGAAAATGAATAGATTGTGAGTCGAAGCAAGTAAATTAAAGCAACAGCAACATGTAGGATGTGCAAAAACGAAATAATATATAGAAAACTGGAAGCTGTATCTGCAGTTTCCATAGCTTTAATTTGTAAATATGGTTCCAGAACACGACCATTATAAACCAGGCTTCTTTCTTTGTATTGTAATTCTTTTCCTTTAAAATAAAGGTGGAAATCTTGGCCAATTTGACCACGAATAAAGAAATCTCCACGCTTGTCTCGCGCATGAATCGCTAAATAATTCAATCGAATTTCATCTGAATAATCAAGTTGAGTTGAATCGTTTTTGAAAAGTTTTTTATTCTTAATTAAAACAGGTTCAGACTGAAAAATCAATTCAAAATTGGGATTAGGATTTTTAAGCGTTATTGGTTTATCTTGCCTAACCTTTTCGAATTGCTTCATGAATTCCTGATATTCTGAAAATTCACTTTCAGACATTTCCCGTCCTTTAATCAAATATCTATTCCCATCAACTTGAATTAAATTCCCTTTGTATCTTACTTCAAAGTAATCTCCGTAACGACCATCAGTTACAAGAATGTGATTGTTGACGGGATTTATTCCTCTAGAAATCAATTCGTTGTATCCTCTAAACTGAAAATAGACAAATAACAAACCCAACAAAACTGTTGCAGACATAAACATTTTCAATTGGCTCTGATTGCCCTTTTTGACTGCTCGAATTGCCAAAATAAATGTCAAACTACTTAAAGCGATCGAGGTGCTACTGAGCCAAAAACCGTTTGGCATAGGGTACTTTAACCAAAAAGAATCACCCATCATGACAATATATGCGGACGTAAAGCCTGCAAAAAGCATAATGATTGAAAAAATCCCAACATAAACGAGGTTCTTTTTCATTTTCTCACGAACCTCCGGACTAAGTTCTTTTGCGTAGTTCATAGTTAAAAATGTTTAATTAATTTATTAATCATATCTGTATTTCTATCAAAAACATAGACGAACTGAATAATTGGTAAATAAACAAATGATGCGAACATAAGTTTACGAGCATCCAAAGTTTCGCAACTTGTGAAAAGACGATAGGAATATAGAAAAAATCCGATACCAAGAGCTGAGGCAATTACTAGAGTAATGTTACCTGTCCAACCTAATAACCAAGGTACAAGGCTAAAAGGAATTAGAGCCAATGAATAAACCATGATTTGAAATGCCGATTGTTTTGACTTTCCAGTTTTTGATGGTAGCAACGAAAAACCTGCCGATTTATAATCTTCATACAAGACCCAAGCTATCGCCCAAAAATGAGGAAACTGCCATGTGAATTGAACGAAAAACAATACTCCTGGTAATAACCCGAATTGATTTGTTGCCGCAATTGCGCCCAAAAAAGGTGGGATTGCTCCAGGAAAAGCTCCGACAAATACAGCCCATGGACTAATACGTTTCATCGGTGTGTAACAGAAAACATATATGATGAACGCCAATAAACCAAGTAAAGCACTCTTCAAATTGATTAAATAAAGTAGGTATGAACCAACAATTAAGGAAATCACACAAATCAAATACGCCTCTTTCAACGACATCCATTTTTGAGGAAGTGGTCGATTCTTCGTGCGTTTCATAATGACATCCAAATCGCGCTCCCATATTTGATTAGCTCCATTTGATGCCGCAGTAACTAGTGTTCCACCTATTAAAAGACAAAAAATCTCAAATGCATTTTTTCCTCCTGCAAATAAATATCCGGAAAGCGCAGATAGAATTACCAAAAACGATAGTCGAAACTTAGTAAAAACCAAGTAAATTTTAAACTTTGACGGTTTAAGAATTGCTTCCTCTGACATACAATGCAAAATTACAAAGAAATACAAGTCGATTCCTGCTGATGATTATTTTCAATCAAAATTTCACGCGACTTAGTCAATGTGACTATCTTTATCCTCAAAAATTCAGATTATGTTCAATAACTTAATAGTCGAAGACAAAAATCAAATTCGCATCATAACGATCAATCGTCCTGCTCAATTAAATGCTCTGAACAAAGAAACGATTTCCGAACTTCACGATGCCATTAAAGCAGGCGATGAAGATAAAAACGTGGGCGTTATTATCTTAACAGGAAGTGGTGAAAAGTCGTTTGTTGCGGGAGCAGATATCAAAGAATTCGCTGATTTTACAATTTCGCAAGGAGGTGAACTAGCCATGAACGGTCAAAAAACTCTTTTCTCTTTCTTGGAAAATCTTGGAACCCCAGTTATTGCCGCTGTGAATGGATTTGCCCTTGGAGGTGGTTTGGAGCTGGCGATGGCCGCTCATTTGCGTGTTGCGTCATCCAATGCCCGAATGGGTTTACCAGAAGTTTCTTTAGGTGTTATTCCTGGATATGGGGGGACTCAAAGATTGCCACAGCTCATTGGAAAAGGTAAGGCTAACGAATTGATTTTCACTGCTGGAATGATAAAAGCAGATGAAGCATTGCAGTGGGGATTGGTAAATTATGTGGTTGAGCAAACTGAACTTTTGGCGAAATGCGAAGAAATCGCAACTAAAATTTTAGCAAATTCTCCGATGGCAATTCGTGCGGCAATTTCTGCAGTTAATGCCGGTTTTGAAGTCGGGATAAACGGCTACGAAAAAGAAATCGAGGAATTTGGGAAATGTTTTGGAACATCCGAATTTAAAGAGGGAACTACTGCGTTTTTGGAAAAAAGAAAACCAAATTTCAGGGCGTAAATGGCCAATCCCATCAAGCGTTTATTGGGGCAAACTGCCGTTTATGGACTTTCTTCCATTATCGGTCGCTTGTTAAATTATTTGCTTGTTCCGCTTTACACATTCGTTTTTGCTGATCCTGCTGATTATGGCGTTGTTTCGGAACTCTATGCTTGGGTCGCTTTTTTAATTGTATTACTGACTTTCGGAATGGAAACGGCCTATTTTCGTTTTCTTCAGGATAACGAAGATAAAGACGCGCCTTTTTCGAACGCTTTTTTCGTCGTTGCCGGCGTTTGCGTTTTATTTTTCGCCGTTCTTTTAACGTTCAATAATGAAATCGAGCGTTTGATTATTCTCAACGGACACAACGAATACATTCTTTTACTTGGGGCCATTGTTTGCATAGATGCCATTACAGCTCTTCCGTTAGCGAAACTAAGAGCAGAAGAAAAAGCCATTCAATTTGCTGGTATTCAGTTTACTTCTATTGGCGTAAATATCACGTTGAACTTGATTTTCATGTTGATTCTTTTTGATAAAACTCGACCTGAAGAAGGTGTTCTTTTTATTCTTGCCGCGAACCTTTGCGCATCGGTTGTCAAACCCTTGTTGCTTTACAATCAATTTCGAAGAATAAAATTTGTGTTTGATTGGGGTTTAGCGAAAACGATGTTGATTTATGCCACGCCATTGGTGATTGCTGGTTTTGCTGGAATTATTAATGAAACGCTGGATCGAATTTTATTGAAGCAAATCATTTACGACCCACAAAATCCAAGTTCATTTCACGAAGCGGTTGCTCAAGTTGGAATTTACAGTGCTTGTTACAAATTAGCAATGCTTGTTACCATTCTTCTTCAAGCGTATCGCTATGCAGCGGAACCCTTCTTCTTTTCGCAAATGAAAAACGAAGATCGCAATAAAGTGTATGTGAACGTTATGAACTTATTTATAGCTGTGGTTTGCTTGGTATTTCTTGTTGTTTCATTAAATATCGAGATTTTCAAGCATTTCATTCAAAACGAAAGTTATTGGGCGGGTCTTTCTGTGGTTCCTATACTGTTGATGGCAAATGTGTTTTTGGGAATTTATTACAATCAAAGCGTTTGGTATAAACTAAGCGGAAAAACCCAATTTGGAGCATACATTGCAATCGGAGGAGCTTTAACAACCATTTTGATAAACGTAATATTTATTCCAACATATGGATATTTGGCAAGCGCTTGGGCAACGTTGATTGTTTACTTTTTACAAATGATGGCATCCTACTTTTTAGGGCAACGTTTTTATCCAATTCCTTACAACCAGAAAAAGTTTTTACTCTACATTGGCATTTCATTGCTGCTGTTCTTTGTGGGTAATTTAGTTCAAACCTCATCCACAATTTTCAATTTGCTTTTCAATAATATTTTGATTACATCATTCATAATGTTAGTCTACTTTCTTGAAAGAAAAGCACTTATCAAAAGTTAACTGTTTACAGAATAAATGAACTATTTACAATCATTTATGTTTGATTCATTAGTTTGGCGTAATTTTGAACAACCTTTATCATATGCAATACAAAGCAGGATCACACTTATCTCAAATTGAAATTCCGAAAGATCTTCGTGAAAAATTCAATATTGATGATTTACCGCAAATTTCAACAGAACTTCGCGATTATATAGTTGATGTTATTTCTGAAATTGGAAATAGTCACTTTGGAGCAAGCTTAGGCGTTGTAGAATTAACCGTTGCTTTGCATTATGTTTTCAATACCCCAGAAGACCAATTAGTTTGGGATGTTGGTCATCAAGCATACGGACACAAAATTCTTACAGGAAGAAGAGAGCGTTTTCATACAAATCGTTTGAAAGGCGGAATATCAGGTTTTCCAAAAAGATCAGAAAGTGAATACGATACATTTGGTGTAGGACATTCTTCCACTTCTATATCTGCTGCATTGGGAATGGCTGTTGCCAACCGCTACAAAGGCGATCCAAAAAAACAACATATCGCTGTTATTGGTGATGGGGCAATGACTGCAGGCTTGGCTTTCGAAGGAATGAACCACGCAGGATTTGAAAAAGATGCTAACTTATTGGTTATTCTGAATGATAACTGCATGTCTATAGACCCAAATGTAGGGGCATTGAAAGAATATCTGACGGACATTACAACTTCACACACGTACAACAAAGTAAAAGATGAAGTTTGGAAGTTGCTTGGAAAAGTTTCCAAATTTGGACCTGACGCCCAAACAATTGCCTCAAAAGTTTCTAATGCCTTGAAAGGAAGTTTATTGAAACAAAGTAATTTATTCGAAGCATTGAATTTCAGATACTTCGGACCTGTTGATGGTCACGATGTAATCGGATTAGCAAAAGTATTGGAAGACCTAAAAGACATTCCTGGACCTAAAATCCTTCATTGTTTAACCAAAAAAGGTGCCGGCTATAAGTTTTCGGAAGAAGGAAATCCAACCAAATGGCACGCTCCGGGTGTTTTCAATAAAGAAACTGGTGAAATCGTAAAAATCGTTCCGAAATCACCTCAGCCACCAAAGTATCAAGATGTCTTTGGACACACCATTGTAGAACTAGCCGAGGAAAATGATAAAATTATGGGAATTACCCCAGCGATGCCGTCGGGATGTTCGTTGAATATTATGATGCAAGCAATGCCTGACCGCAGTTTTGATGTGGGAATTGCCGAGCAACACGCCGTAACATTCAGCGCAGGATTGGCTACACAAGGATTAGTTCCTTATTGCAACATCTATTCTTCGTTTATGCAGCGTGCTTTTGACCAAGTTCTACACGATGTCGCGCTTCAGAATTTGAACGTTGTGTTTTGTTTAGATCGAGGAGGTCTTGTTGGCGCAGACGGAGCAACTCATCATGGAGCTTATGACTTGGCTTACATGAGAATGATTCCAAATATGGTTGTTTCAGCACCAATGAACGAAGAAGAACTTAGAAACTTAATGTATACCGCGCAACTTGAAAATCAAGGACCTTTCTCAATTCGTTATCCGAGAGGAAACGGTGTAATGACTGAGTGGAAAACACCATTTCGTGAAATAAAAGTGGGTACAGGAAGAAAAGTTACTAGTGGAAACGATGTTGCTATTCTAACCATTGGACACCCTGGTAATTTTGCGCAAGAGGCAATTGCAGAACTAAACCAATTTGGGGTTTCTGCAGCACACTACGATATGCGTTTCGTTAAGCCAATTGATGAAATAATGCTTCACGAAGTTTTTACTAAATTCAAAAAAGTAATTACAATTGAAGACGGTTGCATCATGGGAGGATTTGGTTCTGCCGTTTTGGAATTTATGGTTGATCAGGGCTATTCAGCGCAAGTTATTCGTTTAGGAATTCCTGATGAATACATTCACCACGGTACACAAGAAGAGCTTTGGGCAGATTGTGGTTTTGATAAAAAAGCTATCGTTGAAACGATAAAAAAGATGTTTTCCATAACGGATGGTTTAAATCAACCGAAGGAAAATATGGCTTAGTGTCAAATTTCCACTAACTTGGCATAAAAAAACAATGCCAATACCTACAGAAAACATTCTTGATAATCAAGGAAACTCAAGTTCAAATGCTCCTTACAAAAAAAATGTTGGGGCTTTAATAACCCTGATAAGTATCTTCTTTTTTTGGGGCTTTGTTGCGGCAAGCAATGATATTCTAATTCCTGTATTCAAAAAAGCACTCGATCTATCGCAATTGGAATCACAGTTGATATCTTTTGCCTTTTATGTCGCCTACACGGTTGGTTCTATTCTCTATTTTGTTATTTCAGGTTTGTTGAAGAAAGACATTCTAAATGCAATTGGTTATCGGAACGGTTTAGCGCTTGGGTTAGTTATTTCAGCAATTGGGACACTCTTGTTTATTCCAGCTTCAAATAACGCCTCTTTCATCTTGCTTATTTCAGGCTTGTTCATTGTTGGACTTGGATTTTCTCTGCAACAAATAGCTGCCAATCCACTAGCGATACAAATGGGTGATCCTTCGAAAGGGAATATTCGATTGAGTTTAGCAGGTGGCATCAATAATGTGGGAACAACGATTGGACCGATTATCGTTTCTTTTGCCATTTTCGGGGGAATGTCAAGCGGAAATACTACGTTAAATTTAGAAGCCGTTCAAACACCTTATTTGGTCTTAGGAGCAGCATTTTTAGTTGCCGCGGTGGTTTTTAAATTTTCTAATGTTCCTGACCATATTGGTGATCAAACAGAGAAAAAATCAGTTAGCATTATCCAAACAGTTGGCTATCCACAAGTGATGTTGGGAATGATCGCAATCTTCTTGTATGTGGGAGTTGAAGTTGCCACAGCGAGTAATTTACCTGAATTTATGAAACAAAAACTTGGAACACCTGAAAATGCTGTGGCTCCATACGTCTCTTTGTTTTGGGCAAGTTTAATGATAGGTCGTTGGACTTCGGCGGCTGGAGTTTTCGATTTAAGTGAACGTGCTAAATCGATGATGGGAGTAATTCTTCCTTTTGCAGCCTTTGGAATATTTTTGCTTGTAAATTTGATCGCGGGTGCGAAAATTGAAGTTTTCTACCCGTATTTTGGGATTGTAATTTTACTTGTAATAGCCGATAAATTAAGCCAAGGAAACCCCGCAAAACAATTATTACTTTATTCCTTACTTGGCATAGCTGCACTCATGGTCGGGATTTTTGCTTCAGGAATGATAAGCGTCTTTGCATTTATTTCAGTCGGACTATTTTGTAGTACGCTTTGGCCGTGTATTTTTACATTGGCGATCAATGGCTTGGGAGAAAAAACGAATACTGCTTCGAGTTTGTTGATCATGATGATTATGGGAGGTGGCTTTATCTCGACTTTACAAGGAGCGTTGGCATCAGATAATCTATTAGGCATTCAACATTCTTATTGGGTTGGTGTTATTTGTTTCCTCTATCTCGCTTTCTATGCTTATCGAATGAAAGAGATTCAAGAGGCGGATAAAAACTGAATTTATTAGAACACTGCTATAATCTCAATAGGAAGCAAATCACCTATCTGCCGAAGTTAAAGTTTAATTTAAGCGGAAATTGGCAATACTATAGGAAGATTGGCAAGCGAAGACCTGTTTATGAAAAAATCTAAGCGAGAATTATCTTTATTAATCCAATCTGCCCAGGAACGTTATTTGAACTTATTTACAGAACAGCCTGAATTGTTGCAATTTATTCCATTAAAGTATATAGCCTCTTATATAGGAGTAACGCCACAGGCACTAAGTAGAATAAGGAAACGTATTTCTTAACCCAAGTTCATTGTTTGAATTTTAGCTTATTAGTAATTTTGTAACTCATCAATTAAAAAAGAGTAATGGAAAAATTATTGTTAGTATTATGTATCGTTGCAGCAACTTCGGTAATTGCCCAAGATTTAAGCCCTTATCATCATATTATAAAGGGAATTGTTAGGAAGAACTTCAAATCTATATCAGAGCACCGTTATGACGAGGTTTTAAAGGGAGTGTCTAATAAAGAATTAGAACATACTTTTGCAGGAGATAATTGCTTGGGTGGTACACGCCATGATAAAGAAAGCTTGAAAAGATGGTTTGAAAGAGTGGGAATTGTACTTCCAGACCTTAAATTTGAGGTAACAGACATTCAGGTTAAAGGAAATCCAGCCAAAACCCTTGTTATTGCAAGGTGGACAGCAACTTGTCATTTATTAAATGGTGAGCCCTACATAAATAAAGGAGTTCATTTTATCACATTGAAATGGGGAAAGGCTGTTAAATTTGATGTTTATGAAGATACTAAAACTGTATCTAATGGTTTAGATGTTCAATTTGAATCAGGTATCAAGGAAGCTAAAGCTCCCAAAATTGAAAGCTAAAAATTACATCTAACATAAACAGCTATGGCAATTGGTACTTTTGATTGAGTTGGCTTAAAAAATTGGACGACAGTATAATAGCACGACTGCATAACACGGGTTTAGCTTCGCTGATTTTCAATTGGCAAAAGTGGCGGTTAAGTGCTCCGCAGAAACATTTCACTTCGTGGCTGCTGCGCGGTGTGGTGAAAATAACCACCTTCGCCAAGCCCGAAAACGTTAGCTACTTAACAAATTAATTCGATATTTGCATTAAATAATTGAATATTTCAATTCTATGAAAATAATATTAATTATAAGTACTTTTCTTTTTATATGCCGCGGTTTTTCTAAAGAATTAATTACGCCAACTCAAAAAGATTGGAGCTTATCCCCTAAAATTAATTTAGGTGTCAATTTAAATTCAAGATCCTCTTCGAACAAGTTGCTCCCAAGTGATACAGATTATCCTGACTCCCTCATACTAGCAATGGGTGAGTCGATTCATAATAAAATCAAAATAGAATATAACCTTGATTCTACAAAATACATCGAGGTTTCAAGGGGTGATAAGATTGTAAAAATCATGCAAGGAGAGAATATTTATGTCAGAACCGATTCCATCAGATGTCGTGGAGTTTTGGGAATTATTGATGACTCCACCTTGTTAATTGATGATCATGTTGTTGCGTTATCAGAAATTCATGTTTTAGCAAAACCTTCAACTAAAAAAACTGTAGGATTAATTTTAGCTGCTCTACCCCTTGAATTTTATGGTGTCATCTTTATAATGTTTGGAAGCTTAGAACCTTCTCTTTTGCTTCCTGGATTGGCAATTACAGCAGTTACTACATCAGTAGTGGTTTCGGAAGCACTTAAAGGTAAAAGATATCGCGGAAAGCAGGATAAATGGAAATTTTATATTAAAACGATATGATTTGAAATGTTAGCAGGCCAAACAAAAAATGGATAATAGGCATTTGATCACGAAAAATAAAATTGGCAACATATCAAATATCACCACCTTCGGGTAACCGCATAAGGTTATACAAGATGCACAGGAAAATAACCATTCTATTACTAACCACTTTTGCTTTGACGATAACATCTTGCAAAATACAGGAACAAATTCGTGCCTATAACAAAATTATCAGTCCAGCTGCTAACGGAAATGTATCTATTACCTTGTTACGAATGGATAGTTTGAATAAATTCAATAATCCATTGGTAAATCGTAAATATCAAAAGACAAAGGAAAAATATGGGGCGCGATTTTCAAGTGACACCGAAAAATCAAAAGCAAGGTGTAATAATTCAATAATCAATGAAATATGTTCTTTCTATCAAGATTATTGGAAAATCAAATTGTTAAACTCTCAAGCTAATTGTGATTCAATACTTTACAATAATCTCTCTCATTATCTTGTAAATAAAAAACTCACCAAATTAAGTTTTGACGAACTTTCAAAGACAATTAAAGACGATTCAGAACTAACCAAAGTGATTGAAAGTGAAGGGTTTTACTGCAAGTTTATGCTGATTAATGGAATTCAAGATTTATTGATCTGGAATAAACAAAGTCAGGCAGAATATTCAGTTGATTTACCAGAAATAAAAATAGACGTGAATGTAATTTTCATTGAGAGTTATGTATTAAGAGGAGCTTCAGATTATGCCACCTTCGGTCATTCTCAAATCGGAGGATGGGCGAGCAACATGAATTCAAGTCTTTTTTGCAATAAAGGGACCTATAAATTAAATTCTGAGAAGTTTCAATACTCGTATTTAAAGCACGAATCGATTCATTTTGTTGACCTTAAAAATTATCCCAATTTAGAATCCGCAGATTTAGAATATAGGGCTAAACTTATTGAACTTATATACTGCACTAAAAAGACAATCTACAAAAGAATTGACGAGTTTATTACAGGTGCATCAACTGAAAGTCGAGAAAACGCCCATCCTTTTGCAAACTATCATTTGATCTGCCAACTATCTAAAAAAATATTCAATAAGGAATTTGAAGCAGATATTACGAAATGGAAGTCTTTAACTCCAGAAGAGATTAACAAAGCAAGTCTAGAGCTTTTCAAGTGTGGTTCGGAGAAGCTAAAAGCAAACCCAAACCTAAATAGAATTATAGAAAATGTGTATAACATCAACTAAAAGCTGCGGGCTAAACAACCACTACCTAATAACTCGCGTCTCCTAGTTGAAAACATAAGCGATTATTTTAGAAAAACGACACCATGAACTATAACGACAAAAAATTCAGACCGATTAGCAATACAGAAAACGGAGAAACTTCAAACGAAACTCTTTTCAATTACAAGCAAATCGGAAATATTCTTACTTCTGAATTTTCAGGTGGAAAGATTAAATATGGGCATCTAATTGGTTTGGTTGACCATTTAGGTAATATAGAAATGCGTTATCACCAAGTTAATGACAAAGACGAATTGATGACAGGAATTTGTATTTCAAAGCCAGAGATTCTTGACAATGGAAAAATTCGTCTTCACGAAAATTGGGAATGGACTTCAGGAGATAAATCAAAAGGAACATCAATAATTGAAGAACAATAAACTGAAATATAATGGCACACGAACACAATTATAATTTATCTGCGGTATGGACAGGGAACAAAGGAGAAGGAACTAAAAATGTAGGAGCCTATGACCGTAGCCACACAGTCTCTATTGAAGGAAAACCTGAATTATTCCTTACAACAGATAACCCTGCTGTTGGAGACAAGTCAAAATTGAATCCTGAAGATTTATTAGTTACAGCTATTTCATCCTGCCATATGCTTTCGTACTTGTATGTATGTTCATTGGAAGGAATTATAATTACGGCTTACATTGACAATGCCACAGGTATTATGATTGAGCAGGAAAGTGGTGGCGGAAGTTTCAAAGAAGTAACCTTGAATCCAATCTTTTATGTATCAGACGAAAGTATGGTAGAAAAAGCTATTGAGTTACACCAAAAAGCTCACGAAATATGTTACATAGCCAATTCTGTGAAATTTAAAGTAACGTGTAATCCAACCTGCAAAGTTGAATAAACAATTTTATCATAATTTGCTTCGTACATACAAAACCGCCTGGCGCAAACCGCTACAACTCCTTCACTTCCCCATCAACAACCTTCAGCACGCGACCCGGGAATTTTTGAACCATTTGCATATCGTGGGTAGCCATTAAAATAGCCGTGTTTTCTTCTTTGGCAACAGCAATTAATAATTGCATAATTTCCTCCGAGGTTTCCGGATCTAAATTTCCGGTGGGTTCATCGGCCAAAATTAATTCAGGCTTGTTAAGTAAGGCACGTGCAATAGAAACGCGCTGTTGTTCTCCTCCAGATAAGGTATGGGGCATTGAATTCGCTTTTTGTTCAATCCCTACTAATTGAAGACAACTTAAAGCTCTTTTGTTAATGAGTTCTTTGTCCATCCAACCGGTTGCACCAAGTACAAAATATAAATTCTGAATCACGCTTCGGTCCATCAATAATTGAAAGTCTTGAAAAACAATGCCGATTTTTCTCCTTAAAAAAGGAACTTCTTTCTTTGAAATTCGTCGGAGATTGTATCCAGCAACCATTCCTTCGCCTTCTTTTAGCAACAATTCACCATAAATCGTTTTCAAAAGGCTACTTTTTCCACTTCCGGTTTTACCAATTAAATAAGCAAATTCGGTGGCTTCCAAATCCAACCAAACATTTTTCAAAATGAGCTTATCCTGCTGATAAATTTGCGCGTTGGAAATACTGATTACTTTAGACACTTTCGATATTTTTTTACAAATTTCACCAAAGGATTTCAGTTCAGGTCAGTAAGCTTCATTTTTATCTTAACAAAGACGGGTTTAAAACTTTTGATTTGTGAAACCTTCAGACAATTGCTCGTTTTTAATTTTACAAGCGATAAATTATGCTTAAAAAATTAATTCTTTTCGTTGGATTTTCTCCGTTGTTTTTTGTTGCGCAAGAAACAGAAAAATACGCAAGCAATTATGCAGACTTCTTTCGAGCGGAAGAACTTTACGAAAAATTGCAATTCAGTGCGGCTCGCAAGGAGTTTAGAAACTTCATTGAGAATAATAAAAACGAGAATGACCCACTCTTCGTGAAAGCACTCTACTATGAAGGAATTTCAGCACTCGAACTTTACAACAACGATGCAATTCCTTTAATGGAATCATTTAACAAACGTTTTCCGGAGAATATTTATCGCAACCAAATTGGTTATCGAATTGGAAAGTATTTCTTTCAAAAAGAAGAATTTGAAGATGCTCAAAAATGGTTTGACAGGGTCAAGGTAAAAGAACTAGATACAAATCAGAGAGATGAGTTTTATTTCAAATTGGGTTACTCATCCTATCAAAATGGAGACAAAGAAACCGCATTTACTAATTTTCGGGAATCAAAAGACGGGAAAAGTCAATACGCCTCGCCGAGTCTTTATTTTTATTCCCATTTGAGCTATTTGAAGAACTCACTTCAGGTGGCGCTTGAAGGATTTTTGAAATTGCGACAAGATTCTACATTTTGTGGGGTTGTTCCTTATTATATTGTTCAAATTTATCACAAACAAGGTCGTTATCAGGATGTTGTTGACTTCTCGCCAACTGTTTTAAAATGTAATTTTTTAGACAATGAATCCGACATTCAACACATCATCGGAAACTCCTACTATAAACTTGCAGATTACAAAAAAGCTATCGAATTTTTGGAACAGCATCAAACGAAACAAAAACCCTCTCGCGACGATGCCTACGAACTAGGCTATTCGTATTATCAAACGAAAAACTACGAGAAAGCCATTCGCTCGTTCGATAAAGTAACACGTGTCGATGATAGTTTAGGACAAATTGCACTTTATCACATTGCAGAATGCTATCAAAACCTGGACAAATTATTACCAGCGAGGAGTGCTTTTGAGCGCGCATCGGAAATGACGAAAATTCCTGAAATTCAGGAAGATGCACTTTACAATTTTGCTGTTATTTCGTTCAAAGTCGATATTAACCCTTACGATGAGTCGGTACGTGCATTTGAAAACTACTTATCCAAATATCCCAATTCAAAGCGAAAAGAAGATGTGTTTCAATATCTGGTGAATGTCTATACTTCTACCAGCAATTTTGCGAAAGCATTAGAATCACTGGATAAACTTCCAAACAAAGATGCTCGACTCAAACGGGTTTACCAAACGGTTGCGTTCAATTATGGTGTTGAATTGTTTCAAAAAAACAACTACGATGAAGCCTTGAAAGCTTTTAAATTGGTAGATCGCTATCCGTTAGATCCGAAATTAGTCGCCCTTTCCAAATATTGGATGGCTGATATTTATTTTAGAAACAACGATATGACGGAGGCCATCGTTACGTATCGTGAGTTTATCAATTCTCCGGCGTCAGACGCGCTTTCGGAAAAAGTTGACGCTTATTACAACATGGGTTACGCTCACCTGAAAAAGGAAGAAACCGAAGAGGCTATTAAGATTTTTAGAATTTACTTACAGTCGAATCCCAAGAATGAAGAAAAGAAACTTGACGCCTATTTCCGAGTTGCCGACGGATATTATACTACCGAAAAAAATGACTTAGCGATTCAATTCTATGCAGAAGCGCTCAAACTGAATACTTCCCTGAATGATAAGGCGTTGTATTATTTGGCAAAATCATATGGTTATAACAACCAACCGCAAGAAAACATTAAAAATCTCACCGAGCTCGTAACGAAATACAAAAAATCGAAGTATGTAATGAACGCCACCTACGATTTGGGTAGAGCTCACGTTGGTCAAGCCAATTACGATGAGGCGCTTGGTATTTTCAAACAATTTATCATTGATTTTCCGAAATCTAGCTTGGTAATTGAAGCGCGCTTGAGTGTCGCAGACTTATACTACAAGAAATGGGATTACAATCAAGCAGAAGCGGAATACCTGAAAATTTTAAACCAATACGAAAATGTTCGGGACATTTGTGAGGAAACTGTTAAGGGGTTAATTGATGTTTATGCGGCTAAAAAGCAGCCTGAAAAAGCTTCCGAACTTGCTGACCGCTATGCCTGTGCCAATATTTCAGCTGATGAAAAAGAGAATTTATTTTTCACCCCGGCATTTCAAAGTTATATGGACAGCTCTTACAGTGATGCTATCGGAAAATTTGAAACCTATCTAACGCGTTTTCCAAGTGGTCGATTTGTAAATGAAACTTATTATTACCTGGGTCACAGTTATTTCAAACAAAAAGACACACTGAAAGCCGTAGGCTATTTTGAAAAATATTTAGCAACACCAACAACTAATTTCTCCGAATCGGCAGCAGCCCGAACAGCGGCTTACTATTACACCCATGAGGACTACATCAAAGCCTTGAAATACTATGAACAATTTGACAATTTAGCCACAAAACCAACAAATATTTTCAACGCAAGATTAGGTGTTATGCGTTGCGCTTACTTAACAGAGGATTTCAATAAAGCGCTAAATTTTGCCAAGTTTGTATTAGAAACACCATCCATTAACACACAGCAAAAAGTTGAAGGAGAATACTCCAAGGGAATGTCCCTTTATAAGTTGAATCAATTAAACGAAGCGATACCTTCACTTGAATGGCTGGTGAAAAATACCACGACAGCGAATGGGTCAGAAGCCAAATTTACGTTGGCTGAAATTTACTTCAAGCAAAATCAATACGGCAAAGCTGAAACAGAAGTTAAAGCACTAATCAAAATGAAACCTAGTTACAACTATTGGGTGGCAAAAGGATTGATGTTACAAACTCGAATTCACATTTTGAATGATGATTTATTCCAAGCTGAACAAACGTTAAAATCAGTTATGGATTTCTATCCTATTCAAGATGATGGCATCTTAAGCGAAGCAAACGATATGTGGGATGAACTGATGCAATTGAAAAACCCAACGGTTATAGAAGAGCCTGAACCCGAACGAAAAATAGAAATTAATGGTGAGTAAGATGAAACATTTATTGCTGCTCGGGATTGTTTTTAATCTATTTGCACTTATTGGACAAAATGACTTCATTGTTGTTATCGGTAAAGGAAGTCGTGACGTAGAACCTGCTTCACGGATATTGGAATTTCCAAAAATCATTGATACGATTAAACCAACTAACGTTCCCTCCTATCCGATGTTGGTTTTTCGCCAGCCTACCAAAATTGAATTGGATACAATTGATGCCGCAACTGTAGAAACGACAGAAAAGCTCAAACCGCTCTATCCATTTTACGCGAAAGTTGGTGTTGGCTCTACAATAATGCCTATGGGTGAACTATTCTTCAATTCCACTCGATCGAGAAATTACTTGTATGGATTCAATGCAAAACATTTAAGTTCTTTTGGGGATGTAAAAAACAGAGAAAAAGTTACGTATGCTCCAGCACAATTTGATAGAACGAATTTCAATGCATTTGGAAAAATCATTGAGAGTAATTACACCTTGTCCGGGGATTTAAATTACAAGAACAATGGGTTCCATTATTATGGAATTCCTGTGGATTCTATCTCTGCTGATTCCATTTCGCAACGTTTTCATCAAATAGGAGGTGATTTTGAGTTTCTTGCAAATCGTGGTGACACCTCAACATTGAATTTGATGTTCGGCGCGGGTTACAATTATTTGACGACCAAAAAACCAATTATTGATTCATTATCGGAATGGAAAACGCAAGAGCATAATTTTCATTTTAACACGAAAGGATGGTATAAATACAGATCTGAGACATTTTATGCAAAGTTAGGTGTCCGATACAACGGATATCGCTACGGAATTCGAGATTCAGTATTAACAGCTATCGACTCGGGTTTAGTTAACAATAATACCATCATTGATTTTCAACCTGGCGTATTGACGCAAATGTTCAATGACAAACTCAAAGCAGAGGTTGGCGTTACTGTTTCCATTGATATTCACGACAAAGCAAAAGCCTACGTTTTTCCTCAGGCTGAATTCAAATATTCACTTTTCAACGACATTTTCATTCCCTTTGTTGGAATCAAAGGAGGATTGAAACAAACTTCGTTTCGCTCATTATCCGATGAAAATCAATTTATGTTGGTAAATACGAGATTGGCAAATGAAAACACGCCTTTTGACATTTTCGGAGGATTCAAAGGAACCATCACCAAAAAGATTAGCTTCAACGTCAATGCAAGTTTCGCCAAAGTGATGAACAAAGCACTTTTTGTTACCGACACCTTATACTCGGTTGGAAATAAATTCGGGGTGGTTTACGACACGATGAATCTCACGAAAGTAGAAGGTAGTTTGGCTTATCAATTGAATGAAAAAATCAAAATTGACGCAATCGCGAGATATTTCTCTTACGAAACTAAAAATCAAGCATTTGCTTGGAACCTACCAAATTTCCAGTTTTTATTGAGAGGCTCATATAATTTGTATGATAAGTTTTTAATAAATCTAGATGCGAATCTCGAAGGTGGAAGAAAGGCGTTAGTTTATGTGCCAGGAAAAAATGTCTTTGAAGAAAACAATCAGTATTATCAAAATTTAGGATTCATTGCCGACATCAATCTTGGATTGGAATACCGTTATAACAAAAGAATTTCAGCTTTCTTACAAGTAAACAATTTAGCAAGTCAGCGCTATTACCGTTGGTACAATTACCCTGTTCAACCAATCCAAGTCATGGGTGGAATAACTGTTCGATTCTAAATTAAGGTCTCTTACCTCGATGGTAATAGCGAAGCTAAATCGAACCTTTTGATTTAGAATACTAAAACCCATATTTTAGATTACAAGTTCTTTACTAAATTTTGCTACATATATTTGACAGTAAAAACAAAATAATTATCTTAGATGTAATGTTTCGACTCAACAGATCAACTTTTAAAATCCAAACGCATAAGCAAGCATCCAATACGCGTGGTTTTTGGTTAACCAAAAGTCCTCAAGAACGTTTTGATGCAGCTTGGTATTTGATTTGTGCAGCATATAACATCGATATTAAAAATCCACCTAGATTAGATCGAACCGTTTTTTCGATCCGGAAAAATGGCTAATATATTAAATCAGGATTTTTCAGAGTTTATTGTTTCCTTGAATAAAGCGAACGTAGAATATTTATTAGTTGGTGGATTTGCTGTCATTTATCATGGGTATAATCGAACAACTGGTGATATTGATATTTGGGTGAATCCAACAAAAGATAATTTCTTAAAATTAAAAGTGGCTTTTGCCGATTTTGGATTGAGTCTTTTTGATATGACAGAAGATAAATTCCTTAATACAAATGATTATGATGTTTTTACTTTTGGTGTTCCCCCAGTATGTATTGAAATCCTCACAAAAGTAAAAGGAGTTGAATTTAATTCATGTTTTGAAGTTGCAGGTTTTCAGAAATTCGATGGTATTGATGTGCGAATTATTGATTTAAGAAGTTTGTTGGTGGCTAAAAAAGCCGCGGGTATATATAAAGATTTAGATGATATTCAAAACCTGAAGTAGAAGTTGAAATAATTTCTATTTGTCTGATGCGATTGGTAATGGTTTCTATTAAAATGACCGTTATGTTAGTCAGATAAAAAATTTGACGGATATGTGTTCAAATTTAGTTTTTGTCCCATTTAATTCCCCCTTTGTTTTGCCTTGAATTCTAAAGCTGTTAATGCCCTTTGATAGTTTACTTGAAAAAACAAGCTTCTTCATTTTAGAAAGGTGTATTTTTGTTCGAAAGCCAAAACGATAAAATTATGTTTGAAACTGAAGTCATCTTCCTTCAAAAGAAAGGAAAACCTGATCAAGCCTTTGAACTCAGAAAAACGACATTACGCTCGTTAGAAAATGATGAAGTTTTAATTGAAAGTGAAGCATTTGGATTGAATTATGCTGACGTATTGGCTAGAAACGGTCTTTATAGGGAAGCGCCGCCATTTCCCTGTGTAATTGGTTATGAAATTGTTGGAAAAGTTATCCAAGTAGGTTCCAGCGCTGATTCAAATTTAGTTGGGAAACGAGTCTTGGCCTTCTGCAGGTTTGGTGGTTATGGTAAACACGTAATAACCAAACATTACGCAGTAGCTGAAATTGGTGAAACCCCATTTGAAACCGCTTTGGCTCTATGCACACAAGCCGTTACCGCTTATTATATGTCCGACGTTTTAGCGCCAATCCAAAAGGGAGATAATGTGTTAATTCACGCAGCAGCTGGAGGTGTTGGAAGCATTCTTATACAATTGTGCAAACGAAGAGGAGCAACTGTAATTGCAAAAGTTGGAAGCGATAAAAAAATAGATGCTGTTTTGGGGCTTGGGGCAGATTATGCAGTGAACTATAATAAAGTGGATTACGCCGAGGAAATAAAACGAATCCTGAAAGGAGATCGCCTCGATGCAAGTTTTAATCCGGTAGCGGGATCAACCATGAAAAAAGACCTGTCTTTGCTCGGTTCTGGCGGACGTTTGTTCCTTTTCGGCGGTTCGGAGATGGTTGGAGCTAAGTTTGGAATCTTTTCAATGCTCAATTTTCTGAGAAAAATGGGGACATTACTCCCAATAAAATTAATGATGCTTTCCAAGAACATTCTTGGGGTGAATATGCTGAAAATCGCAGATAATCGGCCACATACTATTCAAAATTGCTTGATGGAAGTTGTTGAACTTTATGAAAAAGGAGAATTGAAAGTAATTTCAGGAGGTTGTTTTGAGTATTCTCAAATAGCGAAGGCGCATCAACTTTTGGAAGAAGGTCAATCGATGGGTAAAATATCCGTTAAATGGTAACCTGTTGCTTTAGAAACCCAGATTTTTTCACTTTAACAATGCCTAGGTAAAAGTAGATAATTCCTGCCGTTAATAACAAATGGGACAAATCGTTCTTATCAAACCACTGAGCAGGGTTGATTTTCTTTAAAAAAACGAAAGCACTCGGAACCATGACAATTACGCCAATTACAATTTGTTTGAACGCTACTTCTTTTCTGTAAAATTGATATCCAAGCACGCCGGCACTCAAGGTAACTCCCAAAATTGTGTTGAAGGCAATTGGTAAAAAAGGAAGCTTAGGTTTTTCATCAATTGGAACAGTAAAACAAATCCAAGTGAAAATCACGTAAACCAAAATCATCTTGAATAAGGCCAACAACTTGAGCGTTCTCTTTCGATTTAAATCAGTTATCAACGAAATCATTGCCAATTCGATAAAGTAGATTATTGGGATTCCTGTCAACCAATTTGGGACTTTTCCTAACGCGCCAAAATAATGATAAAACCCGTGTCCGATAGCCCCTAGAAAAGCACTAATGCCGTAAAGGATGAAAAAAGCAATCCACCATTTTTCGAATTCACTTTTATCATATTTTCGAATTAAAAGAACCCCAAAAAAGATGCTTACAATAGACATAACAAAGTCTGAAATTACTCCGTTTGGTTCCTGAATGATCAATCCAAAAAGTTCAACTTCAAGTTTATCAAAATCTTGTCCGATTAACATGGGGCAAAGGTAGGTCAAATCGATTTGAGATTCTCAAACATTTTACAAAAACAAAAATTTATGCAGATGTAATTACTATTTTTGAATGACGATGCAAAAATCTGTAATTATTACGGCCGGTGGGATTGGTAAACGCATGGGAAGCGACTTGCCGAAGCAATTTTTGGTGCTCGGCGGAAAGCCCGTTTTAGTTCATACATTGGAGTTGTTTTTTAAATACGATCCAACTATTGAGATTATTCTAACTCTGCCAAACGAATGGAGAGGATATTGGGAAACAGTAATTGATAAATATTATTGTCGCGTGCCCCACATTGTTGTAAACGGCGGTGAAGAACGTTATCATTCGATTCAAAAAGCTTTAAAAAGATGTTCCGGAACTGTTATTGCCGTGCATGATGGCGTTCGGCCTTTTGTAAGTTTTGAAACCTTGGATCGCTGTTTTTCGGCATTAAATGAATATGAAGCCGTTGTTCCAGTACTCAGGTTAAAGGAATCCATTCGACAAACGAATGAAAATTCAACTAATGCGGTCGATCGTTCCAATTATCGGTTAGTTCATACGCCTCAATGTTTTCACGCAGATGTTTTACTCAAAGCCTATGAGCAAGCTTATCACGATAAAGTGACAGATGATGCATGTCTTGTGGAGGAATTAGGTCATACCATTCATCTTGTAGAAAGCAATGAGGAAAATATAAAACTCACCACTCCATTTGATTTTTTAATCGCAGAAACTATTGTTCAAAAATCAACGAAATGATAGCGCCTCAACCACTTAAAAAAGGAGATTTAATCTACATCACAGCTCCTGCTAAAGCAATAGACGAACAACCTGTATTTTACACACGCGACTTTTTTGTAAGTCAAGGTTTTCGAGTGGAAATTAGCAAACATTGTTTTGGTCAATTCAACTACTTTTCGGGAACTGATCAAGAACGAATGGACGACTTACAGTATGGAATCGATCATTCAGAAGTTAAAGCAATTATCTGTGCAAGAGGGGGTTATGGGTGTGTTCGAATTTTAGATGGAATTCGATGGGCGAACATGTTGCGTGAACCAAAATGGATTATTGGTTTCAGCGATATCACCGTTTTTCATCATCGACTTTATAAACTTGGCGTGCAATGCATTCACGGAACAATGTCGTTGAATTTTGAGAAAAACTCACCTGAAACGTTTGATACTTTGCTAGCAGCTTTGACAGGTCAGGAATATCATATTCAAAGCCCCATTAATACCATGAATAAACATGGAAATGCTAAAGGTAACCTGATTGGTGGAAATTTAAGTATCGTCTACAGTTTAATCGGTACTGATGACGCTTACAATTTCGAAGATGGGATTTTGTTTTTGGAAGACTTGGCTGAACACTACTACCATTTAGATCGCATGTTCTTTGCCTTGAAAAAATGTGGCGCTTTGGATAATATCAAAGGATTAGTCATTGGCGGCATGACCGAGCTTGAGGACACTACGATTCCTTTTGGGATGTCTGTTGAAGAAATTGTATTGCAACATTTTACGTTCAAAAAAATTCCTATTTGTTTCGATTTTCCTGCAGGCCACATTGAAGACAACCGAGCATTGATTTTTGGAAAAGAGGCTCATTTAAAAGTTGATGAAACTGGAGGGGTCTTATTGTTCAGTTTTTGATCTTGAAAACAGGATGAAGGTTAATTTCTGTCAATACTTTTCAGAACCAATAGATATTACTTAATTTTATTCATGCGATTTTTCGTTTCCATTTTACTCGCTTGCGTTTTATTCGCTTGTGCCGATCTGAAGAAAACAGATCAGCTGAACCGAGTGAATAATTTGTATGACAATGTTGACTCGCTTTTGATCGTTTCGAATCAAATTAATGACGCACAATTAATGGAAGAAATAGAAGAGAGTAAAACTTTGATTTGGGATTTAACAATCCTTGCGAAAGATGATACAATAATAGAAACAGATGCAAGATTAATCGATAAGCATTCAAATTATGTTTCGAAACTTTCCTATTTGAAAATCAGGATAGAAAAATTAAAGAACACGCTTGAGGAACAGAAAAGCGCAATTCGAAACTTGACAAAAGACATTAAAAATGGTTCGGGAAAACGTGATTTGTACGATGAAAACTTGGAATTTGAGCAAAAGAAAGTTTATCTTATCGAAAAAGAACTAAATTCAATAAAAACAAAAAAGTTAACTATTTTAGATAAAATCGCAATATTAAAAACAAAATCACGAGAATTAATTAAAAAACTTGAATCAAAACAAAAAACAAGATGAAACCATTCTTATTTATATCATTGTGCGTTCTATTTATTTCGTCCTCTTGCGAGTCCTCTGAACAAACAAAACAAATTGAACGTGTAACAAAAATGATTGAACAAACTGATTCATTAAACCAAGTTTTCGAAAAGAACAAATTGGATTCTGCTATAGAATATCAATTAGCCGCACATGCATGTCTGCTTCGCATAAAAAACAACTACACACCCGCAAAAGTTGATATGGACTTTGGAATAAAGGTTAATGAATTCAAAAAGCTTCAACGGTTATTTAAAAAAAAGGGGAATCATAAAACACTCGCCAATGAAGCTATGGTAATCTCAAATTCCATTCGCGAAGAAAGGCAGGCTTTGTACAACCTCAAAATGGATATTGAAAACGGACGAGGAGATAGTAAAAAATACAATGATTTCATTACATTTGAACAAGGTAAAATAAATACCATCAAAGTACTTTTAGAACAATATTTAGCAAGAAAAAATAAATTCCTTCCACTTTTCCGAAAATCAATAAATGAACTAAATGAGTTTATGGACAAGTGGGAAAAAGAAAATATGCCGAAAAAGAACTAATGCGATTAATCATAATTTTAATTTTTCTCTTTAGCTTAACTGACGCTTGGTCGCAGACTGAAACCGATATTCAATTGGCTCAACATTACTACGCGTCAGGAGAATTGGATAAGGCGCTCCCCTATTATGAGAAAATTTACAATTCTAGCCCAACAAAAGTATACTTCAACCGCTACTTCGAGTGTTTGGTCGCAACTAAAGATTATAAGTCAGCGGAGAAGCTATTGAAAAAGCAAATAAACCAAAATCGGTCTGATTATGATATGAAAGTCATGTTGGCGCAATTCTATGAAGATATTGGCGAAACAGAAAAAGCGGAAAAAAGCTACAAGGAAATCATCGATAATTTACCTGAAAACCCTTCTCAAATAATTGCTATTTATCAAACATTAGCATCTAAACAAAAGTTTGAAATGGCAAAAACTGTTTTGGACAAAGGAAAGAAGTTGACCAACTACTATCCTTTTAACTTTCAATACGCCGATCTCTATGCCCAAATGGGAAAGAAAAAGGAAATGATTTCCGAATATCTCGATTATTTAGAGCAACAACCTACTACCATTGAATCAATTGAAGCTTCATTGTCTGCAAGATTGAATCTAAGTGCAAGCGAAAACGCAGATTACATACTTTTAAAAGAACAGCTTTTGACAAAAAGCCAAAAAATGAACGCATCTGTTGTTTTCTCTGAGCTTCTGATTTGGATGTATACACAAAGTAAGAATTTTGACGGGGCCTACACACAAGTGGTTGCCATCGACAAGCGTTTCAAAGGAGATGGTTATCGCGTTTTTGAACTGGGCGAAATTTGTGTGGAAAATAAAAATTATCAAGTCGCAAGAAAGTGTTTTAATTATATCATAAACCTTGGGGAGAATTCGGAAAACTACATTCCCGCATTCAAAGGACTGCTAAATACCCACTTCCTTCAAATCACAACAAATCGGAACTTTTCAAAATCTGAAATTGACTCAACCGTTATTACATATGAACAAGCTTTGCAAAAATTAGGTAAATCAAGACTTACGCTTCCCGTAGTTTTGGAATATTCCACCATCCTTGCCTTTTACGCTGACAACGCTGATAAAGCAATCGAAGAATTGAAATCCGCAATGAACTTTGGTGGGCTTACGGATGTTCAAAAAGCCCAAATCAAAATGCAACTAGCAGATATCAATGTGTTGAGTGGAGATATTTGGGAGGCCTCCATTTTGTACATGCAAATTGACAATGATTTTAAATTTGAATCGATTGGGCAAGAAGCCAAATTTAAAAATGCAAAAGTGTTCTATTATGACGGAGAATTTGATTATGCGCAAGCTCAATTAAATGTTTTAAAAGAATCAACTTCTAAACTCATTGCTAACGATGCGATGCAGTTATCTGTTATGATCACTGATAATTATGGTTTAGATAGCAACTTTCAAGTAATGTCGTGGTTCGCAAATGCCGATTTGTTAATTGAACAGCATAAATATGACGAAGCATTCAATTTGTATGATAGCATTCAGATCAACTTCCCTTATCATTCACTTGCAGATGAAATTTTATTGAAAAAAGGCAAGGCGATGGAAATGCGCGGAGAGTGGCAAAAAGCATTGGATTACTATGAGGATCTTTTAAAATTCCACGGACAAGACATCTTGGCGGATGACGCTTTATTTCGTTCTGGCGATATCTTTGAAAATATAATGTTAAACAAAGAAAAAGCCCTTGAGTTTTATCGTCGATTAGCGATTGACTACAAGGGCAGTTTATATTCAGCTGAAGCTAGAAAACGAATTCGTTTGTTACGTGGAGACAAAAATGTTTCCGACGACGAACTTTAAAATTTATTTCAAATCCGGCATTTCTCTTGTAAACGATGGAATTCCCGTAACATCCATTCCAGTAATCAACAAATGAATGTCGTGCGTTCCTTCGTAGGTTACAACAGATTCTAGATTCGCCATGTGACGCATCATTGAATACTCACTTGTAATCCCCATTCCTCCGTGGATTTGACGCGCTTCGCGAGCGATATTCAAAGCTATCTCAACATTATTTCTCTTGGCCATTGAAATTTGAGCAGAAGTAGCTTTTCCTTCGTTTCGCAATTGCCCTAAACGCAAAGTCAACAACTGAGCTTTTGTGATTTCTGTAATCATTTCAGCTAATTTCTTTTGAATCAACTGAAACGCACCTATCGGAACATTAAACTGAGTTCGCTCCTTTGAGTATCTTAAAGCTTGGTCATAGCAATCCATTGCCGCGCCCAATGCACCCCAAGCAATACCAAATCGTGCAGAATCCAAACAGCTAAGCGGAGCTCCAAGCCCCGTTCTTCCTGGTAAAATATTTGCTTTTGGAACTTTTACATTGTCAAAAATCAATTCTCCAGTAGCGGAAGCTCGCAGAGATAACTTACCATGCATTTCTGGCGTTGAAAAACCCTCCATTCCGCGTTCAACAACCAAACCGTGAATTCGACCTCTTTCGTCTTTTGCCCAAACAACAGCGATATGTGCAAATGGTGCGTTTGAAATCCACATTTTGGCGCCATTCAAAATAACGTGATCGCCTGCATCTTTGAAATTTGTAATCATTCCTCCCGGATTTGAACCATAATCAGGTTCTGTTAATCCAAAACAACCCATCATTTCACCAGTTGCCAATTTCGGAAGGTATTTTTGTTTTTGTTCTTCGTTTCCGTATTTCCAAATTGGGTACATCACCAAAGAAGACTGAACAGAGGCTGTTGAACGCAATCCGGAATCACAACGCTCTAGTTCTTGCATGATCAAACCGTAGGAGATTTGATCCAATCCCGGGCCACCATACTCTTCAGGAATGTAAGGTCCAAAAGCACCTATTTCACCTAATCCTTTGAGCAGGTGCATTGGAAAGGTTGCTTTCTCATAATGCTCATCGATTATCGGAGACACCTCTTTTTTGACCCATGCTCGAGCAGCGTCACGAACTAATTTGTGTTCATCTGAAAGTAAATCATCCATGTTATAGTAATCTGGATGCTGATAAAGATCTGTTTTCATTCAATTTAATTTTATAGTGCCTGAATCCCCCCAATAATTATTCGTCAAAATTAACTATTTATTTAATTTTGCAAACAAATGATTTTACCCCATTTGTTGCTTCAGTCGAATTTTGAACTTTTAGAAAGACAAACACATTTAACCAGCATTTTGTTGTTTGTAGTTCTTACTTGCAGTGCGATTGTTGGGGCTGGTAGAATCAATAATCCCAACTTTTTTACAGCAATAAGTGCAGGATTTTTCAAATTCAAAGTGCAGGAAAAAACATTCAATGAAAACATGCGAATAAGTCAGGGCGGCAGTATAGCATTAATAATTAACTTCATCGTCTCCACATCCTTATGCTTTTTCCTAATGTTTTTCGAAGAAAATAATTATTCGTTCGCTGCTATTTCAGGACTATTATTAGTTGTGTTTTTAATGCTACTTCAACAAGTAGGTTTTCGAATTGCCAGTGTTTTTTCTGGACAATTGAAGATTTCTGAAAGCGGGGCACTAATTACAAGGCAGATTTGGTTTTTTTCTGGAATCCTTTACTTGCTTCTTTCGCTTTTATGGTTGTTAAATCTGAAATTTAAGATGATTTTTGTACTTGTTTTCGTCACTATTCTAGTAATTTCTTCGCTTATCCGCATCTTGAAAGGGTTACTTTTTGCTTTTTCGGGCGGATTCAGTTGGTATTACATTTTTTTGTATCTTTGCACCTTCGAAATATTACCTGTTTTTATTCTGAATAAATTGATTCAGATGTATTTACAGACGAAAATGTGATGTTAAAATTTTAATTTTTGACGCCTTGGCAATTAAAACAATTTTAGTTTCTCAACCCAAGCCAGAGGGAGATAAATCACCTTATTTTGATTTGGCGGAAAAGTATAAATTAAAAATAGATTTTCGTCCATTTATCAAGGTTGAGGGGATTGATGCAAAAGAATTTCGCGCGCAACGTGTTAATATTGCCGAACATACCGCAATTATTTTAACTTCCAAAGTTGCTGTTGATCATTTTTTTCGAATTGCTGAGGAAACGAGATTCGAGGTGCCGGATACAATGAAGTATTTCTGTATTTCAGAAGCAATTGCGCTTTACCTCCAAAAATATGTTGCTTATCGGAAGCGAAAAATTTTCTTTGGCAAACAAACCATTGATGATTTAGTAGAAGTAATGAAAAAACACAAGACGGAAAAATTCCTTCTGCCTTGTACGGATATATTACGTGACATTATTCCCATAACGCTCGAACAACATGGATTTCCTTTTACAAAGGTAATTTTGTATAGAACTGTTGCAGCTGATTTATCAGATTTAGAAAATGTTTACTACGACATGTTGGTTTTCTTTAGTCCTGGAGGTATTGAATCTCTTTTTAAAAACTTTCCTGACTTTAAACAAAATAACACAGCCATCGCTGCATTTGGTCCAACCACTGCAAATGCTGTAATGAAAAATAACCTTCGTCTTGACGTTCACGCTCCTCATCCGAAAGCACCGTCAATGGTTGGCGCTATAGAGCTTTTCATTAAAGAACAAGCGAAAAAGAAATAACTAACAGTTTAACCGTTTTAATAGATCCTTCATCCCCTCTGTTGCCGTCTTGTTTACTTTGTAAAATGAATCGGGGACTACAAACTCATTTACGTTTGGGTCAATAATCCATTTTTCTATGTTTGCGGGTGCATAGTGGATTAAACCTGCCGCAGGATAAACTTGCAAAGAAGTTCCAATTACAATAAATACTTCAGCCGATTCAATTTCCTTAATCGCAGTTTCATACATGGGAACATCCTCGCCGAACCAAACAACATGAGGACGTAAACGAAAGCCGTTTGGACAAAAATCATCTGAACCAAGTTTCCAACCATCAATGCGATAATATTCTTTCTCTTGATTGGGTCCAGATGACTTCGCAAAACGAATGTTTCCGTGAAGGTGCATCACGTTCGATGAACCCGCCCGTTCATGCAAATCATCAATATTTTGAGTAATCACAACAACATCATGATTTTTTTCTAACTCGGCAATGATTCGATGTGCTTGATTGGGCTCCGTTTCAATTATTTGTTGTCTTCGTTGATTATAAAAATCGGTAACCAAATCAGGATTCTTGCGCCAAGCATCAGGTGTTGCAACATCTTCAATGTTATATTTTTCCCAAAGACCACCTGAATCACGAAAAGTACTAATACCGCTTTCTGCACTCATACCTGCCCCTGAAAAAATCACTAGCTTTTTTCGCATTTATGAAACTTTGTGCTAAATTTACAAAAACTAAATTTTTAAATATGAAAAAACTATTACTTAGTATCGCTGTTTTCGCAGGAATTGGTGGGCTTAATGCTCAAACACCTGTAGGGACTGTGGTGAACAATTTCACATTGACCGACATCAATGGAAATTCACATTCTTTGTTCGATTATCTTGATGCCGGTAAAATGGTGGTAATCGATGTTTCTGCAACTTGGTGTGGACCATGTTGGAATTACCATGGGACAGGGGCTCTAAACAGCTTTTATAATGCTCACGGCCCTAACTCTACAGCAAATGATGCAATGGTATTCTTTATTGAAGGAGACCCCGGAACAAACACGAATTGTTTGTATGGAGCAACGGGATGCAACGACCAAACTCAAGGCGACTGGGTTACTGGTGAAAATATGCCAATAATTGATTTAGTTGATCAAGCTTCCTTTGAAAATTCAGGTTTGGAAATCGCTTACTTTCCTGTCATGTATGTAATTTGTCCGAATAGAACGGTTCTTCAATCCGGCGTTGCTGGTTCAATCGGTACACTTACCGCATTAAACGGCTACATTGGTGATTGTCCTCCAGTAGCATCCGACCCAGTAGATCCTGCACTTCTTGGTTACACAGGAACTACTACTTCTTGTTCTAACTTCAACCTAAGTGTCACTTTACAAAATAACGGAACAAGTCCATTGACAAGTGCTACAATTTCTGTAACAGGAATTCCTTCTCCAATAACTTACAATTGGACTGGAAACCTAAATACGTATGGTGTTGCCCAAGTAAATATAGGAACTGTTTCATTAACAAGTTCAGCTACTGCTACAATTACAATTACATCTACTGATGATAACGCAGCAAACTCAACTTTAACTCAGCAGTTATCATATATCGACCCTACAGTTACAACAGCTGTTAACTCAGCTGAAGGATTTACAAGCGCTTCTTTCCCTTATACAAACTGGCAGCTATTAAATCCGGACAACGACATTACTTGGGAAAGATTGAGCACGCTTGGTGGAATGATGGGGATAAATACTTATAATTACACCGCAACTGGAGAATTAGATCACTTCATTACACAAGCATTTAATTTAACTGGTCAATCAAATCCATCACTATTATTTAAAGTAGCTAACCGTCGTTATGACGCAACTTACTTTGATAAATTAGATGTTAGCGTTTCAACTAGCTGTAATGGTCCATTTACGCAAGTGTTTTCAAAACAAGGAACTGCTTTGGCAACGGGAGCTGACATAACATCAAATTACACTCCAGCTTCTGCTTCTGATTTCCGTCAAGAATGTGTAAGCTTAGCAAACTACGCAAATGCTCCGGCATTATTCGTGCGTTTTACAAATGACAATAAATACGGAAATAACATCTACATCGATGATATCTCTGTGTCTAGCTCTGCTTGTACAAGTGGTTTAGAGGAAATGGAACAAGTTTCATTTGAAGTATACCCTAACCCGGCTACAGATGTAATTAACATTGCATTAAATGCTAAAACAGCTGACTACGTTGTTTCTTTGATGGATCTTCAAGGAAGAGTTGTTTCTACGATGAATTTGAACAATGCTTCTGGATCACAAACATTAGCGTTTGGAACTGAAAATTTAGCTAAAGGAAGCTATGTTGTGGTTGTTTCTTCAAATGGAGCAAAAACGACAAAGCACGTTGTAGTTAAATAGTTTAATACTTTAATTATTATAAAAGGCTGTGAGTTGATCACAGCCTTTTTTATTTCCATAAAATCAGATGTATTTCTTACAAAATTCCCAAAGCACAATCCCTGCGCAAACACTCACATTCAAACTGTGCTTTGTGCCAAATTGCGGAATCTCAATAACATAGTTTGATAAATCAACGATTTCTTGATTTACTCCGTTTACTTCATTTCCAAAAACCAAGGCAAAACGTCCTTCGGATAATTGATCGATGTCTTGTAAAAAAACAGTATGTTCCGTTTGCTCAATAGTACACAAAGTGTGACCTGCGGATTTTAATTCAGAACATACATCAACAATGTTTTCTCTGTATTCCCAATCGATGGTTTCAGTAGAACCCAAAGCTGTTTTATGAATGTCCTTGTGGGGTGGACAAGCAGTAATTCCACACAAATAAATCTTTGAAACATTAAAGGCATCAGCTGTCCGAAAGAATGAACCAATGTTATTCAGAGATCTAATATCATCCAAAACAATAACAACTGGATTTTTTTGCTGTGCTTTAAATTCTTCTTCAGAAACACGGTTAAGCTCCCAAAGTTTTCGTTTTTTGTTCATTAAATGCGAAGATATAACGAATCTTCTTGCTATAAAATATTTAACTTTATTGATTCAATTTTTTAACGCATAATCAATTCGTGAACTCCCAAAAAGCAATAGCAGAAACCCCTTTAATGAAGCAATATAATCAGATTAAGGCTCGCCATCCTGATGCTCTATTATTGTTTCGTGTAGGAGATTTTTACGAAACTTTCGGTGAGGATGCGATTAAAGCTTCTAAGATTTTAGGGATTATTTTAACAAAACGCAAGAATGGTTCCGCATCGGAAATTGAATTAGCCGGCTTTCCGCATCATTCATTAGATACGTATTTACCAAAATTGGTACGTGCTGGTCAACGAGTAGCGATTTGTGATCAGCTCGAAGACCCGAAAATGACCAAAACAATCGTCAAACGAGGTGTTACTGAACTTGTTTCTCCTGGGGTTTCCTTCAATGATCAAGTGTTGGAACAAGGGAAAAATAATTTTTTGTGCGCCATTCATTTTGGGAAAGATAATTTAGGAGTCGCATTTCTTGATGTGTCAACAGGTGAGTTTTTAGTCGCGGAAGGAAATAAGGAATACATCGATAAACTGATAAGTAGCTTTGAACCAAGCGAAATCATATTTCAAAAGCATAGAACAAAGGATTTCCAAACTCAATTTGGTGAAAATCATTACACTTTTCGACTCGAAGATTGGGCTTTTACAGAAGAATTTGCCGAAGAAAGCTTGAACAAACATTTTGGGACGAAAAATCTAAAAGGATTTGGAATTGAAAAAATGTCTTTAGCTGTTATTGCTGCCGGAGCCGTTTTTTATTATTTGAGTGAAAACCAACATCAACGATTAGGACACATTACCTCCATCGCTCGCATTGAAGAAGAAAAATACGTTTGGTTAGATCGTTTTACTATTCGCAACTTGGAATTGGTTTTCTCAACGAATGACAACGCGAAAACACTTGCTGATATTCTTGACAAAACACATACCCCGATGGGCGGTCGCTTGTTAAAGCGTTGGATGGTTTTACCATTGAAAGATGAAAAACCAATCAACGAACGCTTAGATGTGGTTGACTATTTTACTAAGAGCGAGGAAATTGCATTTGAACTGAGTCAGCGCTTGCGTGAAATTGGTGATTTGGAGCGATTGATATCTAAAGTTGCGGTTGGGAAAGTGAATCCAAAGGAGGTAATGCACTTACGAAGAACCCTTTTGCAAATTCGTCCGATAAAAGAACTCTTAAAAGATGATTCATTAGTGTCTCTAAAGAAAATGATGGATCAGTTGAATGCATGTGAAACGTTGATTCAGTTAATTGAAAACACGCTCACCGACGAACCCGCTGGACAAATTGGAAAAGGTGCAGTTATTCGTTCAGGTTGTGATTCCGAATTGGATGAGCTCAGAGAAATCGCTTATCATGGTAAAGATTATCTTGAAAAGCTTCAGGAGCGCGAGTCACAACGAACAGGAATTCCAAGTTTAAAAATATCGTTCAATAACGTTTTTGGATACTACATCGAAGTTCGCAATACACACAAGGACAAAGTTCCTGAAGATTGGATTCGTAAACAAACGTTGGTGAATGCCGAAAGATACATTACAGAAGAATTAAAGGAATACGAGACCAAAATTTTAGGCGCGGAAGAAAAGATTTTTGCCATTGAAACGAAGCTTTTTCAGGATTTGGTATACAATATGGCAGATTACATTCATCCTATTCAACACAATGCCAATGTCATCGCACGACTAGATTGTTTGTTTTCGTTTTCGCAAATCGCTTTGGAGAACAACTACAAGCGTCCTGAAATCAATGATGGATTTGTTCTTGACATTAAAAATGGTCGTCACCCAGTGATTGAAAAAAGACTTCCAATAGGTGAAGAATACATTCCAAATGACGTTTTTTTGGACAATACAGACCAACAAATCATCATGATAACTGGCCCCAACATGAGTGGAAAAAGTGCTATTTTACGGCAAACGGCTTTAATTGTATTAATGGCACAAATGGGTTGTTTCGTGCCTGCTGATTCAGCCAAAATAGGTTTAATCGATAAAGTATTTACACGCGTTGGTGCTTCAGACAACATTTCCTCGGGTGAATCCACTTTCATGGTTGAAATGAATGAAACCGCAAGCATTCTCAATAATATTTCTCCGCGAAGTTTAATTTTATTAGACGAAATCGGAAGGGGAACGAGCACCTATGATGGAATTTCAATAGCATGGGCAATAGCGGAGTTTATTCATGAAAATCAAAAAGCGAAGTGCAAGACCTTATTCGCGACTCATTATCACGAGTTGAACGAAATGTCAAAACGCTTTGAGCGCATTAAGAATTACAACGTTTCTGTAAAAGAAACCGCGAATAAAGTTTTATTCTTGCGAAAATTAACACCAGGCGGCAGTGAACACTCCTTTGGAATCCATGTTGCAAAAATGGCGGGTATGCCTCCATTGGTAATTCAACGCGCAGAACAAGTTTTAAAAGATTTAGAAACTTCACACGCAGAAGTTGGGGGCAAAAAACAAAAGAGCTCTAAAAAACTCGTTTCCAACGGAACAGAAAACATGCAACTTAGCTTTTTCCAGTTAAACGATCCTGTATTGGAACAAATTCACGATGAATTGGTGACCATTGATATCAATACGTTAACACCTGTTGAGGCACTTATGAAGTTACATGAAATCAAAAAATTGACAGGAGGCTAATGGTTTCACTGAGAAAAATGCGTTGGAAATTATTTTTATTGGGGCTCGTTCGAATTCCAATCATTGGATTTGTGCGGCCAACACTTATTTCAATCAACAATGAAGAAATAGTTGTTTCCATTTCATTACGTAGACGAACAAAAAACCACCTCAATTCGATGTATTTCGGCGCATTGGCTGTTGGTGCAGATGTCGCTGCTGGAATCTTGGCTTATTATCATTCTGAATTACTTCAAAGAAAAATTTCATTGGCATTTAAAGGAATGAATGCCGAATTTTTGAAACGTGCTGAAAGCGACATTCGTTTTGTTTGCTCAGAAGGTAAAAGAATTGAAACGATGCTTCAAACGTGTATTTCTTCCGGAGAGAGACAAAATGAATCCGTTACCGTTTTCGCACTGAATAATTTTGGAGAGGAAGTGGCGATTTTTGAAATGATTTTATCTTTGAAAGTGTTGAAATGAAATCAGTTTACGTCATATTAATTTCTATTTTGATACTCACTTCGTGTGGACTGGAAACAGCCGGACCCGACTACCAAAGTGATCTAGTAATCGCATCGAATTTCTTGCAACCAAATGACAGTATTCACTATAAAGGCTTTGAAAAACGAACGGGAATCAATGTCAAGATTCTACATTTATCCGCAGATAGCATTCAAAAAATACTCAAATCAAAAGGATACAATTCTAAAATCGACTTGGTTTTTTTAAATTCCTTGTCCGCTGTAAAATACGTTGAAACACGTTTTTTTCATAAGTTTCAATATAATGTTGCGAAAAAAGAGTTTTCTTTTTACAAGCCTATACTTGAAAATAAATGGTTGATCGCGGGGATTGACCCCTATGTGTTTTCTTATTTTCAAGATTCAATAGAACGCCCGACCAACTACAATCAACTAACCAAAGGTTTTCTTTGGGCGACGCCAAATGAGGAGAATTTAAACGTTTTTCTTGCGCACATCAAATACAACCTTCGGAAAAATGATGAAAATGGTTTTCGAGAATGGAAACAAAACTTCAAGCGGAACCAAGTGATTTATGAGGCGGGAACTGATAGTTTGGCGTCAATTCAATTTCTATTCTCAAAAGAAAGTGATATAAAATCTGATCTTAGATTGGGAAAACAAAAAAGACGTGTTATTTCCTATCCAACTGGAAACTCGGGATGCCCATTCGCAGATCGCTATTGTATTGCATTGGTTGATCAATCCTTAAATTTTTACAATGCCAAAAGGCTATTAAAATACATTCAATTCTATGGTCGAATTCCAGCATCATTTATGATTAAACCTTTTCCCAAGAAAGACAAAGAAGGTAAATGTTACTTTACGATGTCAGAAAAAGCCATACTTTTAGTTTTAAAAACAACCAACAATTAATCAATGGATCACGCACTAGAGGAACGATTTCAAAAACTTAAAACTCACTTGGAAAAAACCTTTGGAGAAGGAATGGATCTTCAAGCCCTGCTTTTTTTAATTGGGGTAAACGAATTAGGCGTTGGTCATCGCAACTTTTCAAAACAGGAAAAAACGGATTTATTACACGTAGCAATTTGCACGCTTTTGGAGCCATACGGTCATTATGAATTTGATTTTCGTGATGAGGAAAATTGGCCACACTTCAAATTAGTGAATCACCTTCCACCCCTCTCTCATTCTGAACAGCAACATTTAATCAAGGAAGCGATGCTCGATTATTTCATCGCTAATGATTATTATTCTGAAGATAGTTACAATGAAGTTCAACCTGGATGAAGTATAATAAAGTAACATACATTTTAGTTTTTATGATAGTTCTATTTGGATGTAAAACAAATAACCAGACTGAACTTGAGATTGGAAACGGGAAAGATGTCATTGTTACGCTTGAAGTAACGGATAAAAACCATATTGAGAAAATAGAGTTTCATACGAATGGAAATATAGAAATGGTCACAAGCAAAGACCTTGATCATTACAATATCATTAAATATGGGTTTAATGGTCGGGGTGAAGGCACTTATAGAGTTTGTGTTTATACAAAAAGTGATACCATTTGCAGAGTAGATTACGTTGAAGACGGTTACAGACCAAAACTTAAATGTGATGCAAAACAGATTGAATTTGACAATAATTCAAGATATTAAATGTTAGGAAAACTCATAAAGCAATAAAGAAAAGCAGCAAATCGCCTTCTACAAAACCGAAATTCCAGAATAATTTTAAAAAATCGATTATTTAACCAAACGAATTACGAGCACCTCATCTTCTTTGGAAACTTTCAAAAGATTTTGTTTGGTCAAGCTTTTTAGACTTGTATCCCATTGCTTGTTGCTCATCTCAAACTTCGTTCGCAAGGCAGAAAGCTCCATTTCACTTTCACCAAGCATAACATCGTAGATACTTTGCTCCAGATCATTGAGGTTTAATTTGACAGAATTCGTTTCAGGTCGCATTTGAGGGAAGAACAATACTTCTTGTATCGATGGATTGTTCGTTAAATACATGATCAAACGATCCATTCCAATTCCCAAACCACTCGTTGGAGGCATTCCGTATTCCAAGGCACGTAAAAAATCTTGATCGATGAACATCGCTTCGTCATCTCCTTTTTCTTGCAAGCGCAATTGCTCTTCAAATCGCTCACGCTGATCGATTGGGTCGTTTAACTCAGAGTAGGCATTGGCAATTTCCTTTCCGCATACCATTAACTCAAAGCGCTCGGTCAATTCCGGATTATCGCGATGTGTTTTACAAAGTGGAGACATTTCTTTCGGATAATCAGTGATAAATGTTGGCTGGATGTAATTTCCTTCACACTTTTCTCCAAAAATTTCATCAATAAGTTTTCCTTTCCCCATTGTTTCATCAACTTCGATTCCCATATTTTTTGCCGCAGCTCGAAGTTCGTCTTCCGTTTTTCCTTCAATGTCAAAACCGGTGAAATCTTTGATGGCCTGCCGCATCGTTACACGCTTGTATGGTGCTTTGAAATCGATTTTGTATTCACCAAAAGTCGCTTGAGTAGTTCCATTTACAGCAACCGCACAATGTTCCAAAAGTCTTTCGGTGAAATCCATCATCCAGTTGTAATCTTTGTATGAAACGTAAATTTCCATAGCAGTGAATTCCGGATTGTGTGTTCGATCCATTCCTTCATTTCGGAAGTTTTTCGAGAATTCGTAAACGCCATCAAAACCTCCAACAATCAATCGCTTCAAATACAATTCATTCGCGATTCGCATATAAAGCGGAATATCCAAGGCATTGTGATGGGTAATGAAAGGTCTTGCTGATGCTCCTCCCGGAATGGCTTGCAAAACAGGCGTTTCAACTTCCATATAACCAGCCGCATTGAAAAACTCACGCATTGCATTGAAGAGTTTTGTGCGCTTCACAAAAACATCTTTGACTTGATTATTGACAACCAAGTCGACGTAGCGCTGTCTGTATCGCAATTCGGGATCAGTAAAGGCATCGTGAACTCGTCCTTCAGCATCCGTTTTTGGAAGTGGTAATGGTCTCAACGACTTACTTAAAATTGTAAATTCCTTCACATTAACGGAGATTTCACCAACTTGCGTTTTGAAAACATTTCCTTTTATTCCAATGAAGTCTCCTAAGTCAAGAAGTCGTTTGAACACATCGTTGTAAAGCGTTTTATCCTCATCCGGACAAATCTCGTCGCGGTTAAAATACACTTGTATTCGCCCTGAAGAATCTTGAAGTTCAGCAAAAGATGCTTTTCCCATTATTCGTTGAGACATCATTCTCCCTGCCAAACAAACCTCTTTTCCTTCCTCAAACACCTGTTTTATTTCAGATGCAAGCGAATTTACAGGATACAAAGCAGCGGGATAAGGTTCAATGCCCACCTCACGCAATTTTTTCAAATTCTCACGGCGTTGAAGTTCTTGTTCGGAAAGTTCTTGATGACTCATTTCAGTGTTTATTTTTGGCAAAATTACAGTTTAATCCGAAAAACCGAAAAAGAGTGTGATTTAAGGCTAACAATCATTTTACTTGAAAACGATTTAACTTCTTTTAGAAAAATAAAAACATTCGCGTTTTTCTAATTGTTAACTTTGTTTTAAAACACAGATTATGTATCCAGCGGAATTAGTAAAACCAATGAAAGAAGACCTTACAAATGTAGGGTTCAACGAATTAACAAATGCAGTAGAGGTTGACCAAGCTATTCAAAGTACTGAAGGAACTTTGCTCGTTGTAGTAAATTCAGTTTGTGGTTGCGCGGCAGGAAATATGCGTCCAGGAGTAAAATTATCTCTTCAACACAACAAAAAACCTGCTAATTTGACTACTGTATTCGCGGGAGTTGATACGGATGCCGTTGCTCAAGCAAGAAAGTACTTTTTACCATATCCACCTTCATCGCCTTCAATTGCATTGTTCAAAGATGGGAAGTTGGTTCACTTTTTAGAAAGACATCACATCGAAGGTGGAACGGCTCAAATGATTGCCGCAAATCTAGAAGCAGCCTACGACGAGTTCTGTTAATGAAACGCATTTATTATTTGAGTTCGTGCGACACCTGCCGTCGTGTGATGAAAGAATTTAACGCACTTGATGAATTTGAATTGATCGATATCAAATCAACTCATATCGATGTAGAAACGTTAGATTTCTTAAAGGAAAAAGTCGGTTCTTACGAGGCGTTATTCTCAAAACGTGCTATTAAATACAAAACGTTAGGTTTGAAAGACAAGAATCTTACTGATGGTGATCTCCGTCAATTGATTTTGGATGAATACACGTTTTTGAAGCGTCCAGTTTTGATTGATGGCGACAAGGTGATTGTTGGAAAATTGAACTAATTTTCCTAAAAATAAATTGGTGAAAGACCAAATTTTGAATCTTTGATATAAACCGCAGGAAAAGGGATTTTTATAACGTTGACTTGTTTCAAAACCTTTTTCAAAAACTCATTTTTTACTTTCAGTTCATTCAAATCGATATCGAGGGAAAGAAGGAATTCTCGTTTTGAATTATAATTCTGAAAAACCTCAACGTTACCTACCAACTTTTCATCCGCACTATAACCAAAACTCAAACACAGCCATTTTGGAAAAGACTTCATCCCTAAATTTCCAGGAGAAAAACTCAGCCAATAAGTCTGTCCGTTGTAGTCTTTTAAAAGTTGTTCGGGGAAATTACTGCCTAGAACCTCAGGTCTAATTAAAGCATATTTGGTTGTATGAAACGAAAACTTTGGAATAAAAATTTGTTTTGAGAATGCGTATTCCTGTCCCACAAATAAGGCTGCTCCTCCAATATTTGAAGCCATGTCCCACCAAGAGAACCCCCAATCTTTTGAAAAACCATCCATTATTTCCAGGGAGGTAAGATAACTCAGACCTATTGTAATTCCGATTAAATTGGATTTTTTCGGTTCAATTCCGTTCCAACGAAAATTTCCCGAAAGGATGGAAGATAAATGATATCCTGTAAAAACATGACCAGCTTTGTCCATTTGAAGCCAATTCGTTCCGTCATTGAATAAATGAAAATCTTTCTGAAAGCTATCTTTATACCAAACTTGTTGGAGTGAAATCATGCTTCCAGCATAAATTGAACCGATAGCAACACTTGAACCTATTAATCTCTTTTTATTCAAGGAATCAGCATCCCTCCAAAATGAACGGTTTTTCTGAGCAAAAGCTAATTGAGAAAAAAAACAAAAAAGGAGGAAAAACTTATTCACCATTCGAAGTTAGAGAATAATTAGAAAAGAAATGCGTTAGAATGTAAGGTTAGCCTATATTTGATTTCTAAACGCTGATTATGGAACACGTAAGAAAAGATTGGAACGAAATTAAGAGTAATGACAGTTGGTCTATTTTTAAAATCATGTCTGAATTCGTTGAAGCATATGACCGCATGGCGAAAATCGGGCCTTGTGTTTCCATTTTTGGTTCAGCGCGCACCTTGCCGAGCAATCCGTATTATCAATTGGGAATCGAAATCGCGGAAAAATTGGCAAAAGCCGGTTATGGAATCATCTCAGGGGGCGGCCCCGGAATCATGGAAGCAGCAAATTGCGGAGCTCAAAAAGGAAATGGACCATCAGTTGGATTAAACATTGATCTGCCTTTCGAGCAAAATCATAATCCGTACATCGATCCAGAGCACAATTTAGAGTTCGATTATTTCTTCGTTCGTAAAGTGATTTTTGTGAAATACTCACAAGCATTTGTAATTTTACCAGGCGGATTCGGAACTCTAGACGAATTTTTCGAGGCTTTGACCTTGGTCCAAACTAAAAAAATCGCGCGAAGACCAATCGTTTTAGTCGGAAAATCTTATTGGACGGGTTTAACAATGTGGATTGAAGAAGTAATGCTAAATGAAGAAAAAAACATTTCACCAAATGATTTGAATTTGTTTAAAATAGTTGACACAGCCGAAGAAGCCGTTTCTTACATTGAGGATTTCTTTCGTTCACATTCTTTATCTCCAAATTTCTGATTACAAAGCAATTCATTATCTTTGTTCCACCTATAAAATAAAACGTGTTACAGAAAATTAAAACATTTGTGTTATCAAAACATTTCCTAAAACATTTTGGTTTAGTGGTTTTATTTTATTTGATTTTAGTTTTTGTTACCAGCTTATATTTAGACATATCTACCAATCACGGCGAAAAAATTGAAGTTCCCAATTTTGTCGGACTAAATGGTGAAGAGGCAAAAAGAAAAATCGAAGAGCTTGGGTTACAATATCAAATTGTGGATAGCGTTTATGATCCAAAAGCTCCAGAGGGAACTGTTCTAGAGCAACTCGTTGAGCCAACGTCCCTGTCTAAAGTTTATGTAAAATCAGGGCGAATAATCGGATTGCGCTTGACAAAACGTTCTCAGTTGATTGAAATGCCGGGATTGATTAACAAACAAATTCAGTTTGCTGAAAGTATTTTGGAGCAACGCGGATTGCGCTATCGCATTCAATATCGCCCGACTAATGAAGCAAATGGATCCGTTCTTGATCAACTTTACAAAGGTCGGCGGGTAAAAGAAGGTGATCGCATTCCAATGGGGGCGGTTATCACATTGATTGTCGGACAAAACGATTTAGGCGAACCGATTCCACTTTTGGATTTTGTTGGTATGACCATGGATGAGGCAAAATATGTAATGGATACTATTGGGATAACTTCATACACATTTGTTTGTCCAGAATGCTCCACACGAGAGGATTCTTTGGCGGCAAGGATTTTCAGTCAAACTCCCGAATATATTGAAGGAACAACCGCTTATAAATCGACTCAATTTACTTTTTCATTGAAACTGAACATGGAGTCGCCTATCGAATTCCCGTAAGATGAAATCGTTTTTATATATCTTTATCTTTATAGGTTCGTACACGTTTTCTCAAACCATGGAAATAGGCCCCGTGATGAAGAATTATGGGATAAAAGGAAGAACTTTTTTAAAGTCAACCAATTCCATTGATAGTTCTTTTGTGTTTTCATCGGACACTATTTCATTGCCTTTCTTTGATGATTTTTCAACGAATAAATTTCAAAGTTACAGTGCCGATTTCACAACTCCAGGAGTAACGAATCAAGTGTATTATCAAATTTTAGACCCGACTACCTTGTCGCCATTCCCTTCGGGAACGATTTTTTCAAACCTGCCGACTTTCAAACGAACGATCAATATAATAACCAACACAATTTCTGATACTACATTTACCCCTGTATCGATTAAATTAGGTGATTTCTCAAGTTATCCGGTTCAATATCAAACCATTGATGTCTATCCACCTTATTACATCTATGACACGGTCGGCATCGTGGATGTTTCCGATACTATTTGGTTAGAAAACCCAACTTATGTCCAAGATTCAGCACGTATATTTTTTGCAACAATTAATGACCCATCCAAATTATGGGTTGATTCATTTGCTTATCACAACTATCGATTTGGATTGAATCCAAGGTCTCTTGGGGTGGTTACGTTCGATGGCCTGGATGAAAATGGATATCCATATCTGATTAACTCTTCTCAAACAAATTACGCTGATCGATTGACATCGAAACCGATTGACATGGGTGTTCTTTCTGCCTCCGACTCGGTCTATTTCAGTTTTTTGTACCAACCCGAAGGATTGGGGGATATTCCCGAGCAAGGAGATTCCTTGGTCTTGGAATTTTATGCAAAAGAGTTGGATCAATGGTTCAGAGTTTGGAGTGTAAATGGAGATAGTGTTCATCCATTTCGCGCATCACACGTAAATATTTCCGATACCAAATATTTCAAAAAGGGGTTTCAATTTCGGTTCAGAAATTATGGTTCTCTTGCGGGTGGGCTTGATCATTTTCACATCGATTATGTTCATTTAAGGACCCTATCTGCTCATAATGATACACTTTTCAAAGACTTCGCTTTTGTTTATCCTTTAAACTCACTGCTTAAAACGTACACCGCCGTTCCATGGGATCATTACAAGGAGAGCACAACGAATAAAATGTCTGATTCCGTGCTTATAAAACTGCACAATGGAAGCCCAAACCCGGAAAATTATCAAAACGGACAAATCAATATTTCTCATAACGGTTCCTTTGAAGGCAACTTCATTTTACAAGGATTTAATTTAGCCGAGTCAAACATAAATTACAATGCAAGAACTACCCATACCTCATACAATGATTGTTCAAATGGCTACGAATTTGATCGCACTAAAACAGGGCTTCAGCAAACTTTTGAAGTCAAAGCAAATGCATCAGCACAATTCCCAAATTTCAATGTAAATGATTCCACAATATTTCATCAAGAATTTTTTAATTTCTACAGTTATGATGATGGTTCAGCAGAGGCTGCTTTCGGTCCAACTGGGCCACAAGCAAGGCTTGCGATTGGGTTTACCACATATCAGCCGGATTCTTTGATTGGAATCAACATGCATTTTGTTCCATCAGTAACGGATGTTTCAAATAAACTTTTTTTGTTAACGGTTTGGAATGACAATAATGGAGTTCCTGGTAGTGTTATATATGAGGATGATGCATTTTTTCCAAATACTCCTGTATATGGAGACCAGACGAATCAATTCCATACATATTATTTTTCGGATAATGTTAAAGTTCCTGTTGGGGAGAAATTTCACATTGGTTGGAGGCAACTAGATCCAGAAAGGCTCAATTTGGGATTGGATAGAAACATCGATCGTTCTGAAACCATTCGATTCAGCGTCGATGGCGGATTTACATGGCTTCAAAGTCCATTTCCAGGGTCGGCAATGATTCGTCCAGTTTTTTCTACAGCGTTAGATGCAATATTATCATCAAATTCTTTGAAAACTGAAGAAAAAGTAATTTTATACCCAAATCCGACCTCAAAATATCTCAACATTGGAGGGCTTGTAAATTCGGTCGGTATTGAAATTGAAATGTATGATTCATTTGGTCGATTGATGTTGAAATCAAACGAAACAGTAATTGATTTATCTGAATTTCACAGCGGAATCTATTTTGTTCGTATTCCATCTATATCAGAAAAAACCTATAAGGTAATCAAACAATGATTGAGGATTTAGAATTCGATTCCGAGCAGGAAGAAGAATTATTTGAACACCACCGTTTTAAAGCTGACCCTGGTCAAGAAATGATTCGAATCGATAAGTTTTTGATCGATCGATTAGCCAACACCTCTAGAAATAAAATTCAAATTGCAGCTAAAAACGGAAATATTCACGTCAATGGAGAAAAAGTAAAACAAAATTACCGTGTCAAACCAGGTGATGAGGTAGCGATCGTTTTGCCTTATCCTATTCGAGAATTAAAATTAATTCCCCAGAATATTCCTATTGATGTTATCTATGAAGACGATCAGTGTTTAGTTGTAAACAAACCAGCAAACATGGTTGTTCACCCCGGTTACGGAAATTACACAGGAACACTTGTCAATGCTTTGGTTTATCACATTGATAATCTTCCTAATCCCCCTAAAGATTATTACGGTCGACCAGGTTTAGTCCACCGAATAGATAAACACACAACTGGATTATTGGTAATAGCAAAAACCGAACTAGCGCTAACAGACCTTGCCTCACAATTTTTTGAACGAACTACAGAACGACTTTATTACGCGCTTGTTTGGGGTGATTTAGAAAAAGATGATACAATCACAGGAAACATTGCAAGATCAATAAAAAACCGAAAGGTAATGGCCGTATTTCCAAATGGTGAATACGGTAAACATGCTGTAACGCATTATCGAGTTTTGGAAAGATTTGGGCCAGTTACTCTTGTTGAATGTAAGCTAGAAACAGGAAGAACGCACCAAATTCGGGTTCATTTTCAGTCAATTGGACACCCCTTATTCAATGATTTGGAATATGGGGGAAACAAAATATTAAAGGGGTCTTCAAGTTCGAATTATACTAAATTCATACAAAACTGCTTTGAATTTCTGCCTGGACAAGCATTACACGCTAAAACAATTGGTTTTAAACATCCGACTAACAAAACCTTCATGAGGTTTGAGAGCGAACTCCCTTTGCAATTTGCTAACCTTTTGACTCAGTGGAGAAAATATTCGAGTTATTAACAAAATTTGTTTATTTTTGCTTTCCTTAGATTGAACTTGATTACATTAAAAAACATCATATGAAGCATATTTTAGTTTTAAGTTTTACGCTGTTTTTCACAGGAATAAGTTTTTCACAGCAAGGCAAACAAGACCCAAAATACTTACGAGAGGCCAATAAAGCTTTTGATGCAAAAAACTATTTTGACGCAATTACAAAATGTCAAGACGCTTTTAAAAAGCTAGGAACAAAAGGTTCTATAAAGGATAAAGGAAACATGGCTTTTAAGGTGGCTGAAAGCTATAGAAACTTAGAAAAATATGACAAGGCGAATGAGTGGTATGGAGTATGCATTGAATTGAAATATTTTAACGAAAAACCTGAGATTTACTTCTTGAAAGGAGAAATGCAGCGTATGCTAAAAGACTTTGATGGAGCCATGAAAAGTTACAAGGAGTTTAAGAAAATAGCACCCAATCAAAAAAAGCTAGAAGTCGAAAACGCTTTGGCTGCTTGTGAAAAGTACAAGGATTTCGACTCGAACGAACCAAAAATTGTTGTGAAGTGTGAGACAAAAATCAATACCAAGAATTTTGATATGGCGCCAGCCTTTTTTGACAAAAAGGGGAAAGTAATTTATTTTGGTTCAAGTCGAGAAGAGAGTTTTGGTTCAGGAAGAGATCCAATAACCGGCGAAAAGTATATGGATATTTTCGTAGCAACTTTTGACGAAACAGGAAATCCAACGGGAGTTAAACCAATTGATACTGATGGCATCATTAATACGAATGAAAATGAAGGTACGGTTTGTTTCGATTCGAAGAAAAAAACGATGTTCTTTACGCGTTGTCCGAATGCAGCAAAAGCAAATTTAGGATGCGATATCTGGAAAGCTGACGTAAACGGTGAAATTTTCGAAAACGTTGAAAAAATGATACTAAAGACGGATAGTACAATATCTGTTGGACATCCATGCATTACTGAAGACGGAATGATGCTGATTTTTGCTTCCGACATGAAAGAAAGTGGAGGGACAAAAAGTCTTGGGGGAATGGATTTATGGTTTGTTGGTTACGATAAGAAAAACAAGGCTTGGGAAACAGTACCAAAAAATATGGGGCCTGAATTCAATACTTCTGGTAATGAACTATTTCCTTCTATTGGTCCAAAAGGGCAACTCTACTTCGCAAGTAATGGATGGCCTGGAATCGGGGGTATGGATATATTTGAAGCAGAACGCGTTTCGCCAACTGAAAACAAATGGAAAAATGTTGTGAACAAAGGATATCCTTTTAATTCACCTGGTAATGACTATGCGATGTGTGATTTTGATGGTAAGTCGGGATTCTTTACTTCAGAAAGAAAAGCAGGAAGCACGGTAGAATACGCTCCAGATATTTGGAGTTTTTCAACTCCTCCAGATTTATTCGACTTGCGAGTTGTAGTTTATGAAGTTGGTAAGAAAAACGCTCGAATCAAAGATGCTCAAGTGGATGTAACTTGTTCAACATGCAAGGACATGAAGTGGGGAGGTAAAACCAATGAAAAAGGTCAAACTGAAAAATGGGCGGATAAAGGAAAAGGGGTTCGTTATATTACTGTTGATAATGATTATCAAATTATGGCCTCCAAACAAGGTTATTATGAGAATAAAAAAGGAGCAAAAATAACGACAAAAGGGCTTGATCAAAGTCAGAGTTTCATTGTCGAAATTCCGCTTATTCCGATTGGTGAAATTAGAACACCAGAAGTTCGTTATCCTTTGGATCAATGGTCATTTATCAATGATGCAACGTGTATGTCAAACGATTCACTAAAGTTTTTATCGGATCTTTTAACAGACAATCCAAACGTTACCATTGATTTGTTTTCTCACACAGATGCTCGTGACACAGAGCTTCATAACAAAGTACTATCAGAGAACAGAGCAAAAGCTGTTTACAAATACTTAGTTGAACAAAAGGGGATTGACCCAAGAAGAATTCGCCCAGAAGGAAAAGGAGAATCAGATCCGGCAATTTGGATAGATGAAACAGGAAAAGAAGTGAAGTTAACTGAAGAATATATAAATCAATTCAAAACATCTGACAAAGCAAAATTTGAAAAACTTCATCAAATAAACCGTCGAACGACAGCAAAAGTTACCAGTATTGACTTTGATCCGGCTACAACGAAAATTATTCCTGATCCAAACTGGACTAAATTTACAAATCCTCTTCCAAGATAATTCATTAAAGCGTTCGATCGAACGCTTTTTTTTTGTAAATTCATTATAAACCGAAATATAGTGAATGAACATTATTTACATTTTATTTGGAATAAAAAAAGGCTTCCTTTATATCATATAAAAACAACAAAAAACGAGTCGATAGACATACTTGATATTGGAGAATACAATGCATTGGAAAGCGGACCAGACTTCTCGATGGCAAAAATTCGAATCGGTGGATTAGTTTGGGTTGGTTCTATTGAGATTCATATAAAATCTTCTGACTGGTATAAACACAAACATCACTTAGATAAAGCCTATAATAATGTTGTTCTTCATGTTGTTCATACGCATGATGAAGATGTAACAGTTGAAGGAAGGGTCCTGCCTGTGATTGAACTAAGCCCCCACATTGATTCAAATCATTATTTAAAATACTTGAAACTAAATCTAAATGACAAAAAAAGCATTCCATGTAAAACTCTGATTCAAGAAAATCTCCTTGAGTTAGAAAAAATGAAAAACCAAGCCATTGAAAATAGACTTGAGGCTAAAACCCGCGAAAAACAGTTTTATGCGCTCGAGGCTGATCATTTCATCTTTTTAAAACTTGCTGCAAGTGCATTTGGAACATCTGTCAATGGACAACCATTTGAAGAACTAGTTAATTCTTTTTCATTAGAAGAACTCAAACTACTCGACGAAAAAAAGAAGTGTGAAATTATATCTAAATTTTTTTGGAAGCGAAAAGGCTTGTTTTCGAATCCCGAAAAACGACTAAATCAATTTATTGATTTTATAAAAACTTTTGACTTTGAATTTCATTTTTTAGACCTTCCTGCATCTTTGATTTCTATGTATTTTCAACAACAATTCAAAAAAGCAAAAATCAATAGGCCGTTTCTGTTGAATAATTTTCTCATTAATTGTGTGGTTAGATATGTTTTCTGGAGCGGAAATAAGCAAAATAATCCGCAATTAAAGGAAAAAGCTACTCGTCTATTGTCATTATTAACAAAAGAGGCGAATTATGTAACCAGAAAATGGGAAGAAATTGGAATTCATTCTAAAAACGCTTATGATTCGCAAGCTCTTTTAGAAATTTATAAGCAATTTTGTATAAGAAAAGGATGTTTGAATTGTGAGGTTGGTAAAAAAATAACAGGTATATGAAGCGGTTTTTTCAAAAGGTAATCTTCTTTTTCGAAATGCAGTCTTATGGTGTGTGTGAATGGTGGGCACGAAAACTAGGCATCAGTTCGACAAAAGTCAGACTTGGATTCATCTATTTATCTTTTATTGCCTTAGGTTCTCCTGTTCTACTTTATCTTATAATGGCTTGGATATTAGAGCACAAGCATTATTTTCAACTGAAAGCGAAACGTAAAAGATCCATTTGGGAACTATGAGTCACTGGAGAATATTTCATCGCTTTTATTTCTTTGCTTTCATCCTTTTAGTGATTTTCATAATTGGAATAGGGGGTTTCATGGTAATAGAAAAATGGAATTTCCTAGACTCCTTTTATATGACTGTTATTACCATTACAACTGTTGGCTTCGGTGAAATAAATAAACTAAGTGATGTCGGAAGGTTGTTTACCTCATTTCTAATTTTAGGTACATTTGGTACTTTCGCCTACCTCATTTCAACTATCACTTCACTCGTAGCATCAGGTGAATTAGGAAATGAAATAAAAAAGTATAAATTAATGAATCAAATTAATCTTATGGAAAACCATGTTGTAGTTTGTGGTATGGGACGTGTCGGAATTCAAGTGGCGAATGATTTAAAATTTGCAGGATTTCAAGTACTTGTTGTTGAGGAAAAAATGCAAGGAAAGGAGGATTTATTGGATCAGTTTCCACATATTTCCGGTGATGCTACCCGAGATGAAGTATTAAATCAAGCTAACATTGAAAAAGCAAATACACTTATCGCCTGTCTTCCAAATGATGCAGATAACTTGTTTATCGTTCTGACTGCAAAGTCAATAAATCCGAATATTCAGGTTATTTCTCGTGCTTCACAGCGTTCGTCGGTTGCGAAAATAAAAATGGCTGGTGCTAGCCACGTAATAATGCCTGATTCAATCGGAGGAACACATATGGCATCAATAGTTTCAACCCCTGAAGTTATCGAATTTCTTGATCAAATTCGATTAGAGGGCCAAAATGGTGCGAACATCGAAGGAATCTCTTTTGAACAATTACCTGAAAAATATAGAGGTAAAACTATTGGGGAATTGAATATCAAAAAACAAACGGGAGCAACTATCGTTGGATTTAAAGCAAAAGATGGGTCCTACATCATAAACCCCGACGATTCGACTCGCATTGAAGAAAAATCATCGTTGTTCGTTCTAGGTAATGCGCAACAAATTAAAAACGTTAACGCATTATTTGAATTAATTTAACTCGATATGAGGATTTTAATAACCGGAAGTAACGGCCTATTGGGTCAAAAAATAGTTCAACAACTAAAAAAAAGAAATATTGAGTTCTTAGCAACGTCAAAAGGAGAAAATAGAAATCCGGATTGTGAAGAATCAAAATACATTTCAATGGATATTTGCTCAGAAGAAGAAATCGCTCAGGTGTTTACCTCTTTTCTTCCGACTCATGTTATCCATACTGCCGCAATGACAAATGTGGATGCCTGCGAGTTAAATCCCGACAATTGTTTTGAAACCAATGCACTCGCAACCAAAAAGCTATTTAACGGGGCTAAAAAAATCGGCGCTCATTTTCAACTTCTCTCAACAGACTTCATTTTTGATGGCGAAAAGGGAAATTACAAAGAAGAGGATGAACCCAATCCGCTGAGTGCTTATGCAAAATCGAAAGTAGATGCAGAACGGTTTTTAATAACTGATTCATATACAAATTATTCCATCGTTCGCACAATTATCGTATACGGAATTGGAAATAATTTATCTCGGACAAATATCGTTTGTTGGGCAAAGGAGGCTCTTTCCAAAGGACAAGAAATGCGAATCATCGACGATCAATTTCGGGCCCCAACATGGGCAGATGATTTGGCTTGGGCGTGCATTCGAATTTGTGAACTTGACAAAAAAGGTATCTATCATATTTCCGGACCTGAAACGATGTCTATCTTCGAAGTTGTCGAACGTGTAGCCCGGTATTTTGGACTATCAACCGAATCGCTCGTTCGAACAGACAGCAGTACCTTAAATCAACCTGCAAGGAGGCCTCCAAAAACAGGATTTGATTTAACAAAATCACGAAACGAATTGGGGTATAACCCAAAAACACTTGAAGAAACACTTGATTTAATCTAAGAAAGAGGTTGTATTTTATATTGAAAAAGTTATCTTTATCCTTCTAATCACAAAAAATCACTTAAAAAATGGCTAAAAGTCCTTGGCGTAAAAAACCTATTTCCGCATTTGAAGCGGATATGAAAAAAAATGATTTAAATCGAATTTTAGGTCGTTGGGGACTGACTTCCCTAGGTATTGGAGCAATTATTGGTGGTGGTATTTTTACATTAACTGGTATTGCAGCTCACGACCATGCTGGACCTGCTCTTGCGTTGGCTTTTGTGATTGCTGGTGTCGGTTGTTTATTCGCGTCTCTTTGCTATGCGGAATTTTCTGCTGTTTTACCAGTTGAAGGTTCAGCTTATGCCTATTCATACGGAACAGTGGGGGAAATTTTCGCTTGGATAATTGGGTGGAACTTGATCTTGGAATACATGATGGGGGCAACGACCGTCGCTGTTAGTTGGAGTGGATATTTTGGTAAGTTGTTGGATCTTATTCACATACATCTACCGATTTGGTTGATGATGGATTATTCAACAGCAAAGGCTACAGTCTCTGATGCTTTAGGTGTATCACAAATTCAGGATTATCTTTTGTCTATTCAACCTAAAATGGATTTTAAATTGTTGAGTCAAGCCCTTGTCGAAAAGAAATCTGCGTTGAAGACACTTCATTTAAACAATAGTAAAGAGGTAGTTGAACATATACAGTCTCAACTTCCCGACATGGCAACTATAAAAAATGGACTGAAAAGTTCTAAGGAAGCATTTGCATTGATTAAAGATGCGAAAAGCCCAACAACACTTATTGACATCGCAAATGGTTCTAATGCGGCTGAACTAAAAAAACACTATTCTGATATTTCTCTTCCTGGGTTCGCAGTCAACTTACCAGCCTTTTTAATTACATGGGTGGTGACTTCAATCCTTGTAAAGGGTATCAAAGAAGCCGCTAAAACGAATAACATTATTGTTGTTTTGAAAGTATTGGTCGTGCTTTTTGTAATTATCGCGGGAGCATTTTACGTAAATACAGCAAATTGGACTCCATTTATTCCGAACGAATATGTAGACTATAAAGGAACTTCTCATTTTGGAATTGGAGGGGTTTTGACCGCTGCCACAATTGTGTTCTTCGCTTACATTGGTTTTGATGCCGTTTCTACCCAAGCGGGAGAAGCTAAAAATCCAAAGAAGGATGTTCCGTTTGCAATAATTGCTTCATTAGTCATTTGTACCGTTCTATATATTCTCGTCTCATTGGTCTTGACAGGAATGGTTAAATATAGCGAGTTGGATATGCGCGCACCCGTTGCTTCGGCCTTTTCTGGGGTTGGATTAACTTGGGCGGTCTATATCATTGTAATTGCAGCTACTGCAGGTTTAATTTCCGTAATGCTCGTTATGATGTTGGGTCAAACACGAATTTTTCTAGGAATGGCGAAAGATGGTCTTTTACCTAAAAATATGTTTGGATACATTCATCCGAAATTCAAAACCCCTTCACGAAGCACCTTTTTGGTTGGCGCAATTATTTCAATCGTGGCCGCTGTTACACCTATTAACAGCGTTTCTGAGATGTGTTCTATGGGAACATTATTGGCATTTGCGATGATTTCAATCGCGGTAGTCGTTTTACGCGTAAAACAACCTCAGCTCGAGCGACCTTTCAAAACTCCTCTTCTATTTTTAGTTGGGCCACTTGGCGCCGCATTTAATGTTTCATTAATGTATTTTGTTCGACCAGAAACATGGGTTGCATTCCTGTGTTGGTCATCTCTTGGTATTATAGTTTACTTTTTATACTCACGTAATCATAGCCATCTAAACAATCTGGAGCTTGCTGAAACACTTCGAGGTCACGACGCAATTCTGAATGCATCAGAGGATAATGCCGAAAAAGAATAATCATCCCTTTCGGTCAGCATGAGTGATAACTTTAAGCGAACACTTGGATTAGTTGATGCAACTAGCCTTGTGGCTGGATCGATGATTGGATCAGGGATCTTCATCGTGACATCCATCATGATGCGCGATATCGGTTCTGCGGGTTGGCTAATCGTTTTATGGTTGTTGACTGGGCTAATCACCATTTTCGCAGCTTTAAGTTATGGTGAATTAGCCGGAATGATGCCTGGAGCTGGAGGACAATATGTTTATATCCAACGGGCTTATGGAAAAATGGCTTCCTTTCTTTATGGTTGGACCGTTTTTGCGGTTATTCAAACAGGTGTAATCGCGGCTGTTGCGGTCGCTTTTGCAAAATACGCAGGGGTTTTCTTCCCAGAGCTGAATAATGTTTTCTTTGAGATCAGTTCTACCTTTAAAATAACGTTTGGTCAGTTGCTCGCGATAGGAAGCATAATTACATTGACGAAACTCAATGCGGGAGGAATAGAAAATGGAAAGTGGCTTCAACTGATTTTTACAAGCGCAAAGTTAGTCGCCTTGTTTTCATTAATTGTTCTTGGTTTAGCTATTGGTTTAAATTCGGGCAGACTTGCAGAAAACTTTCAAGATATGTGGGCAGCTAAGAAAACAATTATCAATGATGACAAGTCGATTACAACTGTTGCTTTAACCGGTTTTGCCTTGTTAGGAGCATTGGGCGCAACAATAATCAATTCGCTGTTTTCCTCTGACGCGTGGAATAACGTTACTTTCATTGCAGGAGAAATCAAAAATCCACAAAAAAACATTCCTCGAAGTTTATTCTTGGGGACATTAATCGTTACTATTATCTATATTCTGGCAAATCTCGCTTATTTAGCTTTATTACCCATTCAAGGAAGTCCAGATGGCAAAAATGCAGTTGAGCAAGGAATCATGTTTGCTTTCGATGATCGTTTGGGCTCAAGTGCAGCGTCCATGATTGTCGGTAATGCAGGTGTATTTATGATGGCCGGATTAATTATGATTTCAACTTTTGGATGTAATAATGGTCTTATTCTATCAGGTTCTCGCTTATTTTATACCATGTCAAAAGATGGATTGTTTTTTAAAAAAGCAGGGCATTTAAATAAAAACTCCGTACCTGGTATTGCTTTGTGGATTCAATGTGTGTGGGCTTCCGTGTTATGCTTATCAGGCAAATATGGGGATTTACTGGTGTATAGCACATTTGCGTCTCTTTTATTTTATATTTTAACTATTGGGGGAATCTTCATTTTGCGAAAAAAAGAACCCGAGGCAGATCGACCCTACAAGGCTTTTGGTTATCCGTATGTTCCTATTCTTTACATTTTCTTGACCCTTGCAATATGCGTCGATTTATTGATTTATGATTCCAAAAATGCAGGAATGGGTCTGCTCATTGTGCTATTAGGAATTCCGATTTACTTTTTTGCAAACCGAAAATCCGATTAACTTGCAAGAACAAGATCCTTTTTATATTTCAAAAAGAAACAGAAGAGGGGTTATTACCTTGTTTATCTTTTCACTAATTGTTGTTTTTACGCCCAGAATTTTGATGCTTTTCGAAAGTGAAAACAAGATTATTATTTCTTCAGAAGAGATTGAATCGCTCAATAAATCAAGATCTTTTTTTCAAAATAAGTTTCAATATAAAAAATCGTATTCTAAAAAAGACAAATACAAGCTTCCTGAACGAAAATTCGACCCAAATCAATATTCCTATACGGATTGGCGTAAGTTAGGGCTTTCAGAAAAGCAAGTTGCTATTGTAATGAAATTCACGAGTCGCGGAATTTATTCCAATGAGGATCTTAAAAAAATCTTTGTGATTCCTGATGTATTGTTCAATAAAATCAAGGACTCAACATACTATCCGCATACAGAAACTTTCTCAAAAATTGAGCGAGAACTTAATCAAGATCGACCAACAGCTGTTTTAGTTGAATTAAATAAATCATCTATCGAAGACTTAACCAAAATCAATGGAATTGGTCCGTTTTACGCAAAACAAATCTTTCGATATCGCGAGCAATTGGGTGGATATCATTCCAAAGAACAACTTTTAGAAGTCTGGAAAATGAATTTAGAAACGTATGAAAAATTGAAGGATTACATTTTTATTCAAAAAGATGAAATAATTAAAATATCGCTAAATTCAACAAATATTAACGAATTAAACAACCATCCTTACTTAAATTGGAACCAAGCTAATTCGATCATTAAAATGAGGGAACAACACGGAGGGTTCAAATCGGTCAGTGACATTAAAGAATCTGTATTAATTGATGAAGAAACTTTTGTAAAACTAGTTCCTTATTTAACTTTGTAAAATGACTATTGAAGGCAAATTAAAAGCGGTTATTCGTGATGTCCCTGATTTTCCGAAGCCAGGTATATTGTTTAAAGATATTTCCACCATTATGTTGAATCCAGAAATATCAAAAGAAATATTGAATCACCTAAAGGAATTGTATGCGAATCAACAAATTGAGGCAGTAGCAGGAATTGAAAGCAGGGGGTTTTTATTTGGTTATCCCTTGGCAATGGAGTTGGGGGTTCCCTTCATACTTATTCGCAAAGAAGGCAAGTTACCATATAAAAAACTCAAACATTCCTATGAACTTGAATACGGCAGTGCTGTCGTTGAAATTCATGAAGATGCCGTTCAGCCTGGTCAACGCGTTCTAATCCATGATGATTTACTAGCTACTGGCGGCTCAGCAAATGCAGCAGCTGAATTGATTAAAAAATGCGGGGGAGAAATCGCTGGATTTAATTTTTTAGTCGGTCTTTCATTCCTCAATGGTGAAGAAAAATTAAACAAACATTCTTCAAATATTGTTAATTTAGCGCGATTTTAAACCTCACAAATGAACTTCGATAAGAACGAAAACCAAGAAATGATTGCGCAAATGGTGCGTGATTTTGCGGAAAAAGAAATTCGTCCAAACATGAAAAAATGGGATGATGATGAGATCTTTCCCGTTGAAACAATGAAAAAAATGGGTGAATTAGGCCTTTTGGGAATATTTATTCCGGAAGAATACGGCGGTTCAGGGTTTTCTTATTTTGAATATGCTACTGCATTAATGGAATTAGGTCGTGTTTGTGGTGGTGTGGGACTAAGTGTTGCGGCTCACAATTCGCTTTGTACTGGACACATCTATTACCATGGTTCAGAGGAGCAAAAACGAAAGTATCTACCAAAACTTGCTTCAGGTGAGTGGATAGGAGCATGGGGACTTACCGAACCAAACACGGGTTCAGACGCGATGCGAATGAAAACCACGGCGGTTAAAGAAGGTAATGAGTGGGTGATTAATGGTGCTAAAAACTGGATTACGCATGGATTATCAGGAGACGTTGCGGTTGTTTTAATACGAACAGGAGAACTCCTTGATAGTAATGGAATTACAGCATTTATAATTGAAAAAGGAACACCTGGCTTCTCTGCTGTAAAAATCAAAGAAAAATTAGGTGTGCGCGCAAGTGAAACAGCAGAGTTGATATTTGACAATGTGCGTGTACCAGAAGAAAATGTCATCGGTCAAGTTGGAATGGGATTCAAACAAGCTATGCAAATTTTGGATGGCGGGAGAATTTCTATAGCCTCGTTAAGTTGTGGAGTTGCTCGTGGCGCATACGAGGCATCTGTTAAGTATGCTAAAGAACGGGAACAATTTGGACAACCTATAGCTCATTTTCAAGCAATTGGATTTAAACTTGCGGATATGGCAACCGAGGTTGAAGCCGCAGAACTTTTAACATTTCAAGCCGCCTATCTTAAAAATAATAAACTACCTGTTACAAAAGCGGGTGCATTTGCTAAGTATTATGCATCAGAAGTAGCTGTTAAATGTGGAAACGAAGCGGTTCAAATTATGGGTGGATATGGTTACACAAAAGAATACCCGGCAGAGAAATTTTTACGTGATGCCAAGTTAATGACCATTGGTGAAGGAACATCAGAAATTCAAAAATTGGTTATTTCAAGAGAAATTTTGAAATAATTCTTTGATATTGTTGATTTTGTCATATCTTTGCGTCCCAATTTAGAAATTAAAACTTAATTATATATGTTAATTATTCCGATAAAAGAAGGCGAAAACATCGAAAGAGCGTTGAAAAAGTACAAGAAAAAGTACGAAAAAACAAACGTTATGAAGGAATTAAGAAATCGCAAAGAATTCGAAAAACCGTCTGTTGTTCGTCGTCAGGAAGTTATTCGTGCTGCTTACAAGCAAAGAATGCAATCTCAACAGATCTAACTAAAACATACTTATTTTCACAAGCCACACTAATAAGTGTGGCTTTTTTTTATCAGATTAATCAAAAAGCAAATCGGCATCAATGCCTTCATTTTGATCTTTAATGAAAAGTGCTATTTCGCTTAGGATTTGCATTTTTCGTTCATCGTTTTGACTTCTATTCTCCATAAACTCTTTCAAATGCAATTGTGCCTCTAAAAGCTGGCTTTCAGAAAATGGCCCCGGCATGTTTTCGATTATTGTTAAACAATCCAATGCGATTAGGTAATCTCCTGATGCGCTTATTTCGACGAAGTCAGCCAAATAATCAGAAAAATCCAGTTTTGATTCCCACAATATCGGTAAAAACATTTTTAGTGTTACACTATCTTCCTCGTTCTTTATCAATTGTATAAACACTTCAGGGGCTCCAGAAATTTGAATGTCCGAAAGTAGTTTTGCTACTTGTTTTTGTAAATAAGTTCCTGATTTTTGTTTGATAAGCTCATATAAAACAGGGATTGTGGATAAATCACCTATCGAAGCTAGTTCATGAATTGCCGAAGTGATTTTTGACTCAGAGTCCGACTTTAAATCAAGTAAAAGTTGACTTAATTTTTTCTTTGTTTTTTCTTTATTTGACACGGGATGAGATTAAACCCAAAGTTAGAACAATAGTTCGAAAAGGCGATTTGTTTCTTTTATGAAATTTTGATTGTTTAAAAAATCTGAACTCTTAAAAATAACAAATCAATTAAGTGGACAACTTTGCTTAAAATCAACAAAAATGAAAACATTAATAATTTTTGCGTTAATCGGAATCTCACTAACCGCATGTGTATCGGCAAAAAGGTTTAAAGATATGGAAGAACGAGAGCGAATTTGTGCGGATGAGTTGGCTAAATACAAACAAAGCAGTAATGAATTCGAAGCAAAATCGAAGGATTTAGAAACGAAATACGATGTTTCATCAAAAGACGTTAGTCAATTAAGGCAAGATACGTCAAAAATTGGAAGCACATATCGATTATTAAAAAGGGATTACGATGTGCTAAAAACACAACACACGAGTTTGGAAAATTCTTTTGAAAAGTTAAAGAATTTAAGCGCGAAAGAAACAGCAGCACTTCAGGCAGATTTAGAAAGTAAAAATCGCGAACTTCAGAAAAAAGAAGATGCTCTATTAAAGCTAGATCAAGAATTAAAAGAGAAGCAAAAGCTATTGATAGAGCGTGAAAAACGTGTCAATGAATTAGAGGATGCTATTCGTAAAAAAGACGCTGTTGTTCAGTTATTGAAAGCAAAAGTGGCAAATGCCTTAAGAGGCTTCGAAAATCAAGGTTTAACTGTGGTCCAAAAAAACGGAAAAATTTATGTTAGTTTGGAAGCAAAACTACTTTTTAAATCAGGAAGCACTTTCGTTGAGCCAGAAGGTCGCAAAGCATTGGTTGAACTCGGAAAGGTACTTGAAAATGAAAAAGATTTGGAAATTGTAGTGGAAGGGCACACTGACACTGACAAATTAAATAGTTCTGTTTCACCAAAAAACAACTGGGAGCTATCTGTTTTAAGAGCTACATCAGTTGTTGATATTTTATTATCCAATTCAAAAATGTCCCCTGCACAAGTAATGGCTGCGGGTAGAGGTGAATATCTTCCTGTTGATCCATCAGATAAGGCAAAAAACAGAAGAATTGAGGTGATTATTTCTCCTAATTTGAATGAATTATTTGAAATCATCTCAGATTAACGCAATACGTTAACGTGACCAGTCATCATTTCATCTATTCCACGATTAGGTCTGTAGGTAAGTTTCCAAATGTAGGTTCCATCCTGTACGCGTTTTCCGTTGTGGGTTCCGTCCCACTTAAAACCCTGGTCTTCAGTATAATATAACTGCTCTCCCCAGCGATTATAAACCTCCATTTTTATCCATTTAACACCGATAAAACTTCCTGAAAAATATTCATTAGATCGGTCTCCATCAGGAAAAAATGAATTTGGAATATAAATGTAAAACTCCTCGAAAATAGTAATGGGTTTGGTAATGCTATCCACGCAACCTTTTGCATCCGTTGCAACAAGTGTTACAGTATATTCTCCAGGCGAATCAAAAACGTGAGATGGGTTGACCAATGAAGAATATCCTCCGTCGCTGAAATACCAATCATATACATAGCCATTTAAGGTTAAATTTTGAAAAGTGATCGGTAGTCCCTCCATTAGATTTTGACTAAATATCCCGAAATCAGCATCTGGCTTGACAACGACAACCGTAGCAACGGTTGGAACACTAAATGTTTGACAATCATCCGAAACTTGAACGACATAAGAAGACGTTGAATAAGGTTTTACCCAAATTCCAGATACGGTATCTCCAGTAGCCTCCCAATAATAGTGGTAATTTCCAAATCCCCCTGTAGCATTAACAGAAATAAAGGCACTGTCGCCAGGACATATTTCAGGAATAGAATTGATTGAGGTCAAAAGCGGGGGGCTTAAAATGGTATAAGTTATTGTATCTGAAACCACAGAACCACACTCATCGGAAACCATAATAATATAACTTGTGGTTATTGCGGGTCTCACAGTAATCGAATCTAAGTTGGAAATAAATGAACCATTACTTGTCCAAACGTAATCATAAGTTCCTGACCCTCCTGTAGCAGTTACGTAGAAAACCTCATCCACATAAGGACAAATGTTAGAAATATCGTTGGAAACACTAATTTCAAGCGGTTGATATTCAGGCACCGTTACAAATACAGTATCCGACGCGCTAGAACTTGAACACTGTGCGGTCACTGTTACGGAATATGTTCCAGAAATTGTTGGGGATAAACTAATCGAGTTACTCGTTAGACCATTACTCCAACTGTAATTATAAGGCGCCAAACCGCCAGTTACTGAAGCTAACAATGTGATATTGTCACCAGGACAAGGAACAACAGGGTCATTGATAGTTACATTTAAAGGTTGAACGTCTTGAATGGTTAGTGAAATATTTTGCGGGGTTAAATTTCCACACGGATCAGTCAATAAAAACGAAAGCACTAAACTCTCTTGATTTTCATTTAGTAAGTCAGAATTGGTTATGATATTGAATGTTATCTGCGATTGACCCGGTTGAAAAGTAACGCTGGACGGGATTCCTGAATAGTCGTCGACATTGGTTGCTGTCCCACTTACTTGAATCGGAATCGTTAATGGGGTATTCAAATTGCTTTCTCTTGAAAGTGTCACGGTTGCAGAAACACATCCCTCCGCCATTATTGATGGAGAACTGAAAAGCGTGTCGGAGATTGAGTAGTTAATTGACACTGGGGTCTTAGATGATAAGCTATTTGCCTCTAAAAATATTCCAGAATCCCATTGTCCATCTCCCACATCCGCTACAGCAAGAATCAAATGGTAAGTTTGTCCACACTGAACTTTAGATACAGCTGTTAAAACATCTGTAAAACCATCATACTGAATGTAGAATGGATTGGAATTATACGGTGCCGTGTTTCCATCTCCATTAAAATTATAAAAAGAGGAGTTTGTGATTGCATTCACATTGTTAATAGACACGATACTTCCGTTGTTTGGTAATCTTGCAATGTTCTGAATTCCTGCAATTCCAGGGCCAGAAATAAAAAATCCAAAAACATCGTTGTAACCTGAATTATTTGGTGGTGCGAATTCAGGATATTCGTCAGAACCAAAAACATATTTGAATTTTACGGTATCAGAATATGGAATAAAATCAAACTCCAATATAGCGGCATTATAGGTTTGTACGCCGTTTATCAAATTAGTCAAAAGCCCCGAACCGCCGGCTCCATTATCAATTCCTGCACCTGCTTGATTATTTGGGCCATGTGGTCCTGATCCATTATTTAGGACCGTTCCTGTGGTCATGACAATACCTTGATTAATACCCAAATTAGTTCCTGTTGCCGTAAATGAACCTATGGAAGACGGGCTACCATTGTACATAATATTAGAAACTGTAACACCGGGGCCTAATAGAACATTTTGAACCAAACCTAATGGAGAAGTACCCGTGTTCGTTATCAATTGTGAAATCACAAAAAAAGGCATCGCCAGAGCGATCAAAACTAATATGTGAGCTTGTTTTATCACAATCTTAGTTCTATAACGTAAAACTCAACTTTTCGTTGTCGTTTTTAACATGTTTTTTAATTCTAATGGGAGAGCAGAAGCTTTTTTGCAGTCTTTAAATTTTAAGAAACAATATTAAATCAATTTGCAAAGTAGCATTTTTCTACCCAATTTAACATACTGATTCATGATCATTAATCGTGAACCTCTTTATCTAATCTTCTGTAAGGTGTCTAATTACCTCTGCGGCTCCCATCAAACCAAAAAGAGCCGGCATATAGCTGCAAGTTCCATAAAAAGACTTTTTAAAATTGCTCCCATCTGTCATTTTCAACGATTCTTTTCTTTGAAGTTCTTCTGAAAAAACTGCCTTTATTCCTCTTAAGGAAATATCCTTGCGTTTCATTCTTTTTTTGATGTGTGAGCCGAGTTTACAGTTGTGGGTGTTTTCCAATTTTGAAACTTTCACTTTTGAAGGATCTACTTTTCCACCTGCTCCGAGATGCGTAATTATTTTGATTTTCAATCGTTTGCAAGCAATGATCCACTCCAATTTTGGCGTTACCGAATCAATGCAATCCATAACGTAATCTGGTTTGTATTCCTCTAAAAGTTCCCAAACACGATTGGGTAGTACGAATTCTTCAATAATATTCAATTCTAATTTTGGATTGATATCTATTAATCTCTGAGCTAAAACAACCGCTTTGTTGTTTCCGATTGTTGAATCCATTGCGGTTAATTGACGATTTTTATTCGTTGGATCAAAAACATCTCCGTCAATAATTGTCATTGTTCCAACTCCTGAACGCGCTATAAATTCCGCAGCAAAGGAGCCTATCCCACCAAGACCAACAATTAAAACATGTGAATTTTGAAGTTTTTCTATTTTATCCTCGCTAAAAAGCAAAGCTGTCCGTTCTAACCACTTTTCCATTTTTTAAAAACACGCTTAAAATTATTGAATTGAATTTCTTTTAATTCCTGCAAAGTTATTTGTTTCGCTTTTGCAAATTCACTGTAAATGGTTTCGATGGAAATATTTGAGTCATCAGTTTCCAAAAATAGTTTTTCTAAAGGAACATTTGTGGACGCTTCCATTAACTTAGGATTCCTTACAATCGCTTCACCAAAACTCACAAAAAGTCCTTCGGAGAGGACATCTTCAAGTATGTTTGCCTTCGAAAAACCATGAAAAATCCAAGGTTGACTTGGTTTTAACAGCCTTTTAATAAGCTTCAATTCATTCCATGCTTTTACGCAATGAATTATCACAGGAAGATTTAGTTTTTCTGAAAGTTCGATTTGTTTTTCAAAAACTTGGATTTGTGTTTTTAAATTCGGGCCTTTTATTTTATCCAATCCTATTTCACCGATGGCGAGACAATTAGGTAAATTCAATTGTTCTGAAAAATTTTTTGTTATATCTTGATTATTTGCATCCCAAGGATGAATACCAATAGAATAATATTGGTCTACCAAATCCTTTTTACCTTGAAATATGGTTATGTCATTCTCTCCGAACTTGTGAGAATGGGAATTAATAAATGGTATCTCCGACACTTTTTGTTTGTTGAACCGATTGATAAATTCAGAATTTGAAATACAAATCTAAGTTCAATTAACATTTTTTGTTATATTCGACGGATAAAGAAACAAAATTAACATGGCAAATAACGGAGATTTAATTGATAGAATTGAAAGTCAAGGTACCATTTTTGGACATCCGAAAGGACTTTTCCTCTTGTTTTTCACTGAAATGTGGGAACGTTTTAGTTATTATGGAATGCGTGCCATTCTCATGCTTTACATGACCAAGCTTTGGATTGAAAACGGTTTAAATATAGATGGCGCCTCTGCATCTTTGATTTATGGTTTTTTTACTGGGTTTGTATACTTAACTCCAATCATTGGTGGGTGGATTGCAGATAATTTCCTTGGTCAACGAAAATCCATTACGATTGGAGGTATTACCATGTTTGCGGGTCAATTAACCCTATTCGCGGTTAACACGCATGCAGGTCTTGCCATGGGTTTGATATTGCTTATACTTGGTAACGGAATGTTTAAACCCAATATCTCAACAATGGTTGGTCAATTGTATCGCCCTGGAGACAATCGCAGAGATTCAGCATTTTCAATTTTCTACATGGGGATTAACTTAGGTGCTTTTCTTGCCCCGTTAGTTATTGCTGTTTTAACCGATGATGTTTTTGCTGTTCGAAATAACTCGGGAGAAGTTATAAGTTATGGTTATAAGTATGGTTTTCTCGCTGCCGGCATTGGTATGGCAATTGGTCAAATTCTTTTTAATTGGTTATCCCCGAAATACTTACTTGAAATCGGTGTTGAACCAGCAGCAAAAATGAATAGTCAAAATTTAGATTCTACTTCTAATGATTCTGAAATCCTGGATAGTAATTATAAAAAGCCACTTTCATTTGAGGAAAAACAACGTATCACTGTTATTTTCATATTAACGTTTTTCGTAATATTCTTTTGGGCAGGGTTCGAGCAGGCGGGATCTTCCATGACACTTTACACGGATAAATACATTGATAGAAATTTCTTCGGATGGGAAATTCCAACAGCTATTTTTCAATCAGTAAATCCTTTGTTTATTGTGGCACTCGGTCCTGTTTTCGCTTGGTTTTGGAATTCTAACCTCGGAGCAAGATTAAGCACTCCTGTAAAAATGTCATTAGGTATGATTTTACTCGGTATCGGATTTTTATTCATGTATCTAGCAACTTTTGGTGTGGCTACTAGTGGTTCTGGTGATAGTGAGGTTGTAACTAAAAAAGCCGCTTTGATTTGGTTGGTTATGACCTATTTTTTCCATACTATTGGAGAACTTTGTCTATCTCCTGTTGGACTCTCCGTGGTCACAAAACTTGCCCCATTAAAATTAGCTTCCATGCTTATGGGTGTTTGGCTCTTATCTTCATTTGTTGCTAACATTATGGGCGGATATATCGCTATGTATGTTGAAAAACTTGGTGCCGCAACCATTTTCTTTTCAATTGCTGCGTTTGTTATCTCATTGGGCGTTTTAATGCTTCTTCTAACAAATAGATTATCAAAAATGATGCACGGCGTAAAATAATTAGATATTTATTAATAATCGAAAAACGGGCTTGTCCCGTTTTTTTTTTAACTAAAACTTATGAAAACAAAACACCCAAAAGCTCTTCCATTTTTATTCTTCTCGGAAATGTGGGAACGATTTGGATATTACTTGATGATTGGTATTTTTACCCTCTATCTCAAGGACGCAGAAAAAGGTTTTGCATTAAGCGAACAAGAAGCCTCTGATCTCTATGGAACTTTTATTGCGTTGGTTTTCTTAACTCCATTTATTGGAGGATTGCTTGCTGATCGGGTTCTGGGTTACCGAAAAGCCATAACCATTGGAGGTATTTTAATGGGAGTTGGCTATTGTTTAATGTCCATTCATAGCATTAGCGCACTTTACATTGCCATGACGTTCATTATTGTTGGTAATGGTTTTTTTAAACCGAATATTTCAACATTACTTGGAAACGTTTACAACTCAGAGGAATACAAACAGCATAAAGATGCTGGCTACAACATCTTTTATATGGGGATAAACATCGGTGCGTTTGTTTGTAATTTTTTCGGTGCTGCACTATATAATATGTTTGGTTGGTATGCTGCTTTTCTGGCGGCAGGCGTGGGAATGTTCATTGGTATTATCATTTTTTGGATGGGGACAAAACATTACGCTCATGCGGATGTGATAAAACCAAAATCGGAAAACGACATGTCACTTGTAAAGATTTTTGGGGTTATTTTAATTCCTTCAATCGTTTTTGGACTCATTCCTCTTTTGTTTCCTAAACCTTTAGTTGGCTCGGTTTCAACTGACGCCTTTCTTTTTGGCTGTATTCCTGTTCTCTTTTTTTATGGTCGATTGCTCTACAAATCTCCAGAATCTGAAAAAAAACCAATTGCAGCGATGCTTGCTATTTTTGCAGTAGTCATAGCTTTCTGGGCGGTCTTCAAACAAAATGGATCCACACTAAACACGTGGGCAAATAACTACACGGATCGAGAAGTTCCGTCCAACATTTTGGGAGCAACTAAATCATTACAATTAGCAGAAAAAATCACTTATAAGAAAGACTCGGTTGTTCTTACAGATAAACAATTCCGACCTATAAATTTGGATTCAATTACACTGGCAAAAGAGGATAAAAAGGTTAAAACCGTTGATTACCCTGCTTATTTTAAAAATGTGAAGAAAGACAAACTACCGAATGATGGAAAAGAAATTTATGCTTTCAACACCAATTTATTTCAATCTGTGAATCCGTTTTGGGTAATTGTATTAACACCTTTGGTAATTGGGTTTTTTGGCTTCTTGAATAGAAGAGGAAAAGAACCCTCAACTCCAACGAAAATTGCTTTTGGTCTTCTCATTTCTGCGTTATCCTGTTTTGTAATGGTATGCGCGGTTTATGCAAGTAATAATGGTTTAGAAAAGTCTTCATCATGGTGGTTCATCTCTTCTTATGCTGTAATAACAATTGGAGAACTATTTTTAAGTCCAATGGGGCTGTCTTTAGTTTCGAAGCTGAGTCCACCAAGACTAACTTCGTTAATGATGGGCGGATGGTTTTTAGCAACTTCAATAGGAAACAAACTATCAGGAGTACTAAGTTCTTTGTGGGATGGTTATGATGACAAAGCAAATTTCTTTTATGTGAATTCGATCCTTTTAGGATTCGCTGCTTTGCTAATGTTTGGAATTCTGAGATGGTTAAACCGGATATTCGAAGAATATAAATAATATTTAAATCAGAAAAAACAATATTTTAAAAAAAACATAGTTTTTATTTATTAAAAACCATTAAAATAATCTCTTTTTAACGCTGTTTTTATTTGTTGGTTAATATTGTTTATCATTTTAATAAAAAACAAGCTTAAACAAGCTCTATTTAGTTATCTTCCTAAATAAATAAGTAAAACAGAAACATCACTTGGTGATACACCTGAAATTCGTGATGCTTGACCTATCGTTCTAGGTGAAATCGCAGTAAGTTTTTCAACTGCCTCGGTACTCAAACTTTTCAGCTGTCTGAAATCGATGTCCTCTGGTATAATTACATTTTCTAATCGATTTAACTTTGCCGCCATTTCTTCCTCTCGATCAATGTAACCCTCATATTTTAATTGAATTTCTGTTTGAGTAAGAATATCTTCGTGTAATAAACTCATTTCCAAACACTTATTGTTTAGTTCTGGTAAAACCTCAGCTATTTCCTTTAATTGAATTTGAGGACGTGTTAGAATACTTGTAATTTTAACCTGCTGATTGATTGGGGAGGAATCTTTGGATAATAAAAGAGGGTTAACCTCTGCTGGAGTTATTCCTAAAGATCTTAAGTACTTCTTAAATTCATTTGTTCCTGCAATTTTCTTGTTTACGCGCTCCATTTGTTCATCATCAGCTAAACCAAGTTGATAACCAAGTGGGGTTAGTCGTATGTCCGCATTATCTTGACGTAATAAAATGCGGTATTCAGCACGACTGGTAAACATGCGATAAGGTTCTTTTGTGCCCTTGGTAATTAGGTCATCAATCAAAACGCCAATATACGCTTCACTTCTAGATAATATAAAAGGATCTTTTTCAATACGTTTCAAATGTGCATTTATTCCCGCCATCAATCCTTGACAGGCCGCTTCTTCATATCCCGTTGTTCCATTTATTTGGCCGGCAAAATACAAGTTTTCTACTTTCTTAGTTTCAAGGGTGTGCTTCAATTGTGTTGGTGGAAAATAATCATATTCAATTGCATATCCTGGTCGAAACATTTTAGCGTTTTCAAATCCTGGAATGGTTTTCATGGCTTTTAATTGAACATCCTCAGGTAAAGAAGTGCTGAATCCGTTCACATAGATTTCAACTGTATCCCAACCTTCTGGCTCAACAAAAATTTGGTGTCTATCTCGCTCAGCAAAACGATTGATTTTATCTTCAATACTTGGACAATATCGTGGGCCTGTGCTTTGGATAGCTCCATTAAACATGGGTGATCTATCGAAACCTGTTCTTAATAAATCATGGGTTTCAGTGTTTGTATATGTAATATAACAAGGCCTTTGAACTTCAAGGGGTTTTGTTTTTCCGAAACTAAATTTAGATGGATTAACATCACCATCCTGGACCTCCATTTTAGAATAATCCAATGATCTTCCATCTACCCTTGGTGGTGTGCCGGTTTTCATTCTTCCTGCTTCGAATCCCAACTCAATTAAATCCTCTGTAATCCCTATTGAAGCTCTTTCAGCTGCTCGTCCTCCACCGAATTGTTTTTCTCCCAAATGAATTAATCCATTTAAAAATGTTCCATTGGTGAGTATTACAGAATCTGCATAAATGTTAATTCCAAGGCTTGTTTTAACACCGATTACACGATCATTTTCTACGATAATACCATTACACATGTCTTGCCAAAAATCAACATTTGGATTTTGTTCCAAAAGCAACCTCCATTCAGCTGCGAATAACATGCGGTCATTTTGTGTTCTTGGTGACCACATAGCAGGACCTTTAGATAGATTAAGCATTCGAAACTGAATGGCGCTTTTATCACTCACAATTCCAGAACCACCCCCTAAAGCATCTATCTCTCTAACAATTTGTCCTTTAGCAACGCCACCCATAGCAGGATTACAGCTCATTTGGGCAATGGTGTTCATATTCATGGTTAGCAATAAAACCTTACTTCCCATTTTCGCTGCTGCGTTTGCTGCTTCACAGCCAGCATGTCCAGCACCCACAACTATAATATCGTATCTTTCTAACATGGTTAATGTTTCACGTGAAACAAAATTATTTCATTTAACTAAAAACTTAATTTGTTTCACGTGAAACAAATTTTTCCAAATAATAATTTTCCTTTTCTCTCATTACTATTGTGTCCTCATCGGATTTATCCTTGTATCCACATAAATGAAGAACACCATGATAAATTACTCGACTTAACTCATTAATAAAAGAAACATTATAACTCTCGGCGTTTTCTTTTACACGATCTACTGAAATAAATAAGTCGCCAGAAACGTTCGTATCAAAAGAATAATCAAACGTTATTATGTCAGTATAATAATCGTGATATAAATAAGATTTATTGACCTCTAATAAATATTCATCACTACAAAACACCAATGTTAATTCATCTAAAACTAAATTTTCGATAGCAATAAGTTTGCTAATAGATGAAACAAAAAATTCCGAGTTAAAACCCGGAATTTCTACATCAATAAATTCGAAATCTATCATTTAGCAAAATAAATGCTGACACAATTTCCTACCCCCCCGTACACAACATCATCTGCTAGATTCTTCATTAAAAATATCCCTCTACCGCTTTCTTTTAATAAGTTCTCTGGTGCAGTAGGATCAGGAAGTTCATTAAAATTAAATCCCTTTCCTTCATCTTTTATGCTAAAACAAAATTCCTCTGTTTTATCTCCTACCGCAACATCAACATATAGATCTTTCTTTAACTCATTACCATGCTGTATCGCATTATTTACTGCTTCAGTAACAGCAACCAACACGTTTCCATAAGCATCTTCCTGAACACCAAGACCACTACAAACTCGGTCTACTAAATTCTCAACGTCAACCAATGCATTAAAATCGGACGGTAGTTTTAATTGCTCTATTATTGTAAATCCTTCTTTCATAAATAGTTACAAGAAAAATTATTCTTAATTTCCGTTGAAATACTGATTTGCTTTATCCTTGTAATACTTCTTGTAAATAGGGTCAGCAGACTTCAATAATTCAATTTGTTTCAACTTTTGTTTGTTATACTCATCAAACCGAATTTTGTTACTATAATTTTCATCTTTTCCTGTTTTTGACTCTCTTTTTTCTTCAAATCCTCTCTCCATAATCGCTTTTTCACTTTCCAATAAACGAGTCATAATATCCCGCTGACGATTTATCATATCCTTATTAATATTTCGATTAATCAAATCTTTTTCTTGCTGCTCTAATTCTTTAATCAACGGATTCAGCTTATTTCCTAATCCCTTACCTTCTTTATTCATTTCATTTCTTAATTGCTCCAATTTCTGACGTATAGCTGTCTGCTCGGCTGCCATCTTCGCAATTTCTTTATTTCCTAATCCTAACATATTTTGACCACTATTACCCGGTTTATCTCCTGGTTTATCACCTTCTTTTTGTCCACCCGGATTAGGGCCTTTTTGCATTTGCTCTAACTGCTTCTTCAACATTTCTTTCATATCCCCAGTTGACATAGAAGAACCAGGTTTAGGTCTTCCTTTACCAGGGTTACTACAACTACCACTGCCTTGCATCTGTGATTGCATCTGTTCCTGCATAGATTGTAAAGCTTCATTTAATAAAAGGGCTAAATTATTATAGGAAGTCATAACTAACTGCTGATGTTTACCTAAATCCTTCTTGCGATGATCGTCGATGTCTTCAATCGAAGCCTGATGATTGGTTTCTATAGCATTCAATTCCTTATCTATAAAACTCGCTATTTTCGGTTGTCTTTTTGCTAGGGTTAATAAACTATCCTTTACAATCTTCGTGTCATCAATAATTCTTCGCTGTCTACGCCCATATTTTCGATATGCGGGATCTGAAGTGCTTACACGACCCATTTTATTCATTAACTCCTCTTGATCGAAACTAAGCGTCATTAAACTCTCTAGAATGTTTCTAAGAGCGTCCATGTCTTCTTCCTGCTGCTTTTGATTTGCCTTTTGTTGCTGCTGATCTAACTGTTGAGCTAGTTGCTCCATTTGTTCACTTGCTTTTTTTTGTGAATCACCAGCTTTTTTACTCTTTCCATTTTCAAGACTTTCTTTGGACTGATTTAATTCATTCGAAATTTTTTCTTCCTGTTCCTTGGTGTCACCTAAATTCATCGGATTATCTAAATCCTTATTCAACTCATTTAATTTCTTTAAATCATCTTTTAATTGATCAAACTTCTTATTTATTTCATCCTGTTTTTCAACTGACTTTTCTTCGCTAATTTTTTTATTCTCTATTTCCTTTTTTAATTCTTCTTGTTCTTTAGCGAGTTCTTTTAATTGTTTCTCAATGTCATCAATTTTTTCATTTACTTGAAGACGTTTTAGCATTTCCAAACTACGATCCAATTGCTTTTTCATATCTTCAGTAGACTGATCCAACTGTTCCATTTTATCTTTGATGTTCTCTTTGTCATTCTTCTCTAGTAACTTCTCTAAATCTTCTAATAATTTTTTGAGCTCGTCATCCATCAATTGATCCAACAACTTTTCAATCATTTCCTGTTTTTCTAGAAGTTCCTTATCCATTTCAGATAATTGATTTTTCTCTTCCGTACTTTGGTTCATTTCATTCTTTATCTGCTCCAAAGACTCTATCAGATTCTTTTGTTCCTCCTGAAGTTGATTTACTTGATTTATTTTATTCCAATCAGATGACTTGGAATTCAATGCTTCCTTTTTAAGTTTTTCTACTTGTTTTTGAAACTCATTCGTCTTTTTGAGTAAATCCTTCAAATCCTCCTTTGTTTTCTCTTGATCTTCATTCCTGTTTTCAATCAATTCATCGAGCGTAGGAAGTTTATAGGTGTATGATTGACTGCGAGAAGACTTACTTCCATTTACACCATCGTTATCAGAAACAATAAAATAATATTCAATTCGATCCTTCAATTGTAATTTCTCCCGACGAAAATCAACTGCAAATTCGTAGGACAGTTGCGTTCCAGAAACTGGTCTTACCATCAGTTTTTGATCCCTGGAATTTCCGTTTTCACTTATAATCTTATAAACAAAAAACAAACTCTTTAATCCATAATCATCTCCGATTTGTCCTTTAAAATAACGAACTCCATCTGCAATACTATCCTTGAATTCCTCAACATCTATGGTTGGATGCGCATCTTTTATAACTGAAATTAAATAATTGGCGCTATCAATTTTACTTTTGAATGCGTTGTATAGTTTAAATTTCAATTTCGATTCATGATTAATTTTCTTATTGAGTTTAAACCCTAACTCTGTTTGTATTTGTTTATTTCCATTCCAGTTTACTTCAACTTTCTTAGTGTTCTTAGTTAAAACACTCCATTCAATTTGAGTTCCTTCTGGGACTGTTAAATCACCTGCGTTTTGAATAACTTCAGGTGTCTTACTTAAATAAGTGGGATAAACCAATTTCGCCTCCAGTTTTCCTAAAATGGATTTACCAATAACATTCAATTGATATTTATCGCTTGTGTAATCATTTGCAGTGAAATAAAAGAAAGAAGACTCTTTTGGTTTACGAATAACTCCTTTAAAAAAATTCTTCGATACGCGATCCATTAAAAACTTACCATTTTCGCCGATCATGTATACATTTTCAGGGAGTGAAGTTCCCTTGAGAATCAAACTTATTTCAACATCTTGTCCTTCTTCAACTGTTAATTTATTTTCATTCAGATAAAATTGAAATGGCGCATATTCTTCATTGTAATTAACCACACGTTCAGTTCCTTGGGTAATTAAGCTCGGAACAAAAACAGCCAACAAAACAAAAACACCAAAAATGGGAAGTAAGTAACGAAAGTATTTTTTGTTTTCTCTGAAATCAATAGCGGAACTAAACGGAATCACATTTAGTTGCTCGGATTTCTGAAGAACACTCGCTCTAATTAGTTCTAAATTTCCTTCATTTTGATCCAATGCATCGTTTAGTTGAAGTGTGTTTTTTAGTCGATCCGAAATTTCAGGAAAAAATGAACCGATAATTTCAGAAGCTTGATAGCGGTTAATTCTTTTTCCAAATGAAACTAGTTTCGAAAGTGGAATTAATATATAACGAACTAATAATAAAACATTTACAGCTATGAAACCAAAAAAAAGAAAGGCACGGGTTCCTGAACTAAAACGTCCAATAAACTCGAGTGACGTAGTTAATAAAAATGAAAACAGAAAAAACAGAGTGAACAAGAGAAAACCCTTGATCATTTCATTTTTGTAGTACTTCCGAATGAAAGCGTCTATTTGGTCCAATAAATGTTCAAACGAACTAGTCATGGCATGTTTTCAGCTAATTTAACTCAATAACTCAAAAAGATGAAATAGTTTGCATTTTTTAATTCTTTTTTCAGAATACAAAGAACATAAAAAAAGATTGAAAACAACTTCTTCAATAATTTGCTCATTTTTTAATAAGAAATAAATAAATAAAATTTTCTAAGAATTTTTACTATTTCTATTAAGTCTGTTGAAATGTTACAAAATTTTTAATCAAATATTAGGAATTTACATGATTAACATTTTTAGATCTGTTGTTAACATAAAAATAGTAAATAACTTATTTAATATCAATTATATAACTATTAATAAACATCTAATGATTTCTTAACAACGTTAAAAAATAAACATCAATGTTAATATCGTTTTGGTTTATAATTCGTGTCAAAGTTTTGTAAAATTCTAATTAAAAAAAGCGCTTTTATTCAATAATATTTTGGTTTAGAAAAATAGTTTAATAATCCTATGATTTTCTTTGAAAAGTTTTGAACCTCTATTAACAATTACTGATCTTTTATAGTTGAAAGAAAGATTTTAAGAATCTATATAGAATAGTAGTTTCAATAAAACAATAATACTTCTTTGTTTAAAACTTGAATCATTTGTTAATTCAAATTACCTTTACAAAAACAAACAACAATGTCTCAAAAAATCATTCCAATCGGCGCTGATCACGCAGGTTTTAGTCTAAAAGGAAAGATAATTCAATTTCTTGAATCAAAAGGATATCATGTTCAAGATTTTGGCTGTTTTTCAGAAGAAAGTATTGATTACCCTGATTTTGCTCACCCGGTAGCAGAAATGGTGGAACAAAATACCGATATACTGGGAATATTGATTTGTGGTTCAGGAAATGGAATAAATATGACAGCAAACAAACATAAAGGAATACGAAGTGCGCTTTGCTGGAATAAAGAAATAGCAGAACTTGCTCGTCAACACAACGACGCTAATATTATTGCTTTACCAGCCCGTTTTATATCTGAAAAAGAAGCATTAGAAATAGTCGATACGTTTTTAGGCACAGCATTTGAAGGAGGAAGGCATCAACGTCGAATAGATAAAATTTCTTGTTAATGCATTTCAAAATTTTAGTCTCGCTTTTATTTGTTATTTCTGTCAGTAAATTAGTTTCTCAGGAAAATTACAATTATAAATTCAACGGTTCTAAAGATACATTTTTTGTAAGGGATTATGCAAATTCCTTTTATACAGACAAAGGATTTCCAGTAAATTTAGATGGGGCTTTCATAATTGAACCAACAAAAAAACATCAAACTTGGTCAATACACACGTTGGACACAGTAAGACGAACTTCTGCAATGTTTCTTATTGTTAACTATGAAATCAATCCAATTACTCAGGAACGTGAAAAAGTGATATTAGATAAATTCCCTGTTAAAATAAAAGGATCTTTGAAGCCTGTTTTATGGTTGGGTAATTCAGTTTCAGGAGAAAAAATTGATACCACAGCGTTTAATGTTCATGTGGAATTTGATAGCGACTCAGTTAATGCAGAATATAAAATCGAGAGTTTTGACTTAGTTTACGGCTCTACTATTTTTTCATCTACAGGTAAAAGTCTTACTCAAAGTATGATTGATTTTATCCTCGCTCTAAATCGAGATGAGAAATTTCTTCTCGATGTTACTTATTCTGATATAAGAGGAACAAAGAAACAGATACGCGGAAGTTTTGTGAGGTAACTTTTATATGCTGTTAGCGGGTCGTTATTATATATTTTGCCCAAAGGTTAGTAAATTGTTGTCAGGGTCAAGTAAGGCAAATTCCTTTTGTCCCCAAGGTTTGGTTTGTAAGTGTCCATTTGGATGTATGATTGTTTTGTTGTCAACTAAAGTTTTATATAGATTTTCGATGTCTTTAGTTCTAATATATACTTGTCCATAGTTTGTTTTAGGGTCAAGGTCCTTAAACTCAAAAAAATGAATTTCTATATTGTCTTTTCCAATCATTAAATAGTCCCCATAGTCAGCAAGTTCTTTAAAACACAAATTATTTAAATAAAAATCTTTCGTTAGAGCTTTATCTCGCATTGGCAATTTTGGATTAATGTCTGTGAGCATATTTGTTAATTTAATAAAGTTTTTGTTGGCATATTTGTTCTATGTCTCGCGCCGTTCTAAAATGCCCGATAACGTTTTCCGGCTAGGCGATGGGCGGTAACAAACACAGTACGTTTCCGCCTGACGCCCTAGGTGGTGTTACAGGCTGGTGTTCTGTTTGTAGGCCTATAAAAATCTTATTTGCAAGTTTAGTTTAAAGTATAATTGTCCGTCTTGTTCGTAAACTATTCCAAATTCGTGTCGTGTGCTACTTGCTGTTTCCAACTTTGTGTTTGTAAACAGATAGTCTTCAAATTCGTTTCTATTGTATATGTGATAACACAAAATATCCCCGTCATCTTTCACAACCAAATAACCACCTGTTGCATCAATTTCGCCAGTCCAAACTTTTGATGGCATCATTCCTAATGCTATGTCAGTTAGAAAACGTTTAATTTTGTAAGAATAAAATGGGTGATTATTTTCCAAGTTAAATCCTAGCGGATTTGTTTTTGAAATTTCAGTTGTCAAATCTGATGTTTTAGAATGGTTTGAAGTGAAAAACAAAAGCAAAATTTCAGAAATGATTTTTGGCAAAGCGCTATCAATTAAAACGAGGTTGTTTTCAAAAACTAAGCTTTCTGGATTTTCAAATTGAAATTTTCCATTTAGTTCTTTAAGTTTTTCAAGTCTATCTTTTATTTTACTTCTTGTGTCAATGTCGTTGACTTCTTTGATTTGTTTCGCTGATAAATTCAACTTATTTACTTTGTAAATAAAGTTCGTTGTCTTTCCTGCGTTCAACAAAGTTGAAGCTCCACCAAGTTGAGATTTTATACTAAAGCCAAGTTCTGGATTTGTTCCTGTTCTTTGATCGTGAATTACAATTCTAATGTCGCTTTTTACGGTTGATTTCGCTTTAATTGTTCTGCTATTAAACGAATTGATAAAAGTTTCAACTTCGGGAATTGAAAAAGTTGCGTTTGTTTTTTCTTTAAGTTTTGTAAGTAGAAAATGTGCTTGTTTTTGAAATTCTTCAACCGAAATTCTGAATTCTTTATTATCATTTTTCACGATAACTAAATCTTTATCGTAACTAAATTCAAAATTTCCGTCTGTTTCGTCTCTCAAAATTTTAACGATTGGAAAAATCAAAGTTTCAATTTTATTTAAATCGCTGTCTCCAGCAAAAAGTTGCTTATCTGCAATTACTTTTAGAAGCGTATAAATCTCGCTCCATTCTCCTTTATTTCCCGTTATCATTTGTTTTAAGTCCCGATTAGTTTTAAAATTTCCTTTGCAGTTGCTTGTATTGCTGGCACGGCAACGGAGTTGCCGAACTGCTTATAAGCGGAGGCGTCAGCAACTGGAATTAAATAATTATCAGGAAAACCCTGTAATCTAGCCCATTCTCTAGGTGTCATTTTTCTAATTCCTTCACGGTTTACTGTTCCTTTAATGTGAGTTGTAGGGGTAAAGTCGGTAATTCGGTAATCTAACACTAAATTTCTTTCTCTCCCCATTCCGCCACATACAACAGCATTGGAAATTTCATTGTCTTTTATAATCTGAAAGCCAAATCCGTTACCTTTACTTTCGTGCCTTGCTTTATGGTTTTCTAAAGTTTGGACATATTGAGTCGATAAAAAGTACTTTGTTGCTGGTACTTCTTTTTCTTTAATGTCTGCAAAAGTTACTTTTTTGTTTAAAGGTTTTGGATATGAAAATTCATTAACTCCAGTTCTTGGATGGAAACCAACAATGTATATTCTTTCTCTGTTTTGTGGAACTCCAAAATCTTTTGCATTTATTATTTCTGGATCTGGAACGAAATATCCTAAATCATTTCTTAAAACGTTTAAAATTGTCGCTAAAGTTTTTCCTCCGTTATGGTTTCTTAAACCTTTAACGTTTTCAAGAAATACAGCTTTTGGTTGCTTTCTTTTGATGATTTCAGCAACATCAAAAAATAAAGTACCTCTTGTGTCTTCAAATCCTCCACGCTTACCAGCAATGGAAAACGCTTGGCATGGAAAGCCAGCACACAATACATCAAAACCGTCAGGTATATAGGATTTTGTTTTCTCTTTTGTAATATCACCGAACGGAGTTTCTCCAAAGTTAGCTTTGTATGTCCTTTTCGCTTCTTTATCCCATTCACTTGTGAATACGCACTTTCCACCTAAATTTTGTAGAGCAAGTCTAAATCCTCCAATTCCCGCAAACAAATCAATAAACTTAAATTTCGGATTATCCAATGGAGGAAATGGCACTTGAAATGTTTCAAATATCCCATATTGCAAAGCTTCTTCTGCAACTTTACTAGTGATTCCTTCTCCTGGATATTTATATTCTAAAATCTCTTTGGTAAATTCGATAGCATCTTTCTTGTAAAATTGAGAAACACCGTTTTTGGAATTATGTAAATAGTGAGTAAGAACTGCTTCTTGGTTATTTTCGGCTTCAGTTAGTTTCAATCTATACTGCTTGTTTCCAAACGTTTCTAAAGATATTTTTTCTTTTAAATTCATTTTTTAAATTCCTTAACTCACTTTAATTTTTAACATGCAATATAGCAATTTTTTTCAATTTTTATGAAAGTCAAAAAATAGTTATTATGCTTCAATTGATGGTCAAAAGTCACTAGTGACACGCTCGGTATGCTTGCCTGTAGCGGTTTGGCGCTTGGCGCAGTGGCGGATTTCGGAGCACAAAACTGTCAACCTGCACTGAACTTGATACGAAGCACAAAGCTCCAAGTTTGCACGTCACCCCGCCTGACGCAAAACCCGTGTTAGCGGGTCGGCTTGTTATAATAAGTATGAATTGGTTTATTTTTTAACTTCAAATTCTAATTGTCTCCCTTCATTAAAAGCCTTTTTGTCCATACTTGAACCAACTCCAACTCCGATTGCCAGACCTAATCCTATACCAATCGCAAGCATTCCGAAATTCCCAATACTTAAACCAAATGCAAGACCAATAGGTATTCCAAATGCTGACATTCCTAAGACCATCCATAATTTTCCATAATAATTTTTTGGTACGATTTTATGTTTTTTCTCTACCAATTTTATAATTCTATTTTCTGTTTCTTTTGTCGCCTTAACAAATGTTTTACCAATATCTGAAATAGAATTTAATTGGTCTATTTCATTGTTTATCAAATCAATTGTTTCAGCTGGCAGCATTTTCTCTTTCAAGGCATTTAAAAGTTTGCCAAGTTGTTGGTATGCTTTAGATGCTTTTAAGCTTTCTGAAATGTTCTGTCTTTCGATTAGTTTCTTCATAGTTTTTTTGTTTTAAGCTGCCCGCTAACTTACTTATACGCGCTATAAACCAACCTTAAAGCATCAAATCTTGCTGTATA
>CAZHOW010000006.1:0-154542 GCA_964534395.1 uncultured Lishizhenia sp.
AAGTCTTGCAAGTGACATTCACCAGCTTGGTCACAAACTGGACAATCCAATGGGTGATTTATTAACAGAAACTCAACGACTCCACCTCGATTGGTTTGAACACGTTCGCTAGTTTTGTTTTTTACAATCATGCCATCCATAACAGGTGTTGAACAAGATGCTACCAACTTTGGCATTGGTCTCGGATCTGCTGTTGAACCAGCCGCAACTTCAACAAGACAAGTTCGGCATTTTCCACCAGTTCCAGGTAATTTCGAGTAATAACACATAGCAGGCGGAACAATTTCTCCTCCGACTTGTCGCGCCGCGTTCAAAATCGATGTACCCGGTTCAACTTCTATTTCTACGTCGTCAATCGTTACTTTAATCATAACTTGTATCTATACCGCAACGCTAGGCTGGGTGATTAAACCATAATTTCTTAATTGCGACTGTTGTGGCTCATTAACATGCCATTCAAACTCATCGCGGAAATGACGAATAGCCGCAGCAACAGGCCAAGCAGCCGCGTCACCAAGTGGACAGATTGTATTTCCTTCAATTTTCTTATTAATTTCTTCCAAAAGTTCAATATCACGCATGTTACCATGTCCAGTCTCCAAACGATGCAAAACTTTTTCCATCCATCCGGTTCCTTCACGGCATGGCGAACATTGTCCACACGATTCATGTGAATAAAAACGCGCAAAGTTCCACGTATTTCGAACGATGCATTGGTCTTCATCAAAAACGATAAATCCACCAGAACCAAGCATGGAACCAGTTGCAAATCCACCATCAGCAAGACTTTCGTATGACATCAATCTATCTTCACCTGTGGCGGTTTTGGTTACCAAGAAATGCGGTAAAATTGGAACAGAAGAACCACCAGGAACGCATGCCTTTAGTTTCTTTCCATTGGCAATTCCACGACAATAATTATCACCGTAAATAAATTCTTCAACGGTAATTCCCATTTCGATTTCGTAAACTCCTGGTCGAACTAGATTTCCACTTGCTGAAATTAATTTTGTTCCTGTACTACGTCCAATTCCGATTTGAGCATAAGCATCTCCACCTTCATTTACGATTGGAACAACAGCTGCAATACTTTCAACATTATTTACTACGGTCGGGCAACCCCAAAGACCTTTAACAGCGGGAAAAGGTGGTTTCATTCGAGGATTTCCTCTCTTTCCTTCTAATGATTCGAGTAAGGCAGTTTCTTCCCCACAAATGTAAGCTCCACCACCTGGCGCAACTTGTAAATCTAAATCGTATCCTGAGCCTAAAATGTTTTTACCAAGGAAACCATTTGCATATGCTTCAGCAATCGCTTTTTCAAGGATGTGAAGAATATACATGAATTCGCCACGGATATAAATGAACGAAAGATTGGCACCAAGCGCATAACTAGAAGTAATCATTCCTTCTATCAATAAATGAGGATTTTTCTCCATCAAATAGCGATCCTTGAACGTTCCGGGTTCTGATTCATCAGCATTACAAACCAAGTGTCTTGGAACTCCTTCCGGTTTTGCTAAAAATGACCATTTCATTCCAGTTGGAAATCCTGCTCCACCACGACCACGCAAACCTGATTTTTTAACTTCCTCAACAACTTCATCGGGAGTCATTGATTTCAAAGCTTTTTCTACTGAACGATAACCGCCATTTTTACGATAAACATCAAACGTGTCAAATCCTTCAATATGAATATTTTCAAGAAGTAGTTTCCTGTTTCCCATGTTCATTAGTTTTGATCGTATTTACCAGAACGATATTCTTCAATTAATTCGTCAACTCGATCTTTAGTTAAATGTTCGTGAAACTTGTATTTACATTGAAGAAGTGGGCCATAACCACAGCCACCTAAGCATTCAGCAGTTTTAAGAGTAAACATACCATCGCTTGTGGTTTCTCCAACTTGAATGTTCAATTTTTTTCCTATGTGATCAATTAAGTCGTCGCTTCCAACCAACATGCAAGGTCCTGTGCGACAAACTTCGAAAACGTATTTTCCAACTGGTTCCAAGTGGAACATCGTATAGAAAGTCGCAACTTCGTAAACTTCAATTGGTTGTAAATTCAATATTTCAGCAACTTTATCCATGGATGGAACGCTAACCCAACCTTTTTCGGATTGAACCAAATGTAAAATTCGAATTAGTGCACTTTTATGTTTTCCTTCGGGATAAGAAGCTATAATTTCCTTGGCCTTAGCCATCGTAGCCTCGCTGAACTCTACTGGTTCGTTGCTGGCTTGAGAAACTGGTTGATATGCTTTCATGTTATGCGTCTAATTCTCCTGCTATCACATTTAAACTACTTAACGTTAATACGGCATCGCTCAACGTCATTCCAGTAATCATTTCCGGATATGCTTGATAATAAATAAAACAAGGTCTTCTGAACTGCAAACGATAAGGTGAACGACCTCCATCGCTGATTAAATAATAACCCAACTCACCATTTCCTCCTTCAACAGAATGATAAACTTCACCAACAGGAACTTCCGTTTCTCCCATTACGATTTTGAAATGGTAAATCAACGCTTCCATGTTGTTGTAAACTTCTTCTTTCGGAGGAAGATAAAATTCTGGAATATCAGCTTTGTAAGATCCTTCTGGTAAATTTTTGTATGCTTGTTCAATGATTCGAAGACTTTGACGAACTTCTTCTTGACGAACCATAAAACGATCGTAGGTGTCACCATTTACTCCAACCGGAATAATGAAATCGAAGTCCTCGTATGAAGAGTAAGGTTGCATCACACGAACATCGTAATCTACTCCAGCTGCGCGAAGGTTTGGACCAACAAAAGAATAATTCAATGCTCTTTCAGCAGAAATCGGACCTGCTCCTTTGGTACGATCCATGAAAATTCGGTTTCTCTCCAACATGGAGTTGAATTCTTCAAATGCTTTAGGGAAAGTTTTTAGGAAACTTTTTAATTTTTCGTGAAAAGTAGGGGAGAAGTCTCTTTCAAAACCTCCGATTCGGCCAATATTTGTCGTCAAACGGGCTCCACATACTTCTTCGTATAATTCGTAAATTTTCTCTCTTTCCGAGAACGGGTAAAAGAAACTCGTTAATGCACCTGTATCCACACCAATAACGGAATTACAAATCAAATGGTCAGCGATTCGAGCTAATTCCATGATAATAACACGCATGTATTGAACGCGCTTAGGAATATCAGCTTGAATTAATTTTTCCATCGTCATGTGCCACCCCATATTATTAATTGGAGATGAGCAGTAATTTAAACGATCCGTAATTGGAGTAATTTGATTGAATGGACGACGTTCAGCCAACTTTTCAAAAGCTCGGTGAATATATCCAACAGTTTGTTCAGATGAAATTATTTTTTCACCATCTACTTTAAGGACATTTTGAAAAATACCATGTGTAGCTGGGTGCGTAGGTCCAAAATTGATGGTTGCGTAGTTTCCGTCAATCGTTTCTTTGGACTTATATGATACGTTATTTTCAGTGATTTCACTCATAGTCAAAAATTTATCTTCCGAAGAAGCGATCGTCTTTATCTTCTCTTGTGGCATCTTCAAGGACGTGCTCTTTTCGCATTGGAAAATAGTCCATCGAGTCCATATTCAAAATTCTTCTTAAATCAGGGTGACCCTCGAAATTGATTCCGAAAAAGTCGTAAGTTTCACGTTCCATCCAGTTCGCTCCGTTGTATATATCAACGATTGAACGAATGCTTGGATTTTCAGCAGATAAGAATACTTTTAAACGCAGTCTGAAGTTGTTTGTCCAACTATGTAAATGATACACAACAGCAAATTCTCGTCCTTTGTCATCTGGATAGTGAACTCCCCCTAATAGCGTTAGAAAAGAACACGCCAAAACTTCATCTCTATTTAGCCAACTAATTATTTCGTGAATTTTTTCAGCTTTGATTTCTATTGTTAGAATGCCAAAATTCTCTTCTGAATATACGACATCTGAACCGTAATTTTCATTAATACGACTTAAAATGGCTTCGTTATTTAGCATCATCAGTTTCTTTTGTTTCTATGCCGTAATTGCTTAATAAATGTTGATATTCTTCGCTATATCTTCTTCTCGATGATTCGTGTTTCACTAGTTTGTGGATGTTCATTACTCCGTCGATTATTTGTTCTGGTCTTGGAGGACAACCAGGTACATAAACATCTACTGGAATAATTCTGTCAATTCCCTGTAATACACTGTATGTATCAAAAATCCCACCTGACGATGCGCAAGCACCAACAGAAAGAACCCATTTTGGCTCAGACATTTGCTCGTAAACTTGTTTCAATACAGGGCCTAACTTTTTTGAAATTGTACCTGCTACGATGAGCAAATCTGCCTGTCTTGGAGAAAACGATAGGCGTTCCATTCCAAATCGAGACAAGTCATAAGCACTTCCCATTGTTGCCATGAATTCAATTCCGCAACAAGAAGTAGCGAAAGGTAAAGGCCATACAGAGTTGGCTCGTGCCAGTCCAATGGCTTTATCAAGGGTGGTTAACTGATAACCTTCTCCATTGATAACTTCAAGATCTTCTATTTTTCCCATTCTAATGCTCCTTTCTTTCTAATGTATGTGAAACCAACAAGAAAAAATGCTACAAACATGATCACTGCAAGTAGCCCCTCTAATTTTAATTCTTGGAAATTGACAGCGTATGGATAAAAGAATATGACCTCTACATCAAACAATACAAAGAGAATTGCTGTCATAAAGTAGCGAATTGAAACTGGAAAACGAGCGTTTCCTTCGGATTCAATACCACATTCAAAATTCGCATCTTTCTTTTTAGATTTAATGCGTGGCATCAAGATGTGTGTTACAAATAGCGTAAATACCACAAATCCTAATGCAACAATAATTTGAAGTATTAAAGGAAAATAATTTGAACTTGTTGACGCCTGCTCCATATCAATTTTCTATTTCTACATTAACAATTGTAATTATTCAAAGTTCGAAAACTAATTAATAAGTTAAGTAAATCGTACGCAAATTTACCTTTTTATTTTGTTTGAAAATCAAATTTTATAAAAGAACTGTGATTTTTTGGTTGGCTTTATCTTAACATTTTGAGCTTCTCCAATTCTTTTTGTTCTTTTTGAGAACATTACGGTAAAAGAAAATTTTTGTCAATAACTATTTCAATTTAGCTTGTTTTTCTTATTAATTACACTCAGAGATTTTTCAAAATCAACAAATTGTTGTTAAAGGTTCTTATGGATAATTAATGGCTTTAAAAAACAAATTGGAAGAATAAATTCAATTATGTTTCCAACTTATTCATTTAATTTACGTCTTAATATAAAATCATTAGTAAATGAAGAAAATCAATTCAATTCTTTTCAGTCTTTTTATTGTTTCATCATCTATTTCAGTGTTCTTTTCCTGTGACAAAGAGGAAGCTTGTGATGAAGATAATATAAGTGAACAAGGTGATGATGATAGCCATAATATGGGGCAAAATTGCATGCAATGTCATAAGCTAGGAGGCGAAGGTGAGGGATGTTTTGTTGTTGCCGGAACTGTTTATGATACGCTATCAACCAATACCTTGACCTCTGGGAAAATTGAACTATATACAGGCCCTGATGGAACTGGAAATTTAGTGCATACTATTCAGGTTGATTCCAAAGGTAATTTTTACACGACTGAAAATTTTGAAATAGCGGGATTATATCCTGTTCTTACAGGTCCGTCTGGAAATAAATCATATATGGGAAGCGCTTTGACTTCAGGCCAGTGCAATTCATGTCATACGAGTTCGAATCGAATAAATGGATATTAGTAAGAAGGAGGGTTAGAAAAGTCTACTTTTTTATCCGTGATTCCAACTCCACGATAAAATCATCTTCACGTTCTGGTGAAATTAGTAATTCATCGTATTTATTAAAATGAATTACTAGTCCCTTCCATGCGGTTGACATTTTCAAGCCTGCGTAAAGACCTTTCTGTTTTTCAACTTTTCGGATTGAGTCATAGGGTATTGTTCGCTTGAAAAACAGACTTCTGCATGCCAATTCATTTTCCTCAAAAACGAAATAAGTTGTTTTTACAATGATGTAGAATAGAAGAGCTAAAAACAATAATACCCCTGAGAAAGGCCAAATTACTGAGTAATCGTTTTCAATAATGATTGAAAAGCAAGCAATTCCTGAATAAAGAATAAAAACGAATAGAAAAATAAAAAGAAAGGAGTTGTCTCTTTTTGTTTCAAATCGCATTTCACCAAGCAAAAAGCGGTCTTTCCGACATTAATGAATTGACATTTTTGCGAATTTTTTCAATCTCAGATTCATTATCTTTATTCATTAAAGCTCTGTCAATCAATGCAACAATTGCTGGAATTTCATTTTCTTTTACTCCTCGCGAGGTAATTGCTGGTGTTCCTAAACGAATTCCAGATGTTATAAATGGAGATTCAGTATCAAATGGGACCATGTTCTTGTTGACAGTAATATCTGCTTTAACTAACGTGTTTTCAGCATCTTTTCCATTAATTCCTTTAGAACGCAAGTCAATTAACATACTGTGGTTATCTGTTCCTCCTGAAATAATGGTGTATCCAAGTCTTATAAATTCCTCTGCCATAATTCTGGCATTTGTTTGAACATGAGACATATAAGTTTTGTAAGATGGATCCAATGCCTCACCAAAAGCAACGGCTTTCGCGGCAATAACATGTTCCAATGGACCTCCTTGAATCCCTGGAAATACAGCAGCATCCAATAAAGCTCCCATGGACTTCAAGTTGCCGTTGTTCCATTTTAATCCAAATGGATTTTCAATATTATGACGCATCATAATTACACCACCACGTGGACCACGTAACGTCTTATGAGTTGTTGTTGTAACAATATGACAATGTTCCAAAGGATCATTCAATAATTTTGCAGCGATAAGACCAGCTGGGTGAGAAATATCCGCTAAAACTAAGGCTCCAACTTCATCAGCGACTTTTCTGATTCGCGCATAATCCCAATCTCTCGAATAGGCAGAAGCACCACAAATAATCATTTTCGGCTTGACTTCTCTCGCTATTGACTCCATCGCTTCATAATCAATCAATCCTGTTTCTTTTGAAACACCATAAAAGTTTGGTTTATAAAGTTTTCCAGAGAAATTTACTGGAGAACCATGAGTAAGGTGACCTCCATGAGCCAAGTCAAAACCAAGTATATTATCTCCAGGTTGAAGGCATGCTAAAAATACCGCTGCATTTGCTTGAGCGCCAGAATGTGGTTGTACGTTTGCCCAAGTTGCTCCAAACAATTCACAAAGTCTATCAATTGCTAACTGTTCAACTTGATCCACAATTTCACAACCACCATAATATCTTTTACCTGGAAGACCTTCTGCATATTTGTTAGTTAAAACACTTCCCATTGCTTGCATCACTTGTTCGCTTACGAAATTCTCTGATGCAATTAATTCAACGCCATTTAGTTGACGATTTCTTTCTTGTTCAATTAATTCAAAAACACGTTTGTCCTTTGTCATTATAGAAATGTTTTATTTTGCGTAATTGATGGAATAAATTTTTTCTAAACCCGTTCTTAGGTTTGTTAAAGGTTTGTAGGTTGTTAGTTCGTTTAATTTTTGTGAACTTCCAACGCGACGTTCGACCTCGTAATCGTAACGCTTTTTAGGTGCTTCGATGTAAATGATTTCTGAATTGGAGTTTGTTATGGATTTAATTTCATTCGCTAAATCTGTAATACACCATTCCGCTTCATTAGCGATATTGATGATATGACAACCTTTAATCCCCATCAATTTTACGCAAGCCTCAACTGTGTCATCAATGTATGTGAAGTCACGCGTTTGGTTTCCAGTACCGAAAACGGTAATTGGTTCATTTGCAATAGCTTGTTCATAAAATCTTGGAACAACCATGCGGTTATCTTGATTCCAGCCATAAACGTTGAAGAAGCGAAGAGAAATGACATTCATACCTTTTTCTTCGTGATGAGATGCCAAATAAATTTCGTTGTATCGTTTCGCCATTGCATATGATGTGCGAGGATCAACTAAAACCTCCTCGGTTAGAGCGTTTTTAACAATTGCTGAATGGCTGTATATCCCGCTTGTAGAGGCATACAAAATATGTTTTACGTTATTCGCCTCAGCTGCTTCAATCACATTTCTTGTTCCAATGACCTCCACATCCATCGTTTCCACTGGATTGTCTGCCACAATATCAACCCCTAAAACCGCAGCGAAGTGATAAATCACATCACATCCGATTGAGGCGTCTAAAACAAGTTGGCGATCTCTTACATCTCCTTTGATAAATTTAATCTTTGAAAATGTTTCTTTATCAAGTTTATTTCCACGTAAAAGTGAATCAAGAACGACGACTTCATGTTTATCGTCGACTAATCTTTTTGCCAAATTACTTCCAATAAAGCCTGCTCCTCCTGTGATAAGTATTTTCATATGTTAGGTATTAATTGCAAATATCTGAAAAAAAAGTCCAATCAAACCAAAAATTTGATTTATTACGATTAATTCAAAATACGTTTTATGAAATGAAGTTTGTGCGTGTCTCTCGCGTAATCTGAGTTAAAAATGCCAGATTCAGTTAATTGGTCAATTCGAACTCTTCCTGAAGCATGAATAATATTTTCGTTTTCAATTATTAGGCCTACGTGTATAATTTTATCATTTTTATTAATGAAATAAGCGAGGTCACCTGGCATAGAATCTTTGAATTCAACTAATTCACCAATTTCAGCTTGCTGGAAAGCGTCGCGTGGAAGATTTATATCGAAAAGTCTGAAAATTAATTGAATAAATCCTGAGCAATCAATTCCAAAAATACTTTTACCTCCCCATAAATAAGGAACATTAAGTAATTCTTTTGCCAAATCAACCGGAGATAAAGTTAATTCTCCTGCTTTCAAATTGTGAGAAAAAGCAAAATCTCCAATTTTAAAATTTGAGTCAATCGAAATTAGGCTACCACGGGAAGTAAGTTGCTTTCCCCAAGGAGTATGAATGGTGTTGATGAATTCTTCTTGATATGAAAATTCGCTGAGCCATTTTTTAAATTCTTTTTCTGTTAATGGAAGTAAGTGCTTTATGTCCATGAAACCTTCATAACCATCTAAAATTGTCCTGATTTTTATCCATGGGTCTCCGAATTTCAGTATTTCCACTGGTTCCCCGAAAAGAAGTTGAGAAACAATTTCTGAACCATCACTTGCTTCACTTCTAATTGGAGCGACCGATACCAAACAAAAAGCTAATTTCTGATTTTCCGATATTAATTTTAAATTGTTCATATGTAACGATAAAAGTAACTATTAATGCGTTATTTTCATTTAATTTTGAATTCCAAATTTCAATATTGAAAAACGAAAAGTTAATTTTAGTAACCAATGATGATAGCGTTTCTGCAAGGGGAATTCACGCTCTTGCTGAAGTGGCTTCTAGTTTTGGAAAGGTTGTTGTAGTGGCGCCGGATAAACCGCAATCCGGAATGGGGCATGCCATTACAATTAATCATCCTCTTCGACTCAATAAAATTGATACATTTGGTGAAACCGAAGCATATTCATGCTCTGGAACGCCTGTTGATTGTGTGAAATTAGCCATTTACGAGATCTTGCATCGAAAACCAGATCTTATCTTGTCTGGGATTAATCATGGTGAGAATTCTTCCACAAATGTATTGTATTCCGGGACCATGTCAGCTGCAATTGAGGGAGCAATGGAGGGAATTCCGTCAATTGGTTTTTCACTTGCTGATTATGAACCCGATGCTGATTTTTCAGCAGCCAAGCATTTCGCGCCTCAATTGATTAAAAAGGCTTTGAATTCTGATTTTCCTTCGGGTGTTTGTTTAAACGTGAATGTCCCGAAATTAAGTATATCTGAAATAAAGGGATTTAAAATATGTAAGCAAGCACATGCTTTCTGGGCAGATCGTTTCGATAAAAGAAAAGACCAATTCGGAAGAACCTATTTTTGGTTAACGGGTGAATTTTCTGATGTTGACAAAAGACCCGATACTGATTTGCATGCTCTCAAGGACGGATTTGTAAGTGTAGTGCCAACTTTATATGATTTGACAGCATACAATGAAATTACTCATTTTGAAAATTGGAATTTATGAAACTAAATTGGAATAGAGAAAATTCGTTTGGTTTATTGATAGGTTTTACCTCTCCCGTTGTTTTTTTACCGGTAGTTCTGATGATAATGTCAATTTCTTCAGGAGTCAGTTTTGAATACTTTTGGTCGCAATTTAAATATTATTCGGAGTTTCAAAGTAAATATTTGTCACTAGCAATGATCTCAAATTTAATTTGGTTCTATATATTCTTAAATCGTGAAAAATACGAATACACGAAAGGTATTATCATTGGACTTCTATTGTATGCTCCTTACATGATTTATATAAACATCATCAAGTGAATTCGAATAAGAGGATTTTTGTGATTTCTGGCGAGGCATCGGGAGACTTGCATGCTGCCAACTTGATTCACGAAATGAATTTAATTCAAAAAAATATAGAAATCTTAGGATGGGGTGGTGATCGAATGAAAGCCGAAGGGGTAAAAATCAAAAAACATATATCCGAATTGGCTTTTATGGGGTTCAAAGAGGTTGTTTTAAACTTAGGAATCATTTTACGTAATTTTAAACTATGTAAAAGTCAAATTCTAGAATTTAAACCTGATTTTTTGATATTAGTTGATTATCCTGGATTTAACTTAAGGATTGCAAAGTGGGCAAAGAAAGAAGGCATACCAGTTGCCTATTACATTTCTCCGCAAATTTGGGCTTGGAAACAGTCTAGAATTTATCAAATTAAGAAAAATGTAACGAAAATGTTTACCATTCTTCCGTTCGAGCCTGATTTTTATCGGAAATTTGATGTTGATGTAGAATATTGTGGGCACCCTTTACTTGATGAAATCACGCGTTTTAATGAATTAGAATGCAATAAGCTCAAATCTGAAAAACCAATTTTAGCAATTCTTCCTGGAAGCAGAAAGCAGGAAATAGAACGCAAGCTACCTATTATGCTAAAAGCAGCTAAATATTTTCCAAATTTCGAAACCGTGGTGGCATGTGCGCCAAATTTACCAACGAGTTATTATTTGAAATATGCTGAGAAGGATGTTCGATTTGTTGAAAACGAGACGTATAAATTATTGAATAGCGCCGAAATCGCAATCGTTACCTCTGGCACTGCAACTCTCGAAACTGCTTTGTTTCGTGTTCCTCAAGTTGTTTGTTATAAAAGCTCGAGAATGTCATATTTGATAGCACGATTGCTCGTTAAGATTAAATTTATTTCTCTAGTAAACTTAATTCTTGATAGAGAAGTTGTTCGTGAGCTTATTCAAAAGGATTGTAATTCCGGCCAAATTGTAAACGAACTTAATTCAATTCAAAATGATTCCATGAAGCGTGAAAAAATGCTAAGTGACTATAATCATTTGATTGAGCTTTTGGGACAAAAAGGTGCATCAAAAAGGGTCGCTGAAAAAATGTGGCTTGAATTTGGTACAAGTAAATAGAAATGTATAGGTTAGTTGTAATATTAATTTTGTTATTTTTTTGTCCGTTACTTAAGGCGCAACAAATTCGAATTGGGTTGTACAATTCTCAAAAAATGAGTTCTCTGAAATTTACTCCAAAGAATGGGAATTATTTCATTTTTTCCGATACAAATTTAATTTACAAGTCAGTAGAAGCAGATATTATTGAAATGAAAATCAATAATAAATTAGTTGATTTGTTAATTAATGGAAATTCCCTGAGTCGTCATTCAAGCCTCTCATTTATTGCCGAAAAAAATGAAAATTTCTTAGAAACCAAACCGACCAAACCAAATTTGAAGGCGAGATTATATGAGGGTGATTTTACTGTTAGTGTAAAAAACGGATTTTTGGATGTTATTAATGAAATTGACCTTGAGAACTATTTAGAAGGTGTTGTTGAATCAGAGGCGGGGCCAGGGCAAAAAACTGAATATTACAAAGTTCAAGCGATTATAAGCAGAACTTACGCAGTAAAGTATTGGAACAAACATCAGTCTTCTGGCTTCAACCTTTGTGATGGCACACATTGTCAAGCATATTTGCACAAGAGAAATCAATCGAATTTAATTGATTCAGCGGTGAAATATACAAGACAAATTATTTTGTATGATTCTATCAATCATTTGGCCTCAACATTTTTTCATGCAAATTGCGGTGGTCAAACTTGTGAACCGGACTTAGTTTGGAATCAGAAAATGTTTGGATTTACAAGTTTTAAAGATACTTTTTGTTTGCATACTTCTCAAGCAAATTGGTCAAAAAAAATACCATTAAAAGATTGGTTTTCCTTTTTAGAAAGCAAATATAACTTTCCATCTTGGGATTCATTGAGTTATTCTCTTGCTATAAATTTCGAGCAGAATGAACGAAAAGCATTTTATATCAATCCTTTTTACGGTATACCTTTGAGGGATTTGAGAGAAGCATTTAAATTGAAGTCAACTTTTTTTAATTGTAAAAAAGAAGGTGATTTTTTAGTTATTCAAGGAAAGGGGTTTGGACATGGTGTTGGATTGTGTCAAGAAGGGGCAATGGGCATGGCCAAAAATGGTTATACGTTTGAACAAATCTTATCCTTTTATTACCCAAATCGCAAAATTGGGGAATTAACTATTTCTTCTTCTTTTCCTCGAAAGTAATTACAAAAATTTCTTCATCATCTTTTTTGAAGAATTTTTGAGATCGTGCATATGCCTCTAGATAGTTTGTGTTCTTCAATCTTTTAAGTGTGTTCTTTGTTTCTTTTAAATTCTCAGATAATAAGTCTCTTTGAGCAACTAATTTTGAAAGCTTCCTTTTTTGATTTATGATTGTAATAATATCCAAATCATCGAGAATGAGAAAATAGATTAAAAAGGCAACGCTAGTTACAAAATATTTATTTTTAAAAAATGCTGGAATCTTTTTCATTGAAACGAATGTAAATGAAAAAAGAGGATTAAAAATCCCCTTTTAATAGTTTTATTAAACGATAGTTGTTTATTTCTGCTCACAGTTATTCATTACCTTTTCATAGTAAGTATAGAAGTCCTTTTGTTTTCCAAACCAGGCATTTGCCTTATTCAATATTTTACAAGCTTCTGTTGAATTACCATCCTTTTTTTGAAGCATCTGCGCACTAAGAATAATTCCTGTTTTCAACACTTTTAAATCCGTTTCTGTGTAATTGTCTATATTTTCCAATGCCAATAGATTTTTTGTTTCGTCCTTCCAAATCAAAGTAGAATTTTTAACATCCTTCATGTTATATCTTATCGCTGCCTCTAGAAGTTTGCCGGCCAATGGGTTTTTGGTTATTGAAATATATTGTTCAATTCCTTCCATCATTTGAGCATTTAGTTCAGTTTTCCTCTGTGCGTTGTCACCCTGATAAAAAACGGGATAGTTGTTTTCTTCTTCTATGTTGAACAATACATTTATACTTACTACTTCATTTTGAAATTTGTTTAGCCATATTTTATGAATTGTCATATTGAAAATCCCATTAATGTCCATTTCCATTGCTGTTGCTGTTGAGCTTATTGCTTCATCTAACGGATCAGGAATAGCAGGATCTTTGAGGTCTTTTCTATACATACCATAGTAACCTTTTGCTAAGAATATATGAGGAGTGGGGTCATTCGCATACTTTGGTTTAACGACATAGTCGGATGCCTTTTTAACCAATTTAACGAAGCTGCTGTCCGCGTGAATTTGTGTCAACTCGTCCAAATTATTCGTTACTGTAATCAAATTTTCCTTTTCAACTGAAATTTCGTTCTCCTCATCTTCTGTGGAGCCATCTTTTAATGTGATTTTTTTTATGTAAGTTACCGTATTCGATACAGAATAAACTCCTACTTTATTGAATTCAACCGTAATTTGATCAGCCTTTTCAGTGCCTTTCACGAATTGCCAATCTTTGTCTTTGGTTCCTGAAATGGTCCAAAGCATTGCTGTTTTCTTCGTTCCCTCGTTTGTGAAACTTGCTTTGAAGGAAACTTGATTCTCATTTTGATTCTCGTCGTCCAAAATGAGAATTTGTTTTGATTCAGTGAAAGCTAATTTTGGCTGAGCCATCACAAAACAAGAGGAAAGAAGAAATAAGATTAGTGTATATTTTTTCATTTTTTTTAATTTAAACCCAACGTTTCAATTTCTATGCCGAAATTAAAAATTATTGATGACTTGCTATTAGAAGAAGTAAAATTTCTTGTGCGGCTTTCGAAATTTTAGTGCCAGGGCCATAAATTCCAAATACGCCAGCTTCCTCCAAAAAAGAATAATCTTTTTGAGGGATAACTCCACCTGCAATAACCATGATGTCTGAACGCCCAAGTGAATTTAACTCTTGAATTACGGCAGGGACTAACGTTTTATGTCCGGCTGCTAAAGAAGAAACTCCAAGGATATGGACATCGTTCTCAATCGCTTGTTTTGCTGCCTCCTCTGGTGTTTGGAATAATGGTCCAATATCGACATCAAAACCAATATCTGCAAATGCTGTTGCGATAACTTTAGCTCCACGGTCATGACCATCCTGGCCCATTTTTGCAATCATAATACGTGGTCTTCTTCCCTCTAATTTGGTGAAGGTTTCTACCAATTCAATCGCTTTCAGAAAATCTTCATCTTTCATGGCTTCTTTCGAATAAACTTGACTAATTGCTCGAATAGTTGCTTTGTATCGCCCATAAATGTTTTCGAGGGCAAGTGAAATTTCTCCGAGTGTGCAACGAGCCAAAGCACATTCCACTGCGACCTCGAGTAAATTCCCTTTTTCCGTTTGTGCGACCTCACCTAATCGAATCAATAGTTTGTTTACAAGCTCGTTATCTCTATTCTTTTTCAAATCATTTAACTGAGAAATTTGTTTTGAACGAACCTTGGAATTATCAATTTCTAAAATGTCAATTTCTGTTTGTTCTTCAACTTGATAACGATTTACACCTACAATAATATCTTTGGAGGAATCAATTCTTGCTTGTTTCTTTGCTGCTGCTTCCTCGATTCGCATTTTTGGAATTCCCGTTTCAATGGCTTTAGCCATTCCGCCCAATTCTTCAACTTCTTGGATCAATTTCCAAGCTTCATCAACCAACTCTGATGTTAATTTTTCAACGTAATAACTTCCTGCGAAAGGATCAATGAATGAAGTTATTCCTGTTTCCTTTTGAATATATATTTGTGTATTTCTAGCAATTCTTGCAGAAAAGTCTGTGGGTAATGCAATTGCTTCATCTAGTGCATTTGTGTGCAGTGATTGCGTGCCTCCGAGAGCGGCAGCCATAGCCTCGATGCATGTCCTAGCGACATTGTTGAAGGGATCTTGTTCTGTTAAAGACCATCCGGAGGTTTGACAATGGGTTCGAAGTGCAGTAGATTTTTTATTTTCTGGTTTAAATTCATTTACAAGCTTGGCCCAAAGTAATCTTCCTGCTCGCATTTTCGCAATCTCCATGTGATGATTCATTCCTATGGCCCAAAAGAAGCTCAATCGGGGAGCAAAGTCATCAATTTTTAATCCTGCCTTTATACCAGTTCGTAAATATTCAATTCCATCAGCTAATGTGTAAGCCAATTCGATCGCTGCTGTTGCTCCAGCCTCTTGCATGTGATAACCCGAAATTGAAATCGAATTGAACTTGGGCATTTTTTGCGAAGTATATTCGAAAATATCGGCAATAATGCGCATTGACGGTTCAGGCGGATAGATATAAGTATTTCGCACCATGAACTCTTTCAAAATATCATTTTGAATTGTACCTGACAATTTCGAAATCTCAACTCCTTGCTCTATGGCAGCGGCAATGTAGAAAGCCATAATGGGCAATACTGCCCCGTTCATAGTCATTGAAACAGACATTTCATCCAATGGAATCTCATTGAAAAGTACTTTCATGTCTTCAATTGAGTCGATTGCTACACCTGCTTTTCCAACATCACCAATCACGCGAGGATGGTCTGAATCGTATCCTCTATGAGTAGCTAAATCAAATGCAACGGAAAGACCTTTTTGACCAGCCGCAAGATTACGTTTGTAAAAAGCATTGGATTCTTCCGCTGTTGAAAATCCTGCGTATTGTCTTATGGTCCAAGGTTTGGAAACGTACATCGAGGCGTATGGACCTCCCAAATAAGGTTCTATCCCAGATAAATAATTCAGATGATTTATGCCTTCTGCATCCTTTTGGGCATATTCTGACTGAATTGAAATATTTTCTGCGGTTTCAAACAATACACGTTTTGAAAGATTAATTTTCGATTTCTGCAAATTAATTTCCCCTAATTCTTGACGCTTCATTTCAGTTATTATTTTCGAAAATTAAATAAGGTATATTGAGATAGGATTTGTTATTCGTCCACGAATTCATTTCCTGTTTTGAATTAATAAATGAATTGACTCCAATTAATTCCATCCTGTTTTGATTGAATAATTCCAAGCGCTTATTCCTCGTTTCCGAAATAATATTTGTAATATGATCAATTTTAGATGTTCCATTTATAGATTTAAATTCATCTAAACTCCTCATAAAATCCCAGGCTTTTAAGGTGATTTTTTCTGTCAAGAGTTCAATAATGTTGCTTCCTTTCAGTGGATCTTTCACGAAATCAAAATAACTTTCTTCCTTTAAAATATTGGAAATGTTTAAAGCCATTCTTCTTGAAAAATCATTGGAGCCGTTTACCGATAAGTCATCATAAGGACGAATTATAAGTTCTGAAACTCCACCTGAAATTGCGGCCATTGCCTCGGTTGTTTGTCTCAATAAATTAGTGTAAGGATCCTTTAGCGATTTGTTCGTATGTCCAATTTCAGCGCTAAAATGAATCTCTGAATTAATTTGATATAGATTACACAGGTACTCACTTAGCCATTTTAATGCCCTTATTTTCGCTATTTCTAGAAAGTAATTCTGTCCAATTCCGAAGTGAAAATGGAATTTCGTACCATCGTTTAGCAGGATTTCGTGAAATGTTGAAAGTATAATACCAATTTCTTGCCACGTGTTTGCTCCAATTTGTTGCAATTCAAAACCATTCAGCAGTGCACTTGTACCATCGTTTTTCTCGAATCCATTGAGTAGTGGATCGATTATTACTTTGATGTTTTTTATCTTTTTTTTTTGAATAAATTGATTAAAAGTATTGAGTTCGCTTCGATCAGAAAAAAAGATTCTTGAGTGCATATATTCGAATTGAATATCCTTGAAAAGTTTATTCCAATCTTTATTTGAACCGTTAATTTCAAAAAACAAACTATCTGCGCCTTGCATTAGGACTTTTAGACAGATTTGATTGGCTCTAGCTTCGTCTTTTACTTCAATTTTAAAGCAGTTTTTCCATTCATTCGAATTGCGGTTATCAGAATAATCGAATGAATTACTTGTTCTATTGGTTATATCAAATTCAATTTGCTCAATTTCATTTTTGTAGAAGATTCGATCTTTGTTTTCTTTTAGTTCTGAGATTATTTTTTCTCTCCATAAATCTCTGTCTGGCAATTTGAATTGAAACTCCATACTTAATTTTCGATTGTTCAGTCAAAGATACGATTATAGGATGAAATTTATTGAAATGATGTTTATTCTTTCGCTACTTTAATTAATTTTAGATCAATCAAATCTGATAACTATGAACTATCCATATCAAATAAAATCGCTTGAAGATTACCACAATCATTACAAGAAAAGCGTTGTTTCACCAGAAGATTTTTGGGGTGAAATTGCTAGTCATTTTGTTTGGAAAAAGAAATGGGATCAAGTTCTAAATTGGGATTTCAAAAATCCTTCAGTAAAATGGTTTGAAGGCGGTAAGCTCAACATTACAGTAAATTGCTTGGATAGGCATTTATTTGAAAAAGCTGATGTTCCTGCAATCATTTTTGAACCGAATAATCCAAAAGAAGAAAAAGTCGTATTGACTTATCAGGAACTTTTTGATCAAGTGAATCAATTTGCGAATGTTTTGAAAAACAACGATGTAAAAAAGGGTGATCGCGTTTGCATTTACATGGGAATGATTCCTGAATTGGCCATAGCAACTCTGGCTTGTGCAAGAATTGGAGCAATTCACTCTGTTATTTTTGGAGGATTTTCAGCACAGGCAATTGCTGATCGATTAGAAGATGCCAAAGCTGAATTTATTATCACCTGCGATGGTGCTTTTCGGGGACCAAAAGATATTCCACTTAAAAATGTGGTCGACGATGCTTTGATTGGAAATCATACGGTAAAAAAAGTCATTGTTTACCAACGAACGAATACTCCAGTGAGTATGTTGAAAGGTCGTGATGTTTGGTGGAGTGACGAAATGGAAAAAGTTGTTGAGCAAGGTCAATTGTTTTGCGAACCTGAAATAATGGATGCAGAAGATGTTCTTTTTATTCTTTATACCTCAGGCTCCACTGGGAAACCAAAAGGAGTGGTACATACAACTGCCGGTTATTTGGTTTGGACAAATTACACCTTTGTTAATGTATTTCAATATCAACCCGGACAAGTTCATTTTTGCACTGCCGATATTGGTTGGATAACAGGGCACAGCTACATTGTTTATGGTCCACTAAGCGCGGGCGCAACAACACTCATGTTTGAAGGAATTCCAACGTGGCCAGATGCTGGTCGTTTCTGGGAAATTGTTCAAAAACACAAAGTGGATATTTTATACACCGCTCCAACGGCAATCAGAAGTTTGATGGGATTCGGTATTGATACAATAAACGATAAGGATTTAAGTTCTTTGAAAGTTCTCGGTTCTGTTGGTGAGCCAATCAATGAAGAGGCTTGGCATTGGTATCATAAAAATATTGGAAAAGAAAATTGTCCTGTGGTTGATACGTGGTGGCAAACAGAAACAGGTGGAATTATGATCTCTAATTTAGCCAATGTAACCCCAGGAATTCCATCATATGCTACACTTCCGCTTCCAGGTGTTCAACCATGTTTGGTGGATGATTCAGGAAATGAGATTGAAGGGAATGATGTTTCAGGTAATTTGTGTATAAAATTTCCATGGCCGGGAATGATTCGGACAACTTATGGCGACCACGAGCGATGTCGTCAGACGTATTTTTCGGTTTATGAAAATAAATACTTTACCGGTGACGGCTGTTATCGTGATTCAAACGGAAATTATCGAATAACCGGTAGGGTAGATGATGTTCTGAATGTTAGCGGTCATCGAATTGGAACAGCCGAAGTAGAAAATGCAATAAACATGCACACTGGTGTGATTGAAAGTGCGGTAGTTGGTTATCCGCATGATATTAAAGGGCAGGGAATTTATGCATATGTCATTATTGACGACACACATGGAGATGCTGAATTAACTAAAAAAGACATTCTGCAAACCGTCACTCGCGTAATTGGCCCAATTGCTAAACCGGATAAAATTCAATTTGTTCCCGGATTACCAAAAACGAGAAGTGGAAAAATCATGCGTCGCATTTTACGAAAGATTGCAGAGGGTGATACCTCAAATTTGGGAGATACAAGCACATTGCTTGATCCATCGTTGGTGGATGTAATTAAGGAAGGAGCTTTTTAATTTCAAATAAAAATTACTCGAATTGAAAAACTTTTTCAGTGCTACCATCATCATAAATGTAAATTAACGATGTGTTAGGTTTGAATTCAGTTTCTTGTCCTAATAGGTTTACAATTTTTATGAGTTTTTTGGTTGAGTCAGCAATTTCAGTTATTCCAGATGCTGAAAATCCATATTTAACAAGCCATGGTTTATTACATCCTGTCTGATTTCCTGATCGTCCAATGAATACTATGTTGCCTTGTGAATCGATAATTGATTCAGATACACTAGATCCGCAGTATAAATTTGAGATTGTAGTCAAAGTATCAAAGCTTAAGTTTGCATTTAACCTATTTATAAAAACATCATCATTATCAGTAGCTTGAGAATATGCGTATTGTATGAGGAACAATTCATTATCTTTTTTGCATATACTTTCAATACTAGAAGTTCCAAAAGAATAATAAACACTATCTCTAAGAATTGTTCCTGTGTTATTCATTTCAATTATGTAGGATTCTTCGTTCCCAAGAAAACTAGCAAAATTAGGGTCGGTATATCCGAATTCCTTGGCGCCAACTACTATTATTTTGTCCTGTTCAATGAGTAAATCCTTTGGATATATCTCATATTTTATTTGTCCATTAGATTGAATTTCCGGATCTATAAATGTTTCCCACAATAATGTACCACTCAAATTGTAACTCGAAACCCACAAAGATGCAACGGAACACATTAAGTTGTCTTTTTTTCCAATGGCAATAATATTATTATCATTAGAAACCGAAACTTCAGTGAATGATTCAATACCATATTCCATATTCCCACCAAACGTTTCAATATAGTATCCCTTTGTATTGAAATCATTTCTCCATTCAAGATTTCCATTTACTGAGAGTTTAAAGAGTATAGCATCAGATGCTGTTACAAATCCTCCAAGGGTATCGTAAAGTCGAGACACATTTGCCGCCACAATACAGCCACCATCTGTGGTTCCTTTAATTGATCGAATAAAATAATTAGATGTATCATTTGAAAGTCTATAATTCCAAATAATATTAAAATTAGCATCCATTTTAATTATAATTCCATCGCTTCTCGTCCAATAAGATCCCCAAGAGTTTTGAAAAATACTATCTTGATATAATTCTCTTATACCAATAAAAAATCCCTGACCTTCTTTACTTAATACATCATATTTTATCTTACTTGAATTATGGTTAGTTAAGGAATTTGCAACAAATTCATTCGTTGAATTATTTCCATTATTCTTATCAACACTAACTAATCCACTATCTGAATTCATCAATATATATTTATTATCATTTTCAAAAAGATTAATGCCCTTCGTATTATTACTCTCATAATAATTGTTGAAAATTATCTGCCCAAAGACAAAATTTATGGATAAAAAGGCGATAGTTAGAGTAATATTCTTCATATTGTTTTTTACAAAATTAACCTAAAAATTCATCTATTCAATAATTCATAGTTTTACACTGATATAACGAGTTTAACAAATATAATGGCAATATCTTTCAAACATCCTTCAAAGTTATTTCTTAACTTCGTAAAAAGTTTTTGAATGCGTGTTTATCTTGATAATGCGGCGACTACACCAATTGCACCAGAAGTTGTAGAGGCTATGTTACCTGTTTTGAAGGAGAATTTTGGGAATCCATCTTCAACTCATTTTTTTGGTCGCAATGCAAAGGCTTTAATCGAAACTTCACGCAGAACGATTGCAAAACACTTAAATTGTCAAGCCTCTGAGATAATCTTCATGTCAGGTGGAACGGAGGCGGATAATATGGCTTTACATGCATCCGTATTTGAATTGGGAGTGAAACGAATTATCACTTCGAGTATTGAACATCATGCGGTTGGTCATACGGTTGAGTCACTTTCTCATCATGGTCATGCAGAAATGAAATTAGTCAATATTGATAACAAAGGAAACGTTGACTTGAATCATTTGGAGGAAATTTTGAAAGATGGAATTCCGACGTTGGTTTCTTTGATGCATGCAAACAATGAAATCGCAACCTTGCTTCCATTGAAAAAAGTGTCGGAAATATGCAGAAAATACGGAGCTTATTTTCATTCGGATACAGTTCAGACAATGGGACATTACACATTTGACTTACAGGATTTGGATATTGATTTCATTACCTGCGCGGCACATAAATTTCATGGTCCTAAAGGAATCGGATTTTTATATGTTAATAAGAAAACGAAGGTAGGATCCTTTATTCATGGTGGTTCACAGGAAAGAGGTTTGAGAGGTGGAACTGAAAATATTTATGGAATTGTTGGTTTGGCAAAAGCTATTGAATTGGCATATGAAGATGTTGACGGACACCAAAAACATGTTCAATCGCTGAAATCATATATGATAGATAAGTTAAAACAAATGTTTCCTGATGTTGATTTCCATGGAGAAATTGTTCCTGAAAAGTCGCTTTATACAGTATTAAATGTTTGTTTGCCAGAAACGGAAAAAGCCGGAATGCTTTTATTTACCTTGGATTTGAAAGGAGTAGCGGTCAGTGGCGGAAGCGCATGTACTTCTGGTGCAACGAAAGGTTCACATGTATTGGAAGGGATTAAAGCTGACACGACACGACCAAATGTTCGTTTTTCATTTTCTAGATATACGACAAAAGAGGAAATCGATTTTGCCTTGGAGCAAGTTAAATCTGCTTTCGAACATAATCTAGTTTAGTTCAATGGATCGCAAATTCAAAGTTCTGAACATTTGTTCATGGTATCCTAATGATTTTAAACCGACACTGGGGAATTTCGTGCAAAAACATGCGGAAGCCATTTCACTTTTTAATGAAGTTGTAACATTATCTATTTTTCCGGATGTAACGTCGAATGATCATAGACTAGTTGTAAATACAAAAGCTCAACTTACAGAAATAATTGTTTATTATCCAAAGAAATCTCTAGGGTTCCCATTCAACAAATTCCTCAATTTTTTGGCTCATCGCAAAGCTTTTAAACTTGGGTTCAATAGTGTAAAAGAGAAAATAGGATTTCCAGAAATCGTTCATTTAAATATCGTTTATCCATTAGGGATTTGGGCATATTGGTTAAAAAAAAGATATGGAATCCCTTATGTCGTTACTGAAAATTCAAGTGGATTCCACGTAAATAGTGATCATGCGTACCCTAAACCAGTTATGAAACTTTGTCAATTGGTTTTAAGAAATGCTGATTATTTATTGCCAGTAAGTAAAAACTTAAAAGAGAATTTGAAAATTTTGAGTCCATCAAGTCAGTTTGAAATCATTTCCAATGTTGTTGATGAAAAACTATTCGTTTCCAAGGAAATTCAGAATGAAGAATTTAAACGATTGATTCATATCTCAACAGGTATAGATGAAATTAAAAATTTGTCGGGAATGCTTGGCGTCATGAATGAGTTAAAAAATCAAAATGTTAATGTTACATTGGATATCGTAAGTGATGGTGATATCGATTACGCGAAAGAACTTTCTTCTGAAATGAATATTGATAGTCACGTGACATTTCATTCAACCAAAACCACCATAGAAGTTGCTGAAATGATTCAAAATTCGGATGCTTTGCTGATGTTTAGTAATTATGAGAATTTTCCTTGTGTAATTGCTGAAGCTATGATGTGTGGAAAACCAGTCATTTCATCAAATGTAAATGGAATCCCAGAACATGTGCATCAATTTAATGGTATTTTGGTGAATCCAAGAGATGAGAAGGCGTTGGAATCCGCGATAAGAAGTTTTGTAAAAAATGAATTGAATTTCAATTCGAAGGAAATTCGAGAATATGCGATGGATAATTTTAGTTATACAGAAGTTGGCAGGAAGTTTAGTGAGATTTACGCGAAAGTTTTGGATTCAAACAAATGATAATTTTCTAAATCAACCCTTAATTTATTTAAAGGTGAACTTTCGCTGCATAATGTAACTCCAAACAACGATTATGCAAGAAGCCATAATGTTTGCAATTGAAGGAAAAATGGAGAAAGTTTCAATGAATAGTTTCAAAAGAATCCAACTCAAGGAATATGAAATCAACGCGCTCAAGCCGTATCTAAACAATTGGGTATTCGCTTTTAATTCACTTCTAGTGAAGACCACGTAACGATTAAGTAAAAAACCTATTGTGAATGAAAAACAAAAAGTGGTGAATGAACTTAAGGTGTATGCCGAAATCGCCACGTGCCCATTATAGAGCCAGTTAATATCAAAATGTAACGTTTCTTTCAAAAAAACAAACTGATAAAAAACGAAAAACAAAATCCAACCTAAGACTAAATTACCACCCCCACACGCAGCATAATAATAGGTTTCTTTCGGTATGAATCTTTTTACCAAAGGATAGAAGAAATCTAATATTGTAGTAATTAATTTACGCATTCCATTCTATTTCATAGCCGGTTTGTCTCCGAATGTTTATTACATTTTGGTTGTCGAAAATAAGATATTGACCTCTTATTCCTGTTAAAGTTCCTGAGATTTGAGGAGTTTTTTCAAAAGACAACGAAGTTACTTTTTCTGGGTAAGATAAAACCGGATAATGAAACTCTGATATTTCATCATTGTCGGTCATAAAGTCCAACATATCGGAAGGCAGTATTTCTTCTATTCTCCATTTTTCCTCGATAAGATCGATTGATTCATCGTTTATATTTCTGAGCATATTTTGCCAATTCGTCTTGTCAGCGAAAACTGATTTAAGTGCAACTTCAATCAATCCTGCTTGATAACGATTCGGAGTTTCGGCTAGTATTATTGCTTTCTTTGCTCCTTGATCAATCCATCTTGTTGGAATTTGTGTAATTCGAGTAACTCCAACTTTTACAATGTCTGTGGCTGCTAAATAAACGAAATGCGGTTGATTGTGATTTCTCTCCTCATATTCCAAATCGCGACCTTTACCCAAATGTGCCTCACAAAGTTCAGGATGCAAAATACAGGGACTTGTCTCAGGCGCAGAAATAAAACAACTATAACAAAAGCCTTCACCGAAGGATTTCTTGGTTGTCTTTGAGCATTTTCGACATACTATGATTCCCGTCCAATCAAGTTGAATGCGCTTTCCCAAATAATCATTCAATTGAATTTTTGAATCTGAAAAATCGAAGTAATATTGAACTACATCCGATACTTCGGTTGACATTTTATTTAATACAAATTTCATTCTTCTGGAAGGATATCCATTTTTGAAGCGAAGTGATAACAATAATCTCTCAAATCTTCAGAAATAAGGTGTTCACCCGTGGCTTTTTCGAATGTGTCGGCCATAGTTAATAGCGTCTGATGAAAAAACTGTTTCATTTCTTCTACCGTCATTTCTTTCGTCCATAAATCGATTTTCATCGTGTTTTTTTCAGTTGGATCCCAAATCGACAACATAAATGCGCTAGCTGGTGATTCCGAAATTCCGCCGTCTGAGGCATTCCATTTCATTTGAAGAGGTAAATTATTCGAGTTTAATCCTACTTGTATATTGATTTCTGATTTCTTGGTTATCTTGTCTTCCATGATTAATCTAGCTTAAATTTTTGAAGAATTTCATTGTAAGGGGTTTTGATCAATTTTTGAAGTGAAATTTCTTTATCGTTCATGTAATTCGATACAATTTCATAACCCATGTATTGACCAATGCGGTCTGGACTTTCCTCTGGGAGTCCAATTGTGTAAGGCCCTTCTCTGAGAAAATTCGTCCGTGTTTCTTCATCGATTTTGAATAAAACCTCATTATCAACAAAATATTTCCAAATGGATTTTTTTGAGTTTTCAGCCCATTCGTACTGTTTTTGATTGTATCTCAAAATCAATCGCTCCTCCAATTCTGGAAGACAAACTCGCGCAATGAAAAGAATTTTACCCCATCGAATCATTTCACAAGCATAGTTCTCTGTAGTTTCCTCCAAATAATTTGTCATTAACCAAGCGGCCAAAACGTCTCGTTCAAGGTATTCTGAACGCATACTCTCTTTTATCCACTCGTAAAATTCTTGACTTGGAAGCTGTTTAATCAACTTATTCTCAGGTCCAAGATAACGTTCAATACCAATTGCTATCTCTTTATCTGTTGAAAAAACACTAGATGAAAATGACGAGTTAATTTGATAAATTGATCTTGGGATTTTTCCAGAAGGAAAAAAAGTTTTTAGGCGTTTAAATCCGTCTAAAATGGTTTTTTTTCGTGTTTCATTCAGAATGTTTTCTTTCGAAATGGAATTTTCGAGATCAACAATATAATCATTCGTGTAAAATTTATTTTTCCCATTATAAAATGCGGTGTCATCATTCAAATTAATGTGCAAACAGTATCCGACATTGTAATCTAAAACATCAGATTGTTTATTCTTGAATTCAGTTCTCAATTTGATTAACTTATTCTGATTGGACACTTTTAGCATTGAATCGAGGTTTATGAAATTAATTTTCAATTCCACATTCGAAATGTCTACATCGAATTGATTCGTTTCACAGCTAGAAACAATAAAACCTACAGAAAACACAGCGAAAATCAGATGTAACTTATAATTCACGAAATTTCTTATTTTTGACCAAAATTAAGAATATAAAATAAGAATTATGAAAACTGGAAAATTGAAAATTTCAAGCTTGTTTCTAATCACATTTCTAATAACTACCATTTCCTGGGGTCAAGGAGTTGCAGATAAGAATACACAGGCTGGATTAACGAGCACTTTTGGATTAAATATGTTGCGAATGGGAACCAGTAAAATGAATTCCAACGGTGTAGGTTCTAATCTTGGAATTGGCATTATGGTTCACTCCGCGTTTAAAAATTCGAAAAATCTTGGTTTGGCCTATGGATTGGAATTTGAGTTTGGTTCATTTAAATTCAGCCCTGCTAATCAAACATTTTATGAATATAACGACAAAGAGATTTTGAGTGATAAAAATTCAGACGATGCAACTGGTGTTTTTCAACTTCAGGAGAGAACGCAAAAACCAGTTTATGTAACTGTTCCTTTAATGTTCTTGTTTAAGACAGACTTTATTGGTGATTTCAGGTATTTTGGGAAATTTGGTGTTCGAAACAATTTTTTAGTCTCAAACAAAATGAATGATTTAGGAATTGATTTGGCAACAGGTCAAACGGTTGATTTTTTGAATATGAAATCCAGTGGTGAAACATTTTTTTACAACGGTTCTGTTGGGTTAACAGCTGGAGCCGAATGGAACTTTGTCGGATCTACCGTTCTTGTTGCTGAGGCAGGCTATTTTTATGGTATTACTCCTTTGTTTTTGGATCGAAAAGTTGAAAATAAATCTCTGTTTACAGGAAATTTAATTACCGGTAGAGAATATTATTCAAACAACGCCAATTTAAGTCAAATTCTATTGAAAGTTTCAATTTTATTCTAAGTTGGATAAATCTCAATTTATAATTGATTGGTTGAAATCCTATGCAGACAAAGCCAAATCGAATGGTTTTGTTGTCGGGATTTCTGGTGGTGTCGATTCGGCGTTGACTTCTGTTTTGTGCGCTGAGACGAGTAAAAAAGTTATTTTGGTTAACATGCCGATTCGTCAAACAGCAGCTGAATATGGTCGTGCTCAAAATCATATCGATGACTTGTTAAGGAGATATAAAAACGTTTCATCTTATGAAATAGATTTAACAGGAATATTTTCTACATTCGAAAAGTTAATGCCCTTTAAGATTGAGGACAATGGTTTGGCGATGGCCAATTCTCGATCACGACTTCGAATGACAACGCTTTATGCAATAGCTCAAGCAAATGGGTGTTTGGTTGCCGGCACGGGAAACAAGGTTGAGGACTTTGGGGTTGGTTTCTTTACCAAATACGGTGATGGTGGTGTGGATATAAGCCCTATCGCTGATTTATATAAAACTGAAGTTTTTGAAATGGCAAAGAAATTGGGTGTTATTGAAGAAATTTTGTTTGCGAAACCAACAGATGGCCTTTGGGCTGATGGTCGAAGTGATGAGGACCAGATTGGGGCTACTTACCCTGAACTGGAGTGGGCGATGGAGTTCATTAAATCGGATAAGAGGGAGGAACTTTCCGCGAGACAAAAAGAAGTAATTGAAATCTACAAAAGATTTAATGCGGCAAATCAACATAAAATGATACCAATTCCAGTTTGTGCGTTCCCTGAGAGTAATTAACTAGAATCAGAAAATCCGATGATGATTCGTTTCTTTTTTTTATGTTTTCTTCTTCAATTCTCCTTTTTCAAGGCAAATACAATTGAAAAAGCATTCAATGCATTGAATCGGAAAGACTACTACACATCAAGTCGTTTATTCGTAAAAGCTGCTAAAAAAAATCCATCCATCTCTTATTTCGGACTTACGCAACTTTATCTCAAACACGATTTTCTCAATTTGGATAGTGCATACAATTGTATTTTGAAGTCAGAAAAAACATATTCCGAAATAGCTTTAAAGAAAAAAGAAAAATATCAAAAATATAATTTTGATTCACTTTCAATTCAATTTTGGAAGCAAGCTGTTAGTGATGCATTTTTTGAGCATGAACAATTGAATTTAACCGAGTCGGGGTTACAGCATTTCATCGACAAAAACGGTTGGTCAAGGCAAGTTGAAAAAGCGGTTTTTTTGCGCGACTCAATAGCTTTTTTTCAATCAACAAGCCAAAATACTAGCGCATCAACGATTCTTTTTTTGAGCAAATATCCGAATTCTGTTTATTCTTCAAAAGCACGTTTAACACTTCAAAATCAGCAGTATTTAGAAACAATAATTTCGGGAAGTATTTATGACTATGAGCGATTTATCGCATTATATCCTGGAAATGTTAATATTCCAGAGGCTGAAAAGCGAATTTATCAACTTTCAACTGCATCAGGAGAAGTAAAAGAATATGAAAACTTCATAAAGAAATACCCACAAAATAGTAATGTGAATGAGGCATGGAGACATCTTTATAGAAATTACCTTTCTGATTTTGATCTTTCGAAATTTGATTCATTTGAAAAAGAATTTCCAGATTTTCCATTTAAAGAGGAATTGAATCAAGATAAAATGGTTTTTTATGAAAGCTATTTTCCTATTGCGTTTGATGATAAGTTTGGATATATAAATTCTACAGGTAAGGTTGTTATTAGCCCAGAATACGATGAGGTTGGACCGTTTAGAAATGGATTGGCTGTTGTTTTAAAGAATTCAAAATTTGGTGTAATTAACAAAAAAAATGAACTTGTAGTTGATTTCAAATACGATGAGATTGTTGATTTTCAGGATGGTCGTGCCATTGTGTCCTTGAATGAAATGTACAATTTAATTGATCCGTTTGGGAAGGAAATTTCCCCAACTTATGTGAATGATTTAGTCTATTTTTCGAATGGGATTTTTGTGGGTTTAATAGATACATCTTATCAATTTTTGGATAAAAACCTACAACTTGTTTCTAATGTTAATTATCAAGAGGTTGGAGATTTAATTGAAGGGTTTTCAATCATTAAAATGAATGGTAAATTTGGAGTGATAGATTCTAGTTTAAATGTAAAAATTCTAGTTCAATTTGATGAAATTGAACGTTTTAATGTGAATACGTTTATTTATTCATTAAACGGCAAAAAAGGTTTGATTTCTACTGATGGTGACAAATTAACAGAACCTATTTTCGATGATATTTCTGAGTTTAATCCAGATAACAATACAGCGGTTGTAAAAATAGGCTCAATGATTTCTTGGATTAAAATGGATGGCACCAAATTTATTGAGTTCACAACAGAAAATTTCCCAAATGCTCTTGAATTGGCTCAATTTTCGAAAGGATTCGCTGTTTTTCGAAAGAAAGGTAAATTCGGATTTATTGATGAAAAAAGTAAACTTGCATTTAAGCCTTCTTTGGAGTCAACCTCAAAATACATCAATGCGATACCTGTTGTCAAGGATTCGAAATGGGGATTGATTGATTTTAAAGGAAAAATTATCAAATCCCATGAATATGATTTAATAGAGGATTGGAATGGAAGAGGGATTTTAGTCCAAAAAAACGGGCTCAGTGGACTTTGGGATTACAATTTCTTGTCTATTCTCCAGATAGAATTTAATTCAATAAAAGTTTTTGATAATCAATTTTACATCGTTACCAAAGGTTCAAAATGTGGTTTATATGATTTCTCTGGTAAACTAATAATCCCGATCTTATATGATCGAATTCAACTTTTTGAAAAGGATTGTTTAACTTTAATAAATGAAAATGAATTGTCGTATTATTTTATTCGAACAAATCACTACTTGAAGTTAATGAGATGAAACGTGTCTTGAGCCGTGCGGATCGATTGATTTTAGCCTTCATTTCGGCTATTGCGGTTTATATCTTCATATTTGTGTATAGCGAGTTGACTTCAGTTAAAAATACGCTCCCTATTGAGCCTTTTGGTCCTGAAGCTCAAGTGATTATAGAGGAAGAGCTTTTGGAATTGACACCTGAAAATATTCAAATTTTGGATCAAAATAATTCGAATGAACCATTAAAGAATATGGCGAGAGATGTCAATGATTCACGTCAAAAATCGCTTGATGATTATTCTCAGAACAGAAATGCAGGCGACCCAGCCAAAACGGCAAAAGAATACGAACAAAAGCTTTTTGAGGAAGCTGGAGGACGTAAGGAACGAGAAAAGATTTTAAAGGAAATGGAAGATCGAAAATCTTCAAAGTCTAATCAATCGAATTCAAATCCTTCCAAATCAAATGAAATTTCCCAATCCGGAAAACAAAATCAATTTGCTGGGAATGTGATGGTGGATTTCAGTGTTCCTGGCAGAACGGCCTTTGAAGGAAATAATTGGTATGTAAGAAATCCAGGATATACCTGCGGAAAGGGTTCTGGAACGGTTTACATTTCGATATCAGTGAGTCAATCGGGTTATGTGTCAAAAGCAACTTACGATCCATCCAAAAGCAAAAACGCATCTTCGTGTATGATTGAACAAGCCGAAAAATACGCGAAGATTTCTAGATTTAACTATTCAGGAAATGCATCTGCACAGGTTACCGGTTATATCATCTATCAATTTGTTTCTCAGTAGTTGATTAATTTTCAATCAAAAAGATGTTTATTTAATAAGAAATAATTTTATCTTTGTTGAAAATGCGTCATAATGTTTATTTCAAAAAATCTAAAAGCTTTGCGAAAACGGTTGAAAAAGTCGCAAGAAGAAGTCGCTCAAGAACTAAATATGCATCGCTCGACATACAGTGGTTACGAAAACGAAGTTGCGACACCAAACATTGAAAATCTCCTCATATTCAGTAAATACTATCAGATTTCGATTGATGATTTAATTCAAAAAGATTTGTCTAGTCTTACTGCGAATGAGTGGGAGCGATTTTCGAATGAATGGAAAACTCAGGCTAAAGGTTCTAATTTACGTGTTTTGACATCTGTTGTTGATCAACAAAATGAGGAGGTAATTGAGCTAATCCCCGAAAAAGCGAGAGCTGGTTATGTGGCTGGGTTTTCGGATCCTGAATTTGTTCGAGAATTACCAAGCTTGCATTTGCCGTTTCTATCAAAAAATAAAAAATATAGGGCTTTTCCGATTTCGGGTGATTCGATGCCTCCCGTAGTTTCAGGTTCGTTTGTTGTTGGTGAGTTTGTTCAGGATTGGACGACCATTAAAAATGGAACACCTTGCGTGCTGGTTTCAAAGGAGGAAGGAATCGTATTTAAGTTCTTGTATTCTCATTTGGATGACAATCAAACGTTTTTATTGGTTTCTTCAAATCCCAACTTTGAACCTTATTCGGTTCATATTTCAGGGGTTCTTGAAATATGGAAATTTGTTTCTTATATTTCCAGTGAAATTCCGAACGTGCGATTAGATGATCACGATTTATCAACATCATTTCGAAATTTGCATCAAGATATTTTCAGGATATTAAATCGAATTGATTCCAAAGCCTAATTTTTTCGTAGACTTTCAGTGTTGATTGTTTATCTTTGCCTCCAATTTAATTTTTGAAAAATGATTCGAGTTACATTGCCGGATGGATCGGTTCGAGAATATGAAAAAGGCACAACTGCATTGGGTGTTGCACAGAGCATATCAGAAGGCTTGGCCAGAAATGTGCTTGCTGCCAAAATTAACGATGAGGTAAAAGATGCAACATTACCAATAAATGATGATGTTACTTTGCAATTGTTGACTTGGAATGATGACGAGGGGAAGTCGACCATGTGGCATTCTTCAGCACATTTGATGGCAGAGGCACTTGAATTTTACTATCCCGGAATTAAGTTAGCAATTGGTCCGCCTGTGACAAATGGGTTTTACTACGATGTCGATTTTATGGATTATTCAATTAAAGAAGAAGATCTCGCAAAAATTGAACAAAAGATGAAGGACTTAGCCAAGGAAAAAAATGCGTTTGTCCGTAAAGAAATTTCTAAGGCTGAAGCAATAGCTTATTTTGAAGATAAATACGATCCTTACAAACTTGAATTGCTTTCAGAGCTTCAAGATGGAACAATTACATTCTACACCCAAGGAAATTTTACTGATTTATGTAGAGGTCCACATTTACCCGATACCGGGTTTATCAAGGCTGTAAAATTGACTTCGATCGCAGGAGCATATTGGCGTGGAGATGAGAAGAACAAGCAGCTGACTCGAATTTATGGAATTACGTTTCCTAAGCAAGCTGAATTGACTGAATATTTAGAGAAAGTTGAGGAAGCAAAAAGACGCGACCACCGAAAACTTGGTAAAGAATTGGAACTTTTTACGTTCTCACAGAAAGTTGGTCAGGGCTTGCCCATGTGGTTACCGAAAGGTGCTGCACTGCGCGAGCGTCTAGAGACATTTTTGAAAAAAGCGCAACGTGCTGCAGGGTATCAACAAGTAATTACACCACATATTGGGAATAAAGAATTATATGTTACTTCGGGCCATTACGAAAAATATGGTGCAGATTCCTTTCAACCAATTAGGACTCCTGATCCCAACGAGGAGTTTTACCTGAAGCCGATGAATTGCCCTCATCACTGTGAAATATTTAAATCGAAGCCAAGGTCTTACAAAGATTTGCCTGCTCGATTTGCCGAATTTGGAACCGTTTATCGTTATGAGCAATCAGGAGAATTACATGGTCTAACGCGCGTTCGAGGTTTTACACAAGATGATGCTCACATATTCTGTACACAAGAACAAGTGAAAGATGAGTTTAAAAAAGTAATTGATATTGTTTTGTATGTTTTGAAGACTTTGGATTTCAAGAACTTTAAAGCGCAAATTTCATTAAGAGATAAAGTTAATCGTTCTAAATACATTGGCTCTGAAGAGAATTGGGTGAAAGCCGAGACAGCAATCATTGAAGCTGCTGCTGAAAAGAATTTACCAACTGTTGTGGAATATGGAGAGGCTGCATTTTACGGACCTAAATTGGATTTTATGGTTCAAGATGCACTTGGTCGTGAATGGCAATTAGGGACTATTCAAGTTGACTATAACTTACCAGAACGATTTGAATTGGAATATATAGGTGCTGACAACCAGAAGCATAGACCTGTAATGATTCATAGAGCACCTTTTGGTTCTATGGAGCGCTTCTTGGCGGTATTGCTCGAGCATTGTGCTGGAGATTTCCCACTTTGGTTGACAACTGAACAGTTTATTGTGCTACCAATTTCTGAGAAATTCAATGACTACGCACAAAAAGTTTCAGAATTCCTAAATAATTCCGATATTCGCGGTCTTGTTGACGACCGAAACGAAAAAATCGGGAAGAAAATACGTGATGCTGAATTGGCGAAGGTGCCATTTATGTTGATTGTTGGTGAAAAAGAATTTGAGTTAAATCACGTATCTGTTCGTCAGAGAGGGGTTGGAGATTTAGGATCAGTGTCGTTTGAAAAATTTATAGAAACGATTAACGAAGCTGTGAATCGTGAGTTGTCAACAGAAATTTAAATATTTGAATGAGAAAAAACACAAGACCGTTTGTAAAAAGAGAGGAAGAAGCACTTCATCGTATAAATGATAAAATTTTTGCTTCTGAAATTCGATTGGTAATTGAAGGAGAGGAGCCACAGGTAATGTCTGTTTCCAAGGCAATAGCATTGGCAGAGGAACAAGAATTAGACTTAGTTGAAATTTCTCCAAATGCGAATCCTCCGGTTTGCAAGATTATGGATTACAAAAAGTTCTTGTACAATCAGAAACGTAAGCAAAAAGAACTTAAAGCAAAACAAAGTAAGGTTGTTGTTAAAGAAATTCGTTTCGGTCCTAATACAGATGATCACGATTTTAATTTCAAATTAGCCCATGCGAAAAAGTTCTTGGAAGAAGGAAGTAAAGTTAAGGCTTATGTTTTCTTTAGAGGTCGTACCATTGTGTTTAAGGATAGGGGAGAGATTCTACTTTTGAAGTTTGCTCAGGAACTCGCCGATTATGGGGTTGTTGAACAGTTGCCAAAATTAGAGGGGAAGAAAATGATATTAATGATTAATTCGAAAAAGAAGTAGAAGTTAAAAGCTAAAAAATAAAAGTTAATCGGCTGATTCGAAAAATACTTGTATTAATCCCTTAACTTTTAATTCTCAAACTTTTAACTTTAAAAAGAAGCTGATATAGAAGTTTAACTCTAAAAAGAAGTAAAATGCCTAAAATGAAAACAAAATCCAGTGCCAAGAAGCGATTCACGATAACTGGAAGTGGAAAAATTAAGCGTAAGCACGCTTTTAAAAGCCACATTTTAACTAAGAAGGCTACAAAACGTAAGCGTAACCTAACGCATGCAGGATTGGTTCATTCATCGGATCTTTCCAATGTGAAGTTGCAATTATGTATGAAGTAGCAAATTGAGGTTTATTAAATTGTTTAACCAAGTAATGAGTAACTAAGATTCGTATAAACGAACACTCCTTATTAAAAAACTTAAAATTATGCCAAGATCAGTAAATCACGTAGCATCAAGAGCAAAAAGAAAAAACTTGATGAAACTAGCCAAAGGTTACTTTGGTCGTAGAAAAAATGTTTGGACTGTTGCAAAAAACGCCGTTGAAAAAGGGTTGTTATATGCTTATTCCGGACGTAAACAAAAGAAAAGAAATTTCCGTTCACTTTGGATTACGCGTATCAACGCGGGGGCAAGGTTACATGGAATGAGTTACTCAAAATTTATGGGTGAAGTCAACAAAAGTGGCATTGAATTGAACCGTAAAGTTCTTGCTGATTTAGCAATGAATCATCCGGAGGCCTTCAAAGCGGTTGTTGAACAACTCAAAAAATAAATTCAAAACTATATCAGCAAAGGGCTATCTCAATTGAGGTAGCCTTTCTTTTTTAGTCGAATAAACTATTTTGTTGAAAAGTAATTATTCCCTTTAACACCTATTAAATCGTACTTTGTAATTTTGAAAAAATTGCTTTCTTATGCTTAAAATTGGCGTTATTGGTGTTGGGCATTTAGGTAAAATCCATGTTCGATTGTTGAAGGAACTCAACACTATTTTTGATCTGGTAGGATTTTACGATTCTAATGAGCAAACGGCAAAGCAGATTTCTGAAGAATATGGAATAACCTATTTTCAATCACCAAAAGACTTGTTAAATTCAGTTGATTGTGTGGACGTCGTAACACCTACATTAGCTCATTTTGATCATGTGAGTGAAGCAATTAAATTGAGAAAACATGTTTTTGTTGAAAAGCCTTTAGCAGAGACAATGGATGAGGCCAAAAAGTTGGTTGCTCTTTGCCATGAAGCCGACGTAAAAGTGCAAGTTGGACATGTTGAACGTTTTAATCCTGCATTTCAAGCTGCAATTCCATATTTTAATGCTCCAATGTTCATTGAAACCCATCGTTTGGCTCAGTTTAATCCAAGAGGAACAGATGTTCCAGTGGTATTAGATTTAATGATTCATGATTTAGATGTTATTCTTAGCGTAGTAAAATCAAGGGTGAAAAAGATTTCTGCATCAGGAGTCGCAGTTGTTAGTAATTCCCATGACATGACGAATGCAAGGTTAGAATTTGAGAATGGCTGTGTTGCAAATTTAACAGCCTCTAGGATATCCTTAAAAAATATGCGTAAATCTCGATTTTTTCAAAAGGATGCATACATAAGCGTGGATTTTCTTTCCAAAGAATTGGAAGTTGTGCGTATGGAAGATGTGGTAGGTGAACAAGATCCATTTGACATTGTACTTGAATTAGGTAAGGAAAATATGAAAAAGAAAATTCTCATTGATAAACCTGAATTACAAGAGGTTAATGCAATTAAGGAGGAACTTAAGTCGTTTTATAGTTCAATAAAGAATAATTGTATACCAAAAGTTTCAATAGAACATGGTTTTGAAGCTATGCATGTTGCTCATGAAATTCTCAAAAAATTAAAATAACATCCCAATCAATTAACAATAATTTTATTTTCATTTCGTTTTATTTATATGTCTAGGGTTTGGTTTTTTCTCGCTATTTTATTTCTTGCTGGATGCGTTAAAAATAACCCCGATCCATCTTGGCTTGAAGTCAATGAATGGACCTTGCAATCAAATGGCAGTTTATCTGGTGCAGAAGGTCAATTGACGCATAATTTTTCTGAAGCATGGGTTTATGTCAATGACGAATTAATTGGCGTTTTTCAAGTTCCATTTAAAATTCCTTTGCTGAAATCTGGAGATGTGAATATTAAAATATTTCCTACCGTAAAAAACAATGGAATTTCAGCAACCAAAAAAATATATCCATTTATGGAGGTATTTGAAGTGAATTCTGTTTTGATAGAAAATCAAACTCTTACTTTAGATCCTGTAACTAAGTATAAATCGGTTACCCAGTTTTGGATTGAAGACTTTGAGGACCCGCTGAACGTTAAAATTGATGTGGATCAGAATACTTCGGCAATATTGACCACTCCAACATCCAATCAGAACTTACAACCATTTAATGGTAATTTTTATGGTAAAATAAATTTAAATTCCACTGATTCGTCATGGATTGCGACAACCCGTGATCAATTGGCGATACAAAAGGGTAGGGAGGCTTATTTAGAAATTGATTACTACAATACAAACTCATTGCTGACAGGAGTACTTTATGTAAATCCAGATAATTCAACAACAAATAATCCTCATATTACATTAACCCCGCAAGATCTTAATTCAATTCGCTGGAAGAAAATTTACATCGATTTAAAAGAGTTAATCGGGTATTCGCCAAACGGATCAAATATTCTTCAATCATTGATTGCAACGTTGGATGAAGGGAAAAACGAAGGGGAAATAAGAATTGATAATATAAAAGTTGTCTATTTCAACTGATGAAAACAAAAAGCTGGAAATTTATTCTGATTTTTTCTGATCTGGTTTCCGCGATTTTCTCTTGGTTTTGTTTTTTTTATGTTCGGCAAGAGTGGATTGAAAAAAAAGAATTCAATGCAGACTCCAATTTTTTTATTGGTCTTTTTCTTTTGCCTTTGTTTTGGATCTTGTTTTACTTTATACAAGGAACATATCATGATGTTCGTAGACATTTTCGAATCAAAATATTCAATTTTACCCTGATAGCATCAATTCTAGGTACGATTGTTTTATTTTTCACCTTGATTTTAGATGATAACGTAAAGTCTTATCGGGATTACTACCAATTATTCTTGTTGCTTTTTGGAATTCATTTTTTGATAACACTTTTTCCTCGTTTGTTAATCGTAACGTTTTTGATAAGCAAAATTCGAACGAAGGGTAATGGCTTCAAGACTTTGGTCATTGGAGGAAACGAAAAGGCTTTGGAACTTTATCAAGAAATTTCTTCCCATCCCAAGAATGTAAACGAATTTGTAGGATTTGTCAATGTGAATGGGAAGGATAAATTATTGGAATCGCACATTTCTTATTTGGGACACGAAAAAGATCTTGAAACTATTATTAATGAAAATCCGATTGAAGAAATCATAATTGCCATAGAAGCTACTGAACATGATCGATTGAAAAACATATTACTTCGTATTGATGATGGCCACAAGAGGATAAAGTTATTACCGGATACATTTGAGATATTGTCAGGTTCGATAAAAATGACCAACATTTTCGGTGTAGCTTTGGTTGAAGTAATTCCAGATCCAATGCCCTATTGGCAGCAAGCTTTTAAGCGTGTCATAGACCTTTTGCTCTCATTTGTTGCTATTTTGATTTTAATCCCATTTTATTTGTTTTCAGCCATTGCTGTTAAATTATCAAGTCCTGGTCCAATTCTTTTTTTTCAAGAACGAATTGGATTAAATGGCCGCGTTTTTAAAATTGTAAAATTCAGGACAATGTTTGTTGATGCAGAACGTTCTGGGCCTCAACTTTCATCAGAAAATGATCCAAGAATTACAAAAATTGGGCGTTTCATGCGTAAAACGAGACTCGATGAGTTCCCACAGTTTTTTAATGTACTTTTAGGTGATATGTCTTTGGTAGGGCCACGTCCAGAACGTCAATTTTACATTGATCAAATTTTAACGAAAGAGCCTCAATATTTACAACTAACACGCGTAAGACCGGGAATTACTTCATGGGGTCAGGTTAAATATGGCTATGCGGAGAACGTAGAGCAAATGCTGCACAGGATGAAATATGATTTGATTTATTTGAAAAACAGAAGTCTCGCACTTGATTTTAAAATCATGTTACACACCGTTTTTATCGTCTTAAAGGCAAAAGGCAAATAAATAAAGTTGTAACTTAAAGAAAGATTGCTATCTTTGCAACCCAATTAATCAATTATTAACAGAGGTTTCGTACCTCAATTTATAAGCAACAAATATGGCAACAAAAATTAGATTGCAAAGACACGGAAAAAAAGGAAAGCCTTTTTTTCATTTAGTAGCTGCGGATAGCCGCGCTAAAAGAGATGGTAAATTCATTGAGAAGTTAGGAACTTATAACCCAACGGCCAATCCGGCAATCATTGATATCGATTTTGAAAACACCTTGAAGTGGGTCCAAACGGGAGCAGAAATGACGAATACAGCGCGAGCTATTCTTTCGTACAAAGGAGTTTTATATAAAAATCACCTTTTAAATGGTGTTAATAAAGGAGCACTTACAGCTGAGCAAGTTGAAGAACGTTTCACGAAATGGGTTGCTGATAAGGAATCCAAGATTCAAAACAAAAAAGACGGTCTGGCTAAGAATGCGGCTGCAGAAAAAATAGCAAAACAAAAAGCGGAAGAAGAAGCAAATGCTGCAAAGGCGGCTGAAGTTGCTGCTAAAAATGCACCAGAAGTTGAAGAGCCGACTGTTGAAGAAACTCAAGTTTTAGAACAATCTGCTGAGGAAACAATTTCTGAGGAAACAAACGCTGAAGAAGCAACAACTGAAGAAGCTTCTGAACCTGAAGCCTCGGAAGATTCTCCAGCTGCAGAATCAACAGAAGAATCAGCTGAATAAAATATGAATTTTGAGGGATATTTTTACCTCGGGAAAATTGCGAAACTTCACGGATATAAAGGTGAAGTTTCGTTGTTTTTAGACGTTACCAATCCATCGGATTACAATCAATTGGAGCGTGTTTTTGTAGATGTTGATGGGGTTTTAGTTCCATTTTTCATTGATCATTTAAAGCCTAAAAACAAGGGATTTGTTGCCGTTAAATTCCAAGATGTAAATGATGAAAATGCAGCAAAAAGACTCTTAAAAAAATCTATTTATCTTCCTGAAAACGAGCTTTCAGAACTGAGTGAAACAAATTTTTATGATCACGAAATTTCAGGATTTAAAGTTTATGATCAATCCAAAGGGTATATTGGTATTGTTGATACTGTCATAGACCTTGTTTCTAATCCTCTTTTGCGTATAGATCTCGATAACAAGGAAATTTTTATTCCAATTTTTGAAGGCTTAATTTCGAAGGTTGATCGAGATAAAAAAGAATTATATATTCAGTCTCCTGAAGGATTGATAGATTTGTATATTGGTTAGCGGTATATAAAATAAGCCGTTGTATGCAATTTTCATTCGAGCAATTTTGCATTTAATTGCTCTGTAATTTTAAGCATCAATTTCTTTAGTTAAAAACGTTTTTCCATTGAAAAATCGAGAGCCATTTCCATCCAAATATTTTAAACGATTCTTGATCGGTAATTTGAAAAAATAAGTAGGTAATAAATTAAAAATTTCCGGAAAAGCCAAGACTAGCTTTGAAAAAACTTCTTCTTGTAGTTGCTGATTAATACTAAGAACGTCTAATATCGTATGAATTATTATCCTTTTTTCGTCAATGTTTTTATTGTTTTTTGCCTCCTTTAAAGAAAAGTCAATTAACCATTCCCAGTACTTATAATTGAAACCATTAATTGTAAAGTCGTAGAGTAACCGGTAGGCATAATAACGAATTTTAGGAAAAACATACAATTCTTTTAAATCTTTATCATCTAAATTCAGCTCTAAATAAAGTTGTCGTCCGATTTCCAATACCTTATCTTTATTTCCTTTAATAAAATAATAGCGAAGAAGTAAGGAATTTGCAAATATAAAGTCCTGTAAGGTTCTGGAAGATTGATGAGGGATTATCTGACGCAAATAAAAAGTCAAGCCAATTTCATAGTTTTTAATTTGAAAGTCAGGATCTGCAAAAATTTCAAAAAAACCTTCTCTTACAATCGGTAAAGAATTAAACTGTTTATAAAATTCAAGATTATCACTTTTTGATGTCAGTAACGTTTTAAAAATTTCTTCTCCAATCAACGCTTTTTTGGCGAATGTTAAATCAGTTGGAAACTGCTCAAGAAAAGCGTATAAAGGTTTCAAGCTACCTTGCTCAAAATTAATACTAAGAAGGCTTTTGTATTGCTGTTCATTGGGTAAAACCCCATAGAGCGATTGAAATTGAATCAAATCATTAATGTGTTTTTCTAACGAAAACCAATCCTTAAATTCTAAATATTCTGCAATTATATCCAATGTATGCAAGTACGGGGTATTTTGGTTTCCCTCCCATAAAAACAGTCGGTACAAAGTACTTTCAGAAACGGTTTTCCCGGTTTTATCTTGAATTAGGGATGAAATTTTCCTACAGTCAAGTTTAGTATTAATTCGGTAGTTTAATTTTTTTTCAACTTCCCATTTTAATCCATTAAGCAAATAACTTGAAATTTTATAGGTTGGTTTTGGCATGTTAAAATTTTAGTTGAATTCCTATTGACATCGAGTAGTAGAAATTATCAATTGGTAATGGACGAAATGTATCAAAATTATGATCGTAATGAATTGTAAACCCCAAATGTTTATTGACGGTAAAAAATAAATTGGAATCAAAAAACCACCGTGGCGTAAGAAAATGTTTATTCAAGGGAAATTGTACAAAGCTAGTTCCGGCGAAATCAATGTTCTGAGTAATTTTTAATGCAAATTTTGCGGAAGTATTCAGTCGAAAAAGATTACGATTTACTATGGATAAATTTTCAGATTGAAAAGCATAAGAACTCAAAAAAGGGTTCCATTTTTCTGACTCGTAAAACACACCAATTGTCGTGTAAAGGTCGGATTGTTTTTTTTCGAGCCATCGAAATCGAGCGTTTGTCCCAAAAAGTGTTCGATGTTCCATACCCTGTACTCCATTCCATTGGTATTGTGCAAATAGGTCTGGTGCTACTCTTCTTGAATCATTGTCCCGAAAGCGTAATTGAAAAAAACCATTGTTTTCAAGTGCTTGTAGTCCATTCAATGAAAGCTCTGTCTGTGAAAGGAAAATAAATAAGAACTTGTTTTCTAAATATAAGTCTATTTCAGATGCGTTTGAAAAATCGATTAGATTCCGTTTTTGCTTGTCATTTGAGAAGTTTATATTAAAAGAAGCGCGTACCCGTTTAAATGTTGTATCATTTTCAATTTCACGATCAATGTTTAGAACTTGCGAATTAAGCAATAATTGAAAGAAGCATGAAAAAATCAAAAATGTTAATTTCATTTTATTCAATTTGATTTCTTATGTAATTGATTGTATTGGTTTTGAAAGAATCAAATTCTAACATATACTCTCTTGCAACGTGCAAATTTCCAATAAAATGTGGAATCATAAAAACGTGGTATTTGTCAATTTTAAAATGTAAAAATCTTACATTACTTCTTGCGTTAATTCGACATTGTGTTGATTCAATTAAATTTCGAACAAGTTTTTTTTCAGTTGCAAGTTTTATAAAAGCGCTCTGGGCCGGTTTACCCATCAACAATAAACATTTTGGATCAACTTCCTCAATTTCATAAAATAGTTCATTTTTACATATTGCATCTGAAAAAGAAGAAATTGAACTACTTGAATAGGCGCATTTTACAATGTCAGTGAAATAAATTTCTTCTAAAAAAGTATCCTTTCCAATTAAATTTCTAAAAAGATCAAAGTAACCTTTATGACGGTGTGAAGCGTTAAAATATGCTTCCTTATTTAGATGTGCGTTGTGAATACTAAAAACTGTATTTAAACCAAAGTCCTCCTCTCCTTTTCCTGCATCTTGTGCAATAACCATCAACTTTTTGTTTTTATGCCGACCCAACCAAAATGGAATATCTTGTCGAAAGATTCTTGCAGCACAATCTTGACATTTATCTTGGTTGGGCGCATAATTTTGATGAATTTTTTCAGGTGTAAAATGAAGACCATCAGATTTCTCAATTGTCAATTCTTGAATTCTTGTTCCAAACCATTTGATTAAAAACTGTTGAAAGGACATGTTACCAAACTTGATATAACCAACGAATTACCCATATCCAAAAGGCAACGAGAATTGCAATTCCGATTACTATTCCGGCGACCCCAACCACTTTAATTAAAATGATCCCATAAGAATCCAAATTTCGATTTAATGAAGCGTTATGTTCATAGTTTTGATCATCAATTTTTTGACGAAACAAAGAAAGAAATGGTTTTCTTTTTCGAAACTTTTTTTTCTGTGTCATTTTACGAAAGTAATAATCCTTATTTTAAATAAAGCTGCAATAAAAGCTCCGATGGCTGTTTCACCGAAAAACCTTCCTTTTATTGGGTTTAAATAATTTTCAGCAGGCATTAGAATATAATAAATGCATTGAAACCAACTAAAAATGGTACTCAAACCACCTGCGATAATGATAAACCAATTAAAAAGACCAAATTGTATTTGACCTGTATAACATACTATCACAAAAAAAGGAATGATTACACAATCAAGGATTTGAAAAACAAGATTTAAAAATGCGTAACTCATTCGATTAACACATGCAAACTGCTTATTTCCTAAACTTTCGTGATCTGCTTGCCTTGGAAAAGGTATTATTTCATCTACTAATGCTTGAATTAGTCCCATTATCTTCGTTTAAAAATTGCCAATAATACGATACAAAGTGCCAAGCTATTTGCCATCAATGTAACAATACCGAAGTAATACCAAAATGAATCAACCGTTGGACTCGATGTTTTGAATAAAGCAAAACCTAAATAACCAAAAAAACCAATACACAGGAGCGAAAGTATTCCCCATCCGATACCAGATCCACCATTCATTTTTGAGCGCATAGCTAAGAAACTAAAAATTAGTCCAGCGAAAATTGATGAGATCAAATAGCCGATCAACATGATCATTGAAGTTCGGGAGGTGCCTTTACTCGTGCTATCGGTCATTTTTTTCTAAATAAAAAGTTAAGAAACCAACGCCCTATTTTACGTTCCATTCCGCCTCTTGTTGTTGGGATTCCAGTTTTTTGAGCAACGCTGCTCTTAAATCCAGAAATACCCAACAAGCGTTTCCAGGAAAAAGAAAAACCAAATTTATTTTTGAATCCGAACATTGGCAATAAATAATTAAGTTGACTTTCTTAAGTCGATAATTAAAAAAGGGTTTAAAAAAATTTAAACCCTAAAATGAAAAAATTAAGCAGAAAACATTACTTCACTCCAAATTTAGCACTTGCCTGAGAAAGGGTAAAATCATTATTCACCAACTTTCCAGGTTCAACTTTTGCATTTGGCAACGTAGCTACTTGTACCTTTATTCCCGTAGCCTTCGTAAAGTTTGCTTCAAAATTTCCCACTTTCATATTTCCTGCACATTCGAAGTCATCTACTTTCTTACTACTAATACTTGCAAGGGTTGCACTTTCGTCTGCTAATTTTGCGCCATTATATACTCTTAATTCAAGTCCGTAAGAGGCTTTAAATTCGTTTTGTAAACGCGCAACGGACATACGTCCTGAAATACTAAAATCTGCCATTTTTCTATTTATTTGTTAAACATCATTTTCCATTTTTCTCATACCACTCAGCCAATGTTTTGCAATTTTCAGATTTTAACCAATCTTCTAACGAATCAAAACCTTTTGACTTGCACCATTCATCAATGTCTTCTTTTCGAGATGCTTGACCTATTGTATATTTGTTATTAATACAATACGTATCGAATTCATTCGCAACTTGCACGGTAACTCCAAAATGTTGATCAATTAACTTTTCAAAATCACCTATTTTCATATTGGCTTTAATAATCAAATCTGAGTTTGAGGCTTTAATATCCTTACTTGTTTTTTGATTTAATTGTGCAAATGTCATTTCGGGATCAGCCAAGGCTTTACCCTTGTATACCCTTAGAGTCAAACCAAAATTATTTTTAAATTCAGATTTAATGCTCTTGATTTTTTTATTTGGAGCAAGGTGGAAATCGGCTGCTTTGAACCGGTCAAAAAAGTTTGATAAAAATCCCATAACTTACAATTTTATTGTCTCTCCGCCTTCCTCTTGCAACATTTTGTTAGCAGCCGCCAATGTAAGTCCATCATACTTTTGACCTGTTTTAACCCATTTACCATTTTTCTTAAAATGGATTTGACATTTTATTGAAAATGCATCTTCAAATCTTTTTTCAAAACCTGCAATTGTCAAGTTTCCACGAACAGATAAATCAGCATCACCGGCTGGAACATATTTGCCTCCAAGAGATACATTTTTTGCGTTTGCAATGGTTGTAGTTTCATCTACTGGCTTATCGTTTGGATAACGTAAAGAAGGATACAAGTACGGATATGATTTTACGAATTCTTTATAAAACGTACTTACTTTTGTTCTTCCTGAAATACTTAATTCTGACATAACTTATAATTTTTAAGGTTTCTCAAACTTATATGTTTTTTGAACTTCCATGTGGTTTAAGTTGGTTCAAGTATTTTTGCCTGACAAATTAAAAACCTCACAAGTTCAAATTGCTTCTCCAGTTTCACTGCATTTGAAATGTCCATTATATTCGCCAAATGAACAAAGAGTATTGACTTTTTAGTGAACTTTGCCAATGATTTGAAATAAAGGTAATTACATAGGTATTTTCCAGCATTATCTGATTTTAGAGCAGCATTCGGAAATTGGTTTAGAGTGTTTTCAATTAATGAATTTGGAAAAATGGTTTCAACTGTCGAATCAAGTTTCTCATCTATTGGGCCGAAATTTAATTGACCATTATTATCTAGTCCATTCACAAAATTTCTTCCAACTAATTCAACTTTAACTTTTTCTGATTTTGTTGCTACGCCTAATTCAATTATGCTATCGAATTGATTTAAATCACTTTCTAAAAAACGATCAATAGACTCATAGGACACTTCAAGTTTTTTAAAAACAACATTGGTTTTATTTGAAAAAACTAGTTTGAGTTTTTCCGCGATTAGCTCAGCGGGATTTTCTTTAAAATGCTTGAATGGCCCGAAATAGGTAACTAAAATTCTATTTTCCCTCAAGAACAACTGTTTTTTATGGCTGTTCCAAGAATCCCGATGCTTTCGTAGTATTTTTCAGGGCTTCCTTTCATTAACTCAATATTTACTTTGATGGACATTGAACTTGCCTTTAGTTTCTGAGAGATAAATCGGTCAATGTGATTCGCATCCGAATTTTCATAGTGACTATGATTGGTAACATCTAAGCCAGCTTTCTCGCAGGAATTAATGAGATTCGTTAGCAATATCTCGGCATTCGGAACATTCAAAAAAGTGCCATTTTTATTAATTCCCATATCATCTTTTTTTGACCCGGTCAATAAATGAAAACTTGGTGATTTGCCCATAGCACTTCCAATATTGAAAACATAGGAACCAACTTTTACAACTTGTTTGATATCAGATATAAATGATTTAAAAACTTTATTTTCAATTTCATCCTCGTTTTTCATGTAATACTCATTTAAGGAAAAGTTGATGTTGCTTTCTTCTATGAATGAATACATACCATATTTTTCAACACTTACGTAGTTGGCTTGAAGATATTCTGCTAAACAATAAGTATAATGTCCATGATTGAAACCGTCGTTAGAATGTGGGCTTACAATTGTAATGTTTGAATTTCTATTAATAAATGTTCCATAAGAGGAATTATTTTCAAAATATTCTATTAATATTTCCTCGTCTCCGCTGGGTTTAAGTCGCTTGTTTAACTTGAGATTTCGATTTAAAGCACATACATCAAAAAACAAGGCTTCTCTTTTATTAAGTTTAACAGAGGCATCTATTATTGATATAAAACGCCTTCGAACATGCAATAATCCAACTTTCTCTTTTGCTCTTTTTCCTGCGAGTATATCAAATTGAAAGGCATTGGACAAGGTTGAATGTATTTCATCTAATTCTTCATTTGTTTTAACTTGTTCGATTTCTTCTACAAATCCAGACGCTATGATACCCGCGGGTACAGCGAAAATGGCGATACCGAGAATTCCGACGAATGTGGCAAGGATTTTTCCTGAAATAGTAACTGGTGCAAAATCTCCATAACCTCCAATTTCTCCAATGAATTTTGAAATTGACCAAAGAAATGCGTCCGTTATACTGGAAAAATTCTGCGGTTGACTCGGATTTTCAACGAAATAAAGAATGGCGGAAAGAATTATTGTAACGAGTAAAACCACTTGCATTGAAATCGATAATTCGTGCTTTTTGTTTTTCATCGCATTGATAATCAGTGAATGAGATTTCACAAGGTTCATCAATTTTAATATTCTTAGCATTCGTAATAACCGCAGAGCAGTAATGAATTTAAGCCCATTGTTGAACAGCGAAAAGAAAAATGGAATAATGCTTAGAAAGTCAATAATCAATTCTAAACTGAAGAATACGGATATCTTTTTGTGTTTTGAATATTCAACTGATAGTTTTTGAATTTTGATCAAAAAATCAATAATAAAAACGATTGTAATTATACCGTCGAAAATGAGGAGAGAAAGTTGATGATTTGTAGCAATTGAAGGTGTTGTTTCCAATACCAAGTGCAAAAGAGCTAAGATTACAAAAAGTAATACGATTTTATTCCATTGTTTTATCATTGCATTTTATTTCCGATTTTTAGCAAAATTGTAAAATAGAATGCGGATAAAGCCAGTTAATATTGGTTTAAGTTAGTTCAAGTAATTATCCGTCTAAATCTTCAAAACTAAATAGATCCGTTCATTTTAAAATAGATAAAAAATATGATAATAATTAAACATCTGTTTAAAATAGTTGTTTAATTTTGCAGCGATTTATGAAAAAAGATATTTCAACCGAACAAAAAATTAAGGAAGCCGCAAGGGAAGTTTTTATTTCCAAGGGTTTTTCGGGTTGCTCTACGCGTGAAATCGCGAAAGCTTCGGGTATGAATGTCGCGCTTGTGAACTACTATTTTCGATCGAAGTCACAACTTTTTCAATTGATTTTCAATGCTGCAATGGAAGACTTTACGAATACAATGGTAGAAGTATTTAGTCGGGATTTGACTTTGCCTGAAAAAATGAAGATATTGATTGAAAAAGAGTACGAATTTTTATCACAACACCCAGAGTTACCTTCCTTTATTATTCAAGAAACTAATCGAGAATCTAATATTGCTCACGATAACTTTGGATTTTTTCAAAAAATATCGAATACAGGTATTTTTCAACAGTGCCTTGAGGCTCAACAACGAGGAGAAATGAGGGAAATTGATATTTTCAGTCTAACCCTTTTAATTTTATCGAATTGTCATTATCCATTCATGAGTCGAAATATGTTGAAAGGGATGCTCAAATTGAATGACTCTCAATTAATTCCCAGCATTGAATCCCACAAAAAACATGTATCAGATTTATTAATTGCCTATTTGTTTCCCAAAAACTCAAACAATGAAAAATAGATTATTTCCCTTGCTTTTAACTTTTTTTACTTTCCTTAATCTTTCTATTTCCTTATCACAAAAAATTGATTTAAATACTTGCTTAAAAATGGCAGATACTGCAAGTTTAGCAATTAGAAATACCCGATTGGATATGGAAATTAACAAGGAACAACGAGGTTCTTTTCTATCAGCACGTTTGCCTCAATTGAATTTTAACGCTGATTATACTTATAATGCTAAAATACCTGGTCAAGTTGTTCCCGCAGCTTTTTTCGGCGGTCAAACTGGAACCTACTCCACAGTTCAATTTGGTGTTCCTTTTGTGCTTAGTAATTCCCTTCAATTTTCTCAAATTTTATTTAACTCTCAAGTTAATTATGGTCTGGAAGCATTGAAAATAAATCGTGAAATCGTAAAGGTTCAAGGTGAAATGACTATTCAAGATATTCGATTTCAAGTTTCCAATACCTTCTTCTTGATTCAAGCACTTAATAAACAAATTGAATTTGTTGATAGCAACATTTTGAATACGAGTCTATTACTTCGAAATATGGAGAATATGGTTAAGCAAGGTCTTGTTATTCAAACGGAAGCTGATAAAATTAAAATCAGTGAGCTTGGACTTCAAAATACGAAAGCGACTCTTCTTGCAAATCGAGAACAATTATTTTCACTGTTAAAAATATTGATTGGTTATCCGAAAGAAAAAAATCTAATTATAGAAACTGACGAATTGGTTGAAAAAACGATTTTAATCAATAGTGAATCAAAGAATTACCTTCCGTTAAGTTTGGTTGAGTGGCAGAAAAAGATGAACATGGAGGAAAGGAAAGGAATTATCATGGGTTACCTGCCCAATCTCGCTTTTTATGCGGCGTACAACTATAACATTAACCTTAAACCTGAGGATGATTTTAGAAAAGGAATAGATGGTGCCTTTATCGGATTACGTTTGAATTGGAATTTATTTGATGGATTGGACAAGTATCATAAGTATAAAATGAATGCGTTTAATAAGGAGAAAATCGAGAATGAATATAATTTGCTTCAACAACAATTGGAATTGAATGCGGAAAACAATCGCAGACAAATTGAATTAAAATCCAAATCGTTGGAGTTGACGAAAGAACAGTTAATTCTGGCTGAAAATGTATATAGAAACGCAAATTTAAAATATCAACAAGGATTGATTAGTTCAAACGACCTTATTCTTGCAGATAATGCACTTCAGCAAGCGCAAACGAATGTTGTTTCGGCTTACATTCAACTGAGACAAGCAGAATTAGAATATTTAAAATCAATAGGTAACGTTAAATAAAATGAAGAGAGTAATTACAATTTCAGTAATCGTAGTAGTATTAATCGTTCTAACTGCGATCAAACTTAAGTCTAATAAGAAAGCTGTTGAGCAGAAGCTTTACATTCGTGATTCCACCGAAGCGATATTGGTCGCTACAACATCACCTCAAATGCATACGTTTGAAAAATCCCTTTCATTTCTGGGTGTATTTGATGCGTTGCACCAAAACAATGTGGCATCTGATGGTTCGGGTAAGTTAATTAAGTTGTTTGTTGAAGAGGGGGATGTTGTTAAAGTTGGTCAAACCATAGCAAAATTGGATGACGAAATGGTTCAGCTACAAATTCAAAATGTCCTGTTGAATATTGAACAGTTAAAAAATGACAATGCTCGCTTTTCAATGCTAAAAAAAGAAAATGTTGTATCGAATGTTGAGGCAGAGAAAGTTGAATTAGGATTAAAGTCCGCAGAGGTTCAATTGAAGCAATTGCAAAAACAACTTCGTTCAACGTCAATTGTCGCCCCTTTCAGTGGAGTTGTAAGTAAGAAAATGGTTGATTTAGGCTCAATGGTCATGCCAGGGACGCCAATTATTGAGTTAACGGATGTTTCCTCTCTGAAATTAACCGTTTCCGTTCCTGAGCGCGATGTATTGAAATTCAATAAAGGTCAGAAAGTCATTGCGAAAGCCGATGTTTACGGTGATTTGGACTTCAGCGGAACTATTTCCAATATTGCTGTACAAGCTGATGCTTCTCATAATTTTAAAGTACAAACCACTGTGAGAAACTCCAATCAAAATAAATTAATGGCGGGCATGTATGGTTCAGTATCATTAAGCAATTCTAAAAGCACGACGGTACTTTCAGTCCCAAGAAAAGCTTTAATTGGCTCCTCTAAAAGTCCAAAAGTCTATGTAGTTCGAGACGGAAAGGCACGCTTAGTAACATTTAATGCAGGTACTTCCGATGGTGAATTCATTGAGGTTGTTTCTGGTCTTTCAACAGATGAAAAGGTAGTTATAAAGGGTCAGGTTAACCTGCAAGATAATTCGAATGTGAAAATTACAAAATAGAAAAAAATGACACTAACGGAATTATCGATAAAACGACCTTCTTTTATCATTGTAATTTTTACCATTTTAATTGGTGGAGGGCTTCTTTCCTATAATCAATTGAGTTATGAGCTTTTGCCCGATTTCTCCCCGCCAATTTTAACCATTACAACAACTTACCCTGGTGCTTCACCTGCAACAGTTGAAAGTCAGGTTTCAAAACCATTGGAAGATGCCCTAAGCGGACTGGAAAACATAAGTGAAGTAACTTGTTTTTCCTTAGATAACGCTTCAGTCGTTTTGCTTGAGTTTAAAGCTTCGGCCAACATTGATAATGCCTTAGAGGATTGTCAACGAAAAATCAATAATGTTCAGAATTCGTTACCTGAAGGAGCAAAAACTCCAGTTGTAGCAAAGATTGAGCCTAATGCGTCTCCTGTTCTTCAAGTTAGTGCTGTAGCATCCAACTTGGAGGAACGAGTATTTATGCAACTCATGGATGATGAGATCATTCCGCAAATCAAGCAAACGAAAGGTGTTGCTGAAGTTCAGGTGATTGGTGGTGAAAACCGAGCATTTCGTGTAAACGTAGACAAAGATAAGATGCGTCGGTATGGACTATCACTAACAACAATCAATCAAACTATAGCCGGCGCAAACGTAGAATTTCCAACTGGAAAAGTCAAAGACGATAGTGAGCAAATGACTGTTAGATTGGCCGGAAAATTTACTTCAGTTGATCAATTAGAGAATTTAATTATCTATTCCCGAGGAACTTCTCCTGTTCGACTTGGAGATGTTGCAGAAGTGGTTGATGCAATTGAAGATCAAACAACTGTGTGTCGTCTTAATGGCGTTAATGGCGTTGGAATGCGTATAAAGAAACAAAGTGATGCCAATGCAGTCGATATGTCTACTGCCACGAAAGAAAAGTTTAAAGATCTTGAGAAAAAATATGCAAAGGAAGGTTTAAAATTTACTGTTGCTACCGATACATCAATTCCCACCATAGATTCAGTTGATGCTGTGATCCATGATTTAGAATTAGCAGTAATTCTTGTGGCAGCCGTTATGTTGCTTTTCCTTCATAGTTTACGAAACGCCTTTATTGTTTTAATCTCAATTCCTGCATCGTTGATTTCTACATTTATAGTAATGTATTTGTTAGGATATACACTTAATTTAATGACGCTTCTGGCAATGTCATTGGTTATCGGAATTCTTGTTGATGACTCCATTGTTGTTTTGGAGAATATTTATCGCCATCTGCAAATGGGAAAACATAGACGTGTAGCAGCATTGGAAGGTCGAAATGAAATTGGTTTCACGGCACTTGCCATTACACTAGTTGACGTTGTTGTATTCTCCCCGGTCGTTTTCATTGAAGGAACGATTTCTGATATTCTTCATCAGTTTTCAATTGTTGTCGTCGTGTCAACGCTTATGTCACTATTTGTTTGTTTTACGTTGACCCCTTGGCTAGCCTCACGTTTTGCGAAAGAAACCAAATTGAATCCTAAAAATCCATTTCAGGCGTTTTTACTTTGGTTTGAGCGTAGACTTACCATTTTTACGCAACAATATGTTAATTTGGTAGGATGGTCACTTCGACACAAAATTATTACTGCACTCGTCATATTTGGGATCTTCGCGAGTGCTATCGCAATAATGGGAATGGGAATAGTAGGTCAAGAATTCGTTGCACAAGGTGATCAAGGTAAGTTTATGATCAAATTGAAATATGATAAAAGCACCACTTTTAAAGAAAACAATTCAACAACCCTAAAAATTGAACAGTTAATTCTTGCGCAAAAAGAGGTTGTGGACATTGTTTTTGCAAATATCGGAGGGCCGAGCTCCGGGATGGGGGCTGCTTCTTTCGGTTCTGAAAACAGATCAGAGTTAACCGTGAAATTGAAACCCGGGATGCAGGAAAAGTATCCAACGATTGAATACATGACAGCAATTCGAAGAAAGATTGAAGATAAATACCCCGGAATAGAAGTAAAAGCAATTAACATCGGGATGGTTGAATCTGAGGAAGCACCAATTGAAATATTTTTATCTTCCGATGATAATGAACTATTAATGAAAGAGGCGAAACGTCTCAAAGAAGTAATTTTGAATATTCCAGGTGCAAAAGATCCTACTATTTCAACAGAAGATATATCTCCAGAAGTACGAATTGATTTGGATCGAGAGAAAATGGGGCAATTAGGTCTTCCAATAGCAACAATTGGTATGCAGTTACAGAATGCACTAACGGGGAATACAGATGCGCAATTCGATGAAAAAGGCCAAGAATATGACATACGTGTCATGATGGACCCTAATGATCGAAAAAATGTAGATGATTTAAATACGTTGACGTTTACCGCAAATGATGGAAAGCAAGTGCGATTAAGTGAATTTGCAAAAGTAACTGTGGACAATGCTGCGGGCTCACTTGAACGAAAAAATCGAATTTCTAGTACTACGTTGCGATGTTATGTTTTAGGAACGGCAGCTGGAAATGTTTCATCAGCGATAGAAACGTATCTGAAGAAGAATCCGTTGGATCCGAATGTAAGAATGCTTTGGGGAGGAGAGGTAAAACGTCAGAAAGAATCGATGGGGGCGCTTGGAACTGCAATGGGAATCGGATTTTTATTGGTTTATTTAATAATGGTGGCTCTTTATGATAACTTCATTTATCCATTTGTTGTTATTTTCTCAATTCCTGTTGCTTTGATTGGAGCTTTATTGGCCTTAAATCTTAGCTCTTCGAATATGGGGATTTTTACAATGCTTGGAATGTTGATGTTACTTGGACTCGTTGCTAAAAATGCGATTCTAATTGTCGATTTTACCAATCATTTAAAGGAAAAAGGTCTTTCAACCTACGATGCGCTTTTGGAATCTGTGAGTGAACGTATGCGTCCGATTTTGATGACTACAATCGCGATGGTCATTGGTATGATTCCTATTGCAATTGCTAAAGGCTCTGGGGCAGAATGGAAAAACGGACTAGCGTGGATCTTAATTGGAGGTTTGACGAGTTCTATGTTTTTAACAATAATAGTCGTTCCGATGATTTATTATGTTGTCGATCGCATTCAGGATAAGTTAAGACCAAAGAAAAAGATTCAGGTAGAAACAGTTCTTGATTAGGTTATCATTTCGATCAAATTAGTTCATTCAAACTATTTTTGGATGTTAGAAATGATATTATACAATATTAAAAAAGATTTAATTGTACTTTGCGAACTTGAATTAATTTCAAGTTGTCAAGATTTGTTTGAGTTGACGAAAGTATAAGAAAAAGAAATATTTTTAATAATCCGCTTTAATCCGTACCTTTGATGAAATTCTAGGTCTTTCATTTCATTTATTATGTCATACTTAGAGTTGAATCTAATTTATGACATTTAAAGAACTTGATCTTTTAGAGCCGATCTTAAACGCTCTTGACACACAAGGTTATACCAATCCAACACCAATCCAAGAACAAGCCATTCCAATCGTCCTTCAAGGGAAAGACATTATGGGCTGTGCTCAAACGGGTACGGGAAAAACAGCGGCCTTTGCCATTCCAATTTTACAGCGTTTACAAACATCGAAAAATCCAGAACAGAAGCGCGTTATTCGAGCATTGATCGTTACTCCAACAAGAGAATTGGCGATTCAAATTGACGAAAGTTTCAAAGATTACGGTAAGAATTTAAAATTGCAATGTGCCGTGATTTTTGGTGGAGTTAATCAAACTTCACAGGTAAATCGATTGAGAGCTGGAGTCGATATTCTAGTCGCGACACCAGGAAGATTACTTGATTTGGTAGATCAACGACACGTCAATTTGAGAAATCTCGAGATTTTTGTCTTGGACGAAGCAGATCGAATGTTAGACATGGGATTCATTCACGACGTGAAGAAAATCATCAAACTTATTCCAGAGAAACGTCAAACGTTGTTTTTCTCCGCTACAATGCCGAAAGAAATTACTTCTTTGGCAAATTCGATATTAACCAATCCAAGTCATGTGGAGGTTACTCCGGTTTCTTCAACGGCGGAAACGATTCAGCAAGAAATGTATTTTGTGGATACCGAAAACAAGAAAGATCTGTTGATGGAAGTTCTGAACTCCAATAAGGTCGAAACGGCGTTGGTTTTTACACGAACAAAACATGGTGCTGACAAATTGGTTAAAATCTTAAATCGAAATCAGATCAAGTCGGAAGCAATTCATGGCAATAAATCTCAAAACGCGCGACAAAATGCCTTGAATAATTTCAAGAATAAAACCTTGCGAGTTTTAGTAGCGACTGATATTGCCGCTCGCGGAATCGACATTGATCAACTTGAATTTGTGGTGAATTACGACATTCCAAATATCCCTGAAACCTACGTACATCGAATTGGTCGGACGGGTAGGGCAGGTGCTTTCGGAAAAGCCGTTTCTTTTTGTAATACCGAGGAACAAGCGTATGTGAAAGACATTCAGAAACTGATAGGATTGACTATTCCTGTTGTCTCTAATCATTCCTTTCCTGCGACAGGTAAAATGGCTGAGAAAAAAGTACAGCCTCCGAGGTTCAAAAAAAGATTTCCAGATAAGTCTAAGGAGAGATCAAGAGTTTAATTCAAACCCGTCAAAATGGGTTTCTACACTCCATGCTTCTGGTTTTTGGTCAAACCACGGTTTTATCATTGGCCATAGTGTTTGAAATAATTCTGAAGTGCGATAGGATTCTAACGCTTCTTCGTTTTCCCATTGACTGTATGTAAAAACCAAAAACGGATCGTTTTTTCCTCGTAATAGTTTCATTCCGTGACAACCAGGAAATTTGGCAACTTCCCATTTAATTGTTTCGAAATGAGCGAGAAAATCATCAATTTGTTCAGCTTGGAAATGCAATTTTACAATGCGTGTCAACATGGGTTACATAAATTGGAAGTCTCGGTGCGAACCTGCAGGAGTAAATTCAACACGAATAATTTCGCCCAAACGAACACCGAACAGTTTTGAAGCACCACCAGTTCCTCTGTTTGCTCCGCGATTTAACGCAATTTCTAACAAATCATTACTATTGAATATGGCAACACGCTCACCCATTGGAACATCGTTGTACGTTTTTGAAATGCGGTCGATGAAATAATCTTTGTCAACGTAATAAATCGTAAACGGCGTGTTTTCACCAAATCGATTGAAATCACTTTTGGAAATATTGGTAATCAAATTCCCAAATGAATCAATGTGGATAACCGTTCCTTGAATCGAATATTGGTCAATGATTGGTTTTTGTTTGAAAGCACGTTTGTATGATTCCGTTGGCTTAGCAAAGGACGAAATCGGAATATTTTGAGCAATTTTTGCTGCAAGTGGAATGAAACAATTCTTAGTTGGGAATTTCAATAGCGAATCATCGTTGTGGACGTCTTCAAAACGATACAATTCATCGGGATGATTCTCATCCAAAAACGTTCCAATAAATCCGTTATCGTTTGTAATGAAATATTGCCCTTGAAATTTCATAATCGTAGGATAACTCGGATTCGAAGTATTAAGCAATGGCTCACTATCAACAGCAATGATGTGAATAGTTCCAGTCGGAAATTCCTTGTAACAACTTTGTACTTGATAAGCGGCTTCGGCAACATCAAATGGCTTTATCGAGTGGGAAATGTCAATGATGTTCGCAGTTGGTATCAACTTCAAAATCGCTCCTTTCATCGCAGCAACGTAGTAATCTTGTAGGCCGGTATCCGAAGTTAATGTGATGATTTGCATATAAAATTGAAATTCAGTATCCCAATTAATTTTTAATTTTACCAAAAGTAATTCAAATCGCAAGAATTACACATTTTTTAAATCAAAATAATTGAATTCAGGAACACGAAACATAGAAATAACAGGAATTAACCCGGCTGAATTTTTCGGTGTCAATAATTCGAATCTTCGACATTTAAAAACATTCTTCCCGAAACTAAAGATTGTATCGCGCGGAAACATTCTTTCCTTGAACGGCGACGAAGAAATCATGGATGAATTTGAGCGAAAACTCGATTTGCTCGTTCAGCATTACAACAAGTTTAATTTCCTTTCTGAAAATAGCATTGATAATTTGATGCTTTCTGATGGTTCAAAATTGCTGTCAAACGATGACGGATCAGAAACCTTGGTTCACGGAACGGGCGGAACGAAAATCAAGGCACGGACGGTTAATCAGAAAAAGTTGGTTCAAGCAGTTGATAAAAGTGATATGGTGTTTGCTGTTGGTCCTGCAGGAACTGGTAAAACCTACACGGCAGTTGCATTGGCTGTTCGGGCACTTAAAAATAAAGAAGTCAAACGAATTGTCTTAACCCGTCCGGCAGTTGAAGCAGGGGAAAATTTGGGCTTTTTACCTGGTGATTTAAAGGAAAAATTGGATCCGTATCTAATGCCACTTTACGATGCGCTTCGTGACATGATTCCTGGAGAAAAATTGGCAGACATGCTTGAATTTGGTGTGATTGAAATTGCGCCACTTGCGTTCATGCGTGGAAGAACATTGGACAAAGCATTTGTTATTTTGGATGAGGCTCAGAATACCACCACGATGCAAATGAAAATGTTCCTTACACGAATGGGAATGACCGCCAAGTTTGTCATTACTGGAGATATGTCGCAAGTGGATTTGCCACACAAACAGAAATCGGGATTGTCCTACGCGCTTGATGTATTGAAAGATGTGGAAGAAATTAGCGTAATTCGATTGGGACAAAGTGATGTCATTCGTCATAGTTTGGTGAAGAAAATCATAGAGGCTTTTGATCAAGCAGAAGCGAAAGAAAAACAAATTGATAAAAACAAATAATTCAGTATGAAAGCAATAACGTCGTCTCATTTTCAATTTCCGGGACAAGTTTCAGTTTACAACGGAAAAGTAAGGGATGTTTACACGCTTGAAAATGGACTTTTGGTGATGGTAGCCTCCGATCGAATTTCGGCTTTTGATCATATTTTACCGAAAGGAATCCCATTTAAAGGTCAAGTATTGAATCAAGTGGCGACCATGTTTCTTGACGCAACAAAAGACATTGTTCCAAATTGGTTGATTGCAACGCCCGATCCAAGTGTGGCTGTTGGTTATGCTTGTGAGCCAGTTCGCGTGGAAATGGTTATTCGTGGTTATTTGTCAGGTCATGCAGCTCGAGAGTATAAATTAGGAAAACGCATTTTGTGCGGGGTAGCTATGCCTGAAGGAATGATTGAAAATGATAAATTCCCCGAACCGATTATCACACCAGCAACAAAAGCTGAAGAAGGCCACGATGAAGACATATCTCGAGAAGATATTTTAGCAAAGGGAATCGTTCCAGAGCACATTTATTTGCAAATGGAAAGATATACGCGAGCTTTGTTTCAACGAGGAACAGAAATGGCTGCGCAAAGAGGTTTGATTTTAGTAGATACGAAATACGAATTTGGAATCCGTAACGGCGAAGTGATTTTAATAGATGAAATTCACACGCCAGATTCTTCGCGCTATTTTTATGCAGAAGGTTATGAGGAACGTCAGAAGAATGGTGAACCACAAAGACAACTTTCCAAAGAATTCGTTCGTCAATGGTTGATTGAAAATGGTTTCCAAGGATTGGAGGGGCAGCAAATGCCATTTATGCCGGATGAATTTGTAAACACGATCACTGATCGATACATCGAATTATATGAGCGAATTACCGGCAAAAAATTCGAAAAGTCGGATACAACAGATATCCAAGCGCGCATTCAGAAAAATGTGGATGCTTATCTTTCAAGCCTTAATACCTAATTCTTCATTCTACATTTTCAATTTTTAATTCATTACTCTTAACTCAAAATTATGTCTATCCACAAAAACGTAAAAAAAGTCACGACACATACCCTGCAAGAAATGAAACTAGCCGGAGAGAAAATCTCCATGTTGACTGGTTACGACTTTTCAATGGCGAGAATTATTGACGCCGCGGGAATCGATGTGATTTTAGTTGGAGATTCTGCTTCGAATGTGATGGCGGGCCACGAAACTACTCTTCCAATAACTTTGGATCAGATGATTTATCACGCTTCTTCCGTTGTTCGTGCGATTAATCGTGCACTAGTTGTTGTAGACATGCCTTTCGGTTCCTATCAAGGAAATTCCAAGGAAGCATTGTCAAGTGCGATTCGAATTATGAAGGAATCAGGCGGTCATGCAGTAAAAATGGAAGGCGGACAAGAAATTTTAGAATCAATAAAGCGTATTTTAACTGCTGGAATTCCAGTAATGGGACATTTAGGTTTAACTCCCCAATCGATCTATAAATTTGGAACCTACGTTGTTCGAGCGAAAGAAGAAGAAGAAGCCAATCGTCTGATTGAAGATGCCAAAGCACTAGAAGAAGCAGGTTGTTTTGCGATCGTTTTGGAGAAAATACCTGCTAATCTTGCAGAGAAAGTTGCGAAAATGGTTTCTATTCCAATTATCGGTATTGGAGCCGGAAATGGTGTTGATGGTCAGGTGTTGGTGGTGCATGATATGCTTGGTATTAATAATGAATTTAGTCCTAGGTTTTTAAGGAAATACAATAATTTACATGACCAAATGATGACCTCCTTTCAAGATTACATTAAGGATGTAAAATCAGGGGATTTCCCAAATGAATCAGAGCAGTATTGATGTATGCGCTTACTAACGATTTCATTGGTTTTCTATCTTTTTTCGTGTTCAATTCAATCGGACAACTCGAAGCAAAATTTTAAGAAATCTAAAAATAGTTGTGAATTCAGTCAATGGTTAAGAGTCGAGGCGCGACAAGATTCTACAATCATTCAAATCATTCATCCAGATCGAAAAAAAGTTATCGAACGTTTGGCTTTTGCATCTAATTCAAAACAAAACTCAAAAATTGCAGCATTTTCCGCTACGCATTTGGGAATGCTCAGTGTTTTGAAAGAACAGAATTCCATTGTTGCAGTTGCGGATGAAAAATTAGTTTACGATTCGAAAATCTTGAATCAAATTAAATCAGGTAAAACCATTTCGATTGGCGCAGAAGAACAATTATCAATCGAGCGAATTTTACTTTGTAAAACAAATTATTTGATTTACAGCGCATTTTCGGGGGAATTCAAACAAGCTGAGCGATTGAAAAAAATGGGTGTAAAATGCATTCCAAATTTTGATTGGCGGGAAACGCATCCGTTGGGCAGAGCGGAATGGATCCTTCTTTTTGGTTATTTGACCGGAAAACAAGAACGAGCGAAAGAAATTTTCAAAGAAATTTTCCGGGAATATCGTTCCATTCAAAAGAAAGTAAAAGCGACATCATCTCAAAAAGTTATTTCTGGAAATTTCATCAACGATTATTGGTATGCACCCGCTGGAACTAGTTTTCAAGCTCAAATGTTCAAGGATGCCGGAATCAATTACATATATCAAAATTCTGAAGGAACGGGCAGTTTGGAGTTGTCAAAGGAAAAAATAGTTTCATCGACTTCAGACGTTCAAATTTGGTTGAATCCTGGTTTTGCGACCAAGAAAGACATTCTTCAAGCAAATCCAAAATCCAAGTATTTACCTTTTTTCTCCAAGGCGAAAATCTATTGCACCGCCAATAATTTGAATAAGTTTTGGGAATTGGGTTCCATTCAGCCACACTTGATTTTAAAGGATTATTACTATATTGCAAATGAAATCAATTTAGATCAATTGCATTTTTATAGTCCTATTGAGTGATAAATAAACGAATTCTTACGAACATTCTAGTTATTTCGGTTCTTTTACCGATTGCGATTTTTTTACACTTGAATTCAGGTCAAATTTCACTTTCCTTTTCCGATTATTTTCCGCAAGATGTCTCTGATCTTTCGACCAATGAATTACTGGCTCGCGAATTTCGAATTCCGCGTTTAATCATTACGATTATAGCAGGAAGTGGACTTGCACTTTCAGGAATGTTGATGCAAACCTTGTTCAGAAATCCACTCGCGGGACCTTATGTCTTGGGAATTAATTCAGGAGCGAGTTTGATGGTAGCATTGTCACTGATGACTGGTTTTCATTTGTTTGAAACGGAATTTGGGTTGATCGGCGCAGGATTAATTGGTGCTTTGCTTTCCGGACTTTTGATGATGTCGCTAGCGTTTCGATTGAAGTCGCAAATTTCTCTTTTGCTTGTTGGATTGATGTTTGGAAGTTTTACATCGGCAATAGTTTCACTCCTTGAATCGTTGGCAGCTGCAGAAAAATTAAAGGCCTATACCATGTGGTCGATGGGTTCGTTACAACAAGTTGAATTCAGCCAGCTTCCAGTAATTGGGGTTGTTTTTTTGTTGGGATTGGTTCTAACATTTATTCTTGTTAAACCCTTAAATTTATTGGTAATTGGTGAAAAACCCGCTGAGGTTTTGGGATTGAATGTGATGCAAACGCGCTTTTTGTTAATGACAATCACAGCGCTATTCGCAGGACTCATAACTGCTTTTTGTGGACCAATTGCGTTTGTCGGTCTAGCTATTCCAAACTTAACACGCATTTTGTTTAGAACACAAAATCACGCGTGGTTAATAGTTGGAAATTTAATCATAGGAGCAATTTTCTTGCTTTTGTGTGATTCCTTTATTCAATTAATGGAAGGTAAGATTGCTTTACCAATTAATGTTTTGACTTCCTTAATCGGTGCGCCGTTTGTAGTATTTCTTTTAATGCGAAAAATCAGATGATTCAATTTAGCCAAACTGAAATCGGATACAAGCAAAGGCTATTGAAAATTGATTCGCTCGATTTACAGGAAGGAAAAGTATATGCCTTGATTGGCAGAAATGGGGTAGGGAAGTCGACACTTCTGCAATCGATGGCGAAGTTACTTCCGTTAATTTCTGGAGATATTCGCTACGAAGAAATTTCACTTAAGTATCTTTCTCGCAATCAGATGGCTCGTTTGATTGCCTTTGTGGAAAGCAAATTTGATGGAGTTGAATACCTTTCAGTCCTAGATTATTTGATGTTGGGTCGCGCGCCTTATACTTCCTTAACTGGAAAATTGAGTGAAACGGATAAAGCTTTCGTCAACGAAATTTCAGAAGAACTTCAAATCACCCATTTACTCCAAAAAAGCACCACTGAAATTAGTGACGGTGAACGACAAATTTGTTCCGTTGCTCGCGCCTTAATTCAAGAAACGCCAATCATTCTAATGGATGAACCAACCGCCTTTTTGGATTTCATTAATCGACAGAAATTGATGGAATTGTTAATCAAAATCACCGCTGAAAAACAAAAGTGCATCGTTTTATCTACCCACGACATCGATTTGTGTTTGGAAAATCAATTAACGTTTTTAATCGCAAGTCAGGGTAATCTTGTTCTAGAAAATTGTAGAACCAAGCAAGAATTAGTAGAGAAGTTTAGTTGATGTAACCATATCAAAAATGCTGAATAAAGATAATGAAATAGATTAAAAATGCTAAAATTATATTGCAAAAAATCCTGCAAATTGAAATTTAGGGTTTCAATTCGCATGGTTTCTAATTATTAAGTTTTAATGCGGTTATTTTGTGCTTATTGCAAGAGGCAAATCTACCTCCCTGCCAGAAGAAAATGTGCTACTTGTGAAGACCAAACGATAGTTCCGGGAAATTAAGGAGGATTACAATAAATCTCGATTTAATTTTACCCATATGGGCGGAATTATTTATCCGCCGAAACGAAATTGAAGGTGGGAATCTGCCCCTACGGGTTGAATTGTGTTTGGATTAACCATTTCAATGGTTTATGTTTCAAACAATTGAAAAATCATCAAATATTATGGGTTCTGAAATTTATTGGAAGAATTAACTATCGCTATAATTACGAATGAATAGTATAACGTTCTTCTGGTTTGTTAGTTTTCATCGAAATTGAATAATAATATAGAATAAAAATAGTTAAAAGATTAAAATATAATCAAAAAATAAGATTAATAAATAATCATTTTGTAATTTTGCCCAACAAACGATATGCGCTTACAGAAAAATTTACCTTTCAAAAATTTGAAAAATGGCTGTATTGCGTTCGATTGTTCACATGGATTTGGATACGTTTTTTGTGTCCTGTGAAAGAAAACTGGATAGTAGATTAATTGGAAAACCGATTTTGATTGGAGGAACATCCGATCGGGGAGTGGTGGCATCGTGTAGCTACGAAGCTCGGCAATTTGGAATTCATTCCGCCATGCCTATGAAAATGGCGAAAGAACGCTGTCCGGAGGCGATTATCATCAAAGGAAATTCGGAAACGTATAGCAAGTTTTCACATGAAGTAACAGACATCATTCGGGAATCGGTTCCAGTTTATGAAAAGACGTCCATCGATGAATTTTATATGGATTTAACGGGAATGGATAAGTTTTTCGGAACGATGAAATACGCTTCGGAACTGCGTCAGCGGATCTTAAAAGAAACAGGACTGCCGATTTCATTTGGTTTATCGCAAAATAAAACGGTTTCCAAAATTGCTACGGGTGAAGCTAAACCAAACAATCAACTGCGAATTGATTATGGTTCGGAACGCGAATTTCTAGCGCCGCTTTCCGTTCGGAAGATTCCGATGGTGGGAATAAAAACCTATCAAACGCTTTGTAACCTGGGTGTTCGTAAAATCCAAACGATTCAGGAAATGCCAGTAGAACTGATTCAAAGTGCTCTGGGTGAAAACGGCGTTACGATTTGGAAAAAAGCGAATGGCTTGGATAATTCTCCCGTTGAGCAATACAACGAACGAAAGTCGATTTCCACCGAGCGAACGTTTGATTACGATACGATTGACGTCGTAAAACTTCGTGGAATCATGTTGGCGATGGCTGAAAATCTAGCTTTTCAATTGCGTAGAGGCGAAAAATTGACGGGTTGTGTGACGGTTAAAATTCGCTATTCCGACTTTCAGACGCAGACCTTGCAGAAACAAATTCCATACACTGCCGCGGATCACCAACTTTTACCGGTGGTGAGCGATTTATTTGATCGTTTGTACAGCCGACGTTTACTTGTGCGATTGATTGGAGTTCGTTACAGTTCACTTGTTTCCGGATTTCACCAGCTGAATTTATTTGATGAATCTTTGGATTATGCGGCACTTTACAATGCCTTAGATCGAATTCGTTTGCGTTACGGCGATCGTTCCGTGATACGTGCCATCGGTATGGAAGCTCGGACCATCGGGCGTTGGAATCCGTTTTCAGGTGAACCTCCACCACTGTTAGCAAACAGAAGGGTATAAAAAAAGCGCTCCGAAGAACGCTTTTTGAAATTTTGAGATGTTTAAGATTAGAATCTCCAACCTAAACGGAAGTTTCCGATAAAGTTATTTCCAAAACCACTTGATTTTGAAGGTTCAGTCAAAGTTGTAACTGAAGTTCCAGCTGTTGTAACAACTGTTTCCCCAGCTTTTTCACTTTCATTCATAAAGCCTAATCCTAATTCAAGACCTACATAGAAATTCTCAGCAAAATAATAATCAGTTCCAGCTACAAGGTTTAAACCAAACATAGACGAAGGATTTTTAACTGTAGCAGTAACATCTGCATTGTATCCACTGCCATCAAACTTATCCCATTTTGCTGAATTATTTCCCATTCCGTAAACTAAATCAGCGCCTACATAAGGAGATAATTTATCAGTTCCTTTGAAATGCTTCTCAGCACCTAAAGCAATCATAGTCATCGAAGATTTGTTAATCTCCGTTCCTTCTCCACCTGCATTATTTGCATTCTCATAATAATAATCAGTTGTTGAAGAATTGTTTAGTGATAAAGAAACACGCGCAGCCAAATCATCAGCTAAAAAGTAACGCATTCTCAACGAAGGAGCATTGAAGGATAGAGAAGAAGTGTTATAACTTAACTGACCTTCCAAAGAGAATGGATTCTCTTTTGTTGCTTTTTGTGCAAACATTGTTCCTGACAATGTCAACGCACCTACAAAAATCATAATTTTTTTCATGTTTGTTGTTTTAAAATTATGACCTAATGTACGCAAGTGAAGATTTTAAGGTTACAAATCTAGTTGTAATTTTTAACAATTAATTATTGAAAATAGGTTTAATTAATTGAAAATCAGATTTATAAATTTTAACTTTTCTCCAGCTGCTTCCGATGCATTTGAGCATATGAGCCGTTTTCTAATAAAAGCTCTTCGTGGGATCCTTGTTCAATAACACGTCCATGATCTAAAACAAGAATGTCATTAGCGTTTCGAATTGTTGAAATTCGATGACTAACTACAATGGTTGTTCGATCTTGGTGATTTTTATGAATATTGTTTAAGATGATATCTTCCGTTTCGGTATCTACAGCAGAAAGGCAATCATCTAGCAAAAGCAATTGAGGGTTCCTTAATAATGCTCGCGCAATGCTAATTCGTTGTTTTTGTCCTCCACTCAAATTAACTCCTCGCTCTCCCAAAATGGTTTCAAATTTATCGGGAAAGTCAATGATGTTGTTGTAAACGTGAGAAGATTTCGTTACTTCAATTAATTCCTGCTCGGTAACGTTCTTTTCTTTTGATCCAAACTTTAAATTATTAGCAATCGTATCAGAAAATAGAAATACATCTTGAGGAACGATACCACTGATATCACGAAAAGCATCCGAATTTATTGCTTGGATATTCTTTCCGTCAATTAAAATCTCACCAGAATCACAATGATATTGTCTTAGTATTAGTTGTAAAATAGTCGACTTGCCACTTCCAGTTCTACCAACAATAGCTAAAGTATCTCCTTTATTCACTTTAAAACTCACATTTTCAAGCGCTTTTATTCCTGTATCAGGATACGTAAAAGAAACATTTCGAAATTCGATATCGCCTTTAAACGTAAAGTCACCGTGATTGGTGTTTTCAAATTCCGGTTTTGTTTTTAAAAATTCATTGATTCGATTTTGGGAAGCGGATGCGCGTTGAATAATGGACGTGACCCAGCCTACACTTGCGAATGGCCAAGTTAAATTGTTCACAAAGAAAACAAAAGCAACAATTCCACCCAAGGATATTTGTTTGTCATAAGTCATTAGGCCTCCCAAGTAAATCGTAATTAACGTACTGATTCCAATTAAGAAAATCATAGTCGGCATAAACAATGCATTCGTTAAAACCAACTTCATGCTGCGTTTTTGATATTCGTTTGAAGAATTAGAAAATTTTGTTGATGTTTCTTCGTCTCGATTGTATGCCTTTATGATTCTTATTCCTGCAAAAGTTTCTTGCGCAATTGTTGAAAGGAGAGACTGTTCTTGTTGAACCAATTTGCTCATCTTGTTAATCCGGGTTGAAACTGAATAAATTAAGAATGACATGATTGGAAGCGGAAGTAATACGAAAAAGGTCAACTTGCCAGAAATTTGAATCATTTGATAAATAATCATCGAACTCAAAATGACCAAATTGATTGTATACATGATGCCAGGACCTAGGTACATTCTAACCAAGCCAACATCCTCCGAAATTCGATTCATCAAGTCACCGGTTGAGTTCCTTTTGAAAAAGGCTAAGTCCAATTTTTGATACTGTTGAAAAATTTCATTTTTTAAATCGAATTCTATAAGACGGGACATAATGATGATCGTTTGACGCATCAAGAACAAGAAAAAACCTTTTAGAAAGGAAAGTAAAATGTATATACCCCCAAGTTTTAAGGAAAGCCAAAACGCTGTTTCTAATCCCGTTATTTTTGTAGAGCCCATTAAGTTATCAACGCTTTCTTTCACGTAGATGGGCATTTTTACACCAAAATAGTTGCTAACGATCGTAAAAACAATACCCAACAAAAAATGCCATTTGTATTTGACGAAATATTTATTGAGGTATCGAAGTGATTTCATTTATAATTTTCTAATTTTGCCAACCTGGATGGCTTTGCAAATTTAACCATTCATGTCATAAGTTAACGAACTATATTTACGATGTCTGAAATAAAAACTTTTACCGCTGCCGAGCTCACTGAAAATCCAGTAATTGCTCAAATGGCGAATCTAGGACACGAGCAAATTCTTTTTTGTAACGACGAATCCACAGGTCTAAAAGCAATCATTGCTGTTCACAACACGGTTTTAGGACCTGCATTAGGTGGAACGCGCATGTGGATGTATTCAAATGAGATGGAGGCACTCAATGATGTTTTGCGTTTATCTCGCGGAATGACCTATAAGAATTCCATTTCGGGATTAAATTTAGGTGGAGGTAAGGCAGTGATTATCGGTGACTCGAGAACACAAAAATCAGAAGCATTATTTAGAAGATTTGGGAAATTTGTAAATTCTCTTGCTGGAAAATATATTACAGCGGAAGACGTTGGAATTTCAACAGTTGATATGAATTGGGTGAGTATGGAAACCAAACATGTTGTGGGACTTCCCGGGAAAAGTGGCGATCCATCACCTGTTACGGCCTATGGAGTTTACATGGGTATGAAAGCGTGTGCAAAAGTGCAATTTGGAAGTGACTCGCTAGAAGGAAAGAAAATTGCGGTTCAAGGTGCCGGTCATGTCGGTCAATATTTGATTGGTCATTTGACAAAAGAGAAAGCTCAAGTATATGTTACAGATATTCATGCGGATACGTTAAAAAGAGTTTCAGAAAAATACAATGCGAAAGTAGTTGCACCCGACGATATTTATGATGTTGACATGGATATTTATGCACCTTGTGCGCTTGGTGCGACCGTTAATGATGAAACGCTAAGTAAACTAAAATGCTCAATTATAGCAGGAGCTGCAAATAATCAGTTGAAATCAGAAGCGAAGCACGGAATTGACGTGATGAAAAAAGGAATCATTTATGCTCCTGATTTTGCCATTAATGCTGGTGGCGTAATTAATTGTTTTTCTGAGGTTCAAGGATTATCATCGGAATGGGCACAAAATAAAGCGGAAGAAATTTATAGTACAATTCTTAATATTGTAAATCGTTCTCAATCAGGAAATATCCCAACTTATCAGATTGCAAACAAAATGGCTGAAGAGCGAATCGAAGCGATCGGACGTGTAAAATTACCATTATAAGATGCTCAATCGTAGACATTTAAGAATTAAAGTACTTCAGGTTTTATATGCTTTTTATCAGTCGAAAGAGACCGATGTTCTGAAGGCACAAAAAGAAGTTTTATTTACGGTAGAACGGATGTACGATATGTACATTTTTTTAATTTTGACACTTCCGGAAATAAAACGTGCTGCAGAAAACAAAATCGAAGAAAGAAAGAAAAAACTTCGACCCACACCTGTAGATTTAAACCCAAATTTGAAGTTAGTCGACAACAAGATTATTTCCCAACTCGAATTGTGCGACCATCTTAGGAAATTATCCGAAAAAAGAAAAGTCAATTGGACAGGAGCAGTTAATCAGGAGATTTTTAGAAAGATGTACTTGCAAATCATGGAAAGCGAGGTTTTTTTCGAACACATGAACAATGGTCTCTCTGGATTCGAAGAAGATCGAGCCTTTGCTGTACAATTATTTAAATCAGAAATTGCAAATTCCTCTTATTTGTATCATTTTTTTGAGGAAATGAGCATACATTGGATGGATGACCTTGATCTTTGTTGTTCAATGGTTTTGAAAACATTAAAAGCAATTCCTGAGTCAGGTGATTTTAAAGTTCTGCCCTTATTTAAGGAAGATGATGATGAGAAAGAATTCATTTTGCAATTAGTAAAGCGCACCATAGAAATGGATACGGAAAACGAGTTACTAATTAATGACCTAGCGCAAAATTGGGAGTTGGATCGCATCGCAAGAATGGATATTTTGTTGTTAAAAATGGGGATCACGGAGCTTCAGAATTTTAACAGTATTCCAACCAAAGTCACATTGAATGAATACATTGAGATCTCAAAGTTTTACAGTACGCCAAAAAGTAATGTTTTCATAAATGGTATTTTAGATAAAGCGATTTCCCGCTTAACGAATGAAAAGAAAATAGTAAAAATAGGAAGAGGTCTATTATCTTAAAGAATATGAAGAGAACAATAGCATTTATCGGAATTTTAATGCTCTTTGCGTGTAGAGAGGAGCAAAAAGTGGAAGTTGGTCAAAAAACTACCATGGAAATAACTCCTGAATTCAATGCAGGAACGGTAATAAAAGGTGAAATTATCAAAGCGCGATTTAAAGTTGAAAATACAGGCGATTACCCGTTGGTATTTGGAGAGGTGAGAGGCTCATGCTCATGCACGGTTGCTGAAAAACCTGAAGAACCTCTTCAACCTGGAGAAACTGCCGAAATATTAGCTGAGGTAAACACCGAGAATTTAACTTCAAAGAAAATTTCTAAATCAGTAACAATTTTGGCGAACACGGAGCCTAGTTTGACCGTGGTAACAATTAAAGGAACATTAAAAAAGTAAGTTATGGATAAGAATGCAATGAATATAGTAATCGTTGTTTTGATGATTTTTGTTTTTTATTTTTTCATGATTCGTCCTCAAACGAAGAAGCAAAAAGAATTAAAGAAATTTAGAGAAGGATTAAAGCCTGGTGATAAAATCGTAACAATCGGTGGAATTCACGGAAAAATTCTTGAGATTGCAGAGTCGACTGTTTTAATTCAATCAGACGGTTCAAAGTTGAGAATTGAGAAATCTGCTATTGCTCAGTCGTCTGAAGATCAGATTATGGCGAAGTAAGTCATTTTTTTTTATTCGATAGACTATTTCTGAATTTTATTGTTTTGTATTGGAATTTTGAGTTTTGAATTTAATTTCAAGTTATTCCACGTCTTTATGTTTATTGTAAATAATTTGGCAAGCCTTATCCATTGATTTAAAAATCAATAAGTCGAAATTAGAAGATTCTGTTATGGATGTCAATGTAACTACTGCATTGAAAAGAATTTCGTTATCTTGACGATTAACTCGCTCGATGAAATCAACTTTATTGCTTCCTTGTTTTGATTCAGATACTATTATTTCTTCTTTGTTTGAATCAATAGCGAATAGGAAATTACTTTTCATTTTTTTGTTGTTTTATTTCTTTAATGTAAATAGCATCGGCCATTCGAATTAGTTGTTTTGTTTTTGCATCTTGGTCCTTTTTTAGTTGTTCCCGAACATTGCACAGATGTATTTGTAGGAGTATTTATTATAGTTCCTGTAGTTTTCTTGTCGCAGCAATCAGTCCCAACTATTTTATTGTGTACTTTACAAGTGCAACTATTCGATTTACTTCGATTACATTTGAGGCAAAGCAATTGAATATTCGAGGCAACACTTGTTCCTCCACACGAATAGGGGATTATATGATCATATTCTAAATCAGTTGAACTTCCGCAACATTGACAAACCCCTCTATCTCTTGTAAATACGATTTTTTTTGTTGTCGCTGAGATATATCGACTTTGTGAAAAACAAGAAATACTAGTGAAGAGAAACGTTAAGAAAAAAAGTAATTCTCTCATTTATCACGTTCAAATCAAGCTCTTTATCTCACTGATAATTCGCTCGGCTAAGGAATCAGCAGCTTCAGCGCTTTTACTCTCTGAATAGATTCGAATAATTGGCTCAGTATTACTTTTTCGTAAATGCACCCATTCCTTGGCAATGTAGATTTTTACGCCATCGGTAGTGTCAACTTCCTCATGAGCGTATTTTTTGGCCATTTTTACGAGTACTTCATCCACGTTAATTTCAGGAGTTAACTCGATTTTGTTTTTCGAAATAGTATATTTTGGATACGAATCTCTCAATTCAGATAGCGTTTTTTTCTCTTGGGCCAAATGACTTAAAAACAAAGCAATACCCACCAACGAATCACGTCCGTAATGCAATTCTGGGTATATAATTCCTCCATTTCCTTCGCCACCGATAACGGCATTAACTTCTTTCATTTTAACAACTACGTTAACCTCACCAACAGCTGCTGCTGCGTATGTTTGACCGGCTTCTTCTGTAATGTCACGCAACGCTCGAGTTGAAGATAAATTCGATACAGTTGCTCCTGGTGTGTGTTTTAAAACGTAATCCGCGCATGCTACCAACGTATATTCTTCTCCAAACATACTTCCATCTTCACAAACGAGAGCCAAACGATCCACATCTGGGTCAACGGTAATTCCTAAATGCGCACCTGTTTCTATTATTTTTTCGGATAAATCGGTAAGGTGTTCAGGAAGTGGTTCTGGGTTGTGAGGGAAGTGTCCGGTTGGTTCGCAATACATTTCAGTGATTTGATTCACACCGAGTGCTCTAAGCAAGGCAGGAACGAAAATTCCACCGCTTGAATTTACAGCATCCACCACGATTGTGAAATTGGCTGCTTCAATTGCTTTTTTGTCAACAAGTGGCAAGGCTAAAATAGCATCAATGTGTCTTTGCATATAGGAATCGTCCTGAGTAATAAGTCCAAGACTATCTACATCTGCGAAATTATACGATTCTTCATTCGCAATTCCAAGAACTTCTTCACCATCTTTTCCTGAAATAAATTCACCTTTTTCATTTAGTAACTTCAGCGCGTTCCATTGTTTTGGATTGTGACTCGCCGTTAGAATTATTCCTCCGTGAGCTTTTTCCAACGGTACAGCAACTTCAACTGTAGGCGTAGTTGACAATCCTAAATTAATCACATCAATTCCCAACCCTACCAAAGTTGAAATCACTAAATCTGAAATCATTTGCCCTGATATGCGGGCATCACGACCGATAACAACTTTTAATTTTGTATTTGGATTTCTGTTGATTAACCAAGTTCCGTATGCTGCAGCAAATTTAACGGCGTCAATAGGCGTAAGCGCATTATCCACTTTTCCACCGATTGTTCCTCGAATTCCGGAGATCGATTTGATTAAAGTCATTTTAAAAATAGTTAGTGATTAAATAACCGTTTATTGGCAATCATTTTAATACAAGCAATTGCGGCTTCAATTCCTTTGTTACCGTGCTTTCCGCCTGAACGGTCGATTGATTGTTGGATATTATTGTCAGTTAAAACACAGAATGCCACTGGTTTATTGTATTTCAACATTACGTCCATTATTCCTTGAGTTGTTCCTGAACAAACAAAATCAAAATGTTTCGTTTCTCCTTGAATTACAACACCTATGGCAATAACGCCATCTACTTCACCGTTTTCCAAGAAATATTGCGAACCAAGCGCCAATTCAAATGCTCCAGGGACAAATTGAATGATAATATTTTGTTCCAAAACACCATTTTCAAGAAGAGCTTCTTTTGCTCCTTTTAATAGGTTAAATGTAATTTGATCATTCCATTCAGAAACAACGATGCCGACTTTAAAATCGGCACCATTTGGAATTTCATCCTTGCTGTATTCTGATAAATTTCGGTTGGCTGTCGCCATTTTATTTAACGATGTTATTGCTTGATCGAGCGATGTATTTCTCAATTGTTTTTTGAGAAGCATAAGTTGGGTACTTATCTCTAATCGTCGTGTAGTACTCAGTTGCCTTATCAAATTTTTTCAATTTGTCCGCACACAATCCTGCTTTGAATAAATACATTGGGCTCGTAAATTCATTATCTTCCATTTCTGCAGCAGCTACATATTGATGCTCTGCTTCATCGAATTTCTTCATTTCAGAAAGGCAATCACCTTGTAAACCAATAGCGAAAACGCTTAAATAAGTATCATCTAAATCAATAGACTCTAAATTATCTAATGCTTTTTTGAATTGGCCTTTTTTCATATACTGAGTTGCCAACAAATATTGACCAATTTCACCACCTGTTTTTCCATCGTAATTTCTTACGAAAGGCTCCAATGTTTTAATTGCTTGGTCCGTTGAATCTTTTGAAATGTAGTTCATAGCAACCCACCAACCATCATTCGATTTTTCGTTAGCAGGCACCCACATAAACTGTCTGTAAAGTAAAAAAACCAATAGCAACCCAACAATTCCACCTGCGATGTAAGTTCCTAATTTGAATTTCTTATCTGAATTAAATTTTGATTTAATCAGGTCAAAACTTAAATTTTCTAACATAATTCTATTTTTGAATCGCAAAAGTAAGTAATTTTTCGACAAACGAAATGATAATTTTTCAAGACTTATCTTTAATCAAGTTTTTCTTTCCTGTAAATAGTAAATCTGCATTTATTCTTTGAAATTCTTAGCTTTGCAGACGAAATGCGAACTGTAAAATACTTCTTAGTTTTTATTCTATTTTTCTCAACTATTGTTCGTGCTCAAATCAAATCTAGCAACGGAGAGGGAATTCTAATTGGACGGGTTATTCATTCGAATACAGAAAAACCATTGGAATACGTTTCAATAAAATTATTATCATCAAAAGATTCGGCTGTTATAGCAGGAGTTTACACGGATTCCGATGGTAAATTCAATTTGGAAAATTTGGCTTACGGTTCTTTTTTGTTGAAAATAAGTTTTACAGGATTCGAAACCCAATTTATTTCTACGGTAACCATTTCTGCGACAACAAAATTGTATAATGCTGGATCGATTAAACTTAGCCCTGACAAAGAAGTTGCTCTTGAAGGAGTTAAAGTTGTTGGAAAATCAGATGTTTTAACATCCGGAATCGATAAAAAAATATATAATGTTGCAGAAGATTTGACGGTGAAAGGAGGAACTGCAAATGACATTTTGAATCGTTTGCCTTCGGTGGAAGTTGATCAAGATGGAAATGTTATGTTGCGAGGAGAAGGAACCGTAACCATTTTAATTGATGGTCGTCCGAGTGCATTATCTGGAGGAAATGGAAAAACGTTATTGGATGCTCTACCAGCAGGTTCTGTAGAGCGAATTGAAATTGTAACGAATCCATCTGCGAAATACAATCCAGATGGAACTTCTGGAATTATTAACATCGTATTGAAAAAGAATAAGTTGAAAGGTTTAAATGGTTCTGTTTCTGTAAATCTTGGTTCAGGAGATTTAACAGGCGGAAATGTAGCCGAAGGAAGTGCGTCGCTCAGCTACCGAAATGGGTGGGTAAACGTTTACGGCATTTACAATTACCGATATTTGGATGGATATCGTAATAACACTTCATTCATTCGTCAAAGTTTCGATAACGGAACGAGCTTGATGGTTGACCAAAATCGCACAGGAACTGATTTGAATGCTGGAAACACATTTCGCTTGGGAGCCGATTTTTTCTTAAAAGGAAGAAATACCCTTGCTTTTTCGGCTACAGGAAATGTGGGTAGGAGGGATCGTACAGGTGATTTGTGGAGCAATGTATATACGAATCCAGTTACTTCAACGGATCTATGGCGAAGAATTTCCTACGATCCGACACAACAACATAATTACGATTTGAATTTGAACTTTCGACACGACTTGAAAGATGATCGTGGAAATTATGTGTTTGATTTTAGTCAATCTTTTGGTAATGAATCGATTCAAGGGTATTATCAAAACATTTATTACAATCCTGATTCATCATTGAGTAACAAGAGGAATTTGAATCAACAACTATTTAATAAGGAAAAGAACAACATTTCCAATCTGCAATTTGATTATACGTACTTATTTCCAAAAATTAATGCCCGAATGGAAGCTGGAGCCAAAGCAATTATTGCTAAGCAAGCCGTGAATCCAATTTCAGAAACCCAGGATAGCATTACAAATCAATGGTTTGAAGATACCTTGGCGAATTTCAATTACCGTTACGATGAACAGATTTACAGCGTTTATGGAATTTTTGGTCAGCAAATCGGGAAATTCAAATACCAAGGAGGAATTCGATTGGAACAAGCCTATCAAATTCCGAATTTATTGACTGACACGCTTCGAATTGTAAATGATTATTTCAATTATTTCCCTTCAGCACACATTCGTTATTCCTTGGCTGAGAAAACAGAAATTGGATTGAGCTACAGTAAACGAATAACGCGCGCAAGTTCGGCTGATATGAATCCTTTTACGACCTATGCCGACCCGTTTAATTTACGAAGAGGTAATCCTTATTTGAAGCCTGAATACATCGATTCATATGACTTTTCATTTTCGATGGATAAAAAGAAATGGTCCGTTTTAGCAAGTGCGTATTATCGACATAATAAAGGTGTAATCACGCGTTTCAAGGAATTTTATGAGAATGGAACTTCGGCCGTTACCTTTAAAAATATCTCAGAAACAAAAACATTGGGACAGGAATTAGTTATCACCTACAAACCTTACTCTTGGTGGCGAAATACCTTTTCTTGGAATGGAAACTACATATGGTATATTACGAATCTCGCCGAATTGCCAAACAGGCAAGGTTACGTAATGAATTTTAAATACAATACTGCTATCGAATTTTGGAATAAAACCGCAAGTGTTCAATTGAGTGTGACTTATAATGGACGACGTATTACAGTTCAAGGAATCGCTCAGCGACAAGGTCCGATTGATTTGGCTTTCGAAAAGAAATTCATGCAAGGAAAATTGTCTGTTGGTACGAGAATAACTGATATTTTCAACAAGCAAGGATTTTATTTCGAGGTTGATCGTCCAGGAGTTTACCAAGAATCTGAATTTAAGTGGTTGACGCGACGGATTTTCCTGACGGCTACCTACAAATTGGGTAAATTGGAAATGTCGAATAAATCCAAACTTCCTGGTTCAGAGGGAGGTGATATGTGATAATCCTATACAATCATTCTTATTTTAAATGCAACAACACGAATACATTCTATCCAATTCCGGATTAAACCAAAAAGCTGTTTCAAACACACTTCAATTATTAAATGAAGGAGCTACCATTCCCTTTATTGCTCGCTACCGAAAAGAAATGACGGGCGGATTGGATGAAGTTGAGATTGCTCAAATCAGAGATTTAGCGAAGAAATTCGACGAAATTACGGCACGGCAGCAAACGATTTTGAATGCGATTGAAGAACAAGGAAAACTGACTTCTGAGTTAAAAGAGAAAATCTCAACCTGTTTCGAAGCGACTTTATTGGAAGATATTTATCTGCCTTACAAACAAAAGCGATTGACAAAGGGAGAAAAAGCTAAGAAATTGGGATTGGAGCCACTTGCTAAAATGATTATGTCGCAACGTGGAGGTCAACCGGAGGTCATGGCAGAAAAATTTGTAAGAGGTGAAGTTTTGGATGAGGATATGGCAATCGAAGGAGCCAAAGACATCATTGCTGAATGGATAAACGAAAACACAGTGGCTCGTTCCAGAATGCGGCAGTTATTTCAGCGAAAAGCACTATTGGTTTCCAAAGTGGTTAAAGGAAAGGATGAAGAAGGAGCGAAATACCGCGATTATTTTGATTTCTCTGAACCGCTTTATAAATGTGCCTCACATCGTTTGTTGGCGTTAATTCGAGCCGAGCGCGAAGGGATTATTTCATTGAAATCGCAACCAAATCAGGAAGAAGCCATTGAATCCTTGGAACGATTTTTTGTCAAAGGAAATGATGCGTGCAGTGAAATTGTAGCTGAAGCATGCAAGGAATCCTACAAACGATTGATGTGTCCGTCGCTTGAAAATGAAATTTTGAATGAGGCGAAGGAAAAAGCGGACAAAGAAGCCATTAAAATTTTTTCTACCAATTTACGGCAATTGTTATTGGCACCGCCGTTGGGCTCAAAACGCATTTTGTCCATTGATCCCGGTTTTAGAACGGGTTGTAAAGTCGTTTGTTTGGATGAATCGGGCTCATTGCTGATGAATCAAACCATTTATCCACATCCACCACAAAATGAAAGTGCAGCAGCGAAAGCCAAAATTGCTCAATTGGTTGAATCCTATAAAATTGATGCAATTGCAATCGGTGATGGAACTGCCGGAAGAGAAACAGAATCCTTAATCAAGCAAATTCGCTTCAATAAGGAAGTGGAGGTTTACGTAGTTCGAGAAGATGGTGCATCCATTTATTCAGCCAGTTCAATTGCGAGAAAAGAATTTCCGGATTATGACGTAACCGTTCGTGGTTCGGTTTCAATCGGAAGAAGGCTTATGGACCCCTTGGCTGAATTGGTGAAAATTGATCCCAAATCAATAGGAGTGGGGCAGTATCAACACGAAGTCAATCAAACTTTATTGAAAGATGCGCTGGATGATGTCGTAATTTCAGCTGTAAATGCAGTTGGGGTTGATTTGAATACCGCTTCACCTTATTTATTGAGCTATGTTTCCGGACTTGGACCAACTTTAGCTGAAAATATTGTTGCTTATCGCACTGAAAAAGGCAAGATTGAATCACGAGAAGAATTGAAAAAAGTCAAACGATTGGGAGATAAGGCTTATGAGCAAGCCGCTGGTTTTCTTCGGGTCCGAGATGCAAAAAATCCACTCGATAATTCGTCTGTTCATCCTGAAAGTTATCTTTTTGTGGCGGATATTGCAAAGTATGCGAAAGTGGATATTCAATCGCTCATCGGAAATTCGGAATTGTTAAACAGCCTGAAAAAAACTGATTTTCCACAAATTGACAATTACACGTTTGATGACATTATCAATGAACTCAAGAAACCGGGACGCGATCCACGCAAAATGGCGAAGGTCTTGGAATTTGATCACCGAATTAAAACCATCGATGACTTGAAAGTCGGGATGACGTTGACTGGAATCGTTACGAATGTGACGGCTTTCGGAGCTTTCGTAAATATTGGAATCAAAGAAAATGGATTGATTCACAAATCGAATTTAGCTGACACATATGTGGATGATCCTTCGAAGTTTATTGCTTTACATCAACACGTGGAAGTTCAGGTATTGGAAGTTGATGTTGCAAGGAAAAGGGTAGGATTGAAGAAGGTTTAAGTCCTCTGCAACGAATAATCTTGCTAATCGATGCATTAAATGCAACATATAATTTTTGTTTGCGACAAATAAGTTGTATATTCGTAGCATAAATAGCAACGAATGTCATTTTACATCTATCAAAAAAGTGCTTGGCCACATTTTGTCTGGAACAATGACGAATTAATGAGTTCGTTGAGTGAAGCCAGAAATTTACAAGGAAGGCTCATTGGTAAAATGGAATCATTGGGTTTTGAAATGCGTGATGAAGCATTACTTGATACGATGACACTTGACGTTCTGAAAACATCAGAAATCGAAGGTGATTTTTTGAGTCCGGAGCAAGTTCGCTCCTCGATAGCCAGGCGATTAGGAATGGAAATAGCAGGTGCTGTTCATTCTGAGCGACATGTGGATGGTGTTGTAGAAATGATGCTCGATGCCACCCAAAATTGCTTTAAACCAATAACTTCCGAAAGATTATTCAGTTGGCATGCAGCGCTTTTTCCAACTGGTAGAAGTGGTATTTATAAAATAGTTGTTGGAGATTGGAGAAATGATACAACGGGTCCAATGCAAGTCGTTTCAGGAGCAATGGGTAAAGAAAAAGTGCATTTTCAAGCTCCAGATTCCCTTTTTGTAGCGAAGGAAATGAACCAGTTTTTAGACTGGTTTAACAACAATAATCCAAAAGTTGATTTAGTAATCAAAGCAGCGGTTGCTCACCTGTGGTTTGTAACGGTTCACCCTTTCGACGATGGAAATGGAAGGATAGCACGCGCATTGACGGATATGTTGTTGGCGCAATCAGATAAAAGCAATCAACGTTTTTACAGTATGTCGGCGCAAATACGAGTTGAAAGAAAAGAGTATTATGAAATGTTGGAAAAAACACAGAAGAGCGAAGACCTTGACATAACTGACTGGATAGTTTGGTTTTTGAATTGCTTGATAAATTCGTTGAAATCAACTGATTTTATTTTGGCGCGCATAATTCGCAAGGCTCAGTTTTGGACAAAACACACGAATGTCATTTTGAATGAACGACAGAAAAAATTACTCAATAAAATGTTGGATGGTTTTGACGGGAAACTCACATCTTCGAAATGGGCGAAAATTGCAAAATGTTCCAAGGATTCTGCAATACGTGATATCAATGATTTGATTGAAAAAAAGATGCTTCAAAAGGAGGCAGCCGGTGGGAGAAGCACTAATTATGAGTTGCGTTTTTAAAAAAAAATATTTTCATAGCGGTTGGAATTCAATCGCTTTGAATGATTTTCGAACAAATTTAAATACATTGTGTTTTTTCTACATGTATCAACTAAAACGCACTCAATTCATCAAAGCGGATATCAAAACCTGCTGGGATTTTTTCTCCTCGCCAAATAACCTAAAAGTCATAACTCCACCTTATATGGGGTTTGAGGTAAAAACTGAAGTTCCTGAAAAAATGTATGAAGGTTTGATGATCGCATACACGGTTCGACCTCTTTTTGGAATTCCAATGTCCTGGGTGACTGAAATAAAAACGGTGAAAGAAAATCAATTTTTCGTTGATGAGCAACGTCAAGGTCCATACACGATTTGGCATCACGAACATCATTTCAAAGAGGTTGAAGGTGGCGTGGAAATGACTGATATCGTTTCTTATGTTTTACCATTTGGAATACTGGGAAAACTTGTTCATCCAATTATTGTTCGGAAAAAATTGGAGGAAATATTCGCTTATCGTTTTAAGAAAGTAGATGAAATATTCAATTTTTAAATTAGAAACTGATTAATTCTTCATGCACATATTCTCTGAGGTTCAGTTTTAAATCTTACTTGATTTACAATTTAGCTTATTCTTCCCTGTTTACCGAATTTTCTTGACTCATAAAAAAGATACCTTTAGAATATAAGATTATCTTCGCAAAATAATTTAAATCCTTAGTTCATTCAGGAATTAAAATTTAAATGAAAAAGAATTAATGAGAATTTTAGTTTTATGTAATAAAGCTCCTTTTCCTCCAAATGATGGAAGTAGTATCGCCATTTATAATATGGCGAAAGGTCTTCAAGAGAGTGGTGTTGATTTGCATATTTTTTCGTTAAATACCAAAAAGCATTTTAAGTCTGATCAAGAAGTTTTGCAAGGTTTATCCAAAGAAATTATATATCAATCTTTTTACATTAATACAACCCCAACTTTATTAGGAGCTTTTTCGAATTTATTTTCCGATCAATCATATTTTGTATCACGGTTTTTTGACCCCAATTTCGAAAAGAAACTAGAGTTAAAACTGACTCAATTAGATTTTGATATTGTTCAATTGGAGGGATTGTTTATGGCAACTTATATTCCCTTAATTCGTAAGTATTCCAAAGCCAAAATTGTTCTTCGGGCTCATAATATTGAATACCTCATTTGGGATCGACACATAAAATTGTCAAAATCTTGGTTTCAAAAAATCTATTTAGGAATTCAAGCAAAGCGACTCAGAAAATTTGAACACGAAATTTTTCGGTCGGTTGATGCAATTGTTCCTATATCAAACGCAGATGCAGATTACATTTCTAACCTAACAACTTTACCAATTCATACTTCAATTACGGGAGTTGACACGCAAAAGTATCTTAAAACTAGTTACACTGAATTTAATCCCTTTTCTGTTTTTCATTTTGGATCAATGGATTGGATACCAAATCAAGAGGCGGTTGATTGGTTTTTAGATAAATGTTGGAAAAAAATCAGTAATCAAGTTCCTGATGCGAAGTTTGTTATTGCAGGAAGGAGTATTCCAAAACGATTTAAACTGCTTGCAAATGAACGAATTATTATTCGTGAAAATGTTCCTGATGCCGCTGAAATTTACAATCGATTCAATGTGATGATCGTTCCTGTTTTATCTGGTAGCGGAATGCGTATCAAAATTGTTGAAGGAATGTGTTTCGGAAAGGCAATAGTTTCAACTCAAATTGGAGCAGAGGGAATTTATGCTGAGCATGAAAAGAACATCATACTTCATGATAATTCACAAGATTTTGCGAATGCTGTCATCCGTCTTTTGAAGAATGAAGAGTTGCGAATCAGTTTGGAGGAAAATGCCCTTGTTTTTGCAAGGAATCATTTCGATTATCTGCCAATTGCAAGCAAGCTAAATGCGTTTTATTTACAATTGATTCAACCTCCTAAATGATAATAGCTTGGTTCATTTTATTGCTAAGCGTTGCATTAGTTCTTCACACCTACGTTATTTACCCAGCATCGCTCAATTTTTTGAGTTCAACTAAATTGAAGCAAAAAAACTATTCTACTCAATCTTACAGCGTAGCGGTTTTAATTGCTGCATATAATGAAGATCAAATCATTAAGGAAAAACTACTTAGTGTTTTGAATAACATTCCGGGAAATGTAAATCTTGAGGTATTTGTGGGTTCTGATGCATCAACTGATGCTACCAATGAAATTGTTACAAATCTAAAATCCGAGTTTGATAATCTTCACCTCGTTAATTTTGAAGGGCGAACAGGTAAGGCTGCTATCATTAACAAATTAGCTGAAAAATGCAATCACGATGTTTTTATTCTGACGGATGCGAATGTTCTTTTCAACAAGGACACAATCAACGAGTTATTGCTTCCATTTGATGACGACGGAATAAATATGGTTTGTGCAAATATTCTGAAGCGTACAAAGAGCGAATCTACCTTTGAGAGTATTGAGAAATCGTATATCGATAGAGAGAACAGAATTAAAAAATCAGAAAGTGAACTTTGGGATATTGTTATTGGTGCAGAGGGAGGTTGCTATGCTATTAGAGGTTCAGCTTATGAACCGGTTCCAAAGAATTTTTTCATGGATGATTTTTTCATGACGATGCAAGTTCTAGAAAAAAATGGAAAAGTTGTATTTCGTGAAAAAGCAGTTTGTTTTGAGGATATTCCAGACAAAGCCATTGAGGAATTTAAAAGAAAAATTAGAATATCAATTGGTAATTTTCAAAACTTGGTTCGATTCAAACATCTGTTGTTACCAGTTTGGAGTAAAGTTGCATTTGCTTTTTGGTCACATAAGGTATTACGGTGGTTAACACCGTTTTTTCTTATTTTTTCCTTATCAAGTTCACTAGTTCTTTCGACTCGCTTTTCGTTTATGCTTGTAATTGTTTTTGTCCAAGCCTTTTTATTCTTAAGTCCTTTGCTTTCTTTTTTAAAGATCAATACAAGAGTAACCAACCTGATCATTCATTTTTATTTCATGAATTTTGCGCTCTTTATCGGCTTTTTTAAGTATTTATTTGGGGTTAAATCGAGCGTTTGGACGCCAACGTTGCGTAATGTTAAAGGTAACCAATAGCATTACTTTTTTAATTTCATTTTAAGCAGTTTTAACCATGCTTCCTTATTGAATATTTGAGCATCATTTGCTGCTGCCCAGGTTATGAGAATTGCAATTGGCGTGAAGAAAATTCCTGCCATCCACATTCCGATAAACGGACCTACAACCCTCGTTGTTGCCAAATTATCTCCAATGCTTACTAAAATAAAATACAGCATAAAAACGAGTGCAGCAATTACAACAGGTGCTCCAAATCCTCCTTTTCTAATTATTGCACCAAGCGGAGCTCCAACAAAAAACAAAACGATGATTGCATAAGTCAAAGCGAACTTACGATGAAATTCGATCCAATATAAATTCGATTCGTTATCCGTAGTTTCCAAAAAAGCGATTTGATTGGTGATTGTTTCATTTTTGCTGTATAATCCCGAAATAACAGAGTTATAGGTGTTTATTTTTTCAGATTTAGGTAATTTGTCAAAATTGACTTCCTGAACTACTGTCTGTCTCAAAACTTCTGAGTCCTGACTTTTAATTTTTTTGATACGATTAATTAAGGCGTGTTGATTCTTTAATCCAATCGCGAATTGATCCAAGATTTTCTGTTTTTTTATTTTTAGTGAATCCATTGCGTCTGTAATCTGAAATACATTCATCATTTCGTATTTGTCAGTGAAAATATCCTCATCAGAACGGTTCAAAGAAAAACCTGAGATATTCAATTTATATATTCCTTTTTCAAAGGAAGAAATTCTAGCAGGTCTGGTTGATTTTCTATTACTTAAAGGAATTCCATTTGGTGTAAAAATGGGGTTTTGGATATCCATCTCCTCGTAAATTCGTCCGTTTTTCAGATCAAAAAAAAGAAATTGGCCATTTTCGGATTTATATACACGTGCTTCTTCCGCTTTAACAGTTTTAATTTCAGTTGGCGTAGTGTGATCATGAATTGTAATTCCTCTGTAAACACTATCTTTTCCTTCTTTGACTTTAATCGCATAACCCTCAAAATCTTTGGTGTAAACTCCTGGGGTTAATACGGTTGAGATCTTTGTGTTTTGTATGTCGTAAATCAGTGAGTGCCACTTGAGATTAGATATGGGTATAACATAATTCGCAAAATAAAATGTAAAGAAAGCGATTCCAATTACCACAAATGTTAAAGGTCGCATGATTTGATACAATGATAATCCACTCGATTTGAGAGCTGTCAATTCATTGTTTTCCGACAAATTTCCAAACGTCATCAAGGATGAAAGTAAAATGGCTAGAGGCAATGCAAGAGGGATTAAACTTGCAGAAACGTAAAAAAGGAGCTCCAAAATAACGAGAACCCCAAGACCTTTTCCCATCAAATCATCGATGTACACCCAAAAAAATTGAAGGATTAGGATAAACATTGATATTATCAACGTTATGACGAATGGACCAGCAAAAGATCGAATACTAAATAAATAAAGACGTTTCAAGTCTTGGAATTTTTACAAAGGTAGCGATTTAAAAATGCGATCAGGCGCCAAGAATGCGTTTTAGGTCTGTTACTTGCTGATTCCAAAGCAAAATGGCACTTTCCTTATCTTCAGGTAATGCGAAATCCGTAATATTCAAAGCCACTTGATTTGTAATCGGATCGATGTTGTAACCAATTTCAAAATATGAATCAATACCTTCCTCTTCGTCTGTAAGCCATTTAAAACGTATCCGTGATTGTAATTTATGATGAATTAAACGAGCCTGTTCGCTACTGCCATCCCAACTGAATGTATAAATGTCATCCTTCACAGTTACATCATCCGCAAACCATTCACCCAACCCATCAGGAGAGGAGAACATTTTTTCAAGAATTCGAGGAGAAGAGTTCAAGATAAATTCCAATTCATATTTTTCTTTCATGGGATAGGCTTAAAATACTAATTTTGCTTAATTACGGCAATATAAGAATTTTTTTTGAATGGCGCTAATCGATTCCTTTGAAAAAAGCGGAAATTTTCTCTTTAAATACCGCGGGCATTTACCGCTAGTTCTATTTTTAGTTGCCATTCCCGTAGCGATTTATACTCCATATAACGTGTTGAATAAAAATGAGTTAGTTCGGTTTCTAATTTGGATTCTATCATTTGCTTGCATTTTTTCTGGACATATTTTTCGGATTTTGACTATTGGAAGAAGGCACATGCAATCATCTGGAAGGAATCGCAGTCATCAAGTTGCCAAAGAACTAAATACAACAGGTATTTATTCCATTGTTCGTCACCCGCTTTATTTTGGTAATTGTTTGATTTGGTTGGGTTTGGTTTGTTTTCTAGAAAATGGTTGGTTCGTTATCATCTTTACGCTCATTTTCTGGTTGTACTACGAGCGAATTATGTTTGCCGAAGAGCGATTTCTGGAGAGGCAATTTGGTGAGAAATTTAAACAATGGTCAGAAAAAGTTCCCACGTTCATTCCAAGTTTCCGAAATCGAATTCCTTCGAATTCTGATTTTTCATGGCGAGTCGTAATGAAAAACGAATACCCGGGAGTACTTTCTACAATGTCCACAATTCTTTTCATACTCATTCTCAAGCGATCCGTTTTGAATCGTGGAATAGAGTTCAATTTAAATGATGCATATTTTGCAATTTTTATTCTATTATTTGGATTGACCTTCAAAGGAATTAAGAAGTTTACGAATCTATTTAACCCGATGGATTGATTTGAACTTGTTTTTTTATCCTTACTTCAATTCTGAATTTTAACTTTGCACAAAAAATTGAGCTATGAAATTGGTTGTTTTTCTTGGGATTTTGCTTGTTACTTCAGCGGCCCTTGTTTATGTTGTTTATTTGTTTTTGAAAAAGCAAGGTGAGAAGGAATTGATTTATTTGCAAGGCGAATTAAAAAAACAACGTCAAGAATATTTTTTACCAACGCGATTGGAAGCCTACCAGCGAGCAATTTTATTGATGGAACGAATTCACCCGAACAGTTTGGTTATGCGTTTACATAACCCCGGATTACCCGCAAGAGCTTTGCAAATGGAATTTGTCAAATCCATTCGAGAAGAATACGATCATAATGTGGCACAACAGTTATTTATTTCTCCTGAAGGTTGGCAAATGATAAAAAATTCGAAAGAAGACATCATTAAATTAATCAATGCCGCAGGTGAGCAAATGAGTCCAACATCAACCGGTTTGGATTTATCTTCCAAAATTTTTGAAATGCTCGCACGGTTGAAGCAATTACCTTCAGAGGTAACAGTTGAATTTTTAAAGAAAGAATTTCAGCAACTTTTTTGATTTAAGACGAGTTTCTTAAGATTTAATTCAAAATAAAGAATCCTTCTTTTCCTATCACCATCGTGTATTTTCGTATCAAATCGTATCATTTGTGTTTTAACTAATCGTATCACAATCGTATATTTTCGTATCAAATCGTATCATTTTTATTTTTATTAATCGTATCATATTCGTATATTTGCGTATCAAATCGTATCATTATGAATGAAACCATATTTAAATTCACCTTAAAAATTGATTGGGAATTAATCAATGCAATTAGTGATATCGATCGTTTTGATGCAAACTGGTCAGCAATTGAACGCAAAGAAGGTCAAGGTTTAAAAGAATTAAAGAGCATTGCGACAGTTCGAAGCGTTGGAGCCTCGAATAGAATTGAGGGAAACAAAATGAGTGACATGGAAGTTGATGCGTTAATTCAACACATTGATCTCACAAAGCTAAATGACAGAGACGCACAAGAAGTTGTTGGTTATTTTGAATTATTGGATTTAATTTCCGATTCTTTTGAGGATATCCAAATTACTGAAAATCATTTAAAAAGTTTGCATAGTAATTTGCTGAAATTCAGCACCAAGGACGATTGGCACAGGGGTAAGTATAAACTACATAGTAATGCATTAGAGGCAACATTTCCGGATGGTTCTCGCCAAATCATTTTTCAAACTACGGACGCAGGATTTGCCACGGAGGATGAAATGAGGGAATTATTTTTATGGTATAACTCTGAAAAAGAAGTACATACTCTGATAAAAATAGCAACATTTGTGTATGAATTTTTAAGTATTCATCCTTTTCAAGATGGAAATGGAAGAGTTAGTCGCTTACTATCAGCCCTTCTATTACTTAAGAGTGGATATAAATGGATTCAATATGTGAGTTTTGAACACGAGATTGAAAACCGAAAAAATGAATATTATCAGGCATTGAGAAGTTGTCAGGGGCAAAGACCGAATGAAGATATTACAGTTTGGATTAACTTTTTCTTGAGCTGTCTTTCAAATATTCAATCTCAATTGATGGCAAAATTGAATGAAAGTGGTGCTGAAACTCAGTTAATGCCGAAGGAAAAAGCGATTTATATCATTATTCAAAATCGTCCGAATATTCAATCAGGAGAGATCGCTGAAAAATTGGCAATTCCTTCACCAACCGTAAAACGCATTTTATCGGAATTACTTCAAAAAGGACTGATTGAAAAACAAGGAAATGGTCGAAACGTTAGTTATAGGATTCATTAAATACATTCAGAACGAAAAATTAATTTCCACCCCCTAATTAGAAAATATTACGTTTTCAAATTCAGAACGAAAATAAACCCGTAGTATGAACCGAATTCTATCTTTGATTATCAGTTTGCTTTTTTTGCCATTGGTGAAAGCAAATAACATTCAACCTGTCAATGCCATTTTAGGTGACATAAGCTATTTTGAAAAATACAATGTTTTACCCAGCGGCTCAGAAAGCGAAAACCTCCGTATTCAAACACATTTAGAATATGCGGAGAATATTCTAAGATCTGCATCAACAGCGCATTTGACGAAAAAACAAAAAAAGAATCGATTAAAAGCCATCAAAAATCTTCATGATTATTGGGTTGAAGGCGTTTTTCCTGAAAATAAAGATTTTCCCAATGAGCGAAAACCTTGTTTTATTGACTCCAAAGGGAATATCTGTGCCGTTGGTTATTTGATTGCGCAAACTGCAGGTAGGGGAGTGGCAGAACAGATCAATGCCCGATTTCAATACGAATACCTGATGGAAATGGAATGGAATGTTATTGACAAGTGGATAGCATCGAACGGCTTGACAAAGTTGGAATGCGCAATGATTCAACCTACTTACGGCACAACGCCAACTGAAAATTACATAACACCCAGTTTTGGATATGCAACTGCTGCCTTTACTGGAGCTAACCTTGGGATGAGCGTACTCAATATCATGCAAATCAAGCAACAAAACAAACAGCTTGTTACTCCCATAATCGGAATGGCGCTCGGTGCCGGACAAATTACCTTGGGCGCACTCAACTTTCCTGAAGTTCAATATACCTGGATGGGCTCTTACGTAAACCAAGCACAACAAAATTTTGCCTTGATGAATGTCGCATTGGGAACAAGCACGGTTATTTTCAGTACTTGGTCTTTGATTACCCGAAAAACCTTTAAATCGAGAGATCTATCGTGGAATGTGGCGGCATATCCAACAAGCAAATCACAAATCAATCTGGCGTTTTCGTTTCGAAAAACGTTTTAAAAAATCAACTACACCCACCTTTTTTTCCTCTTTTCTTCGTTTAGGTTAAAGAATAAGAGCGTATTTTAGTAACGGAAAAACAAATTGCGCTTTATTACCTGTATTGGTGCAACAACTAATCTGTTGCTTAAAGAATCTCAAACTTTGTTTTTATATTATTTGAATCGAACAGAAAAATCCCAAAGTTCAGATGGTTCTAGTTATAACAGATTTAATATTTCTCCTATGGTCAGTATTGGATTGGATTATCGTTTGACGGATAAAATGAGTTTGCGGATTGAGCCGACTTTTCGATACGGACTTTTGAAAATCATTGACTCACCTATTACTGCCTATCTGTTCAATGCAGGGTTGAATGTGGGGTATTACATTGGATTTTAAAAGAAAAAATGTAAGAACAAAAAAAGCTTTGCAGTCGCTTAAAGTCACAACCACAAAGCTTCGATTTCGAATATTATTTTTTTAAGCGTTTCCGATTTCTTCCAGTGGAATGCGTTGAGTAGCTAATTCCATGTTCTTGAAACTCGACGGCGTAATTCCTGTTATTTTTTTGAATTGATTAGAAAGATGCGCAATGCTGCTGTAATTCAATTTGTAGGAAATTTCAGATAAATTCAATTCACCATAGAGTAACAATTCCTTGATGCGTTCAATTTTATTGATGATAATGAATTGTTGTATCGTCATTCCTGTAATTGAGCGAAATACATTAGATAGATACGTATAATTGTGGTTTAATTTTTCACTGAGGAAAACCGAGAAATTAACCTTGATATTTTCATCTGAATAGTGAATCATGTCAATGATGACTAATTTAATTTTCTCGCATAAAATGGTTTTGTGATCGTCCATCAATTCCAAACCTGAGTTTTTGAGTTTGTTTTTGAAATCCAATTCTTGGATAAGGGATAAATCACGAAGAATTTCAACTGATCCGAGTTCCACATTTTGATGCGGAATTCCCATGTCCTCCAGAATTTGTGAAAGTTGACTCTTGCATCTGTTGCTGACCATGTTTTTGATGTAAAATTTTAAAGCCATAATTGTTAGTTTAATTGTGATTAGTTTAAATTGAATTGGTTTGTTTATTTACTGAATTTCAAAGTTGATTTCTTTTAATATTTGCTCATTAGGTACAGGTTCGCTCGACCACTGTTCCTTTCCAATTTTGTGAAAAATGTCGACGTTCAGTCCAAAATCATTTTTCAAAGTAGTTTTCAATTCATTTGCTTTCATTTCCTCATTGATGAATAAGTATCCATCTTTACTAGCATCTCTGCATTGTTGAAGTGTTTTTTTTTGATCCAAATATTCTTTTATCTTAACGTAGATTGAGGAAGGATGCATGTTGTAAAACTCCAGTTTCAAATGGGGAAAAAACTCGTTGAATTCGTTTTGAATGGATTTGATTTTCCTTCGATTGTTTATTTCTATTTTGTACATGTTTAGATTTGTGATTAAGTGTTTTCAATTTCAAGTATTTCAGTGAATTCAACTTGTTTACGAATTTCTTTTTCAACGCTAATTCTTGCCATCAAATAAGTTACTGTTGATTCCGCCCCTTGATTTATATTCACGTGATCGTGTTCCAAACCATCGTAACAGCCGCCTGAAACTGGATTGTAAACAATTTGGCTCAAATGATTGTGACCTAGGTACCATTCGAAAGCAGTTTTCATAAATGAAAGGTATTTTTGATCTTCAAAACAAGTTCCAAATTCTTGCAATGCGATAATCGTGTAAGCGACATCTATCGGTTGCTCCCCAAAAGGGTGAACCTCTTTATCCTTGGAATACCACGTGCGATTTGATATGATTGATATGTGTCTTTTTGTAAATAGTATGTCTAACAGAAAGTCAAATGATTCTTTAGCGATTTCCTTGAAAATGGAATCATTGGAAACGTAATAAGCATAAAGTAGGGATTCTGGAATTATGGCGTTCGCATAGGTTAGCGAATGTTCATACCAGTGCCAATCCGGTTGACGTTCTTTGGTGTAATATTCAACTAACATATCGGCTAATTCAAGAATTGTCCTTGATGTTGATTTGTTGTTTATGATGAGGTTATAATGATACAATCCCTTGATTGTAAAGGCTATTGCGCGAGGTGATTTCAAGTTTTTATGGTGAACCATTGAATTCTCAATTAACCGTTCTATTCTTGAATAATATTTTTGGCGATGCGATTTTTGGTGAGACATGAATATTCCCAAAGCATAAATTGCCCTTCCATTGCTGTCCTCAAGATTTTCTTTGAAGTTTTGATCCGTATATTCATTAAAACGATTGACGTAGTTAAGGAATTTTCCATCGCTTTGTTGGGAGTTCTCAACGAATCGAAAATAGATTTCAATTAACTCAAGGACTGCTTTATCCTCTGTGAGTTCGTAATATTCTGACATCGCGATTAAGGCCCTGGCATTATCATCAAGCGTGTATCCAGATTCCAAATCAGGTAGCTCAGCAACAGAAAATTGAATGATTCCGTTTTGACTTGTTGTATTAAAAAAATGACTCAAATTAAATTCCGGTATATTGAATTTGAGCTCTTTAATTTCTTCAGATGCGAGCTCTTCCTCAATTAAAGTCATATATTGAATCGCTACATTTTGCCAGGATGACGGGCGCGTGTTCTGCAGTGCGTTGATTTTCATCTGGGCGAGGTTTTTTGGATTTTGAAGCAAGTAATTCGCCGCTTGAGCAAGTTGAGTAGCATCCTGAAATTCGATTAAAATCCCGGCTGATTTCAGTTGATCTTTCGCTTGTGGAATTTTTGTGGAAATGATAGGGCAACCGCATCCCATGGCGTATGCAAATGTTCCGCTAACGGCTTGAAAAGGATCGTTGGAAGTAAAAAGATAGATGTCTGTAAGTTGCAGATATTCATGAAGCAATTCCAATGAAATGAACTCGTTAACGAAGAGCACATGTGAAGAAATGCCAAGTTCGTCTGCTAACTCATGTAGATAGGTTCTATATTTTTCTCCTTCACGTTTATAGATTTCGGGATGTGTTTTCCCTAAAATTAAGTAGACGCATTCCGGATGTTTTTTAACGATTTCGGGTAAAGCATAAAGCGCTGTTTCAATGCTTTTTCCTTCACTGAGAAGTCCAAATGTGGAAAGTACTTTTTTGTTAGTGAGTTTGAATTTTGCTTTTAGATAATTTTGATTTTTCAAAGGAGTAAGATGAACTCCATGAGTGATAATCTCAATTTTCTTAACATCAATTTGATATTCGCGCTGAAGAATATTAGCACTATTTTCCGACATAACAACAAGTCTAACGGCGCGATCAGAAATTTTACGTACAATTTCTAGTCTCTCTTTAGTAGGATTTGGTAAAACGGTATGAAAGGTGACAAAAACAGGTAAATCGACGTGATCGAGAAAATAAAACAAGTAGTCGCCATAATTTCCTCCGAATAAACCAAATTCATGTTGAACGATAATACCTCGAATATTGGGATTTCTTTTTACGTTTTTTGCTAGATTTAAATAACTTGATGGATTATGAGCTTCCAATACGAATGTTATCGGATCTTGAAGTTTAGTGGTAACTGGTTCATTTTCAATTGCACAAACGTCAATCTTTAAAACTCCTCCAAATTTTTCAAGTAAGCTATTTCTGAAATCCTCGCTGAATGTTGCGATTCCACATTGTCTTTGGGGAAATGATGAGATTAATAATAATTCCAATTGATCAGTTTCATTCAACAAGCGGAATGGATTGGAGGTATAATTTTCAGTTTGAATTAATAATTCTTTAGTAGACATTTTCGTTCTCTTTTTTGAGGTAAATAAAAGATTCAAATAACTCATTCAATGAGAAAGATGCACATGCGATTCGTGTATCGGCAGCACCATAATAGATATATATCAAATCGTTCTTCAAAAGGCATCCGGTTGGAAAAACGACATTTCTTACATTTCCCTCAATTTCCCATTCGTATTCTGGTTCGAAAAGACAATAGGGGAGAGAGGCAATTATTTTCAACGGATTATGTAAATCGAGTAAAATGCAATGCGCTTTATAGATTAATTCACCATCGCATTCATATGCCGCGTGATAAATGAAAATCCATCCTCTATCTGTTTCAATAGGCGGACAACCTGCTCCGAAATAATTTGCCTTTTCGAGATGTAAAGGGTCGCAATTTAAACGGTAATTAGGAATATTAGATAGATAGTTCTCCCAAAACGACACATTTATTTCTCCTAAGTCTGAAACAATCACAAATAGAATATCCGGCTTGATTCGATGAACAAAGTAAAACTTCCCATCGATTTTTTTTGGAAAAAACAAAACATTTTTATCCCATACAAACTCGACATTATTATCAATAGCTACTTCATCCGAATAAGTATGAGCAATGCGATCAAAGTTTGTTGATTCATCTTCATTTTCAAGCATTAAAGGCGTGATTAGCCCCCAGTGGTCAAATTCTTTTAAATTCTTAGAAATAGCCAATGCGCCAAGGGCATTTATTCCATCAAAAGCGGTGTATGTTAGATAGTAAAGTCCATCAATTTTAACAATTCTAGGATCTTCAATTCCTTTTTTTTCATAATCAAATTGAGGCATTAAGATTGGCAATTCATTTCTTTTAATTATGTGAAGAGGTGAATCCAACTGACAGTAACCGATTGTCGAAAAGTCGCCTTTACTCAATGCACGATAAAAAAGATGAATGATACCGTTTTCCTCGATTACAGCAGGATTGAAAACAGCTTCATTTTCAAAGAATAGAGTTGTTTTTTCTAGCAGAACGCCTTCCTTTTTCACTTTCAATCGCTCCATCCGTCGTTTTTTTAGCTCTCTATTTAGATGTGATTTCTTTCTTTTAGAATTACTTCTTTTTTTGTTGAATCATTGAAAAGGGCATTGACCAATTTAACGGCTACTAAATCCTTTATCGGTTCATTTATAGGTGATTTTTTACTGATGAATCGATCGACGATATTTCCAAATAACAAGCGAATAGCAAGCTTTGGATATGTTTCTTTTAAATCGCTGTCTTTAAAAAAGGTACCGATTGTAGTTTTTATCAATGATGCGGGTGAAACAGATTCTATGGTTCCTTCAATCGATTGAATTAACTTTTTTTCTTGTTCGCTTTGTAAGGCATGAAGGGCATTGATGCGTTGTCTGAGCTCTTTCATTTGAATTGAGTTAAGGATTATAGTTTGATTTGATGTTCTTCGCTGAAAATGTGTTTTATTATTTTATTTTGAATAACTTGTTCCACATTTTTTTGATTTAGAATTGAAAACAGTACGGCAAGTACTAGATAAAAAATACCGACGGCTCCGAAGCCAATCGCGAATGAACTGGATTTATCAGAAATGTATATGGCAATAGCGATGCTAAACATAAAAATGCCGATGGCGAAAAGTAACCATTTCAGTGTTTGAATTAAAATGAACGAACAAATGATGATGGTTCGTTCGATCAATTCGAGTTTTATTATTTCGATTGTTGTTCGAACATATTGTTTTAAATGTTCAGAAAATTCTGTTAATGAGGATGAGTTAGACATCTTTGTTCATATTTAGAGGTTAAGAAATCCCGGTATTTTCATACCGGGATTCAAAATGCCTGAAGTTTAATCGTCGATTGATGAAAAATCAATCTGGGTATAGTGGATTCATGTTAAGTCAAAGGAAACTTCAGGCTCTTTTTTTAAATGTGATCGACTCCTGGGGCAGGGGTTTTTGCGTGTTCTTCCGTGTGCCTGCGAATCCCTAACGTTTCGGTTAAATTACCTGCTAATTCGCGTGCTCTTCCGCTAATTCTGCTTCGGGTAACACTGCCTTTGTCAGGTGCAAATAAGATTCCTAAAAGCGCTCCTGCTGCGGCTCCTGCTAATGCTACTGTAACGATTGTTGCTGTGTTGTTTCTTGTTGGTGTTTCCATTTGTTGATGTTTGATTGATTATTAAAAAGTTATTGAATTTGTTTAATAAAGTGCCCGAAATCAACCGATTTTCAACCGATTAAATTGAATTTAAATCAAGTTGATTTCAGAGCACTTTTAAGTTAAAAAGGGTTAGTGGTTGAATTACTGAATTAATTGTTTGTTGTTGTAAGAAAAGTTAATTAAATCAGTGAGTGGTTGGTTTATTTTATGGTCCCCTTTTTAAGCATCGTAATTACCTCTTCTTTTTTCTTGTGCAATGCGGTTGCCAATCTTGTTACAAGTTGCTCTTCTTTTCCAACTTCAAACTTTAGATCGCTTTCCGTTAACTTCGGGAATTTATCCTTCAAGGCTTGTGCTTTTTCGGCCCAATTGCCTGTTATTTTAAATTCTTCTGTTACTTTTTTAGTTTTAACTTTTGCCTTCGTTTTTGTTTCCATTTTTAAAAATATTAGTTGTTATTAATAGTTCAAAGTTCTTGACAATCAGGCTCTTTATTGTTGTATTTATTTGATTTTATGTTATAATTATTTGATGAAATTCTTGCTATTTAGTATGCTGACCAACCATCATCTGCGGTTATTACACTTCCATTGATAAAACTTGAGTCTTCTGATGCGAGAAAAAGTGCAATTTTCGCTATTTCAATTGGTTTACCATTTCTAGGATTAAGAACCAAACCTGGCATGATTCGATTTTTGATCTCATCGGTAAGTTTCGAATAATCAATTGAATCAGAAATGTGAGTTTCAATGGCGCCTGGGGCGATTGCATTGCATCGAATCCCTTTTTTCGCGAAAAGGAAGCCTGTGTTTTTTGTAAGTCCAATGAGCGCAAATTTACTTGCAGTGTATGCGGCACCAGCTCTACCACCATATAATCCTCCAATTGAGGCTATATTAATAATATTACCAGATTTCTTATTTATAAAATGCTTAATCGTGCGTTGCATCAATCGATATGGTGCATGAATATTTGTGTTGAATACTTTGTTCCATTCAGCTTCATCTACTGCATCAACCGCCTCAAAATTGTCCATAATTCCTGCGTTGTTTATCAGGATGTCAATTGTCCCAAATGAATTTAAACAATTTGTTACGAGTTCTTCAATATGCTTGTTGTCACAAACATCTCCGTGAAATAATTTAATGTTCCCTTCAAAAGAACTAGTTTCCTTTTCGAGTTCCGTAATTCGCGATTCGGAAATATCTGTTGCGATAACTTTACAGCCTTCTCGTGCGAATAATAGCATGATTTCTTTTCCAATTCCCGATCCTGCGCCAGTGACCAGGGCTATTTTATTTTCTAAACGTTTCATTGGTATTTAATTTTGATTGATCATTATTGGATTTGGTAGCCTTATACTCTAAATAAGTTGTGTAGAATTTCCAACTTGGGTGTATGTATTCCGAGCGAATCGAAAAAATAGAACTGAAAAGAGCTAAAATTGATATGACAATTCCTAAGGAGATTTCTTTCGTGTAATTTCCTTGAAAAAAGAAAAGCCCAGTTAGAGATAAAAATCCAAGTAACGATAATGAACTTACAGATAAGTATACAAAGGTTATTTTTTCATCAAGCCATTCGAAATTTTCTCGAACGAATTGCGGATTAACATTCTGAAATTTAGTTATACTGAATGCATAAATTGAGCAGACTGAAGAAAAAATGAAAATGAGGTATATAAGTTTATTAATTGGTCGACCTTCTTTCATCAAAATATTGGAAAGATAATACCCGCCGAGTAGCGTTCCGAAAATTGGTGTGTATGTCAGAAAGTAATGTATATAATTAGACATGTGTAAGAATTTAGATTGTCGATTTTCATTTTTGTGATGTTGTTTTGTTTTCATTGCAAAATTCAATTCAATCTCTTTCAATTCAGTTATCGATTTCTTGTGAAGATTTGTATTATTCTTATTTTCAGTTCATTTGAATACAAACTTAAGTGTACTCAAATCCAATTATTAAAAATTGGTCATTGTTGAAATCTCTCAAAAAATGTTAAAATCCTTATTTATTCGAACAAAATGCAGAAATAGTTGTATTCCTACCGAATTGAATTACTTTTTTGAAAACGTATTTTTCTGACGGAAAAAAGTAGAACTACTTATTAAAAAAATCAAAATTGTTCATAACGTCGAAGTTTAAACGATTTCGTTTAAAGAAATGAAAATACCGCTAATTCTAATTAGTAGGCTAGATAGATCTGAGTCGTATCAAATGGAATAGTAATTGCCTCCTTAATTCCCGTATTGTTTGTCCCAATTACCTGATAGAGAATTGAGTATAAAGTATTTCCTTTATTAATGCAATAAATCGAAGTGTCAGTTGCGCCGTAAAAGTTTTGTTCGGTAATTGGACAACATTCCAAGCAACCATTAAGTCCTTGTTGCTTTGTATAAATCAAATGATCTCCTATATTTGGTGAATTATTCAACAAACGAATTTCTACCCAAGATTTTGCCGCGGTTCCGTAATTTCGAAAATTATCACTTTCGACATTTAAAGATGAATAATAAACCAAGCTTTCAATTGGGAAATAGAGATTTTTATTTACGCGTATGACGTATTTCTCAATTTGTTCTCTTGGAAAAGTGAATTCGTAGGATCCATCGGCTCCTAAGATTTTTGAATCAACCAATATTTCATTATTAGATGCGACGGGGACTTTATATAATTCAATTGTAGCGCCGGATAAACCTGTATTGAATGTTTCATCTGTTATGATTCCCTTGATCGTAAACGTTCCTGCTCCCTTTTTACAACCCGAAAACGTTGATACGACTATAATTAAAATCAAAAATTGAAACCTCATCCAATCAGTTTTTTAAAATAATTGATTTTTTCGCTGGGAACAAAGAAGTAATCACCTTCCTCTTTCTGAATTCCATTTTCTTGCATAAACTTGAAGTTTGAAACTCCAAATTGGATGTAATCAATTTCCTTGAATAGCGTTAATATTTGTTCCTTGTTTTGTTCAGAAATTTCCAATTGAACCATTGGTCGTTTTACTTCCAATATTGGCTTAATTTCTTCAAATACAATTCCTTCATATCCTTCAATATCGCACTTGATGTAATCGATTTTTTGAATTCCCCCTATAAATTCTTTGGCATTTACTATTTTTACTTCTTGTGTTTTGTTGTTGTTTTTCTCTTCTTCTGACGTGGGAATGTGTGGTAATCCTGTGCGAATAAATCCATCTGATTCGGGCATAACCATCGTAATTATTCCATCTTCTTTTCCAAGTGCTACATTGTATATTTCAACGTTGGGTTTTTTACCTAAAAAATGTTTCAACACATTGTAAAATGCTGGTACTGGCTCAATCGCAATTACTTTTCCCTTTTTTGCTAGTCGAGAGAAATTTTTTGCGAAATAACCTAAATTCGCTCCTATGTCTACTACAACAAAATCTTCCTGAATGATTTTTCGGATAAGATAATGATACTTGAATCGTTTGTCTCCACGAAGTAAACGAAGATCATACATGATATAAAAAACAATATGCAAGGTTTGCAAATACGCTTTTTGACTCAGAATCCCAGCTAAAAATTTCTTAATTATCCTCATTTCCAAAACGAAATTACGTTTTTAGTCGCGAAGAGAAATAATTTTAACGAAAATACATTTTTGTTGAGGGTAAGAATCTTAATTTTAAACCATGAAAAAGTTTGTAATTATAGGTTTGCTTTTTTTATTTGATTGTGCAATTCTATATGCACAGTTGGATTTGAAGGAAATCATGAAAGGAAATGATTTTGTCGGTTATTTACCCGAATATCAGCGTTGGAATTATGATGGAACGAAAGTATTTTTTCAAGCCAATGAAGAAAAATTACCTGGTTACTCGACTTATCAATTCGATTTATTAAAAAAAGCAAGAAAGAAATTAATTGGCAAAGAAACAGCTGAGTCGTTAATTCTAGAATTTGATTATTCACAAAGGCTATTTCCGGATCAATTTTCAATTTATGGAAATAATTTAGTGAAACTGAGTAAAAAAACTGGTGAATATCAATTGCTATATCAAACTGGTGAAGCTATTTTCAATCTGCAACGAATTTCAAAAAATGGATCAAATAAAAGTGATCAGGTGCAAGTTTGTTTTCAACTTGGTCTAAATCTTTATAGCTACATGGAGAAAGATGGATTTAGTTCGATTATGCAATTAACGAATTTTAAATCTGGGATTGAAAAAAATGAAAAGAAGGATTCCACTTTTTTAATGAAACAGCAAACCGAACTCTTTCAATTTATAAACGTCAAGAATAAACGAAATGATTGGAATAAAAAAAATGAAATTTCCTTATTCAAGGAGCCTAGAGTTAAATACCTCGGAGAAGGAAAAACACAACCACTTCAAATCAGTGAGAATGGAAAATTTGTGGTGATAATTTCTTCTCACAACGAAGAGGAAAATTCAACCACTTTCGAACAGTTTGTCACGGCTGATGGATATACGAAGTCAATTCCGGCAAGAGCCAAAGTTAGTTCCAACGAACCCAACCAAACTATGGCGATTTATCAATTTGAACGAGACACTTTGATTTCATTGGATTTTTCACATTTGACCGATATTCGTAAGAAACCACTTTATTTGGATACAACAGGAAAAGGAATTTTCGAAAAAGACCGAAATCTATTTCTACACCCCGTTATTTTCTCGAAAACCAAAAATATCGCTTTGTGTGATGTCAGAAGTTCCGACAACAAAGATCGTTGGATTGTACTGATTGATTTGGAAAAAGCGACTCTCAAGGAAATCGAACATCAGCATGATGAAGCATGGATTGGTGGACCTGGAATTTCATCGTGGAATTCAGAGCAAGGAACACTCGGTTGGCTTGAAGATGCAAAAACGTTTTATTATCAATCAGAGCAGAGTGGTTACTCTCATTTGTACTTAATGAACATAGAAAATGGTATCAAAGAACAATTGACTTCAGGACAGTTCGAAATTTACAGTGCACAATTAGCTCAGGATAAAAAGAGATTTTTCATTTCCACCAACAAAACGCATCCTGGAAATCGCGGTTTTTATCAGTTTGAAATAGCATCAAAAAAATGGATACCGATTTTGGAAAATGAAGGATTTCACGATGTGCAAGTTTCACCGGATGAAAAGAAACTGGCTATACGTTTTTCAAATACCACAACTCCTTGGGAAATGTACGTTGCAGATAACCTTCCAAATACGAAAATGACTCGAATTACCTTTTCCACGACGAAAGAGTTTAATTCGTATGCTTGGAGAAAACCGGAAGTAATTCAAATACCGGCATCGGATGGAGTAGGGGTGTATGCGCGTCTTTATCAGCCTGAAAAAGCAAAGAAAAACAATGCAGCGGTGTTATTCGTTCATGGAGCAGGATACCTTCAAAATGCCCATTATTATTGGAGTAATTACTTTCGAGAATACATGTTTCACAACTTGCTAGTGGATTTGGGTTACACCGTCTTGGATGTTGATTATCGAGCGAGTGAAGGTTATGGTCGTGATTATCGCACAGCAATTTACAGACATATGGGCGGACGCGACTTGCAAGACTTCATTGATTCGAAAAAATTCTTGGTTGATAAACTCAACATTGACCCAAATCGCGTTGGAATTTACGGAGGATCATATGGAGGATTCATTACTTTGATGGGATTATTGACGTCACCCGACGAATTTGCTTGTGGCGCTGCTTTACGTTCCGTAACGGATTGGGCTCATTACAACCACGAATACACGAGCAACATTTTGAATTATCCCGAAACTGATCCGGAAGCCTATCGTAAAAGTTCACCAATTTATTTTGCTGAAAACTTGAAGAAACCATTAGTAATGTTACACGGGATGGTTGATGACAATGTACAGTTTCAAGATGTGGTACGATTAAGTCAGCGGTTCATTGAGCTTGGTAAGAAAGATTGGGATTTGGCCGTTTACCCAGTTGAAGCACATGGCTTTAAGGAAAGTTATTCGTGGTATGACGAATACCGTAGAATTTTTGAATTATTTGTAAAAACGTTGAGAAAATGATGACTGTTAGAGAATTGGTTGACAAAGATGAAATGTTGAGTCATTTAATTATTTTAAATGATTTGTATCCAACATTGACTTTGGAAGAATACAGCAATGAATTGGACATGATGCTGCCTCATAATTATGGACAAGTCGGAGTTTTTGAAAATGATGAATGCATTGCTATTTCCGGTTTTTGGATAGGAAACAAACTGTGGTGTGGAAAATATTTGGAATTGGATAACATTGTAGTCTCCAAAGAACACCGCAGCAAAGGTGCTGGACAACTGATTTTCGATTTTTTAGCCAAAAAAGCTGAAGTACACAATTGCACGATGATGGCATTAGATTCGTATACCACAAATTACAAAGCGCATAAGTTTTTTTACAACGAAGGCTTTGCTCCGAGAGGGTTTCATTTCATTAAAATAATGCAAGAGGGAAAGATTAGGTAGTAACATTTTTCGAGTTTTATTGCTTTAATTTTCGATTCATTTTTAAATAATTCAAATGAACAAAATTCTTCAGAATATTCAAATTGAAGTTGATGCAGGTTTTCTATACTCGATTTTAGCTGATAACGAAGAGGATGCTCACCTAGCTCACGTGTTTAAACAAATGAGTGACATCGAAAAAAGTCATGCGCTTGCCTTTTTGAAAAAAAATGGACTTAGCGAAGACCAAATGCCGAAGCCTTCAAGAAGAGCAATGGTATTGCGACTCATTGGGAAAGTTTTTGGCTACGATTACATTCTTGGCGTATTATTGGACACAGAAAAAAGTGTTTCTTTAGGAATTTTAAATGCCCGTAGCTCCTCTAAAACTGCACGTTCTATCTCTGACACAGCGCATGTTACAATCCTTAAAAATATCATTGATAGTAATAAAAATATATCCGGAGGAACGTTGGCTCGTTTTGAAAAAAGACATCGATCTGTTGGAGGAAATGCTTTACGCGCTGCAGTTTTGGGTGGCAATGACGGTTTGGTTTCCAACTTTAGTTTGGTAATGGGAATTGCTGGTGCTACTGGAGGTCAAAGTACAGTATTATTAACTGGTTTAGCGGGACTTTTGGCTGGGGCGTTATCAATGGCATTGGGAGAATGGATTTCTGTTAAAAGTTCCCAAGAATTATATGAAAATCAAATGCAACTCGAAATGGATGAGTTGGAAACAAATCCAGAAGGAGAAGAAATAGAATTAGCATTGATTTATATGTCAAAAGGAATTCCTGAAGAACAAGCGCGTCAAATGGCCAAATCTATTATCGCAGATAAAGATCACGCCCATGAAATTTTGGTCAAAGAGGAACTTGGAATTAACGCTGAAGAATTAAAAGGATCAGCGATGGAAGCAGCCGTGGCATCTTTTGTTTTGTTTGCAATTGGTGCAATAATTCCCGTCATACCATTCTTTTTCGTTGGTGGTTTTTGGGGGATTTTCTTCAGTGCGCTTTCAAGTGCGATTGGGTTATTCGTGATCGGTTCCATCATTACATTATTTACCGGTAAAAGCATTTGGTTTTCAGGATTTAGACAAGTTGTATTTGGTCTTTGCGCTGCCGCAATTACTTTTGTAATAGGTAAGTTGATTGGGGTATCGGTTGCAGGATAAAAAATAAGGCTATTATTATTAATAGCCTTAGAGATTTAAAATATTTTTGAATTGAAAAAAATAGGCGTTCATTTTGAATGAAAATAGGCCTTTTTTTATTATCGACAATATTCCAATGTTGCTTTTTGATTGGTTGCTGAAATATTATATTTACAAGTCATATTACCCTTTTTAGTAAGGATACTCTTTCCATTTACACTTTTTATATCTCCCTCGACGAAATTACCGCCATAAATACTTTGAAGTCTTCCATTCGAAATCACATAGCACCATGTCATATTACTTTGTCGAGAAACAATCATTTCAGAACTATAATCAATTACTTGACCAGTTAAACCTGTTCCATAAAAAATTTGTTTACCGTTCAAATCCTCAACATATAGCATATTTCCTCTCATTTCAGCAGAGCCAATATTCTGGGCATTTGCAAATCCCAAGGACAATAAAAATGTTGACATTAAAAAAAACTTTTTCATTTTTAAATTATTTAAATTTTATACCTACTCTTATGGATTTTTGGTTTTCTCCCTGTTTTTTTTCGCTGAGCGAAGTGGTTCACTTGACTCCACTTTTATTATTGATTTCAGGTGGTTAGCCTTAATTGAACCATTTCTGTGTTAAAATCGATTCAAATATAGCAAATAAGTTATAATATAACAAATCCGTTATCTTTTTATAGCTATTACTTCGCGAAATTCCCAACGTGGAATTGAATGATAAATTAATCAAGTTAGGTTTAAGGGTTCGTGAACTGCGGTTGGAGAAATCTTTAAGTCAAACGGATTTAGCATTCAAAATCGGCAAAGACCAGCCTTCCATAAACAGATTAGAAAAAGGAAAAATCAATCCAAGTATTTTGTATTTATTGGAAATAGCGAATGGTTTGGATGTTTCGTTGAGTAAGTTGTTAGAGGATTTTTAGTTCTTCCTCCCTTGAGGGAGGACTGAGGAGGGTGACAATATCCATGAAAACCCCTATTTTGATTTTATTTCTCCCCTCTTAATCTCCCCTTGAGGGGAGAAACTTGTTTTATATCGTTATTGAAAAAATCAACTTCGTTTCAAAAGAAACTCCTTTTGAAAGTTGAAAAGCAGTTTTTTTAGCTTCGCTGCTACTTCGTGGTGTTTACTTTTTTCTGCTAAGGCAAAAAAGTAAAAAACATCAATGTTTCGCCGCCAAATACCTCTCAGCATCCAACGCAGCCATACAACCTGTTCCAGCAGCAGTGATTGCCTGACGATACGTTTTATCCGCAGCATCCCCTGCAACAAAAACTCCCGCAACATTCGTTTTGCTAGTTCCAGGTTGTTCATATTTAATGTAACCAGTTTCGTCTAGGTTAATGAAATCTTTGAACACATCGGTGTTTGGTTTATGCCCAATCGCAACAAAAAATCCAGTACAAGGAATTGTTTTCTCTTCTTTGGTCGCTGAATTGATTACTTTCGCACCGGTTACAACTTCTCCATCACCCAAAACTTCTAATGTTTCAGTATTGAACAAAATTTCAATATTCTCTACAGCCTTCACGCGATCAGCCATGATTTTTGATGCTCTAAATTCCTCTTTACGGACAAGCATTGTAACTTTTTTACAAAGTTTAGATAGATAATGGGCTTCCTCACAAGCGGAATCTCCAGCTCCAACAATTACCACTTCATGTCCTCGGTAGAAAAAACCATCACAAACAGCACAAGCGGAAACCCCGCCTCCAAGTTGAAGGTATTTTTGCTCACTTTCCAAACCTAAATATTTTGCCGAAGCTCCAGTAGAAATAATTACGGTATCTGTATGAATTTCCTTGCCGTCATCTGTCCAACATTTGTGAACATCGCCAGAAAAATCAACTTTTGTAATAAACCCCGGACGAACATCCGTTTCAAATCGTTTTGCTTGATCCTCCAATTGAACCATCATTTCTGGTCCTGTAACTCCTGTTGGATATCCAGGAAAGTTTTCCACTTCGTTAGTTGTTGTTAATTGTCCTCCTGGCTGTAAACCTTGATAAAGAACAGGTTTCATGTCTGCACGTGCGGCGTAAATTGCTGCTGTATATCCCGCAGGACCTGATCCAATAATTAAACATTGTATGCGTTCGATGTTGCTCATAGTTTTGAATTTTGAATGACAAAAATAAAGTTTTGAATTCATTGGAACTGAAAAATGTATTTATATTCTTATCAATTTTATTTATTCAGCCTTGAAATTGATTAAATTCGTTGTCGTTAAAAAAATCACACATGTTAAAGAATTTTATTTTTGTTTCCGCAGCGCTTGTTTGTTGGAATTTGAATGCACAAGAATCTAAAAAGAGCGAAGCACCTAAGCCAGCTGCCGAATTGAATTGGTATTTGAAGGACCCTAAATCGGATAAAGTTTATGGAGTTGGAGCTGAAAAAGCCTATCAATTATTAGCAGGAAAAACACCTAAAGATGTAATTGTTGCGGTAATTGATAGTGGTGTTGAAACCGATCATCCTGATTTAAAAGATGTTATCTGGGTAAACGAAGATGAAATCCCAAACAATGGTATTGACGACGATAAAAATGGATATGTAGATGATGTTCACGGTTGGTCTTTCTTAGGAGGAGCAAACGATGATATAAACAAGGAAGCTCTTGAACTAGCTCGCATGTGTCGCATTGAATCAAACTATTTTAAAGGAAAAGATGTTGGTTCTTTAAATTCGGAAGACAAATCTCGTTACGAAAAATATTTGAAGTTGAAAGACGATTTAGCGAAAGAAAACGCTAAAAATCAACAACAATACCAAGGCGTGTTAATGCTTTCAAATTATATTGACAATGTAAAAGCGGCTTCTAATGGTGTTTTCAGTAAAAAGACCAATAAAGCATATGTTCCAAAAGATGAAATGGAAACTAGAATAAAGAAACGTATTGGAAAGATCATGTTGGTTTATCCACCCGATAAATTGGACAAAGAGCTTTCTTCTGCTAAAGAAACTTTTGGAGGAATGATCAAAATGAATTCAATCGATGCGGATAGTGTGAGGAGATCGATTGTTGGGGATAATCCAAATGATATGACTGAACGTTACTATGGTTGTAATCGTTATGAAGGTCCAGATGCGATGCACGGAACGCATGTTTCAGGAATCATTGCTGCAAAAAGAGGAAACGGTATTGGAATCGACGGAATTGCTTCAAACGCAAAAATCATGGTTCTTCGCGCCGTTCCGGATGGAGATGAGCGTGACAAAGATGTAGCAAACGCGATTCGTTACGCCGTTGACAATGGGGCTAAAGTGATTAATATGTCTTTCGGTAAATATTATACACCAAATAAAGATGTTGTTGATGATGCAATTAAATACGCTAAAAGTAAAGACGTATTATTTGTTCATGCTGCTGGTAATGATGCGAAGAATAAAGATATTGAGGATTCATACCCAACACGTATTCTAAACGACGGAACAATTGCTGACAACTGGATTGAAGTAGGGGCGAGCAGTTCTAAAAATAAAAAATTATTAGCCGACTTTTCAAATTATGGTTCTAAAACAGTTGATGTTTTTGCCCCGGGTGTGGATATTTATTCAACAGTTCCGAACGCAAGTTATGAAGACGCTTCTGGAACAAGTATGGCATGTCCTGCAACTGCTGGTGTAGCTGCGATGATTCGTGGTTATTTTCCTGAATTGACGGCCGCACAAGTTAAAGAAGTTTTAATGAAAACAGCAATTCCTTACACGAAAACAATTTCGATTCCTGGAAAAGAAGGAAAAGATGCAACAGGAACAATGAAAGATGTATCCATTTCAGCTGGATTTGTGAATGCAGCTGCTGCTGTTGAATATTTAATGAAGAAGTAAGTAAAAACGAGAATTTAAGAAATAGAAGTTTCCTTAATTTTGTCACTCAAAAATTAGATTATGCCAAAAATTTCAAATAAGGCGGTTGCGATGCCGGCTTCACCGATACGTAAATTAGTTCCTTTTTCAGAAGCAGCGAAGAAACGCGGAACAACCGTTTATCACTTGAACATTGGTCAACCTGATATTGAAACTCCGGAAGTTGCGCTTAATGCCATCAAGAACTTTGATGGTAAAGTGTTGGAATATAGCCATTCAGCTGGATTTGAAAGTTATCGTAAGAAACTATCAGCCTATTATTTGAAAACAGGAATAAATGTTCAACCAGATGATATCATCATCACAACTGGAGGTTCTGAGGCGTTGATTTTTGGATTTATGTCAACTTGTGATCCGGGTGATGAAGTTATTATTCCTGAGCCTTTTTATGCGAATTACAATGGATTTGCCGTTACTGCCGGACTAAATGTCGTTCCCGTAACCGCGACTATTGAAAATGGCTTTGCTTTGCCACCTGTTGAAGAAATTGAAAAGAAAATTACTTCCAAAACAAAGGCGATAGTCATCTGTAATCCAGGAAATCCTACGGGTTACCTTTATTCAAAGTCGGAATTGGAGCAATTGAGAGATATCGTTAAAAAACACGATTTATTTTTATTTGCTGATGAAGTTTATCGTGAGTTTTGTTACGATGGGGCTGTACCGTTTTCTGTAATGAATTTGGAAGGAATTGAAAATAATGTAATCATGATTGATTCTGTTTCCAAGCGTTATTCAATGTGTGGGGCAAGAATTGGTGCGATGATTTCAAAAAATAAAGAGGTAATGGCTTCAGCATTGAAGTTTGGACAAGCTCGTCTTTCTCCTCCAACGATTGATCAAGTTGCTGCTGAAGCTGCTTTGGATACTCCACAATCTTATTTTGATAATGTTGTTTCTGAATATGTTGAGCGCAGAAACATCATGGTGGATGGATTAAACTCAATTCCTGGAGTATTCTGTCCGAAACCAAGCGGGGCATTTTATTGTGTCGCTAAGTTTCCTGTTGATGATGCGGAAAAATTCTGTCAATGGTTATTGGAAGAATATTCATTTGAAGGTCAAACAGTAATGATGGCACCAGCAAATGGGTTTTACTCTTCGAAAGGAGCGGGGCAACAGGAAGCTCGAATTGCTTATGTTTTAAATAAGGATTCGTTGAGAAATGCTGTTGTTGTCTTGCGAGAAGCGTTGAAAGTTTATCCTGGAAGAACAATTTAAAGTGACAGTTTCCGAATATTTGGCTAATACACCTCAAGATAGGAGGGAAGCATTTAATCAACTTCGAGAGGTGATTATAACAAATCTTCCCGTAGGTTTTGAAGAATGCATTAATTATGGAATGATTGGTTACGTTGTTCCACATTCGATCTATCCGAATGGCTATCATTGTGATCCAAAACTTCCACTTCCGTTTATAAATATCGCTTCTCAAAAGAACTTCATTGCTTTTTATCACATGGGTATTTATGGTAATGCTGATTTGATGAATTGGTTCGTTGGCGAGTTCCCGAAATATTCGAAAGCAAAACTCGATATGGGAAAATCATGTGTTCGATTCAAGAAAATGTCCGACATTCCATATGAATTAATTGGGGAGCTAGTTAGAAAAATGTCAGTTGCAGATTGGGTTAATCAATACGAATCATTGTATCGCAAGAAGAACTAATTTCTAGCTTTTAGTCCAGGATTTGAAATTCCGTTCTTCGGTTTTTAGCTCTATTGTTTTCAGTTGTATTCGGAACCCTTGGTTTCGTTTCTCCAAATCCCATAGCTTCAATTTGCACCGAGCTTACTCCTTTTTCTACTAAATATAATTTAACGGCGTCTGCTCGTTTTTGAGATAGAATTCTATTTTGTTCATCATCTCCAATATCATCTGTATGTCCATTGACAGAAATTCTAAATGTTGGGTTCTTTTTTAAATAAGACGAAAATCCGTTCAGTAGGAGTGTGGATCGTTTGTTTAATTCCCAGGAATCTGTTGCAAAATATATTTCATCCAATTGATAGGCGCTTCCCGGTTTGATGCTATCGGTTTTGATGTTTCCGACTTGTATGTTAGAACTTTTCCTAGTTTCAAAAACTTCTTTTTCAACGACTTTTGCATTGTATGCCAACCCGTCTTTACTTACACTTATAGTAACATCTTGAGGGTTTGAAACTTTTACAACTGCAGCATACTTTCCGTCATCTCCATTCACATCGAAAGTTTGGGTTTCTCCTGTTCCGTTGTATGTCACCTCAATTTTTGCGTCTGAAATTGGCTTTCCTGAATCATCGGTTAGTGTTCCTTTAAGAATTACTACTTCTTTAGGACGCGCTTTTTCATAGAGATCAAAGGCATAGATGTTCCAATCTCCATCTTTATCACTTGAGTAATAAGCTACTTTTCCGTTGGTCGAAACGAATAGACCGAGTTCATCTTGCTCAGAATTAATTGGAAAACCAATATTTTGAGGTTTAGTCCATCCATTATTTTCTCGTCGAATGTAAAAAATATCAAGTCCTCCCATTCCTTTTCGAGAATTGGTGCTGCTAGAAACGAAATAAAGTGTTTCTCCATCTTGGTGAAAAAAAGGACTTTTATCCTTTCCTGCTGTATTTATTATGTCAAAAGGTTTTGCCATACTCCAGGATCCATCAGCTTGTTTTTCAGATAAATAAATGTCATTATCTCGTGATCCTTTTCTAAAAGTCGTAAAAAACAACATTTTTCCATCAGCGGATAGGGAAGGTTGTGCTTCCCATCCATCTTTTGTATTTATATTCGGTCCCAAATTAACAAGGGGAGTCCACTCAAAGTCATTTCCACCTTTTCCGCTACGCTTGAATTTGGTTGTGTACAAATCACAGTTTAAATAATCTTGATTGTAAACCTTTTCTTTTTTACAAGCGCAAATAATCATTTCCTTGTTATCAACCGAAAGGGTGGCGGTTCCATAATTATAAAAAGTCCCGTTATTGAATGGCTCAGGAAGTCGCTCTCCGTAGGTGAAAACATTTTGACTCTCATTTAGACGAGAAGCTAAGGTAAATTCTTCCTCAATTAAATTGGCTATATTTCCCAACGTTGTATTGTCAACTTTGCGCGTGAAAAAGATCAAGTCGTTGTCAGGAGAAATCATTGGAAAATACTCGTCTTGGTTAGAACTTACATTCATTACCTTAGACGGGGAGAAGGGAACCGGATTTTCACGAAGGTTTTTTTCAAATTCAATGTCCTCAATTATGGCATTTAGTTCAGTTTTTTTTTGAATAAAGTCTTGTGGCAAAATGGAATAGTTATCTTCAGGAAATTCAACAAATTTCTTTAAGAATGGTAATGCATTTTTTGTGTCACCGACAGTAAGCAATTCTATTCCAATTTTGTAATAACAATCTGCATGAAAATTTGGACATTTCTTAATCGTTGCTTGATAGAAATAGAGCGCTTTTTTCTGCAATGCTTCCCCTTGATTTCTTGTTTTAATGTCTTTTTCTAAACGAGCTCCTTCTTGTTCACAAAGCCGCGCATACAAATAGTATGTTTCGGCATTATCTGGATACTTTTGAATTGCTTGAGCGAATAACTCCGTTTTATCATCGAAATTGTCCTTTGCCATAGCTAAACCAAGAAGTTTCATTAGCTTTTTATCGCTTGTTACACAAGGATCGTTTGTCTGAGAATGAATACAATCAGTTGAATATAATAGGATTAAAAGAAAAAATGCTCGTAAAAAATTGAACATATAGTGAATTTAGCCAATTCATTATATCTAAAATCATGCAAAAGGTTACAAGTATTATTGTTAAAATGAATTTCTCAAAGTGTCACAGACTTGATCAATGTCATTTGCGCTGACATCAAGATGAGTAACCATCCTCAACATGCCAGGACCGAAAGGCATCGATAAGATGTTCTTTGTTTTTAATTTTTCAATAATCTCGTCGCGTTTGTTTTCGTCATTGAGGATTGTTACAACGATATTTGTTTCAACAGGGATGACTGATTTGACCCAATAACAAGAGTTTAATGTTTTTTCAAGCTTTTTAGCATTGACGTGATCTTCTTTCAGACGTGAAATATTATTTTTCAAAGCATAAAGTCCACCAGCAGCAATTATTCCCGCTTGACGCATACCCCCTCCAAAAACTTTTCTTACTCGATGGGCTTTTTTGATGAAGTCTTTATCTCCCAGAAGTAAGGAACCGATTGGTGCTCCCAAACCCTTTGAAAGACAAATAGAAATTGAGTCAAACTGATTTCCATAGGTTTTATAATCGATGCTATTTTCAATCAACGCATTAAATACACGAGCCCCATCCAAATGAAGTGGAATATTTAATTGATTACTAACTTTACGGAGCTTTATTATTTCCTCGAAATCATAGATTGCACCGCCTCCGCGATTTGCCGTGTCCTCGATGGAAATCAGTTGTGTCAATGGAAAATGAACATCATGTTCAGGATTAATCCAATTTTTTACTTCATCAGCTGTTATTCTACCTCTATTTCCATCTAATAATCGCACAGAAGCCCCAGAATTTCTTGCTATTCCGCCACCTTCGTATTTGTAAACGTGACTTTCTTTGTGGCAAATTACTTCGCCACCTGGTTTGACATGCACATTGATTGCAATTTGATTGGTTTGTGTGCCTGAAGAACAATATAACGCAGCTTCTTTTCCAAATAGATTAGCGGCGTATTTTTCAAGTTCATTAACGGTTGGATCTTCTCTAAATACGTCATCTCCAACAGAGGCTTTCATCATTGTTTCCAACATTTCTGAACTTGGTTTAGTCACTGTATCACTTCGCAAATCGATCATATTTTCAGTTTTTGGAACAATATTAAAACAAAAATCCTGACAATCATTTGATTGCCAGGATTTCAGATATAAAAGATTGAAATTATTCGCTTACAACTTCAAATTTGAAGGATTGTTTAACGCCTTTGAATAAGTTCGCTTCTGCTTCATAAGTCCCAAGATCTTTAATTGGCTCTTCTTTGATTTTTAGTGATTTACGATCGATATCGTAACCAGCTTTACGAAGAGCATCTGCTAACTGAACTGTATTTACAGAACCGAAAATTTTACCGTTCTCTCCAGCTTTTGTTGCGATAGAAACTGTAACATCAGCGATTTTCGCAGCCAATTCTTGAGCCTCCGCTAACATCTTAGCTTCTTTGTGAGACTTTTGACGCATTACTTCCTCATGCGCTTTTTTCGCACTAGCAGTTGCAAGAACCGCATATCCTTGAGGAATTAAAAAATTACGACCGTAACCAGGTTTTACTTTAACGATTTCGTTTGCGTAACCCAATTTGTCTACATTCTTCTTTAAAATTACTTCCATGATTTTTAATTTTTTAAGTTCAACAATTGGATTATTTCAACATATCACCTACGTATGGTAATATCGCAAGGTGTCGAGCACGTTTGATTGCCTTATTTACTCGCTTTTGGTATTTTGCGGAAGTACCAGTAATACGGCGAGGTAGAATCTTTCCTTGCTCATTTATTAATTTCAATAAGAAGTTTGGATCCTTGTAGTCGATGAACTTAATACCGCTTTTTTTAAAGCGACAATATTTATCCTTTTTAATATCAATATTAATTGGGGTAAGGTAACGAATATCGTTTGACATTTCTTTTAATTTTTCTGGGTTAATACTTTAATTACGCAGTTGCTCCGGCTTTCGCTCTTCTTTTCTCAGCATAAGCTGAATGGTCTGCATCCATTTTCACAGTTAGAAAACGTATTACACGTTCGTCACGCTTCATCATAAGTTCATAATCTGCAACGACTTTACCATCCGCTTCAAATTCTACTAGAAAGTAGAAACCGGTTGATTTTTTTTGGATTGGGTAGGCCAATTTGCGCAAACCCCAGTTTTCAGAATGCTTGATTTTGGCACCAAAGCCCTTCATCTCGCTTTCGAATTTCTGTACTGCTTCCTTTGCCTGATCATCAGACAAAACGGGAGTTAAAATGAAAACAGTTTCGTAAGAATTCATAGTGTTAATAATTTAATTAATAAAATAAGGGTGCAAAATTACTGATTTTATTTTAAAAGCCAAATAGATATTGTAAATTTAATAATTCCTTACCTTCAAAACAGCTGTAAGGAATAGTTTTATTAATTTTGCACTTTCAAAGGCTCCGTGGCGCAACTGTATAGCGCATCAGATTTCGGCTCTGAGGGTTGCAGGTTAGAATCCTGCCGGGGTCACAAATAAACCCCAACTTATTACTAGTTGGGGTTTATTATTTTGAAGAGAATTAACTGGAATATTCTATTAAACTATTTTTTAATCATTGTAAATTATGAATCGAGCAGTTCTGTTGTTTTGTTTGTTAATTTCATTGCAGTCAACTGGTCAACAACTGAATCAATTCAATAAAGAGCGTACTCAAATCGATAAACAATTAATGATAGGTCTTGGTACATGGGCTACTTCCAATTTTTTAGTAAGTGGTTTTGGTTGGGCAACTGTTCCCAAGAGTGAATCCTATTATTTTCATCAAATGAATGTGCTCTGGAATACCGTTAATATTGCCCTTGCCATTCCTGGATATCTTAAGGCAAAAAATGATTTCAGAACACTAACATTAAACGAAACAATTAAAACACAACGGAAAACACAGAATATTTTTCTGATAAATACAGGTTTAGATGTTGTTTATATATCTAGTGGCTTTTTGCTTCGTAATTCCGCTAAATCAAATTTTTCCTCAATGGATCGATTCAACGGATTTGGAAATGCACTTATTTTACAAGGAGGGTTTCTATTCATCTTTGATTTATCAGCCTATCTGATTCATCGAACTCATTCTAAAAGGTTGTTGAACAAATCATTGAATTCATTTGAAATGAGTTCTACTGGACTTGGTTTCAAGTGGAACATTCAATCAAAAGTCTTCTCCGAGAAAAAACAATTCTTATGAATAAATTTAGAAAATAGGGATTAATCTACTGAAATACAATTCCTTAATTGTTATTATTGATACTTAAAGTCCTTTTATCAAATTGTCATAAACATCGTTGAATGAAATGCCATCAGCGGTTCTCTTCTTTGACAATTGTTTAAATTCTACCAGCGCCCAAATCACGAATTCCATTAGAAATAAGGCATCTTTCTGTTCAATATGAGGTTGATATTTTAGAATGAACTTTTTTAATGGTACGATAGCATTCAATGCAGATTTATATGTTTCTTCACTTGCTTCGTCCGATAATTCGAGTGCGTCGGCTTCAAAGAACCAATTTAAGACTTCATCATATGGAGTTTCTTGATCCTGTTTTTTCAACTTCTCAATTTTTGGGAAATACTTTAAAAAAAGCGTTTTTGTGGCCTCACTTATTAAATGATTTGCAACAAAGGAAGAACCTTCCTGCTCTCCTTCATAGACAAGTTCTACTTTTCCTGTTATCGAAGGAATCATGCCGATTAAATCGCTGAAACGAACAGTAGTTTCGAATTCATTATTTAATATGGCCCGTCTTTCTGCTGTGCTTACCAAGTTTTCAAAGGCTGTTATGCTCATTCGTGCGCTCACTCCGCTTTTGTGGTCAATGTACTCGCTTTCTCGTGCTTCAAATGCCACCTGTTCAAGAATGTCTTTTGCTAATTCGGGAATGTGAACTTTACAAGAACGATTCTCTAACTTTTCGGCTTCTTGATTAGTAATTGTCTTTGCTATTTTTAAATCAGAAGAATAGTGAGTTAGTATTTGGGACCCAATTCTATCCTTTAATGGCGTAACAATACTTCCTCTGTTGGTATAATCTTCTGGATTAGCCGTAAATACAAATTGGAGATCTAGAGGAAGACGTAATTTGAACCCACGAATTTGAATGTCTCCTTCTTCCAAAATATTAAAGAGTGCCACTTGTATACGGGCTTGTAAATCAGGTAATTCATTGATAACGAAAATGCAACGATTGGCTCTTGGTATCATTCCAAAATGCAATACTCTTTCATCAGAATAGTTTAATTTTAAATTTGCGGCTTTAATCGGGTCAATGTCACCTATTAAATCTGCAATTGTAACATCTGGTGTCGCTAGTTTTTCGAAAAAACGTTCAGATCTATGAACCCAAGATATAGGTGTTTCATCTCCTTTTTCTGCAATCAAATCTCTAGCAAAACGACTAATCGGATTAAAAGGATCATCATTCATTTCAGTTCCTGCAACAACAGGGATAAATTCATCCAATAAATCAACCATTAATCTCGCAATTCTCGTTTTTCCTTGTCCGCGCAATCCAAGTAAATTAATATTGTGCTTAGAAAGTATGGCTCGTTCTAACTGAGGAATTACCGTGTACTCATATCCATGAATTCCTGGAAAAGTTTGCTCACCGGATTTAAGACATGAAATTAAATTGTCGCGAAGTTCTGTTTTAATGCTTTTTGGTCTATATCCGGATAATTTCAGAGCGCCTAATGTGTCGATTGTTGTTTTCATATTTTCAGTTAATTCGTTTTTTTCTGTTTGCTTCATAATCATGAAAAATCATTTCCCCTAAACCTTTCAATCCTGTGTAGAATGCTTTGCCTTTATTTGATTTTGTAAACTCCTCTACAAAAGATTGTAAATAAGGATCTTGTGCAATCATGAACGTCGTTATTGGAATATGCATTTTTCTGGCTTGTGCGGCCATATTGTAACATTTTTCTACAATGAATTCATCAAGTCCATTGCTGTTTTTGTAATATTGGCCATCCGGCATACGAAGACAACTCGGCTTACCATCTGTAATCATGAAAATTTGTTTGTTGGTATTCCGTTTCCTTCGAAGAATATCCATTGCCAATTCTAGCCCTGCCACGGTATTTGTATGGTACGGTCCGACATTCAGATAAGGAAGGTCTTTAATTTTTATAGGCCAAGCATCATTTCCAAATACAATAACATCAAGCGTGTCTTTTGGATAAGAAGTTGTAATTAATTCCGCAAGCGCCATTGCTACTTTTTTAGCAGGCGTGATTCTGTCCTCGCCATATAAAATCATACTATGACTTATATCAATCATCAATACCGTACTCATTTGCGATTTATGGTGCGTATCCTCAACAACAAGATCTTGTTCAGTTAATTGAAAATCATCAATTCCATTGTTTATTTGAGCATTTTTTAAACTCTCTGTTATAGAAATATTTTCAATGGTGTCACCAAACTGAAAATCACGAAACTCACCGGTTAATTCATCACCTTGTCCACTTTTTTTGGATTTGTGATTTCCCGTTCCACTTTTTCTGATTTTCCCAAAAATTTGATCCAATGCATTCTTACGTAATACACGTTCTGTTTTCGCCGTAATTGCTAGTTGACCATTTCCATCCGGTTGAATTTCTTCCCGTAGATACCCTTTCTTTTTGAGGTCTTCCATAAAGTCTTCCATCGTATATTCATCAGATGTTAACGAATATTCTTTATCAAGAATGTTGAGCCAATCAAGAGCCTCATCGACATCTCCAGATGTATGCGTAATAAGCTCACTAAAAATATCAAACAATTTCTCAAATGGCGACTGCTTAGGGGCTTCAAATGGTGTAAATATATAACCGGATTTAAACATGAATGGATGTTTATGTTAGAACAATGAGAGATCTAAAAAGTTTCGTCAATGGCTATTTAGATAATTGAAAATAGAGTATCACTTGCAAATTGCGAAAAATGAATGCAAATGAGATTACAAATTATGAACGAGCGAATTTGTTCCTATGAATCAAATTTGCACAAGCTTTAATCGCTTCATATCTCCAGGTAAAATGATCTCCAACAAATAATTACCTTTTTCTAAATCATTGAGGTAAATTGAATCTCCCGGATTGTAGCTGATTTTTTTAACTATATGACCGAACATATCAATCACATGAATATCCGATTTATTCGTTAAATTTTGAATGGTGAAAATTCCATTGTTTGGATTCGGTGAAATCGAAAGATCCTCATTTTTTGTTATTTCAAAAGTCGATAAAGAATTATCTTGAGCTATTGCACCTGCATTATTAATAATCCAATTGTTGGGATCTATATTCATTGTTGAAGTCGCACTCAATGTTCCAAGGTTTGGGATGGTATAGAATTGAATATTTGAAGTAACAGGAAAACGAATAATCGTGTCGGATTGTCCTGTCCTATTGAAGAAAATCTCGATATCGTTCGTGAATGTTGGTGTAACAGAGGGTTTTGAAGCTGAATGTGAAATTTCTATCAACACGTCTTGCTCAGATTGCTCCCATCGAACGGAATAAGTTGGAAATCCTTCACCAAAATACCATTCTTCAAAAAATGAGTCTAAATTCACGCCTGAGAAATCGTTCATAAAATCTTTAAAATCAACTCCTTTAGCTACGGAATCCTTGAAAGTTGTCTGAAAAGCGCGAAGTCCTTCAAAAAACAAACTGTCATTGTTTATTAAAAATCGAATGGTGTGAACAATTGCAGCTCCTTTGTCGTAAGACAAGCGACCGCTAAAAATGCGTGACTCGTTCAAACTATCAAGCACCCAAACACTTCCGCCAGTTTGTGTTTTTACGTTTTGATGGACATCAAGCATATGCTGATTTTTCTCATTTGGATAAAGGCTTTCGAGCATTAAATATTCGCTATATGAAGCAAAGCCTTCGTTAATCCATATGTCGCACCATGAAGCGCAAGTTACATTATTTCCCCACCATTGATGTCCGAGTTCGTGAGCAGTTAATTTTTTCTCGAAAAATCCTTGCGTGGTCATCGTTTGATGTTCCATTCCTCCTGAAATCGGCGCCATGCAATGTCCGTATTTTTCATCTTCAAAAGGGTAGGGGCCGTACTTGTCATAAAACAGTTCAATAAAATCACCCGTTTCGTTAATTTCATCAATAAAATTGGGTAAAGTTTGTGGGTTGTTGTAAATATAATTTTGAACGAAAATTGGATTCGGTGCTCCAGTAGGTGTTACATAATATGAGTAATCAATGTATTTTGCAACAGCGATTGAAATCAGATAATAATCAATTGGATGACGGTGTTGCCAATTGAATTTCAAAAAACCATTTCCGAGGGTATCAATGCTTGTTAGTATTCCATTTGAACCGGCTTTGCATGTATCGGGAACAGTGACGCTTACGAATGAACTATCCGCTTTGTCTGTTAGACTCTGTTTACATGGAAACCACTCTATTGCTGAGAAAGGTTCTGAAAGGGTCCAAACAACTTTATTTCCCCAACTTGGTGATGTGCCTGCAGTAATTCCACTTCCTCCTAAAGGATTTGTTTGTGCCGTTGGTGGATTTCCGTAATAATCAATTTCAAGAGAAAAGGTTTGACCTGAATTTGCTCCAACAAATGCTTTTATAGCTGTTCCTGTTCTTGAAAATGCAGTTGGAATGCCATTTAATCGAATTTCAGAAATAGTTAAAGTCGGATACAATTCCAACACAGCTGAATCGATGTTTTGAATCGCCTTTGCATCCATACGTCCCGTACCTGACAAATAGGTTGATGTATTGGTCATGTTCAAATCCAATTGATAAAAATGAACATCGTATTTTTCTGTTTGAGCAATTTGCGCAACAGATAATGTATTACTCTTTAAATGTTGATTTTTAAATCGATCTCGTTTCGAACAACTAGCTTTATTTTCTTGCGAATTAAGGTTGAAGATAAAAGAAAGAAAAAAGAGAAATACAAAATAGGTTTTCATTGGTTTATGATTTGTTCAAAAATACGAATAAGAAACCAAAGGAAATTCAGAAAACGTTATGACTAGTTGAAATGAGTAATTTCCATTTCACTGATTGAAGAATCTAGTTACAAATTAATGTGTCGTAGTTTGGCGAAAATCCTACCCAAATTCCCAAGGCGCCACCGCTTATATTCGTTGGAATGTTAGTTGGCGTAGCAAAAGGATTACCTCCTGAGTATATTTGATTATATTTTTTTTCGAAAAACTTGAACTCTTTTTTACCAAGTGTAGAGAACTTCACTACGATTGTATCACCTTGGGCATAATAACCTTTGTATTTATCAGGTGTATTTGGATCATCCCAAAGCATAGGGTTTTCATATGCAAATTCAAAACTTAAACCATTGAAGAATCGATCATCAAAAAAGGGATTAAATGGTTTTGAAAAAGTGGGATTTGAAATATATTTCACTTCCCATTTATATGCATTTCCATTAATATTTGGGTCAGTCAAACGTGCCCACGAAAATCCATATCCTTGCAAATTTTCTTCATTTTTCCAATAAATTGAATCCAAAGCAATGGGTTCTGGAATTCGTGTTTCAGCTGTATATTCTTTTGATTCAGCGATAACTTTTAAGGAGTACGTTTTTCCAACTTCGCCAATCATTCCTAATGAAACATAGGCACACAAATGAAGATTTACTAATGAATCAGCAGGCACTCCAAATAAGCCGGCTGCAATTTGCTCAGTTCCGGGAGGAAGGTTATCTGTGCAAATTTCGGTCAAGGTATCAGTTGAGTTTCCATCTGATATAACGATAGTTGCACCTGATATAAACCCGTTTATGTATGCTTGTAAATTCGTTGGGGCATAAATATCATTGGTTTTTGACAACAGAACGATTGCCGGCATTCCAGTTTCAATACTTCCATCGATTACTAACTGTTCTTTATATCCAGGAATATCAATTTTAACTTCCTTTGTACAAGAGGTGACCAATAAAACCAAAAAAATGAAATAAAGCGTTCTCATAATCTACAATTCAAAGTTCCACGTTACACTTGGTATGATTGGGAAAAGCGATACTTGCTTCACCGTAATTTTAAAATCACCATTCAAGAAATTCCCGTCATTGTCAACATATAGGAAAAATGGATTTGCTCTACTGTAAACATTATATATGGAAAACGCCCAATTACTTTTAACTTTTTTCTTTACTTGAATTTCATTTCCTTGCGCATCTGTTTTGGTTTTGAAATCTTTGCTGTAAAAAGTCGCGGATAAATCCAAACGATGATAGGGCGCCATTCGTGTAGAATTTCGAGCTCCGTAATTAAATAATAGATTTTGCTCTTGCACGTACCAAGAACTTGGCAATGTTAGTGTGTTACCTGTTGCATAAATGAAACTTGTCGAAAAAGTCCATCTGTCGCTCAACTTGTAGGTTCCAACAATACTTAAATCGTGACGTCGGTCATATTTTGCAGGGAAAATATTTCCTTCATTTAAATCTGGAAAAAGTCGATCAGTTTTGGCCCATGTATATCCAATCCATCCAGTAAATTTCCCAAGAGACTTTTTAATGAAAAATTCAATTCCATATGCCCATCCCTTACCGAAAACCAAAAGATTATCCGTATTGTCATTTACTTCATCGCCTGGAACTGCACCTTCCTTGTATTCAATCATGTTATCCATTTCCTTGTAATAGATTTCAACCGAAGTTTCGAACATGTCATTCATGAAATTTCTGAAATATCCAATAGATGCCTGCCAACCAATTTCAGGTTTGGCTTTATCTGTTGATGGATACCAAATGTCTGTCGGTAGGGAAACTGCACTCAATGAAGTTAAATGGACATATTGATAATTGTATGAGTATCCTGCTTTTATTGAGCTTTTATCCGGAAGTAAGAACCGAGCAGATAAACGAGGTTCTAATCCATTATAAAACTTAATGACATCTCCTTTTGAATATTGTATTTCCTTATCAGGTGTGCTAATTCCATCGCCTTTGATGTAGCGAGTGAAAGGGCCTACGTGGTGATACATGCTGTATCGTAATCCAGCATTTATTTTTATAACATCATTTAATTCAAAATCATCCAAAACATAAAAGGCCGTTTCGTGTGCAAAAAGTTTTTGTGCTGCACCAGTATTAAAAACAACTGTATCATTTTGAGCTGAAACGCTTGTAGGTGTGAATGTGTGATAAATGTAATCTGCTCCCCATTTGATGCTATGTCTCGAATTTGGGAAATACGAAAAATCCACTTTTGTCCCAACATCACGAACTCCCGAAAACAATTCAAAACGGAATTCATCTTGTCGGGAGCCAAAACTAAACTGATAGTCAGAAAAAGTCGTGGTTAAATTCATGAATAATTTATTGGAAAACAAATGATTCCATCTCAATGCGGCAATGCCATTTCCCCATGGCATTTTAGCATTAAATCCACCATCTCGGTCCTCAAAATTAAAAACATCTTTTCCGTAATAACCGCTCAAGAAAATACGATCTTTGTCTGTAATCTTGTAGTTGAATTTTGCATTGAAATCGTAGAAAAAATAACTTGATCCAGCAAAAGGTGAAGTGTCTGGTATAGCGGCCTTCATGATTAAGTCAATGTATGTTCTTCGTCCGGAAATTATGAAGGATCCTTTATCTTTTTTTAGTGGTCCTTCTACAGTTAATCTAGATGAAATCGCACCCAGACCACCTTTGACTTTGAATTTCTTGTTGTTTCCTTCATTCATGTTGACCTCCAAAACAGAAGACATTCTACCACCATAATTTGCAGGCATTCCTCCTTTAATTAGGTTGACACTTTTTACAGCATCTGCATTGAAAACTGAGAAAAATCCGAAAAGGTGTGCTGCATTGTAAACTACACCCTCGTCTAACATTACTAGGTTTTGGTCCGGGCCACCACCTCGAACATAGAATCCTTGACCTCCCTCTGAAACAGAGGAAACTCCCGGTAATAATTGAATTGTTTTGATGACATCCACTTCACCCATGAACGCAGGTAACGTTTTAATTTTTTCTATATCAAGTTGGATCTGTCCCATTTGAGTAGAATTCACATTCTCTCCTTTTTTTGCGTTGATTGTAATTTCTTTTAGATCCTTAACGTTCGTTCCTAATTCAATATCTAAACGAACATCCTTAGTCAAATCAATTTCTCTTGATTCTGACGGGTAAAGAGCCGAACGAAATTCAATTGTGTATTTTCCTGAGTTGACTGTTAGTGAGTAAAAACCATAGTTGTTTGTAACTGCCCCTTGATTTGTTGCAGCGATGTATACTTTCACTCCAATCAAAGCTTCACCATTTTTACTGTCAGTGACGTAACCACTCAAAGTAGATTTGTTCTGAGCGATAACTGAGGATATAGCAAAAAGTATGAAAACGGATAGAAAAAATTTCATTTGGTCATTTAGTTGGACAAAGCTACAAACAAGTCATGTTTAAAATGGTTTAAACCCTAAATTTTTTAATTAGATATTTTTAATACTTTCGTCGTATTGATCTAAAAAAATGTCGAACTTCAAAAGATACGGATTATTGATTTTATTTATCGTTGGTAGTTTTATCGGATTTATGGTTAAACTTCCAGCTCCTTTTCGCAAAATTGGTTTTGAGCTCCATGCAACATTTTATTTTTTAGCTTCGATTTTTTTGTTAATTCTTTTTCCAAAAAGACATTTTTTTGTTCTGACAGGCCTCATTTTCTTTGGTGTATTTATAGAAGTGATGCAACATCTTTCAAATTTTATTTTGGAAAAAAGAATTCATGGTAACTTTGATCCACTTGATGTCAAGTGCAATTTATTGGGTGTGTTTTTAGTTTTCATTCCTTTTTACTTTTTCAAGATTCTAGTGAAAATGTTCAATTAACCTAACGTTTTTGAATTCTCTGATTTTCTATTTTCAAAAATCATTTAAGTTTAACTGGAAAATAATCCTTAAACCATTTTAAATATGGTAGAAACAGACTGATGATTTTTGAATTTCATTTTTAATTGATTTAAATCGTTCAATCCAGTTTATTCAAAAGGGTTTTAGATTATTATTTTCTTTTTTACACTAAGAATAAAGATTTATAATATTGATTTGTTATCTTCGAAAAAAAAATGAAATTCTTTTGGTTTGAATCAAATGAGAATCTTTTTATTTCTTCTGCTATTTTTGATTGTTGAATCTGGATTTCTTAATTCACAAACTTTTGTTTTTGCTCAATTAACGGGTTCACCAAATTTAAATACTGCAGGTTGGAATTTAACGGGAAATGCTTATTCTGGGGATACAGGAGGCGATGTAGATTCAAGTCCAAATGAACTCATATTGACCAACGCTCTTGGAAATCAAAGTGGAGGTGTTTTTTATGGTACACCGATAAATCCTTTGGTTTGTTCGAGATGGACAGTAGAGTTTGATTATCGCATCTGGGGTGGAAGTGCCGCAGATGGTCTGGCATTTTGTTTTTTGGATGTGCCTCCCACGGGATTTGTTAATGGTCAAGGAGTTGGAATACCATCAGGGGCAAACGGATTAAAAGTTGTATTTGATACCTTCGACAATGGATGTGGTGTTAATCCGGAACTTCAAGTTTTTTCGGGAATTGGATATGGTGAGTGTGTGCCAGGAATAATTAAACTTACCAATGTTGGAAATAACCTAGGATTCATGAGAAGTAATGGGTATCAACCTGTGAAAATTACATATGTCAATGGACTAGTGACAGTTTTCATTAATAACATTCAATATTTAACAGCCAACTTCCCAATTAATTTTACAGGATATATGGGGTTTACCGCTTCAACAGGAGGATCGACGGACCAACATTCCATTCGTAATGCAATCATATACACTGATCAGGCAAACTCTGATGCTGGACCAAATGTCGCTTTTTGCAATGGATCAAGCGCTATAATCGGAACAACCCCAAATGCGAACTATGTTTATTCTTGGTCGCCTTCAACAGGTTTAGACAATTCATCAAGTGCAAATCCAACCGTAACATTAACCAATACAGGGTCCGCCGTTATCTCTCAAATTTACACCGTGACAACTACCCTGGCGAGTAGTCCAGGTGTTTGTCCTTCTACAGATCAAGTAACCGTGACAGTGTATCCGGATTTGATAACTAATTCAACAGTCTCGATTTGTGATGGAGATTCATATAACTTTAATGGACAAATTCTAACGGCAACTGGAACATATACTGCCAGCTTGCAGACAAGTCAAGGTTGTGATTCCACAGTATACCTCAGTTTAACTGTTTTCCCTAACTTCACAAGTTCATTTGATACTTCAATTTGTCAAGGTAGTGCTTTGTTATTTGGTGGACAAAACTTGCAATCTACAGGTCAATACAATTTTATTTTTCAATCTCAAAATGGCTGTGATTCTCTGGTTACTGTCAATTTAATTGTAAATCCGTTGCCTATCGTTTCTTGTTTATCATCCGCAATTTGCTCAGGAGACACTGCTGTTTTGACTCCTTTTGGTGCATCATCGTATACTTGGAGTCCGCAAATAGGCAGTATCAGCCAGGATGGTATTTTGACGGTATCACCTTCATTGTCTTTAAATTTCATATTAACAGGAACTGATGTCAATAATTGTGTCAATTCAATTCCTGTTTCAATTGATGTTAATCCACTTCCTGATGTTCAACTTACATCTGATCAACTTAATTATTGTAATGGTGAAAACATAGTGCTTAATGTTAGTGGAGCAACATCATATTTATGGTCTCAATTTCCTAATAATGAACCACAACAGAGTTTGATTGCTTTATCGAGTGAAGTATACTATGTTTCTGGAACAGATCTTAATAATTGCACGAATACCGACTCGTTATCAATTAATGTTTATCCAAATCCAATTTTGAACATTTCTGAAAATCAATTTATTTGTGCAGGAGAAACTGCAAACGTTTTGGTATCTGGAGCTAATTCATATTCATGGGCTCCTTCGGGTAGTGGAAGCCAATCGTTGTTAGGGCCATTGAGCACAACAACTTACTACATAATTGGAACTGATCAAAATAATTGCAGTAGCGAGGTAAATACAACCATAACAGTTTATCAAAATCCTCAAGCTTCATTTAGTGCAAATCCGTTCATAACGACATCAGATTCACCCCTAATTACATTTGTGAATAACAGTACCGGAGTTACAAGTTCGATTTTGACGGTTGGTGATGGATCGGTTTACGATAATTTTGATTCTCAGTTAGATCATTCTTATCCATTTACAGAAGGTAACTATACTGCCTCTCTCTGGGTAGAAAATCAATATGGTTGTACAGACTATTCAGAGATTATAATTCAAATAAAGGGTGATGAGCTGTTTTACGTGCCCAATACCTTTACCCCAGATGGAGATGAGCATAATAATCTATTTACTCCAGTATTTACGGCTGGATTCGATCCGTCCAACTTTAATTTAGAAATTTATAATAGATGGGGTGAATTGATTTTTGAATCTTTTAATTCAACCAAAGGTTGGGACGGCTCTTATAATGGTGTCATATGTCCTGTGGGAACTTATACTTGGAAAATCTTGTATAAAATTCCCGATACGGATGAATATAAATTAGTTACAGGATCATTAAATTTAATTCGTTGATTTTTCTTTCAGGATTTATTATGTAAATGAATTACGATGGTACAAAAGTTACCCTTTCACCTCTAACTTTTTGACTTGATCTCTTTTTTGTGTTCCGACACCACCAGAAAATGTACACGCCTCATGTGCGCGTTTCATCAAAATTCTGCCTTGTGCACGCGCTTGTGCAAGCCATTTTGAACGTGTATGAGAATTTGAAAATAGCAGTATTTTAGATTTTGAGAACTTGTGTCCATCTCACATAATCCTAAGAAATACAAGCGTTTTTAAACAAAAATGCCCCACATTTCTGTGAGGCTTTTCTTGTGGGAGTTGAGGGATTCGAACCCCCGACCCTCTGCTTGTAAGGCAGATGCTCTGAACCAGCTGAGCTAAACTCCCTTTCGGTTTTGAGAGTGCAAATATACAATATCTTTTAATTCCTAAATCAAAAAATAGAAAAAAAATTAGCTGGTTTTTAATTCTTCTATTTTTTTTAGAACATCATCCAGTCCTTCTCTGAATTTTTCAAAGTCCTCTTTGTACAGAAAAATCTTGTGTTTCTGGTAGTTTTCTCCTCCTTCATCACCAAACGTTTTTTTACTTTCAGTTAAAGTTATATACAGGTCATTTCCTTTTGTCGATTTAATATCGAAAAAGTAAGTTCTTTTTCCTGCGCGAACAACCTTGGAATAAATTTCATTTTGCTCGTTACTCATAGCCTCTTGATTTTATTTCAAATATGCGGTTAATAATTGAATAAAACAAATAAATTAAAAACGTAACTTAATTATGTTTCAAACGTACGTTAACAGATTAACATAAAGTATGTTGAGTAAACTTTTATTTATTTCTTTTTTTGGTATTGTGTTGGTCTCTTGCCTTCCATCGAAAACAAAAGATAAGTTTCATTCCGATTTAAAAGAAATAAGGAAAAAAGGTAAACTTACAGTGCTCTTTGAAAATAGCTCACTTTCCTATTTTGAGTATCGGGGTAAAAAAATGGGCTTTGAATATGAAATTTTGGATAGTTTTTCAAGATATCTAGGATTGCCTCTTGAAATCAAAGTTATTTCCGATTCCAAAGAATTTGGCTCATATCTGAATGATGGTGAAGGTGATATTATTGCAGCTAATTTGGCTGTATCCTTAAGCCAGAAGGCGATCTTCACCTTTTCAGTACCTTATTACTTTGCGCATCAAGTTTTGATTCAACGTGAAACTGTAGAGCCCATTCGAGATCCATTGGATTTAAGCAATAAAACTGTATATGTTCGTGAAAATTCAGCTTTTTCAAGGAGATTACATTGTTTACAGGAAGAAATTGGCGAGCAGATCCTTGTAAAGTCGATAAAAAATGATCCGATTACGGAAGATCTTATTGAAATGGTTGCCAATAATCAAATAGATTATACAATTGCACACGAAAATTTGGCCCGAATCAGTAAGGAACTTCACACGAATCTGAATATTAAAACACCATTGTCTTTTAAACAGAAAATAGCCTTCGGTTTAAGGAATTCAAGTCCTAAATTAAAGAAAAAATTAGATGATTTTTTGACACAATATTGTTCCTCAGCACATTTCAGTGATTTGAAAAATCGCTATTTTGACTATCTAAAGGAAATTCCAAATGATGTTGTTCTGGTAAAACGTGGACAAATTTCTCCATACGATGCGATCTTCAAAAAAGAAGCCGCCAAGTATGGTTGGGATTGGCGTTTCATTGCGGCGGTAGCTTACAAAGAATCGAGATTCAACCCGAATGCGAGGGGATTTGGAGGTGCATATGGTTTAATGCAATTTATGCCGAATACAGGTCCACAGTACGGTGTTGTTCCGGGATCATCACCTGAAATTCAAATTGCGGGTGGCATGAAATTAATCAATAAAATTTTCAATTCTTGGTCAACAATTCCGAATAAGGAACAACGTATGAAATTCACGTTGGCGTCTTATAATGCAGGCAAAGGTCATATCGATGATGCTCAGAGATTGGCCTCTGAATATGGATTAAATCCAAAGCTATGGGATGGAAATGTTGCAATTATGGTTCAAAAACTCGCCATCCCCGAATATTATCGTTCACCAGTTGTCAAATGCGGGGCATACAGGGGGCACGCATTTTCCTACGTGAATAACGTTTACTCGAAATACATGCAATGGAGCGGTAATTAATTGTTCGAATGAGAAAGTTGATAGTCGTTCAAGGTCCCACAGCATCTGGAAAAACGGATTTAGCTATTCAATTGGCTCTGCAATTAAATACTGAAATCATTTCGGCTGATTCACGTCAATTTTACAAGGAACTTACGATTGGCACTGCAAAACCAACTGAAGAAGAGTTAGCAAAAGTCAAACATCATTTTATTGATTCATTTTCAATGCATGATGAAATTACAGCTGCTGAATTCGCAAAAAGAGCTGAATCGGTTTTAAATAAACTTCTCGTCAAGAATAAGAACGCAATTTTGGTTGGAGGTTCTGGAATGTTTGTGGATGCTTTGACAAACGGACTTGATGATATTCCTGTGAATCGAACCATTCGTGAAGAACTTACGGTCTCTTATGAGGAGTTCGGATTAGAACCTTTACTAGATGAACTTGCAACTGCGGACCCTGTTTTTTTTGGACGTGTTGATCAAAATAACCCAATGCGAGTGATAAGAGCGCTTGAGGCAATTCGAGAGTCAGGTTGCAAAATGTCTGATTTACTTCTGAACCAAGAAAGAAAAAAAGATTTCGATGTAATTCGATTTTCAATTGATTGGCCTCGTGATGTTTTATATAATCGAATCAATCAGAGAGTAGATAACATGATTTCTCAAGGTTTAATAAATGAGGTCAAGGAGCTTTATGAATTCAGACACTTGAATGCCTTAAATACGGTTGGATACAAAGAAATATTTCAGTTTTTTGATGGTGAAATAAATCAGAATCAAGCAATTGACTTAATCAAGCAACATACTCGTAATTATGCAAAACGACAACTTACTTGGCTTCGTCGTTATACCGATTTGAATTTTTTAAATCCTAACTCAGATCTATCTATTTTCGACCAAGCAATGAATACAATTGAAAAGTTCTAAATTTTGGAACGATAATTGAAATTGTGCTCAAGTCAAAACCAAACTAACTATGCAAATCGAATTCAATAAGGTTCTTCCAAAACCACTTTCAGAAATAGAGCACTCAACGGAAAGTTTGTGGAATTCCGAGGTCATATTTGAATCAGGAAAGCGAATTTTACTAAACGCTTCCAGTGGCAAAGGAAAAACAACATTTGTTCATACGTTGATGGGATTGCGAAACGATTTTTCGGGAGATATTCTGTTTGATAATAAAAATACAAAGTCACTCAATACAGATGAATGGGTTGAATTGAGAAAAAGTACAATTTCTGTTGTTTATCAAGATTTACAGTTGTTTCCGCAATTAACGGTTGAAGAGAATTTTAAATTGAAAGCCGAATTAACGGGTTCATTCAATTCAGAAGTTGCATTTGAGAAACTTGAATATTTAGGTTTGAAGGACAAATGGAATCAAAAATGTGGTTTTCTTTCAATGGGACAACAGCAACGTGTGGCTATTGTTCGAGCTTTAATACAGCCTTTTCAATGGCTTGTGATGGATGAACCATTTTCGCATTTGGATAATCACAATGCGGACTTGTGTATGCAACTCATTCAAAATCGATGCGATGAGTTGAAAGCGGGTTTTATTCTAACGACATTGGATGCTCAGGATAATTTGATATTTGATTGCGAAGTAAAATTATAGCCATGATCAAAAACCTTCTTTTTAAATATCAGGAAAAACGACAATTGGTAATCGCCTTGTTAGGAACACTTTTAGGAATTACCTTTTTAATTTCTTCTGTTCACTACCTCGATAAGATGAATGAATATGGAGAGGATAGTGAGATCTTGGGTAAAAACACGTTAATTCTTCAAAAGAAAGTGACAAGTGCCAGTTCGCTGGGTTTAACCAAAACGGATTTCTCAGTAAACGAAATTTCAAAAATGAAATTGGAGCCTTTTGTAGAAGAGGTAAAACCAGTAATCAGCAATAATTTTCGGGTATGGTTTGAAACGAACGATCCTTATGTCCCAACGTTCAAATCCGATGTTTTCATTCAAGCCGTATCCAAAGAATTTTTAGATGTCAAGTCAGATAAATGGCATTGGAAGGTAGGGGAGAAGTTTGTGCCGATGATTATGCCCAGAGATTTTTTAGTAATGCTCAATACGTTTATGAATGCAAGCGGAATTCCCCAAGTATCTGATGAATTGGCAATGAATTTAAAATTTCGTTTCCGTATATCGGATGGACAAAAAGAAGAGTGGGTGGATACAAAAATCATTGGTTTTACAAATGAAATCGCTTCGATTTTAGTTCCTGAAAATTTTATGGAATACGCTACTAAGAAATTTGCGCAAGGAGACCCCGGAAAAATTACGCAAATAATGGTCGCTGGTAAAGAAGGTGAATTTGGAAAATTAGAGACTTATATGAATGAACGCGGCTTGGAATCGAAGAATTCTCAGGTTATTGTTAGCCGACTTAAAAGTATTGTTGGGACTCTGTTTGCAGTTATTTTGGTGATTTCAATTGTTGCTGTTTTTGTTTCTGGACTGGTATTGATTCAATATATGCAATTAGTACTAAGTCACAATAAATACGAAGTTAGAACCCTTCTACGTTTGGGAATGCACCCAGTCTCTGTTGTAAAAACATTTTTTCACTATTTTTTAACTGTTTTCATTATTGTTCTTTCTATTGGATTTGGTTTTTTCTTGATGTTAAAATACTTCGTGGATGAAATTTTTAAAACTGGCGGAATTTACATGAATGAACAGATTTCAATCTTTGTATTCTCTTCCATTTTTTTGACTTTCATTATTTTTGCGTTTGCCAGTTATCGAACAGCAAAAAAGGATGTCTTTGCTTTATTCAATAAATAAGGTTAAAGTTTTGTTAAAATGTTGCGTATTTTGGAACGAGAAGCAACTTACAATTAATTTAACAGTCAATAAATCGATAAAAAAATGAACAGGATGAATAAGTTATTTTTTGCTTTAGTGATTCTAATCGGATTTAATGTTTCTGCACAAAAAATCCGAATCAAAGTTGTTGGTCAAAAAGACACGACGGTCAACTTGATTAAATATTACGGAAGCAAATTATATTATGCTGATACAGCTGAGATGAAAAATGGTGAGGTTGTTTTCGAAGGAAAAAAACAAAAACCAGGTATTGTTGGACTTTTGCTTCCCGGTCAAAAGTACTTTGAGTTCATATACAACAACGAAGACATTCAGCTCGAAACATCTGGACCTGATTATATGATTAACATGAAGGTTAAAAAATCAGAAGAAAATAAAGTCTTCATTCCGTATGTTAATTTCATTTCGAATCGAAAGTCAGAGGCCAATAAACTTGGAGAACAAAGAAATAAATTTAAGAAAGAGGATTCTGAATTTAAAGCGCTTTCTGATAAGATGGATGAAATCAACAAAGAGGTTGAAACATATCAAAAGAATTTAATTGAGCAAAATAAAGGTAAACTCGTTTCCAAAATTGTAAAAATGTCAATGGAGATTGAAATTCCTGAGCCTCCAAAAGATAAAAATGATAGCATTATTGATAAAGACTTTAAGTTTAAATATTACCGGGCACATTATTGGGATTATGTGGATTTAACAGATGATGCATTGGTTAATAACCCTGTTTTTCATAATAAATTGGAGTTTTATTTTGGAAAAAATATGATGCTTCAACATTGGGATACAGTAACATATTATGCATTTGATTTCTGTGATCGCTTGAATCCAAAATCTAACATGTTTGAATATGTAGTTGGTTGGATAACATCTACTTATGGTAAAAGTGAAATCATGGGGATGGATAAGGTCTATCTTTATATGTTGGATCGTTACTATTGCACGAAAAATAGTGAGGGTAAATCTCCTGCGTTTTGGGTGAAAGAAGACAAATTCGAAGAATTATGTGACAATCTCAAAAATAAATTGAATTTGGTAGTTGGTGTTCGACCTCCGAACCTCATTTTAAAAGATACATCGGATACGAAATGGCAAGATTTTTACTCGTTGAACTCGGACTACACCATTCTTTATTTTTGGGATCCAGAATGCGGTCATTGCAAAAAAACGACTCCAAAACTTAATGAACTTTATTTGAAAAAATTGAAGGCTCGGAATGTTGAAGTTTTTTCTGTTGGGAAGGCGATAGGTAAAGATTTTGAAAATTGGAAGAAGTTCATTCGCGAGAATAAATTGGAATTCATCAATGTTGCAGTTACTGATAAACTATATGAATTAGCAAAAAAAGACCCGAATAGTTTGGTGCCTGTTTTTGGTGACAATCGTCCGAAGCCTACTACCCTGGAATCATTGAATTACCAAACAACATATGATATTTTCAGTACACCTGTGGTATATATTCTGGACAAGGATAAAAAAATCATTGCTAAACGAGTGAGCATCTCCCAAATTGAGGACATGTTGGATCATCTTCAAAACAAAAAAGATGAGCCGAAATTGTTTCCTCCAGACAAAGAGGAGGATGAGCATATGCAAAAGAAAGATTAAGTAACTTTACGACATGATTGATACGTTAAAAAAAGCTATTCTTGAATGTCGAAATCCAATTATTACAACTCATAAAGGACCTGATGGTGATGCTATTGGCAGTACGGTGGCTTGGTATCACTTTTTAAGAAAGCTTGATAAAAAACCAATCATTCTTTTACCAGATACGCCTTCTGCGTTTTTAATTCCGATTTTAAAAGATGTTGAATTTTATATTCACGATTCTGAAGTTGAGTCAAAAGTCAAGACTTTAAATTCAAATTTACTTTTCTGTCTGGATTATAATGCTGCGAATCGAGTGGGTTCGAACATGGAGTTGTTTGTTCGATCTTTTTCCAATCAAAAAGTAATGATTGATCACCATCCGAATCCAGAAGCTTTTTGTGACATTACAATTTCGAGAACTAATATTTGCTCGACTGCCCAATTGATCTATCAAGTCATTCAAGAAATGGATTTGGTTCAGCTTTTGGATGTTGAGATAGGTAAAGGAATTTATCTTGGAATCATGACGGATACCGGCTCTTTTCGTTTTCCTTCAGTTGATAAAAACACCCATTTAATCCTAGCTCATTTACTGGAAATTGGTGTTCGTCATCATGAAATACACGAAGCAATTTACGATGTGAATTCACTTGATCGACTGCAACTTCGTGGATATGCCATAGCCGAAAAACTTGAATTACACCCTGATTTCCCACTTGGTATCATTTCACTTTCCAAGGAAGAATTGGAACGTTTTCATTATCAAAAAGGTGATACAGAAGGTTTGGTGAATGTTATTTTATCTATTGAAGGAATTTCAGTGGCTGTATTTTTTAAAGAGGAAAGTGAAGGTGTAAAAATTTCGTTTCGCTCAAAAGGAAAATTTTATGTCAATGAATTTGCCTCAAAATATTTTTCTGGAGGAGGGCATAAATATGCGGCCGGAGGTCTAACAAGTTCTGATTTAAATGTAACTATTAATCGATTTCGTTCGTTAGTAGGGGAGTTGTTTCAATGAAAAAAATAGTTAGTAATTTCTTATTGATTTTCTTGTTTTTTGCATGTAGACCTGAAAAACCTACAAAAGAATTAACAAAAGGAAAATGGAGTGATGAACAATCAGTAGATTTTAATCAAGAATTGAATGAGCGTGAGCAAATCCAAATTCGTTTGTTTTTAGAACACAACAAGTTTTTGAAAATGAAACAAACAAATTCTGGATTACGCTATATGATTTATAAAAATGGTGAAGGAGAATTGGTTGCAAGGTCAGGTCAAACTGTATACACTCGATTTCGCGTGGAATTATTAAATGGTACAATTTGTCATGAAACACCTAAAGAGGAGACAGAAAATTTTGTTTTAGAACATAGTGATAAAGAATCAGGAGTCCATGAAGCTTTACGATATATGAAAAAAGGTGATCGTGCTAAACTTATTTTACCGAGTTATTTGGCTCACGGGCTATTGGGTGATCGGGAACAAATCCCGCCTCAATCCATATTATATGTAGATTTAGAATTAGTTGAACTCAAATGAAAGAAAAAGTCATATCCTTAGTTTTGTTGATTTTGTTGTCCTATTCTTGTTCAAATGACAAGAAAACAAAGCCTTTAAAAGAGAAAGCAAAAGTCGAAAATAGTGCGCCAAAAAAAACAAAAACTGATTCACTTTCAGAATTTAATCAGGCAAAAGTCAATTTAAAAACATTTGAAAAAGGTAAGATAGAGCATACCAAATCATTGGATAATGGCATTTTTATAAAATGGTTTAAAAAATCGAATGGTGAAAAAATCAAGAAAGGAGAAATGGTTTTGATTGAATATCGCTTAGCACTTCCCGATGGAAAAATCATAGATGGAAATAACCGTTTGAAATATCCTTTCATACCATTTGTTGTTGGATACAACATGCAAACCCCAGGATGGGATCTAGGTTTACAGCAATTAGCTGTTGGTGATTTTGCAAAAATTGAAATTCCAGCAGCACTTGCTTTAGGAGAAAAAGGAATTAAAGGTGTTGTTCCTGCTAACAGCTCTAATTGGTTGTTTGTGAAAGTATTAGCTAGAGTTACACCAGGTTTGAACGAAAATGGTATCGTTTCTTGGAAATGGAAAGATGGGGAAAATCCAAAAAATATCGAAAATACGGAAAAGGAAATTTCATTTCATGCGATTGTCTCAACTGAGTCCAAATCGTCCGTAATGAATTCGTACCAGTCCAATTTTCCTCTCCGATACGTTCCGGGTCAGAATACTGTTGTCCCTGGATTAAAAAAGCTATTAAAAAATGCTAAAAAGGGAGAGCGATATATTGTTGTTTTAGATAGTGAAAGAGCATATGGTAAAAAGGGTTATGCCGACTTGATTAAACCAAATGAAAAGGTTCTCTACAACATTGAAATAACTGAAGTTCGGGCCATTTAATTCAATATGACTATATTTGAGGCCTAATTCAAAGATTTGTATTTCAAATTAATTGTTTGTATTCTTTTTATTTTTCTCCGCTTGCAAATTGTAAATGCGCAGAAAGCTTTGGATACAGTTGAAACAAATTTGGGTCCAATTATTCTTTTTTCAAATAAAACCTGGTCATATTACAATAAGAACGCTTTTAACGGAATAATGAATATGCGTCTTCATAAGATTATGACTGAAGAGCAAACTGCCGGATTTAGTCAAAAATGGAACAATGATGTTTGTTTTTCATCAAAAAACGATTTATCGAAATTAAATGACACAATCTGGTTATGTGTTACGGATGAAAATCATTCTGAATTCGTAATGCCAGTCCCGGGACTGGTAACTTCTCGTTATGGTTTTAGAAGTGGAAGAAACCACAATGGAATAGACTTAGATTTGGAAACGGGAGATACGGTTGTGTCCGCTTTTTCCGGTAAAGTTAGGTATTCAAAATACAATGATGGCGGATTTGGAAATTTGGTTATTGTTAGGCATTACAATGGACTAGAGACTTTTTATGCTCATTTGAGCAAGCTTTTAGTCTATCCGGATCAAGATGTCAAGGCAGGAGAACCCATCGGATTAGGCGGTAATACGGGACATTCATTTGGCTCACATTTGCATTTTGAGATTCGATTTTATGATGCCCCTATGAATCCGGAAGAGATTATCAATTTTGAAAAGAAAAATGTTAAAAGTGAAAACCTCTTTGTTCACAAAGGACTTTTTAAAGCTGGAGCGAAGCCTTCAACAGTTCACGACGATAACTTCTTAACAGAGAAACCTGAAGAAGAGACTCAAATTCCAATTAAACCACCGGCAGTAATTAAGCCACAAACCAGGTATTACAGAATTAAATCAGGTGATACATTAACAGAAATTGCTGATAGGAATAACATTTCGGTTTCCAAGTTATGTCAGCTAAATGGTATTAAACCTAGTTCAATATTGATTCCAGGGAAAAGTTTACGTGTAAAATAAATATGAAGAAAATAGGGTTCACATTTACGATTTTAGTCTTTTTGTTAGGTTGCTCCGGATATAACAAAATTGTTAAAGGAGATGACTATCAACAAAAATTTGAAATGGCGAATCGGTTATACGATGAGAAAGACTTTAATCGTTGCATTGTGCTTTATGAACAGATTTATCAGCATTCCCCTAAAACTGGTGAAGGTGAGTTGGCTTACTATCGATTAGCGAAAAGTTACTTTGAAATTGAAGATTTCTATATGTCAAGTTATTACTTCGGTCAATTTGTTCAACGTTATCCGTACAGTTCGAAAAATGAAGAAGCTTATTTTTTAATGGCATTGTCCAGTGTTAAAAATTCTCCAGAATATTCCCTAGATCAAACTGAAACAGAAGGTTCGATTAATATAGTTCAACAATTCATAGATCGCTATCCGAACTCAACTTTGGTCGATTCTTGCAATAGAGTAATTGATCGTCTAAGATTCAAACTTGAACTGAAAGAATATGATCATGTTAAATTGTATGACAAAACAGAGAATTATAGAGCGGCAGTTACGGCGGGAGAAATATTTATTGAGAACTTCTCCAAGTCCAAGTTTTGCGAGGAAGTTTATTATTTAATTGTAAAAAACTCATATCTGCTTTCAATCAATAGTATTGAGTCAAAAAAAGTCGAAAGAATAGAGAAAACTTGGGAAAGAATCACTAACTTTGTAGTCCTTTATCCCAATTCAAATTATTTGAAAGAGGTAAAATCGATTGAATCAAAATTGAATCAATCCAAGCAATAAAAACAATTAATTAATTGAAAATGAGCATAAAAAACACTTCTGGAGAAAAAACGACTGTTACAAGAGATACAATTCGCCTTGAAGAAAAAACAGGAAATATCTACCAATCATTGGTTGCAATCTCTAAAAGAGCCAATCAGATAAGTGCAGAAACAAAAGAAGAATTGACTCAAAAACTTCAAGAATTTGCAACTTCTACTGATAATTTAGAAGAGATTTTTGAAAATAGAGAGCAAATTGAAATTTCTAAGCACTATGAGAAAATGCCAAAAGCAACAGCAATTGCAACTCAAGAATTGCTTGAAGATAAAATTTACATGAGAAAACCAGAGGAAAAGTAATGTTTGGAAAGCGCATCCTTCTTGGAATAACAGGAGGTATTGCAGCTTACAAAATTGCTTACCTTATACGATATCTAAAAAAAGAAGGGGCAGAAGTCAAATGCATAATGACTCCTGCCTCTTGTGATTTTATAAGTCCCCTTGTTGTTGCTACTTTATCTCAAAATCCAGTTTCAATTGAATTTTGGAATAAAGAAACTGGCATTTGGACGAACCACGTTGAATTAGCCCTATGGGCTGATTTATTCGTCATCGCTCCAGCGACTGCCAACACAATTTCAAAAATGGCTGTTGGCACATGTGATAATTTACTTCTAGCAGTCTATTTATCGATGAAATCCAAAACTATTGTTGCTCCCGCTATGGATTTGGATATGTATCAACATCCCACATTAAAACGAAATTTGAAGCAATTGATTGATGATGGTGTTTCTGTAATTCCTGCAACTTCAGGTGAATTAGCGAGTGGTTTGGAAGGGCAGGGGAGAATGGAAGAGCCTGGAAATATACTCGAATTTATTCGTAATATGTTCCAAGAATTCGAGAATGTCAATAAAAAACGAATTTTAATTACCGCAGGCCCCACTTATGAATCCATTGATCCCGTTCGCTTTATTGGAAATCATTCAAGTGGAAAAATGGGATTTGAATTAGCCAAAGCCTGTTTCCTTAATGGACATGACGTAACGTTAATTTCTGGTCCTTCGAATTTGGAACTAACACATCCAAATCTTCGATTAATTAGAATAGAAACAGCTGATGAAATGCTCCTTGAGGTTCAGAATTATTGGAACCAAAGTGATATTGGTATTTTTGCTGCAGCTGTGGCAGATTACAAGCCGAAATTAAAGTTAGACCAAAAGATTAAGAAGTCAGAGGAAAATCTTGAACTTGAATTGGTTAAGAATCCGGATATTTTATTTTGGGCTTCCGATAATCGTTCAACTAACCAAATGGTTATAGGTTTTGCCTTAGAAACAAATAATTCAATTGAAAATGCGTTATCGAAATTGAATCGTAAAAACTTGGATATGATTGTTTTGAACTCACTAGAAAATAACGAGGCTGGATTTAAAAAAGATACCAATAAAATTACTATCTTAGATAAATATCAAAACCAATTTGATTTTGAAGTGAAATCGAAAAGTGAGGTAGCAAATGACATTTTGAAAGCAATTGATAAATATCAAGAATCATGATGAAATTAATTCTTCCGTTCGTTTACTTATTTTTATATTCATTTACATATTCACAAGAATTGAATTGTCAAGTAAGTGTGGAAGCCGATGCTAGGTTGGAACTTAATTCAACGGAATTGGAAATTATCAAACAGATGAAACAGGGCGTTTATGATTTGATGAACAATACGCAATGGACAAAAGACAATTTTAAGACCGAAGAACGAATAAATTGCAACATCCAAATTCAAATCAAGACGAACCCAAGTAGCGGCGTATACACTGGTTTTATTCAAGTTCAATCAACTCGTCCAGCTTTTAATTCGAACTACAATACGGTTTTATTCAATTTTCAAGATGATGACATGGCATTTTCATTTTCCAGAAATACTGTTTTGACTTATGCACAGAATCAATTTCGGGATAATTTATCTTCAATTCTAGCATTTTACGCATACTTCATTATAGGTATGGATTATGATTCGTTTTCATTGAAAGGAGGAACAACATATTTCAACGAGGCCCAGCAAATCGTATCAAATGCACAGTCCTCGGGTGCTCCTGGATGGAAAGCCAGTGAGTCGGGAAAACGAAATCGCTTTTGGTTGATTGATAATATTTTACAACCTGTTTTTGATCCCTTGCGCGAATGTAATTACATGTATCATCGTAAGGGAATTGATATGATGTATGACAATAAAATTGAAGCAAAAAAATCACTTTTAGCCGCTCTCAATAAATTGACTCCAGTTGTTCAAACAAGGCCAAATACGGTTAATGTTGTAAATTTCTTGAATGCAAAGACAATAGAATTAAAAAACATTCTTTCCGATTCTGAAATGAAGGAAAAAACAGATTTTGTAAACCTGTTGAAAAAACTTGATTCAGGAAATTCATCTAAATATCAAGAAATTTTAAATTAATATGCTACGGCGACTTCACATCTTGAACTTTGCCTTGATTGAAGAAGCAAAAATTGATTTCAATAAAGGATTTACAGTTATTACTGGTGAAACCGGTTCCGGCAAATCTATATTATTAAATGCCCTCAATTTAATTTTAGGTGAGCGCGCTGATTTCAACGTAATTGGTTCGAAATCTAATAAATCAATTGTTGAAGCTACTTTTCAGATTTCAGATCGGTTAAGCACCTTTTTTCAAGAGAATGATTTGGATTTTGATGAAAAGTTAATTGTCAGACGCGAAATTTTGAAAGAAGGAAAATCGCGTGCATTCGTAAACGATACTCCTGTTCAGTTAAACGTTCTGAAAAACCTGTGTTCGCAACTTGTTCAGATTCATTCTCAATACAATACGTTGGAGTTGAAATCAAAAAACTATCAGTTGGAAATTCTTGATGTTCTCGCTGGATTAGAGTCTGAGCGTAATCAAATGAATCAATTTTTTGCTTTGTTCCAGGAATTGAAGAAAAAACTAAATGTTTTAGAGTCTGAATTGGCTTCAGCTCAAATGACGCAAGACTACAATCAATTCGTTTTGAATGAATTGTCTGAATTGCATTTGGACAAAACGGACTATTCAACTTTGGAAACCGAATTGAATCGTATTGAAAATTCGGAGGCATTAAAATCTTTATATTTTTCTGTTATTGATATTGTTGAAAATCAAGATATTTATCCAACCTTGAAAGCAATAAAGACTAATTTCGATAAATATGCTTCAAGCGATTTGGGTGTTGCTTCTTTTTCTGATCGTTTGAATTCATTATTGATAGAATTGAAGGAATTGTCTTCCGACGCGGATAAGTCCCTAGATAATTTAAGATTTTCGGGGTTGAATGTAAGTGAATTAACAGAGAAAATAGATAACTACAATCGTATACTTAGTAAGCATCGACTGAAAAATCAAGAAGAACTAATTGCATTCAAAGAAGATCTTCAAGGCAAAGTGATCGGCTTGGAAACATTAGGGATGGAATGTGAAAATTTACGCAACGAATTGAATGTTAAAACTGATGAGTTAAATAGATTTGCGATGGATTTTCATGAAAAACGCGTGAAATCAGCTCCAGCAATTGAAAAAATGTTAACGCAAATTCTCAACGGACTGAAATTACCTGATACTACTTTGCAATTTGATTTGAAAATTTCTGAAAACATCAATTCATTCGGCATCTCTGATATTTCTTTGCTCTTTTCTGCAAACAAAGGTATGGCTCCTGTGCATGTGGAAAAGGCTGCAAGTGGAGGAGAGCTTTCTCGTGTTATGCTGGCTCTACAAAAAATGGTTTCTAAAAAAAGAGAATTACCGACCATTTTGTTTGATGAGATTGATACGGGTGTCTCGGGAGATGTCGCTCAAAAAATTGGACATTTACTAAATCAAATGGGAGATACGGTCCAGTTAATTGCGATTTCACATTTGCCTCAAGTGGCTGCGAAAGCTGAACACCATTTTGTGGTAGCAAAAAAAATCGAGAATCAAGAAATGAGAACTCATGTTTATCCGATCAATGAGGAAGAACGTGTTCTTGAAATAGCTCGATTATTAAGTGGTGAACAAATTTCTGATGCGGCTTTATCCAATGCTAAAAACTTGATGTTAAATTAAATTTCCGTGGAATTTCAATTGAAATTTAAGGTCCCTGATATACATCCAAAAATTTCGTTTTCGGATAAAATTATTTTTTTAGGGAGTTGCTTTTCAGATGAGATAAGCATTTCAGCAAAAAATCATGGTTTTCAAGTTATTTCGAATCCCTTTGGTACTGTATTTCACCCTTTGGCACTTGCTAAAAACATCCTAGATTCTCTGAATGGAAATGAGGAAGTAAATATTGCCCAGAATAACGATGTTTATTTTGATTATAATTGTTCTGGGAAAATCTATTCAATCAGCAAATCGGAGTTAGAGGAGAAAGTTATCGCTATCCGAAGCGAGTTTAAAAATGATCTAAAAAATGCATCTTATTTGTTTGTTACGTTTGGAACAGCATTCGCTTATCTCTTAAATGAAAACCAGCAAGTTGTTGGTAATTGCCACAAACAACCAGCTCAATCGTTTACAAAGCATTTAACTAAAATTGAGGAAATAGTTTCCACTTGGAATGAGGTTCTTTCAAAGATTAAACGATTCAATCCCAAAATCCAAATTTGCTTCACGGTTAGCCCTGTACGTCATATAAAAGATGGATTGCATGAGAATAACCTTGGTAAATCAGTATTACTTCTCGCGATTAATCAACTTCAATCTGTACTTAATTTACCTTATTTTCCTTCTTTTGAATTGGTTAATGATGTGTTGCGGGATTATCGCTTTTTCAAGGGAGATTTAACCCATCCAAATCAACAGGCAATTCAGTTTGTTTGGACTCAATTTATGGAAAGCTTTTTGACTGATCAAATAAAAGAAATTGCCTTAAAAGTCAACGAAATAAAATCAGCAGCGAATCACCGCATTCAATATCCTGAAAGTGAAATGGCTAAAAAGTTCATTGATCATCTCGAAGATAGGAGAACAAAATTGGCAGAGGAATATCCTGAAATTTGTTGGGAAAGTTGAATTTAAATTTTATTTTCAGTTATCATTTCTATTATTTTACTTTAATTCACATGACTTGTTGAATAATCAATTTTATTGATAGATTCTATTCTGCTTGGAATCCTTATTTTTGATAAAAAATTAACTATGGGATTACTTGATAATAAAATTGTTTTAATCACTGGTGCTTCTCGCGGAATCGGAAAAGCAATCGCCGAGGAATGTGTTAATCAAGGTGCAACTGTTGCTTTCACCTATTTGTCTTCAGAGGAAAAGGCGAGAGCTTTGGAGGCTGAGTTGACTGCAAACGGTGGTAAGGCAAAAGGATTTCGTTCAGATGCGTCTAAATTTGCTGATGCACAAAAACTAGTTGATGACGTTGTAGCGGAGTTTGGAACAATCGATGTTTTAGTAAATAATGCTGGAATTACCCGTGATACTTTATTAATGCGTATGTCTGAAGAGCAGTGGGATGAAGTAATAAACACAAACTTGAAATCAGCATTTAATTTGACGAAGGCTGTACAACGCCCAATGCTAAAAGCAAGAAGTGGTTCGATTATTAATATGTCATCTGTTGTCGGTGTAAAAGGTAACGCAGGTCAAGCAAATTATGCAGCTTCGAAAGCAGGTTTAATCGGTTTTACGAAGTCGGTTGCTGCTGAACTTGGTTCAAGAAATATTCGTTGTAACGCGATAGCACCAGGTTTTATTGAAACGGAGATGACGGAAGCTTTGGATCAAAAAGTAGTCGAAGAATGGAGAAATGGAATTCCATTAAAAAGAGGTGGACAACCAATCGACGTTGCAAATGCGACTGTGTTTTTAGCATCTGATATGTCGGCATACATTACCGGTCAAACTCTTCATGTTTGTGGTGGAATGTTAATGTAATCAAATGAATATACGTCCAAGAAGAAATCGAAAGACCGCCGCCATTCGAAATATGGTGGAGGAAACCAAATTAGGGGTTGAAAATTTGATTTATCCTATTTTTCTCAAAGACGGTAATAATATCAAGGAAGAGGTTTCTTCACTTCCAAACAATTTTCGTTGGTCAATAGATCGTTTACTTCCAGAGTTGGAATCGTGTTTGAAGTTAGGAATAACGACCTTCGATATTTTTCCTGCGGTTGAAGAAAATTTGAAGGATAAAATAGCCTCCTACAGTTATTCGGAGGACAATTTTTATTTACACGCCATTCGGAAAATAAAGGAAACATTTCCTGAATTAATGCTAATGAGTGATGTCGCTTTGGATCCGTACTCTTCGGATGGACATGACGGTTATGTTGAAAATGGAAGAATTTTAAATGATGAAACATTGCCGATTCTAGCAAAAATGGCTTTGGCTCAGGCGCAAGCAGGAATTGATATAATTGGTCCGTCAGATATGATGGATGGAAGAGTAGGTGTTATACGTGAAACGCTTGATGAAAATGGATTTACGGAGGTTAGCATCATGTCTTATACAGCTAAATATGCTAGCGCATTTTATGGCCCGTTCCGTGATGCATTGAATTCCGCACCAAAATCAGGGGATAAAAAGACATATCAAATGAATCCAGCGAACAAACGTGAAGCCCTTCTTGAGGCTCAATTGGATTTTGAGGAAGGAGCTGACATGTTAATGGTTAAGCCCGCGCTTTGTTACTTGGATGTAATTCAACTATTAAAGGATAATTTCAATGTACCAATCACAGCTTACAACGTCAGTGGAGAATGTGCTATGGTATATGCCGCCGCAAAAAACGGCTGGTTGGATTACGAGCGTGCTGTATATGAAATGTTGCTAAGCATGCGACGTGCAGGAGCCGATGGAATCTTGACTTATTTTGCGAAAGACTTCGCTGAATTTACTAAAAAATAGATTTAATTATGCGTATTTATCAAATTGATAATCAATGGATAAGTTTGCTTCAATTTGAAGAAATAATCTCATCTGGTTTTCAGCTTGAATTGAGCGAAAAAGCCAAGCAACGTATTCTTGATTGCAGAAATTATTTGGATGAAAAAATAGCAAATTCATCAGATTTAATTTATGGTATAAATACAGGTTTTGGTTCACTTTGTAATACAGCCATTTCGAAGAATGATTTAGAGCAACTTCAACGAAATTTAGTATTATCTCACGCCTGTGGAATGGGAGAAGAAGTACCAAATGATATCGTAAAGCGAATGCTTTTCCTGAAAATTCTAGGTCTAGCTCATGGAAATTCTGGTGTGCAATTGGAAACCGTTGAAAGATTGATATTTTTCTTTAATAACAATATATTTCCAATTATTTATCAGCAAGGAAGTTTAGGTGCATCGGGAGATTTAGCGCCGTTAGCGCATTTATCTTTGCCCATAATTGGTGAAGGTGAAGTTTATCATCAAGGTATTCGTTTTAGCGGAAAGGAGATAAATGAAAAATTCAATTTAAATCCAATAGTTTTAAAGTCAAAGGAAGGATTGGCTTTGCTAAACGGAACCCAATTTATGAGCGGATATGCAACGTTTGCTATTGCTTCCGGTTTTGATCTATGGAATAAATTCAATCAAACTGCTGCGCTGTCCCTGGAAGCATTTGATGGTAGACAAGAACCTTTTCAAGAAAATGTCAATGCCATTAGAAATCAAAAGGGGCAAATTGAAACAGCTAAATTTATTCGAGACATTCTTAGTGGAAGTGAATTTATTGAACGAGAAAAAGAACACGTTCAAGATCCTTATTCATTTCGTTGTATTCCACAAGTGCATGGTGCTACGAAAGATACCCTTGACTTTTGCAGTCAAATAATCGAACGTGAAATAAACGCGGTTACTGACAATCCAACTATATTTTTAGAGGAAGATGATATCGTTTCAGCTGGTAATTTTCACGGGCAACCGCTGGCATTGGCTATGGACTATTTAGCAATTGCTTTAGCTGAACTTGGAAGTATTTCTGAGCGTAGAACCTACAAATTGATTTCTGGAACGCGAAATTTGCCAGCATTTCTGGTTGCAAAACCGGGTTTGAATTCAGGTTTGATGATCGTTCATTATGCGTGTGCATCAATCGTAAGTCAAAATAAACAGCTTTGTACACCTGCATCTGCAGATACAATTGATTCGAGTAACGGACAAGAAGATCACGTAAGTATGGGCGCAAATGCAGCTACTAAGCTCTATCGAGTCATTGATAATTGTTATTCCATACTTGGAATTGAAATGCTCACTGCTGCTCAGGCAATCGAATTTAGAAAACCGTTAAAATCCAGTTCTGCTATTCAAGGACTGTTTGACTCTCTGAGAAAGGAGATTAATTTTATTGAAGAGGACGAATATGCTTCTTCGAAAATGCAACAAGCAAAGAATTTTGTTCAAAAAATAATGAAACAATATGTCAGCAATGAATGAACTAAATAAGCCTCAGAAATCAAGAATTCCTCAACTATTACTTGTTACCGGAATCATTTCTTTGCTAGGAACAGGTTCTACTGTTCTTTCGTCTTTGATATCAATGGTCGTTGGTAAACCGAGTCAAGAAGAAATAACTGAGTCTAAACTCGAGTTGGCGAAATCTTTGGAACAGGTTGAAAAAAATGATGTTCAATTTTTAGAGGAGCTTATAAGAAATTTACAAATCATGTTGGATGCCATGTATCAAAATTTCTTTCTATATACTTTTGTAGCTTCTTTGGTCGCAGGCTTTGGTTTGGCAGGAGTAATTTTAATGTTCAAGCGCAAGGAATTGGGTTTTCATTTATATATCATTTACTCACTTCTTTATGTTGCTCAAAGTTATTTGTTTGTTTCTCCCGCTAATGTGCCATTGATTTTGGTCATTACAAATCTTAGTATTTCAGGGATTTTTATTTTTATTTATTCGCGAAATTTAAATTGGTTCAGAGGAATTGATCAATAATTGAGTTCTTTTTTTGAATATTTCTTTCAGTATAAATCCTATCTCGCAATGCGGGTTAAGAATTAAGAAAATACAAAGTCATTTTAATTTCAACTTAATTTCAGTTTCCTTATTTCTGTATGTAGGTATCCATTTAGCCATAAAATCCTAGCTTTTCGTTATCTTTGCAAAAAATTAAATAATCACAATGCTTAGTGTAAACAATCTCTCTCTTCAATTTGGAAAACGTGTTTTGTTTGATGAAGTTAATGTAAAGTTCGTCAATGGAAACTGTTATGGCGTAATTGGTGCCAATGGTGCGGGGAAATCAACCTTCTTAAAAATACTTACTGGCGACCAAGATCCTACAACGGGTAGGGTAGAGTTGGAGCCTGGAAAGCGAATGGCTGTTTTGAAACAGAACCACTTTGAATTCGATCAATGTCAAGTTCTTCAAACCGTAATCATGGGGCACAAGCGCCTATATGAAATAATGGTTGAGAAAGATGCACTTTATGCGAAGTCAGATTTTTCAGAAGAGGATGGGATGAAAACTGCTGAGTTGGAAGGTGAGTTTGCCGATTTAGAAGGTTGGAATGCGGAAACGGATGCAGCAACATTACTAAGTAATTTGGGTATTGAGGAATCGAAACATTATTTATTAATGGAAGAGCTTTCCAATGATTTAAAAGTACGCGTCCTCTTGGCTCAAGCTTTATTTGGTAATCCAGATGTATTGATTCTTGATGAGCCGACCAACGACCTCGATTTGAAAACTATTTCTTGGTTAGAAGACTTTTTAATGGATTTCAGAAATACCGTCATTGTTGTCTCTCACGACCGTCACTTTTTAGATACCGTTTGTACCCATATTTGCGATATCGATTTCAGTAAAATCAATTTATTTACAGGGAATTACAGCTTCTGGTATCAGTCCTCTCAACTTGCGGCTCGTCAACGCGCTGATAAAAACAAAAAAGCGGAAGACAAGAAAAAGGAACTCATGGAGTTTATTTCTCGATTTTCTGCAAATGCTGCTAAGTCGAAGCAAGCGACAAGTCGACGAAAAATGTTAGATAACCTTGATTTGGAAGAGATTAAGCCTTCTTCAAGACGTTATCCAGGAATTACTTTTCATCAAGATCGAGATGCTGGAAATCAAATTTTATCTATTGAAAATCTTTCAAAATCAGTAGAGGGAAAAGCATTGTTCAGCGGAATAAATTTAATTGTTAACAAAGGAGATAAAATTGCTTTCATTTCAAAGAATTCAGTTGCCTTAACGGCGTTTTTTGAGATTTTAGCTGGAAATATGAAGTCCGATACGGGTGAATTTACCTACGGAACCACAATCACAACGGCTTATTTGCCAAATGATAACCACCATTACTTCGAGTCAAAACTTGCTTTGATTGATTGGTTAAGACAATATGCACAGACTGATGAAGAGCGTGAAGAAGTTTATTTGAGAACGTTTTTGGGAAGAATGCTTTTTACTGGTGAAGAAGCGATGAAACACGCAACGGTTCTTTCCGGAGGTGAGAAAGTTCGATGTATGCTTTCTAAAATGATGTTGGCAAAAGCGAATTTGTTATTAATGGATGAGCCTACCAATCACTTGGATTTGGAATCGATTACAGCGTTGAATAATGCCATGAAAGATTTTCAAGGAACTTTACTTTTTACATCGCATGACCACGAATTGGTGAATACAGTTGCCAATCGAATCATTGAAATCACGCCAAATGGTTTAATTGATAAAATGATGACCTACGACGAATATTTGTCTGATTCAAAGATCGTTCAATTGCAAGAGGAACTTTACGCTTAATTCGATTCGAATGATTCAGTACGAAGTTTATTGCAATTCTCCAAATCAACATTTCATTCGGTTCAAAGCAGTTTTGCCAGTAACAAATTCTGAAACAATTTTAAAGATTTCAGCATGGCGACCTGGGCGTTATGAATTGGGGAATTTCGCGAAAAATGTTCGGAATTTCAAAGTTTCTGATGTTGATGGAAAACGCATCGAATTTCGTAAAACGGATAAAAGTTCTTGGTTAATTCATACTGGAAATTTGGAGAAAATAGTTGTGGAATATGAATATTTCGCAGCTGAATTGAACGCTGGATCTTCCTTTTTAGATGAAACGCAATTATATGTCAATCCGGTTAATTGCTTTTTGTACTCCGATGACTATAAAAATGAATCTTACGTCATTAATTTATCAATCCCTGATCATTGGAAAATAGCTTGTTCGCTAATATCTGAAAACAATGTGTTGACAGCCAAAAACTATGAAGAATTAGCCGATAGTCCGTTTATTTGTTCTGCGAATTTGAGTCATGATTCCTACGAAGTAAATGGAATCACATTTCATATTTGGTTCAATAATCATAAACATGTCGATTGGAATCGGTTGAAAACGGATTTCATTAAATTCACAACAAAGCAACTTGAAGATTTCACCCATTTTCCTGCTAATGAATTTCATTTTTTAATACATTCGTTACCTTATTCAGCATACCATGGTGTTGAACACTTGAAAAGTACGGTTATTACACTTGGACCTTCGTATGATATTTTTGGTTCATTGTATTCAGAGTTGCTTGGTGTGTCATCGCATGAACTCTATCATGTTTGGAATGTGAAAAGCATACGTCCGATTGAGATGCATCCTTATGACTTTGAAAAGGAAAATTATTCAAGATTAGGTTACGTTTACGAGGGAGTTACGACTTATTTAGGGGATTTGTATCTTTTAAAGAGTGGTGTTTTCAATTTAGATTCATACTTGAAGGAATTTAATAAGCAGCTTCAAAAACATTTCGATAACCCCGGTCGATTTAACTATTCAGTTGCACAATCGTCTTTCGATACCTGGCTAGATGGATATGTTGCCGGTGCTCCAGGAAGAAAAGTTTCCATTTATACAGAAGGTTGTTTGTTAGCCTTTATCGCTGATATCAAACTTCGTAAGGCTACGGGTAACAAATATGGAATCGAAGAAGTAATGAAACGTCTTTATTTCGATTTTGCTCAAAAAGGAATCGGTTATTCGGAAAAAGAGTATCGAGAAATTTTGGAAAAGGTCTCAGGTGAAAGTTTTGATGACTATTTTTCAAATTACATCCATGGAACTCAACCTTATGACAATTTAATCAGTCAATCTTTAGAATATTTAGGATTAGAACTAATTCAAAAGCCATCGACGTCATTCGCTGAGTCTAAATTAGGATTTAAAATTTTGCCAAAAGGAAAAAATGCTGTTGTTCAATTAATTTATCCTGAAAGTCCTTCTGATATTGGTGGTTTGAGTATTGGCGACGAAATCATCACAGTAAATGGTATGTCACTAAATTTCGATTTAGATAAATGGCTGTACTTTTTTAGTTCGAATTCTATCCAATTAACTATTGTTCGAAATGGTCTATTGAAGGAAATTCAGTTAAAAGAAAGTGACGAACTATTCTATCCTGTATATGAAATAAAAACCAAGAAAATAGTTTCTCAAAATCAGCTTGAAAATTTAAAATGCTGGGGAGCGGATGGAATTTCTTAAATTGAGTTAACTCAGTTCCAATTGTTTTTCAATTCCCAATATTAAATTGTGAATTATTTTAATATGAATTTCCTGAGCTCGGTCGGCATATTGGGAATGCGGTGCTCTAATTTCTAGATCGGATAAACCAGCGAGTTTTCCTCCGTCTTTTCCAGTTAGAACAATGGTTTTTATCCCTAACTCTTTTGCTTTTTCGACTGCTAAAATGACATTCTTCGAGTTTCCTGAGGTTGAAATTCCAAGAAGTATATCGCCTTCTTGTCCCAAAGCTTCCAAATACCTTGAGAAAATGTAATCAAAACCATAGTCATTTCCAACGCATGTGATGTGTGACGGGTCCGAGATTGAAACAGCTGCCAATCCTTTTCTGTTTTCTCTGAATCGTCCGCTCAATTCTTCAGCAAAATGCATCGCATCGCACATTGATCCGCCGTTTCCGCAACTTATAATTTTATTTCCTTTTTGCAGTGCATTTGCCATAATCAGAACAGCTTCCTCAATCTTGATGAAATTTCCTTCTGTTTGAAACGCATTCAAAATAGTTGACGATTCTTCAAATTGCTGCTTGATTTGTTCTCTTAATGTCATATTCGGAATATTAGGTTCAAAGTTAATGAAAAGGTTAGAGCTTAGCAATTCTACTATACTTTCGTATCTTTGATTTAAATTATGTCGAAATCCTATTTTGAAAATAAAGTCATTTGGATTACTGGGGCTTCATCCGGAATAGGAGAGGAGTTAGCTCGTCAGTTTGCTCATAAAGGTGCGCTTTTGATATTGTCCGCGAGAAATGAAGCTAAATTGATTTCGATTAAAGATGCGCTTCCAAATCACTCCAAACATATTATTTTACCATTGGATTTGGAAAAATCTGAAGAATTTGATAAGTTGGCAAAAGGGGTTTTTGATCATTTTGGACGAATTGATATTTTGGTTAATAACGGAGGAGTCAGTCAACGTGCGAATGCCTTTGAAACGAGTATGGAAGTCAATCGAAAAATCATGGAAATTGATTTTTTTGGGAATATCGCATTGACGAAGGCTGTTCTTCCATTTATGCAGAAGCAGAAATCAGGTCAAATTCTTATCATTAGTAGCATAGCTGGGAAGTTTGGGTTCTTTCTTCGTTCTGCTTACAGTGCTGCCAAACACGCTCTCCATGGTTATTATGAAAGTTTAGGGTTAGAAGAAGAGCACAATGGAATTTCAGTTACAATTGTCTGTCCAGGGAAAATTAACACACCTATTTCCACCAATGCGATAAATGCAGAAGGAAATAAACACGGAATAATGGATCACAATCAAGAAACTGGAATGCCAGTAGATGTTTGTGTGAATCAAATGTTGAAAGCCTTACAATCTAAAAAACGGGAGGTTCTAATTGGAAACAAGGAAATTTGGGCAGTGCGCATAAAACGCTTTTTTCCTTCTCTTTTTTGGAAGATTATTAAAAATCAATCGCCGACTTGATATAAAAAGAAAACGCATCCATTTGCTGAATGCGTTTTCATGAGAGTTGATTAAAATTATTTTTTAACTACTCGTTCGATTCCAATTACTTCTCCATTCTTTAAAATCGTTAACAAATAGATTCCTTCATTCAAATTACTTACGTTTAATTGCTCGTTATTTTCAATGTCCTGGGAAATAATCAATTTACCTGTTAGGTCATTTAGTTGAATTTGATGATCTCCAATCGTGTTTTCTAATTCAATAGTCAATAAATCATCCGTTGGATTTGGATAAACATTGAATTTACTTTTCACCATATTCGCTGTCCCGAGAGATTCTTCATAAATAACCTCAAAAACGAATTGTTTAGTAGTAACACCTGTTGGGATTCCGTCATCTGTTGCCGTTAAGTTAACATGATAAATTCCAGGAGCTACACCCGTTGCGTTAAATTCAGCGTCGATAAAATACAATTGATCACTTGGTTGAATAACGGAGTAGGTAAATGCATTTGCTGGTGCATCAGAATCAACGGAAATAGTTATTAATTGTTGAACTTCAGGTGTCAAAACGCTAATTGAAAAACCTGCAGAATTTAAACTCTTGTGGAGTGTATCGCCAGTGAAAACGTCAATCGTATCACATATTGCACTGCTAATTAACAAAGGAGGTGTATTTGTAGTGGTCATTCCAGCTACATTAAAATAGATCTCTTGTCCATCTAGAAAGTCAACTCCATCGTTATTGTTTACAGGTCCATCAAAGCTTGCTCCCGTTTGATCGAAACGACCGACTTGAAAATAATTCACACCATTCCCAATGTTTACACCAACAGTCGCTGGAACTCCACCAAAACCACCAAAACCTGACGAAGCATCACCTGTGGTCCATTGCATGTCTTGGTAGCAGAATGATACATTGCCTCCTGCAGATACAAGAGAATCCGAACCATTTGTTAGAATAAGTTGAAACGTAGAAACTAGATCAGTATGCATGTTAAAATAACCCACTTGATTCCAATTGACGATCAATGCTGTAGGTGTAATTTTATACCAAACATTACCACCATTACCGATTAAATTTCCAAGACTATCCATATCTCCCCTTGTGTCAACATCAGCCCAAAATGGCGCGATCATATTGAAAGTTGAATCTGGAAAGGGGTTAGAAGACCATTTTTATGTTTGAAGGAAAAGACAAGTCGGAAAACGAATAGCTCGCTGTTTGATTTATCAATCCAGCTTGCTTTAAATTTTGATATTCAGCTTGCGTAACAAAGATTGAATTTTGGCTAAAAGCGAAACTCACTGATAATGCGATTAAAAATAATAACGTTTTCATAGCTAAAATTTTAGGGGTTCTTTTCGCAAGACCTTGAAAATGAAAATTTGTTGCCACAAAAACGAAAAATTACTTTTAAGGTAATTTATTTTATGGTTTCACTAGACGGATAATTAGCTTTTTTTCTCCAATAAATTCAAGGAAATAGATACCTGAATAAATTTTTTCAAAAGAAATAATTGTTGAGACCTTTTCTAAATGATTGGTAAGAATTACTTTTCCAAAAACATCTATTAAACGGAATTTTGAACCCACGAAATTTTCATCAACTTCAATTGTGAAATATGAATCAAAAATATTCGGGTATACTTTTATACTGTTTTGAATTTCTTCAAGTCCTCCGGATATACAAGCTTGACATGAATCCAAAGTTGAAGAAAATGCGTTTGAATAATCTACATTTCCTACAATTGTTCCACAGCCACTTACTGGATTACAAACTCCGTTGATTAAACCAAAACCTAGAAATTGGTCACATTCACCAAAATCGATGTTGGCAAGGTTGGTGCATGAATCTGCGAACTGAATTTGTGTCTGACAAGGTCCTGTAGTCCAAGAGGTAACGCCACCATAATACTGAGCCACACAACTATTTGAATAAGTAATGCTGTCACATCCACAAACTGGTTCAAATAGTGTTGTGCATATTACTGAAGAATCAATTTGAGCCTGATTTACACACGAGTTTCCTCCGTTACATTCACCTGGAATCCATGATGTTACCCCTCCATAATATTGCGCAACACAACTATTTGAATAAGTAATTCCATTGCATCCACAAACTGGGTCATAGTTCATCGGACACATAATTGAAGAATCGATTTGAGAAGGATTGATACATTGCGAAAAAGATGACGCGATAAATCCAGAAAATACTAAAAATAAAAACAGTGATTTTGAGACAGATATATTGATAAACTTATTCATTATCAGTTGTATTTTTTCACAAAGTTATTGAAAATCTTGTTATTAGTCTGCAACGAATGCTTCAGTTTTATTCAATACTTCTCGGCACGCCAGCCCAAGAGCAAACCCTTGATTCTCCATAATCGAATTTAAATCTTTGATTTGGTTGCGATAATTTTGAAATTCAGCATTTTCTTTTTCAACTTGTAATACCCAATTAATTTTTCCAAGTAAGCGATTTAAGTATTTTTGACTGTTGCTATGATGACGATTGACATGTGATTCAGTAAACTTGAACAAATAATAAACTTCTTGTCTTATTGCTTTTTTCAGTTTTCTCGGAGCCGCTAGTTTTTCATTTACAACAATCCCAGTAACTATTTGTCGATTATGCCTTTTCAAAACACGCGTTTTCCTATCATGTAATTGGAAGTCATAGGATTTTAATTGTTGCGAAACAAAAGAGATAATTTGAGATATTTCTTTGGATTTCCTTGATTTTCCGGAAATGGTAATGTCATCTGAGTAACGGGAATAATTCAAATTTCTTTTAGAACAATAGGTAAGAAGAATTTTATCGAATTCATCCAAAACGCAGTTGGCCAAAAATCCACTTGTTGGCGCTCCTTGAGGCAATGAATCGTTAAGTGCTGTCAGTCGAACACTATTTGATGTAAGCTTACAAATTTCTTCCGCGGTATAATTTTGATTTTCGACCGATGCATTCTTTTGTGTGCGACTCCAAATGTTTCTCCAAAGATTTTTAATGTGTTTTTCACGAACTGAACCGAAGAAGTTGTTTATATCCAACTTAATCAACATTTCTTGGTTTTTGTGAAAATGAGCATTTCGGATAACTGAGGAAAATGGACGGTAAGCCGTAACTCCGCGAATGAGTCCTTCCTTCATTCCTTTGAAAATCGGTTTTGACTCATCGTATTTTAGATTTTTATTGATTTCAACAGAATGGTATAAAAATCTCAATAAACTTCTTTGTGCGACTTTTAGCGGTTCAATTGGCTCGTGAATAATTCGCTTTCGCTTATTTTTCTTCCGAAGAATCATTTCGTTGTAAAATGATTTGTCAATAGCATTGTCTATTTCTAAATTAAGTAGTAAGTCAACTGAACGTTCTTTTGGTAAATTGCTTTTTAAATCTGAGCTTTTCATGGGAATGAGTTTTAGAAAAAGAAAGCCGAATCGGAAATACTTTTCTGTTCTGAAAACAGACTTGCGCAGCGGGTTGTGTTTTCAACTTTGGAAATTTGAGTAGCAAATTCCACATTCAAACAACTCGCACGAATTACGAATCGCAATTCACTTAATTGCTAATTCCGATTCAACTTTCTAGTGCTAAATTAATGTCCTGCCTTCGGAAAACATTTACATTCTGTGATCAATGTAATTAATCATTTTTTAATGAAAAACAATTGTCTAATCAAACCAAATTACAGTTCACAAAATCTTTTACTTGCTCATAATTCAAAGAATATAATTAACTTTACGTCATAGACCAATTCGAATTAGCATCTCCTATTTTTTGTGATTTTCTTTCGTTTTTGTAAAATCTATAAATAAACAATTAAAAACGTAAAAGAATTAAATGGCGAAATCGCAAGAAACCTATCTAAAAAAGGATAAAGAGAAAAATAAGCAAAAAAAGCGTCAGGACAAATTATTGAAAAAAGAGGAACGTAAAGCATCATCAAAAGGTGGATCACTTGAAAATATGATGGCTTATGTGGATGAATTTGGTAACATTACCGATGAACCAATTGATCCGAAGGTTCGCAAGTCTGTTAGTGCTGAATCTATTGAAATAGGTATTCAACGTCGAGAGGAAGAACCTGAAGACAAACTTAGAAAAGGAAAAGTATCGTTTTTCAATGCATCTAAAGGTTATGGTTTCATTAAGGATCAACTCACTCAAGAGTCGATTTTCGTTCACATAAATGGAATTGTTGATTCAATTGCGGAAAATGATTTCGTTACATTTGAACGTGCCAAAGGACAAAAAGGGTGGAATGCAATTAAGGTAAAAAAGGCCTAAATTGTTTCTATTTTACCATATTTTAATATCAATCCAATTTGCCCTGTATGATAGGCTGTATGTGAAATGATTCTCCCAAATGCCTCCATTTTTGATTTGGTTCCAAATTCATTCGTAGTGATCAAATCATTCCATGAATTGTCATCTTGATTCATTATCGCTTCAGAAATTTTATTTTTAGAATTCTCTAAAAAGTCGATAATTTCCGCCATATTTGTCCACTCTCCGCTGTCTTTTTTTTCGATAACAGTTTTTGCTTTTACTACAGTGTCGAGCGATTTGAAAACATTTTTCGAAAAAAGAAGTTCCACTTCAGCAATATGCCTTAATAAAAAACCTATTGAATTTGGCGAAGGAGAGAGTCTCTTTTTTAAATCGTTTTCAGGAAGTTTTTCAGTTAATATATTCAGCCTTGTTCTCGCTTCAATGTAGGTTTCCTTTAAGGATTCGGAAAGATTCATTTTTTTTGAGACAAAGTTAAACAGTAAGCTGTTCAATTATTTGCAATATAATACCATTTCATTACATTGAAATTGTCACAATCATTTTCACGAAAAAATCTACACTTGAAATGTAATCTATCTCAAATATTACATTCAGAACTTTGTTTTAAAAGGACTCCTATGAAAAATTTTAAAGAATTAACGGACGCTTTTGAGGCTTGTATTATCAATTGTGAGATTTGTATTACCGATTCGATCATTCAGCGAAATAATGAATGTATTGCAATTTGTCGAGACTGTTCTGATTTTTGTTCCCTTTGTTTGAGATTTGAAGCCAGAGGTTCAAAATTCCGTAATGACCTCTATCAGCTTTGCGCCAAAATATGTAAAGCATGTGCGGATGAATGTTCGAAACACGCTTCGCATCATCATTGTTGTCAAGAATGCATGAAATCTTGTAAACATTGTGCTTTTTTATGTAATCAATTGATTGCTGCCTAGAAGATATTTTCTTTCTATTTTTATCGGAAAAATTGAATTGAAAAAGCAGAATCAAGCCTTAAACACGAAATTGTTATTTTCTGCTTATTGCCAAGGTATTTTTCCCATGGCTGATTCAAATGGAAACATTAATTGGTATTCACCCGATCCGAGAGCGATAATTCCAATTGATACGTACAAACCTTCTAAATCTCTTAGATCCGTTCTAAATAAAAATGTATTTGAAATTCGAATCAATCAGCAGTTTGAACAGGTTATGCGCTGTTGTTCATTACCTAGATTCAAAGGTGATGGAGTATGGATTTCAGATGAAATGATTCAAGTTTACTCAAAGTTGAACCAATTGGGATATGCACATTCTGTTGAGGTATATTTTGAAAATCAATTGGTAGGAGGGCTTTATGGCGTTCAAATTGGTGCCGTTTTCTTTGGAGAATCTATGTTTAGTTTGGTTTCCAATGCGTCAAAAGTGGCTTTTCATCAGTTGATTCAAATATTAAGAAAAAATGAATTTAAGTTACTTGATTCACAGTTCATTAACGATAACGTTCTTCGATACGGTGCAATTGAAATTCCTCGAGATGATTTTATTGAAAAGCTTGAAAAAGCCATAGTGATGGAGCGAAGCTTTAGTTTTTAGAATTTGAGAAATTGAAAATTTGATTTTAGGATTAAAGGACGTTATGACAATATGTACAATTAAAGTGCATGATATAATAATATTTAAAGCCATTTTTAAATTAAGATTGATATTGAAGTTTCAGTTGCAAGTTTCCTATTTCAAAATGTACAGCTAACTCGTTAAAAACTAAATCCTAGTGTTCAAATATCACCTCCTCATTCGGGAGTCGAAATCGTGGACCCCAAACTCCTTCTTCGGTTCCTTTTCCAACAGAAATTATCATATTGATTTCGGCTCCGCGAGGCAATTTAAGAGCTTTTCTAACTCGCTTTGAATCAAATCCTTCCATTGGGCAAGAGTGAAATCCTTCTGCAGCGATTGACAACATGAATGTTTGTGCCGCCAGAGCACATGATTTGTGAACCATAATTCGTTGATTTGCAACTCCTCCCGTTCTAAAAAATGGTTTTCTAAGCCCCATGAAAAAGCTAATTGAACGACGCACCAATGACATGAATCCAAACGGATCGTTCGAATAAAGTAACGGCATCACTTTTCCATAATAATCCATTCCACCTTTTTGAAGTTTATTTGGTTCGCCTTCAACCGTTTCCTTGATTTTTGATAAGTTCCACGCAGCTCGTTGTCGCCATTTGTCTCTTCTTGTAACGAAAACGACCATCTGTTTTGCTGTCTTTGCAGCTTGCTGGTTCAAACAAAGCGGAACAAATTTTTCCAATTCTGGTTTTGTTTTAATCCAATGGAATTCCCACAATTGCATGTTGCTACTGTTTGGTGAAAGTATGGCGCGTTCAATGCTTTTTCTCATTACTTCTTCAGGTATTTCCACAGCAGGATCAAAAGCCCGATTCGATCTTCGATAATTGACAATTTCTTGAAATTCGTTTGAGTACATTGTTTTACTTTTTTAATTTTCGTTAACAAACTGCACAAAATTAAGTTTTCCAAATTATTGACTGCCACTTTTTCAATCTTTGACAAAAAAAGGTGACAGCATGTCGTATTAATTCTATTGGCAGTATCTTTGAATAATCAAGAAAATAAAATTTTCATTTATGTCAACAGAAAACGAAGAATTAAAAGAAGAGTTGAATTCACAAGAAGAACAGAAAGAAAATTCTGAATCGCAAGTTGAAAATCAAGAGCAGCAGGAAAAGCAAAATTCTGAACCAACGGCTGAAGAGAAATACGCTGAGTTAAACGATCGATTTTTACGTCTGTATGCTGAATTTGAGAATTTTAGACGTCGATCGAACAAAGAGCGTTTGGATGTGATTTCCTCTGCAAATGCGGGACTTTTAAAAGATTTACTTCCTGTTCTAGACGACTTTGAACGTGCAATCATGAACAATGATCAAGTTACCGATATTGAAATTGTAAAAGAAGGTTTTGTGCTGATTCAAAATAAGTTTAAGTCTATTTTGGATTCGAAAGGCTTGAAGGAAATGAATGCGAAAGGAGATCCTTTTGATAGTGAACTGCACGAAGCAATTGCGAATATTCCGGTATCCGAAGAAGATCAAAAAGGTAAAGTAATAGATGATATAGAAAAAGGTTATTACTTGAATGACAAAGTGATACGTTTTGCAAAAGTTGTCGTTGGGCAGTAACATACGATTAAATTTTTATGAGTCAGAAAAGAGATTATTACGAAATATTAGGAATT
>CAZHOW010000007.1:0-138917 GCA_964534395.1 uncultured Lishizhenia sp.
AATCGTAAGTAGGATTTTCCATGTATCCTTCCGTTAAAACCTTATTCAAAGTTGCAGAGGTAAATTCTAACGAACGATTTCCGTTTCCGTATCCATCCAAACGTGTAATTTGCGGAGATGAACCATATTCAATATTCTGATACGTTCCTCCTGACTCTGGCATCGGGTTGTGTGGGATAGCTTCAATTGATTTAACTTCTCCAATAGGCGCTTTACGACTCGCAATGTATCGCTTTTTTTGCCCATCAGTTGAAAGTGGGTCATCTGGCGTATATGTTTTGTAATTATTGTGAGCATAAGCAATTGCCATATAATGATACCTTTTGAAATTGACTAGTCTCGGCGATCCTTGAGCAAATAAATCGTTTTTAATACTAAAGCTATGACGAATCCCCTTGTTTTCTCCATTAACTCGAACAACTGGAATGCTCGCGTTTAATTCATCGCTGAATTCAAAATTTATGATTTTTGAGACATTGTCCTTTATGTCACATTGTGCAACAAGACGAGCTTTTGTGGGGTCGCCTATTTCAGAAAGACCCACTTTGTTGTCTTTAAGCTGAAAAATTTGATATCCTTGAAACCTGTAATACTTATCTACTGATGAGTCACTTGAAACGATAAATGGATCAAATTCTTCATATGTTTCGTTGTAATTGTTTGAATTGATTGGGTTGGAAAGAGTAAGGATAAGTTCATTGCTTAATTCCTGAATTTGCATTTCCGGTGCATGAGGCGCATCCAAAACCTTAAAGCAATTTTCAAAAAGTGCCTGGGCTTTGTCATCGGCGGTTCTCAACGATTCAACAGACTGAAAAGGATCTCCGCTTGAAGAACGTGCCCAGACTACACCAACGGTAATATTGTTGACAGCACCTGGTTTTAATACAAATGGACCAGCCGATTCAACAAATCGACGGTCATTTGGCGTATTGTTTGCTGTTTGTTCGGTCCAGTTTGGTTGAGGCACGCCTCCTGTTCCCCATCCCAGCGGATCTGTTGTCCCGGGAAACATGAAGTCACACGGCATTAATGGATTTGCATCTGGATCAGAAATATGTCCGCTTCCGCCATAAACGAATTTTGTCCCATCTTTCCAAAAACCCCGTAGATAATTATAATAATCCGAGGCGTTTGTAGGGTCGGTTTGATTCGGATTTGCTCCATTTGTTGTGTTAGAATAGTATAAAAAACGTCTCATTCCAAATCGTTCATTGTCAATTATTCCGTCTCCGTATCCGATTCCATTCAAGGCCTCAAGTTCACCGATTCCAAATGCGTTATCGATGCCATCATCATCTTGATAAGGCCCTTCAAAAAAATCAACACCAACAGCGGGAGGGGAGGCTCCATATCCTTTGAACCCAGAATTATCTCCATCGTAATTGTCCCCATTGTAATAATATCCCAATCCACGATTCACATCACAACCCACGTAATCATCGAATGGATCTCCTAACGCACCATCTGTAAAAAAACCGAAATAGGTATTGTAGAGCGTTTGCGTTCCACGATTGATTAATTCGTAATTATAAAAAGTCATGTTGTTGATTTCGTCATTTGACGCGAAGGCAAACGCTTGAGCTCGAATTTCCATTCCGATGGGATCTCCACCTGTTTCAGAATGGATGTTTCCCTTATCATTCATAACCCACCAATAATTAATATCGCCATAAAGTGAGACTTCTCTATCAACGCTACATGTTTTTGTCTTTTTAATGTCGTGCCAAGGAAAATCACCATCTTGCCAATTGTAATGACCATCTCCATCAAAATCATAAAATGGAGCCAAGTAATAATCTTGTCCTTGAGAAACATCACCATGCGCTGGCCAGGTTTTTATGATATCCGGAACTTTATAATTGGGGAAAAGTTCAGATTGGGTATTCGTTCCATTTTGTTGATCTTGGATTCCGGCCTCATACCAAGCATTAAATTCTCGTATAGCGTCTTGCGTTGTTACAAAGTGTTTATCGTATTTATTGCAATTCTCGTAGTTTGTTTCTGCTTGGACTTTAGAAAGTGGGCCCGTCCAATAATCTTGACCGTTTCTGTATCGAAGTGCTGCGAGTTTCAATTGATTGTTAATGTCTGTTCCTCCCAACCAAAGCGCCGCTGTGAATAGTGCATTTATTCCAGAATTTTTTGGAATCTCGTATTGCGAATAATTTTGATTAGGCACTTGCCAAAGATTTCCAGCAGTATGAACCATTGCTCGAACATTATTAAGTTCCATGTAGGTGGTGGTGGTTGGGGGAGCACAACCGGCTGCTTTTGGGTTTTGTTTTTTAATTGTGTAGGTGCCGTCATAAACTTGGCCAAAAAGATTAATTGATTTAAAAAGAGATAGTAAAATTAGAATGCGACTCATTGTGATATTTTTCGGTATGAATTTATTAATAAAAATGGATTAGCGTGCATTTTAGTTGTATTATCCATTATTCGATTTTATTAACCAATCTTTCAAAAAAGCTCGTTAATTTCAGATAATGAATACTTTTTAATTTTCATCTGATTTCTATTTGTCTTAAAAAATTGTTTTCAGTTTCTGTAAAAATGAAAAATAAATTTGTTTTAAATTAATTTAATATTAAATTTGTCGATTCAATTAAACTAATTACTATGAAAAAATTATTACGTATTTTAGTTGTTGCCGTTGCCTTTTTTGCCTCAGGCTATCAGGCTATTGCACAAACAACTCTTATCAGTCCAACTGGAGCTGGCGGCTTTGAGTTAGGAACAACATTTGCCGATAATGGCTGGACCGTTGCAAACTCAACAAACAATCCCTGGATTGTAGCGCCTCTGTCAAATGGGTTGATTACTGGTAACGCCGCTATTATATCTGATAATGGAGCAACACCAAATTATACTTCAGCGAACAATAGCTCCAATTATTTTTGGAGAGATGTTACAATTCCGGCAGGAGAGACGAAAATAACATTATCCTTTAATTGGATTTGTAATGGTGAGTCTACTTGGGATATGTGGCAAGTATTTGTTGCGCCGACTACAGTTGTTCCTTCAGGAACTACAACTTATCCAGGTAGTGGAGCGACGGCTGTTCCAGCCGGCATTGCAGGAGCATCATGGGTGGGTAATGGAAATCTACAAACCACGGTGCAAACAGCAACATTGTTTTTGCCGGCATCTGCTGCGGGTACAACCGTAAGATTAATTTTTCATTGGAAAAATGATGGTGGAGGTGCACAACCTCCTGCGCAAATTGACAATATTTCCCTGACTTCACAAGTTCCTGGTGATTTTATTTCAATAACCACTGGTAACTGGGATAATCCGTTGACTTGGGACGCGAATGCTGTTCCTACTCCTGGTGATAACGCTATTGTTTCAACAGGACACACGGTTACTGTCAACGCAATTGGTCAAGGTATTACCAATTTAACAGTTAATGGTACATTGGCATATGCTGCCGCCCCTGCACAATTTAATGTTAACGGAAATTTATCTGTTAATGCATCTGGATTAGTAAATGTCTTTCAAGGAACCACAGGTAAAACTTTAATTGTTTCAGGAAATATCATTAATAATGGTCGTATTGATGTTTCAGTCGGAACAACAACCGCGGGTAATTTAACACTAAATGGATCTTCTGTACAATCAGTAACGGGTTCTGGTATTTGGGGAGGTACTGTTTCAGCTACAGACGCAACCAATCGAGTTGGCGTAATTCGCAATTTAACATTTTCCAATACAAATACATCAACACCGAATATAATTTGGTCGTTTAATAATATTCGAATCATCAATAATTTGAATCTTACAGGTGCACGAATCAATTTAGGAACAAATAAAATGATTTTTGGAAACTACGCAGCTGCTGGAACATTAACATCTCCTGTTACAGCAGGATTCCTTCCAGGTGCAACTTTTGCTCGTTGGTGGACAACAGCAGCTACAGGAACGTCTATATCATCAGGGTTTGATCCAACTAATGCAACAAGTAGATATCCTTTTCTTAATACTACTGGAACATCTAATAGAGCGATGTATATTTCACGCACGGGTTCTACAGTTGGAAATGTTGCCGGCGAATTGGCTGTTACATATCAGGATGCAACAACAATGACTACTGGATTGTCAGTTTTAGATGGTACTTACACTGTTTCTGATCGTTACGATGGAAACTGGACTGTAGTTTCAGGCCCTGGATATTTCCATAATGGTTTGCATACAGCAGTGTTATTGGCTCAGGGTGCATATCCTCCGTCAAACGGAAACTCTCGTGTGATGTTGGCAAATGCAGCAGCCGGTGGAACTCACCAAGCTGGAACAACTACTCCTGGTGCTCAGCGAACTGGGCTTAGTTTAGCACAATTAACTGAAGGACCATTGTATATGGGAATTGCAAGCGCTGACAATCAATACCCTTGTGCAGGCGCTCCAAATAATCCAGAAGCATCGGCAACAACAGCTGCATCAGTATGTCCAAATGGAACAGTTACAATGAATGCTACTGGTTTAACTACTGGTTTCATCGGTATTACAAATCAGTGGCAAGTTTCATCTGTTTCAGGTGGTCCTTACACTAATGTTGTTGGTGGTACAGGTGCAACTACAGCTACACATACAACTGCGCCAATTACAACACCAGGAACTTATTATTATGTTTTAGCGCATACATGTACAAACTCAGGAGTTACATCTTTATCAAATGAGGTGGTAGTGACGGTGAATACGTTACCAAACGTTTCTGCAACTGCAGCCAATAGTGGGAACTTCTGTGGAATTGGTACATTAACCGCTACAGGTGCGGTTAACTACACATGGAGTCCGGCAACTTCGTTGCTTTCAAATACAGGAGCGAGCGTAACATCTATCGCAACATCAAATACTACATTTACAGTTACTGGTACAGATGCGAATGGTTGTGTTAATACGGCAACTGCTGCGATTATCTATACAGCACCACCTGCGATTACAGTAACAGCTACAAACCCAAGTTTCTGCGGAACAGGTGGAAACTCAACATTAACCGCTTCATCATCAGGAAACTATTCATATGTTTGGGAAGCTTTAGACGGTGCCACTATTTCAACTACTTCTGGAAATACTACAACTGCATCTATTTCTCAAACAAGTGCCTTTCGTGTAACAGGTACAGAAGTAGCTACTGGTTGTGTAGAGATTCAAAATTATAGTATTGGTGTTTATCCTTTACCATCGGCTACAGTTACTACAACAGCAAATGGTGTTTGCCCTGGTACTTCAGCAACCATAGGGTCTGGATTGAGTGCTGGTAACTTTTCGGCGTCTTGTATTACTGCTCCAACAGCATTGAGTACTCCTCCGGCAAATGCCACAACTCTAATTTTAAATGGTGTTGCGCAAACTCTTCCTACAGGTGTTTCATGGTCAAATAGTTTGGATGATGGTAAATTTGGTCCTATTCCTATTGGATTTGGTTTTAACTTCTTTGGATCTACTCAAAACACTTTAAACATCGGAACAAATGGTGTTGTAAATTTTGGGTCTTACGCAGCATTTAACGGAACTCAATATATTTTTACAGGTGGTTTTCCAAATGCGGGCAATCCTGCAAATACAATTGCAGTTTGTGCTCGTGACTTGAGATTTGGAACTCCTGCAGGAAATGGTACTTTAAGATACTGGGTAGAAGGTATTGCTCCGAACAGACGTTTTATCGTTCAATATGTTAATGTTCCTGTATGGTCAGGAGTTGTAACAACTCCTCCGCCAAGTGGATTTAACAATGCGGAAGCCATATTTTATGAAACAACTGGAAATATTGATATCCGTGTTATTTCTGCAACAAATGGTACGAACGTGCCTAATTTAGGCAGTCCAACAGCCCAGGCGAACTTAAATATTAATAAATATATAGGCTTGCAAGATGGCACGCAAACTATTGGAGCAACAGCACCAAATTGCGCAAATAGCGCATCAAATTTTTGGAACGGTCAGTCTGCCGAAATTACGAGTCCGCAAGCATGGAGATTTTCACCCCCTTCTAATTACACAACCGTTTGGACTGCTAATGGAACTGAAATTGCAAACGGAACGAATATTTTTTCTCAAACTGTTGCGCCATCAGTAACTACAACTTATTCAATTTCTTATACCAACCAAACAACTGGATGTGTTAATGCTCCGGGTTCAGCGCAAGTAACGATGCAAGTATTGGGAACAAGCGCGCCAAATAATGTTGTAGCTCAAGCATCAACGGTTAATGCATGTAGTGGAGTTACTTTTAACCTAAGCACTAATTACACAGGCTTAACGGATGGATTAACGTATCAATGGCAGTCATCTCCAGATGGGACTACTTGGACAGATATTACAGGTGCAACTGCCTTGACGTATTCAACAAGTATAACTGCTTCTACTTCATACAGAATAGGAATAAGCTCATGTGGTGGAACTATTGAATATTCTGCACCTGTAATTGTAGGACTTTCTCCACCTACAGATTGTTATTGTACACCTGTTTACACTATTGGAACAACTGATGGAGATTTAATTTCCAATGTGACAATTGTTGGAACTACACTTTCTAACAATACAGGATTTGTAGCGGGAGGCCCATCCTATACATTCTATACAGGTCAACCAAACTATACCGCTACACTTTTACCTTCCACTTCTTACACGCTTCAGATTTCAACGGGAGAATGGGGAAGCCAAGGATATGCAGCTTGGATTGATTACAACGATAATGGAATATTTGAGTCATCTGAATTGATAGGTGCTACACCAACAACAATTGGTTCCGGCGTAACAACGGGTCAGATAAATGCCTCTTCTTCATTTACAATCGCATTAGCTTGTACTCCGCCAGCAGGAGTTCACAGAATGCGAATAAGAGGTGTGTTTTCACAAAATGGTCCGACAATTGATCCATGTTCCTCCTATGCATATGGTGAAACAGAAGATTATTTGATAACTATTGCACCAGCACCAACTTGTCCAGCTCCTGGATTAATGACAGCTGGAACTACTACTTCAACAAGCGCTCCATTATCTTGGAACATGGGTTGTTCAGTTGCGACAAACTTTGATTTCGAATACGGTCCAGCTGGATTTGTGCAAGGAACAGGTACTGCTTTGAATAATCAATTAGTAACAATTAATGGTACTACAGGATCATTTGATTTGACAGGTCTTACTCCAAATTCTCAATACTCAGTATATTATCGTGCGAATTGTGGTAATGGAGAAGTTAGTCCTTGGTCTGTTGCTACTAACTTCACAACGCAGTGTGCACCAATTACTTTGACAACTATAAATCCTCCTGTTGCTTGTGATTCATACTCTTTGGTACCTATAACGGAAGCAACCCCATCAAACAATGCAGGAATATTATTTAACTATTATGGAAATGCGAATGGAACAGGTGGAATTGTTACAGGACCAATCACATCATCTCAAACAATTTATGCTTATGCTTCTGCAGGTAGCTGTACAGCGCAACAAGCGGTGAATATTACCATATACAATACCCCTGTATTAACTGTTGTTAACCCTACAATCTGTTTAGGAGATTCCTCGGTACTTTGGGCATCTCAAGGTTCAGCGATAGATTTCATTTACACTTTAAACGGTTCATTCATAGGAAGCGGTGTTGCTTACCACGTTTCTCCGACGTCAACAACAACTTACGGAATAAGCGCCGTTGGTCTTGGAGGTTGTATTTCAGCTGAGCAACAAGCGACAGTTACAGTAAATCAACCAACTACATCAACATCATCTGCAACGTCTTGTGATTCTTATGCTTGGAATGGTCAAACATACACGCAATCGGGAACATACACATTTACTACTTTAAATGCAGTAGGATGTGACTCGGTTGCAACGTTGAACTTAACAATTAACAATTCAACAACTGGAAGTCAAACGATTACAGCTTGTGATAGTTTGGTTTGGAATGGTCAAACATACACGCAGTCTGGAACATACACCTACTTGACAACAAATGCAGTAGGTTGTGATTCAACAGTTACATTGAACTTGACAATTAATAATTCAACAACAAGTTCAACAAACGTCACAGCGTGCGTTTCATATGCTTGGAATGGTCAAACATACACACAATCTGGAGTGTATACGTTTACAACCCAAAATTCGGTTGGTTGTGATTCGTTAGCAACATTGAACTTAACAATCAATAATGCCTTGTTTACAACGGAAAACGTTTCTGCTTGTGTTACTTACGATTGGAATGGTCAAACATATACGCAATCAGGAACATATACTTTCTTAACAACTAGTGTTAATGGATGTGATTCAACGGTAACGTTAAACTTGACAATCAATCAACCAAGTTCAAGTACAACGATTGAGACAGCTTGTGACACCTACACGTGGAACGGACAAACGTATACTCAATCCGGAACTTATGTGTTCAACACCGCAACAGTTGCTGGTTGTGATTCTACAGCAACGTTGGTATTGACAATAAACAATTCAACTTCAAGTAGTTCTGCTCAAACAGCCTGTGATTCGTACACGTGGAATGGTCAGACGTATACACAATCAGGAACGTATACATTCACCACAACGAATTCTCTAGGATGTGATTCAACTGCAACGTTGCTATTGACAATAAACAATTCAACATCGAGTAGTTCGGCTCAAACAGCATGTGATTCATATACTTGGAATGGTCAGACGTATACACAATCAGGAACGTATACATTTACTACAACGAATTCTGTAGATTGTGATTCGACTGCTACTTTGATTCTAACGATAAACCAGAGTCCTACAGCTACAGCAACTGACAATGGTGATGGAACAGGAACTGCTTCTGCAGGAGCATCTTATCAGTGGATTGATTGTTCAACAAATACTGCAATAATAGGTGCTACACAGCAAACATTTGCACCAAGTGAAACAGGTCAATATAGTGTAGTTGTATCTAACGCTAGTGGATGTTCAGATACTTCAGCTTGTATTACGATCGATGTATCAAAACTTAATGAGTTGAATTCGTTGAATGTTCAGGTTAATCCAAATCCATCAAATGGCATGTTTAATTTATCGTTAAACAATTCAATTAATGGTCAGATTATTATAACTGATGCAACTGGAAGATTAATTGATTCGAAATTAATCAACGGAACTTCTTCTGTAATTGATTTGAGTAACGCGGTTACAGGAATTTATTACTTCACTATTCATTTTGAAGGATCAGAGAAAGTAGTTCGTGTAATTAAAAACTAATTTTATCTAACAGCATGAGAGCCGTCCCTTGTGGCGGCTCTTTTTTTGAAACAAAACATATGAGAATAAATAAATTATTAGGTTTTTTGTTTTTGTTACCCTTTATTGGTTTCTCCCAAAGTGTAACAATAGGAACAAGTACTAATGCGACCAATGGATATTTTTATGGTCCTTATTATAGACAAAGTGTAACATCTTCATTTAATTATTCCAAATATGCGTATTTATATACAGCGGATGAGTTAACCGGTATACCAGTTGGATCAACAATCACAATGATTGAGTGGCAAAAATCTGTTGGGACTATAACAGCACCTAATAGTTTTCAAATTTACCTTGAAAATAATACCGCAACTTCATTGACTGGCGGTACTACGTGGGGTAACTTGACATCAACAGCTACGAATGTTTATAGTAATACAAATCAGGGATTTACCGTTATCGGACCAGGATGGGAAGGTTTTAACTTGTCAACAGGATTTGTTTATACTGGTGGTTCGCTTGAAATTTTAACTGATTTTTTCAGACAAGGAACGGCGAGTGGTCCAAATAATTTCTTTTTCACACAAACATTAGGTAAGGCTATTGGATGGGCAGGTCCTACTGTTGGTTCAAATGCTACTGTATTGAATACTACGAATTATGGAAATCATAGACCAAATATACGAATCACCTTTACACCACCACCAACTTGTATGGGAATTCCTGATGGTGGAATAACAACCTCAACTGTTTCAAGTGCTTGTCCAAGTGTTAATTTTATCGCTCAGCTTTCCAATGCTTCACAGGGAGATGGAATTACATACCAATGGCAAGCATCATCTGATGGAGTATCTTTTGCAAACATACCAGGAGCTACAAACCCGAGTTTAACTACTTCTCAAACATCCGACACCTATTATCAATGTGTGGTAACTTGTGTTCCTTCGGGTCAGTCTGGAACATCAAGTCCTCTTCAGATTTCATTGGAACCTTTCGCGAATTGCTATTGTGCAAGTAATGCAACGACTACGTTCAATGAAGAAATATTGAATGTTAAGTTGGGAACATTAAACAATAGTTCAACGTGTTCATCCGTTGGTGGTCCAGGCTCAATTCAAAGTCAATATTCGAATTATACAAATACAGTAACACCACCAAATTTGGCTGCCACTGCTACTTACTTACTTAGTGTATCAGTAGGAACATGTGGAACGAACAATGCCAATATGACTAAAGTCTTCATCGACTATAATCAAAATGGTTTATTTACTGATCCGGGAGAAACTGTTTACGCTTCAACTTCTCCATCAACTGGTGCGAATGTCATAAATTCGAATATAGTAATTCCATCGAACGCGTTAGTTGGTCAAACTAGAATGCGCGTAGTTACAATTCAAACTACTTCAGCTAATAATGTGAATCCATGTGGTACTTATTCCTGGGGTGAAACGGAAGATTATTTGGTAAATATAACTCCAGTTCCAACTTGCCCACAGCCGACTAATATTTCCGTTGTAGATGCTTCGAACAATACAGCTTTGTTGCAATGGACGAATGGTGGAAGTGAAACCCAATGGCAAATTGAATATGGACCTCAGGGATTTACACCTGGAACAGGAACAACAACAATAGTAAATTCAAATCCAGGTGCCATAACAGGTTTAACATCAAATACCTTTTATGATGCTTACGTTCGAGCAATATGTTCTCCTGGTGATTCATCTTTTTGGACCGGAACAGCATCATTTAACACATATAACCAAGGGTTTTATGTTGATTGGGATAATAGTTGTCCTTCAGAAGGTTTTCTTGATATTAGTACAACTGGAACAAGTATAACTCTAAATGATGAGGATGAATTTCCACTTCCTTTACAATTTTCAATTTTTTACCAAGGAACACTTTATTCTGGAGCAACTATTGGAAACAATGGAGCTTTGATACTTGGAACTACAACTGCTCAAGTGCCTGGTGCCAACACAACATTAACAACTGCACAAAATGGCTTGTATCCTTTTTGGGATGATTTAGCATCGTCTGGTTCGGGTATTTGGTTTGAAACGATTGGAACAGCTCCGAATAGAAAACTAGTAGTACTTTGGCAAAAAGATCGATTGGGGGCTGTGGGCAACGATTTGAAATTTGAATTAATCATTGAGGAAGCTACCCAGGAAATCTACTATGTTTACCAAGATGCCATAACGGGATCCATTGCATATGATAATGGCGCGTCTGCCACAATTGGTTTAGCGGGTGTAAATCAAGATGTTGAAGTATCGTTAAATTCAACAACTTATTTGACAAATAATTCGTGTATTCGCTTCGTCTACACAGATTGCCCAAAACCTACAAATCTTGTTTTCAACAGTATTCTTTCGGATGGAGCTTCTTTGTCTTGGTTGCCAGGTTTAGGTAATGAAACTTCTTGGACAGTGATTTATGGACCGAGTGGTTTTGATCCAGCAACAACTGGAATCACCGTCAACTCAACTACCGGTAGTGCATTTTTACCGAATTTGACACAATTAACTTCCTACGACGTCTACATCTATGCAAATTGTGCTGTTGGTCTTGAAAGTGTAGGATTATTCGGTACATTTGAAACTCCACCATATTGTGCAAATCCAACGGCAATGTCTAATACAACTGCTCTAGATGTTATTCAAGCGAGCTGGACATGGACTGCATCTTCCACAAATTATCCAGCAACGGGTTTCAATTTACAATATGGAGAACTAGGTTTTGATTTATACAACGGAACAACGGTTTCTGTAGATAATAATCTAAATGATGTTATTTCCAATCCAAGTTTACTTGCGGGTGGTGTTTATGATGTTTATGTTCAAGCTGTTTGTGGAATTGATACATCTGAATACTTAGGTCCATTTACGGTTATTATGCCATTAACAAATGATAGTATTTGTGGAGCTGAAACCCTCCTTGTTGATGGTCAATCTTACACTTTTAACAACATTGGTGCTACTGTAACAGCAGATGAAACGCCTTTGGCTCCACCAGCAACAGGCGCTAATACCACAGACGGTTGGATTAATTCAAACCTCAACCTAACAACATGGTTTCAGTTTGTTGCCCCACCTTCTGGAAATGTTCGCATTAATTGTTCTGATATCAATTTTAATGGTCAAGTTGCAATATACAATGCTCAAACCTGTTCGTCTGTAAGTTTATCGAGTTTAGTTGGTGCAAATGATAATGCGATTGGAGGAACAAGCGTAGCGCCAAATTTCACTTTGTGTAATCTTATTCCAAATCAAACATACTTTTTATTGCATGATGCACTTTCATTTACAGGCGGAAATTATTCTATTTCCATTAGCGAAATTGATCTACAAGCGGGTACAACTGGCGATCAGTTGAATGTATGTTTTGGTGATACGGCCAATCTATTTGATGGGATTAATAACTACGATCAAGGTGGAGTTTGGACACAGGCAATCTCAACACTTGGGCTACAAGATAGTTTATTCATAACAGCGGGATTAGCAAGTGTTGTTTTCAATTTTACATATACACTTGTGGATGGATGCGCGAATGATGCGGTTCAAGCCTCAGTGAAAGTTTATAGTCCTTCTAGTGCTGGAAATGATGGTACAATTACCGTATGCCGAAATGAGCCATTCCTACTTTTATCTGGTTTGACCGGAAACGTTGACGTAGGTGGAACTTGGTATGATCCACAAAACCAACCTCTCGCAACTAATATTGATACAGCAGGTAATTTCCCTGGTCAATTCAATTATGACTACATTGTAAACAATGGAATATGTCCAAATGATACGGCGAATGTTTTAATAATTGTGGATCCTAGTTGTAATTATTTAGCGGGAATTGAAGAGAATCTGGTTACCCAGCTATCAATTTATCCAAATCCTACATTGGGATTATTTTTTATTGCAAATTCAACGAATGAAAATATTCAATACAAACTATTTGATTTGAACCAAAAACTAATTCTTGAAGGAAATAATTCAAATTCAGTGATTGAAATGGATATTCAAAATCATCAATCGGGAATGTATTTTGTCCATCTTTATAAGGATGGAGAAGAGAGAATAATTAAACTTATAAAAAATTAATTTGATAAAAATGAAACTAATTCGATTTTACACCATAGTTGTATTATTCTTTGTTAGCGGTTTTGCTCAAAGTCAATGTAACAATACATCTGCTTTTGGAACGGCAACTGCTCCAACGGCGCCTGGTCCTGTAACAATTTCAACGTGTTCTTATCAAACAGAGTATTCCACCATTAATGGTGTTCAGGCCGCAACAATTTATCAATGCACGATTTCTGATGGCAGTTTTATCACAATACGACAAGGCACACCGGGTGGACCAGTAATTGCTTCAGGTCAAAGTCCATTGACATGGAATTCAACTGTGGCTGGAACTTATTATGCCCATTGGAATACAAATGCGGCTTGTGGAACAGCTACAACTTGTTTAACTACTACTATTAATTATATTAGTCCTGCAACACCATGCGCTAATCCAGTTTTGGCTGGAACAGCTGTATCAACACCTGCAAACGCTTGTCCTGCTCAAAGTATCAATTTGTCCCTGAGCGGCGCAACAGTTGGAACGGGGTTGACATACCAATGGCAATCCTCTACAGACAATGTTAATTATACAAATATTTCAGGTGCTACAAATGCCAATTATTCAACAATTCAAAGTGCAACCACTTATTATCGATGCATAGTTACTTGTAGCGCAGGTTCAACAGCAACATCCACTTCTGTTCAAGTAAACATGAATCCATTTTTTAATTGTTATTGTACACCAACTAACTCTGGAGTAGCTTGTTTGACAAACGTGAATATTAATACATTGAATAATACAACAGTCGGGTGTTCGGGTGGAACGAATTATAGTCAGCAAACAGCTACAACTACCTTATCTCTTGGAGTAGCTTATAATATCACTATCACTTGCGATGCGGCAGCAATAACTTCTGTTTGGTTCGATTGGAATCAAAATGGTTCTTATGAAGCTTCGGAATGGGTGCAGCCATACATCAATGCTACAACTGGTTCTGTTCAAGTTACAGTTCCTGTAAATGCTGTTCAGGGAAATACTGGAATGCGCGTTCGTTCTCGTCAACCTGGAAATGCGAATGGTGCGGGAGACGCATGTACAACCTTTGGATCAGGTGAAACGGAAGATTATGTAATTAATATTGGTCCGCTACCTTCATGCCCTCAACCAACAAATTTTGGAGTAATTCAATCTGATTTAAATAGTGCTCAAATCGATTGGATTCCGGGAGGAATTGAAACAACGTGGCAAGTACAATATGGTCCTCAAGGATTTCCACTTGGAACAGGAACCATTGTTACAACTACGAACAATCCTTACACCATTTCAGGGTTAAATTCTTTTGCTTTTTATCAGGCATACGTTAGAGCCATATGTGGGCCAGGTGATACTTCTTTTTGGACACCAGCAATCTCTTGGAATACCTATAATCAAGGTCAATTCATAGAATGGGATAATGATTGTCCGAGTTCTGGCTTTATTGATATTTCGTCCACTGGTACAAACCTAAATTTAACAGATGATACGGAAGGATCTGTAACTCTGCCATTTCCAGTATTATATCAAGGAAATCTTTTTACGATAATCACAGTAGGTAACAATGGTGGAATTGTATTTGGAACGGGTACAGCACAAGTAGGTTACACAATGGTTGCTGGAAATGGTTTGTATCCATATGTTCAAGATTTAAATACAGCTTTAGCTGGTGGTGGTGTATTACACGGCGTTGTAGGAACTGCACCAAACCGAAAGTTCATTGTGTCATGGAATAATGTTCCTCACTTTGGTACAGGCGGAACCGATGGTGCAACTTTCCAGTTAATCATTGAGGAAGCAACTATGGAAATATATTTTGTTTATCAAGATGTGGCTATGTCAAATGTAGCTTGGAATAATGGTGCTGATGCTGAAATTGGGGTTAGAGGTCCTCAAAATATCAATGTCTCATTGAATAATGCAAACTACTTAACGAATAATAATTGTGTTCATTTTAATTATACAAATTGCCCGAAGCCAACGAATTTCACCATTTTCAATTTGCTTCCAACAGAGGTAACACTAACATGGTCACCAAGCCTTGCGAATGAAAATTCATGGACGGTCATTTATGGACCTGAAGGTTTCGATCCAACAACAAGTGGAACCAGCCAAATCGTTACATCCCCAACAATTCTGATAAATGGATTAACGCAATTGACAGGTTATGATGTATATATCTATTCGGAATGTGGTGCAGGATTAGTTAGTAACGGTTTATTGGGTAATGTATTTACACCTCCTTATTGTTCAAATCCGACGGCAATGAACAACTCTACCGATATCGATAGCATTTTCACTTCGTGGGTTTGGCAAGCTAGTTCTGCAAACTATCCATCAACAAGCTTCAATTTACAATATGGACCTCTTGGATTTGAACTATACTCAGAAGGAACGATTGTTTCGGTGGATAACAATTTATCAGATACAATAATTAATTCAAGTTTACTCTCAGGAGGTGTTTATAGTGTCTACGTTCAGGCTGTTTGTGCTTCTGATACGTCTCAATTCATAGGTCCATTTAATGTTACCATGCCACTTACAAATGACTCCATTTGTGATGCAGAAACAATACCAGTAGATGGTGTAGCATACGCATTTAACAATACGGGAGCAACTGTAGAAGCGCTAGATGTTGATATTGCACCACCTGCAACAGGTGCAAATACAACCACAGGCTGGGTGAATAATTTCATGAATAACACTACATGGTTCAAGTTCATTGCACCACCATCTGGAGACATTCGAATTAATGGAACAGCGATTAACTTTAATGGTCAAATTGCTGTATACAGCCCCAATAGCTGCTCATCGATAATCGCCAACGATTTGGAAGCAGCTAACGATGACGCAATTGGTGGTTCGAGTGTTGCTCCAAATTTCACAATTTGTAATTTAGTACCTGGACAAGAATATTATCTTTTACACGATGGCTTCGCCGCCCCCGGTATTTATTCTATTTCTATTTCGGAAATTATCCTCAATTCGGGTTCTGCGAATGGAATAGTGAACGTTTGTTACGGCGATACGGCAAATTTGTTTGATGGAATTTCAAATTATCAAACAGGAGGTACTTGGACTCAGCAAATCCCTACTTTAGGTTTACAAGATAGTTTGTTTGCTACTCTTGGTTTGGCAAGTTCAGTTTATCCATTTACTTATACATTAACTGATGGTTGTGCTAGTGATAACGAAACAATTCAGGTACAAATTTACAGTCCTTCTAGAGCAGGAGACGACGGATTAATTTCAGTTTGTTTAAATGAGCCATTTAATTTATTGAGTGGCCTTGAAGGAAACGTTGATTTTGGAGGGTCTTGGATTAATTCGTTGAATGTTACGTTGACATCTAGCATAGATACAGCAGGAACAACAGGTGGTCTGTTCGATTATCTTTATGTTGTTTCAAATGGTGTTTGTCCGAATGATACGGCGATTGTAACAGTTAATGTAAATTCAAATTGTGATTATAATGTTGGATTGAATGAGTTGTCTGATTTCGTAAATGTATTTCCAAACCCTACAAATGACTATATAACAATTCAAATAACAAAGCAAATAAATGATGGATTAATTCAAATAGAGGATATGAACGGAAAGATCGTTAGACTAATCTCAAGTTTAAACGAGGGGAATAATTGGATTGATTTATCAGACACAATGACTGGCATATACATCCTTCGAATAAAAATAGATTCCGGTGAATATATAACCAGGATTATTAAGAATTAATAGAAAGAGGGCTTAATGCCCTCTTTCTATTTTATAATCTTAGCTTTGCATTTTGAAAACCAATTTATCATGAAATTTTTTAGCTTATTTTTATTCATTTTTGTGTTCACAGTTTCTGTAAAATCACAGTGTACAAATGTTAATCCTTATGGAACGATTGACGCACCAATTTCGGGAACCGACACCATATCAACTTGTACTTATCAAGAGGAATACTCTACGATTAATACTGTTCAAGCAGCATCTATTTATCAATGTGCAATTTTAAATGGGGGATATATTACTATTAGAGAAGGATCTTCAACCGGTCCGGTTATTGCTTCAGGTATTAGTCCGTTAACTTGGACTTCAACAGTGGCGGGAACGTATTACGCCCATTGGAATACGGATGCGAGTTGTGGAACAGCAATGAGTTGTCAAACAACAACGATTACCTATATAAGTGCTGCGTTTCCATGTTCGGGTATTCCTGCACCTGGTAATACTATTTGCTCAGCGGGTAATTCAGTATGTTCAGGTGTTAACTTCAACTTGAGTTTACAAAACTCTATGCTTGGTTCCGGAATTACCTATCAATGGTATACATCAACCGATGGTGTAAGCTATTCTCCAATTACCGGTGCGACCAACTCAACTTATTCAACTTCAATATCTACTGCAACCTATTTCTATTGCAGCGAGACTTGTTCTGGAACATCAACTAATTCAACTCCAGTTTCACTTTCAATATTACCATTCAATCAATGTTATTGTACACCTAGTTATTCTATTGGAACAAGTTCTGGAGATTTAATTTCACAAATTGAAATTATTGGAACAACACTTTCAAATAATACTGGATTTATTGCAGGTGGACCTTCATATACTTACTTTACTGGTCAGCCAAATTACACAGCAACCCTTCTTCCATCTGCCTCTTATAGTCTTTTTGTAGCAACAGGTGAATACGGGAGCCAAGGTTATGCCGCTTGGATTGATTACAATGATGACGGGATATTTGATATTTCTGAACGAATTGGATACACCAACGGAACAATTGGTCAAGGTTGGACTCAAGGTCAAGTAAACGATTCCTCAACTTTTGTTATTAGCCTTTCGTGTACCCCTCCTATTGGTATGCACAGAATGAGAATAAGAGGAGCTTATTTTGTTGATGGTGATCAAATTGATCCATGTGATGAGTATAGTTATGGCGAAACAGAAGAATATGATATTACTGTAGCTTCACCTCCCGCTTGTCCTTCAGCAGGATTGGTAGTTTCTACATCAACTACGCAAAATTCAGCTACGGTTTCGTGGCTCTTAACGTGTTCAACTGCAACTATTTTTGATATTGAATATGGTCCTCAAGGATTTACCCAAGGTTCTGGAACATTGTTAAACAATCAATCTGTTACGATTAACGGCGATACTGCTACGTTTACAATTACAGGACTTACTGAAAATACAGATTACACGTTTTACTACAGAGCTGATTGCGGAACTGAAACCAGTTTATGGTCTGCAGCAAATGACTTTACAACACGTTGTTCCTCAATTACTGCAATTGGATGGTGTGAAAATTTTGATTCAGATTCACAAACCGAACAATGTTGGACAGTTTTAAATCAAAATAATGATTTCGATTCATGGAACATGAATACTGAGTTTGATCAATTTAATGGTAACAATTGTGCCTCAATAAATACTGATAGCAATTTTGGAAATAATGACGATTGGTTAATTTCCCCACAATTGAGTTTGACAGGAACTGAAATATTATCTTTTTACTACAAAGTTCTTAGTGATTTTGAACCGAATAATTTAATGATAAAGATTTCTACAACAGGAATGAATCCTGCTGATTTTACAACTACTTTAATGTCCTTGGATTCAATATCAAATATTACTTACCAAGATACATCTGTAAATTTAAGTGCATACACGGGGAACGTATATGTAGCGTTTCACATTCCACAAGGTGGTTTGGATGGTTGGGTTTTATATCTTGATCAAATTTGTATTACGGAATGTGTTCCAGCTAATATTTCAAGTGACAGTATCCAAATTTGTCAAACGGCTGATTCATTAGATCTTACAACTGTTTTAAATATCGGTCAATCTCAAGGAAATTGGAGTTTAATAAGTAATCCAAATGCATTAAGTGGTTCAACGCTTTATTTAGATAGTTTAACAACAGGTGTTTATGGAGTTAATTACCTTGTAACTGACGCTTGTCAATCAACTGCGGCTACAGCTACTATTTTCATGTATGAGCCATCTAATGCCGGAATAGATAGCGCGGTAATTCTTTGCAAAGGTCAGCCATTTGATTTGTTCGATGCATTAACCGGAAACTACCAAACTGGAGGGATATGGTATGATCCAAACGATCAAACTTTATCAAGTTCTTTCATCGTAACTGGAAATTTCCCTGGTCAATTTAACTACGATTACGTTATGACTAATGGTGTATGTCCTAGTGATTCATCAAATGCCCTATTAATTGTAAATGATTGTGTTTATGTGGGAATTGATGAAATAGATTATGCTTCGGTTTCCGTTTATCCGAATCCTGCAAACGATTTATTAAATGTGGAATGGAATGGAATTGCGGATAACTTGATTATAACAGACGCGTGTGGTCGTTCTTTGTCAAGATTCGTTCTGACTCCAGACTCGCGAAACTTTAATTTACAAGTAAACGATTTGGATAAAGGTGTTTATTGGCTTGTTCTTGAGACAGGAAATTCAAGAATTTTAAAATCTTGGATTAAAAACTAGTCCATTTATTCAATATTTAGATTGGAGGCATTCTAGAAGAGTGCCTCTTTTTTTATCTTTACCAAATGAATTCTAAACTTCCACATGTAGGAACGACAATCTTCACGGTAATGTCCAAGCTTGCTTCGGAACACAACGCGATAAATATATCTCAAGGTTTTCCTAATTTTCCGATTGATCCAGTTCTACAAGAAATTGTTCAAAGAAAGGCCTCTGAAAATGTTCATCAATATGCACCGATGGCGGGTTTACCAGTCTTATTAGAACAAATTAGTTCTTTGATTATAGATCAATATCAAAGAAAAGCAGATCCCCAAACCGAACTTTTAGTAACGGCTGGTGCAACGCAAGCGATTTTTACGACCATTCAAGCCTTAGTTCAAACTGGAGAGGAGGTCATCATTCTAGATCCAAGTTATGATTGTTATGAATCTCCCATTATTTTAGCAGGAGCAAAACCTGTAAGAATTCCTTTAAATGATCATTTTTTGCCTGATTGGGAGCGAATTAGAAGGGCTGTTTCGAGCAAAACAAGGTTAATAATTACCAATAATCCTCATAATCCGAGTGGAACTGTTTGGAAAAAAGAGGACATTGAAGAATTGGAAAAATTGGTGTCAGATTTTCCGAATTTGTTTGTTTTATCTGATGAGGTTTATGAATTCATTCACTTTGAAAATAGGCATTTGTCTGTCAATTCTTCGGCAATCCTAAAGGAGCGTTCCATCGTTGTATCTTCGTTCGGTAAAACTTTTCATATAACTGGTTGGAAGGTTGGTTATGTTGTTGCTCCATCGAAGATTATGGATGAAATCAAAAAAGTCCATCAATTTTTAGTCTTTTGCGTGAATAGTTTAGCTCAATCTTCTTTGGCAGAATACATGAAACATGTCGATGTATCTAAATTGGGTCAATTTTACCAACAAAAAAGAGATGCATTTCGAAATAAAATGAAAAACAGTCGTTTTGAATTGCTTCCATGTGAAGGAACTTATTTCCAAGTTGCCAGTTATGCTCAAATTTCTGATGAAAATGACATTGAATTTGCAAAAAGATTGGTTCTTGAAAATGGTGTAGCAACCATTCCGCTTTCGGTTTTCAATGCCAATGGAGAAGATCGAAAAATGCTACGATTTTGCTTTGCGAAGGATGAAATTACGATTGAACAAGCTACAGAGAAATTATGCAAGATTTGAAAGTTTCTTTGGTTCAGATAGATCAAGTTTGGGAGAATAAAAAAGCAAATTATTCTTTGTATGAATCTTGTTTTCAACAAATTGAAAATTCAGATTTGGTAATTCTCCCAGAAATGTTTCATACTGGTTTCAGCATGAACGTGAGCGAATTAGCTGAAGATTGGGAAGATTCTGACGGCTTGACTTTTCTCAAGATTTGGGCCAATAAGTTAGGTTCCGCAATTTACACCTCTTTGATAATAAAAGAAGAGAGCAATTATTTCAATCGAGGAGTTTTTGTTTACCCAAATGGTGATGTAGTCAAATATGACAAACGCAAATCGTTTGGACTTGGAGGTGAAGATAAATTTTATACTGCTGGAAATGAAGAAGTTATTGTAGAATGGAAAGACTGGAAGATTAATTTGCAAATATGCTATGATTTAAGATTTCCGGAATTGGTAAGGAATCGGATAGAAAATGAGTCAGCGGCATATGATGTCATCTTGTATGTTGCCAATTGGCCTCAAAAAAGAATTTCCCATTGGCTAGCATTATTGAAAGCTCGGGCGATTGAAAATCAATGTTATGTAGTCGGAGTTAATCGAGTAGGAAACGATGGAAACAATTTGGAATATTCAGGTGATTCAATAGTATTTGATGCTTTGGGTGAAACAAAAAAATCTGTTAAAGATTCAGGAAATCAAGTTATAAGCGCAATATTAAATTGTGAAGACTTGAATGCGATCAGGTCTAATCTTCCTTTTTTGAAAGACAGATAGTTTTTTTATAGACTTCTTTGTATATTTGAGCTGAAAAAAAATAATTACATGAAAAAAATAATACTTTCATTTTCTCTTTTTGCAATTTCAGGAGTTTTTGCTCAAAAGAATGCGCGTTTTTATGAGTCGAATCAATTAGTATCAAAGGATTCGAAATCTGAAATTACATCTGGAATAATTACTGAGAAAACCATTTCAACTTTATGGCAAGACAACTTTTCTGATCCTGCGACTTGGTCTATTGACAATAGTGGTCAAACGGGAGCAAATTTTGGTTGGAATATAAATAATACCTCTCAAGGTTGGTGGTCTGCAAATGGTATTTCCTCTACTGCAACCTCAGGTGGAAATAATGCAGAATTGGTAAATGGTAATCCGACTTCAAATCCAGCGACACAGGCATTAGATGTTGTTTATACATTGACAACCGCGAATCCCATTAATATTACTGCTTTAGGAGGAAATAACCAGGTTTCACTTCAGTTTAAGCAATTTGGAGCTCGTTTCAATGATTTACAGGAGATACAAATTTCAACAGATGGAACGACCTTCACTACCGTCGGAAATAACCTAGATAAAGAGGTATTATCTGCGGCCGGTGGTGCGGCCTATCCTAATCCAGATACGAAAACGATCAACTTGGCATCTTTCTTAAGTTCGAATCCAACTTCAGTTTGGATACGTTTTAGATGGACTACTAATTTCCCAGGTTCGGCTACAAATCCGAATGTTTGGATAGCTTACGGATGGTATATCGATGATGTAAAAATCATTACAAATCCCGATTACGATTTATCAATAACTTCAAATTATTGGGGATCTGCTGGTTTGAATTATTATCAAATTCCTACAACTCAAGTTGCACCAATTGATTTTTCATCCAATGTTCTAAATAATGGGACTGGTGTAGTTCCTGAGGCAAAGTTAAATGTTCAAGTTTTATCCGGAACAAACACTTTGTTTTCTGGCTCAAGTGCAGGACAGGTATTAAACCCTCAAGACACTGCAACTCTTGAATTATCAACCTCTTTTACGCCTCCTGCTTCAACGGCAAATTATACACTCAAAAGAAATATATCACTGGGTAATCAGCCGAATGGAATAGTTTTAACTGGGACTTTGACTGATGGAGGAACAGGTTACACTTCAGGAAGCAATGTAGCAGTTACCAACGGCTCTGGATCTGGGTTGACATTGAATACAACAGCAACACCAGTAGGTATCGTTTCAACAGGAACTTTATCAATCTCAGGTTCTGGTTATGTTAATGCAACAAATGTTACAACAACTGGAGGTTCAGGATCTGGATTAACATTCGATATTACAGCCTCTCCAACAGGTGGTAGTGTATCTTCATTAATAGTTGATTTATACAATTCAGGTACGATTATTTCTGAAACCAATGTGCCAACAACAGGAAGTAACACTGGCACAGGATTGATAGTTGATGTTGTGGCAGATGTTAATGGTGATGTGGATACAATAATTATTGTAAATGCTGGTAGCGGTTATCAAACAACGGATTACTTGACAGTGCTTGGTACGAATGGTCCTATTGATATAATTGTAAATGCCTCAAATGGTAATATATCAACAATAACAATCGTTAATGGTGGTGCGGGTTATTCAGTGGGTGATGCAGTATCTATTAATGGTGGTGACGGTAATGCAAGTTATATTGTGACAAATACTTCTGGAGGTGTAATTACTTCTGCAACTATCTCCTCAGCGGGTGTTGGTTATACAACTGGTGATGTTGTTAATGTGGGAGGTGGTTCAGCAACTTTCACCATTGAAACCGTAACGAACAATACAGAAATTACAGATGAGCTTCTATCAAACAACACAATTGCTGATTTGAATTTTGCAGTTACAAATTTCATATACGCAAGAGATAATAATGCTTTTGCGGGTAGTACCTCAAATGGCACAAATGGATTTGAAGTTGGAAATCTGTTTGATATTTGGAATGACCAAACGTTGAATGGGTTAACTATTAGACTTGCTGGTGGAGCGAACGGAACAACAGCAGGGACTGAAATCTTTGTTAAAATATATGAGATCGATCCAACAACAGGGGACTTTGTTTTCTTAGAAGAATCTGCTCCTACAATTGTTGCTACCAACAATACAAACACGTTGTGGACAATTCCTTTCTTGAGTCCAGTTAACTTGGTGGCCAATACAACTTATTTGGCAGTTGTAGGTTCATTTGAAGGAACTTTACGAGTATCAAATGGAGGTTCTACAGATCCACAAACTTCTTTCTTCCTGGATTTATCTGATAATACCTGGTATTACACCACTTCAGTACCAGTTGTTCGAATGAATTTTGATCCTACTGTTTCGTTGACTGAAAATAATGTTCAAGCTTCTTATACATTGGCTCCTAACCCAACAAATAGTTCTTCTTCTCTTACTATTGAAGCAAAAACTTCAGGTGAGGCTTTCGTAACTTTAACTGATATGTCAGGAAAACAAGTTAGTGAAGCAAACGCTTCTTTGTTTATTGGAGAGAATGTAATCAATCTTGACACAGAAAATCTTACTTCCGGAGTATACTTTGTAAATGTTGACTTCCAAGGAGCGACAAAGGCAATGAAACTCATTAAAAAGTAATGAATAGTTTTTAATTTCGACCCCGCTCAATAGCGGGGTTTTTTTATGCTAGAATTTGAAGTAGGATATATCGGTTTGTTTGTTACTTGCTTTTTAGCGGCGACAGTACTCCCCATTGCTTCTGAGTTTTTTCTGACTGGAATGTTGGCTATGGGTTACAATCCATGGATTTGTCTGATTGTTTCAGGAACCGGAAATACGTTAGGAGGTTGGTTAAATTATTTCATCGGTTATCTTGGAAACCCGAAGTGGTTGTTGAAACTCCGCGTAACAATTGAACGCATTGAAAAATGGAAGGCTCGCATTCATCATTATGGTGTTTGGCTAGCTCTTCTGTCTTGGCTTCCATTAATTGGTGATGTGATTGGTGTAGCACTTGGATTTTTCAGAGTTAACCCAATTGTATCGTTTATTTTCATTGGGATTGGAAAATTTATCCGTTATGGAATCATTATCCTTTTTTACTTCTATTTTAAGGACTGATTTTCATCCTTTCTGATGTTTAGATAATTCCAAACCGGATCGAGACCTTGTTGAATATCATTTGTTGAATATTTAAGTAATTTATCCGGGAAAACTGGCTCAAAATCCAACTCTTTTGCATATTCAGGATTGAATTTTACGGTTGAAATCATTACCGGAAGGCCTGTTGCAGGTAAGTTAATCGAAACACTCGTTCCAAAAGTTCCGCTCATTGGTCCGAGACATGGAGATCCAATTATTTCTCCTCTGTTTGCATTTCGAAACCAGCTCGCAAATAAAACGGAAGCCGACATAGATAAACCATTCGTTACTAGCGTACATTTACCATGATAGGTTTTGCCGAACTCATTTTGAGGAACATAACTGTAAGAAATTTTAGATACTTTACCCAAATCACTTCTCATAAAATCGTATTCTTGACTTAGAATTCCATTTGGGTATTCTCGTTTAGCTCTGTGTATGAATCTTTTTCGTTTAAAAAAAGACATTTTAACAAATGGATCGAAATCGCTTCTTTTGTAAACGTGTTGAACAATGTATTGTTTCTTATTGTAATTTAGGTAGCTGATTAGATATTCTTGAGCTTTCACATAGCCTCCTTGATTATCGCGTAAATCAATCACAATTTCCGAACAGTTTCTTTTCGAGACTTCTTGAAAGAATTTGGCTACCTCTTTTTTGTAAAAAGCAATTGTCCGTGGTTGAAAAGACGTGATTTTTAGAACTCCTTTGTTTTCACCATCAAAAAAATAACTTACCGATTTCTCCATAATTGGTCCTTTATAGAGGAAAAGATTCATTTTGTTTGTTGCTTTAATGCTTGTATTCAACGTATCATCACCCGAAACAAATTTAATTCGAACAAAATCAGAGACTTTAAAATTACTCATTAGACTGAATGTTAAGGCCATACCTTTTGTAGCTATTTCCTCTTGCGCTGAATATGCTGTTCCTTCAATTAGACTGAAAGCCAAACTTTCTTTAAAAATATCTTGAACAGAAAGGTTGTTGAACTCCAAAACCTCTTTCCTCTTTAAATATTGATTATTATAAAGGGATTCTAAATAAAATTTATCATCAATTTTTATTAGGAAAAACGGGAGCGTACCTTTGTTTTTGGGTCCAACGAAAAGTAGACTTTGTAGATTAAAGTTTGTATGGGAATCTTTTATTGTGTTGAGAAAGCTTGAGATAGTCTTGCTGAACTCATAAGCCGTCATTTCATGGGAAACCATTTTAATAGCAATTCGGTATGCAGAATCAAGCTGTTCTTTGGATATGTAGTGATTTAGTTCAGGGTGTATTTTATCTAAAGCTTCCCGCAATTTCTGTAAATCATTGAGCATTTCTTCCGGACAAAGTTTTGCTATGGAAAGATCTTCTCTTAATCCCATCAAATAGGAATTGCAATTTTGTGCGTTAATTCGGTTGAATATAACCAGCAGAAATAGGAGAAGAAAAGCTTTTAAAAAGTGCATCTAAATTCGAGCTAACTCAAATTTAAATAATTTTAGTTGAGAAAAACGTAACACAATTTTAAATGAATTGGATATTACATTTAATTGTGAGAATTAGTGAGTTAGAATATTTTAATTTAGCTCCAATCTTAGATTTAATTTGAATTCAGTAAAGCAACAATAAGGGAAAATCTTTCTTTAGCTAAACCCTCTTCAACTCCAATTTCGTATCCTCAGCTACTTCAATTTCTGTAATGAAAGCATCACCTTTAAGTTCAATAAAAAGAATATCATTCGCTAAAACCTCGTCGCAGATATAACCCTTATTTTCTTCAATGGCTGCTTGAATTTGAGGTGTTGTATCAACTTGAACTAATATGCGGTCAACCACATCAAAACCACTGTCTTTACGTAAATTTTGAACGCGATTCACAATCTCACGAGCGATTCCCTCTGACTTCAGTGAAGGAGTAATGGTAATATCCAAAGCCACTGTCAATCCACCTTCGCTTGCTACCAACCAACCCGGAATGTCTTGCGCATTGATTTCGAAATCAGTCAAATCTAGGTTTATTTCTGCTCCTTCAATGGTTCCTGACCAACCATTATTTTTTTCAATTTCTGAAATTTCGTCTTGTCCAAAACCTTTCACTAACTCTGAAATAGCTTTCATTTGTTTTCCGTACTTCGGTCCAATAGTTTTGAAATTCGGTTTGATGCTTTTCACTAAAATACCGGCATTTTCTTCGAGTAATTCGAGTTCCTTTACATTCACTTCAGAAAGGATGAGGTCGCGGACATGCATTAAGTTTTCAGCAACTTGCTTATTCAACACAGGAATCATGATTTTTTGAAGCGGTTGACGCACACGAATCATGTGTTTCTTGCGTAAACCGAGAACTAAGGAACACGCTTGTTGGGCCAGTTCCATTTGATTTTCCAAGGTTTTGTCAATCCAAGCTGCAATCACTTTTGGGAAATCTGCTAAATGAACGGAGGAAACAACATGTTTTCCACTCACTTTATTCAAATCCAAGAATAACTGATCCATGTAAAAAGGTGCAATCGGCGAAGCGAGCAACGCAACTGTTTCTAAACACGTATAAAGCGTTTGATATGCACACAATTTATCTTTCGGATCGTCATTTTTCCAATACCTGCGTCGACACAAACGCACATACCAATTAGATAATTGCTCTGTGACAAAATCTTGAATCGCACGTCCAGCTCTTGTTGGCTCGAAATCCGCGTAAGCAGAATCCACTTCTTCAATTAAAGAATTTAGTTTGGACAGCACCCAACGATCAATTTCTGGTCGCTCGTTCAATGGAATTTCGGCTTCAGAAAAGTCAAATCCGTCAATATTTGCATAAAGCGAGAAGAACGAATAGGTGTTGTAAAGTGTCCCGAAAAACTTGCGCTGAACCTCCGTAATTCCCTCCAAATCAAATTTAAGATTATCCCATGGCTGCGCATTTGTGATCATGTACCAACGCGTTGCGTCTGGACCATACTTTTCCAGGGTTGTAAATGGATCAATGGCATTTTTGAGTCGTTTCGACATTTTCATTCCGTTCTTGTCCAATACAAGTCCGTTTGAAACAACGTTTTTATAAGCAACAGAATCAAATACCATTGTCGCAATCGCATGCAAGGTATAAAACCAACCACGCGTTTGATCAACTCCCTCAGCGATAAAATCTGCAGGGTAACCCGTTCTGTTTTCAATTAATTCTTTATTCTCAAATGGATAATGCCATTGTGCATAAGGCATCGCACCTGAATCAAACCAAACGTCGATCAGATCCGCTTCGCGTTTCATTGGTTTTCCTGAAGGCGAAACCAAAATGATTTCATCCACAAAATGCTTGTGTAAGTCAACTTGATCGTAGTTTTCAGACGACATATTTCCAACCTCGAAATTCGCCAACGGATTATTTGTCATTAAACCAGCTTGAACAGCTTTATTCGCTTCTTTTTTCAATTCTTCAACTGAACCTATACAAATGCGCTCATCACCTTCTTCCGTTGACCATATTGGAATCGGAATTCCCCAATAGCGCGAGCGTGAAAGGTTCCAATCATTGGCATTTTCCAACCATTTTCCAAAGCGACCAGTTCCAGTTGATTCTGGTTTCCAATTGATGGTATTGTTCAACTCAACCATTCGGTCTTTTTTGTCCGTCACGCTAATAAACCAAGAATCCAATGGGTAATACAATACCGGTTTGTCGGTTCTCCAACAGTGCGGATAATTGTGCTCGTATTTCTCGACTTTAAAAGCTTTGTTTTCTTCTTTGAGTTTGATGGCAATTTGCACGTCCACTGATTTTTCGGGTGCTGAACCTTCATCGTAATATTCGTTTTTCACGTACATTCCTGCAAAGTCCCTCACTTCCGGACGAAAACGACCTTGTAAATCTACAAGTGGAACTAAGTTGTTATTTTCATCTTTAACAAGCATTGGAGGAACACCGGCATCTTTCGCAACTTTCGCATCATCTGCTCCGAAGGTTGGCGCCGTATGAACGATTCCCGTTCCGTCCTCGGTGGTTACGAAATCTCCGGGAATTACTACAAACGCTTTTTCTGGATTTTCAGCCGGCAAGCAATAAGGCAACAACTGTTCGTATTTGATTCCAACTAACTCTTTTCCAAGACACGTTCCTGCAACAAAATAAGGAATGGTTTTATCTCCAGCCTTATAGTCGTTCATTTCTTCAGCTGTTTCAACGGCTTGATATCCTTTTCCGAATTGATATCCAACCAAATTTTTCGCAAGAATTACGTTGATAGGCTCGTAAGTATATTGATTAAATGTCGAAACAAGTGCATACTCAATATTCGGTCCAACGGTTAAAGCAGTGTTTGATGGTAAAGTCCACGGGGTGGTTGTCCAGGCTAGGAAATAAATTGCAGATTCGCGGATTTCAGATTTCAGATTTTCAATTGCAGATTGTAGATTGGGAAATTCCAAATTTGCAATCCGTGAATCTGCAATCTGCAATTCAGTATCTAAAACCTTAAACATCGCCACCACCGTCGTGTCTTTCACATCCTTGTAGCAACCCGGTTGATTTAATTCGTGGGAGGAAAGTCCAGTTCCTGCTTTCGGTGAATAGGGCTGAATGGTATAGCCTTTATATAAAAGTCCCTTGTTATACATTTGTGCTAAAAGCCACCAAACGGATTCCATATATTTCGATTCGTAGGTAACATACGGATTTTCCATGTCTACCCAATAACCCATTTTTAAAGTCAAATCGTTCCAAATATCCGTGTAGCGCATCACCGCTTTTTTACAAGCGTCATTGTATTCGTCTACAGAAATTTTTGTTCCGATGTCTTCTTTGGTGATACCAAGTTCTTTTTCAACGCCTAATTCTACTGGTAGTCCATGTGTATCCCATCCAGCTTTTCGTTTTACTTGAAAACCTTTAAGCGTTTGATATCGGCAAAAAATATCTTTTATGGAACGCGCCATTACGTGGTGAATCCCTGGCAAACCATTTGCGGAAGGAGGTCCTTCAAAGAATACATAGGATGGTTTTCCTTCTCGCGTTGAAATGGATTTTTCGAAGATGGATTCGTTTTGCCAACTTTCTAAAACTTCGCTCGCAACGTTCGGTAGATTTAACCCTTTGTATTCTTGATATTTTTTGCTCATACTCTTGTATTGAAGACGCAAAGTTAATAAGAAATGAAGTTGTGGAAATGCTTCAAATCCTTGATTTATGAATAGTTGAATTTCGACCTGTCGATTTGTAGAAAATTTAAATCCAACGAATATTTATTGAATTGCTTAATTTCGAGTTATCTTATTTAATACGATGCAGTTTCGAATAGCATATTTATGCGGAACGATGGGTTGGGGTGGTTTGGAAATGAATCAGTTGCGCAATGCATCGTGGATGATGGATCGTGGGCATTTTGTTCAAATTTACGCTCAAAAAAATAGTCCCATTGCTAAGGCGACCAAAGAAAATAAAATCCCTTTAATCGAAATCAAAGCGCACAAAAATCACTACGACTTTTTTCGGGCATGGCAACTTTATCAAAAACTTAAGTTCAATAAGATTGAACATTTAATTATTCGTGCGACATTCGACCAAAGTATAGCTGCCTCAGTTTCGTTTTTATCCAAAGGGAAAATCAAGGTTCATTTTTTTATGGAAATGGATTTTGGATCTCCGAAAAAACAGTTTTTTAGAACATGGCGTTACTCGTTTTATACAAGTTGGAATTGCCCGTTGGAATATTTGAAAAATCAAGTATTGAATAACACGAATTGCAATCCGAACAAAGTCAATGTGATTCCTTCAGGATTGGATTTAACTAAACTTACTCGAGTTGATAAAAATACTGCTCGTTCGGAACTGAAATTACTTCAGGATAAATTCATTTTTGGAATTATCGGGAGAATTGATCCGAAAAAAGGACAGCTTTTGGCACTAGAAGCACTGATGAAAAGCAATTTTAATGATTTTCATCTTTGTATTGTTGGCGATCCTACATACAATGAAAATGATTCGTATTTAATTGAAATTAAAAACTTCATTCGAATAAATAATCTCGAAAATAGAGTTCATTTGTTGCCAAATCAATCCGATGTATCTGTTGTTTTTTCCGCTTTGGATTGGATGATTCTTCCTTCGGATTCAGAAACGTTTGGAATGGTTACGATTGAATCCATGGCTTGTGGAATTCCAGTTTTGGGGAGTAATGCTGGAGGTACAAAGGAGTTAATTGAGAATGAAAAAACTGGATTGCTTTTCGATACAAAAAACAGCACTGATTTAACCAAAAAAATGAATATGATTTTGGATGGAAAAATTCAATTGAACTACCAAGAAATTATTGAGTCCGTTCAGAAGTTTGATTATCATTCCGTTTGTGAAATGGTTGAAAAACTGCTACTTTCGTAACAATGGATATTTATTCGTCGAAGCAACGCTGGAAGATTGCCCTGATTTTGGTTTCACTTACCATCATCATAGCATCACTCTTTGTTTCCAATCAAATGATTGACAAGATTGCGCAACGTGAAAAAGCCAAAGCTGAGCAATGGGCGGACGCAATTCGGAAGAAGGTTGAACTAGTAAAATTGACTAATCAAATTTTCGACGAATTACGTGCTAAGGAGCGCCAAAAGATTCAAATTGTTGTTGATGCCCAGCGAACGATTCTAAATCCATCTGATTTGAATATGAATCAGGACATTGATTTTGCACTGAATATCATTTCTAGTAACAAAGACATCCCTGTCGCCATTCTCACCGATGATGGAAAATTAGCACAGAGTAAAAACTTAGATTCTAGCTTAACTGAAGAACAGAAAACAGCTTCATTTCAAGAATGGATTGCCGAAGGAAGATCATACGAAATCGAAGTTTTTGGTGGCATCAAAATGCAGTTTGTTTATGGTGAATCCAACGAGTTGATTAGATTGGAAAAAGCAAGTGACTCATTGATCAATTCATTTAATAGTGATTTAATAGATAATTCTAATTTAATTCCAGTGATTCTTGTTGATGGAGAAACAGATAGCATCGAGGCCAGTAATTTGCCTAAGAAAGAATTAAAAAATCAAAAGATTGTTCTAGCTGAATTCAAAAAGCTAAACGCTCCTATTAAAATTGACTTCGGAACGGGAACAAAATTCCTTTATTTCAAGGAAAGTCCTGAATTAAAGCAGCTAACGTGGTTCCCATACATACAGTTTTCAGTGATAGGGCTGATTGTGATTATTGGATATTTGATGTTTTCAACTTTCAGAAAAGCAGAGCAAAATCAAGTTTGGGCTGGAATGGCAAAAGAAACAGCACACCAGCTTGGAACGCCACTTTCATCGATGATGGCTTGGGTTGCGCATTTAGAAGCGAATGGAGGAGATGAGATGGTGGTAACGGAAATGACAAAAGATTTAGATCGTCTCGAAAAAATTACGGATCGTTTTTCAAAGATTGGTTCCGGAGCTAAACTTGTTGAGGCTGATCTAGTGGTTACAATTGGAAATAACTTGGAATACCTTCGTGCGCGGCTTTCGGATAAAATTTTTATTGATTTCAAAGTGAAAGAGGAGGGCCCAATTGTGATGATGCACAATCCTTCGCTTATGGAATGGGTTGTGGAGAACATTTGTAAAAACGCCGTAGATGCAATGGGAGGGAAGGGGCAATTGACAATTGAACTTCAACGGGTTCCCGAACGCGTTTACATAGACATTACCGATACCGGAAAGGGCCTAACACCCAAACAATTCAAAACCATTTTCCAACCGGGATATTCCACCAAAAAAAGAGGTTGGGGACTTGGTTTGACATTGGTTAAACGCATCATTGAAGAATACCACAAAGGAAAAGTCGTTGTCCTAAAATCCGAAATCGACAAGGGAACAACGATACGGATAAGTATTCCCTTGTAATTCTAAACAATATTCTTTTTCTGTCCAAAATACGAAGTATAAAACCAGTCTCTCCCCTAAACTGTCCGCATGCGGCAGGAGGGGAGATTTAGAGGGGTGATTTTTAAAAATATTTTAACACAAAGTCAATTTTCTTTATCCGAATGTCACCCCTCTCATTCTCCGCCGAGTGGGAGAAGCATAATCTTACTTCGTCTTAAATTATCCACTCAATAAAATAATGGGTGCATCATATCACAAAATAGATAAGAACGATAACCTATTTTAATTGTCTCAAAAGAAATTTTTGAAATGCAGTTTTTTAGCTCTACTTGTTGTTAGACAGCTTCGTTGCTACTTCGTATTGGTTACTTTTTTTCTGATTCGGCAAAAAAAGTAAGTAATGAAATTAATCTAACTTTTAAAAATCTACCCAATCTTATCAAACCCAGTATAAGCTCTCAACGCCTCTGGAATAATTATTCCATCAGCCGATTGGTGATTTTCAAGCAAGGCAGCAACAATTCTTGGTAACGCAAGCGCCGAGCCGTTAAGTGTGTGACACAATTGAGATTTTTTCTCTTCGTCTTTGAAACGCAACTTCAAACGATTTGACTGAAACGTGTCAAAACGAGAAACCGAACTTACTTCCAACCATTTTTCCTGTGCTGCAGAATATACTTCAAAGTCATATGTCATCGCTGAAGCAAAACCCATGTCGCCTCCACACAAGCGTAGAATTCGGAATTGCAGCCCTAATTTTTCAAGTAAGCCTTTCACGTGCTCCATCATTTCATCCAAGGCCTTAGCTGTATTTTTTGGATGCTCGATACGAACGATTTCTACCTTGTCAAATTGATGCAAACGATTCAAGCCCCGCACATCTTTTCCATAAGAACCGGCTTCGCGACGGAAACAAGGTGTGTAACCCGACATTTTAATCGAGAAATCTGAAGAAGGTAAAATCACATCACGATAAATATTCGTCAAGGGAACTTCCGCCGTTGGTATCATGTAAAAATCATCTGCCGGCATGTAGTACATTTGTCCTTCTTTGTCGGGTAATTGTCCCGTTCCAATTCCACTGGCTTCATTCACCATCAAAGGAGCTTGAAATTCTTCGTATCCAGCTTTTGATGCTTCTTCCAAAAAGAAAGAAATCAGAGCGCGTTGCAATTTCGCTCCTTTCCCTCTGTAAAATGGAAAACCGGCACCCGTTACTTTAACTCCAAGTTCGAAGTCAATTAAATCGTATTTTTTTGCTAAATCCCAATGGGGAAGAGGTTGAAAATTAAATTTAGGAGTTGAACCAAATTCGTAAACTGTTTCATTGTCATTCGCATCGCGACCAGCAACAACCTGCTCATTCGGGACATTCGGAAGTGTGTAAAGCAACTTTGTTATTTCCGCTTCAAGGCTTTCTACTTTTGATTTTAAAGAAGATTCAGTTGTTTTGAGTTCCGTAGTTTTTTCTTTAAGTGCATTCGCTTCAACAGTTTGTCCAGCCTTATACAAATCACCGATTTTCTTTGCAAATTGGTTTAATTCAGCTGAAATACCATCCATTTCAGTTTTGGAAGAACGCCATTCAGTATCCAATTTGAGAATGCTTTCAATGGTTTCATTTGCGTCAATATTACGTTTTTGAAGACCTTTGATAATTGAATCTTTATCTGTGCGAATGCGTTGAATTTCTAACATATTTTATTTGCTTGAAGTGGTCGCAAAATTAACTAAAACTTAGCCAGAAATTAAAAGGAATGTTTAAATTCAACCCAAAATAATCTATTATGAAAAAACTTTTTTCTCTTTCTATTGCAACATTTGCTTTTCTAACAGTTTCAGCAACTGAATTAAACTACAAATGGAAAGCCAATACGGCGTACAATTTTAATGCAACAATAGTTGATAACATTTCAACCTCAGCGATGGGCATGAACATCAATGAAAAATACTCGACAACTGTTGATTTTACTTTATTTATTCAATCTGTTCAACCAAACGGAACAGCTACCGGAAGAATGTATTTAACCAATTTTAATGTGAAAAACAGTGCCGGAGTTTCCGTTGCTTCGCTATTGAATTTACCCAAAGACGCAATTAAAAGTGAATTCCAAGTAGATAAAAAAGGAAATTTCACCTTTCTAAAAAAAGTTTATTTGGTTACAACTCCAACATCGAATGTGATGGTTTATGCAAACGCATCAGAAAATGGAGCAAATGCAGGAATGCAAGTTGGTGAAGAAAAAGTAGATGCTTACGCCGAGTTTGATCCAAAAACTGGAAAATTGAAAGCCGGATATACCGTTACAACAATTAAAACACCAAAAAAGGTAACAGTTAAGGAGAATGAGGAGAGCGATGAAATTGATTTATTCCCATACGATTTTTTAAGCTGTATGGCAGTTCCTGAAGGAGATTTGAATGTCAATGATCGATTTGAAGTGAAAGCTGGAATGTACAAAATTGATGGATTGGTAAAATCAGCTGTTAGTCCTTTAATGGTTATCGAAGAAAATATTGCAACTGATAAAAATGCAGATATGTTTCAAGGTTCCACGAATGGTCAATCCGGGGATGGATCACAGCAATTCAACTTGGAGGGATTCGGTGGCGAATCACAAATGGAATTGACACAAGAAGATCAGGAAGTAATGTCCATGACCAAATCAGCCGCTCCAAACATGGATGGAAAACTGACAGTATCCTTTGATTTTGTAAATGGTATGTTTTCAAGTATTAAAGGAAATATCAATACGGCTATAGATATGATGGGCGTGACAATGAAAGTGAACTCAGTAATTGAAATGAAACGAAAATGAGATGAGTATTAAGTTTTCGTTAATACACACAATTTCATGTAAATAAAAGTGGATTAATAATGTAAGATTTTAAAAAAACAAAACTATCTTCAATTCAAAATAAGTTGAATGGCGAAGAAAGAAAAAGTTTACGTATTAGACACCTCGGTTTTACTACACGATCATCAGGCAATCACCAATTTTGAAGATAACCTCGTTGCAATTCCAATAACCGTTTTGGAGGAGTTGGATAAATTCAAACTTGGGAACGATACCAAGAATTTTTCGGCTCGTGAGGTAATTCGTTTCATTGATAAGCTCTCCGGAAGTGGTTCTCTTCAAGAGTGGATTCCTCTCGGTAAAGGTCTTGGTAAGTTTCGTGTAATCATGGAAACATCTGCAAATTCATTAGATGCCGAAACCGTTTATTCCTCAACGAAAAACGATCACAAGATTATCAATGCAGCCATCTCCTTAATGGAGAAAGAACCCAAGAAAAGTGTGGTTTTAGTTACCAAGGATATCAACCTAAGAATTAAAGCCAAAGCGCTTGGGGTGATTGCGGAAGATTATGCAACAGGTAAAGTCGCGCTTCAAAATGTTCAAGATTCTAGTTTTTACTCAATTGATGGAGTTGATTCGGATGTGATTCGCGAAATATTTCTCAAAGGTTGTGTGACTGAAAATGGAATTCTTGGTAGAAAAAAACATACGAATGGTTATTACATTCTGAAGAACGGAAAAAATTCATCGCTCGCTTTTTATGATCACCTTGCAGATCAAATTGTGAGAATTGAAAAGGAATTTGTCTATGGTGTGAAACCAAAGAACGCTGAACAAGCATTTGCATTTCACGCTTTGTTAAATCCAGATATTAAATTGGTTGCTCTACAAGGCGTCGCTGGAACTGGAAAAACCTTATTGGCACTTGCATCGGCGTTGGAACAAAATAAGCAGTTTGACCAAGTTATTTTAGCTCGACCGATTGTGCCACTTTCCAACAAAGACATTGGGTTTTTGCCAGGCGATGCTAACGATAAAATTGGTCCTTACATGGAACCACTTTGGGATAATTTGAAATTCATTAAGTCTCAATTTGGCGAGAACGAGAAAAAACACAAAGCCATTCTTGAAATGCAGGAGTCTGGTAAAATCATCATTACGCCACTTGCATTTATTCGTGGAAGAAGTTTGTCGAATATCATGTTTATCATCGATGAAGCACAAAACCTAACTCCTCACGAAGTAAAAACTATAATTACGCGAGCTGGAGAAAACACGAAAATTGTCTTTACAGGTGACGTACATCAAATTGACACGCCTTATTTGGACGAAAATTCAAATGGACTGGCATATTTAATCGATCGTTTGAAAGGTCAGCCTCTTTTTGCCAACGTGAAACTGGAGAAAGGCGAACGCTCAGAATTAGCCAATTTGGCGAATGAGTTGTTGTAGAATAACAACTAATTATAAACTAAAACAGAAGAATTAAACAATTTCTTATTTTACGATATGTCCTGTTTATGAACGTGTTAGATATCAAATGGAAAAGTTGCTTCAAAGAAACAATCTTAGAAAACTAGTAATCGAAAACAAAAAATAATCTCTAAGTAATTTAATGTTTTCGGCTATTTAATTCCTCCTACAATTTTTGCAATTTGAACGGCATTCGTTGCTGCTCCTTTTCTGAGGTTATCTGCTACAATCCAAAGGTTTAATGTATTTGGCTGACTTTCATCTCTTCTGATTCTTCCAACAAAAACATCATCTTTTCCTTCTGCATATTTTGGCATTGGATAGGTGAATGTATCCAAATTATCTTGTATGGTAATACCCGTCGTATTGTGAAGAATTGACCTTACTTCTGAAAGATCAAAATCAGTCTCAAACTCAATGTTTACCGCTTCGGAATGACCACCAACTACTGGAACACGAACGGCAGTAGCTGTAACATTTATTTTAGGGTCAAGAATTTTCTTTGTTTCGTTTGTCAATTTCATTTCTTCCTTCGTGTAACCATTTTCAGTGAATACGTCACATTGAGGAATACAATTTTTATCGATTGGATATTTATAAGCCATTTCTCCAAAAATTTCATTTCGCTCATTTTCCATTTGTTGAACAGCTTTCACGCCTGTTCCAGTTATTGATTGGTAAGTTGAAACAACAACTCGTTTTACTCTATATTTTTTGTGAAGAGGAGCAAGAACCATTACCAATTGTATTGTACTACAATTTGGATTTGCTATTATTTTATCTTCTTGCGTTAAGAGATTCCCATTTATTTCTGGTACGATCAGCTTTTTAGTCGGATCCATTCGCCAAGCCGACGAATTATCTATTACGGTAGTACCAACTTCAGCGAATTTCGGAGCCCACTGTAGGGAAGTTTCACCACCAGCTGAAAAAATTGCAATATCTGGACGCATCTCAACTGCTGTTTGCATTCCCACAACTTTGAAGTTCATTCCGCCAAATTCAATATCCTTTCCAACTGACTTTTCGGATGCAACTGGGATTAATTCTGTAATTGGGAAACTTTGCTCTTTTAAAACTTGCAACATGACATTTCCAACCATTCCTGTTGCTCCAACAACCGCTACTCTCATATTTAATAGTATGATAAAGTTATAAATGTAAAATTTAGAATGTAAAATTAATATATTTGGTGTTGGATGAAATTCGGCACAACATTTTTATTGGTTATAGCAGTTTTACTTTCCGTTACTATTAACGGTCAAGTTACTGAAGATTTTTCTGATGGGGACTTTACAAATAATCCAACTTGGTCTGGCACAACAGCTGATTTTATTGTCAATTCGAGCCAACAATTACAACTGAATAATACAGTTGCAGCTTCTTCTTATTTATTGTTACCGCACAATTTAGCGGATTTAAATAATAAGGAATGGCGGATTTGGGTTAAACAAAGTTTTTCTCCCTCTTCAAGTAATTACGGACGAGTATACTTAACTGCAGACAACTCAGACCTAACCCTTGTTCAAAATGGCTATTATTTGCAATTTGGTGAAGCAAATGCAGTAGATGCCATTCGGCTTTTTAAACTTGAATCAGGAGTAGCGACTCAATTATGTGCGGGAGTTGACGGTCAAATTGCGAATAGTTTTAATGCAAATGTCAAAGTTAAAAGAGACGAATCTGGAAATTGGAGTCTGTTTGCTGATTTAACAGGAGGTCAAAATTTCATCTTGCAAGGAACGGCAGTTGACCCAAGTTCATTAATTGGAACTCACTATGGAATATTGGATGTATATACGTCTAGCAACGCAAACAAATTTTTCTACGACAACATTTATATAGGAAATGAAATTTTAGACTTGACACCTCCTGTTTTGACTAGTGCAAATGTGATTTCTATTAACCAGATTGATGCAACTTTCGATGAAGCGGTTACAACCTTATCAGCTGAGAATATTGGCAATTTTTCAATCAGTTCAAGTATTTCGATTGCCTCTGCAACATTGGATGCTGTCAATCCAAGTTTGGTTCATTTGAATTTGGCAAACAATCTTTTAAATGGAACTACCTACACGTTAACATCCAGCAATATATCAGATTTGGCGGGCAATCCCTCAGGAAATCAATTTGTTGATTTTCAATATTTAGTTCCTGATTCCGTAGTAAAAGGAGATGTACTAATTACTGAATTTTTCCCGGATCCATCACCTGTTGTTGGTTTACCCGAGGTTGAATTTGTGGAAATTTATAATGTAAGCAACAAGATATTTAATATTGGAGGATGGAAAATTGGTGATGCTTCAGCTGACGGCACAATCAGTTCTGCTTGGTTACTACCAGGGGAATACATGGTTCTAACTGCTAATGCCAATGATTCATTATTTACGATGACGGATGCAGCAGGCGTGACGAGCTTCCCTAGTTTGAATAACTCGGGTGATGACGTTGTTTTGAAAGATTCTTTTGGAAATATCCTTGATAAATTCACCTATACAGATGATTGGTATCAGGATCCAGTTAAACAGTCTGGAGGCTACACGTTGGAATTAATCAATCTGAATGACCCTTGTTCTGATGCGAGTAATTGGGTTGCGAGCATTTCCGCCTCAGGAGGAACGCCGGGGTTTCAAAATTCTGTTTTTGACAGTTCTCCGGATTTAACCGCCCCACAAGTGACGCTTTGGTTGGCTTTAGCTACAAATTTCCTTGAGATTCATTTTTCGGAAGGAATGGATTCAACTTCTTTGACTAATGCCGTATTTAATTTCTCACCTTCTCTAACAATTCAGAATAAATTTATTCAAGGAGACTACCCGAACAAAATGATATTGCAGTTTAATGAAATATTAGTTCCTTCATCCGTTTATAATGTTAGCATTTCAAATATTGGTGATTGTTGGTTGAATTATTCAAATGCGAGTGGACAATTTGCTCTCCCGGATATTCCGTCAAAAGGGGATGTTGTTATCAATGAAATACTTCAAAATCCATTGAATGGAGGTCAAGATTGGATTGAATTGTACAATAATTCTAATAAAATATTTAATTTAAAGAATTGGCAATTTGCGAATTTTGACAACGACACCATCGATAATTTCAAACCGATTCAAACCGATTACTTTTTGTTTCCGAATGATTACATCGTTTTAGGTAAGGATTCAAATTTTGTAAAAGCCAATTATCCTGCTTCCGTTTCTGGAAAATTTCAATTTGCCGAATTACCAAGTTATAACAATGATTCAGGTTCAGTTTATCTCATTTACGATTCGGAAATAATTGATAAAGTATCATACCTTGACGCATGGCACTTTGATTTATTGGACAATACGGATGGAGTTTCTCTTGAGCGCATTGATCCGAATGGAGAATCGAGTAATTCATTTAATTGGCATTCGTCAGCCGAAGACGTAGGTTTCGCTACACCAGGAAGAGTGAACTCACAATTTTTATCTGCCATTTCAAATGGAACAATCACTCTAACTAATGACGTTTTTTCTCCCGATAATGACGGATTCGAGGATGTTTTGCAAATTTCATATGAAATGTCAGAATCCGGATTACTTGGAAAAGCAACTATTTTCGACGATCGAGGAAGATTGATTAGAAAAATATTCAGCAACGAATTATTAGGAAGCAAAGGAACTTTTACATGGGATGGTGTAACGGATAATCAAGTGAAAGCAAGTATTGGTGTTTACGTCATTTTGTTTGAGGCGTTTTCAACAGATGGTGGTGTAATTTTTACAACAAAAAAAGCGATAACGCTTGCGGGAAGACTTTAACTTTGAATCATTAGATCTTTTCGTGTATTCAAATTGAAAGATCGATAAATTGCTTTTTTTCATGTTACATGACCTTGAAAATTTTTCTCCTGGAGCTAAAAACTGGATTCCAAAATACTTTGATCTTGAGGAGAAAGGAATAATATCGCTTGAAATAGAGTTTAAAAATGATCTCGAAATTAGTCCCTTGAGATTATTGATAAATAGAACAGGGCTACTCTATGGTTCTTGCACTCAATTTATTTTCATAAAAAATACAGGCTTTTTCCGATTTACAAAAGATGAACAACTGAAGCTTTTATTGTTCGAAACATTGATTTACGTATACAAAAGTCATTTTCATAGTTTCGAAAAGGAACAATTTTTAGTTACTCTAGAGAAATACTATGAAGGAGACGAACGATTGCGATTTGGTCATTGGATGAATTTTTTTCCCGAGAAAAGTAGAGAGGCTCGAATAGAAACAATTTTAAGTGATCGAGTTAAAGTCAAATCAACCATTTTCGGTTCAAATTACTGGTTGAATCACCTTTCAAATAGTTTTGTTTTTCTAGACGTTTTATTGTTTCAGCGATTTCTTCAAAACAAAACGGAGTCCTTTTTTGAATCATACCAACCAATAGCATCAACAGCTGTAAACTGCCTTGCTTATGTGGCTTATTTGGATAATCAAGTTATTGAAAAGGAGCAACGTATGCTATGGCATTTTCTGGCAAGCGCTGATTTGGAGAAAGAAGAAAAAATCCGATGTGAAAAGAATATCTTGGAAGGCGTTTCATTTGATGAAATCTTGTTTGAAAAAATTGATGATAGTACCATAAAACAAGCGATATTCGAGTTATGCATTTTTGTGATAAGGGGATCTGATTATTTATCGGAAGAAGAGGAATTTAAAATAGTTGAATTTGGTGAGTTGTTAGGTATTTCTGAGAATGATATTCACCTTTCACTTATGTTATGTAATTCATTTATGATGGAAAATGGGGAGGAGATTACGCTTTTAAAAACAGAGTCGAATACTCATTTTATATATCGCGCATTTACCAAAAGATGGCTTCGTATTCTTGGTAGAAATAAGGATAAATTGGTTCGAGAATTAAAGGAGAGTAAAGAGTTAATATCACTAATCCAAAAATCAACAAAAGAGGAACTTACCAAAGAGGAAAAGGAATTGGTGAAAAGTCAATTTATGGATTTACTCAAGTCAATGCCTTCTATGGCTATTTTTATGCTGCCGGGCGGAGGATTATTATTACCATTAATTTTGAAATTAGTCCCGGACCTTTTACCATCCTCCTTCAAGGATAATGAATTAGAAAAATGAAATAATCATGAAATGTAAAATACATACTTACTTGTTGAATGACGCTTTTTCTCAAGAATTTGCAGATGAAAATCACAGCGGAAAGCCATCCGAGGATAACCAATTATTTGAATGGGAAGACGAATTGGAGGTTTCAACAGTTGTTTCAACAGTTACCGAAATCGAAAATGAAACTTATTTGCTGCAAGGAACAATGCCCGATGGCTCCACGTTTTCATACCCAATTCCGAATATGAGGCTGGTGAAAATTGAATCAAACGAAGCCCCAGCATTTTTCATTGGTTGCTCCGAGAATCTTCTTGATCAATTAAAAATCCAAAAAAACGAAAACAGCACAAGTATTGAACTTTATTTAAAAGACTACGAGCCTCTTTCCAATCCAATTCCCGGAATTTATATCGGTTCTAAGTCATTTCCTAAAGAATTAATTTTCTGATGCTTTTTGCAGATAAAATTTCCCTTCATTTCGAGAAGCCAATTTTAAAAAAGGTTTGTTTCAAACTTCTCCCGGGAGAATTGATAGGTTTGGTTGGAAAAAGTGGAGCTGGAAAATCGTCATTTTTGAAAATTTTAGCGGGATTTCTTCAATCAAATGAAGGAAAAGTTTTTTTTGATAATACGGAATTGCCTCTGGTCAGTTCGCTGTTAATTCCCGGATACAAGAAAATTGCATTAGTCAATCAGGATTTCAAATTGGATCCTTATCATACAGTTGAAGAAAACATTCGTGAATCGATTCTTAATTTGCCAAATGATAAAAGAGAAAAACGGGTCAAGAAAATGCTTCGTTTATTAGAGCTCAATCATATAGCTGACCATAAAGCCAATCAAATTTCAGGAGGAGAGCAACAACGCGTTGCATTGGCTAGAGCGATTTCAGTAAAACCCGATTTTCTTCTCTTGGACGAGCCATTTGGAAATCTTGATCCGCGTCTTCGAGATAAACTTAAAGATTATTTACTTCGTATTCGAGAAGAAGAAAACACAGGAATATTACTCGTTTCGCATGATGAACATGATATTTTGGGACTTTGCGATAGCGTTTGTACGCTAAAAAATGGTGTGCTAAGCAAAAAACAACTTCCCGAGGAATTGTACTATAATCTTACCAATAAGATTCAAGCATCCATAATTGGTCAAGTCAATAGCATAACTTTGAACAATGATAAAATACTATTTCGTCCAGATGAATTTGAAATAACCGAAGATGGAATTCCGGTTGAATATATTCGCAGTATCTTTGCAGGTGGATATTATGAGAACATCTTTATAACAGAGAACAAAGAACGAATCATTCTTTTTCATTCTGATAAATTGACACATGTAAGCCATATAAATGTCAGAAGAAAAAAATACAAATAATCGCTTGTTTTCCGTTTTCTTAACGATCAAAGACGCATTGGTTGAGTACATTCAAGAAGGCGCTTTTTTTCACGGTGCTGCATTAGCATATTACACACTTTTTGCGTTTGTGCCGATTGTTTATTTGACTACTTCCATTTTCGGGAGAATTTTCGGTCAAAAAAACATGGAGAATATTATAGTCGATCTATTAAAAAATCGAATAGGAATAAGTGAAACGGATGACCTAATGGGCATTCTTCATCAAGTAAATTTTAGTCGGCCGAATATTTTATTAGAAGCACTTAGCATCTTGGTTTTGCTTTATGGATGTTCTGCATTTTTTGTCTCCTTGAAAAGAAGTATTAATGAATTTTTTAATATTAGCCGGAAAAAAAGACATGAAGAAAATATATTAATGGACATCATCGGATTTCGATTTTTATCTGTTGCTTATTTGGGAGTTTTTGCCCTGATAATCATTTTGTTTTACTTTACTCAAACTTTCGTTTTTTCAATTTTGGAGCATTGGATAAAAACAAAGGACGGTTTCGTAGATTTTTCATTTTCAATTCTTCAATATTTCATTTCAATAGCAAGCAATATTTTCATTTTTGTGATTGTTTTTAAATACATTCATGATGGTTCGTTACCTTGGAGAATTGCTATTAACGGAGCTATTGTTACATCAATTTTTCTCTTTTTGAGTCAGCTCCTAATCAAATACTATCTTGTGAATTATTTCTTTTTAGGTAATTTGGGAATTGTAGGGTCGTTCTTTATCATCTTAGCATGGGTGAATTACTCGGCTCAAATCGTCTTTTTTGGCGCGAAATATACAGCTGTTGTCGCAAAAAAGAATGGAATAGTGATAAAGTAAACTCTTATTGAGTAAAACATTTAAAATTTATTTCTATCTCGCTTTTTGGGATACTTGATTTGTATAGTTTCTGATGAACAGAATATTGAATTTGGTGAGTTAGCAAAAAACAACAATTCACTTTTGAAATTCTAAGTAAGGGAAGAGAAGTAGAGCTTCCAAATGAAAACGTTAAAACCTCGAAAAAAGGAGAAAGCGCAGCAAGACGGATTAGTAGTGTCAGTTTAGTAGTTGGTCCAAAAATATTGCTTTACAACGATTAATTCTTGATTTAAAGAAAAGCTGGCGGTCTTCTTATTTCTAATTTCGCGTCCTTAAAAATCGATGACGAATTGCGAATGCTAAACAAAAAGCTCTTGTTTCCACCAATTGGAACCCAATAAAATGAAAGTGTCCAACAATGCAGGTTTCTGTTCAATGAAAAATAAGCGTTCGTCAATCGTCGATCCTTAAGATTTAAATTGATATTTCCCGATAAATTCCATCGTTTTGTAAAACTAACATCACCATTAATTACGAGTGTTTGAATCTGTAAATAGTTTTCGGGATTAACAGCTGAAATAGATTGATTGGCATTGAATGATAGGACGTGTGAAAAAGACATTTTCCAAGGAATGTCAAAATAAATCGCTTGTTCGGGATGCAATGCAAAATAATTGAAATCGCTACGCCAATTGTCGTTGAGGTTTGCGCCATTTTCTTGAATCTTCTCTCTCGATTTCTTTGGAGCAATTGTTATCGAAGTATTAAAATTCGTAGTGATGAAGCGTCCGAGATTTTGGCCATTTTGTAAGGCGTATGTTGAAATGGTTTTACCCGTAGAATCCACCCAAGCATATGGACTGAAATTAGCATTTGAAACAAAGTTCAACCAATCAAATGGACTAATTCTCAAATTCAAGGTAATGTTTGATAAACGCATGGAATCTTTTGTGAAATCGTAGTTTCCGTTAATTGAGAATTGGTCAACCAATCGAACCTTTTTAAACCCTGTAACGGTGTCTTTATCGGATTTATATTTCATTTCGAAGGTGTTATTGATGCCAAATGTCAGAAAAGAGGCTTCATTTGTATTACCAACATTGTAAATACTTCTTTCATAAGACGAATATGTAATTGTAGATTGATTTACTCCTGCATTAACGGTTTGCAATGGATTTAGCAATGGAACGTATCGGTAACCAATCGTCGGAGTCATCAAGTGTCTTAATTTGGGTTTCGTTTTCCCGACAAACTGATAATAGGAATAAAGAATAGTGGTCAAGTTAACATTCATATTAAACTCGTGTGCCATACCAAATCGTTGAATGGTATCAGTATTTGCATTATTTATGTTTGCGTCATACGTCTTTGATATCTGTTGAAAGTTTATTTTATTCCCATAATTAATACTTGGCGTTATTTTAATTGCGTTTCCAAAAATTCCTGTGGTCGTTTGTAATGTCATTGATTGCGAAATCCCATTGAAAAATCGTTGAGATATTCGTTGAAGATCACCATTTGAAAGCAGGGAGTCGGCAAAGTTGGAACGATTTTGACCCTCCATATTGTAAGTAATACCAATCCGTTCAATAGTCTTTTTCCATTCTTTGTCAGTCGATTTAAACAACTTCTTGAAGGGGAAAATACGAGTTAAGTTCATATTGAAAACTGGGCTAACCATGGCGATGTCTTTTGCGACTGAGTTTTGTCTCAATGAAATTTTCATACCCGTTGTCAATGGTTTTCCAGGAAATAAACGATTGATGTTTATATCTGAATTAAAGCTATTATTGAAATATTCGGGATTTATCGGGTCAAGGCTGTTTTTTGACGTGTTATCTGAAATGAAGTTGACATTTGAAGCAAAATTCCAATATGGATTAGACTTTAGTTCCTTCCGATGCGACCAAACGAGTGTTAATTTGTTTTGATTTGAACTATCTGGAAATCCCGATCGAAATTGTTGAAATCCGAGGGATATTCTGCCAGTGTAGCCATATTTTTTGGCGTAATCCAAATCATTTCTTAATCCCCAACTGCCACGACTATATAAATTAGCGTAAACGGATGTTTGGAGTTGGTCATTAATTGGTATATAATAACCTAAGTTCTGAAATCCAAATCCATAGTTTGATAATGGAATGAATTCTGGGAATAAAAGTCCGTGAGTTCGGTCGCGTTTTTTTGTTGGAATAATAGCGAAAGGTAATCCAAATGGCGTGGGAATGCCATTCAACCATAAATTCATTGGGCCTGTTACAATTCGTTCATCAGGAACAATCACCCCTCGTGCCAATTGAAAATGATAATGAGGATCATCTAAATCACAAGTCGTTAAACGTCCTTGAAGTAAATGAACTTCTTCATTTGACTGTCTTTTCGCGGTACCCATTTTGAAGAAAAATTCATCTTGTTTGATAGCTAGTTCTTCTAAAAATCCTTTTTTAGTCTTTGTGTTGAAACGCATTCGTTGGCAAGTTATTACCTCTGCGCCGTCAGAAAATGTTGGGAATTCAATTTGGTTGCTATCTTTATCATACCGGTAGCTTGCAGTAATTTCATTGGTGTTAAAGTCCACCAAAATGTAGCCTGCTGACATTTTTGTCTCTTCCATCTCTACCGTCGCTTGACCAAATAGATGAAGTTTTTTACCTTTAAGATCCGTGTAAATTGAATCTTTCGCGTTGTATCGTATTATGTTTTCAATGGATTTATCATTGACAACCATCGTATCTTGTGACGTAACATTTTCAGTATGAAACATTATTAACAATAGCACGAAGAAAAGTTGTCCGAATCGCTGCATAAAAGCTAAGGTATCCAAGTAAATTTGTGAATATGCGACTTTTTGCTGCAAAACTACCAAATATAAGTGGGCTTTCAATAAACGAAAGCAAGGCTATTTTATTGAGTTTAATTTTAGCAATTAGTTTCATTTCAAAAATAAGTTTTTCGCAAGTAAAATCAGACAAGCAGATTCTAAAAACAATAGTTATCGATGCAGGTCACGGTGGAAAAGATCCCGGATGTCATGGGAGTTTCGCACATGAAAAACATGTGTGTTTAGCAATGGCGCTTAGATTGGGAGAATTGATAAAAGCGAAATATCCAAACATCAATGTTGTTTACACACGTAATACCGATGTTTTCGTGGAATTGATAGAACGGGCAAACATTGCCAATCGGGCGAAAGCAGACTTATTCATTTGTATTCATGCCAATGCAGGAAGCAATGTCGCTTATGGAACGGAGACGTATGTTTTGGGTTTGCATCGAACGGAAGCACAACAGCGCGTTGCTGAGCGTGAAAACTCGATTATTGCTTTAGAAGATGACAAAGGGGCGAAATACAAGAATTTCGATATGTCACCAGATGCGATTATTGCAAAGCAACTTCAGCTTTCTGTTTTTTTGGACCATTCCATACTCTTTGCGACCAATCTTCAAAAGGAATTTAAACGAATTGGACGCTATGATCGTGGTGTAAAGCAAGCAGGATTTTTGGTTTTGTATAAAACAACAATGCCAAGTGTCTTGATAGAGACAGGCTTTCTAACCAATCCTACAGAAGAGAATTTTCTTGGGAAAAATGATGGTCAAGAAAAAATGGCAAACGCTATGCTAAAGGCTTTTGAGAATTATAAAAATCAATTGGAAGGTAAAGTAGTGGTTTCTGATAATCAAAATCCAAATTTTAATTCATCTGCTGATTTGAATGAAAAACCAATAGAAGAGGAAAAACCTACAATTACAAAAGATAGTACCGGTTTGATTTTTCGAATTCAAATTGAAACCTCAGATAAGAAATTGGCAACAAATTCATCAAGATTTAAAGGTTTAGAGATTTTTGAATATCAAGAAAATAAGTTGTACAAATACTGTACAGGACTTTTTCTTAATGATTTGAAAGCAGCGAAAGAGTATAAAATTGAACTAATTGAAAAAGGATTTAACAACGCTTTTGTAGTTGCATTCTTAAATGGGGAACGAATTAGTATTGAAAAAGCTATTAAATTAGCAGAAAAATAAAAACTTGAAGTATTCGAAAGAAATTAAGGCTGGAATAATTGCTATCATCTCAATCGCTGTGTTAGTTGCAGGAGTAAACTTTTTAAAAGGGAACAGTTTTTTCGGCGGGGATGACAAATACTATGCTTTTTTTCCGAATTCAGGTCAAATAATGGTTTCAAGCAATGTAACGTTAAATGGAGTTGTTGTTGGTAAGGTGATGGATGTGACATATGTCCCTCAGAATCCAGCAGATAAGCGCGTGAAAATCACGTTTAGTATCCAAAACAGCGATGTGAAGTTACCCAAAGGTTCAATTGTTGAAATCGGATCACTGGATTTACTAACGAAAGGAATCTTAGTACAAGTTCCGACTGATATTTCAAATGGAAATTATAAACCTGGAGAAACATTGCCGGGTAGACTTTCTATTGACATGATGTCTCAGGTGAAGTCATATGCCGATCCTATTTCTCAACGATTACAAGCAATGATGAGTTCCATTGACAAAATGGTGGTTTCCCTTTCTGCTTTTTGGGATGAGACAGCTACATCAGAAATAGAAGGAAGTTTAAAACAAGTGAAAATCACAATTCAAAAACTTGGTAACGTGGCGCAAGAGTTAGATGGATTTGTAGCAGAGGAAAAAGTTCATTTTGGTCACATTATGAGCAATGTTGAAAGTATTACGACCAACTTGAAAAAAAGCAATGATCAAATAACTTCCATTATAGGAAATACCAAAAAGATTTCTGATGATCTGGTTACCGCGGACTTTAAGGCTGTCATTTTGAATGCGGAAACAACACTCAAGAAATTAAACAACGTATTGGCAGATGTTGAAAATGGAAAAGGTACAGTTGGTAAACTACTGCACGATGAAAAGCTATACACTGAGTTGGTTGAAACGAACAATGAGTTACAAAATCTCGCTTCCGACTTACAACTACACCCTGAACGATATATTCATTTTTCTGTTTTTGGAGCTAAAACAAAAGGCGTTCCTTTAACTGGTAATGAAGAGAAAAAGCTTAGAAAAATTTTAGACACTATTCCCGAATAATTTAGCTATGATAGCTCACTTAATCTTCGTATTCCTTCTTCTAGTCAGTTTTGGCTTTTTTGGATATAACCTTTGGAAAGTTCGATACAATATTTTGCTCGGACAAGAGATAAATCGTACTGATAATTCCAGTGAGCGTTGGAAAACGATGTTGCTTGTAGCATTTGGACAAAAGAAAATGTTTTCTCGTCCAATCGCTGCATTGCTTCACTTGGCACTTTACGCTGCTTTTGTAATTACACAAATTGAGCTTATTGAAATAATCGTAGATGGCGTTTCAGGGAGTCATCGTTTTTTCCGCGATTCATTAGGTAGTTTTTACACCTTCATGATTAGCTTCATTGAAATTTTGTCTGTTGCTGCATTTATTGGAACGGTTGCCTTTCTATGGAGAAGAAATGTTTTGAAATTACCACGTTTTACAATGGAAGAACTTAAAGGTTGGCCAATGAAAGACGCGAACCTTATTCTTGTAATGGAAATTATATTGATTTTTTTCATTTTTACAATGAATGGAGCAGATGAAGCCGCGAAGAATTTGCAATCCAATGAAAGTTATGGATTTGCTATTAGTCAGTATGTTGGACCATTATTTTTTGGTGGAATCGATTCACTTGAAACATTACATTTACTGGAGCAAGTTGGTTGGTGGGGTCACTTAATTATGGTTTTCTCATTTATGAATTACCTGCCTTACTCCAAACACTTTCATATTTTCCTTGCCTTCCCAAATACCTATTATTCGAACCTTGAGAAGAAAGGAAAGTTTACAAATATGGAATCGGTTACCAATGAGGTGAAATTGATGTTGGATCCAAACGCAGATCCGTATGCTGCTCCCGTAGATATTGATGCAACACCAAAGCGATTCGGAGCGAAAGATGTAACCGATTTAACGTGGAAAAATCTGCTTGATGCATATACGTGCACCGAATGTGGTCGTTGCACTTCGTCCTGTCCTGCAAACCTTACAGGAAAGAAATTATCACCACGAAAAATTATGATGGATACCCGTGATCGCCTTACTGAAGTTGGAGAGAATTTCAGAAAACACGGAAAAGATTATACAGATGGAAAAAGTTTATTGGGAGATTTCATTACAGAAGAAGAGATTTGGGCCTGCACAAGTTGTAATGCCTGTGTTGAGGAATGTCCTGTAAATATTGATCCACTTTCAATTATTGTTGATTTAAGAAGATTTTTGGTTATGGAGGAGTCAAAAATTCCAACAGAATTGACGGGGATGTTAACAAACATAGAAAACAATGGAGCTCCTTGGCAATTTTCACCTAGTGACCGTTTAAATTGGGCCAATGAAGTCTAACGATAAAAAGGAAGATCAATTGATCGAATTGGTTGAAAATGGGAAACATTTGTCACCCGTTTTACCTGAGCATGTAAAAAATTATTTGATTGATATTGATGGAACCGTTTGTGACGATATTCCCAATGAGGAACCCGAGCGAATGGAAACAGCAGAGCTTTATCCCGATGCGCTTGAGACCGTTAATGGATGGTATGATCAAGGTCACATTATAACCTTTTTCACTTCACGATTAGAAATCCATAGAGAGGTAACTGAAAGATGGCTAGATAAATATGGTTTTAAATATCACGGGATACTTATGGGTAAACCTCGGGGAGGAAATTATCATTGGATTGATAATCACATTGTTCGGGCAACAAGGTACACAGGCAAGTTTACCAACCTGATTGAAAAAAGTGCAAATGTTCAAGTTTTTGAGGATTAAGTTATGAGTTTGAAAGTACCAACAATGGCCGAAATGATGGCTAATGGAGAAGCACCAGAAGTTCTTTTTTGGGTAGGATGTTCCGGTAGTTTTGATGATCGCGCAAAGAAAATAACGAAAGCGGTGGTCAAAATACTGAATCATTGTAACGTGAAATTTGCCGTTTTAGGAACCGAAGAAAGTTGTACTGGTGATCCAGCAAAACGAGCAGGAAACGAATTTACGTTTCAAATGCAGGCAATGATGAATATTCAAGTCTTGAATGGCTACGAAGTAAAAAGAATAGTAACGGCTTGTCCACACTGTTTCAATACACTGAAAAACGAGTATCCAGAATTAGGTGGAAATTATGAAGTGATTCATCATACGCAACTCATTCAAGACTTAATCAATACAGGTAAATTGTCGCTTGAGGGAAAACAAACATTTAAGGGAAAGAAAATCACTTTTCATGATCCTTGTTATTTAGGTCGCGCAAATGATGTTTATGAAGCTCCTCGTGCACTAATCGAAAAATTAGATGCAGAGTTGGTTGAAATGAAACGTTGCAAGACGAATGGTCTTTGCTGTGGAGCTGGTGGAGCTCAAATGTTCAAGGAGGCCGAAAAAGGGAATAAAGAAGTCAATATTGAACGAACAGAGGACGCTCTGGAAGTCAACCCTTCCATTATTGCAACGGGATGTCCATTTTGTAATACGATGATGACAGATGGAGTCAAGAATTTTGATAAAGAGCAAGAAATCAAGGTGTTGGATGTTGCCGAACTGATTGCAAATGCAGCTGAACTTTAAACATCTTTTCCCTGAGCTTCCCGACCATAGCCGAGTCTGGCTTTATCTTGCTGATAGAAAATTAGATTCTATTGAGCTAAATTTCGCACAAGAAAAACTTCGAGAATTTTTGAGCACTTGGAAAGCGCATGGAAAAACGTTGAATTGCAACGGAACTATTCTATTATCTCAATACCTAATCCTTTCCGTAGATGAAGAAATTGAAGCTGCTTCTGGCTGTTCAATTGATAGCTCTGTTCATTTTGTAAAAACGCTTGGTACTGAATTGAATCTTGAATTCTTCAACCGATTAAATGTGCTAACAATTATAAAGGATAATGAAACTAAATCCTCAAACTATTTTGAGGCAATAAATAGTAATATTCCATACTTTAATCCACTGATTCAGACGTTGGGCGAATTAAGAGATAGTTGGTTGGTAAATGGTTAATTCGAGATCTAGTACCAATTTTCGAAGAAGGAAAAAAAACTTTTATTTATTAATTTTCCAAGGATATAAATCCAGAACATTAAAAAAATTGGGATTAACAAAAAAATCAATTTGTTGTAATGCCATGCTGAATTAAATTCAAAATGAATTAGGTGCATCAAAGCACGTGTTAACCCGCATCCAAAGCATTCAATATTGAATAGTCTAACAGATAAACATAACGTTTTTCCGTTATCAAAATAGTTCGCAGGAAGGAATAACAAGTAAAAAGGTGTCCCCAATATTAATATTAAGAACACCTTTTTAAAAATTGTTATTTTTTTATTTTCCTCCAAGGATAACAACAAGTGCGTGAATTACTCCAGGTAAGCCACATAATAATGTAAGAATTAAATTAACTGTGCAACGTTTTGTCCATGATCCCTCATGTAAGTATACCGCTAATGGTGGAATTAGGAAAGCAAGAACAACATATAATATTGTATCATCGTCAATTGCTGATGATTTTTCTTTTACAAGCGCCTTAATTTCCGTCTTTTTGCCGATTCTATTCTTAATTGATTCATTTCGATCAACACTTTCCTTCAGTTTATTAGTCAATATTGGATAGGTTGAATTTTTTAAATTATTTTCTACACTGTTAACTGATGATTCAAAACCGTTAAAAGATTCGTTATTTTCTTTTTGTTGAAAAAGTTCATTTGAATTTCCAGCAATCGAATTATCATTCAAAATTGTGTAACTTGAAACTGGATTTTTGATGGAGCCATTACTTGAATTCGTATTTTCCACAATTTGATCTTCACCTTCTGAATTAGTTGAATTTTTGTCCTTTTTAATTTTAACAGCAGTGTTGTTCCAATTGACATTAAACCCGGTTCTATGATAACGTCTTTCGATCGAACACGAATTGATTAAAAAAGCACCTAAGGTGGTTGCAACAATAAATAAGCTTAGTTTTTTCATAATTTTTTAAATATTAAGTTTAATCTAAATTATGGTAAAAATTAATCAGACTCACAAAATTGGAGATGAAAAATATCAACAATATTCGTTTAAAATGTAGCTAAAACCTTGAAGTAAAAGAAATTATTTTGTAATTTAGGGTATGTTAAAGTCATTGATTAGCTCTCTTTTATTTGTTTTCATTTATTGGTTGTTAAATTCAAAACTGATAGCACAAACAACGGAAGAATCAAGACTTCTCCAACAACTTGAAAAGAGTATAACAGAATCTAAACGAATAAAAATTCTTAACAACTTAAACGTATTCTTTCAAAGCAAGAATTTAGTTGAGAAAAAAAAAATAATTTCGAAATTTAAAAGGGAAAAGAACAATAAAATTTCTCAATCTGATAGGAATCTTATTCAACTTAATATTTGTGAAGAATTGACTTCCTATTCGATGTTGAGTGATTTCGAATCTGAGTTTAAAAACGATTTCACTAAATTATCTTTTAAGGATGCGTTATTAAATGCACGATTACAGTCACTAAGGGTCCAGTATGCATATCTTTTTAATAGAGGTGATTATCATAAGATAGCTAGAAATTTTCTATTGGATGCCATTAAGTCCAGGAAAAACCAAGTCATTTCTCAAGCCTATGTTACGATGAGTTGGGTATTTGCCTTCAAAAATCATCCTGATTCGGCTTTTAATAGTGGGAGATTGGCCACAGAATTTGCTAAACGTTCTGATAGTAAAGAAAAATTTGCTCTTACACTGCGGAACCAGGCTAAATTAAGGTTGTATTTTGGTCAAAACAACGACGGAATAGTTCATGTGTTGGAATTCTTACAAGTAGCCAACGAATTGCAAAATGAACTACTTATATCATTTGCAAATATGGATCTTGGTTTTATTCTGCTTGATTCTGAAAATTTTGGAGGTGCAGCAAATTATTTTCGACGTGCTGCACAAATTGGAGAAAATAAGTTAGATGACTACCATATATCGTTATTAAATTATGGACAGATTTTGTGCGAAATAAATCAAGGAAATATCAAATCCGCGAAACAAATTCTACAAGAAATTAAATCGAATAACCTTAGCAAAAAAAGTGAAGAATTTAAGGGTAATCTTTTGTTTGCTCAAGCAACATTGTTAGCATCCGAATTTAAATGGAATGAAGCTATAGAATATTATAAAGGTTCAATAATTCACTTCAAGAAATTAATTGATTCCCAAAAGTTGGGTATTTGCTACCAACAAATTGCGAAATGCTTAATCAACTTGAAAAGATTTAAAGAAGCTGAACAGGCAGTTATTCAATCGGTAAAAAACAACCTAAGACTCACGAAGTATGACTCAAATGCGAATTATAAGCTTCTGGCTGAAATTTACGAGTCGACAAACAGACAATTGGAAGCGTTTAAAAATCAGAAAGTTTATTTGGAAAACATGCAAAATTCATCTATTTCCAAAGATGCCGTAACGATAAACGAGTTAGCAGAAAGCAATTTGAGAGAGGAACGGGAAATGCTAATTCAATCGCAAAATGCTGCTATTGAGAAAGAAAGAAGTGAAAAAGATAAATTAGAAGCCCAACGAACACGAAATATTTTGATTTCGATTATGGTTGCTTTGGTATTGATATTGGGTTTAGTTATTTTGTTTTTAAGAACCAAACAAATTCAATCTCGGCAAGTACAACGAGAGGCAGAAATGTCTCAAACACTTTTGAGGACTCAAATGAATCCACATTTCATTTTTAACGCAATGTCTGTGATTCAGAGTTATATCTTTACCCATAGGCCAGAGAAATCTTCGAAGTTTTTAGTGAATTTCTCAAAACTAATGCGTTTAATTTTGGAAAATTCGCCAAAGGAGTTCATCCCACTAGAATTAGAAGAAGAGATTCTAGAGAAATATTTAAATACTCAAAAACTAAGGTTTGAGGATCGGTTTGAATTTGACCTTGATTTTGATGCCGATTTGATTTTTCGAAAAGCGATGGTTCCACCGATGATTACTCAACCATTTGTTGAGAACGCTATTGAACACGGTCAACTACATACAGTGGAAAACGGCAAGATAATTATTTCGGCAAAACAAAAGGAAAATATGCTAGAAATTATTGTTTGCGACAATGGTATAGGTAGAAAAAGTTCTGCAAAAACAAAAAAAATCACAACGCATAAGAGTATGGCTATCAATATGACAGGCGAACGAATTCAAATATTGAATAGAAAGTACCGATCAAGTGGTAACTTAAGTATTGAGGATTTTGATCATGTAACAGGAAGAGGAACGAAAGTCACAATTCTTTTACCATTGAAATTTGAATAAATAAACTAAATGCTATGAAAAAAATTCTGATTATCGATGACGAAAAGCCAACAAGAGAATTTATTCGCAGGATGTTGGAGACTTTTAAGTTAAATGTGTCAATTTTTATTGATGGCGAGAATGTTGAATCGGGTATTAATGCAATTGAGCAAATTCAGCCAGATTTGGTTTTACTCGACATACAAATGCCGGATGGTAATGGATTTGACGTTTTAAGACGAACGCAATACAAGAATTTCGAGGTTATTTTTATTACTGCTTTTCAAGAGTTCGCTATTCAAGCAATTAAATTTAGCGCTATGGATTATATTTTGAAGCCAATTGATATGGAAGAACTTCAGAGTTCGGTATCACGCGCGCTGGATGCTATTCATCAAAAGTCTGATGAAAGACAGTTTTCAGTTCTTCAAAATAACATTCAGCCAAATCAAAAAAGGAAATTGGTTCTTAAAACATTGGAAAGTATTCACGTTGTAGATATTGATAATATTATTCGTTGTGAAGCAGATAAAAACTATACTTCTTTTTTCTTGTCTGAGGGAAAACGAATTTTGGTGTCAAAAACCCTCAAGGACTACGATACAATGCTCTCAGGACATAGTTTTTTTCGGGCACAACAATCACATTTGATTAACATCAATTTTATTGAACGATACGACAAACAGGATGGAGGTTATGTGATAATGAAAGACGGAGCCTCCGTTCCATTGTCACCTGCCAAAAAAGATCAATTTTTTCAGTTGTTGGAAAATCTATAATTTTCCAAGTGCTTCCTCCAAATCAGTAATTAAATCCTCAGCATCTTCAATTCCAACGCTGAGTCGAATTAGAGAATCAACCACACCACTTTGCTCACGAACTTCTTTAGGAATAGAAGCATGTGTCATTGTTGCCGGGTGTCCAATTAATGATTCAACACCTCCTAATGATTCAGCTAAAGCAAAAAGTTCAACTTTTTTAACGATTTCCAATGCATCTTCCAATTTATTTCCTTTCAAAGTAAATGAAATCATTCCGCCAAAATCCTTCATTTGTGTTTTGGCTACTTCGTGGTTTGGATGCGATTCAAATCCTGGCCAATAAACTTTATCTATTTTCGAATGACCTTTTAAAAAGTTAGCGACTAACGCACCATTTTCACAATGTCTTTGCATACGTAGGTGAAGAGTTTTAATTCCTCGAAGAACTAAAAATGAATCCATTGGACCGCATACGGCGCCCGATGAGTTTTGAATGCGATACATTTCTCTTGCGATGTCGTCATTTGATGTTACCAAAGCACCCATTACAACATCGGAATGCCCTCCTAAATATTTCGTGGCAGAGTGCATTACGATATCCGCGCCTAAATCAAGAGGAGTTTGAAGATAAGGCGTAGCAAATGTATTGTCAACAGCAAGCATGGCCCCAACTTTTTTTGCCAAATTCGACATCGCTTTGATATCCACGATGTTCATCATGGGGTTTGTTGGTGTTTCCACCCAAATTAGCTTAGTATTCTTGTTCAATAATACTTCAACTTCACTCGGGTTTTGCATGTTTACAAAGTGAAACTTGATTCCGTATTTCTCGAAAATTGTCTTGAAAATTCGGTAAGAACCACCGTATAAATCATTTGTTGAAATAACCTCATCGCCCGGATTCAACATTTTTATAACGCAATCAATTGCTGCCAATCCGGAACCAAAACAAGCACCATATTTACCGTTTTCAATTGCAGCTAAGTTTTTCTCAAGCGCATGCCTCGTCGGATTTAATGTTCTTGAATATTCGTATCCTTTGTGGTTTCCAACACCTTCTTGCACATATGTTGAGGTTTGGTAAATGGGCGTCATAATTGCTCCTGTAGCTGGATCTGGTTGTACGCCGGCATGTATGGCTTTCGTTCCGAATTTCATAAAAAAGAATTTTAGCAAAATTAATAGAATAGTTTTGAATACTATTTTCTTTTTCTTTTTACCATAAACAGTACGAAAAAAGTTTAGCGCTTCAATGTAAATACTTTACAAAAGATGGAATGTGGTTTCTTCTGCCTCTGGATAAAAGTTAAGTTATTCATTCCCAAATGAAATGTCCCTCCAACTCAATACCTTCGCCACGGTTCTATTTTGATTAAATAAACCAGTGTGAACCAAAGTTTTGCTTTCAACTAAATTTGGGTCAAACTTTTCGAAATAACTCAATCCTTTAAACATGTCATGCATAATCGTTTGACTGGCTTTAACTTCCACTAAATTAATTTTTTCAGAATGCTGCCAAATGAAATCGACCTCGTGACCTACGGCATCGCGCCAAAACCAAAAATCCAACATTAAATTTTGATGGTAGTTTTGCTTCAGGTATTCGTTAATGACATAATTTTCAAACAAACTACCTTTGTAATGACTGATTTTCAAACTGGAAGCGTCTCTGATTTTCAGTAAAAAACACAACAATCCCGTATCGTAAAAATAAAGTTTGGGGCTTTTCGTAATTCGTTTATTAAAATTGGAATGATACGGCTGCAATTGATAGACAATGTAACTTGTTTCCAATACTGAAATCCAGGATTTTGCGGTTGGTTGGGAGATCCCACATTCGTTGGCAAGCGAATTCAAATTAAGCAGTTGTCCAACACGCGCTGCACATAGTGATATGAAATTTCGGAATTGTTTCAAATCCTTCACATGAATCAGCTCAGAAAGATCTCGCTCGACGTAGGTTTGCAGGTAATTCGAATAAAATACCTTAGAAGGAATATCCCTGTCGTAAATAGCCGGATAAAATCCTTTTTGCAGATTAATGGCATAATCATCATCGAGCCAACCCGCTTTTTGCATTTCACCATGATCAAAGGGTAAAAGTTTAAAAAGTGCAACACGGCCCGCCAAACTTTGAGTAATGTTTCGCATCAAATGAAAATTCTGCGAGCCCGATAAAATGTATTGCCCCATTATTTTATCTTCATCGACTTTGGTTTGTAAATACGAAAACAGTTCAGGGACTCGTTGGATTTCATCAAATATAACATATTGGTTATGTTCTGCGAGAAATCCATTTGGATCCTTTAACGCATAATTGCGATTATCTAAATTTTCCAGGTTAACATACGTGTATTTTGGAAATTGATTTCTTAAAAAAGTAGTTTTACCAGATTGCCGTGGGCCAGTTAAAACCAAAATAGGATATTTAGTTAGATAAATATCCATTTCTTTTTTTATGGTTCTTATTGCGCTCATAAACAACTATTTTAAGGATACAAATATAGTTTTAATTTTGAAATTACACTACATACTAATTTGAAATTACACTATATAATATTTTGAAAATACACTATATATTACTTTGAATATACATTATATATTGCTTTGAATTTACATTAGATTTATAGTTGAACTTACACACTTTTTTACAGATTAACAGAGTTAAAATAAACCTAAAATTCAAATCACAATTAATTAAAAAATAGGAATCTAGAGCTAGGATTCTTAATTTTACAAACAATCGTATGAAACTTACAAATAAATTTTTGGTATTGATCGTTTTACTGCTTTTAGTTGGTAAAACATCACTTTCCCTTTCACAAGACTTCAAATCCAAGTATTCAATCATCTTGGTTATTGATGGTCCGCGGTATTCTGAAACCTTTGGGGATACGTCTTGCAAGTATATTCCCAAAATGGGTAAAGAACTTATTAAGGAAGGTGTTTTCTTTGAAAATTTCAAAAACAATGGACCAACATTCACCGTTCCTGGTCACGCCGCAATAGCGACTGGAGATTATCAACGTATCTCCAATTCGGGAACAAGTCTTCCCAAAAACCCTTCCATTTTTCAATATTATTTAAAAGCGACAAACGCACCAAAAACGGATGCTTATATTATTGCAAGCAAAGGTAAATTGGATGTTTTGGCGAATACAAAAAATAAAAAGTGGCGAAATCAATATGTCGCATCAACTTTTTGTGGTATAAATGGCTCAGGAACAGGATATGGAAGTGATGTAACAACCTTTTCCAAAGTAATGGAGGTACTTGCAGGAAATAACCCACCTCATTTGATGCTGATTAATCTTTTGGCGGTTGATGTTTATGGTCATGCCAATATGTGGAATAAATACTTGGAATCAATTAAAGTTTGCGATAACTACACTGATTCACTTTGGAGAACAATTCAATCAAATCCGATTTTGAAAGACCAAACAACGCTTTTCATTACAAACGACCACGGAAGACACTTAGATGGTAAAAAAACTGGATTCATAAGTCATGGCGATAATTGCGAAGGCTGCAGACACATTTCATTATTGGTTCTTGGTCCGGATGTTCAAAAAGGCACAAGAATTAAAGAAGAAGCAGAACTGATCGACATCAGTAAAACCATTTCGAAAATGATGAATTTTGAGATGCCTACTTCCAAAGGTCGATTTCTGAACGAATTATTTCTGAATAGAAAATAATCTATTCAACGAATCCGACTTTTTTCAATACAGCTGAAATGTCTAACACCATTGAGAAAAACACGCGATTAAAAAATCATTTCTTGTCTTCAATCTATAACATTGAAATTCTCCTTCCTACCAATTGACAGAATTAGACTTAATTTCAAAGAAGTATTGAATTGTTTCTAGTATAAAAAAACAGCCACCGTGTATAGATGGCTGTTAGTTGTAAAATTGAAAATCCAATTACTCAGTCACCTTTATAAATAGTGGTTTAAAGGTAAACCAAGACAAAGCTGAAAAAAAAGGAATTGGAGCGAGAATAAAAAAGAAATAATCTTTAAATAATTCTGCATTTTCATTTTTGAAAGTCAAATTCGCATCTACTTTGAACATAAGCGAAAGCGAAAACGCAATTACAGAGGCACTCAATAAAAATCCATTGATGAAATCAGCCAAATCATCTTTTTTGAAAAGCTTTATCATTCCAAAATAAGCTAGACAATTTACCATTCCAAATAAAGAGTTGATTCCAAGAAGGTATAGAATTGTTGCGTGTTCAGAAAAATCTGCTTCCAAAGCTGAATATTTGAAAATGGAAATGTAAGCTACACTGACAATTGTACCGAAAAGGCTTGCAGTAACTCCCGTAATTAAACTGTTTCTAAACATAATTTATTTTTTTGTCGCTCGAATGGTGGCTACAATTTTTAACGTTTCTTCGACATCTTTTCCTTTTGCTCCAACGCCATAATCTGTTCGATCCACACTAAATTTTCCAACGAAAGTTGCTTTGTTTCCTTTCTTTGAAAACGTAAAAGGAATGGTAACTTCTTTTTCAATTCCGTGCATTTCAAGTTTTCCAATTGCTTTAAAACCAGCATCGCTTTTGACAACTTTTTCTGACACAAAAGTAATAGCCGGAAACTTTGCGGCATTAAACCACTCGCTTCCAATCGCATGTTTGTTTTGCATTCCGTTTCCTGTGCTGATAGACTCAACTTTGATTTTCAAATCAAATTTTGCTGTCCCCAAACTGGCAGGATCGAATGTAATGTTTCCTGAAATCTCCTTAAATACACCACTAACATCCTTGTTGGCAAACGAAATGGTGTGATCGTCAGATATTTTCCACTGTTGCGACCAAATTCCGCTTATGGAAAAAAGCAATATCAAAACCGTATTCAAAAATGTTTTCATGGTTGATTTAAATCTTAGTTTTTACTAACTTCTAAATCGGCATTTAAGTATACTTCATCAGCAACTACTGCAGAAGGCATAGTCGAACCAATTCCAAAATCGGAGCGCTTCACCATACCTGTCATTTTGAAACCTGCTAATGGAGCTCCAGCTCTGTTTTTTGTTGTTCCATTGTGTTTTCCAGCTAAAATTACTTTTTTGGTAACACCGTGCATTGTTAAATCACCAGCTATTGCCAACTTGTTTCCTTTTCCTTTTTTTACGGTAGTACTTTTAAACGTAATTGTAGGGAATTTTTCTACGTCAAAGAAATCACCAGAACGTAAATGATCATCTCTCATGGATAATCCTGTATTAATTGATTTCGCTTCAGCAGTCAACTCGATAACAGCGTCCGAAAAATCTTCCTTTGAAGCCGAGATTTTCACATCAAATTTGTCGAACTGACCATTCGCTTCAGAAACACCCATGTGGGTTGTTGTAAAACCTAATCGAGAGTGAGCGGCATCTAAGCTCCAATTACCAGCTTCAAGAATAACAAATGACATCAATGCTAAACCAGCGGAAATCGATAAAATTACTTTTTTGCGGATGGTTTTTCTGTTTTTAATGGAATCCGCGATTACTTTGTAATTCATTTTTTTTAAATTAAAGGTTAATAATATTCTACAAAATTCAATATTCAAATCGTTAAGGCCAATTGACCTACGTTAAGGCATATTGTTGAAAAATTAAAACGTTTTAAAATTCACATTGTTTTGAAGGGATAACACAATGTAAAAAATTAATTTAAAATCACGGCTAACTACCGCAGTGTTTCCAACTTCTCAAAAGCATCCTTGATATGCCGAACTGGCTCAATGACCATGCGCAGTTTGTCATTTTGCTGAACCAATCGATATCCTTCCCCAATAGACATAATCCTATTTAATAAGTTGGTAAAGGTTTCAGTTTCGTAAAAAGGCGATTGTGGATTTGCTATGAAATAGCCAACGAGCTTGGAAGACTTGATAACCAAACGTTCCAATCCCAAATCCTGAGCTAGCCAACGCAATTGAAAAGAAAACAATAATTCCTTTACCTCGCGAGGCAGAGGTCCAAAACGATCGACTAATTGCTTTGCATAGTTGTCCAATTCATCCTGATTTTTCAAATTGTCGAGTTCCTGGTACAAACTCAAACGTTCGTTAACATTATTCACATAATCATCAGGAATACGAACCTCCATGTCCGTTTCGAAAATACAATCGTTTACATATGACCCAAAAGTATCAGTCTGCCGATCATCAAACAACTCTTTGAATTCACTTTCGCGCAATTCGTTCATGGCTTCATTAAGGATTTTCTGATACATTTCAAATCCGATTTCAGATATGAAACCACTTTGTTCTCCGCCTAGCATGTTTCCAGCTCCGCGGATATCTAAATCTTTCATCGCAATGTTGAATCCCGAACCTAAATCAGAAAACTGAACTAATGCTTCCAAACGCTTTCTTGCTTCAGATGTCAAAACGCTGAATTTCGGAGCGATGAGGTAACAAAATCCTTTTTTATTACTTCTTCCGACTCTGCCTCGCAATTGATGCAAGTCACTCAAACCAAATTTATCCGCACCATTGATGATGATGGTATTCGCGTTCGAAATGTCTATTCCTGATTCGATGATTGTCGTAGCTAGAAGCACATCGTATCGTCCTTCAATGAAATCCAGCATCACTTTTTCAAGTTGTGAACCTTCCATCTGTCCGTGACCAATTCCAACTCGAACACCTGGACACAAACGCTGAATCATTCCCGCGATTTCACGGATATTCGATAGTCGATTATTTACGAAGAAAACTTGACCACCGCGTGTGACTTCATAGGCAATCGCATCGCGAATTACTTCTTCATCAAATGAGATTATTTCAGTTAAAACCGGTTGTCTGTTTGGGGGAGGCGTATTGATGATACTCAAATCTCTAGCGCCCATCAGTGAAAATTGGAGTGTCCTAGGAATCGGAGTAGCTGTCAAGGTCAAGGTATCCACAGTAGCTCGAATGGTCTTCAATTTATCTTTAACTGCAACCCCAAATTTCTGTTCCTCGTCGATAATCATCAATCCCAAATCTTTGAATTTGACACGTTCAGCAACAATGGCGTGGGTACCAATCAATATGTCAATTCCTCCTTTTTCAAGTTTTTTCAGCGTTTCAGTTACCTGTTTCGCACTTTTAAATCGGTTGATGTAATCCACATTGCAAGGGAATTCCGATAATCGCTCTTTAAAACTTCGAAAATGTTGCAAGGATAAAATCGTTGTTGGAACCAAAACAGCAACTTGTTTCGAATCAGCAACAGCCTTGAATGCCGCTCGAATCGCCACTTCTGTCTTCCCAAAACCAACATCGCCGCAAATTAAGCGATCCATTGGTCGAGCCTCTTCCATGTCTTTTTTTACATCTTGAGTCGCCTTGTATTGGTCTGGCGTATCTTCATACATAAATGAAGCTTCCAGTTCATTTTGCAAATAGGTATCCGGTGCAAAAGCAAATCCAGGTTGACTTCGACGTTTCGCATACAGCTGAATCAAATCAAAGGCCAACTCCTTTATTTTCTTTTTCGTTTTATTTTTGAGCGCACTCCAAGCTTGCGTCCCCAGTTTGTTCATTTTGGGAACAGTTCCTTCTTTTCCGGTAAATTTAGAAATGCGATGCAAAGAGTGAATTCCGACATAAAGTACATCTCCATCTTTGTAAACCAAGCGGATTGCTTCTTGCGGTTTTCCATTAACGTCAATGGTTTCCAAACCTGAAAATTGTCCCACACCATGATCAATGTGTGTCACATAATCTCCTTTTTGAAGGTTGTAAATTTCCTTTAAAGTCAGCGCTTGTTTGGCTTGTTTGAACCCTTCTTTCAAACCAAAACGATGGTAACGTTCGAAAATCTGATGATCAGTGTAACAAACCAATTTCAATTCCGGACAGATAAATCCTTCGTGCAAAGCGAGATTCATCGGAGCAAATTCCACACCTCCACCAATATCCTCAAAAATCTGATCAAGTCGTTCGATTTGTCGCGGCTGATTGGAAAAAATCAAATTTTTAAACGTCATTTCTTGTCGAGCCAACAAATCAGATTTCAGCAATTCAAAATTCTTGTTGAAACTTGGTTGTGGTAAAAAATCAAAGGAAATGGTTTCGGTTGCTTTAAATTGATAATCTGGCCCCCATTCCACAAGTAAATATGATTCGATTTCCTTTTTGAAGTCTATTTGATTGAGATAACGATCTGAAGGTAAGGTATGCTTTACCGTTTCAGGCAATCCAGTATAAATTTCAACAGCTTTGTTGTATTCTTTCTCGAGGATTTTTTCTGTGCGTTCAAATGAACTCAACCAAATATTGGCATTCTTACCAATAAACTCAAAAAACGAACCCACACCTTCCAAGGTCAATTGTCCTTGAATATTTGGAATTACGTTAAAAAATGAATGTGTTTTTAATGAAAGTTGCGTTGCGGCATCAAAAGTCCGAATGGTTTCCACCTCATCGCCAAAAAACTCAATTCGAAAGGGCAAATCATTGGCATACGAATATACGTCAACAATCCCACCACGAATTGAAAACTGACCAGGTTCATAAACGAAATCAACTCGATCAAAATGATATTCCAATAAAAGTTCATTGATAAAATCAATGGAATAGGATTTTCCAACTTCAACCCGCAAGGTATTTTCAACGAGTTTCTTTTTAGTAGGAACTTTTTCAAACAAGGCTTCCGGATAGGTCACAACCCATGCGTTGGAACCATTTGCAATTCGTTCCAAAACCTCAGCACGTGTAACGACATTGGCGTTGTCTGTTTCTTCGATTTGGTAAGGCACGCGATACGACGCAGGATAAAACAATATGCGTTTATCCTCTGGAAACAGACCCTCCAAATCATTAAGAAAATAGGCAGCTTCTTCTTTATCGTTTAAAATAAAAACATGGTGTCCGGGAACTTGTTGCGCGACGCAAGCAGCAGAAATACTTTTCGACGAACCAACTAACCCTTTCCAGTGGACACGCACTTTCTCCTGACTTAAAGCGGATGCTGTCTGGTCAATCGAGGCTAATTTGCCGAATAATTTCAGGAAAGACGCTAATTCCATGAATGGGTGCGAAGATAAGGTTTTTTGGGCTAAAACGAGTTTAGAATAACAGGATTTAATACATACCGCAAATACACCATTTGCAAATAATAATTTTTAAAAAAGTAGCTACTCCGTAAAATCATTGTAAATTTTAGAAACAGTTTAATTTATTGAAAAAGATTTGGTGATGTTTGCTGAAATTGAACGAAAAAGCCTTTCATCTAAAACATAGTCCAGTAGCCTACCTTTCTATTTATCTCTGGGCTTATTCAAACTTTTTGGATAATCACGCTTTTTTATCAAAAGAAATTTGACGTTTTTCAATCAAAGAATGCTTCTATTGCATCGAGTGATCGAACGCCGAATTGATTATTATTCCAAACTTGTGTTACTTTGTTTCTGTCAGACAATATAAAACATGGAAAAGTTCCAAGTACCAATTGTGAAATTTCGACGACATCTTTTCGTTGGAAGACATTATAACTGGAAGAGATTTTAGACAGGATTCCTGAATTAGCAGGCAACGAATCAGAAGTAACAACCCAATAATTGATTGTCATTTTCGGATTTCTTGTTTTTAGCTTGTCAATTAATGGAATCGTTTGATGACAATAAGGGCAATCGGGTAAAACCACGACCGTCAGCGTTTTTGAAGTAGGAAATTGAATTGGACTTTTTAATCTAAAGCTCTGGTTTTTAAAATCTCCTTCGTAAATTGGGTAAAATGCAAAATAAATTGAGAAAGGAAGTAAAAAGACCAAAAGGGACAAAGCCCATTTTACCCACTTTTTGTTGAAGCGAATCTTAGCTATCAAAAAAAGCAAAATCATTCCTAATAAAATGGATAGAAAGTAGGGTAGAACTTTCGAGGTTGACCAACTCAATCCGAAATCTAGTAAGTATGTTTCAATCCAATTCATATAAAAAAGGGGCCGAAGCCCCTAGTAACAGAAAGTTATTTCAATTCGCAGTCTACTGTTAACCCACCAGCACTTGCATCTCCGCTATCACAATCCGCTTTTGCATCAGATTTTGTTTTATCGGCAATAGTTGTTGAAGAAGATCCTCCAATAGAAGAAGTACAAGTGCATGTCCAATCTTTTTTACAAGAACTTAATGTAAGTAAAGTGAGACCACATAGTAAAATTATTTTTTTCATTGATTTAAATTTTTAGTTCTTCAAATATAGTTTATTTTTTCATTTTATAAAGAATTACATTGGTGATTGGGAGTTAGGACTCGGGGAAAAATGACTTGATGACAAATGACTTTAGGATTATAGGACAATAAGACTTTGAGACTGCGAGATCTTAAGAATCTCGAAATTAACCTCAAACCTAAATCTAAACCCTTACAAGCGAAGCTAATCTCTTAACTCTAACTTCTAAACTCTTAATTCGTCACTAAAAACTACCCATGAATAGTCTCCGATTTCCCGTATTTTTCCATGAGGTTTGCTTCAAATTCAAGGAATTCCTGCCAACATTTATCGACGTCAATTCCTTTACCATATTTTCTCGCGAATCCTAAAAAAGTTGTATAATGCCTGGCTTCACTTTCCATTAAAGAACGATAAAAAATTTTAAGGTCTGCGTCTTGCAATTGCTCAGATAAAATCTTAAAACGTTCACAACTACGGGCTTCAATCATTGCAGCGAAAAGCATTTTGTTTACGAACATTCCTTCTAAGGTACTATTCGTTTTATTGCGTCGCAGAAATTCACCCAAGTCGTTTACATAAGGATCTTTTCTTTCAAATCCCAATTTCAGACCTCGCTCTAAAAGTTTGGAATGTACCAAATCGAAGTGTTCCATTTCCTCTTGACAGATCGCGCTCATTGCTTGAACCAAGTCTGTGTAATGCGGATATTGAACAATAATTGAAATTGCATTGCTGGCTGCTTTTTGCTCACAAAATGCGTGGTCAACTAAAATTTCTTCAATATTCTTTTCAACGATATTTACCCATCTAGGATCCGTTACCATTTTTAATCCGAGCATTTCATTTTTTATTGTTTCACAAATTTAATTTACAAATTTTCATTTCGTATATTTGAGAGATGGGATTTTTTTCAAGGAGGCATTTTCTTAAATCTGGTTCTATTTTAGGGCTTGGATCAATTGTATTTTCCCAAACTAATTTCAAAGCCTTAGATTTTCGTTCCGTAAATAGTGCGATTAAACCAAAAAAACTCGATAAAGGTGATAAAATTGCAATTACAGCACCTGGAGGGGCAATCTGGGATCAAAAGGATGTTATACGTTTTGAGCAGCTACTGAAAAGCATGGGTTATTTAGTAGTTTTGGGTGAAACACTGACCAAGAAAAAAGGATATCTTGCTGGGACCGATGATGAACGTGCCAATGAACTCATGTCATTTTTCGCCGATCCTTCTATAAACGGTATTATTGCCATGCGCGGTGGTTGGGGTTGCGCAAGATTACTTGATAAACTTGATTACTCTGTCATTCAAGAGAACCCAAAAGTGTTGATGGGATTTAGCGATATTTCTAGTTTACTCAATGCCATTTATATAAAAACGGGATTGGTTACCTTTCACGGTTTGGTAGGCGTAAATTCGTGGAATGAATTTTCTACGGATATTTTCAATCGTGTCGTTTGTAAGGGTGAAAGTTGTTCATTTCCGATGGAACAGACATTAAGTAAGAATTTTGTCACCATAAATAAAGGAAAGGCGCAAGGGAAGCTTTTTGGTGGCAATCTTTCCGTAATTAGCGGTATGCTGGGTAGTTCATATTTTGATTTGCCTGAAAATTCAATTTTATTTTTGGAGGAAACTAATGAGGAACCGTATGCAGTAGATCGCATGCTGACTCATTTGAAATTAGCAAAAATATACGACAAGCTAAATGGTGTTGTTTTTGGACAATGCTCAAAGTGTTTGGCTGAAAACCCAGCCGAATCAATGTCGACGATTGATGTCATTCGAGATCATTTTTCAGAATTGAAAATCCCTGTTAGTTATGGATCTCCGATTGGTCATGTGGCAAGTAAATGGACACTTCCGATAGGGGTTGATGTTGAAATGGACGCGGTAACAGGGTCTTTGGTGTTACTTGAATCCGCTGTTAGTTAGTGTAAAAAAAGAATTCGCTCAAACTCTTTTACTTTTTTTAGATCGAATGTTATGTAAAGTTTTTTAGTTTTGGATAGATTATAAATTGAGATTTCTATTTATGAGGAATATTATTTTTTCGTTATTTGCCTTTCTTACATTTTCAACATTCGGTCAAACGGATTTCAAAACAGATTCACTTTTTTCTGAAAGTATACAACAAGTTAGAAAAATAAAAATTCAACAGCATGGTGATTTGTCAAAAGACCTGCCAATGCATACCATTTATGTTTTAGACGCTCAAAATGACAATCTTTTTCAATTGGTTAACAATATTATTCACTTTCAGTATAATGAAACTGCATCAATTCTCGTTGTAGGAATTGAGTCACAAAATCGGAATAGGGATTTTTTGATGAAATCAGATTCTCAGTTTGATTTAGAGCAATATGGCTCTGAAATGGGTGATTTCAGTAAATTTAATTCTTTTTTAAAAAATGAGTTACTGCCATACATCGAAGAGAAGTATAATGTCTCCAACAAAAGATGGTCAATTGGACATTCTAACGGGGCTAGGTTTTTACTTGATCAGTGGATTGACAATCCTCAATTGTTTACCGCAAGGTTATTCATTGATCCGAATTTTATTTACAGGAATAATCGTATATCCTCAGAAATTTCAGCTATTACCAATTCTGAGCAACATAAAACACTAACCTACTTTTGCAATGCCTTCTATCCTAATGACCCTGAAAATTGGAAAAAGGCTTCAGGTATTGGATTGTTGTCGTTGAAAAAATTATATGGCAAAAGTTTCAAATTTAAATCGGAAAATTTTGAGAATGAGTTCAATCACTACTCCGTTTTATCTGAAGCATGTCAAAATGGACTTAATTATATTTTTTCAAATACTTTTGGAAATCCCGATTACATGATGGAATACATGAGTAAAAATTATATAAAGGAAGAAGTCAGAAATTCTGAAGCCTTGAAATATTTTGGGTCTTTGGAATCCCGGGGCTTTGTTGATTTAGCAAAAAAATCGGCTATTCTAATTGAGAGAGAGCTAAAGAATGTTGGTTTTAACTCATTAGATGTTAGAACAAATTTTGACCTTGGAGTCCGTTTTGAAGGGTTGAAAATGTATAATTCCGCCCTTTCGTTATACAATAATTGTTTATCTTTTCTAAAAAACAACGGTTCTTCAATGGATAAAGAGCAGCTTGAAAATTACACCAAACTGATTCAAATAAAAATCGTAAATATTAAATCAAGAGTGAATTGATATGATGCAAAATATGAACCAAGAAATATTACAAAAAGCCTATCGCTTGATGTTTACGGCCAAAACAATGGCTGAAAAATATGAAGCGAATAAAGAAATAACATCGAAATATGTTCATGCGACTTCCCGCGGACACGAAGTAATTCAACTAGCTGTTGGAATGCAATTGAAGCCCCAGGATTGGGTTGCGCCTTATTACCGCGACGATAGTATTTTGCTTGGAATTGGAATGACTCCGTATGAATTAATGCTTCAGGTATTCGCAAAAAAAGATGATCCTTTTTCAGGAGGAAGAACCTATTATTCTCATCCATCCTTGAATCGGGATGATATGCCTAAAATTCCTCATCAGTCTTCAGCTACCGGTATGCAAGCAATTCCAACAACGGGCGTTGCAATGGGAATTCAATACAAGGAAAAAGAAAAATTAGTTGAATACAATTCGTGGGAAGAGGCTCCAGTGGTTGTTTGTTCACTTGGTGATGCGTCGTGCACGGAAGGAGAAGTTTCGGAGGCTTTTCAAATGGCCGCCTTGAAGCAATTTCCAATTGTTTATTTGGTTCAGGATAACGATTGGGATATCTCTGCAAATGCTGCGGAAACAAGAGCGCAAGATATTTCCCACTACGCAAAAGGATTCAAAGGAATTGAAGTCAGAAGCATTGATGGAAGCGATTTTTCGGAATCCTACAATTGCATTCAAGAGGTATTCGAAATTGTCCGAAAAGAAAGACGTCCATTCATTGTGCATGCGAAAGTGCCTTTGTTGGGACACCACACTTCGGGTGTTCGAAAAGAATGGTATCGAGATGATTTGGAGGAGGATGCTAAAGACGATCCGCATCCGAAGTTGAAAAAATTATTGGAAGAACAGGGGACAGGATTAGCATATTTTATAAATGTGGAATCTGATGTTCGAAAATTAGTGGATGCCGATTATGAACGAGCATTAAATGCGGAGGATCCAACTTCCGACAGTGTTACAAATTTTATCTTTGCGCCAACCCCAATTTCTGAGGAAAAAGGAGAGCGTGAGCCAAAAGGCAAGAAAAAAACAGTAATGGTTGACTCTGCGCTTTTTGCGGTAAGAGAAATCATGCAAGCTCACCCAGAAGCTTTACTTTATGGACAAGATGTTGGAGGTAGGTTAGGAGGGGTGTTCCGAGAAGCAGCGACCTTAGCCCAAACTTTCGGAGATAATCGTGTTTTCAATACACCAATCCAGGAAGCATTTATAATTGGTTCAACAGTCGGAATGTCGGTTGTAGGTTTAAAACCAATCGTGGAGGTTCAATTCGCCGATTACATTTGGCCAGGATTGAATCAGTTGTTTACTGAAGTATCTCGCTCCTATTATTTATCAAATGGAAAATGGCCAGTCAGTTGCGTTATTCGCGTTCCAATTGGAGCATATGGTTCAGGTGGACCCTACCATTCCTCAAGTGTGGAGTCGGTTTTAACCAATATTCGAGGAATAAAAGTAGTTTATCCTTCAACTGGCGCAGATTTAAAAGGTTTGATGAAAGCTGCTTTTTATGATCCCAATCCAGTTGTAATTTTGGAGCACAAAGGTTTGTATTGGTCCAAAATCCCTGGAACTGAAGGAGCGATGTCAATAGAACCAAGTGAAGATTATGTGATTCCAATTGGAAAAGCAAGAACAGTTCTTGAGGCGGATGAAAGCCAAGTTCAATCTGGAAAATCAATTGGTGTTGTAACATACGGAAGAGGCGTTTATTGGACCTTGGAAGCAGCAACTAATTTTCCGGGACAAATTGAAATTCTCGATTTAAGAAGTTTGAATCCCTTGGATCACGAGGCAATGAATAAGTTGTGTCAAAAGCATGGTAAGGTAATGTTTGTAACTGAGGAGTCGGTTGAATGCTCATTTACCTTGGCATTGGCAGGACGCATGCAGCGTGATAATTTTAATTACTTGGATGCTCCAATTTCAATTATCGGATCGGTTGATACACCAGCAATTCCATTGAATTCGACTTTGGAAGCCACTTTGCTTCCGAATGCCGAGAAGGTTAAAGAAGCAATTAAGTCACTCTTTTGTTTTTAATGCGACATTTTTATATTTTTAGCGTCAGACAATATTGATATTAAAGTAATTATAATGAAAATTAAACTGCTTATTCTATTCACGATTGCAATTTGTACATTATCATATAGTCAAATTGTGATTAATGAGGTTATGGTTAATCCACAAACTAACTCAACAAACGCCCAGTTTCAATCTCTTAAGATGTGTTCGCAACCTACATATGGATCTGAGTATATAGAATTGTATAACTCTTCAGCTTGTGCTGTAGATATTAGTTGTTATTTAATTGGATTCAATACAAATTTTGGAACAGGAACAAATGGAACATTTCGATTTCCAGCAGGAACAGTAATCCCAGGAAATGGTTTTTTATCCATCGGTGGTCCGAATTCAGGTGCAACAATAAATCTTTTTTCACTATGTTCTTCCTCCAATTTAAACACAGATGCCGATAGATGGTATCTGCCAAATGGCGATGGCTACCTTATTCTTTGGGATATTACAGGTACACCTATTGATGCAGTTTACTGGACAGTAAATGCAAATGAAGCAAATAAATGGGGAAATGACTCTGATATTTCCGTTGCTCCAACTTTTATTGCGCAAGGAACAACTTGTTCGTCAATTAATTCATTAAATGGTCCATCCCAGCTACCGTCGTCATCTCCTAATGTTTTCTACGCGGGTCAATCACCTTCAATAGGAACTGTTATTCATCGAACTATTGATGGTGGTTCGAGTTGGGCCACAAACGCAATTCCATCGATTAATGCGTGCAATGGACCTTGTAATCCTTCAACCGCTAGTTTTCAATTAAACACTTCCATTACCCAACCAACATGTGGGAATACAGATGGTGTAATTTCTTTTAACCCTTCACCGAGCGACACGTATTTTTACAACTGGCCTTTTCCAACAACAGGAACTGTTAGTAGTGTAAATAATTTATCTTCAGGCAGTTATCAAATTACTATTACAAATCTTGCTGGATGCACGATAGACACAACAATTATTTTAACGGAAGATTGTCCAGGATGTGGTTTAGTTGCATCAGTTTCCGTTGTCCCAAATTCCGTTTGTGAACCTTGTTTTTATAGCGGCCCTCCTATTCTTATTAACGAACTTATGATTTCACCATCTTCGAATGATGGTTCAATATCTGGTAATGGAGGAGTTTCTCAAGGTAGAGGTGAGTGGATAGAATTGTATAATCCCGACTTGTGTGATAGCGTGGATATTTCTTGTTATTATTTAGGAAATTCAACTGCTGAAGGATCTGGAGGATTTAGACTTCCTACCGGAACAATTGTTCCCCCAAATGGTTTTTGTATGGTTAGGGGAATCAATGTCGCACCTGTACCAAGCAACTTACTGGTTCAAAATGGGGGAAATGTTGTTGAAGTGATCGTGCCCGGCGAAATCAATCAAACTGGAGTTTGTTGCACAGGAACACGTGTTTGGTTTCCAAATTTTGGAGGATGGTTTGCTTTTTATGACGCCAATGGAAACCCGGTGGACGCTGTAAGTTGGGGTCCTGGAAATGCTGGTTCTCAGTCAGGTCAGCCGTGTATCGCAACAAGAGGAGGGTGCACAAATGCAACAAGTTTACCAAGCTACAATTCCATTCCTAATAATTTGAAGTTTTATGCGAGTCCTACGGATGCAAACAACCATTTGGGTCAGTCCATACGTAGACTTCCTGATGGTGGTTCATGGTCAAGTTTTGGCCAACCAACCTATGCCGTTTGTAACGATGCTCAAAATTGTTTAACAGGCACACAAGTTGGATTTTGTAATGGAACCGGAACTGTAAATATAACATCCGGTCAAGCTCCTTTTTCCTTTCAATGGAACGATGATTTAAATCAAACAACCCAAACGGCAACAAACTTATGTGAAGGCAACTATCAAGTTCTCGTTACAGATGCGAATAACTGTCAAGAAATCTATAACATCAGTGTGGTGACAAATCCATTTAATTTAACCACCATCATACAACAGCCTGGTTGTTTGCAAAATAATGGTTCAATAACAATTGATCCGTTTGACCCGAGCTATACGTATACTTGGTCACCTGCGGTTTCCACAAATAATACTGCCTCTAATTTACCCCAGGGAACTTACACCGTAACAATTGAACAAGGCTTCTGTAGTTTGGATACTACTATTGTTTTACAAAATCCTGTTCCGTTTCAATCATTCTTTCAAATCGAGCAAACAACTTGCGGAGAAAATAATGGATTAATTATCGTTGATAATACTCCAAACAGTTCGATTTTTTCCTATACATGGACACCGGCTGTAACAACTTCTAATAGTGCTACAAATCTTGCTCCAGGATCTTATCAAGTAAGTATTTCTGATAATACATGTGCATTTGATACCACGATTACTATTCTCCCTAGTGCGCCTTTGTCATCTACCGCAACGGTTTATAATTCTACTTGTCAGCAAGCAAATGGAGCAATTAACATAGATGTTTCTCCGAACAACTCATATTCGTTCACTTGGCCAACAGGAATTAATTCTTCAATTGATAGCGCCTCGAATTTATCAGCAGGATCTTATTTCGTTTCTTTTACAGATGGGATTTGTACCGGTGATACAACGATTTTAATTTCAACTACAACGCCACCAACGGATATTACCACCAACATTACAGCAACGCAATGCGATGAAAATACCGGAGAAATTGCAATTGCCACAACAACGGGAGGAACAGCACCATATACGTTTTCCATCAATAATGGAATTTATTCAGCCACACAAATTTTTGATAGTTTGGCTCAAGGAACCTTCACCATTTCTCTGCTAGATGCAAATAATTGTGTCTATCAAGAACAAGTTTTAGTTCCCGTTTTTGCAGGGCCGTCACTTATTCAAGTTGCAATATCAAATCCAAATTGTGGATTAAACAATGGATCACTCCAAATAAATGGCACTTTAGGAGGAACGAGTCCTTACACTTATTCAGTTAATGGAGCTCCAGCTCAGCCTTTGGATAGTCTTATTAACTTAGGCGTTGGAACATATAATTTGAATGTTGTGGATGCAAATGGGTGTATTTATAATCAAACAGAAGCTTTGGTAATGACAACTGGAGAAAAAGTAATTCGAATTCCAAATGTGTTGACAGCAAATGAAGATGAAACCAATGACATTTGGAAAATTTACACCGAATGCATCGAAGGTCTAAAATGCGAAATTTTTAATCGTTGGGGAAATAAAATCTATGAATTTGATCAATTAAATGAAGGTTGGGATGGAAGAACCACCAGTGGCGATGAAGCGGTTAATGGGGTTTATTTTTATAAAGTCACATTCGACTTATTTGGAGATGTTGAAGAAGAAGAAGTTTATCACGGTCATATTACGCTAATCAGATAATTGAATTAAACCAATGACATTAAAAGATATTATTACGGAAGTTGAAAAATTCCATGATGCGTTTGGAATAAAAAATCACTACAGCCCAGAGACAAAATTAACTGAAGCTGAATGCGAATTGCGCTTCAATCTGATGAAAGAGGAAAATGAAGAATATTTGGAGGCAGCAAAACGCGGAGATATTGTTGAAATTGCTGACGCATTGGGAGATCAATTGTATATCTTGTGTGGAACAATTTTAAGACATGGCTTACAGGATAAAATTGTTGAAATCTTTCAAGAAATTCAACGTTCTAATATGAGTAAGCTCGATAAAAATGGTAATCCTATTTATCGTGAAGATGGTAAAGTGATGAAATCGGAGTTGTATTTTAGACCTGATATAAAGTCTATTTTATTGGAAAAATAGTTATTCACTTTTGTATCTTTATTATTTCCTAAACGCCCTGAAATTTATTTATTTGACTTGATTAGCTTTGTTTTAAAGCAATATCGAGTAATGGGAACCAGTAAAGATTTATCAATTTATTTTAATCCAGTCAATGTTGAAGGAAATTGGGGTGATGATCAAATCGGTTCAAGAATATCCGCATATCGTTCAGATTTTCCAGAATTAAGTCGTAAAGGTTATGCTTTGATTTACGTACCTGAATTCAGGGGAGATTCTCATGTTCATTTTGAAAAACCATTGCCTGACGATTTCCGAAAAGAATTCTATGCGTTGAATCACGGTATTATATGGCAACAAAATTTCTATGACTTGGGTACAATTTTACCAGGTAATGAATTAAGTGATACCTTACATGCCCTAAAAACGGTGGTTCAAGAATTGAATCGTATTCAAATCATACCAATAGTCGTGGGAGGCAGTCAAGATCTGACACTTGCGATGTACAACGCATACAGTAATCTCGAACAATTGGTAAATATCTGTACGATTGATGCTGCTTTGGATTTAGGAACTCCAGATCAAGAAATTTCTTCAAATGCCTATCTAAGTCATATTCTAGTTCAGCGACCTTGTCATCTTTTCAATTTGGCCAATATTGGATTACAAATACCTTATGCAGGTGCGAAAGAATTTGAACTTTTCGAGAAACTGTATTTCGATATTTGTCGTTTAGGAGAATTTAACACTGATTTTAAAAAAGCGGAGCCGCATCTAAGAAACGCAGATCTAATCAGTTTAGATTTTACCTCAATTAAGGCATCTGAACTTCTTTATAAAGGTGGAAATCCAAATGGCTTTTATGCTGATCAAATTTGTCAGTTAGCACGTTATGCCGGCATGTCTGACAAGGTCTCCTCCTTCGGAATCTTTAATTATACTTTTACTACGGAGGTCAGCAATAAATTGCTTGCCCAAATTATTTGGTATTTCATTGATGGAATTGAAAGTCGAACCGGCGATTTCCCAATGGGGAGTAAGAAAGACTATGTGAAATTTACTGTTTTTATTGAAGAATCGGGTCATGAAATCGCGTTTTACAAAAGCAACAAATCTGCTCGTTGGTGGATGGAAGTTCCTTACCCAGCAAAAGAGGGCTCAAAATACGAAAGACACCATATGGCTCCATGCGACCGAGAAGATTATGACAACGCAATGAAGAATATCATTCCTGATTTATGGTGGAAAACCTATCAAAAATTGGTCTAGTAATTTTCAGTCAATAATTTTAGAAAATTTATGTTAATTCAATAAAATTCCTTATTTTAGCCACCTAAATTAAGGCTTTAATCCATTGATTTAGTTGATTTTAGCGTAGTTAATAAAACCATATTATGTTGAAAAAGAACTATTTAGCTCTTTTTGCGATTTTATTTTCAATGAAAATAGTAGCGCAACAAGACAAACTAATTACTCATTTTATTTACGATAAAATGAGTATAAATCCGGGTAAAACGGGTGTCGATATGTACAATTCAATTTGTGCAACATCACTTTACAGAAATCAATGGGATAAAGTCAATGGTGCTCCCAATTCAGCTATTTTAAATATTGAAGCCAATTTGTCAAAGTTCTTTCCTGGAGGAGTTGGACTTGCATTTTATCATGATGCTATTGGATTCGCTCGCCAAAACAATCTTTTACTTAATTATTCATACCCCATTTCAATAGGTAATAATGGAACTTTAGGAATTGGAGTTGGTGTCGGAATAATTAATTATGGAATGAATCCAGAGTGGGTTCCACCTTCAACAATGAACGATCCAGATCTTCCTCAAGGATTTGCCGCAACGAACCTTGATGCCAATTTTGGTTTATATTATAGTGGCAAGGATTTCAATGTAGGCTTTTCAACTACGCATTTGAGTGAAACACTTTTAAAGCAATCAGTAACCATTGGAGGTGCGACGTTTGATCAGAACTATCAAACTGCAAGACATTACTACTTAATGGGGGGTAAAACCTTTAGAAAAACTTTGGGTGGAGACATAGATGCTCAAGTTTTACTTCGAACTGATTTAGTTAAATTTTCAGCAGACATTAATGCACGTTACATATACGCTTTGCAAGGTGACAAGCAAATATATGGAGGAATGACGGTCAGAACATCTGATGCCTTTGCTGTTATGGTTGGCTATACACCTATTAGTAATTTGACCGTAGGATATTCGTATGATTTAACTTTAAATAAACTCGCTAACATTTCGAGAGGTTCTCATGAGATGGTTGTGAAATATTGTATGTTTTTAAAAGACAAACCGGTTCCGTCAGCAAGACACCCGCGTTGGCTATAATTTTAATTGAAAGTGTAACCATTTTAATAGTTCTCTCGTTATACCGAAAACTCATTATCCTGTAGCAAAGTTAATTTGGGGAATGAAAGAACAAAAAACAATAAAATGAAAAAGTTATTAGGTTTATTAGTTTTACTTCCATTGCTTTATGCATGTCCAACAGTTGAAGGTAATCTGGTTGGTGTTAAAGGAAGAGATGTTTTCGATCCAGATATTTTAGGACCGGGTAGGTTACCGGTGGGTATGGTTTATGTAAAATCTGGAGGTTATCAATCTGGGGTTGATGATGAAGACATCATGGGTGTTTTTACGGCTCAAAAGAAAACTGTTTCAGTTCAAGCTTTTTACATGGATGCAACTGAAATTTCAAACAACGAGTATCGTCAGTTTGTACATTGGGTTCGTGACTCGATAGCACGTGAAAAACTTTACAGAAGAAGTTTTGATGATGATGCTGAGCAATGGGTGAATGTTCCTGATAATTTCTTTAAAGAACCTTATCGGACATTATTGGATATGGGTTCTGATGTACAAGGAGGGAATACTCCTTTTCAACTTTTAATGGATAGTACAAACAATACAGAAGTTGACAAAACAATATTGGGCTTAATGGGCAATATTGATCAAGCAAAAATGAAAAAGTTAAAAACTAACCAATTGATCAACGGTTACAAAGTAGACCCAAAGAGCTATCCTGCAGCAGACAAGAAAATTGAAGTCGTTATGACTGAGGCAGATTTGAGAAGTATATTTCAACAATATACGAATTCTGAAATTAATAGAGGAAATAAGAAGGTTAAACCTGGTAGTTCGGATAAAGCTCAAAAATCTTCAAAAGGCAATGCAGCATATGATCAGGGTGGTCGAATTGAGAACCGGAAATATTTCACATTGAATTGGGAGCAACCTATAGATTATGAGGATCCAGAAACTTCTTTCATACTTTCAGATATGTTTTATGGAGAAAGTGAAAGATTCTACAATAGAAGAGAAATTGATACACGTTTGTTATTCTTCGACTATTTTTGGATTGACTATAAAGAGGCAGCGAAAAGAGGTAAGGTTTTGACGAAAAGTGTAGATGCGCGAAAAACTTTCGGATATGACAGTCTCAGTGCAGATGCTGATGATAATCTTTACAAGCGAAGTAGACGTGAGCCACTTTCAAAGGATTACAAGAAAAACGATTTTCACAGAGCAACATTGGATCAGAACGGTCAAAATATTTGGCTTGATACGACTATTTTTTCAAAAGGCAAACAATGGGGTGAGGTTGCCTCTGGTGAACCTATTGATAAATCTCAATATTCAATAAATGATACAACTCGAATAAAACAAACAATTCTTGAGAATCCTGGTCAAGATTTGGATTTAGGTTATACGAATAGCAAAGGTCAACATAACGCCATTCGTGGGCATACTGACAGAAGTCGTTTCATCATAAAAGAAAGAATCAACATTTATCCAGATACACTTTGTTGGGTTAGAGATTTTACCTATTCTTTCCACGAACCAATGACACAGAATTATTTCTGGAATAATGCCTACGACAATTACCCAGTGGTTGGTGTGACATGGAATCAGGCGAAAGCGTTTTCGGTTTGGAGAACACAAATCTTCCATTCATGGCTAATCAGTAATGGAGATATGTATGTCAATAATTTTAGACTTCCTACGGAGTCAGAATGGGAGCGCGCAGCACGAGGAGATTTGGATATTTCACAATATCCTTGGGGAGGTCCTTACATCAGAAATTCAAGTGGTTGTTTCTTAGCCAATTTCAAGCCGTTGAGAGGTAGATACTTTGAAGACGGCGGATTCCATACAGTTAAAGTGTATTCATATAACCCGAATGGCTTTGGATTATATTGTATGGCAGGAAACGTTGCTGAATGGTGTTCAACGGCCTATGATGAATCGCAGTATGAGTTTGGTCATGATATGAACTCGGATTATGATTACCAAGCAAAAGATGGTGATCCACCGGTTAAAAAGCGAAAAGTTATTCGCGGAGGTTCATGGAAGGATATCGGTTATTACTTGATGAATGGCACTAGAACTTACGAATATCAGGATACTGCAAAATCCTATATCGGTTTCAGAAATGTAATGACACATCTGGGTCGTGGTGGTAGTGAATTGGATCAAGAAAATGGTGAGGAAATCCAAAGTGATATTCAATTGAAATAGTAAATAATGTTTAATTAATAATAAATCAAGTTTAATTTTAAAAATCAAAAGTTATGAGTGGTAAAGGTGGTTTTTTACACAGTAAGGGTTTCAAGACGATAATGAAACACTTCTTTGGTTGGGGTGCTGCAATCGTAATTGTAGGAGCGTTATTCAAAATTCAGCATTATCCTGGTTCAGATATCATGCTTCCTGTTGGTCTAGGACTAGAAGCTTTAATCTTTATCGTAATGATTTTTATTCCAGATCATCCAGAATATGATTGGGAAAGAGTTCATCCAATTCTCTCCCCAGATTTAACAGCTGATCAACTGCATGAAATGACAAAAAATGGAACTGGAATTGCTGGAGGCAACGGAGGCGGTGGAAATGCTGATCTAGTAGCTAAGCAATTAGAAGATGCAGGAATAGATGAAAAATTGTTAACGAAGTTAAGAGATGGAATGTCAAACCTTGCTACAAATGCAGCTTCACTAGGAGCAGTATCTACTGCTGCAGGCGCAACTGATTCGTATGTGAAAAGTTTGGAGGCTGCATCTAAAAACCTAAACAGTTTAACAACGCAATATTCTGAGTCAGCAAAAGCTATTGCAGGTATAGCTGGAGAAGGTCAAGGTAATTTCGGTGCCGAAATGCAAAAACTAGGAGATAACTTATCTGCTCTGAATAATGTATATGAATTGCAATTGAAGAGCAGCCAAGATTATTTAAGCAGTCTTAATTCAATGAGTACTTTACAAGAAAGTATTAAGAATATTATGAATGATCTTGCATCTTCTGCAAAAGATACGCAAGTATATCGTGAGAATATGGCCTTGTTATCTCAAAACTTAACGGATTTGAATAACGTTTACGGCAACATGTTGAGAGCCATGAGAGGTTAATTGTAACCGATTTTAATTTTATTGTTAACTAATTAAAATTTAGAAACTATGGCAGGTGGTAAGGAAACCCCGAGACAGAAAATGATTGGTATGATGTACTTGGTACTCATGGCAATGTTGGCAATGAATGTTTCCAAAAGTATAATTGATGCTTTTGTAGCAATTGAAGAAAACATTCAAATTGCCAACCAAAATGAGTTTGGTCGGGGTAATGAAAAAAGAGTTGAAATTGAGGAAAAAGTCATTGCTGGAGATACGCCTGATTTAAAGGCTAAAGCTAAGCGTCTTTTAGCCGAAATTGATAAAATTGACAAATTAACAGCAGAAAACATTCAATATATTGATGCTTTAAAACTCGAAATTTTAACCGAAATTAAAGAGGATGAAACGAAATTAAAAGAGGGTCCAGAAAAGGATGGTTTCATTATAGCGAAAGATTTTGATCCTAAGAATCCGACTAAACCAATTCGTTTTCGTGTTGGAAAGGTTCAAAACAAAGACAAGTATGACGAAGTTATGCGTATTATGGGGATAAACAATTCTACTAAAAAACCTGAAGCTTATGCTTGTAAAAGTAAATTTGCTAAAGGTCAGAAGTCAGGAATTGAGTTATGGAACAAAATGCAAGATTTTCGGTCAAATATTTGTAAAATAATTGCTGAATCATCATCGAATGATTCTGTAAAATACAAGTTTGTTGATCCAAAGATAAATAAGTACGAAGATCAGGAGTCTTTAAAGGCAGAGTTATCAAAGTTATTTAAATCGGGAAAATGGAAGTTTCATCAGTCGGACTCTGCAGTTATTTCTGATACGTATATTGCCTTAACTAAAAATGAAATGGTTGCGAATGAGCACGAAGAAGGTCAATTGGAACATTGGATTGGTAAAACTTTCAACCATGCTCCTGCTGTAGGTGCTCTAGCTTCTTTATCTAGTTTGCAGAAGGAAATTTTAACAGCAAGAGCGGATGCTATTTCTGTTATTCGATTGAGAATTGGTGGTGGTGATTATAGTTTTAATGCAATTAGAGCGTTGGCTACCCCTAAATTTGCAGTTGTGAATCCAGGTGATGAGATTGAGATTGAAGTTTCAATGGCAGCTTATGATACTGATAAACAACCGGAAATCAAGCCAAATCAAGGTTCTTTAAAAGGTAAACCAGCAAATGGAGTTGGAATTGTAACTGCTCGCGCTACAAGTGGGAAAATGGAGTTTTCTGGAACAGTTGCTATTACTAATAAATTTGGTAAGCAAAAAATTGAGAATTATAGAACTGAGGTTCAGGTGGCTGCAGGTGGTGGTGCACTTGAAATGCCAGAGTATCTTGTTTTGTATCAAGGTTATGATAATTTCGTTGTACCCTCTCTAGCGGGGGCGATCGATGCTAATTTGAGTGCGCCAGGTTGTAGTGTAACTAAAACAACGAGAGATGGTAAAAAAGGGTATATTGTTCGCCCAGGTGCAGGGGTGAAATCTGTTACCATGTCAGTAAATGGTAAGGGCGGTAATGGTAAGCCGATAAAAGGAATTTCAAATACCTACAAGGTTAAGAGATTTCCACAGCCAGTTGTAAAAGTAAGTACGATTTCTAAAAGTATGGGTCAAACTATCACAGCTGGTTTACCAGGAGATTCTCCTTTACGTGCTCCGAATTTCACCGTTAAAAGCGTTGAACTACTACTTGGAGATAGTAATCCTACTTTTTCTGCTAATGTACCGGGAAGTGCAGTTCAGAAGTTGAAGGTTAATAAGAAAATCGGTATTTCTGTTGTTGTATTCAATCCGATTACAAAAACTACAGATGTCGTATCTGGTGAGTTAAAAATTACAAATTAATTTAGTATGAAAACACGTGTTTTTATTTTTTTAATTTTGGTAAGTTCACAAATCCTTGCCCAAGGAAGTGATAATTCCAATAGAGGCCCAATAAACATTCTTGATAATGGTGTTATTGACGGTGTTGTGCTCAAGGAGGAGTTACCAGTGAGATCAAAAATGGAATATGAACACGTGCGAGAAGCGGATTATGTTTGGTCAAAGAGGGTGTTTTCAAGAATTGATAGAAGAGAGAAAATTAATCATGTTTTATTTTTTCCGGATGACTATTTTGTAAGTACTTATAATTTTCCGAACAGTGCAAAAAACATTGATAGTGGAGGTTGGGTAAAACACCAAGAACGTTATTCCTTATGGACTATAATTATGAAGCACATAATGCTTGGTGATTTGCAAATTTTTGAGGTGGCTGACACCAATTTTACTGCAATAGAGGATGGTTACCAATTTAAATATCCTATTGCGAAAAATGGTAACAATGATTTTTTTGATAATCCGAGATACAGAAAAAGAGCTAGTAGAAAAATAAGCTTCGGTTCATCTGGTGAGCCATGGAAATATGAGGTAACACCTGAAGGTGAAGATGATCCTGTTGAAGTGACATTGCTAAGAGATGATGATAATGAGACTTACGACGCATGGTTGGATAGGCTTACTACTCAGGGCGCAGATGCTCAAAAAGGTCCTGAATTGTATCAAGTTCTTAGAAATGTTGATCAAACTAAATTACGAACTCAATATGATAATGCGAAAGGTGGTTCCCCTGTGAAATTTCCTGATAATTTACAGTTTATCAATTCCGCTTGTATTACTGCTTACAACATCAAAGAAGATTGGTTTTTTGACAAGGAAAGATCAGTTTTGGATAGGCGCATTATTGCAATAGCTCCTGTTGCGCGTCTGAAACCTTTAAGCACTGGAGGAGGAGACGAGATTTCAGAGGATGGAATCAATCGTTTCAGTTCATTTATTGGTGTAGATAGAAATGGTAAGTATATTGATGCTTCAGGTAATTCATACACTGGAACTTTTGTGGAAAAAGAGTTGTTTTGGCTTTATTTCCCTGATTTACGTGATGAAATAGTTAATTATTTCACATACAACGATAAATCTGATTCGCAGTGGATGTCCTTCGATGATTTATTCTGGAAACGTAAGTTTAGCTCAACTATCTATCGAGTTTCTGATAAATTCGATCGTGAAATTGAAGATTATAAGTACGGTGTTGATGCGCTTTACGAAGCAGAAAGAATCAAAGACGATATTCGTAAATGGGAAATTGATGTTTGGAACTATTAATAATCGAAACTGAAAGTTCGAAAACCCTGTCAATAATTTGGCAGGGTTTTTTGTTTATTTTTGTTGCATGAAGTGGATCGGTGAGCGAATTTCTTTTGTTGACGATAAAACCAAAACGACTATTGTCATCGAACCAGATAAAAATTTCTGGATAAATGGATTGATGGGCGCTTGGCTATCAATGTGGTATGTTATTGGAGGACTTGTATTTTGGTCTCTCTTTACCTTAGATTTAAAAAAACAGGAATATATTATTCTAATAGTTTTTATTTCCTTCTGGATTTATTATGCGGTTAAAGTTACCCGTTCATTCCTATGGCTTATGTACGGAAAAGAACTTATAAAAATTGATGAAACCTCATTTCACTTGAAGAAATCCATCAAGTCGTTTGGGAAATCAATACCTTATTATTTTGAAAACATTAAGAATTTGTCGCTCAGAATTCCAGAAAAAAATTCAATTCAATCCGTTTGGGAATCTTCCCCTTGGGTTAATGGGGCAGAGCGTCTTACTTTTGAATATTTCGGAAAAGTTATTAGCTTCGGCCGAAAATTGAATGAAAAAGATGCCAAACTTCTTTTTAATTTAGTGAGCAAACGAATTACGGAACGCAATCGCAAATAATATGTATAGAGACATTAAAAATTTCTTTAGCAACGAGTTGACCTCTATTGAAGAAAATGGATTACTAAAACGTGAACGAATCATCGTTACCCCGCAAGGTGCAAATGTAAAGGTATCAACTGGAGAGGATGTAGTTATCATGTGTGCCAATAATTACCTTGGTTTGTCTTCTCATCCCGAAGTAATACGTGCAGCCAAAGATGCATTGGACTCTCATGGATATGGAATGTCATCTGTTCGTTTTATTTGTGGAACCCAAGATATTCACAAGGAATTGGAACGAAAAATAGCTGAGTTTTATGGTACTGAAGATACAATTCTCTATGCGGCTGCTTTTGACGCTAACGGTGGAGTTTTTGAACCACTATTCTCCGAGGAAGATGCGATTATTTCAGATGAGTTAAATCATGCGTCGATTATTGACGGAGTTAGATTATGTAAAGCGCAAAGATATCGCTACAAGCACTCGGACATGAATGACCTGGAGGCTCAATTGATAAAAGCACAAGATCAGCGGTTCAGAATCATTGTTACAGATGGAGTTTTTTCCATGGATGGTGATATTGCGAAAATGGATGAGATTTGTGCTCTTGCCGATAAATACGATGCCTTAGTAATGACCGATGAGTGCCACTCAGCTGGCTTCATTGGAAAAACAGGTCGAGGTGTTCCAGAATATCATGGAGTCATGGATCGCGTTGACATAATAACAGGAACACTTGGGAAAGCGTTAGGTGGAGCCATGGGCGGTTACACGACAGGTAAAAAGGAAATCATTGAAATACTTCGTCAGCGTTCGCGTCCATACTTATTTTCAAATTCATTGGCCCCAACCATTGTAGGTGCTTCAATAAAAGTATTTGATCTTTTGAGCTCAACAACAGAGTTACGCGATAGACTTGAGGAGAACACGAACTATTTTAAGGAACGAATCATCGCAGCAGGATTTGATATCAAACCGGGAGATTCCCCTATCGTTCCTATCATGCTTTATGATGCAGCGCTTTCTCAAAAATTCGCAGATTTATTGCTGAAAGAAGGTGTTTATGCAATCGGTTTCTTCTATCCGGTTGTGGCAAAAGGTCAGGCTCGAATTCGAACCCAAATCTCAGCAGCGCACACAAAAGCTGACCTTGACAAAGCAATCGATGCATTTGTTAAGGTTGGAAAACAATTAGGAGTTATTTAATAACAAATATTATTATTATCCTTACCAAATCTTAACTCTTTTTTCTGGAGCCAAATAAAGTGAGTCAGTTTCTTTAACGTTAAATGCCTCATAGAATTCAGGAACGTTTCGTACCACGCCGTTAATTCTGAATTTAGAAGGAGAATGCGGATCAGATGCCACCTGAGCTCTTAAAGATTCCTCTCGCTCCTTATTCAACCAAACTTGTGCCCAACCAATCAATACGCGTTGAGATCCGGTGAAACCATCCATTTTTGGTGCTTCCTTACCATTAAGACTTAGTTTATAAGCTTTGATTGCGATGCTTAAGCCACCTAAATCACCAATGTTCTCTCCAAGTGTAAATTCACCATTCACATTCAAATCTGTAAAGACTTTAAATCCGTTATATTGTTCAACCAACGCACCTGTTCTTTTCTTGAATGCTTTCAAATCACTTTCTGTCCACCAATTTCTCATGACTCCATCTCCGTCAAATGTCGCTCCTTGATCATCAAAACCATGACCAATTTCGTGTCCAATCACACCTCCGATAGCACCATAATTTACAGCGTCATCAGCCTCCATATTAAAAAATGGTTTCTGTAAAATGGCAGCTGGGAAAACGATTTCATTTAACGACGGATTGTAATAGGCATTAACTGTTTGAGGTGTCATTCCCCATTCTGTTCTATCTACAGGTTTCCCTAATTTGCTCAACATTTTTTCGTATTCAAACTCAATAGATCGCTGAACATTTCCTAAATAATCATCTTTCTTGACAATCAACTTGGAATAATCTTTCCATTTATTCGGGTAACCAATTTTAACGGTAATTTTCTTCAACTTTTTCAGCGCTTCTTTTTTAGTTTTTGCACTCATCCAGTCCAACTCATTAATGCTGTTTTCGTATGCTTTCAAAAGATTTGAAACCAATTCTTCCATGCGTTCTTTCGCTTCGGGAGTGAAGTGTTTTTTCACATAAACCTTACCAACAATTTCACCCAAACTACCGTTAACACTATTTACTCCACGTTTCCAAAGCTCTTCTTGCTTTTCTGTTCCACGCAAAACTTTACCATAGAATTCAAAATTCTGTTTGTCCATAGCTTCATTCAAGCGATTCGCCATTCCGTCGATCACACACCACTTTAAATACGTTTTCCAAGTTTCGATGGATGTGTTTTTAATTACGTCATTCATGTTTTTTGTGAATTCCGTTTGAGAAATAATAACCGATTTCAAATTTTTGTATCCCGCAGCACTTATAAAACGCTTCCAATCGAAATCAGGCATCAAAGAGTTTAGCTTATTTACTTCAAATTTGTTGTACAATTTAGCTGCGTCTCTTGTCTCCTCTTTCGTCATGTGAAACGAAGCAATTTGTTTCTCCAAATTCAATACAGTCTTGGCGTTTTCAGCCGCATTCGGAATTTTTGCCAATTCAAACATTTTCTGAACGTGCACAGCATACTTATTCAAAATATCCAATGAATTTTTGTCTGTATTGAGGTAATATTCACGCTCTGGTAAACTCAATCCAGCTTGCCAACTTGAAACCACATATTTCGTTGGATCTTTCAAATCTTCAGAAACATAAAAAACGATTGGGGAATTTAAACTCGTTCTGTTTGACTCTCCAAAATACACCGCCAAATCTGAATGGGATTGAATTTTATCAATTTTATCAAACCAAGGTTTTAATGGTTTAATCCCTAGTTCGTTTCGTTTTTTCATATCCATATAGGATGCGAAAAAGTCTCCGATTTTTTGTTCATCTGAACCTTCAGCTGCATTTTGCTTTGCTGCTTCTTCAATAATCTCCTTTACGTCTTTTTGCGACTTATCAATCAACATGTCAAACACACCGTAAGAAGATTTATCGGCAGGGATTTTATTTTTCTTCAACCAAGTCCCATTTACGTATTCCTCGAAATTATCTCCCGGCTTTACCTTTAAATTCATATTTTCCTTTGAAATACCGGAAACCAATTCAGATTTATTTTCACATGAATTTAGAAGTATCGCTACTCCAAAAACTACAATGCTTGTTTTAATTTTCATATCGAATTTATAAAAGTCACACAAAGATGCTAATTTTTCATAAGTGCAATTCATAAATGTATTAATTTCAACTAAGAGAAATCGATATGCGAAAAATCACGATTTATTTTGGCTTGAGTACGCTTCTGTTTTGGTCATGTGCGCCAACACGTTTTGTAAAGCCGCTTGAACAAGGTCAACATGCAGTTCAAGGGAATTTTGGAGGCCCATTAGCAAAAGTACCAGGAATTGGTGTCATTCCGATTCCGTTTACATCTGTTGGTTATGGTTATGGATTAACAGAAAAAACCACCATTTTTGGTAATCTGCATACTACTTCTCTATTATTTGGAGTTGGTCAAACAGACATTGGAATTTCTCAAAGTCTTTGGAAAAATGATTGGATGGGAGTAAGCATTCAACCTCAAATGAACATTCTCGTTGACTTTTACACAGGCTCAAATCGTTTTTGGCCGCAATTGGATGCAAATTACTATTTTGATTATCGAGCGTTGAAGACAAAAGCCAAAAGTGGTAAAGGATTTCAAAAAGTCCAAACGGTTTACGGCGGTATTTCCAATTGGTTTGATCCTTACATGACGGAATCGCAAGGAAGAAAAAATCAGCAATTTTGGATTCCAAGTGTTAAAATTGGACATCTTTGGCAACGAAATAATTGGAATTACAATTTGGAATTTAAACTATTGGCTCCTATTTATTCAAATGAAAATATCGTAGTTGATTACCCGAGTATGTTGGGGAAATTTGGAGCAATGGGGATTTATTTTGGTGTTACTTATCGCTTTGAAAAATGAAATACGTTATCTCACTTTTGATTGTCTTTAGTTTGATATCTTGTAGAAAACGACTTGATAGTTTCTTATTCAATCCTTCAAAACTTGATTCATATCAATTGGATAATTATCAGGGTGAAATCACGCTTGATCTTGCCGGGCAGTACTCAGTTCCTCAAAATATGATTCACTTTGTGGAATTTCCGATTACTGACAATGGGAAAACGATTCAAATCAAGGGGATTTATGTTGGCGATACAGCAACCATTTCGCAGGATACGGTGATTTTATATTGTCACGGAAACAAAGACCACATGGATTTTTACTGGCCACGTCAAAAGCTGTATGCCAACGCGGGCGGACTTGGAAGATACGGAGTCTTAATGTTTGATTATCCAGGCTTCGGTTTAACTGAAGGTAGCACCACGGAATCCAATATGTATGAATCAACCCGTTCAGCATTGAAATGGTTAAAAGATAAAGGGCTTACAAGCGATCGCTTAGTGATGATTGGTTTCTCTCTTGGATCAGCCCCAGTTTGCGAAGTTGCAGGTCATGCTTCTGATTACCCACTTCAACCATCAAAAATAGTTTTGGAGGCTCCGTTTGCTTCAGCCGAAATCTTGATTCAAGATGGCGCTCTTTTGTCGATGCCAGGCAGTTTTTTGGTTGATTTAAAAATCGATAATGCCACCGAAATTAAAAAAGTAAACGTTCCACTTCTTTGGATTCATGGAACAGCTGATTCATTTCTGTCGATGTCAAACCATGGCCAACTAGTATACGACAACAAACCGGGAAACAAAGAAGCTGTAAAAGTACAAGGTGGTGAACACGAAACAACACCATTTGTGATGGGGTATCAGAATTACATAGATAAAATTGCGGAGTTTATTGAGAATTAATCTTTCTTAAGTCCATACTCTTTGAGTAAAATATAGGTATTATCTTAGCATAAAATAAACTTAATGTCTGGTTCAAGTTTTGGAAGTATTTTTAAATTAACATCTTTCGGTGAGTCACATGGTCTTGCCGTTGGAGGAGTTATTGAAGGAGTACCTCCAGGAATCGAACTGGATTTTGAAGCAATTCAAAACGAACTTGATCGAAGGAAACCTGGTCAGTCAGCTATCGTAACGCAGCGAAAAGAAAGCGATATTGTTGTTTTTCAATCTGGAATTTTTGAAGGAAAAACAACAGGAACTCCAATTGGCTTTTACATCGAAAACGAAAATCAAGAGTCGAACGATTACAGTCATATTCAAGATACATACCGACCCTCGCATGCTGACTATACCTATGATAAGAAATACGGCTTTAGGGATTACCGAGGTGGAGGAAGGAGCAGTGCTCGGGAAACGGTTTCTCGTGTAGTTGCGGGTGCGATTGCCAAACAAATCTTGACAAAAATTGGAGTGAGATTTTCAACCTATGTTGACCAAGTTGGATCGGTGAGATTTGAAAGTGAAGCTTTTTTTACGCTTGATCAAATTGATGCTAATCCTGTTCGTTGCCCAGATAAAAATGCGGCGCAAGAAATGGAAAATTTGATTCGTGATATCCGAAAAGAAGGAGATACAATTGGCGGTGCTGTGCGTTGCATCATTGAAGGTGTTCCTGTTGGATTGGGCGAACCCGTTTTCGACAAGTTACATGCGGAATTAGGCAAAGCGATGCTTTCCATCAATGCGGTGAAAGGTTTTGAAATTGGAAGCGGATTTGATGCCATTTCAAAAAAGGGCTCTGAGCTAAACGACGTTTTTAATTCCGATGAAACTACAAAAACCAATCATTCAGGTGGAATTCAGGGTGGAATATCGAATGGAATGCCTATTACGTTTCGAGTTGCTTTCAAGCCCGTCGCTACGATTATGCAAACGCAAGAAAGTATTAATCGAGAGGGAGATAAAGTTGAAATTCAGGGAAAAGGTCGGCACGATCCGTGTGTGGTTCCAAGAGCTGTTCCGATTGTAGAGGCCATGGCAGCGATGGTTATCCTTGATTTTTATCTTCGAAATAAGTCTATAAATTTGTAAAAATTCAAACTATGATTCAACGAATCCAAACCATTTATCTAGTTATCGCGATTCTTTTGATTGCTTCTCCGCTTTCAGGTCTTGAAATTATGTCATATACAATTAAAGATCACACCGTTTCTAAAAATGTATATTCATTTCATTTGCTTGAAAAAAATGAACAAGAACCAAGTTATTATTATCTAGTCAACATTTTGCTAAGTCTTTTCGGGTTTTATGTCATGATGTCATTCAAAAATCTAAATCGACAAATGATGTTAAGCCGCATTTTGATGGGCTTGATTTTATTTGCTTGTTCCATGCCGATTATTTTAGCCATTGGAAGATCAGCGTTGATGCCCGGAGTTGGATTTTATCTATTCTTGGGTTCCAGTTTTTTTGTATTTCTTGCTATTCGAGGAATCAATAAGGACAAGAAACTTTTGGATTCATTGAATCGATTACGTTGAGAAATAAACTGCTTTTTGTAATCCGAATTATCAGCTTAATTATTCTGATTCAACCAGTTGTATTTTATTTATTATCCTATATTTTAAGTTTTGAATTCAATAATGAAAATCTCTCAGATTCGTATTGGCAATTTTCTAGTTTCGGAATATTTATCAGTGTGGTTATTCTTACTCTTTCCTCAATTTCTAAAAAAAGTTCTTCGAGAATCAAATGGGGAATGGCATTGCTTTCTCCAATTTTTGGGATCACAGCATTTGCGATTTTAATTTTTCTGAATCTCACATTATTTGGATTTGGGAAATGGAAGGACATTATATTGGCAGCTCGTTCCATTAAAAACCCAAAAATCATGATTGTTGAACAGTGGTTTGATAATGGAGCCTTAGGTTTTGACGGAAAAAGATTCGTTGAACAAAAAAATTATTGGTACTGGTAGAGAAATACAGAAATTGATTCTTCAAAAATCAATTGGGAGAAATATAAAATATTAAATCAAGAAATAGGATCGATTAAGTTTCCCTAGGCTTGAATAAGCAGTTTTTTCGTTTTGTCAAGAAAAAAACAAAGAATTACCGTTTTTCCCATTTTTTCACTTCTTTTTCAATAAATTCTTCAAGTTGTTCTTTTTTCGGTAATTCAAGCAAGTATTTTGAAACGAAAAGTTGATTATCCATCCCCGCTGTGGCATATTCAACTAACTTTTTACCTTTCTCCGTGCAAAGTAAAAATCCCAATTGCGGGATTATCATCAAAACGTCTTATTTCTGCGTTGAAATAAGCCACATAAGAATTTAATTGTGACAAATGTTCGTGCTTGAAACTATCTATTTTGAGTTCTATCAAAATATGACATTTTAAAATTCGGTGATAAAAGACCAAGTCAGTAAAATAATACTCATCATCAATCAGAATCCGTTTTTGTCGTGCTTCAAAACAAAATCCAATACCAAGTTCTTGAATAAACGCTTGCAAATGATTTATCAATGCTGTTTCTAATTCTTGTTCTTCAACCAAATCATTACTTTTCAAACCAAGAAAATCAAAGAAAAAAACCGATTTGACAGCGTCTGAAATTTGTTCGGGTTCTATTTTATTATGTAGTTGCTTAAAGGCTATTTCGGTATTAGCTGATAACCCAACCCGTTCATATGCTAAAGAATTAATTTGGCGTTTGAGCTCAATTATTGAAGGGGTGGCTTTCAGAATGAATAATTCATAAAATGAACGTTTGGTCTTATCTTCTATTTTTAGTAATTCTACGAAATGAGTGAAGGAAACTTTTTCGATTAACTGACGATAATAATTCAATTTATTTGGTAATTCTTCTTTCTTTTTGAATTCGTCAGTTGACAACTGACTTATTATAGTGCTCTCATTATCATAATTTTCAATTTCGTCAGTCACCAACTGACCAATTGTTTTTGGGAGTAATGATTTGAAACTAGAATTAAACAATTCCATCATTTCAGGATATACCTTAAAGAATTGCCGCGATAATTTTAAGTTGGTCTCACTTAATCCCTTTCCAGATATTTTGTCCGATAAACTTTTCATTAATTTTTCTCCATACTTCGCTCTATCAGCACCATTCTGTTCAAATTCTACAATGTAAAAACCAATCAGCCAATTTCTGATGGTAAGTGAAACATTTACGGCTTTAACTGCTTGTTGCTGAAAATGGTGATGAATTTGTTCAATGTTGTTAACTAAGTTTTCGAAATGCAAAGTTTGATTTTTGCTCGTTTGAGGTTCATTCATTGTTTGTGCTTTTTACTAAATATAAGAAAAAATTAGGTTTAAATGAAGGTCTTCGGATTGAATTCTACTTTTATTAAAAACAAATTTTCAATTAATCTGGAATTATTCTTATGCTCAGGAGGTTGATAAGATTACAAATCCTAATCTTATTAATTAATGCCTATTTTTGTGCGTTGGAACATCAGTCTTTCGAGAATTTCCTAGATTAAAATAACAAACATGAACTATCTTTCCGTTGAAAATCTAACCAAGTCTTTTGGTGATCGCGTCATTTTTACAGATTTAACCTTCGGGATTGATCAAGGACAGAAAGTGGCGATTGTTGCTAAGAATGGCTCGGGTAAAACCACCATGCTGAGATGCTTGATGGGATTGGAATCGTATGACGAAGGAAGAATTGTTTTCCGAAAAGACATCCGAGTTGCCTTCATGGAGCAAACAGAATTGATGCGCGAGGATCAGACCATTTTGGAGTCGATTTTTGACCACGACTTGCCAGAATTGAACGTGATCAAACGGTATAATATTGCGGTTCAAAATAACGACGAAAAAACACTAGAAAGTCTCTATCAGGAAATTACGGAGTTGAATGCTTGGGATACCGAAGTAAAGGTGCAGCAAATTCTTTCTGTCTTAAAATTAGAGGATACAGGTCAACTCATTGCTTCCTTATCTGGAGGTCAGAAAAAACGTGTCGCTCTAGCAAAAGTTTTATTGTCAGATGCTGATTTTTTGTTGCTGGATGAACCCACAAACCACTTGGATTTAGACATGATTGAGTGGTTGGAAGGTTATTTGGCTTCTTCAAAATCTACGATTTTAATGGTTACGCACGACCGTTATTTTCTCGAAGTCGTTTGTGATTGCATTTTTGAATTGGCAGACAAAACCATTTATAAATACAAAGGAAATTTCTCTTATTATTTAGAGAAAAAAGCGGAACGGGAAGAACAAACCCAGGCTACAATTGAGAAAGCGAAGAATACTTTCCGTAAAGAACTAGATTGGATTCGCCGACAGCCAAAAGCACGCGGAACGAAACAAAAAGCTCGAGTTGATGCCTATCAGGACATTAAAAAAGTTGCGAGTCAACGATTAGATGAGGATGAACTGGATTTGCCTGTGAAAATGGAAAGACTAGGAACCAAGATCGTTGAGTTTCACAAGGTCGGAAAGGCTTTTGGTGACAAAGTGATTTTAAAGGATTTCACCTATAATGTTCAGCGTCAAGAACGGCTTGGTATTGTTGGAAATAATGGTGCAGGAAAAACGACTTTTCTAAAAATGTTATTGGGACAAGAGCCTGTCGATTCCGGGAAAATTGTCATTGGTGAAACGGTTGTTTTTGGTTATTACAGCCAAGATTTAATCAAAGTTCCGGAAGATTTTAAAGTGATTGATGTGGTCAAAGAAGTAGCCGAATATATTCCACTTGAAAAAGGACGACAACTTTCTGCTGCTCAACTTTTGGAGCGTTTTCTTTTTTCGCGCGACATGCACTACAATTTTGTTCATAAGCTCAGTGGTGGCGAAAAACGCAGGTTGAAGTTATTGCGCGTATTAATGAGTAATCCCAATTTTTTAATTCTGGATGAACCGACGAACGATTTGGATATATTCGCTATGGCCGTTTTGGAAGAATACCTTCGAAACTTTCAGGGCTGCTTGATTGTAGTCTCCCATGACCGTTATTTTATGGATAAAATGGTTGATCATTTGTTCGTATTTGAAGGGGAAGGAAAAGTTCTTGATATCGTAGGAAATTATACGGATTTTAGAAAAGATCAAACAATTCAAAAAAGGGAAAATAAAGTTTTGGCTGCTGTTGAAGTCAAACAAGAAAAAGTAGAAATCTTAGAAAAAGAACCTGAAAAGAGAAAGCTAACCTTCAAGGAAAAACAAGAATACGAGCAAATTGAGAAGGATTTGGAAAAGTTAGAATCCGAAAAAGAAATCATCACCTCTGAACTTTCCACTGGAACAAAATCCAATCAGGAAATCTATGATTTGGGAATTAAACTTGGTATAATCGTTGAGGAAATTGAACAAAAAACAGAGAGATGGATGGAATTGGCAGTATTTACCTAATCTACCAAACCAATCTGAAGTCCAAAAGAACTATTAAACACAGTATTCTTGACATTTTGAGCTGGTCTCGAGTCATAAAAAATCATGAGGTCGGCACGAAGTGATACATTTCTTTTTAAACGATAGCCAAGTGTATAATTACCCATAAATCGTGTATCTTTAAAATCGTTGATATTTGGTTGATAATAGCTAACACCTGTAAAAGTAATGTTGTCAATATTAATGAACCATGACCAATAATTGCTCCATCTCACTTGTTTTATAACTTCAGTTGTTAATAGTTCTTCATATTCATAGAAGGTCGAAGATCCGAGAAAAGAACGACCTCCTTTAATGTCAAAAATTTTCCAGCGAATTCCGCCTCCACCCAAAGTTCTCAATTTTTGCCTTAACAGTTGATTGTATTGAACTTGCGCGTATACTTCCAATTTCCAAGGACTTTTCTGGTGATATTTATCAATTTTATTTAGACGATAAGCATAACGAAAATGAACCATTCCTGCATTTGAGAACGTATTGTTGGCTCCTTTTGAATAATTCCAGTCCGCATGTAATAAGTAATAGTGCATTGGAGTTTTGTATTGAATCAATGGCCTGAAAGCTGCATTAAGCAACAAGTCTTGATTTCGAATAGTATTAAAACTTCCTGCTATAGAACCGCTTATTCCTGATGAGTCATCGTAAATTCGTTTGTTTTCAATGTTGACAATTTGAGCTTGAAATGAGATTTGCAAAAAACAAAAGATAAAAACTAAAACTTGTTTCATTTCTGAGCGAATCGATATAGGAAATAGGCTACTACGCTAAAAAGTAAATTTGGAATCCAAACTGCTATGAGTGCCGGAAAACCCACATTCAAGGATGCTACTGTCATCATTTTCATAGCGAAAATGTATACAAAAACGAATCCAAGACCAATCGCGATGTTTATGCCAATTCCACCACGTTTTTTCTGCGATGAAACCGAAACACCGATGATAGTTAGAATGTATGCAGCGAAAGGGTAAGAAGTACGCTGATGTAATTCAATTTCATAAAATGGAATATTTGCAGAACCTTTTTGTTTTTCGCGTTTAATCATTTCACGAAGCTCTGAAAATGTCATTGATTCAGCAACATTTTCACGTTGAGCCATTTCTTCAATTTTAAACTGAAAAACAGTATCTTTTTTTGCACCTTGCTCAATTATTCCTTTTGGGAAATCGAGTTTTTTCTCATAATAATCAGTAAGTTGCCATCTATTTGTACCGGGATAATTTTTTGCCAATCGGGCTTTCATGAATGAAACAGGTTGATTGCTGTCATTCCAAGTTTGAATCGTTAAATCATGAACTTGATCCTCTGAATTGGAGTAATTCGAGAAATAGACCAATTGATTTCCAGGGTATTCTGCGTGATAGTCCTCCACAAGCATTACATCGCGATAATATTTTTCCTCAAAATCGAGTCTTACTTTATTTGCCCTAGGAATAATAAAGTGATTCAAAATCAATGAAATGACCATTAAAATCGATGCGCCAACAATGTAGGGTCGTAAAAATCGTGTTATTGGTTTACCACTAAACCACATGGGTATAATTTCTGTATCCTGAGCCAATTTCGCTGTAAACCAAATCACAGAAATGAAAATGATCATCGACGAAAACATGTTACCATAAAAGAGCAAAAAGTTGAAATAATAGTCAGTAAAAATTGAAGAAATGGGTGCCTTGTTGGAAATGAAATCACTTAATTTTTCTGAAATATCGAACACCATGGCGAATAGCATGATGATTCCCAGCATGAAAAAGAAGGTGGATAGAAATTTCCGAATGATATAACGATCTAAAATCGAAAGCATTTACAAACGTTGTTTCATTTGTTTAACCATCTTATTTTTCCAAGCGTCAAATTGTCCTGAAATGATTTTTTCTCGAGCTTCTTTCACCAACGAAAGATAAAACGCTAAATTGTGAATTGTTGCTATCTGAACTCCCAAATATTCTCCGACTTTTATGAGATGACGAAGATACGCCTTCGTGTATACACGATCAACCCATACATCGCTAGTTTCATCAATTGGACTGTAATCCATAGCCCATTTTTCATTTTTAATGTTTATTGTTCCATTTCTAGTGAAAAGTAAACCATGTCGGGCATTTCTACTAGGCATAACGCAATCCATCATGTCAATACCTAAAGCGATGGATTCCAAAATATTCCAAGGTGTTCCCACGCCCATCAAGTAGCGAGGTTTGTCTTTGGGAAGAATTGTACAAACGTGATCCGTCATTTCGTAAAGTTCATCTTCTGGTTCGCCTACAGAAAGCCCACCAATGGCATTTCCAACAGCATCATATGAGGCAATTGTCTCAGCGGATTCAGTTCTTAAATCTTTATAAACACTTCCTTGGACAATCGGAAATAAGGCTTGTTCGTAACCATATTTTGGCTCAGTTCGCTCCATTTGTTCGAAACAACGTTTCAACCAACGGTGCGTCATATGCATGGAGCGTTTTGCGTAATCATATTCGCATGGATAAGGTGTGCATTCATCAAAAGCCATTATAATATCTGCACCTATAGATCGTTGGATGTCAATTGCTCTTTCAGGAGTAAAAATGTGATAGCTTCCATCCAAATGCGACTGAAATTTTACTCCTTCCTCTTTTATTTTTCGTGATCCAGACAGTGAATAAACCTGATAGCCACCACTATCGGTCAAAATAGGTCTTTCCCAACCGATAAATTGGTGTAAACCTCCTGCTTTTTCAATTACCTCAGTTCCTGGTCGTAGAAAAAGATGATACGTATTTCCAAGAATTATTTGCGCTTGAATATCATCTCTTAATTCCTGCTGATGAACACCTTTTACAGTTCCAGCTGTCCCAACGGGCATAAAAATTGGAGTTTCAATGGATCCGTGTTCCGTATGCAGTAATCCTGCACGTGCTTTTGTTGATGGATCTTGGTGTATCAGGTCAAAGTGCATAAAAATGTTGAAAAATACCTTCGGCAAAGATACGGCTATTTAATTTGTCAAGTCATCTTTGTAATCAATTAGTAAGATGACCATAATACCAGAACCTGAGTTTAGTCTTTTTACCATCATTTTTGGTGTGTTCATTCTATTTTTGGTTGTTCAGTTCATTTATGTTACTTTCATTCATGCCAAATTCGCTTTTTACAGGGAGGATCAATCACTTTCTGATCAACAATTGGTTCCTGTAAGCATAATAATTGCGGCGAGAAATGAATCAGATAATTTGTATGATAACCTACCCGTTATTCTAAGTCAGGATTACCCTGAATATGAGGTAATTGTGGTCAATAATCAATCGATTGATGATAGTGGCTGGTTATTAACGGCATTTAGCAGACAATATGCCAATTTACGAGTGGTTGAACTTGGTCGTAACAGACATTTGCGCCCTGGAAAGAAATTACCCATCACACTTGCTATCAAAGCGGCAAAATACGATCATTTTTTGTTAACGGATGCAGATTGCAAGCCTTCCAGTAATCAATGGATTCGCCAAATGGTCTCTCGATTTTCTTCATCCAAACAAATCGTTATTGGATATGGACCCTATTCGAAGAGCAAAGGATTTTTAAATCGCTTGATTCGGTTCGATACTGCTTGGATTGGTGTTAGTTATTTTTCAATGGCGCTTGCGAAATTACCATATATGGGTGTTGGTCGAAATTTGGCATATACCAAACGTGTTTTTGATTCAGTGAATGGATTTAAATCACATTATGCACTGCCATCAGGTGATGATGATTTATTTATTCAAGAAGCTGCTAAAAAGTCGAATTATACGATCAATATCAATCCCAATTCGTTTTGTTATTCTGCTGCTGTGCCCAGTTGGTCGCGATGGATTCGTCAAAAGACAAGACACTATTCTACTTCCAGTCGTTACAAGGTTATTAAAAAATGGTTGTTAGGAATATATCCCTTCTCGCTCTTAATGATGTGGTTTTCATTTGTTTCTTTGCTTTTTAATGAGAATTTTCGCATTTTCAGTTCCATTTTATTTGTAGTCGTAATTTTCTACAAATGGTGGATACAAGGTCGTTGTTTGAGTCAATTAAAAGAAAAAGGGTTTGTTCGCTATTTTCTTTTTTGGGATTTATTATACGCCTTATTGATGCCGGTTCTTTATTACATTTCGGAACGACAAAAGTATTATAGATGGTAGATAACGAACATTTATCGGACAAAGCGAAACTCGATTTACAGTTGGTAGATTCTGCTCGTTCCGGTAATCAGGCTGCATACGCTGAATTGATGGATCGCTATCGAGATTCTATTTATTTCATGATGCTAAAAATGGTCAAGAATAATGACGATGCAGACGATTTGACCATCGAGGCATTTGGCAAGGCTTTTAGTCGTTTGGATCAATATTCCCCCAGTTTTGCTTTTAGTACGTGGTTATTTAAGATCGCTTCCAACAATTGCATAGACTTTATTCGAAAAAAGCGCGTTCAATTGACTTCGATGGATACAGGAATAGTGATGGATGACGGAGAAAGAATGCATATAGATGCAAAATCTACTAACTTGAATCCGGAAGAAACCATCATGCAAGGACAACGTGTGGATCATATGCGTTTATTGGTTAGTAAACTAAAACCAAAATACCGTGATTTAGTTGAAAAAAGGTATTTTGAGGAGTTGAGCTATGAGGAAATTGCCGAGCAACTTAATTTACCGCTCGGAACTGTGAAAGCACAATTGTTTCGAGCCCGCGATTTTTTAGCGGCAATGATGGATAAGACCAAAGATGCCATCTGATTTAATTCTAAGTTATTTCCCGGAGTTAACCTCCATTCAAATCGAGCAATTTTCGAAATTACAGGAAATATACGTTCATTGGAACGAGCAAATCAATGTGATATCACGAAAAGACACAGAGAATTTTTACGAACGACACGTTTTACATTCTTTGGGGATCGCCAAAGTAATTCAATTTAAAAAAGGAACAAAAATTATGGATGTCGGAACAGGCGGTGGATTTCCCGGAATTCCTTTAGCCATTCTATTTCCTGATTGCGAATTTCTATTGGTGGATTCAATTGGTAAAAAAATAAAAGTTGTGAATGAGGTTGCCAGTTCACTTGAATTAAAAAATGTAACTGGAATTCACGAGCGCGCCGAAAAGGTGGGAGGAACATTTGATTTCATTGTGAGTCGAGCTGTTACGCAAATGCCCGAATTTATTACTTGGGTAAAAAGTAAAATTTCAAAAACATCTAAAAATACACTTCCGAATGGTATTCTCTACCTCAAAGGAGGTGATTTATCAGAGGAAATGAAAACCGTTAAGCAATGGAGTAAAGAATACAATTTGAAAGATTTTTTTGAAGGTGAGTTCTTTGAGACCAAGAAAGTTGTTTACGTGAAATTTTAATTCAAAATCGCCGGAAACACCAATTGAAATTCTGGAATGGCAACTGCGAATGTATCACCTGTATCCAAATTTTTGAACGTGTAATAACCCGTCATTCTCCCAAACATATTCCAAATCTCACATCCACTTGTGTATTCGAACGATTGGTTCTGTTCAAAAATAGGTTGTTCCCCAACGACACCTTCTCCTGTTACCACGTTCGAACCGATAGCGAGGTGGTCAATTCGCCAATAACGTTTCAACAATTGAACACGGTACTCACTTTTATTCTCAATTGAAATTTGATAATTGTAAAAATAATTTCCGTTTTCCGTATTTGATAAATCAGGTCGGAACCAGGTTTTTACCCCAATGACAATGCTATGTATGGTTTTTGATGACATTGATATCCTTCAAATTTCGGAAAAAGAAGGAAACAATTGGGATTTTGAGTCAAAGATTTTTATTTTTTTTAAAAATTGACCAAACAAGTAAAGGAAAAAGTGTGATGAAGGCTATGATTCCCAGATAGTCTCCAAATGTAGCGTAGAATGTCGTTTTATTCACTTTTCTCACCTTTTGTGTTAATGCATCCGGTGTCCAGTAATTTGTTTTTTGGGCGACATGTCCCTTTTCATCAATAAAACCGCTAATTCCGGTATTAGCAGAACGAGCCACCCATTTGCGATTTTCGACTGCACGTAACTTAGCAAAACTGAAATGTTGTTTGTGTCCAGGTGAATTTCCCCACCAACCGTCATTCGTAAGGATACATAAGAAGTCTGCCCCTTGTGAGGCTTGTTTTGCAACAAATTCACCATAGATTGATTCATAACAAATGATTGGTGCAACATTCATTTTTCGTTTATATATTTTCGGATAAGGCTCAATTCCAAGTGTTCCTGTTGTACCTCCATTATTAATTGAGTACTCCTCTAAAAAAGGAAAATAATTTGAAAATGGAATTTTCTCAACACCCAAAACTAATTTCGATTTATGAATAAAGGAAGCTTTGTTTCTTCGTGAAAGGTAAAGGGAAGAATTATAACTCTCGAAATATCCTTCGGCGTTGGGAATTTTAATACTTGCTCGTGAATGTTTCTTTTCAAATAACTGATAAGTGGATGCACCTATTAACAAATCTGTTTTGCCCCATGTTTTTAATTGATTTTTCAAGAGCTGATAAAAGGTGTAAGCTTTCAATTCGTTTTCCACAAAACCCTGACTAATGGCAGTTTCAGGGCAAATTATTAAATCTGTTTTCGAAGAAACTTTTTGATTGGCAAGTTCAAACATTTGTTGAAGCTGTTTATCAACAGTGGCATTTGGGTCAAATTTTTCGTTGTACGGATCAATGTTTGGCTGAACCACAACAACTTCGTACGACTTTTGTTTCGAATTGTCGGGCAACGATTTTAAAATTAGAATTGAAACCAAAATAGGAATTAATATTATTGACGCAGTAAGAGAAGCTAATTTGTATATTTCCTTTTTTTTATTCCCAGACTTGAATGACTTGTAAAGTTTGAAAAACAGAATATTTGCAGCTAAAACCCAGATCGTCCCACCTAAACTGCCTGTATATTCATACCATTGCACCCAATTAATACGAATTGAAAAAACATTTCCGAATGTTAACCAAGGCCATGACAATTCCCAATTAAAGTGCGCCCATTCGAATGCCGTCCATACAACTAGAAGAGTCCAAATGCCTTTTTCTTTTCCAATTTTTCGATGGATAAAATGATACACTTGAAATCCCCAGGTCATTAATAATGAATTGAAAATAAAGGCCATATAAGCCCCCACATCAGTTGAATTGTAAATCCACCAAGTAGTTCCAAGATTATAAATTAAGAAAGCAAGATAGCTGTGTGGGTATAAGTGAAAGCGGTTCTTATTCTTTTCGATTAGTCCATCCTCCACGATTAAAAGTGGCACCAACGCGACGAAAATCAACGGAGTTATGCTTCCCGAATAGGGAAAACTTAAGGTGAGTAAAACACCACTTAGGATTGAAAAAAGAAAACGTTGATAAATGGGCATTTTAATTGAAAACGAAAATTCGAATGTAAATATCGTAAAATCAAATTTAAATGACTGTTTTTAAAAAGTGAATGTTTTATTCTTCACAAATAGCCCCATCAATTTTGTGAGGTGTTTTTTGTAATCCGTTCAGGAATCGAACCTGAGACCTATCCGCCTCGGCGGATTGCTCCATGTTTTCATCCAATTTTTATTAATTGTAGTTTAATCCAATCTCTTCCGACACCTGTTTTATACCATTTTTCACGCATCATAGCTTCAGATCGTGTGTCAAATTCCTCCGAGAGAACAATTTCCCACGGTGTATATTTGGAAGTAAATCTTACTTTTTCTTGATTGTGTTAATTTATTTGTTTTCTAGATTTTCAGTTGAACCCTTGTATAGGATTCCATTCTTTTGAGAACGAAGAATATAAGAATAATACTTCATGGCAAAAAAAAGAGGTTGTTATTTAACAACCTCTTTGTGATCCGCTCAGGATTCGAACCTGAGACCTACTGCTTAGAAGGCAGTTGCTCTATCCAGCTGAGCTAGCGGACCAAAATATCAAAACTCAATGCAATGCTTAGAAGGCAGTTGCTTCCGTCGTGGCGGACTGAGCCTAGGATCTTAAAAATTAAAAAGGGGGATGACTGCTCATCCCCCTCGTCGGGGCGGCAGGATTCGAACCTGCGACCTCCTGGTCCCAAACCAGGCGCGATGACCGGACTACGCTACGCCCCGAACTAATCATCTTGTATTTCAATAATTTCCGAATCGTTCTCCAGAAATGCGAGCGCAAAGATAACAAAATAATTTTCTTATGCAATCTTGAGTTTTCAAAATCAAAAATTATCCTTTACACATTAAAGCGGAGGGAGCGGGATTAACTTCGTTGCTCTTCGCTTCGCTACGGGTCGAACCCTTTGGTTCTCATTCCAGCTACTCCTTAACTTCGTTTGCGGAGGGAGCGGGATTCGAACCCGCGGTACAGTTACCCGTACGTCAGTTTAGCAAACTGGTGGTTTCAGCCACTCACCCATCCCTCCTAAGTTCAATGAACGGATGGCAAAAGTAAATATTTTATTGGTTTTATTGAGCTTAATTCAAAAAAATTATTTGAAATATTCGAAATTTCCTTTGTCACTCTTAATTGTAACTTTCGCCTCATCGCAAGTTTCAACACGACCTACTATTCTCGCTTCAACGTCAAATGATTTGGATATAGAAATGATTGATTCGGCAATTTCTGGTTTCACGTAAAGTTCCATTCGATGCCCCATATTGAAAACTTTATACATTTCTTTCCAGTCCGTATTTGACTCTTTTTGAATTAAATCGAAAAGGGTAGGAGTAGGGAACAAGTTGTCTTTAATCACATGAACATTTTCGACAAAATGAAGTACTTTCGTTTGGGCTCCACCAGAACAATGGACCATCCCATGAATTTCAGAACGATGTTTATCAAGAATTTTTTTTACGATTGGAGCATACGTTCTTGTTGGCGATAATACCAACTTACCCGCATCAATTGGACTCCCATCGATTTTATCGAGTAGTTCCTTGGAACCGCTATAGATATATTCAGAAGGTACATTTGGATCAAAACTATCTGGAAATTCTAATGATAATTCCTTTGAAAAAACATCGTGTCGGGCACTAGTTAATCCATTACTTCCCATTCCACCATTGTATTCTCTTTCATAAGAAGCCTTTCCGAAAGAAGCCAAACCAACTATAACGTCTCCCGGTTGAATCGTATGATTGGAAATTACATCTGAGCGTTTCATTCGGCAAACAACCGTTGAGTCAACAATGATAGTCCGAACCAAATCGCCCACATCTGCCGTTTCCCCACCAGTTGAATATATTTCAATTCCGTAACTCCGTAACTCCTCCAATAATTCTTCAGTTCCATTGATTATGGCGGAAATAACCTCTCCAGTAATCAGATTTTTATTCCTTCCAATTGTTGAAGATAATAATATAGGCCCTGTTGCACCAACACAAAGTAGGTCATCGATATTCATAATTAACGCATCTTGTGCAATGCCTTTCCAAACCGACAAATCACCCGTTTTTTTCCAATACATATATGCCAGAGATGACTTTGTTCCCGCGCCATCAGCATGCATCACAACACAATGAGAATCATCACCAGTCAAGTAATCTGGAATAATCTTACAAAATGCCTTAGGAAATAAACCTTTATCTAATTTATTGATTGCCTTATGAACATCTTCCTTTCCGGCGGAAACACCGCGTGCTTGATAACGATTGTCGGACATAAAATACTGTTGGTTAGCAAAATTAGGAATTTGAATCGGTGTCTAATCCGCTATTTTCAAGATCCTTCAATATTTTTTGAACATCGCCTTCGGTTGAAGTTAGTTTAAGTCTACAAATTCTTATTAATTCGGTTGCACGCTTCACTTTTTCAGCAAGTTCATCAATTCCAATTTGCCCTTCCTCCATTGCTGAAACGATTTTTTGTAATTCGTCGAAAGCTTCTGTATATTTCATAATTAATATGTTCAAGTATAATTTAAATTTAAAAGTTATTTCCTTTTCAGTTACAACAAGTGAAGAAAATGTTTAAAATTGTCAAACTAAAATTATAAAACGATGAAAAGAATTTTTTTACTAATCTCAGGAATCGCATTTTCCATTGGAGTTAACGCGCAAGTTACATTTGAAGTTCAAGGAAAAGGCGGAATGGCTTCTACTTGGTTATTTAATAAAAATATTTCGGATCAAGGCGCAGAACAAGACTACGCAATGGCTTGGGGATCAAGTTATGGTGCAGGAATCAATTTGTATTACAAAAACATTGGAATTGGAATAGAAGGTTTAGCTTCAAAACATACAGGTGGCTATGCAGGTGATCTCGGTGTTTTAGGAAAATATACTTCTCATGTAACATTGAAAGGCTATCAAATTCCAGTTCTATTAAAGTTAAAGAGTGACGGAGGAGTTTATTTGGAAGCAGGTGTTCAGGCAAATGGTATTTCAAACGCTATGTATCATTATCAAAGTGATTTATTGGAAAAAATGGATGACGTTACAACCAATTACTCTAAAAATTTCATGTCTGCAGTTCTTGGATTTGGAGCAAATGTTAAACTCTCAAAGAAAATTCCTTTAGGTTTATTATTCGGAGTTCGTTTGAACTACGGTTTTGCAGATGCAAAAGGAGTTGATGCGTTGGGCATTAACCTGGAGAACAAGTTATTTTATCCAACTGATGAAAATACTAATGCTGCCTCAGGAGCTATAATGTTGGGATTGACTTACGGTTTCGAATTGAAATAAAAGAAGTTATTTAAATCCCCTTCTTTTTTTAATTGCTTCGTAGGCGTCTTGGATCTTTTGAAATTTTTCCTTGGCGCCTTTTTGATATTCTTCGCCCATTTGAGCTACTTTATCTGGATGATAAGAAATTGCCATTTTTCGATAAGCTTTTTTCACTTCTTCGTCACTTGCGGTTGATTCTATACCCAAAATTTTGTAGTCAGAGTCTACGTTTCGATAAAACATATTCTTCACACTTTCAAAGTCCACTGCAGAAACTCCAAGCATATTAGCGATACGATTTATGGTATTTACCTCTGTAGTTGAAACATCGCCATCAGCTTTCGCTATTCCGAATAGATAATGAATCAATTGAATTCGAACTTCGATTGGCATTCTTGCTCGAATATCACCACAAATTTCATTCAAGGGTATCTGACCAGAATCTAAAAAGTGTTTTAAAATTTGAAGATGATCTTTTGTAAATCGGTCACCAAATTGTGTTTGAAAAAATGCTTTTACGTAATCCAATTCTACTTTTAAAACTTTTCCATCCGCCTTCATGATTGAAGCCGAAAGTGCCATCAACATGGTTTGTATGTCGAAACGTGATGATTGTTGACGATAATATTCGAATGGATCCATTTGAGGTCTGCCTGAGCTGCCTGAACCCTTAGGAGCATTTTGCTGAAAGGAGTCAATCAATGAACCAATTATGTATCCAAGAATTCCAACCGCAATTTTACGTGTTAGAACCAATCCGCCAATACCTAAAATCCACTTATACAAAACTGAAATATTAAAAAAAACGGGGCAAAACGCCCCGTAAAATTAGTTAATTAAGCAATATGCTCAATGTTCCGTTCAATAAATCGATTAAGAGCTTCGCCTTTCAGCATTCCTTGGGCTAGCAAAGCCAAATCTGTTAATTGTTTTACGGTTTCACTTCTTTTTTCTTCATCTTTAGTCAATAAGTTGGAAACTTTTGGATGATTGGCATTTACAACTAGGTTAAACATTTCAGGGAAAGCGCCATAGAATCCACCTCCACCCATTTTTTGCTGTTCCATCATTCGACGGATAAACTCAGGTTGTGTGATGATAATTGGAGCATCGTCTTCACTCATGCTTTCAAATTGAACTGTAAATTTTTCTTTGTTTACTGAGTTCTCAAAAACAGGCTTCAATTTTTCTTCATCTTCTTTTGAAAGTTTCGAAGGAATTTCATCTGATTTTTTGATTAATTTATCCAAGGTATCTGAATCTACACGAGCAAAACTTACATTTTCCATGGATTGTTCCAATTTCTGAATCCAATGCGGAGCTAATGGCCCATCTAAATGCAGCACATCATAACCACGATCTTTGGCCTTTTTAACAAAAGAAAACTGTTCATCTGGATTATTCGTGTAAAGGAGTACAACTTTATTGTCTTTGTCAGTTTGAACTGCTGCTACCTTTTCCTTGTATTCTTCAAGTGTATAATATTCATTAGCTGTATTTTTCAAAAGAGAAAAAGATTTTGCTTTTTCAGCAAATTTTTCTTCCGAAAGCATACCATATTGAACGAAAATCTGAAGGTCATTCCATTTTTCTTCAAAGTCCTTGCGGTCTTTTTTGAACATTTCGGCAAGTTTGTCAGCCACTTTTTTGGTGATATGAGCTGAAATTTTCTTCACATTGCCATCGCTTTGCAAGTAAGAACGAGAAACATTTAGTGGAATATCAGGCGAATCAATCACACCGTGCAACAAAGTCAAAAATTCAGGAACGATTTCCGCTACACTGTCGGTGATAAAAACTTGATTGCAATAGAGATTGATTTTATTTCGTTGAACCTCAACATTTTCCTTGATTTTTGGAAAATAGAGAATACCCGTGAGGTTAAACGGATAGTCAACGTTCAAATGGATGTGAAACAAAGGTTCTTCAAAAGTCATAGGATACAACTCGCGATAGAAGCTTTTGTAGTCTTCGTCTTTCAGATCGACTGGAGCTTTCGTCCAAGCCGGATGCGTGTTGTTAATTTGGTTTGGAACTTCAATAGCAACTCGTTTTACCTTATCATTTTCATCCTTTTCACCTTCTGGAGAATCAATGTATTCCGTTTTAGTTCCAAAGTAAACAGGAGTTGGTAGGAATTTACAATATTTGTCTAAAATTCCTGAAATACGTGATTTTTCTAAAAACTCTTTTGAATCTTCAGCGATGTATAGAATGATGTCAGTTCCTCGCGTTTCCTTTTCAATTTCTGTGATTGTATACTCTGGTGAACCATTGCTTTCCCATTGAACTGCTTGTGAACCGTCGTGACGCGAAAGCGTTCTGATTTGAACTTTCTCAGCAACCATGAATGCTGAGTAGAATCCAAGTCCAAAATGACCTATGATTTGTTCTGCACCTTCTTTCCCTTTATATTGTTGCACAAACTCTTCCGCTCCAGAAAAAGCGATTTGATTGATATACTTATCGATTTCGTCGGCAGTCATTCCAATTCCAGTATCGCGAATTGTAAGTGTTTTTACATCAGCATCCAAAATTACTTCTACTTTTAAATCGCCTAGCTCTCCTTTGTATTCACCGTTTGAGGATAACACTTTTAATTTTTGGGAGGCATCAACAGCATTTGAAACTAATTCACGTAAAAAGATTTCATGATCTGAGTATAAAAACTTTTTAATAATTGGAAAAATATTTTCCGTTTGCACATTGATTTGACCAGTTCTCATAGTATTTATTTTTCTCCTATTTTGACAAGTCTTGTGCCAGTTGGTTATTTCTGACAGATTGTCGCACTTAAACCACTAATTTTTGACGATTTGTCGAATTTCTTGAAGTCAAAAGTCTTATTTTTGCGACGCATGCACGTTTTTCATTATTTGTGGCCTCTATTTTTCATCCTTTTTATTCTTTGGTTGATTGGTCGATTGAATTATTTCAAAACGTCACAATTTAGTTCGCAAGCCTTGCAAATTGCTTTTTTATTGAAAGTATTTTCTGGAGTTGTGATTTTTTTACTTTACACCTATTATTACCCTGTTAGAAGAGATGCGGATACCTTTAAGTATTTTGATGACAGCAAGTATTTGTATGACGCCTTGTGGACAAAACCAGGCGACTTCTTTAAAATGTTATTTGGAATTAATTGCGAGAATGACTATTTCAAGTCGAACTATTATTCCAACATGTACAATTGGTATCGAGCCTATGACAATGGTTTGTTAAATGATAATCGCTTGGTCATTCGAATTAATGCGATTTTTAGATTAGTCTCTTTCGGGAATTACCACGTTCATAGTTTACTTTTGAATTTTTTGGCTTTCATAGGCTCTTTTTCTTTAGCTCGTTTGTTTTTTGAATACTCGAAAAGTAGATGGAAAACATATTTAGCGGTTTTTTTGATTCCGTCTGTAGTTTTTTGGAGCTCTGGTATTTTAAAAGAAGCGATTTTGCTTTTCGGTCTGGGATTATTCGGTTGGAATTTTCACAATATAATGTTTGACCGATGGGAATGGAAACGAATTCCACTTTTGGTTTTTCTTCTTGCAATTCTATTAGTAATGAAATTGTACGTATTCATTGCGTTCGTTCCAGCTGTTATTGCTTGGTGGATTTCTAAATATTCGAAGAGAACCATTTTTGTTCATTTTTCAATGGTCATAGGAGGAATTCTTTTCGGATATGCCCTTGCTTGGATGATTCCGGAATTGAATTTCTTGAATATTATTGCCGATAAACAAAAAGATTTCATTAATCTTTCGAAGGCTTTAAATGTGAATAGTGCAATTGAAATGAATTACCTTGAACCGAATCTTTGGTCATTCATTAAAGCCACACCGAATGCCTTGATGAATACGTTTACAAGACCTTGGCCAACAGAAATAAAAGGAATCCTATTCGTTCCGCCACTTTTGGAAAATATATTTATTATTGGAATTTTGATTTCAACTTGGTTCTATGGCCGAAAAGTGGGTGCTCGAGAGTGGAAATTTGTTGTGTTTTGTTTGACGTTTTCAATCATTTTGTTTTTGATAATTGGCTTGACGACTCCAATCATTGGTGCGATTGTGCGCTATAAAATTCCTGCCATTCCATTTTTAATGATCGCGGCATTGATGTTTTTTGATAGTCAAAAGTTACCAAAGTCAATCACTCAAAATAAATTACTTCTATGGATCAATTCGCGTTTGTAACTGGTGCAACTTCCGGTTTCGGAGAAGCTACTGCTCGCTTGCTTGCTAAAAATGGATATTCTTTAATTCTGATGGCTCGTCGTAAAGAACGATTAGAAAATCTGAAAAACGAATTGACAACTGAAAAATGCCGAGTCCATATTTTACAAACGGACGTTCGAAATGAAAATGAAGTGATTGAGTCAGTTAACTCACTTCCGGAAGAAGTGAAATCAAATATAAAAGTATTGGTTAACAACGCAGGTTTGGCTGTTGGTAGAGGTCCAATTGAATCAGGAATTTCAGATGACTGGGAACGAATGATTGACACCAATATCAAAGGTTTGTTATATGTGACCAAAGCCGTTGTTCCATTTTTAATTGCCAATAAGTCGGGACACATCGTAAACATTGCGAGCATTGCAGGAAAAGAAGTTTATCCGGGAGGAAATGTTTATTGTGCAACCAAACACGCCGTCGACGCACTTTCTCGTTCGATGCGAATTGATTTAGTTCAATACGGAATTAAAGTGACAAACATTGCTCCTGGTGCCGCCGAAACTGAGTTTTCCATCGTTCGATTCAAAGGGAATTCAGAAACTGCAAATTCAGTTTATGACGGCTACGAACCGTTGGTTGCTCAAGACATTGCTGAAACCATTCTATTTGTGATTTCCCGTCCTTCGCACGTAACCATCAATGATTTGACGATAATGCCAACGGCTCAAGCCTCAGCGAGTGTGCTGTGGAAATGATTACTTTTTCTTCTTCCTACCCAAACTCACTTTAAAATCCTCTAGTCCGCCTTTTACCGTGACATAAACGAATTTGGCTTTTTCCGTTTTGTATTGAATCTCGTCCTCTTCCAAACTTTTTTTATTGCGCTTAAACAATTTGTTTGCAGCAACATTATTAATCATTTTCCAAGGAACAGCGATTTCATAGTCCATGTCCAATTTGTCATTTAGGAACTGTGTGCCACTCAACTGCAAGAATCCAAGCGTGGAATTGATGGTCATTTTTGGAATAATAATTTTTCCACGATCGAAAGTGATTTCATTTTTCAATGTGTCAAAACGAACTTTACTGATATTTTTATCTTCAAAATATGATTCTAGTGCTTTTAAAGGGGCAAAGTTCTCTAATTTAGCTTCTGTTACGATCATGTCGATTTTTATTTTTGAATCATCGAGTTTTGGAACTAAATCGGCGTGTAAATGAATTTTTCCTGTGATTGTTCCGTTGAAATAACCGTGGAGATTTTCAGAAACGAGATGATCTTGACCAAAATTCTCGAATTTCAGCATCAGTTTATCCAAATCAACGTGAGAAGCCACAATATTTGGGCTGAAATAGATGTGTTTTTTATCTTTTCCGCTCAGTGTTCCTTTCATTTTAATTGTACCTTCGGCTGTTTGGAAGTCCAATTGTTGAATTTCTACCTCGTGTGATTTCGTTGTATGAAATTTGGCTTTCAATTGATTAAGTTTATGATTGTGGTAATTCAGTTGATTCACATTTAAAGCGAAATCCATATCTGTAAATGGTAAATCGTAAAGACTAAATGCTTTATCATGATCCACTTTTTGGGGTTCACTTTTAGATGTTGGCATGGTAAAATTTGTCAATTCATCAACATCTAAACGATGCGAACGAACAACGAGTTTGTTTTTTCCTTTTACTTGCGCGTCTTGAAAATTGTAGTTGAGGTCTGAATAAATGTCGGAATTCCCCATTTTCCCTGTGAAACTACTTAGGTGAATGTGTTGATTATCAAGGAATAGATGGCCTTTGAAATTTTCCATTTTTAGGGGGTGAACTTTTAATTTTCCGGTAAAATTAGATAGATCAAAATCAAGTGATTTAAAATGGCCTTTACTAAAATGTATGATACTCTTTCCGTGAAATTTAAGGTTGTCGATTTCCTCGTGACGATAATCTTCCGGCACATAATTTTCACCGCCATAGGAAAAAAGATTGTCTAACCGAAGCATTTTTGAGTCAATATCAAAATCAACATGTGTATCACCATTGAACTCATCTTGGAACCAAAATTTATAGTTTTTTAATTGGCCATTGAAATGAAAGTCGGATGCATCCAAGATACCTTTGAAATCAATAATTATTAAGTCTTTTTTATCTACAAAAAAATCTGCGTGAAAATCATGTAAGGTATGAGGATAATGTTTGAATTTAGCATAAAAGTTTTCGATGAAAAATTCACCTTCAGGAATGTATTCTGATTCTGAGATCTTTTTCGCGGAGCTTACCAATTTTAAATCGAGTTTCAAATTAGAAACTTGCTCATCGATTCCAGGCTCAGATTTCGATTTTGTAAGTTCTTCAATGTCTATTTTTTTCGAGTTGATTTTCAAATCACATGTAACAGGAATGTCCGTATGATGAATAATAGCAGGTAAATCGCTAATTGATCCGTTCATTTGAATATCTGAACTTCCAATTTTGGTATTGAAATATTCAATTTTTGCAGTGTGACCTTTTAAACTTGCTTTCAGATCTAAATCATTGATTGGACTGGGTAAATCTGGACTATTGAATTTCAAGTCTTTCACTAGTAATTCGGTAAAATACGACTCATTTAACTTTTCAATTGCTTTCTCTGGTTGATTTAAGTCAATGATGTCATGAAAATTCATTGTTAACTTCACTTGTCCATCCAAACCACGTAATTCTCTTGAGTTAATGAATTTGGCTAAGAAGTCCAAATCAAAATCAGAAATCAATTTCATGTCAATTTCAGGTTCTTCAAAGTTTTTAACAGATATTTTTCCAGAGAATTTTCCAGCTTCAGGTCTTGCTGAGAATTGTTGAATGGACAATTCCATAGTACTTAAATCGCGTTTTTTTCCATTAGTAAATGACCCGACAAATCCTATTTCATTTAGCTTTTTATGCGTTTCTAGGTTATTGAAAAATCCATTTTTACAGCCGAATTTTGCATCAATTTTCGGTGTATGGCCATTGGCTGACTCACCAATTACAGAGGCTTCAAAAAACACTTTTCCTTGGTTATCAAATTGTTTCAAGGTTTTTCCTACCTCTTCTGGAGCAACCGCAATCACAAGGTCAAAATTTGGTTTCTCGCCAGAAAACTTCAAGTTCAAAGGAATGTTTTTCGATAAGCCAACTGAACCACTAAAATCAAAACTTGAATTTTCTAATTTCACTTCGGTTTGATGAATGGTAAGCGTTTTAGTTAGCTCGCTCATGTCTAATTCTGTTTCTAACTCAAAATGTTTATTTTTTATGAACGTTGAATCGCCATTTTCAATTATTGACAAACGGAATTTCGAATAAAGATCCAGATAAAAATGCTCATTACTACTTATGACCTTTGTCTTTGCTTCATCGATGAAAGCGTCTACGTGCATGTTATTCGCTTCATTCAATTTAGAGACATCCAAGTTTGAAATTTTAATAGACTTTAAATCAATTTTGAAGTCACTTTTTACCTCTTCAACGGGTTTTTTAGTAGATAGTGCATTGGCTAAATTTAAGGAGCCATCCTTGTGTTGAACAAGATGCAAATCGCTGTCAGAAATTTTAATGGATTTGATGGTATAGTTTCCTTTAACGATATCAATTGCATTAAAACCAATATAGCAATCGGAAAAGTGTAAAATCCGAGTTTTTTTTGTTTTTTCTTTTCCTTCGAATACTTTTAAATCTTCTAAATCGATCGAAATATATGGAAATGCAGCAAATGGGCTGATGTGGCTCCCTTTGATTTCTACGTGACCGATGAAATCCTCATTTACATGAGTAATCAACTCTTTTACAATTTGTTGCTGTTTGAAATAAACAACAGTTGTCAATGTAACCAAAAAAATAATTGGAACAATCAATAAAGCTAAAACGAATTTAACCCAGAACTTTCTTCCAAAACGCTTTTTTGAAGCAACTTTAATTGGTGTAACCTTCTCCATAATTGGTATAAAATTAATAAGCAATTACATACAATTTTTATTTGATGAACATTGGTTTCAAAAATATTGTCAATCAAACAAAAAAGGCCACTCAAACGAGTAGCCTTTTCCATAAATTTTATTTTCTAATTAAGCGTTAGCAGTCTCAAAAGGAACAACCGATACAAATGAACGATTGTCTTTTTTCTTACGGAACTCAACTAAACCATCTGTTAAAGCGAATAATGTGTGGTCTTTTCCGATTCCAACATTAACTCCAGGATGATGTTGTGTTCCACGTTGACGAACAATAATATTTCCTGCGATTGCAGCCTGTCCACCAAAAATTTTTACACCTAAGCGCTTGCTATGAGATTCACGGCCGTTTTTCGAACTACCAACTCCTTTTTTGTGTGCCATCGTTCTATTTTTTTAGTTCTTTAAAAGAATTATTTTAGTTTAATATCTGTAATGTTGATTGCAGTAAACTGCTGGCGGTGACCGTTTTTCTTTTTGTAACCTTTTCTGCGTTTCTTTCTGAAAACGATTACTTTGTCTCCTTTAACATGGTCAATAACCTCTGCGGTGATTTTTGCACCTTCTATAGCCGGGGCGCCAATGCTGATTTTTCCGTCATTGTCAACTAACAACACGCGGTCGAATTCTAATTTAGAACCCGCCTCTGCTGCCAATCGGTGAACGTAAACCTTTTGGTCTTTTTGCACTTTAAATTGCTGCCCTGCTATCTCTACAATTGCGTACATAATAGCTTTTTTTAAATTAATTTTTTAATAGGACGACAAAGATAGGTCTTTTTTTGGAACGAACAAAATGGATTTATTAATTATTCACTCCTTTTTTAGAAAAGAAGACGTCCCAATAATTTGCTACTAAAACCCCGAATAGAATAATAAACATGGATAGTAATTGAAACACAGTGATTTTTTCATTGAAATAAATCCCAATGAAAACAGCTACAATTGGAATCAGATAGGTAACGCTGCTTGCGAACAATGCAGATGAAATTCTTAGAATCCCATTAAAAATAAAGGTTGCGAATGCTGTGCCTATAACGGCTAAGATTGCAATGTAAGTGAAAGCTGAATAGGCATGTTTGCTCTTTAGAAAAACTTGTTCTGTATCAAAAAATATAAAACAAGCTACAGATGGAATGAATAGAAATCCAAAGGCCAAGGATGTAATTTCTGATGAAGTGTAGTTTTGAAGTCTATGTTTAATTGTATTTAGGCTAATTCCATAGAGAAATGTTGCAAAAATTACAGCCAATAGATGATTCCAGTCTGCTTCCAAAGCCATTTGTTTTCCTGAAAAAACCAAACAAGCAATTCCAATCGTTCCAATCCCTGCTCCATAAAGCTGTATCGCCTTAAGTCGTTGGTTGAAAATAATAAAACCTAATATAATTGTGAAAATGGGAGTGAAACTATTCATCATTCCTGCAAATCCAGATGAAATTCCAGTTTCTGCATATGTAAATAAGAAAGCGGGAATAAAGCTTCCACAAAACCCAACGATTGAAAAGTAAATGTAATCTTTATACGACTTTATTTTTTTAAAATTTAAAATAGTTAAGGGTAACAACACGAAAGAAGCTAAGAGCATTCTCAAAGTCCCAACTTGGGCTGCTGAAAAGATTGGGAGCTGGTTTTCTGCAAACATTCCTTTTTTCATTAATATAAAGGAACTCCCCCAAATACAGGCTAGGAGAATCAAGAGTAACCAACTTTTCGCTGTTTTCGACATTTCGGGTAAAATTAGCGCTTATTTTTAATGAAATTCAAACAATTCTGTCGGGAAAAAATTTTCAGAATCCATGTTTTGATGAATAAAAATACAATCCACATTCTGCGGTTAAATACTTCTTGAAATCCTTTGAATCGATTGGTCAGATTGATTTACTTTCGTATTATGTCAGAAAATGCAGAGGAATTAGGTAAAAAAGGATTGCGCACCAGCTATATTTCAACAGTAATTGGAATTTCATTGGTGCTTTTTATGATTGGATTGGTTCTAGGTGGTGTTTTCGGACTCCAAAGTGTTCAGAAACAAGCCAAGGAAAGTTTGCAAGGTGATATCTTCTTCAAGCCTGAATTAAATGATGCTGATATTAAGCAGGTAGAACTTCAACTCAAGTCTTGGAAAGAATTTAAAGACGTTTATTTCGTTTCTCCCGAACGAGCGATAAAAGAATTTGGTGGTGAAAATCAGAATGAAAAAGAAATGCTTGCCATTTTTAGTGGCGAAAATCCGCTTCCTCCAACGATCTGTTTTAATCCAAATGAAGCTTATGCGAATAGAAAAGGGATGGAAGAAATTAAAAATAAACTAGTTAGTCGTTTCAAAGAAGAAATTGATGAAGTAAATTATGACAAATCCACGGTTGAAAATGTAAATCTTGGATTTAAACAATTTGTTTTGTTGTTTTTATCCGTTGCGCTTTTACTTATTGTAATTGCCGTTGCGATGATAAACAATACAATTCGTTTGGCACTATATTCGAAAAGATTTACAATCAAAACTATGCAACTAGTTGGCGCAACGGGTTCATACATACGAAAACCTTTTCTGTGGCAAGCGGTTTTGCAAGGTGTCGTTTCAGCCATTATAGGGTTGGCTCTATTACTTACGGTTTTTTATGCCTGGAATAACGTTTTAATTTCATTTGAAATCAGTTACACGTTAACGACATTTTTTATGCTCGTTGGTTCGATGTTGATTATTGGAATTTTTATGACGTTGATTTCAACTTGGTTTGCTTTAAACAAGTATCTTCGCATGAAATTGGACGACTTGTACTAGGAATTCCTATTTTTGTTAAAAGAAACGAATCATGAAGAATCCCATCGAACATTTTGGTTTTGATCCAAAAAACTACAAATGGCTATTTATTGGTTTAGCAATCAATGTTTTAGGCTATATTTTAATGATTGGAGGTGGAGCTGAATCTTTAAATGAGTTTAAGGAAGAAGAATTGTTCAGTCCAATTCGCATTACGCTTTCGCCAATGTTAATCGTTGCTGGTTATGTGATAATTCTATTTTCGATTATGAAAAGACAATTCTCAAATGAGAATTCGTTGACTGAAAGTAAAATGAAAGAGGAAATTTCTTCGTCCTCGAAAAAATCTAAATAATCAAAATGTCATTTGTTGAAACTATCATTTTAGCCTTAATAGAAGGGCTAACTGAGTTTTTGCCGATTTCTTCTACGGCTCATATGATTTTTGCAAGTTCCATAATGGGGATTGAATCCGACGAGTTTGTTAAAATGTTTCAAGTATCGATACAATTTGGAGCCATTTTGGCTGTTGTGGCTTTGTTCTGGAAGAAGTTTTTTGATTTCAAATCTTATCAATTTTACATTAAGTTGGCAATCGCTATAATTCCCGCTTTAGTGTTAGGGAAATTGTTTGATGATAAAATTGAATCTGTTCTAGAAAAACCCATACCAATCGCCATAGTATTGATTTTAGGAGGAGTTGTTTTTCTTTTCATTGATCGCCTTTTCAGGAAATCGAGAATTAATGAGGAAGAAGACGTCACCTTACAGAAAGCAGTGACTATCGGATTTTGGCAGTGTTTAGCAATGATGCCAGGGACGAGTAGGGCAGCAGCTTCGATTATTGGAGGTATGCAACAAGGGTTGACAAGAAAAATGGCTGCGGAATTCAGTTTTTTTCTTGCCGTTCCGACAATGTTAGCTGTAACGTGTTATTCCATTTTTCTTAAAGACTGGAACTATAAAGGAATTGAACAAAAAGGTTATGAAATGATTTTGTCGAGTTCTGAAAACATAACTGCGTTCATCATAGGAAATGTCTTGGCATTTGTTGTTGCTGCTTTTGCGATAAAGTTTTTCATTGATTTCCTCGCAAAATACGGGTTTAAAATTTGGGGTTGGTACCGAATTACAGTTGGAGCAGTTCTTTTGATTTATTTTAGTATTTAATGAATTTTCAAGAAGGCGCTACCATCCTTGTTGACAAACCTTATGGTTGGACTTCATTTGATGTTGTAAACAAAATCCGTTGGAATCTCAAAAGAAAGCTCGGTGTCAAGAAAATCAAAGTTGGTCATGCAGGAACGCTTGATCCATTGGCTACTGGACTTTTAGTTATATGTACAGGTAAGCACACGAAATTAATAGAATCGTTAACTGGTGCTCCAAAAACCTATTCTGGAACATTTCTAGTTGGAAAAACAACACCTTCATTTGATTTGGAAACCGATTATAATGAAGAATTTCCGACAGATCAGATCTCTTCAGATTTAATTGAACGTGCGCGCGAATCATTTTTGGGAATTCAAATGCAAACTCCTCCAATTTTTTCGGCAAAACAAATTGATGGAAAACGAGCCTATGATTTTGCGCGTGCGGGAAAAGAAGTTGTAATGAAACAAGCTCAGATTGAAATCAGTCGTTTTGAGCTAAACACGGATCGTTTCCCGGAAATTGATTTTAAAATAAGTTGTTCAAAAGGAACATATATTCGCTCTGTAGCAAATGATTTCGGTCAAAAATTAAATTCAGGTGCTACCTTGATAGCTCTCAGAAGGGAAGCGTCTGGAGATTTTCAAATTCAGAATGCCAAAAGTGTCGAAGAATGGATTGATTTTATCAATGAATCCATATAAATCAGTTTAGTAATAAAAAATTATTTTATCTTTGTGCCCTTGTTGTTCAGTAATGAATGCCCGGGTGGCGGAACTGGTAGACGCGCTGGATTCAAAATCCTGTACTGGCAACGGTGTGTGGGTTCGATTCCCACCCCGGGTACAAAACCTCAGAATTTTCTGAGGTTTTTTTGTTTAACTTCGCCTCAATGGCAAAATTATTCGGTCTCCTAGGTAAATCGCTGAAACATTCGTTCTCTCCTGATTTTTTCAAATCGTACTTTCAAGAGCATGAAATAAATGCACAATACCAACTTTTTGAAATTGACAATATTCAAGAAGTAGAGAAGATTTTTAATCTGAATCCAAGTGGGTTTAACGTTACGGTTCCATATAAAGAAGAGATTATTCCTTTTCTGGATGAATTAGATGATACAGCAAAAGTTGTTGGTGCTGTCAATGTTGTGGCATTTGAAAATGGAAAAAGAATAGGATACAATACAGATGCTTACGGATTTCATCAAAGTATCAAACCATTTTTGACTTTTCATCACGAGCGAGCCCTAATTTTCGGAACAGGTGGTGCTTCGAAAGCTGTTGCGCACGTATTTAAGTCAATTGGCTTGGATGTCATTTTTGTCTCGCGTACTCCAAATCAAGATTCGAATCAATTTCATTATTCGGATGTCAATGAAGCGATGATTTCTGCTTGCAAAGTAATTGTAAACTGCACGCCAGTTGGAATGTATCCAAATTACGATGAAGTATTGAATATTCCGTTTGAATCACTTTCAGAAGAACATTTAGTTATTGATTTAATTTATAATCCGCCACTCACAAAATTTCTTTCCAAAGCTCAAGAATCTGGGGCAACAATTCTGAATGGTAGCAGTATGCTTCGTGAGCAAGCATTAAAAAGTTGGGAAATCTGGAATAAATAAACGTTTTTTATAAATAGATTAAATATTTCATATTCAATAAATAAAACGACAAAAAACGAATAAATAACGAAAATAAACGACAAATAACCGAATAAAGATTTTGAAAGAAGAAAACTTTGCAGTGTCGAATTCAGACAACAATTGCTGATCTCGATTTAGTTAATTTTTTTCAAACAATTTAATTTTTACAAACATGAATGCACTAAAAAACAAAGTGACTCTGATTGGAAGGTTGGGCGCAAAGCCTGAAGTGATGAATTTTGAAACCGGGAGAGCACTTGCTCGTTTTACTCTGGCGACAAATGAGGGATACAAGGATAAGAATGGCCAGTGGCAGGATAACACTCAATGGCATAATATCAATGCATGGGGGAAATCAGCCGAGTTAGTCGGAAAACTTTTGGATAAAGGCTTGGAAGTTATGCTTGAAGGAAAATTAGTCAATCAGACATACGAAACTAAATCGGGTGAGAAGCGCTTTTCCACAGTCGTAGAATTAAACGAGTTTTTAATTATTTCATCCAGAAACGTTCAATAAATCTATCATTATGTTAGATACAAATTCAAACCATTCAATGAATCACGTCAATTTAATAGGAAAAGTAACATCCGAACCGAAGTTCACACAATTAGAAAATGGTCGAAAAATAGCCAAAGTTTCTCTTGCAACAAAAGAATTCTATTTGGATGCGGATGGGAATATGAAGTCAAGAAGTAATTGGCATATTCTTAGTGCTTGGGGCAAGTGGATTAAAGTTCTTGAAGAATTTGGTTCAGTTGGAGCTCAAGTTGCTGTAGAAGGGCGATTAGTCAGTCGATTCTATAACACACAAGGACAAAAGAAATTTGTCTCTGAAGTTGAAATCAACGATTTGATTTTACTTTAAATCTTCAATAAAATTTAACACAGCAAACAGGATTTATTTTCATAGAATTAAATCCATTGGAACGCAACGAGGATCGGTGTTGATACATCGTGATGAATGCCGGTCCCTCAACATATACAATTACCTTTTTATAAAAACACAAATTATGACAACAGTTAGAAATTACATTACCTTGATTGGAAGCATGGGCACCAATACACAAATAACCAAATTCGACAACGGAAAATCAGTGGCTCGATTCAAACTTGAAACGAAAAAAACGGAGCGTAAAAACGATGGGAATTATCGAAATGTAACTCAATATCACCGTGTTTTCGCATGGGGAAATTTAGCCGAATTCCTTGAGCAATATGGAGAAAAAGGCAAGAAAGTTGCCATTCATGGAAGACTTGTAAATCGTACCTACCTCAATTCCGAAGGAAAACAACGCAATGCAACGGAAGTAGAAGTCAGACAGATTTTCGGATTGTAAAAGTTTACAAGAACCAAACGAGAGAAAAAGCCTGTTTCCATTTGGAGCGGGCTTTTTTCATTTAGTAATTTCGGTAGTCATTCCACAAATAGGAACGAATACCAATAAAAGGAATAAAATGTGACTTCTGGATTAATGCCGAATCATAACGATACTGAAGTTCTCCGAATGCAAAAATGGAACCTTTTTCACTTAATTTATAGGCAGCATGAAGGTTGATTCTAAAATAATTATTTCGAATTCCTTGTCCGATTTTATTATCATAATTACTGGGTCGAAGCATGTAAGGTAAATAAATATTCCCTCCGTAGCTTTTACCTCCTTCATCTAAGCCTTGATAACCGCCATTTGCAAATACTTTTAAAAACCAATTACTTCGTTGCCATTTCGCTTCTATCAAAATCTCCGTAAAATTAGCTCCGTATGTGTGACTCAAGGTGCTGTTTTGATTTCCATAATTCTGAAGACTGTTAACATGAGCATATGTGTAGGGTCGAACCGCATTTGCTTCCAAACGATAGAAGAATTTTTCATTTTTCATTTTCAAAAATCCTTTGATTCCCAATTGCCCGCCAAATTTATTCGCCCACCAGCCGCTTTTTGCTCGTATTTCGGAGAGGAGAAATTCATCAATAATTATTTGACCATAAAGTGTTTGTTTTTTATGTTTTACTGAAAAACTAGCACCCAAAAGCACGTTGTCTGATGAACCAATCGCATATTCCTGTGGACGAAAGAATACAACTGGATTCAAATATTCAACATCAAATCCACGATAAAGTAGTGTGTCTTTTGGCTGAAAAATAACCGTTTCAAAAATCCCTAAGTTGAATTTTTTTGTAACATTCCAACTCAAATAATGACTCGCTGCAAATTTTTGTGCTTTTGTTGACTTGTAATTTTCATTCATGAATTGGTAAAGCATGGTGTATTCCACGTGCCAAAATCTAGCTCTAATTTGACCAAAATAGTATGGTTTCCCGTAGTCGCTTAAAAATAAAGATCGATTCCCTTCTCCTATGAAGTTTTTGTCATGACCAATTTGAAAATTAAAAATATGGTTCGGAGTATAAGCTAATCGAACTAATGGTTGGAATAATGCTTGAACTGATTTTAGTGAGTCGAAAAATTCATATCTGGCAGATGTAAGGCTATCGGCTGACTCCAATCCACCAATAGCTCCAGCTCGAATATAGAATTTTTTCCAAGTTGAATTTGACTCAAATATTCCTCCTCCACTTATTCGATAACCCAAATCACTTGAATAATTAATTCCACCATCCAACAAAGGGATGAAATTTATGGGTTTTATTAAGTTGATTCCGTTTTCTGATTTAATTTCTCGTCTAATTTGCGGTAGAATCGAACTGTGGTTTTCGAAAGATTCTTTTTCAATTGAGTCATTCGGTGATGTTTCAAATAGCCAACCAATTCCATTTTGGGCTTGTAATCCAATTGGTAAAGCGAACATTAAAATCAATATGACACGATTAGTAATCATTGTAGTGGTTGATTAAGGCTGTTCGTATTCCGGTTGAAAGAATGAAGTTTTGACTTTTTGTTGCATTGTCATAACGATAAATACCATTAGCGAAAACCTTTAAATTGATTTTTTTGTTGAATCGATATCCAATTTCAAGTTGATTGTGAAAAACAAATCCATCAGGCGAAATATTGGATTTTGGAATAGGCAAAAGGGCGGTACGATTGAAATTTTCTAAATAGTAATTAATTGACTTTAAGTCGATATAGCATCTTTTGTATTCCCAATTAAATCGAATTACTAATTCTCTGAATGCATTTCCTTTTGTATGTGCTAATGGTAGATTGTAATTTGAATAATTCAATCGACTAAATTCGGATTGATACATGGTGGCAGTTGCCGAATTGAATTCCAATTGAATCATTGAGTTATTAAGTTTGAATAAATCGTAGCCTCGAAAACCAAGTTGAAATGCAAGTTGTTTCGAGTCCAGATTTCCAATTGCAATTTGGCTATAAGCTCTAATTTTATTTGTAACAATCCAATTCAGATTTAATCCTTGAATTGCGTAACATGTGCTGTCCTTTAGAAATGCCGACACCAAAGGGATTGGATTGTAAAATAAAGGATTTACGGATTTTGTTTGTAGAGAATCTCCCATAGACCATATAGTTCCGTCGAATAGACTCAAATTGATTTTTGGAGAAAAATGATACGTTAAATAATTGATCCCAAGACCTTTTGGTTGGTAAAAACCCTCAACGGTTGTGTAAACCTTTTTTCTAATGAGATTCATGTTTCTTGAGCGCAAGTAATTGAACGAGAATCGCTTGGAAATATAGTAATCAACTCTAAAATAAGGCGAGTAAGAAGAATTGTCCGAGAGTAACATCGAACGATATCCTGTTCCAATGAACTGTTGGTTATTTCCTGCAATTAAATCAATTTTTTTATGTGGACTGTAAACGATGTTTCCTATCGCGTAAGCGTAGTCATAACCATTAGTTTTAAAAGGTTTTGTTCGTGCAGCACCTGAAATCACTCCATTTTCTTGTGCATATCCATTACTTATTGGTCGAAATTCACCTCGTTCATTAATAAACTGTTGCTCATAGGAACTGAATCTACTTTGATTTTCAAAAAATGAGGTTGAAAATGAAAAGTTTTTAAATAAATCGCCTTCTATGATTACTCCTCGCGTATTTTGAAATAAGTTTAAAGAAGAAGTGTCTTTCAAATCTTTTCCCAAACTCAAGTCGAGTAAAGGTGAAATAGTTAAAAAGCAATCTTTGGATTTTACCTCAATCAGGTGTTTTTTGAATAATACTTCTGCAAAATCGTAGTATTGAATGCTTGAATCTTTTATGTAATCATGCAAATTATAACGATTTTCGGTAGTGGGAAGAAACGAATTTCTGTAGTAACTAGTTTTATAAATAGTTTGATTATCTGTAATGAGAATATCATTATGTATCCAAAAAAGTTGATCTCTATAAAATGAATGTGTTGATATTAAATTTTGTTGAGAAACTAAGAAATTAAGATTCACCAAAATAGAAACAAGAAAAATCGTCCTCATGGCAGAATATCGAGTAAAGGCTTTGTTTTGGCAATGAAGAATGGATTTAACAGATTCGCTTTGTTGTATCGTAATGGTTGTTTCGAATCTGCATCGTAAACTGTTCCTCCAAGTGCTTCCAAAATTGCTTGTCCGGCTGCGATATCCCATTCCATCGTTGGAGCAAATCGAGGATAGGCATCAGCTCTACCAAAAGCCAAGTCGAAAAATTTAAGTGAGGAACCTTTTTTAAGAAATTCGATTTTTTCTGAAACGATATGAAGTTCATCAATGAATTCCAAAATTGGTCCTGAATGATGACTTCTAGAACAAGTCATAACCAAAGGTGAATTGACGTTTTGTGGTTGCTCGATTTTCTTCCAATTTTCAGATACAGCAAAATCTTCGAATTGAAAAGAATAAACGCCAAACTCTTTACCACCAAAAATTAGTTCTTGTTTTACTGGGGAGGCAATTACACCAAAAACAGCAATTCCATTTCTTATTAGTGCTATATTCACGGCAAATTCCCCATTTTTACTTACGAATTCCTTGGTTCCATCTAATGGATCGATACACCAACATTCAGTCCATTTCAAGCGATCTTCAAACGTTGATTTTTCACTCTCCTCTCCAGTAATTGGAATATTAAGTGGTTCCAAAATATCAGATATAATCTCTGTTGATGCCAGATCAGCTTTTGTGAGTGGTGAACCGTCTTCTTTATAAGTCGGTGAAAATCCTTCTTCGTAAATCTCAATGATTTTTTTCGAGGCTTCGATTGCTGCCTCAATTGCTTTATGATATTTTTCTTCGAGTTTAATCAATTTTTTCAGACCACCATTTCTGGAACGAAATCAGGGACAACTAAATCACCATCTGTTTTTGATACTATTTCATCGACGCTAACACCAGGAGCACGCTCTATCAAGTGAAACTTACCATCTTTAATCTCTAAAACAGCTAGTTCGGTTACTACTTTTTTAACGCAACCAACGCCAGTAAGTGGCAGAGTACATTTCTTTAAAATTTTAGATTCTCCAGCTTTATTACTATGCATCATTGCCACAATAATATTTTCAGCCGATGCGACTAGATCCATTGCTCCTCCCATACCTTTTACCATTTTACCTGGTATTTTCCAGTTGGCAATATCACCATTCTGAGAAACTTCCATCGCACCTAAAACGGTAAGTTGAACGTGTCGACCCCGAATCATGGCAAATGAAGTTGCTGAATCAAAAAATACTGCACCTTTTTTAACTGTAATGGTCTGTTTACCAGCGTTGATTAAGTCAGGATCTTCTTCGCCTTCGAATGGAAATGGCCCCATTCCTAGGATTCCGTTTTCCGATTGAAATTCAACATCCAAGCCATCAGGAACGTAGTTGGCAACTAATGTTGGGATACCAATTCCTAAGTTAACGTACCAACCATTTTGCAATTCTTGCGCGATTCTTTTCGCTATTCCGTTTTTATCTAAAGCCATGATAACTTGAAAATTTATTAATTATTTAATTTGATAATGGTTTTAGGACTGTTTCCATTTTTTGAGGTTGCCAAAATCTTACTTAAAACTTTCGAAATTACTTCAATTTGTTCAGTTAAATTATCATCGAAAGGGTATGAATCTATCTGTTTGCAAATAGCCAACCAATAGATAGTTTCATCACATTCTTTTGCTGCGATTTTAAATTTATGAATAAAATCATTTTTTGATTCCGTATTTTGAGCTTCACGAATATTTGCCCCAATTGAAGTTCCCGATTTCAAAAGTTGTTTAGCGATAACGAATTTCTTTTTTGATTCCAATTCCTCGCAATACTTAACAATTGAAATCGCAAACTTGAAGGTTAGTTCAACAATTATATTACTTCGATCATTTCTCAAAATTAATTAAATTGAATCATTTTCAAATTTGTTTATTTTAAAATTTTAAATTCGTTTTCTAACCGTTCGTTGTTCGATTCGTTTTTCAAATTTTTCTCCTTTGAAGATGCGTTGTACGAAAATACCTGGCGTATGAATAAAATTTGGGTCGAGTTCACCGGCAGGAACCAATTCCTCAACTTCTGCAACGGTAATCTTTCCAGCCATAGCCATCATTGGATTAAAGTTCATTGCAGTTTCTCGGTAAATCAAATTACCTTCTGTATCACCTTTCCAAGCTTTTACTATTGCGAAATCGGCTGTTAAGGCTGTTTCCAGAATATGCGGTTTACCATTGTAAATTCGTATTTCCTTTCCTTCCGCTACTTCTGTTCCGTAACCTGCAGGTGTGAAAAAAGCTGGAATTCCTGCTCCACCAGCTCGACATCGCTCTGCCAAACTTCCTTGAGGAATTAAGTCAACTTCTAACTCTCCTGAAAGCATTTGTCGTTCAAATTCATCATTTTCACCAACGTAGCTGGAAATCATTTTCTTGATTTGTTTGGTCTGTAAAAGCAGTCCTAGACCAAAATCATCAACTCCTGCGTTATTACTAATACATGTCAAATTTTTAACCCCTAGTTTTACCAATTGAGCGATAGAATTCTCCGGAATACCACATAAACCAAATCCGCCAAGCATCAATGTCATTCCACTTTCAATGCCAATTAATGCTTCTTCAACATTTTTAACTACTTTATTCATACACTAAAAAAATGGAATTTCTGAATCATCTACTGTTTCGGGTTCTGGTGCTTCTGTACAGTCATAAGCCTCTGAATCATAGTCTTCTGGTATATCAAAATCTCGAGTGGTTAATGCAATAATTGGATCTTTATATACCTTATTCATGTAATACCCATATATTGGCAATGCCATTCGGGCACCTTGTCCCCAATTCATGCTTCTGAATCTGACGGCACGGTCTTCAGCTCCTACCCAGACTCCTGTAACTAATTCTGGGGTAATTCCTATAAACCATCCATCTGAATTATTTTGAGTTGTTCCTGTTTTTCCTGCAGTCGGAGCAATAATCCCATATTTTCCACTTCTTAAGCTTGAACCTGTTCCTCCTTGAATTACTCCTTTCATCATTTTAAGAATTTCATAAGCCACGGTTGAATTAACCACCTGCTCTTCATGTTCTTGCGCCTGATAAATAATTTTCCCGTTTTGACTCTCAATTCGTTCAATTGTAGTTGGTCGGATATACTTACCACTATTCGCAAAAATACATTGTGCAGCTACGAGTTGATAAAGTGATAAATCCATACTCCCGAGACACATAGATGGGACGACATCGTTTTTATTCAATGTGATTTCCGCTTGCTTCAATAATTTTTCAATAATAAAAGGTCCCCCTGTTTTATTAACAGGATTGAATTTGCCCATCTTAGCCATCACAGCCACGGTCGTTGGGTTTGAAGACATAGCCAATCCCTGTCTTACTGAACCGGCAGCTTCTCCTTGAGGACAATATTTACCAACCACTCTATTTTGATTGTCTACTAAATCAACGCAATACTCACCTGCAGAAAATGTTGTACAAGGATTTACGACTTTCATTGATAGTGCGGCCGCATAAACGAACGGTTTGATGGTTGAACCAACTTGTCTTTTTCCTAATCGAACGTGGTCGTAACTGAAGTGTTTAAAATTTACTCCTCCAACCCATGCTTTCACAAATCCAGTCCTTGGATCGATTGAAATTAGACCTGAATGTAAAAATGCCTTATAGTAGCGAATTGAGTCGTTAGGTGTCATTATGGTGTCCTTTTCTCCTTCCCAACTAAATACGCGCATTGGTGCAGGAGTATTGAAGTTTTTCATTATTTCCTCTTCTGTAAAACCAAGCGCAACTAAGTTCTTATACCTTCCGGTCGATTTTCTTGCGTTGTCCATAATTTGATTAACCATTGACTGGTCAATTGAATTGGAAAATGGATAATTTTTCAGTCCTCGATTATTGTTGTCGAAAGCGGGTTGAAGATCTTCTTTGATATGTTTTTGCATAGCAAATTCCGCATGACGCTGCAAAGCAGGATTAATAGTCGTATATATTTTCAATCCATCCTGATAAATGTTAAATGGTCGGCCATCTTCGCGAACATATTTGTAACTGCCATCACTATTTTTGGCTGTGAGAATTTCAGTTACTTCCTTACGAAGTGACTCTCTAAAATATGGTGCGATACCTTCCTTGTGATCCAGAGAGGTATACCGTATGACAAGAGGTTCTGTTTTCAAAGTGTTATATTCATCCTCAGTCAATTTATTTTTTAATCCTTCATTATTGGATTTACTGTTTTTCAACCACTGAAATAATACCTGGTTTCTTCTTTCTAAAGCCCGGAGAGAATCTTTATTTCTCAATTCCAATATTTGCTCTTTTGTCACCTGAGACAAAGAGACTCCCTCATTATCGGCAATTTTCCTACGATAATTCTTAATCTTGTATTTGTAAGGATTGTATAAATCTGGATTTTTACACATACCTACCAACGTAGCCGCCTCCGTTTTTGTTAATTGCCCTGGTTTTTTATTAAAATATACTTTTGAGGCATTTTCTATTCCCACTGCGTTGTAAAGAAAATCAAACTGGTTGAGATACATCGTAATGATTTCCTCTTTTGTAAATCGTTCCTCTAGTCGTTTAGCAATAATGTTTTCCCTTGCTTTTTCATTCAATCTTCTGAATTTACCGAAAAACCCACCTAAAGGTAAGTTGATCGATTCTCCGCTCGCTTTTGCCAATTCTTCATCCTCACGTTGTTTTAGCGTAAAGAGAAGTTTTGCTAATTGTTGTGAGATGGTGGAAGCTCCACCTGCTCTTCCAAAACTTGCGAAGGAACGGGCGATGGCGCGAAAATCGACACCGGAATGATCAATAAATCGCTCGTCTTCTGTTGAGATTAAAGCATCGAAAACATATGGTGAAATGTCCCTGTATTTTGCACTTGTGCGATTTACTTGCCAAAAGCTTCCAATTATAGTGTCTTCTCGAACACTTTTTCGGGCAATAATTAATGATGCTTGTAATTCAGGTGGATTGTCAAGCATTGAAACAGGAGGCAAAGAACTTTCAGATTGTAGAAGAAGCAAACCAGCAACAAAAAGGAATGGAAATAAGGAAATACCCCAAAATATTTTGGTATACTTCTTTTTTTCTTCTTCGTTCAGTCCTGTATTATTGGTTTTCATAAGAAATTAGTTGTTTTTATTTTTCATCTGTAAGTCTTTTCGTGAGAATTTGTCAAAAAATTCAAAATAGGTTTTAACAATTTTCATTTTCGCTTATTCAGTTGGTTAAAGTTAGAAAGATTATCTTAAAACATCCTTACGTTGACTGTCAAGTTTTAACAAAATAAACATCATAACGCTAAAAGACATCATGGATGAACCTCCGTAACTAAAAAAGGGCAATGGAATTCCAATAACAGGAGCAAAACCTATGTTCATTCCGATGTTAATGGCGAAATGATAAAACAGAATCATTCCGACGCAATAGGCATATATACGATTAAATGCTGCTCTTTGTCTTTCTGCAATTATGATGATCCGAATCAACATAAACATATATAGAACTATCAAAAATAGTGTTCCAATAAAACCCCATTCCTCAGCAAAAGGACAAAAAATAAAGTCTGTTTCGCTTTCTGGGACGTGATTGCTTTCTACGCTTGATACCGAAGCCTTGTTGTAGCCTTTTCCAAGTAAGCCTCCCGAACCAACCGCCGCCATAGCACGGTGTCGATTGTAATCTTTGCCATTCGGGTCCTCTTTTAATCCAAGGAATAACTCGATTCTGTCTTTTTGATGGGGTGCCAAGCTACTGAATCCCGCCCCAACGCCTAATGACAAACCTCCTCCAAGTATTAGCCCAAGTACTACAATTATTGTCGCTCTTGATCGATCTCGTTTCGTGCCGAATTGCCTCAGAAAGAGTAATGAAATAACTCCAAAAAGTATTAAGGTCAAAATAACACCTATCGAACCTGGAATTTTAGTTTCGGGCATGAACGGAATTGTTATAACCACGTTACTTAAAAGAAGGGTAATTACGGATAAAAATATAGCCACGAACATAATAGGAATGAAATGACTTCCAACCCAGGTTTCTTTAAATCGAACACCAGGAAAAGCATTTACAATCCCAAGAATTATTGGGTCAAATGTTAAGCCCTCGCGGTACATTACAAATAAAAATGAAGTAAAGACAACAAATGTTCCTGCGTCAGGCTGCAACAATATCAAAGCCATTGGAACCAAAAGAATCATGGCTGCACCTAACACATTTTTAGTATTTTGTTGTTTTACACTTAAACCACTGATATATTTGGCTAGAAGCAGTGCCGAAGAAATTTTAGCAAACTCTGCGGGCTGAATACCCAAAGAACCTATACCTATCCAAGCGTGAGCCCCATTGATCGCCGGCATGAATAAAACAACGACCAAGAGACTGAGTGTCACGAGATAGATGGGGAAAGCGAATTTTCGGTAAATATCCGAGTCAATTAAAAAAACGAGAAGCCCCAAAAATAAGGCCACAACGAGCCAGATTATCTGTTTCCCATATTTTTCATCAAAACTAAATAGACTTGGGTTTTCTGGATTGTATGCCACTGAATAAACTGTTGCCAAACCCAAAATTAGCATCAACATAAATGAGATGAACAATGGCCAATCCAGGTGCGACACTAAAGTTTCATCCTTTCTCATTCAGAAACTGTTTTAAAGTTTGATAATTTCGCATCTAAAATACGCTGCTCTTTAGCTTTATCCTTTATTTTTCTTTTCAGATATTTCTCAATAATTAAGCTTGCAATTGGTGCCGCCCAAGTTCCACCAAAACCAGCATTTTCAACAAATACAGCAATAGCAATCTTTGGTTTGTCCATAGGGGCAAAAGCAATAAAAACAGAGTGATCCTCTCCGTGTGGGTTTTGAACCGTTCCAGTTTTACCACAAATGGTAATGTCCTCTAATCTTGCCATTCTCGCTGTACCACCATTTTCATTTACCACACGCCTCATCCCTTCTATTACTGGTTGAAAATGCTTAGAGTCAACCATTGTGTAATGTTTTTTTGAATATTCTTTCAAAGGACCTTGATTACCAATTGACTTCACAAAATGTGGAGTGTAAAACCAACCTTTGTTTGCAATAATTGCTGCGATATTTGCCATTTGTATTGGGGTAAGTTTCACCTCACCTTGACCAATTGAAATTGAACGAATCGTTGAGAATGCCCATTGGTTATGTCCGTACCATTTGTCGTAATATTTCGAGTTTGGTATCAAACCTGGACGCTGACCAGAAACATCTACTCCTAATTCTTTTCCCAAGCCAAAGCTAGACATGTACCTATGCCACAAGTTTAAACCAATCTCAGCATCTAAATAAATGTTGGATTTTTTATTTTGTTGGATTATTCGGCGTACAACAGCATAAAAATAAGGATTACATGAGTATTGAACAGCTTCAGGAATATTTCTCGCAGAGGCATGTCCGTGACATCCCACCACGCTTTTGTCGCAGGCGAAACCTGAGTTTTCATCAATTACTCCTTCTTGCATTCCAATAAGCGATTGAACAAGTTTAAAGATTGAACCTGGAGGGTATTCTGCCTGCAAAGGACGAGGAAATAGCGGCATATTCGGATCTAATGCAAGTTTGGGATAGTTCAAACCGATATTCCTCTTACCAACTAATAAATTTGGATCAAATGAAGGCGCTGATACCATGGAAAGGATTTCACCTGAAGAAGGTTCGATTGCAACAATACATCCCTTTTTGTTCTGCATAAGCCTTTCACCGTATGCTTGAATGATCATATCCATTCCCATTTTCATGGGATCAGCTTGCTTGGATAAAGTATCGTATTTTCCGTCTGCATATGGTTCAATGGCATTATTCAAGGCGGAAGTCACTACGTATTTGATTCCTTTGACACCTCGAAGTTCCTTTTCATAAAAACGTTCAATTCCTGATCGACCAATATTATTCCCAGGTTTGTAGAACCTATCCTGATCAATTTCTTCGCGAGTTACTTCCGATAAATATCCCAAGATGTTGGCTCCATTGGCGTAGGGATAATTCCGCATACTCGTAACCTCTTCAAAAAAACCAGGATAATTATCTAAATGAGGAGCAATTTTTGAAATTTCTTCCAATGTCAATTCTTTGATAAATGGATATTTCCGGATTTTCTGATAGTTTGATGTCCTTTTTCCGGAATGCTTGTTATAATAAGTTCCTTCCCCACTTCGAATGTCTTTGAAGCGTTGTCGAACCTCCTCAACAGACCAACCTATTAATTTGGCAAATGAAGCAGTATCCAAATTTTTTATTTTCGCCTCACAAACCATTAGATTATAATAAGTTCTATTCGAAACGATTTTACGCATGTTTCTATCGAAAATCACTCCTCTTGGTGGAATAATTTCTTTCCTTTTTTCGGCGATTTCTTGAGCTATCAAAGTCCAACTGTCGTCTACTACTTGCATGTAGAAAAGTCTAATGGTGTAAATCATTCCAACGAGTGCGATAAACGCAACGATAACATATCTCCTCGCGTCAAAATTCATTTCGTCTTGGACTTTTTAATTAGAAATGTTTGAAGGACAATACAAAGTAAATAAGAGATTATAACACTGAAAATGGTTTTCTGTAAGATTAACAGAAATTGGTCAAATCGGAAAATTTCAATCAGGAAAAACCAGAAATGGTGGATGAGAATTAAATAACCAAATACAAATAAAAACCAACGACTGCCCATGTCGAAAACAGACGGTTCTTTTAACGGATCATAACCCTCCCTTGGACCATAGAATTTGAAAATAATGGGTCGCATGTATGCCATTAGAAGTAAAGAAGAAGCGTGCAAACCATAAGTGTTTGAGAAAATATCTATGATCATCCCAAGACTAAAGCCAAGAATCATTAATGTGAAAACACCAGTTTCAAAAGGCAATAACATAATGAAAAGAGGTTGAATCATCAGATGAATTCCAAAACCGATTTCAATTTGATTGAAAACAAGCGATTGTAATAAAGCTATTACAACAAAACGGATGCTATTTTTTACAATTATATTCATTATAAATCTTCTTCATCTTCATCCGGAGGAATTTGACCTTCAAGTGCCTTTTGCTCGTCAATTAATAAATTCTTTATGATGTAAACACGCTGCAATGTCCTGAAATTCTCTGAAAATTTAACAACGACGTCCCAAAGCGGCTCGCCCTCAACTGGTTTAGTTTCATATACCTTTCCCACAGGCATGCCTTTGGGGAAAATACCCGAGCCACCTTTCGTTACAACCCGAGACCATCGTTTTATTTTCAAGTCATTTGAAATACCAGTAACAGATCCTTTTTTAGGGTTATGACCATCCCATTTTAAGAATCCAAATAAACCAATAGGTTCAATGGTAACATCGATATTAATGTCTTTAGTTAAAACTGTTTTTACAACAGAATAATGTTCGCTAACATTATGAATGACACCAACAACGCCTTTATCAGAAAAAACGCCCATTTCTCTTTTGATACCTTGTTTCGATCCAATATCAATCGTGAAGTAATTATTTCTTCTGGTAACACTTGAATTAATTACAGTAGCTGGAATATACTCATATTGCTGTTCATATACGGTGTCTTTGATTTTATAAAGGTTTCGATCAACTTGATAAAAACTCTGAGGAATCTTATTCCGAAGTTTTATATTTTCAAGTTGAAGAGCAGAATTATTTTTCGAAAGATTAAAATGTTTTGTGACATTATTTTCTACTTCAAGAATCTTTCCTGTAACCGCTGATGCTGTGGTTAAATACTGATTTTTCGGAAATGAAAGGTATCTTACATAAGTGGATAACGCAATTATTTGAAAAAACGCGAAGAAAAGAAAAACCCGAAATCTTCTAAAAAAAGCAAGGAAATTGCGCATAACGTACAAAGGTAAAAAACCAACTATTTAACAGATTCAAAATCATCGGAATGATATTAACAAAATACGAACTATTTATACACTTTGAAAAAGGAGAATAATTATTTCAGTCATAACGAAAACTTATCATTTAGAGTTAGGTAAAATGTTTAAATAGTTAAACGAAAAGTTTAATTTAGAACAAAACTAAATTAAGTTAATCGTGCAACGAATTTTGTATAATCTGAGTCGTAAAGTGTAATTTCGAGAAATAAAAATTAAAGATGAAATTAGCCTATTTGATTACTTTTACTTCAATAATTTGGAATTTTGTTCATTGTTTCAGTCAAGATACGCTTAACGAAGATTACGAGGAGCCAAAAACGTTTTCTACAACTCGCATTATAAATGGTCATTCCGTTGAAACACTTGGTAAAGGTTTTATGGATTTGAGAATAGAGCATCGATTTGGAGATATCGCAGGAGATTTTGGTGGATGGGAAAATATGTTTGGATTCGACAACTTGTCAGATATGCGAATTGCCTTAGAGTATGGAATTACAGATGATTTATTGGTTGGTTTTGGTCGTTCAAAAGGCAACGGAGCCCCTTATCGATCCTTATTGGATGGTTTTGTTAAATATCGAATTTTATGTCAACAAAAAGGAAAAATGCCAATTTCAATGAGCGCTGTTGCGGGATCTTTTTTTACATACATGAAGCCATCTGATGATGAATCACAGATAAGTCATTTCCCAAAAAACGCACATCGTTTTTCGTATTTTACGCAATTGAATATAGCAAAACATTTTGGGGATTATTTATCACTAGCACTCATGCCAACATATGTTCACCGTAATTATGTCGCAGCAAACGATATGAACGATTTATTTGCATTGGGAGGCGCCTTCAGAGTTAAACTTTTTAGGCGATTTGCTGTTATTGGTGAGTACTATCATGTTTTTAAGACAAGCAATTTAAGACCTAATGATAATTTTAAAAATAGTCTTGCATTTGGTTTGGAATGGTTCACCTTTGGGCACAGTTTTACGATTAATTTTACAAATTCTGGCGGATTGGGTGAGGCGCAGTTTATTCCTTACACAGCTGAAAATTGGTCAAAAGGTCAATTTAGGTTCGGTTTTTGCGTTGGAAGAAAGTTCTCATTTTAAAATTATATTATGAAAAAAATTGTAGTTTTTTCTCTTTATTTCGGATTGGTTGTATTGTCGACTTCAATCGCATTAATTCCTTCAGATCATTTTATTGTTTCGGATAAAGGATATTCAATTGACTTTAAAAGCAAAGATCCTTCGGGTTCATTTGATGAAATCAAAGGAGAAATTGATTTTGATGAAAATAATATTGGTTCGTCAAAGTTCAATTTGAAGATTGACGTAAGTAGTATCAACACGGGAAATGGAATGATGAATAAAAAAGCATTAACTGAAGAGTGGTTTGATGCCAAGAAATTTCCAGAAATAAAATTTAAATCCTCAAAAGTTGAAATGGCACAGAATGAACTAGAAATTACTGGTGATTTAACAATTCGTGGAATTACTAAAACGTATACCATTTCTGCAAGTTATTCTAAATCAGGAGATAAAATCATTTTTAAAGGAAAGTTTAACGTAAATCGGATCGAATTTAAAGTTGGCAAGAAAAGTCAAGCGGTTCCTGACATTATGAGAATCACATTTACTGTGCCGGCGGATAAAAAGTAATGTTAAAACCATTTTTAGTTTTAGGAGTCTCTGCAGGTTTAGCCTCGGCAACTGTAGGTTGTATTTTTGCATACATTTTTAATCAAAGTCTTCTTGACTTTTCTAGTGTTTTGCCTTACTGGAAAATAATATCTTTAAATTTCTCTTTGGCCCTTATTGCGGCTGGCCTTTTTTGTGGAATTAATTTAATTTCTAAGAAATATTTTAAAACTATTTTCAACTTGTTATTTGCATTTTGTTCGATTGTAAGTGTTTTATTTCCAATTACTGCAAAAATCCAAAAAGTAGAATCCCCTGAATTTTATCCAACCTTTGTGATTCCAATTCATTTGTTTTTTAGTGTTATTTTTTTAGCCTTAAGTTCAATATTAATAAAAGATGAAAAGTAGTATTTATTCAATTTCGATCTTAATTATTACAATTGTAATTATCAGTTGTACAAAAGATAAAGTAGGAGGGGATGTACCTTTTCCAGAGGTAATTTGTTCTGATAGCATTTCGTTTAATAATGAAGTGTTGCCGATAATTCAAAATAATTGTACTGGATGTCACGAAAATCAGAATGGTTATACATTTACTAATTATCAAAATATTTCTTCCAGCTATGCGGCAATTATCGGTTCAATGAAGGGAACGGGCTATCAGCTTATGCCACAAGGTGGACCAGCAATTCCTGATAGTCTTGTTCAAAAAATTCAATGTTGGGTGAATCAGGGTATGAACAATAATTAATTTTGTATGTATAATCCATTAAACAAAAGAATTATGAAAACTAAATTTATTCCAATTTCATTTGTTTGCTTGTCCTTAGGGATTTTTGCCTTTCGGTCTGAATTGACTGAATTAAAAGGGTTTCATAAGGCGCCAATAAATAGCGGTGGGGCTGGCGCAGGAAGAACTGGTGCTCCAGGTGAATCAAGCTGCACAGGATGTCATGCTGGGACAGCTCAAGATGGCGCAAATGAAAACATTCTCACACTTCTTGATGGCACTACAGCTGTTACGCAGTATGCCCCAGGTCAACAATATACTGTTACGTTGGGTATGACATCTAATCCAACAAAAAAAGGCTTTCAGGCTACTGCACTTACATCTTCTAATGTTATGGCCGGCACTTTCACTGGTCAAGCAGGAAATACTTCGATTAATGGCACAACAAAAAAATATGCGAACCATACTTCAACTAGTAATACATCAACTACAGCGCCAGTCTGGACTTGGACATGGACCGCTCCAGCAGCAGGTTCAGGTAATGTGACTTTTTATGTTGCGGCAAACAAGGCAAATAATAACGGGAATGATAATGGTGATGTAATTTACATTTCTCAACATGTAATTTCTGAAGCAACTTCGGCAGGAGTTGAAAATAGTACCTTTAATAACCAAGTGGTTATAGGAGTTGATAATGAATCCAATAAGGTTACGATTGCTTACGAATTGAATCAAATGGCAGAAATGGCTATTAACGTTGTGGACTTGAATGGGAAATCAGTTTACAACAAAACGGCGATGAACGGTCAAATTGGAAGCAATCATGTTGATATCTCAACTAGCGACTTTAAATCAGGAGTTTACATCGTAAATTTCTTCATTGATAACAAGCCTTTTTCCAAAAAGATTGTGATCAAATAATAAATCAAATCAATTTTTAAGGCCGCTTCCAATCGAGGCGGCTTTCTTTTTTCTCAAAAGTCAATTTAATACTCCAAATACTTAGCAGATTTCGAATAATATCCGTTTTCAAGAATTATCTTTTCTTTCAGAATATCGAACGAGTTCTTTTTGCCTAAAGACTTATAAACTAAGAGTAAATACCACTGCTGTTCTTGATCGAAGTTGGTAAATCTTACATTTTGAAGTTTCAACAATCTATTTTCACACAATTCGAGTTGATTTAGATTGTAAAGACAAATCGCACTGTAAAACAAGGCATTAGCATCGTCAGGATAAGTTTCCAGAATCACCTCAAATCGGTTCAATGCATTTTTAAATTTGGATTTAGAGAAATAATGGAGTGATTTGTCTAGATAAGAAAAATAAGTGAATTCGATTCCTTTCTCATTTTTATCTGATTCATTGATATTTAACTCTCTATCGGCAGGAGTTCCTCCAAGTTCATTTTTTACGGATTCGATCGGTCGGCTTCTGTAAAAACGGTAATCAACTATTTTTAGATCGTTTAAAAATGTTTCCTTCGCTAGATTTTCTCTTTTTGAAACAGAGTTATTAATCTTTTCAAGGTTCTTAACCGGCAAGCGAATAGGTTCTCTATTTATTTTTTTTGTCTCAATTGATTCCTTGGAAATAAATAGCTCTTTCTCTTCGAAATCCGCTTTGATTCTCGAAGGTTTGATTTGCAATTTTTGGGGTAATTCCTGAAACGATTTAATGGAGTCTTTTGGAATAAAAGTACCACTAGTAATTATATTTTTTTTATCTTTTTCTGATTTTTTTTCATTTGGTTCTTTGGGATATAAAACGACAAGCAGTATGATTGAAGAAATAATGGTTGCAATGATGCTTGAAAGAATTAGTTTAAATCTGAAGTTGAATTTTATTTTACCATCTAATGATTTTAATTGTTGGATCGAAACTTGGTTTTCAGACCATCCATCCAATGCGTCTCGCTCGAAATCGTCATCAATAACCTTCATTTCGATCTCATTTTTCCGCAAAGAATCGAGTGTTGTTTTATATTCGTTTATATCTTTTCGTGATAAACTCATTTTTCCGAGATTAATTTTGATAGTATCATTTTTAAATTTCTTTTTCCGTTTTGAATGTGACTTTTTACCTCATTTAATGTTAGGTTCTCAGTTTTACTGATTTCATCATAACATCGTTTTTGAAAGTAAAAGGCCTTAATGCATATGGCTTGTTTTTCATTTAACTCTTTTAGGGCAATTTCAAGGGCCTCTAATTTTTGTTCAAGAATTTCTTTGGAACTAAGGCTATCCTCCTCTAGTATGTCTATGATCTGATCATCAAAGGAAGAATTGTAACTATTCTTCTTCCTAAGTATCATCAAACACGAATTCTTTGTTGATGTGTAAAGCCAGCTTTTAAAATGATTAATCTTATGATTTTTTATCTGTTGAGGTAGTTTGGCAAATAATTCTGTTGTCAAATCTTCGGAATTTTGAATATGCTTTATGTATTTCATGCAAACCCCGAAAACTAAATGTCCGTAACGTTTATAAAATTCTGCAATAACTTGATTATCGCCATTATGAACGTATAAATCGATTAATTCTTGATCAGAAAACGATTTCAGTTCATATTTTTGTTTGTGGAACAACTTTTTTATTCAAAGATGCACTGATTTCATTATTTCCACAAAATATTTGAAATTTTTCTTTCTAACTGAAACTTAATTGAATTTTTCAAGTAATAGTTTACTGATTCAAAAGTGAATCAAAATCTTTTTTTGAAAAAACTTTGGAAAAAGTATTGTTAGAATAAAAATGATGTATATCTTTGCACCCCGATTTCGATGAA